>NZ_JACIFV010000001.1:0-567507 GCF_014197535.1 Rhizobium aethiopicum
CGCTTAAACGCCATGTCAGACCTCCGTGCTCAACACGGTGTCCTATGAATCAGCGATCAACTGATTTGGGAATCCTGAATGTCGATCCGACCTAGGGCTAGATTCCAGCTTCGCCCGGTCTTCGACGCTCTGATCGCCGACCTAAAGCGGTCCGCCAAGCTGTTCATGGACCGTGCGCCTCGGTTCGAAACACTAAAGAATATTAACGGTAGCCGACAACTTCAAGCCTTCGTACATTTCAAAAAAAGCTCCGCTTGTCAGCCTTTCCATTGGGGCGTCCCGGGCTAAAAAATGTGCGGTACCACGGCTGACTCTTTTTGACCGATTAGTTTCCTCAAAATCCAGAACAATGCTCCAGGCGTCGTTTGGCCAGGTTTCCATGTCCTCCTGAAATTTTGCCGGCGCAACATATCGCCCCGGAGCGTCGATCCGAGGTAGCTTCCATTCAGACCAACAAATTTCCACGTTTACAATATCGCTCATGCTCACTCACCAATGTATTTTTACATCATGAAGTTGTTCCAAATCGGCGTATCGCGCTGGACCAATGCCGTCCAAACGCTCAACACGAAAGAATCTTTCCGCTTGCCCAGTGGGCACCTCAGTACGCACGACCGTCGAGTTACCAGGCCCATTCATTGTATCACCCCACTTTACGGCATCGTCGGCACTTTCGGCAAACCACTTTCCCTCCATTGAATTTTTCCCTGCAGAAAATTTGCCGGTCGCCTGAATTCCGCTTAGTTCTTCTTTGCTCACAGCTCTGTAGAGAGTAGTTGTATCTTTGCTCAGGGCCCCTAGTCATCCGGTGAGATGAACCGCCCGAACGCTGGATCGTAGTACCTGGCATTGAGATACATCAGCCCGGTTTCGGCATCGAAGCGTTCGCCGATGTAGCTCTTCTTGGTCTGGAAGGTCGTGTTGGTGGCTTCGCCATAGGCGGCATAGCCGGTCTGCTCGACACGATAGCCGCTTTCGTTGGTCACCTGCCGCACCGAGGCGAGATGATCGCGGTGCAGGAAGAACTTGTCCTGCACGGTGCTGCCTGACGTGACGACGATCTTGGCGTCGGGATGCGGATAGAGGGTGTAGATATTCGTGCCCGGCGTCGAGCGGTCGATCTCGACATTGGCGTCGGGATAGAGCGTCGTGCCGAAGCCCCAGCTCTTCTTCACCCGGGCGCCGTCCGGGCCATAGGCGAAGCTCACCGTGGCGCCGTTCTGGGTGACGCTCGCCAGCCGGTTGGCGCCGTCCCAGCTCAGCGTGCGAGTGCCATCGGAGACCATGTTGCCGTTGGCGTCATAGTCGATGGTCTTGGCGCCAATCTGCGTTGCCGCATGCGGGCGGATCGCTGATGCCGTCGTCGGATAGACATAGGTGCCGATCCGCGTGCGGGAGAGGAGATTGTGATTGCTGTCGTAGCTGTAGGTCTCGTCGAGGGTGTTGTCGCCGATATTGTCGGCGCCGGTCAGGCGAGAGAGATCGTCATAGCTATAGGTCCAATTGTCGTTGGCTGCCAGACCGGTGATCGTCTTGATCCGGCCCAGTTTGTCGCGGCTGTACTGATTGTCCATCAGCACCGTCGTGCTCTTCGCCGTCGTCACCCGGTCCAGCCAGTGCCGGGTCGGCGAATAGCTGAAGCTGGTCGTCACGCCATTGATGTAATTGATCGAAGCGGTGTGGGCATCGGCTGAATAAAACTCGATGCAAGTTCATCTTCTTCATCGGCGGCTCTCGCTCAGGTCGCATTGACAGCGGCGATGACAGGCCGTTCGTTTCGCTGGATCAACTCTTCCTTGGAAGAAGCCGATATGATTTCGAGAAATTCACTCTTAAGGGCCAAGCTACGATCTCTTCTTTGCCGCGACAATTCGCGTTGTACGACGGGATGCATCAAAATCTCTTCCTCCGAAGGTTCGCGGCTATCTCTCCGTAAAAGGTAAATCGCGACCTGATCTGCAGCCTCATACGCGCGTCGAAGAGCCCAAGCCACTTCTTGCACACTAGGCGCAATTTTTGCTCTTATCGAGTAGCATAGTGACGCCAACGCATCTTCTGCTAGCGCGTCAACAATGGCCCATGGCCGGTCGTCAGCCGGCATCATTTTCATCGACTGCTCAAACAACTCTTCCCAATCGGGCGGCGCTCTATCTTCTTCAGTTGCGCCCCAAAGACTTTCGATGCATTCCGAAAAAAATTCTGGTCGGCCGCTTCCAGTTACTTCGTGGTACCAACAAAAGCTGCTTTTCTGCCTGGCTGCAGACGCTATCGCCAAAAAGGAGCAATCTCGTTGCGACAGCGGCGCAAGATCGCTCAGTAGCTGTTTTTCATTGAATCTTTCCATCATTTTAACCACTCTGCGTATCTTGGATCTTTTATGGTACCGCCGACCTGCTCGATGCGACCGGCGTAGGGCCGCACCGCGACGGCTGGCTCTATCCCGGCATTGACCACCCCTACCTCTTCCGCAAGCTGAAGCGCCTGAGGCGATCAAGTCTTCGCGCGGGCAGCCGAACCGGATCACCGAAAGAGGGCTGAGGCTGGTCAGGTCGCAACTGGACAACAGGTAAACAAGACAACGCCCCGCCGCGCTCGACCGAGCACCGTCGGGATGTCCTTAAGCCTTTGCAGATAGTTCCGCCCGCATCGCCGACCATTCGTCGGGCAGTGCGCCCGAGCCGCGCATCTTGCCGGCGCGGCGATACCAGTAGTCGGCATTCCAATCGTCGCCCTCGATGCGATGGCAGAGGGCGTGGCCCCAGTCGAACGGCTGTTCGCCTTCGTGGCGCTGACAGATATCGTGAACCGCCTGCCAATCCGCGCCCATGGCGAAGCCGCCGGCGGCAAGGCGATCGATTGCCTCGATCAGGCGCATAAGATCATTGCCTGCCATGAAGCCCTCCCAGTTTCGGCTATTGCTCAGCCTAGCTGCTTTTCCAGATGCACCTTTTCGAGCGGGACGCCCATGCTGCTGGAGAATTCGATGCCGTGCCAGATGATGGTGAAACCGCAGCGTTTGTAAAGCCGGATCGCGCCCATGTTCCTGGCATGCGTGTCGATGCGGGCAGTCGTCAGCCCTTCGGCCGTCATCAGCTCGCACAGATGCAATAGCAGAGCCCCGCCCAACCCCTTGCCCTGATGATCGGGATGCACCCAGAGATCGGAGATATGGTTGGGTTCGCCTTCACGTGCGCCCCAGCCAACGATCTCCGCGTCGAGTTCGGCAACGAAGATCTCGCCTTATGTCTCTTGCGGAAACACGGTGAACTCTTGCCTGACTTTAGCAATCACATCGGGATCGCGATAACTGTCCTCGAAAGCATCGCCTGCGGCCCATGCGGTGAAGCCGACGGCGCCGACCGTTTCGTGGTCGGCGGGCGTCATCTTTCGGATCGTGAGAGCCGTTACCACCACTTGGCCGGCGTAAATTTGCCGGCAGCCTGTTCGATGACGTAGGCGGTCTTGAAGAGGGTTTCCTCGTCGAAGGCCTTGCCGATCAGCTGCAGGCCGAGCGGCAGGCCCTTATGGTCGAGGCCGGCGGGCACGGCGATGCCAGGCAGGCCCGCCATGTTGACCGTCACCGTGAAGATGTCGTTCAGGTACATCTTCACCGGATCGGCGGCGAGGTTTTCGTCAGCAACGCCGAAGGCGGAGGACGGCGTCGCCGGCGTCAGGATCGCGTCGACACCGGCATCGAAGGCCAGTTCGAAATCGCGCTTGATCAGCGTGCGGACCTTCTGGGCACGGATGTAATAGGCGTCGTAGTAGCCGGCCGACAGCACGTAGGTGCCGATCATGATGCGCCGCTTGACTTCCTGGCCGAAACCGGCGGCGCGCGTCTTCTCGTACATGTCGACGATATCCTTGCCGTCGACCCGCAGGCCGTAGCGTACGCCGTCGTAGCGCGCGAGGTTCGAAGATGCCTCGGCCGGGGCAACGATGTAATAGGCCGGCAGCGCGTATTTGGTGTGCGGCAGGGAGATATCGACGATTTCGGCGCCGGCATCCTTCAGCCAGGCAATGCCCTGGCGCCACAGCGTCTCGATCTCCTCGGGCATGCCGTCGACACGATATTCGTTCGGGATGCCGATTTTCATGCCCTTCAGCGACTGGCCGAGGGCGGCTTCGTAATCCGGCACCGGCAGATCGACTGAGGTCGTGTCCTTCGCATCGACGCTTGCCATCGATTTCAGCAGGATGGCTGCGTCCCGCACATCGCGGGCGATCGGGCCCGCCTGGTCGAGCGAGGAGGCGAAGGCGACCGTGCCCCAGCGCGAGCAGCGGCCATAGGTCGGCTTGATGCCGACGGTGCCGGTGAAGGCGGCCGGCTGGCGGATCGAGCCGCCGGTATCGGTCGCGGTGGCGCCGGCGCAAAGATGGGCGGCAACGGCTGCGGCCGAGCCGCCGGAGGAGCCCCCCGGGACGAGTTGCTGGTTGGAGCCCGACGCACGCCAGGGATTGATCACCGGGCCGTAATAGGACGTCTCGTTGGACGAGCCCATGGCGAACTCGTCCATATTAAGCTTGCCGAGCATGACGGCGCCGTCATCCCAGAGGTTCTGTGTCACGGTCGATTCGTAACGCGGCTCGAAACCATCGAGAATGTGGCTGCAAGCCTGGGTGTGGACGCCGACGGTGGCGAAGAGATCCTTGATACCGAGCGGGATGCCTTCGAGCTCGCCCGCCGTGCCGGCGGCAATCCGCTCGTCGGACTTCCTGGCCATGACGCGGGCGAGATCCGGCGTTGTTTTTATGTAGGCGTTCAGCCGGTCATTGGCCGCATCGATCGCCGAAATATAGGCTTCGGTCAGTTCGATTGCGGTGATTTCCTTGGCGCGCAGCTTCTCGCGGGCTTCGGCAATGGTCAGGCTGGTGAGTTCGCTCATCGTGTTTTCGCTTCAGATCTTTAAATGGCAACAGGGTCGGAAAGAGGCTTTCGAAGCCTTATTCGACGACTTTCGGCACCAGGAAGAAATTATGGTCGGTGACGGGCGCATTGGCGACGATATCGGCAGCCTTGTTGCCGTCGGTCACCTCATCGGTCCGCTTCTTCATCGCCATCGGGGTCACCGACGTCATCGCCTCGACGCCGTCGACATTGACTTCGGAGAGCTGCTCGACGAAGCCGAGAATGCCGTTCAGCTCGCCGACCATGCGATTTGCCTCATCTTCGGAGACGGCAATACGAGCAAGTTTGGCGACACGCTTCACGGTGGCAAGATCGACGGACATGGCATTCTCCGGATAGGATTTTTCCTACCCGCTATAAAGGCCATGTCCGCCCGGTGCAACGGGGTTTCGTCAGATCGACAGGCTCTCGGCAGGCTTCAGCGCCCTCGCCTCAGTCTTCGATCCCTCCATGCCGGCAACGAATTTATCGGCCGTCTGGTCGATGATCGGGAAGGTGCCGTAGTGGCAGGGGATTGCGGTCTTGAAGCTGAAATAGCGCTGGCAGGCGAGTGCCGCCACCGCGCCGCCCATGGTGAAGCGGTCGCCGATCGGCACGAAGCCGATATCGGGCTGGTGCAACTCGTTGATCAGCGCCATGTCGGAAAAGATGTCGGTGTCGCCCATGGCGAAGATCGAGGCTTCGTCGTCGAAATGCAGCATCAGACCATTGGCGTTGCCGAGCGCATGCGAGATGCCGTCCTCGGTGATCTGGGCCGAGGAATGCAGCGCATTGGTGAACGTCGCGGAGAAGCCGCCGAACGTGACCGTTCCGCCGGTATTGCCCATCTCGATCCTGTCGATGCCCTTGGAGCCGAGCCAGGCGGCGAGATCGGCGTTCGCAAGAACAACGGCGCCCGTCTCCTTGGCAAGCGCCACCGTATCGCCGACATGGTCGCCATGGCCATGGGTCAGCAGGATATGGGTAATGCCTGCCGACACATCCTTGATGTCCTGGCCGGAAAAGGAGGCGTTATGGCTGAGGAAGGGATCGAGGAGGATCTTCGCCTTTGATGTCTCGATGCGGAAGGCGGAATGGCCAAGCCAGGTGATCTTCATGAAATCTCTCCTTACGTGATGCAAAATCTGATTTCGATGGTAAGGACATATCTCATGCCCCGGCAAAGGAAAGCGGCGGCGGCTTCAATTTCTTTTGACGGGATGAAACGGCAATGACGGTGCTGACGATCGAGGAATTGGCCGAAATCCTTGCTCCCGGGCAGGCGATCGCCGGGCTCGATCTCGGCACCAAAACGATCGGGATTTCGATGTCCGATCTCGGCCGGCGTTTCGCCACGCCACGTCCGGTGATCCGCCGCGTCAAATTCACGGTCGATGCGCAGGCGCTGCTGGACTTCGCGACGGCGGAAAAGGTTGCCGGCTTCATCATCGGCCTGCCGATGAATATGGACGGATCGGCGGGGCCGCGCGTGCAGGCGACGCGCGCCTTCGTGCGCAACATGGAGCAGAAAACGGCGCTGCCCTTCGTCTATTGGGACGAACGGCTTTCGACGGTCGCGGCCGAACGGACGCTCATCGAAATGGACGTCTCACGCGCCAAGCGGGCCGAACGGATCGATTCGGCCGCGGCAAGCTTCATCCTTCAGGGCGCCCTCGACAGGCTGTCCTCGCTCGCAAGGTCTGCGGGAGACGAATTCAGCGCCTGACGCGCCTTCCACCAGGCGGCTA
Source organism: Rhizobium aethiopicum (assembly GCF_014197535.1). Classification (GTDB taxonomy): domain Bacteria; phylum Pseudomonadota; class Alphaproteobacteria; order Rhizobiales; family Rhizobiaceae; genus Rhizobium; species Rhizobium aethiopicum_A. Next base: position 6,637 of record NZ_JACIFV010000001.1, read on the forward strand.
TCAACTTCCGCTTTCTGAAGCCCAGGATGGCGAAGACGACGAGACTGTCCACCGCAATGGCGCGAGCAACGAGCGGCGGGATGGTTTCCGGCGGTATACCGAGCGCTTCGCCATAAATCGCAAAGGTCAGGTCATGGACCTGCCGTGTCAGCATGAAGATGCCGAAATTCATGTCGTAATAGGAGAGCCAGTACCATGCGCCCAGAAAGACGATAGGACCGGCCCAGAAGACTAGAAACCACTTCATGCGGCTTCTCCTTCCTGCTTGCGGGCGACGGGCAGATCGAGGGAAACCAGCCAGGTCGACAATGCCATGATACAAAGCACCAGCGTGGGAATTGCAATATCCAGCGCCAGGACGGCGAAGAACATCATTGCCGTCACCAGAATTGCGGCTTTGGCGATCTTGCTTTCCATGGGCGTCAACTCGCAGGTTCTCACTCGTGTCATCTCTGCTCCCCGCCACACTGTCGGCTTAACCGGCCCCACGCAACGTAAACCATTCGTTAAGGTTAACGCCGCGCCGCCTCCCTGTGGATGAAAGGGTGTCAGCCGTAGACGCCGCGCACGAGACGCTTCAGTGCCGTCGCGGCCTTCTCCCAGTCCTTCGACGTCTTCAGCGATAGGCCGGCGCACTGGCCGCCGGCTGCGCCGGAAAGCACGAGGTGCTGGATCGCCGCGATGACGACGGCATTGACGGCTGCCGCATCCACGCCCTTCGGCGGCGCCAGCGAACCGCGCATGCGATCCAGCCAAAGGGCGAGAGCCTTCGAACGGGCCTCGGACAGCCGCCTCACCTGCTCGGTATTTTCCGATACTTCCCAGGCGAGGATGCGGCGCATCAGCGGATCATTTCTCAAGGCGTCGAGCAGGAGAAGCGCCAGCCGCTCCATCAGATCGCCATAGGTGAGCATGAACATGCCGCCGGCGTCTTCCGGAATGCGATCCCTCACCCATGTGCCGAGATCCGCGCCGATCGCCTCGACCAAACCGTCAAGGCCGCCATAGTAGCGGTAGATCAGCTGCTTGTCGGAGCCGGCGCGGCGGGCGATCGCATTGATACCGAAATTCTGGAAGCCCTCCTCCGCCAGCAGGCTCTTGGCGGCAGCAAGGATGGCACGCTCGGTGGCGCCGCGATCACGCACGCGCCGTTCCGGCTCAGCGTCGACCGCGGGCGAATTATCAAGATTTTCAGCTTCATTCAGCATGACCGACCCTTCCCCGCTGTCACCAATCGGTGAGTAGCGGGGAGCCCTTATCCGATCAATCCTATCCCCTTGGGAAGATTGTGGATATTTCCTCCAGCCCTTAGAATCCGGCGTCGGATGGGCGCGGAAGACGGAGCGAATCCTTTCAGAAATCTCGCCCCGACGGTTGATCGCGATGGACGAACCCGGCATAGCTGCATTATGAACAAATCTAACAATCTCCGCTAAGGCCCTGCAATGGTGAATTATATCGAAGCCTCCTCCGCGCCGCCGAAGAATACGGGCGCCATCCGGCTTTACGATGCGCAGGCGTTCGAGGGCATGCGCAGGGCGTGCCAGCTGACCGCACGCTGCCTCGATGCGCTCGCCGATATCGTCAGGCCCGGCCTGCTTACCGACGAGATCGACCGATTCGTATTAGATTTCGGCATGGATCACGGCGCCTTTCCCGCGACGCTGAATTATCGCGGCTATACCAAATCCACCTGCACCTCGATCAATCACGTCGTCTGCCACGGCATTCCAAACGACAAGCCGCTGCGCGAGGGCGATATCGTCAATATCGACGTTACCTTCGTGCTCGACGGCTGGCATGGCGATTCGAGTCGCATGTATCCGGTCGGCACGATCAAGCGCGCCGCCGAGCGGCTGCTTGAAGTCACCTATGAATCCCTGATGCGCGGCATATCAGCCGTCAGGCCCGGTGCCCGCACCGGCGCGATCGGCGAGGCGATCCAGACCTATGCGGAAGCCGAGCGCTGTTCGGTAGTGCGCGATTTCTGCGGCCACGGCGTCGGCCGGCTGTTCCACGATTCGCCGAACATCTTGCATTACGGCCGCGCCAATGAAGGGCCGGAGCTGCGCGAAGGCATGATCTTCACCATCGAGCCGATGATCAATCTCGGCCGGCCCCATGTAAAGGTGCTCGCCGACGGCTGGACGGCCGTGACCCGCGACCGCTCGCTTTCGGCGCAGTATGAACACACGGTCGGCGTCACCGCCGAGGGCTGCGAAATCTTCACGCTGTCACCGGGTGGCCTCGACCGGCCCGGACTGCCGCCGCTTGCCAGGTGACGATCTGATGGCGAAGCGGCCTGTTGCGACATCTTCCGACGACGAGCTGCCTTTCGAGATTGAAGAGCCTGTTGTCGACGAACGCTCGTTCTTCGGCGGCCGGCCGCAAAAACCAGCCGCGCCGAACGCCCGGACCGCCCTACCCGCCTCGCTCTCCGGGCCGGAACATTATCACGGTCATCGTGAGCGGCTGCGTGACCGCTTCCGCGAACTGGGTGATACGGCGCTTGCCGATTACGAAATCCTCGAGCTCTTGCTCTTCCGGCTGATCCCGCGACGCGACACCAAGCCGATCGCCAAGGCGCTCATCGAACGATTCGGCTCTCTCGCCGGCGTCTTTGGCGCGCCGGCTGGTCTCCTGACGGAGGTGAAGGGCGTCGGCGAGAATGTCGCCCTCGACCTGAAACTGATCGCCACCGTCGCTCACCGGACCCTGAAGAGCGAGATCAGAAGCAAGCAGGTTCTCTCCTCCTGGTCCTCGGTCATCCAGTATTGCCACGCCGCCATGGCGCACGAGACACGCGAACAGTTCCGAATCCTTTTCCTCGACAAGCGCAACGTGCTGATCGCTGACGAGGTGCAGGGCCGCGGCACGGTCGACCATACGCCGGTCTATCCCCGAGAGGTGGTCAAACGCGCGCTCGAACTATCGGCAACGGCGATCATCCTCGTCCACAATCATCCCTCCGGCGACCCGACGCCCTCACGCGCCGACATCGACATGACGAAGGTGATCATCGAGGCAGCCAAGGCGCTCGACATCACCGTGCACGACCACATCATCATCGGCAAGGACGGCCATGTCAGCCTGAAGGGGCTGAAGTTGATGTAATCCCGCTACGTTGAGGCGCGACCACACAACCAGCGCCCAACCTTGCCCGGCCCCAAGCCCTGCACGGAGACGATCAGGCGGCATGCTGCTGACGCTCATTCTGCCCTCGATCCGGAGAGGTCGCAGCCAAGCATGCGACGCGCGCGAAGACTGGCGGAAAGCTTCAGTTGACAGCAGTCGCCGGCGCGGGATTCTATGCAATCCTGCGCCGCTACGCTGAATAATACCCGCCCGAAATACCGAGAAGATAAAGCTTCATGACGATCTCCAGCGGTAACACCGATCGATCGACCAGGCTCTGCCGCGATGCGCTCTGCCTCGATGACTTTGAAATGCGGGCACGGCGACATCTGCCAAAGCCTCTGTTCGGTTATATCGCCGGCGCGACCGAGACCAACGCGTCGCTGCGGCATAATGCAGAGGCCTTCCAGGCCTATGCCTTTCGGCCTCGTGTACTTCGCGACGTCTCGAGGCGCAGCACCGAGACGAGCCTCTTCGGCAAGACCCATGCCGCACCGTTCGGCATCGCGCCGATGGGGATCAGCGCGCTGATGGCTTATCGGGGCGACATCGTGCTCGCGCAAGGCGCGGACCAATCGGGAATCCCGATGATCATAAGCGGTTCGTCACTCATTCCCCTGGAAGAGATCGCTGCGGTTTCGCCACAGGCATGGTTTCAGGCCTATCTCCCCGGAGAACCCGACCGTATCGACGCTCTCATCGATCGGGTCGCTGCGGCCGGCATCGGCACAATTCTGCTGACCGTGGATACGGCCACGCTGCCCAATCGCGAGAATAATGTAAGGGCGGGGTTTTCGACGCCTTTGCGTCCCGGGCTCCGCTTGGCATGGCAGGGCATCTCGCATCCCCGCTGGACAACCGGGACGTTCCTGCGCACGATCGTCCGGCACGGCATTCCGCATTTTGAAAATTCCTACTCCACAAGAGGCCCGCCGATCATATCCTCGAACGTCACGCGCGATTTCGGCAAGCGTGACCATCTCAACTGGAGTCACCTGGAACGGATACGGAAGCGCTGGGCCGGCAAGCTCGTGGTCAAGGGGATCATGCATCCTGAAGACGCGGCAAGGGCTGCAGATACCGGCGCGGATGGGGTGATCGTCTCCAATCATGGCGGCCGCCAGCTCGACGGCACCGCATCTCCTCTTCAGGTCCTTCCGGAGATTGCAGCACGTGTCGGAGACAGCATTGCCGTCATGATCGACGGCGGCATCCGGCGTGGAACGGATATCATGAAGGCCCTTGCGCTTGGCGCCTGTTTCGTGTTCGTGGGCAGGCCATTCCTTTATGCTGCAGCCGTCGCGGGGCTACCGGGCGTGCTCAGAGCGGCGGATATCCTGAAGACGGAACTGCATAGCAATATGGCGTTACTCGGGGTCACTGGGGTGAACGATATTTCCACGGATTACATCACTCGCACATGAACAACCGTCGCGCGCTGACATCGATATGACGAGGGTGATCATCGACACGGCGATGGCACTTGATATCACTGTCCACGACCACATCATCATCGGCAAGGACGGCCATGTGAGCTTGAAAGGGCTGAAGCTGATCTGAAAAGCACAGGTCCGGCTGAATCGGCAGCCGTAAAACAATCTGTAACATTGACCGGCTACCGATAGAGGAGCGACATTTTTGTCGCAAATGATTCCATTTCCAATCCGAGGCTAGAGGATGTTTCAGTACGATCTCGTTGTGGTGGGTAGCGGTCCCGCAGGGCGCCGCGGCGCGATCCAGGCTGCGAAACTCGGCAAGAAAGTGCTTGTCATCGAACAGGGCAAGCGCGTCGGAGGAGTGTCCGTCCATACCGGCACCATCCCTTCGAAGACGCTGCGCGAGACCGCGCTCAATCTCTCCGGCTGGCGCGAGCGCGGCTTCTATGGGCGATCCTACCGCGTCAAGCAGGAGATCAGTGCGGAAGACCTGCGTCGCCGCCTGCTGATTACCCTCAACCATGAAGTGGAAGTGCTCGAGCATCAGTTCGCCCGAAACCGTGTCCACCACATGCGCGGCAAGGCGAGTTTCGTCGATTCCACCACCTTGCAGGTCATCAAGGATGACGGCGAAGCGCTGACGGTGAACGGCGCCAGCATTCTGCTTGCGGTGGGCACGAAACCTTTCCGCCCGGATTACATGCCATTCGATGGCAAGACAGTGCTCGACAGCGACGAGCTGCTTGATATCGAAGAGCTGCCGCGCACCATGGTTGTCATCGGCGCCGGGGTTATCGGCATCGAATATGCGACGATCTTCTCGGCCCTTGATACTGCCGTGACGGTGATCGATCCAAAGTCGACCATGCTCGACTTTATCGACAAGGAAATCGTCGAGGATTTCACCTATCAGCTGCGCGACCGCAATATGAAGCTGCTGCTCGGCACGAAGGCCGAGAAGGTCGAGCGGCTCGATAGCGGCAAGGTCCAACTGACGCTCGACAACGGCCGTCATCTGGTGACCGACATGGTGCTCTTTGCCGCCGGACGCATGGGAGCGACCGACGCGCTGAACCTTCCCGCCATTGGACTGGAGGCCGACAGCCGTGGCCGTCTCAAGGTCAATCCGGAGACCTTCCAGACCTCTGTGCCGAATGTCTACGCCGCCGGTGACGTCGTCGGCTTCCCGAGCCTTGCCTCGACATCGATGGAACAGGGCCGCATCGCCGCGCGTGTGGCGATCGGCGCGGTCGCCAAGGAGCCGCAGAAATATTTCCCCTACGGCATCTATGCGGTGCCGGAGATCTCGACCTGCGGTCTGACCGAAGAGGAAATGAAGGAGCGCGGCATCGCCTATGAATGCGGCATTGCCCGCTTCCGCGAAACCTCGCGCGGCCATATCATGGGCCTCGATACCGGGCTTCTGAAGCTGATCTTCTCGCTGAAGACGCGCCGACTGCTCGGCGTGCATATCGTCGGCGAAGGCGCCACCGAGCTGGTACACATCGGCCAGGCGGTGCTCAATCTGAAAGGCACGGTCGAATATTTCGTCGAAAACACCTTCAACTATCCGACGCTCGCCGAAGCCTACAAGATCGCCGGCCTCGACGCCTGGAATCGGATGGGTGACATCAAATCGGAACTCTGAAAGCCCGACGGCGGCGCCGCCATCTGATTCCGCCAGCTAAGATGGAGCCGAGAGCTTGCGCATCATTTCGCTGAATGCATGGGGCGGCCGACTGCACGAGGCCCTGATCGCCTATGTCAAGCAGGCCGACCCTGATGTGCTGTGCCTGCAGGAGGTGCTGCGGGCGCCGAATGCGGATAGCGGATGGTCGATATACCGGGATGCGGGGCTGGAACTGCCGCAACGTGTCAATCTGTTTCAGGAAATCAGCGCCGCCCTGCCCGGCCACGACGCCTTCTTCTGCCCGACATCGAGAGGTGAGCTTTTCGATGGCGACGCCGCCACTGTCGCGGAATTCGGGTTGGCGACCTTCGTCCGAAAATCGCATTCCGTCATCGCCCAGGCGCTGGACTTCGTGCATGGCAGTTTTTCCGCCGATGGCTGGGGTGACCATCCCAGACCGCGCAACGCCCATTGCATCCGCCTCTTCAACCATGCGCACGGCCGCACCGTGACGATCGCCCATATGCATGGTCTGCGCGATTCGGCCGGCAAGGGCGATACGGCGCAGCGCGAACAGCAGGTGCTGGCATTGGCCGGCCTCATCGGGCGGATCTGGCCCGGCGACGAAGGGCTCGTGGTCTGCGGTGACTTCAATGTGCTGCCCGGCAGCGCGACCTTTCGGGTCCTTGCCCGGTTGGGTCTTTCCGATCTCGTCACCGGAAACGGCCTTGTCGACACGCGAACCTCCCACTATCTGAAGCAGGGCCGCTTCGCGGATTACATGCTGATTACGCCTGACGTGGAGGTTGCCAAGTTCGAGGTGGTCGAGGAGCCCGAGGTCTCCGACCACCGCGCATTGCTGCTCGATATCGCGTAGTATATTGAGGGATGCGCTGTGCGAAACTTCTGCGCGCAGTTTCATGTTTTTACGCCTTGGTTTGAACCCTGATCAATCGCATTGATACGCCGTGCCTGATTTGTGCCTTCAACGCCATTTGCCTCCGGGCAGACGTTTCTAAAGAAAGATAGATACTCTTGCCCCATGCTTCGGACGCCGTGCGCAGACGTTTTCAGCTCATCCTGATCAAGCCGTCGCATTATGACGATGACGGCTACGTCATCCGCTGGTGGCGGGCGATGATCCCTTCCAATTCGCTCGCGGCCCTATACGGCATCGCTGCCGAATGCGCCGAGCGCAAGGTGCTCGGGCCGGATACCGCGATCGACATTACCGTGATCGATGAAACCAATACGCGAATCGATTTTGCCGGGCTGCTCGCCCAGTTCAGGCGCCACGGCAATTTCGGCATGGTCGCGCTGGTCGGCGTCCAGTCCAACCAATATCCGCGCGCCCTCGATATTGCCCGCCCCTTCCGCAATGCCGGCCTGCCGGTCTCGATGGGCGGCTTCCATGTGTCCGGCTGCCTGTCGATGCTCGACGGCAAGGCGGTCGGGCTCGATGCCTGCCGCGAGATGGGCATCTCGATGTTTGCCGGCGAGGCCGAGGGGCGGCTGGACATGGTGCTGCGGGATGCCGCCACCGGCGAGCTGAAGCCGCTTTATAATTTCATGAACGACCTTCCCGGCATCGGCGGCACGCCGGTTCCTTTCCTGCCGAAGGACAACATCCAGCGAACGCTCGGCCTCAGCACCAGCTTCGATGCCGGACGCGGCTGTCCCTACCAGTGCTCCTTCTGCACCATCATCAACGTGCAAGGGCGCAAATCGCGCTTCCGCTCGGCCGACGACGTCGAAAAGCTGGTGCGAATGAACTGGGCGCAGGGCATCCACAAGTTCTTCATTACCGACGATAATTTCGCCCGCAACAAGGACTGGGAGGCGATCTTCGACCGCTTGATCGAGCTCAAGGAGCGGGACGGCATTCCGCTCGGCCTGATGATCCAGGTCGACACGCTCTGTCACAAGATCCCCAATTTCATCGAAAAGTCTAAGCGCGCCGGCGTCACCCGCGTCTTCATCGGTCTGGAAAACGTCAATCCGGATAATCTGACCGCCGCCAAGAAGAACCAGAACAAGATCACCGAATATCGCAAGATGCTGCTCGCTTGGAAGGCGCAAGGTATCATGACGCTTGCCGGCTATATTCTGGGCTTCCCTGCCGATACGCCGGAATCGATCCGCCGCGACATCGCGATCATCCAGGAAGAGCTGCCGCTCGACGTGATCGAATTCTTCATCCTGACGCCGCTGCCTGGTTCCGAGGACCATCAGGTTCTCTGGAAGAAGGGTGTCGAGATGAACGACGATCTCAACATCTACGATGTCGAGCATGTCTGTACCGCCCATCCCAAGATGAGCAAGCAGGAGTGGGAAGACATCTACCATGAGGCCTGGTCGCTCTATTATTCGCCTCATCATATGAAGACGCTGCTGCGCCGCGCCGTGGCGACCGGGGTGCCGCTGGCAAGGCTCGTCAAGGTTCTCGTCTCGTTCGCAACCACGGTGCCGCTGGAAAACGTGCATCCGCTGCAGAGCGGCCTCTTTCGCCTGAAGACGCCGTCGGAGCGGCGTCCGGAACTCCCGCGCGAACATCCGCTGCTCTTCTGGCCGCGCTTTGCGTGGGAAACCGTCCGCAAACATGCTTCACTCGCCGGCACGATCATCGGCCTGACGATCTCGGCGTTCCTGATCTCGAGGGATGCGAAATCGAAGAGCTATATGGATCAGGCGCTGACGCCGGTCGCCGATGATGAGGAAGAGACGCTCAGCCTGTTCACCAAAACATCCGGCGGAACCGCAGCCGTCAGTCATGTCAGGAAAGTCGCGCAACTGACGGGGCATTGAGCGGCGATTCTTGCAATAGCGGCCGACGCCCTATCGGCCGGAGATGATTGATACCATCAAAGTCGAAGCTCGGAGGCTTTTGACATTCGTTCCGCTGGAACCCAGCCAAACCGCTCACACGATTGCGGCGTCACGCTCTATGCGATTTGGATCATCCGGCTCGTCTCGGCCACTTGCAGGGTGTCGACGAATTCGACGATCTTGACCGGTTTGCCATCATGGAAATGGATCTTGTCGACGAATTCCGTAGAGAAGGTTACGCCCGATGGGATGTGTCTTACCTCGCCTTCACGATGGGCAAAGACCATCTGCTCATCCTCGTCCACATAGATGCCGGTCGTCCTAACCTTAGATAGATCCCATGCCGCGATAAGCTGCGTTATCGTTTGGCGAAAGTCATGCCCGCTCGATTCGGTCGTCAAAGGCGCCAGTCGTGCATTGCCGACCATGCGAAAGGTGCAATCCTCGCCGAACAGCGCAAGCGTACCCTCGATATCACCACGGTCTCGCACAGAATATATTTCCTGCACCAGCGTCTTCATGTCGTTCTTCGCGGTCATTTTCAGGTCCTCCACTACCCAAAGCTCTTGGTTTTTATGATGTCGTGATCCCGGGCGACATGCGCCAGCAAAATCCGCGCGGATGACAGTGCTCAACTATGTGTTGTTGCTGGCGAAGATAACACCATGATGAAGACGGCGTCGAGTACCCCGTCCGGATGACCCGAAAACAGAAAAGCCCCGCACGATGGCGGGGCCTTTGCAAACTTCAGAACTGAAAAGCGATTATTCGGCGCTTTCGTCAGCCGCCTTCTTCTTCGGAGCGGCCTTCTTCTTCGGAGCAGCTTCATCGCCTTCGCCGGCATCAGCAGCTTCAGCCTTGGCGGCGGCCTTCTTCTTCGGAGCGGCCTTCTTAGTCTCAGCCTTGGCTTCGCCTTCTTCCTCGGCGAGCAGTTCTTCCTTCGTCACCTTCTTGTCGGTGACGTCGATTTCGGTCAGCAGGTGATCGATGACCTTCTCTTCGAAGATCGGGGCGCGGATCGAAGCGGCGGCACCCGGCTGGCTGCGGAAGAATTCGAGGATCTGCTTTTCCTGACCCGGATACTGGCGCAGCTGATCGTAGATCGCGCGCTGCATCTCGTCTTCGGTGACTTCGACGCCGGCCTTTTCGCCGATTTCGGAGAGAACGAGACCAAGGCGGACGCGACGCTCTGCAAGCGTCTTGTATTCCTCACGCGCCTTCTCTTCGGTCGTGTCTTCGTCCTCGAACGTCTTGCCTGACTGAGCGAGGTCGTTGTTCACCTGGCTCCAGATGCCGTTGTACTCGGCATCGACGAGCGAAGCCGGGGTCTCGAACTTGTACATCTCGTCAAGCTGGTCGAGGATCTGACGCTTCAGCTTCTGACGGGTCAGCGAGCCGTACTGCGATTCGATCTGGCCACGGACGATTTCCTTCAGGCGATCGGCGGATTCGATGCCGAGCTTGGAGGCGAGTTCGTCGTTGATTTCGACAGCGCCGGGGGCTGCGACATCCTTGACCGTGATGTCGAAGGTCGCTTCCTTGCCGGCGAGGTTCTTGGCCGGATAGTCGGCCGGGAAGGTCACGGTGATGGTCTTCTCTTCGCCAGCCTTGACGCCGACGAGTTGGTCTTCGAAGCCGGGGATGAAGCGGCCGGAGCCGATCACCAGTTCGGCGCCCTGGTCGGTGCCGCCTTCGAAGGCTTCGCCATCGACCTTGCCGACATAATCCATGGTGATGCGGTCGCCGTTGGCGGCCTTGCCGGTCTTGCTTTCGTAGGAGCGGGCGCTTTCGGCGACCTTCAAGACCTGTTCGTTGACTTCGTCATCGGAGATGTCGATGACTTCGCGCGTGACCTTGATGCCCTTGACGGACTTCAGTTCGATCGGCGGCAGAACTTCGTAGGAGAGCGTGAATTCGAAATCCTGCTGGGCGGTGAGGATCTTGTCGGCCTCGTCCTTGTCTTCGGTCATGGCGATTTCCGGCTGGGTGGCCGACTTTTCGCCGCGGCTGGACAGGATGGCGGCGGGCTGTTCGCGGACGATCTCGTTGACGAGATCGGCCATGATCGACTTGCCGTAAACCTTCTTCAGGTGAGCAGCGGGGACCTTGCCCGGACGGAAGCCGTTGATGCGGACCTTGTCCTTCACATCGGCAAGACGCTCATTCATCTTGTCTTCCATGTCCTTGGCCGGGATAACGACCTTGATTTCGCGCTTCAGCCCTTCAGCGAGCGTTTCGATAACCTGCATGTCTTCCTACCTTCATGTCGTGGCGGCCGTGCCCAGACGCCGTTCGTTTCTATGAGCACGACGCCGGCAGCGTGCCGCGCGTGGCTTTTCCCAATTCCTGCATCATTCCGCCCAAGGGGGAACGGCACTCGCTTCCGGGTATCAGGGGACTAAATTCTTAGTCTCCCCCTGCAAACAGCCTGGTGCGGGTAGAGAGACTTGAACTCCCACGCCTTGCGGCACCAGAACCTAAATCTGGCGTGTCTACCAATTTCACCATACCCGCGTTCACAGAACCGCATGCCTATGCCTGCGCATGAGGCCTTCCGAAGCGCGGCGTCTCTATATCACCCGATTTGGTCGAGGCAAAGGAAAAATGAACGTCCAATGACAGGCTATTCAAGGCCCAAACCCGCCCTGCCCCGAAGGCCTGAAGGATCAGTAAAGCGGTTCGTCGTAAACCGGCTTGCCGTCGACGAGCAGGCTGCGAATCTGCGCGCTTCCATCCGGCGAGACCCTCACCGCTATGGCGACGTTGCCATCGTTGCGGGCCTCCTCGATCGGTTTGCCCTGACCTTCCGGAACGTAGTAGCGCTCGATGCCGTATTCGACCCGGATGCTGTCGCCCGCGGCCAGCCCGCCGCTATAAAAAGGCTTGCTGCGCAGGATCACCGTCTCCGGCTGCGGCGGCAACGCCTGGAAGGACGATTCGCTCACCGTCCAGAAACCGTCCGCCTGCTTCTTCAACCGGACCCATAGCGTGCGTTCGCCGGGTTCGGCGGGAATGCCGCCGAAGACCGTCTGCACCGGGACGGTGGAAATGTCGTAATTCAAGACGACATAATCACCGCGCAGGAAATCGCGTGGATCGACCGGGGTCGTCTTCAGCAGGACTTCAGCGCCGTTGCTGAGGATCGACGCACGGCTCTGGATGATCGTGCCGAGGATTAAGGTCTGCAAGCCGGCGACGATGATCGCCGAAATGAGATAACCCCTGCCGGACTGCAACCTTGCTATCAACGAGCTCATGCGCGCGCCTCCCGTGAAAAGCGCCGTTCGAGACGAATGACGATCCAGGCGACAAGCGCCACCACGAGACCGGAGAACAGGAAGAGGCTCGACGTGCCGAGGATCGAACCGACGGTGACGGAGGCGAGATAGAGCATCTCGGCGGCAAAGGTCGTATAGGCGAGATAACGCACCGCGCCGTTGTCCCTGCCATGCAGCGCAATCGCCAGCACGGCAGCGGCGAGCGTCGCCACCCCGAGCACCACCAGCCGCCAGCCTTGCTCGATCTCGATATGCAGCAGCAGCAGGCCGATGACGGCGATGAAGAAGCTGTAGAAAGCCGGCGCTGCGCCGGCACTCCTGACGAGGGAAGCGATACGGGGGTACGGCAACGCCGTCAGCGCGAACACCGCCATGCCGCCGATTGCGAAGGCGAGCGCCACCGCGATCCCCTCATAAAGCGTGTAGAGCCACGCGAGCCAGCCGATCAGCAGCAGATAGGCGAGATGCCGGGCCCGCTCGGCACCGGTGTAACGCACCAGCGCGATTGTGATCACCGCCATGATCGGCGCCATCCAGGGATCAAGTCCGATCCAGTGCGTGTCGTTGTTCTCGAGGTAGACGGCGAAGGACGCCCAGGAGAGAAAGCCCGCGACAACGACCACCGCGCCCGAGCGGAACAGGATCGCCGAGATCGTCGCAATCGCGAACCAGAGATACATCACCGTCTGCTCGTCGCCGGAGAGATGATACATCTGCCCGACCAGCGAGATCGCGCCACCGAAGCTCATCGCGCCGATGACCAGCAGCCCGCTTGCTGCCGCTGTCGCACCCCGGGCAAACATGGAGGCGGCGGCAATGTGCACAGCCCAGATCAGCGCGAGAATGGCGCCGACCCGGACGAGCCGCGGAATGGCCTCCCAGTTGGACGCGACGACCAGCAGGACGGCAGCCGCAAGCAGCACCGCCGCCAGCGCCATCAGCACCCGGCCCAGGCTGAAACTTGCCGGACGGCTGTCATATTCGGTGAGAAGCTTGGCCGCCGTTTCCTGTCCAATCAGACCCTTGCCCACCCAGAGCGAGAGATCCCGCTCCAATCTGCCGCGATACATGCCTCCACCCCTCATTTCCGTGACGCTCGCTCCGGCGCTACGGCTTCCATTGTTATAGCCGCAGCGAGCGGCTTCGCAAACGCCCGTCCCGGCGACAAACATCCAAATTCCTCATTGGTCTAATTTGGGTCAGATGTTAACCGGCCGCTAACGTCGCAACTGCTAATATGAGCATATGAAGGAGAGGTATGCGGTTTACGCATACTCCTCATGTATTTATTGCACTGCAAAATATCAATTAGTCATACTATTTATCGCTCTAAGGACGGGGATGGCGCCCCGGCCCGGTTTTCCGGAAGCCCACGGATGCTTTGTTCGTGACGAGATTCGCAGCCGCGCACTCCTCCTCCCAAGCGCGCTGCGATAGACTGGCAACACTCCTCCTCCCAGTTGCCAGTCAATATAATGCGCCCGCCGGATCCTCCCCCGGCGGGCGTTTTGTTTTGACAACAACACGGCATGTAATTCAACCACTTATCGGCATCGCGCCGCAGCGTTGCCGGCAAAGCAGGCGCCCGACGTCTTCGTCGTATGAAGCTGTGGCACCGCATCGCGACCCCATGGTTTTGCTGCCGGCGTTGAGATGAACGAATAGCCTGGCGCTTCAGCGAAACGCCGTCGGGCCGATCAATCCAAGGGCAGCTTTGTTTCATCGCAGCGAGTGAGCGGGAGAAAAGGCGGAATTCTCCAGGGATTATTTTGCCTATTCGTTGACCAGACTGCGGTAAGATTGTGTAAAGCATTGCACAGCTCGCATGGGTGATTTGAAAACTTGGCTGTTTTCGTTCTTCGCGCCGCAACATATATTCCGGTCATCAAATAGAGGTCAGCGCCGATCGTTGGCTGCTGGCAGATCAAACCCTCGGAAAGGGGCTCAACATGAACATCACTCGCTCTTTTAACAACTGGCGCAAGTATCGTCAGACCGTCACGGAACTCGGTCGCATGACCAACCGCGAATTGCATGACCTCGGCATCGACCGTTCGGACATCCATCGCGTCGCTCGCGAAGCTTCTTCTCGCTAATTCAAGCCGATCACTGCTTCCTCCCAAGCAGATCGCCGATGATTGAAACGCCCGCTGCACCGCAGCGGGCGTTTTCTTTTGCAAGCAACCTACTGCCGCTCCGGTTGCGACCTTCCCCGTTCTTTCGCCCGCTTAAAAAATATTCACCGCTCAAATTGCGAGCATCATCGTGCACAATTGCATGGCAGACGCCTTTTATTTGCACTGCACAATGCGACCAATATCGCCTATATAAACATCAACCGCAGAGAGACAGGCGATCCCGCCGTCCCGCGGATATTTGTTCGAGGAAGAAGACAATGAACCCGATCCGCATCGCAAAAAGCTGGCTCAGCTATCGTCGTACAATCAACGAACTCGGCAGCCTGTCGAACCAGACCCTGTCCGATATCGGCGTCAGCCGCTACGACATCCGCAACATCGCATCCCGCTCTTTCCGCTAGTCGCGGACCTGGTAACGGGCACGATGCTTCAAGACGGCGCCATCAGGGCGCCGTTTTTGATTCCGGGGTGTTGGATCGCACCTGCCGACATGATATCAGCCCGGAATGAACACTATCTCCTCCTACTCCCCTATCCACGTCGTCGGCGGCGGGCTCGCCGGTTCGGAAGCCGCGTGGCAGATCGCCAGTGCGGGCGTTCCCGTCATTCTGCATGAGATGCGCGGCGTGCGCGGCACGGATGCGCACAAGACCGACGATCTTGCCGAACTCGTCTGCTCCAATTCCTTCCGTTCCGACGATGCGACCAGCAATGCCGTCGGTGTCATCCATGCGGAAATGCGCATGGCTGGCTCGCTGATCATGGCCGCTGCCGACCGCCACCAGGTACCGGCCGGCGGGGCGCTCGCCGTTGATCGCGACGGCTTTTCGGATGCCGTGACCCGCGCCATCCACGACCACCCGCTCATCACTGTCGTGCGTGAAGAGATCACCGGCCTGCCGCCGAGCGACTGGGATCTTGCCATCGTCGCCACCGGACCACTGACGGCGCCGTCGCTCGCAGCCGCCATCCAGGCGGAGACAGGCGAGGATTCGCTTGCTTTCTTCGACGCTATCGCGCCGATCGTCTACCGAGAGAGCATCGACATGGATATCTGCTGGTATCAGTCGCGCTACGACAAGGTCGGCCCCGGCGGCACGGGCAAGGATTATATCAACTGCCCGATGGACGAAGCGCAATACAACGCCTTCGTCGACGCGTTGATCGCAGGCGACACGGTCGGTTTCAAGGAATGGGAAGGCACCCCCTATTTCGACGGCTGCCTGCCGATCGAGGTCATGGCCGAACGCGGCCGCGAGACGCTGCGCCACGGGCCGATGAAGCCGATGGGTTTGACGAACGCGCATAACCCGACCGTCAAGGCCTATGCCGTTGTGCAGCTGCGGCAGGACAATGCGCTCGGTACCCTCTACAACATGGTCGGCTTTCAGACGAAGCTGAAATACGGCGCGCAGGCGGAAATCTTCCGGATGATTCCGGGTCTTCAAAATGCGGAATTTGCCCGGCTCGGCGGCCTGCACCGCAATACCTACATCAACTCCCCCACCTTGCTCGACCCATCGCTGACGCTGAAATCACGGCCGGGCTTGCGCTTCGCCGGCCAGATCACCGGCTGCGAGGGTTATGTGGAAAGCGCCAGCGTCGGGCTGATGGCCGGGCGTTTCGCCGCTGCCGAACGCAAGGGCGAGGCGATCTCGCTGCCGCCGGCGACGACGGCACTCGGTTCGCTGCTCGGTCATATCACCGGCGGGCACATTGTGACGGAGGAGGAGCCGGGCAAGCGATCGTTCCAGCCGATGAACATCAATTTCGGGCTGTTTCCGGAGCTCGAGCCCGGCTCGATCGTCAAGCCCGAGGGCGTCAAGCGCTTTCGCGGCAAGGACAAAACGATCATGAAACGGCAGTTGATCGCGCGTCGCGCGCTTGCAGACTGCGCCGCCTGGCTCGGTCAGACACCGACCTTTGCCGAAAGTGCCTAAGCAGCTGTTCTACTGCTTGTTGGCGGCGGAAATACTGTCGGACGGCAGATCCTTATCCGGCTCGGCGATGTAATTGCCGAGCAGCCAGAGCGCCACTTCGGAAGCCTCCTTCGGCGAAGCAAACTCGAATCTGCCGTTGTGGTTGGGCGCATCCGGAAATTCGATCATCAATCCCCTGCCCGTCTCCGTGCTTACGGCACGCACACGGCCGGGCTCGATCAGATGACAGGAGAAATGGCGTGCCATGTTGCGCATGAGGCCGGCCTTGTTGTCGTGCAGGCGCACGAAGATCGCCTGACCGTTTTCGGTGGCCTGCAGCTGGCGGATCGCCTCGTTGGGAAAGGCGCGGCCGAACTCGATGATGGCCAGGCCCGTGTCGTGCAGACTGTCTTCCTTGTTTTGCGCGGCCATGCGTGTGGCCACGAAAGCAAAGAAGATGACGATGGCGAAAAGGACGCACCAGACGATAATGCCCACGCCGAGTCTCCGTTCAAAGCATAGTGGTGAGGTCTTGTAGCGCGCGAGACTTGCGCGAATTTGACCGATATCAGATTTTCCGGCGGGCCGCAGCCAGCGCCATTCTGAGTTGGCGGCGCCATTGCGGCGACTGCAGCGGCCGGTCGAACAGGAGAGCGCCCAGCCTCTGCGCCTTCAGCAGCGCCGGTTCGGCCAAGGTTGCGGGCAGGAAGGCAGGGAACACGGCTGGCGCAATCGACCCTGCCGCTCTCGCCTTTGCCAGATGCTCAAGGCCGAGGCCGGCGAAGGCCTCAATGGCGGCGGAGACGCGCGGCCGGTCTTCGCCGGCGAGGAAGGCGTCGCGATCGAGGCCGGTGGCGGAAAGGATCTGCAGTGGAATATAGAGCTGGCCGCGGCGGCGATGCAGCGGCATCAGCAGCAACAGCCCGGCAATCGCCTGTGCGACGCCGGCATGGCCGGCGGCATTCGCCGATCGCGGGGCCTCCTCCGGCGAAAGCACGAGGCTTGCGAGCTGGATCAGCGCGGAGGCCGTTTCGCCGGCATAACCTTCGAGCGAGACCCGCGTCTCCATCGGATCGTCATAGAGGTCGAAAGTGCGGGCATCGATCATGTCGACCAGCGTCTTGCGCGGCAAGCGATGGGTTTCGATCGCGGTCAGAAGTGCGGCGGCGACGGGATTGGCCGCCGTCGAGCCATGCGCGCTGCCCTGCAGCAGGTCGCGCCAGTATTGCATGCGCACTTCGCCCGGCAGCGGCTCGTGCACCAGATCGCGGATGCGGGCAAGCTCCGCATTGAACTCGTAAAGGGCCGCTAGCGCGCCGCGCTTCTCCTGCGGTGACAGGAGACAGGCGAGATAACGGTCGCGATCATTGTCGCGCAGCATCGCCAGGCAGATGTCCTGGTTCGTCGCTATTTTCGTATCAGCCATCGTCAGACCGCAATCAATGCCGCCGCGACGGCGCGCTGCTCCGACAGCATGATGTTGAAGGTGCGCACCGCCGCACCCGTGCTCATCGGATCGGAAGAAATGCCGCGCGCCTTCAGCGCCTGTTTCAATTCGTCGGGCAGACGGCGAAGCTCGGTTCCGGTCCCGACGAGCAGAACCTCGATATCATCAGCCTCATCAAGCACACGGCGGAAGTTTTCCGGCGACAGCGGCTTCGACATGTCCATGTCCCAGCCGTAAATGCCGGAGGGCAGGCAAAGGATCGAGCCGCGATGCGACATGTCGGCAAAACGGAAACCGCCATTGCCGTAAGTGTCGATCGGGGCCCGGCCGGGAAAATGCGCCGCGCGGATTTCTATGCCTTTTGCCATGTTTTCAAACCACCGTGCCGGATTTCACACCAGCATCCGTCTTGTTGCTCTCTTCTCCATCGGGAGCCTCCGGCCGCAGCCGGAAGACGATCAACACGGGAGCAGCGATATAGATCGAAGAGAAAGTGCCGAGAGCGACTCCGAAGAGCATCGTAAAGGAGAAGGAGCGGATGACGTCACCGCCGAACAGATAGAGCGCCAGCAAGGCGAGCAACGTCGTCGCCGCCGTCAGGACAGTGCGCGACAATGTCTGGTTGATCGAGGCATCGATCAGGATCGGCAACGGCATCTTCCTGTATCGTTCAAGATTCTCGCGCATCCTGTCATAGACGACGACCGTGTCGTTCAGGGAGTAACCGACGATGGTCAGCACGGCGGCGATGCTCGTCAGGTTGAACTCGATGCCGGTCAGCACGAAGAGACCGAGCATGATGATGACGTCGTGCAGCGTGGCAATGATGGCGCCGACGGCGAACTGCCATTCGAAGCGGAACCAGATGTAGATCAGGATCGCCGCGAGTGCGGCTGCGACACCGAGCGTCGCCATCATCGTCAATTCGCCCGAAATGGCGGGGCCGACGACCTCGACGCGGCGGAAATCGTAATCGGCCTCGAGTTCGCCGCGCACCAGCGTCGCCGCCGATTGCTCGGCATTCTCGCCGCCGCCCTGGGACGCGATGCGGATTCGTGCATTCGACGGCCCGCCCGTACGCTCGACGCTCACCTCGCCAAGATTGAGATCGTCGAGGCGCGATTTGAGGTCAGCGATGTCGGCATTGCCCTGTTTCGCCGTCACCTCGATGAGCGAGCCGCCGGTGAAATCGATGCCGAGCTGCAGGCCAACGGTAGCAAAGGCTGCCATGGCGGCCAGCGAGATCACTGCCGACGCCGTGAAGACATAACGGCGGATCCCCATGAAACGCACATTGGCGTGCTCGAAAAGATGCGCGAGAACGCTCTTCGGCAGATGCCTGGGATGGCGCGCTTTCAGCCAGGCGGCGACGATCGAGCGCGTCAGCGTGAAAGCCGTGATGACGGTCGTCAGAATGCCGAACGCCAGCGTCACCGCGAAACCGCGAATGGACTCGCTGCCGAGAAACAGGAGAATGATGGCGGCAATGAAGATCGTGACATTCGCGTCGACGATCGTTGCGAAGGCGCGCGAGAAGCCGCGGCCGACGGCCTGCTCAAAGGAGGAACTGGCTCTTTCCTCTTCGCGGATACGCTCATAGATCAGCACGTTGGAATCGACCGCCATGCCGACGATAAGCACGATGCCGGCAATGCCGGGCAAAGTCAGCGTGGCGCCGGCGAGGCTAAGAGCGGCGACGATGAAGATCAGGTTGAAGAAGAGCGAGACGACCGCGATGGCGCCGAGAATACGGTAGAGCGCGATCATCAGCGCTGCGACCAGCACGACGGCGACGAGACCGGCAATCAGGCCGGAGAAAATGGAGCCGGCGCCGAAGCTCGGGCTGACACTGCGCTCCTCGACGCTCGTCAGCGTCGCCGGCAGAGCGCCGGCGCGCAGCATCACCGCAAGGTCGCGAACGCCGTCCTCGGAGAAATTCGCCGAAATCCGGCCCTCGCCGCCGGTGATCGCCGCATCGATGACCGGTGCAGACATCACCTGATCATCAAAGACGATGGCAAGGTGCTTGCCGATATTTTGCGCTGTCGCCTGCGCCAGCCGCTGCGTGCCCTCCGCATCGAGGCGATAGTCAATCGAGGTATCCTGCGTCTGCGGATCGACGACAGGCTCGATATCGACCATGTTGCTGCCGGTGACGAATTCCGTGCGGTCGACGAGATAAGGAACAGGCGGATCGTCGAGCGAATAGAGCACCTGCGAACTGGCCGGCCAGCGGCCGTTCAGCGCCTCCTGCCCCGACATGCTTTCGTCGAGCAGATGAAAGGAAAGCTTTGCCGGCTGGTTCAGAATATTCTTCAGCCGCTCCGCGTCGACGGATCCCAGCACCTGCACGACGACCCGGTCTTCGCCATCGGGGCGAACCTGAAAGTCTTTATAACCGAAACCGGCGATGCGGCGGCCAACGATATCGAGCGACCGGTTGCGGGCCGAGGCAACGTCGGCGGTGATGCCGGGATCGGATATCTGCAGCGAGAGCTGCCCTTCCTCGCCCTGCCGCAGCGCTAGGCCAGGGCCTGAATGTTCGTTCCCGGTCGTCAGAGGCTTCAGGAGATCGACCGCCTTTTTCGCCTCATCCGGATCGGTAATCCGGACAGCGACAGTCTGGCCGTTGCCGGTCAGCCCGGTATAGCGGATGCCGGCACCTCGCAGCGCCTTGCGCACATTCGCGACCGTCTCTTCCAAGCGGTCTTTGACGATATCGGAACGCTCGACCTTAAGAACGATATGCGAACCGCCCTGCAGGTCGAGACCGAGTGTCGCGCGGCCGTTTTGCCACCATCCCGGCAGAGAAGAGCGCTGCGCCTCGCTCAGGAGATTGGGCGCAGCAACGACGACGGCCGCAAATGCAACCAGCCAAATCAGAAGTGTTTTCAAGCGGGAAAAATGCAACATTCTCTCGACGATCTTCCGATCCGGCGGTTCCGCCGTTATCGCTTGTTACGCCGCGTCGGCCTTGACAGGCTCACCCTTCACGCGAACGTCCGAAATGCCGCTGCGGACGATGCGCACGCGAACACCTTCGGCAATCTCGACTTCGACTTCCTTATCGTCGACCACCTTCGTCACCTTGCCGACAAGACCGCCGCCGGTCACGATCTGGTCGCCACGGCGGATCGCCTTGAGGGTTTCCTCACGTTTCTTGGCCTGCGCGCGCTGCGGCCGGATCAGCAGGAAATACCAGACGACCATCAGCGGCACGAACAGGATGATCATTTCGAAACCGGAACCGCCGAATCCTGTTGCGGTATCGGTCGCAGTCTGGGCGAATGCCGGGGTGATGAACATGCTAAACTCCTCAGGCTTCTATGGCGGAACTCCGCCTGCTTTTCAGGTTGCCGGACTATAGTTGCCGCTTGGATGAATGCAACAGAAACAGCCGGGAACAGTACCGATTCCGCTGCCTCATAACCTTTCCGTCGGCAAAACGCCATGGTAGGCGGCATCGAAAGATCAAAGCGGCTTGCCGCAGCGAGAAATCAGGAGGCCCACGATGACCGAGGAAATCAACACCGCCCTGCTTGCCGAACTGAAAAGGCTCGCTGATGCCGTGCAGCGGCTGGCCGGGCCGGCACCTGCCGTCAACGATTGGAATGCGGCCGACTGTTTCGTCTGGGCACCGTTGCGTCAGTATCTGCAGCCGGTGAAGAAGCCGAACCGGGTGGCGCTGAAGCTCATCCGCGGCGTCGACCACGTGCGCGATATCCTGCATGAGAATACGGTGCGGTTCGCCGAGGGTTATGCCGCCAATAACGTGCTCCTTTGGGGCGCGCGCGGCATGGGCAAATCCTCGTTGGTCAAGGCCGTGCATGAGGATGTCAGGCGCGAAAGCGGCGTCGCGCTGAAGCTGGTCGAAGTGCATCGCGAGGATATTGCCAGCCTGCCCACCCTGCTCGACCTCCTGAAAGACACGCCGTACCGTGTGATCGTCTTCTGCGACGATCTCTCCTTCGATCACGACGACACCGCCTACAAGTCGCTGAAGGCGGCACTCGATGGCGGCGTCGAAGGGCGGCCCGACAATGTGCTCTTCTACGCCACGTCAAATCGGCGCCACCTCCTGCCGCGCCACATGATGGAAAACGAGCAGTCGACGGCGATCAATCCATCGGAAGCCGTCGAGGAAAAGGTTTCGCTATCTGACCGCTTCGGTCTTTGGCTCGGCTTTCATAAATGCAGCCAGGAAGACTATCTCGGCATGATCGACGGCTATGCCGATCACTTCAAGCTCGGCCTCGACCGCGACAAGATGCATGCCGAGGCGCTGGAATGGGCAACGACACGCGGCGCGCGCTCCGGCCGCGTCGCCTGGCAATATATCCAGGATCTGGCCGGACGCATGCGCGTTCATATCGACCGGGCGTAGGCGCCTTCCGTCAATCCGTTTCATTGCGACCAGGTCTAAAAATGACAAAAGCCCGGCTGGTGGCCGGGCTTTTGCGCTCCCTGGTACGCTATACCTATTCCAGGAAAGTCATCGGGTTGACCGGCGATGCGTCCTTGCGGACCTCGAAATGGACCTGCGGCTGCTTGACATCGCCGCTCATGCCGGAGACGGCGACGGTCTGACCGCGCTGGATCTTCTGACCGCGGGTGACGCTCAGCGTGTCGGCGTTGCCATAGACGGTGACGGTGCCGTCGTCGTGACGGACAAGAACCGTGTTGCCGAGCTCCTTCAGGCCGTTGCCGGCATAAATGACGACGCCGTTTTCCGCGGCCTTGATCGGCGTACCCTGCGGCACCGAAATGTCGATGCCGTCATTGCGGTTGCCGTTGACGTTGGCGCCATAGGCGGCAATCACCTGGCCGCGGACCGGCCAGCGATATTTGCCGATGCCGGTCGATTCCGGCGCGTCGGAGCTGACGTCGGATTTCTTCTCGACATCGTCAACGGTCTGACTGGCGACCGGCGCCTTGTAGGGCTGAACGGACGCGGTCTGCTGGGCGGGCGCCGGATCAGCCGGCTTCGACTCGACCTTCTCAGCCGGGATCGAGGCGGTCTTGACAGTGTCGGCACCGCCGTTCGGCAGCTTCAGGGCTTGTCCCACACGCAGCGAATTCGCCGAAAGGTTGTTGGCGGCCTTGAGATCGTCGATGTTGGTGCCGGTCGCCTTTGCGATCTTCGCCAGCGAATCTCCTTGCTTGACGACATAGCTGCCGGCCGGCGTCTTCGGGTCTTTGCCGGCGCCAACCGGAACCTTGCCGGTGGGATCGGCGCTCGCCACGGTCTTGTCCCGCGCGGAATTGGCGCCGGGGACGACAGCAACCTTCTGTTCCGGCGCCTTGGCCGGGTCCGGCATATTGCCGGGCTTGGAAAGATCGGCCGCCTGCGAAGCCGCCTTGGCCGCATTTCCGCCATTGAACGTCGGGATCAGGATTGCCTGGCCGGGCTTGGCGGCCGAGGCCATCTTCAGATTGTTGACGCGCAGGATTTCCTTTTCCGGAACGCCAAAGCGCCGGGATAAGGTCGCAATGCTCTCACCCGGACGCAGCGTGACGGAAGGCGCGTTGGTCGCGGACCAGCCGGAAACCTTCGGCGTCGTGCCCGTCGTCAGAGAATCGGGCGTCGGCTTCGGGGCGGCCGGCGCTACGAGCCGCTGCTTTTCAGGCTGCGCCGAAGCCGGGAAGGGCTGGGCAAGCGCGACTTCCCTTTCCCGCTGCCGGGACGGCGCAGCAGTGGTCGGAGCAGCAAGCTCGGAACGCTGTATCGAGACGGGTGAGGAAGCGATGCGTGCACTCGACGTGCGCACCGGTTCGTAACTCTGGCGCGCCGGATAAGGCTGATTGAGCGTATTGCCGCCACCGTAACCCGACTGACTGGCGACGGCGGAACCGCCGAGATCGGCGCGCGGCACCGGATCGCCTTGCTGACCGCCGCGCGGAATGGAACTGGTGGTGATCTGATCCTGCCCTGAGGAGGAAAACAAGCCGCCGAACCGTGTCACATCGGAACTGCAGCCTGTTGCGGCACTCGCCAGCAGGCCCACAACCAGGAGATTACCGGCCGACTTACCGAACTTCGGCGAAAGACTGAAACGCATTGACTCGACCCACTGAGAACGCAACCATTTGTGAGTCTATTAAAACGCGTTAGTATTACCACGTGGTTAAGACGCTGGAATCAGTGCGATATTTTTGAGAAGTTGATAACCATAGCTTACGGGTGAAAAATCGCAGTGTCCCGAAGGTGATGCCGAAAAGTGCGCGGGCTTTCGGACGCCGGCTCTACAGCAGCGAGGCAAGACGCGGAACGATCGGCAGGTAAGGAGCTTCGAACAGTTCCTCGCGTTCGAAACGGCTGCCGGTTTTCGTCAGCCGCACCATGCGACACTCATTTTCGGAAATCATCAGCGGCGCAATCATCGAACCGCCGGAAACGAGCTGATCGGTATAAAAGCGCGGCATGGCATTGAATGCGGCGGTGACCAGAATACGGTCGAAAGTGCCCTCTCCCTGCATACCGGCGCTGCCGTCGGCGTGGCGGATGACGACGTTGCGCAGACCGAGCGATTCCATGCGCCGCTGTGCTGCCGCCGTCAGCGTCTTGTAGCGGTCGATCGACAGAACACGCTCGGCCAGACGGCCCATGACAGCGGCGGTGAAGCCGCTGCCGGTGCCGACTTCCAGGACGCGCTGCCCCGGTTTGAGCTTCAGGTGATGCAGGATGCGGACGACAAAATCGATGCCTTCAAGGAAGGCGCCGCATTCGATCGGTATCGTCCGGCTCGAATAGGCGTCGTCGGAAAATTGCGGCGGCACGAACAGCGAGCGCTGCGTCTGCTCGACCGCCGTCAGCAGATCGAGATCCGAGATACCTTCGGCGCGCAGTCTGAGGACAAGCGCCGCGAAGCCCTCCTTCTCCGCCAGTCTTGCCGTCAAACTTGTGCTCCGTATCCCAGGGCCCGCGCCACGCGGTCCGTCACGGAATAATCGGTCAGATCCAGTTTCAAAGGCGTTACCGAAATCTTGTTATGCTTCAGGGCGTGAATATCGGTGCCTTCGATGAAGGCACCGGCACGTTCGCCGAACTTCAGCCAGTAATAGGGAAATCCCCGACCGTCGGAGCGGGCGTCGACCTGCAGGTTGAAGGCAAGCTTGCCCTGCATGGTGACCTCTGCGCCATCGACCTCGTCGGGGCGGCAGTTCGGGAAGTTGAGATTGAGGAACGTACCGTCCGGCAGGTCCAGCACCATCAGTTTTTCCAGAAGAGCCGGCGCATGCGCTTCGCAGACCTCCCAGGGCACGATGCGCGCGCCGTTCTCGTAAAGATAAGCTTGGCTCAGCGCAAAGGAGCGGACGCCCTGCATCGTGCCTTCGATGGCGCCGGCGATCGTGCCGGAATAGGTCACGTCGTCTGCGACGTTCGAACCCGAATTGACGCCGGAGAGAACGAGATCAGGCTTGATGTCCATCACCTGCCGGATGCCCATGATGACGCAATCCGTCGGCGTGCCGCGCAAGGCGAAATGCTTGTCGGAAATCTTGCGCAGCCGCAACGGCTCTGACAGGCTCAGCGAATGGGCCAGACCGCTCTGGTCGATCTCGGGCGCCACGATCCAGACGTCGTCGGATAGTGTGCGGGCGATCCGCTCCAGCGCGGCAAGGCCTTCGGCATGGATGCCATCGTCATTCGTGAGCAGGATGCGCATCGCCTCAGGCCGCCCGTTCGATCTTGGTCATTCCGCCCATATAGGGCAGCAAAACGTCCGGAATCGTGACGGAGCCGTCTTCATTCAGATAATTTTCAAGGACGGCGATCAGGCAGCGGCCGACGGCGGTACCGGAGCCGTTCAGCGTGTGCACGAACTTGTTGCTCTTGTCGTCCTTGCCGCGGTAGCGCGAGTTCATACGCCGGGCCTGGAAATCGCCGCAGACCGAGCAGGAAGAGATCTCGCGGAAGGCATTCTGCCCCGGCAGCCAGACTTCGAGATCGTAGGTCTTGCGCGAGCCGAAGCCCATATCACCGGTGCAAAGGGTCATCGTGCGGAAATGCAGGCCAAGGCGCTTCAGCACTTCCTCGGCGCAGGCGGTCATCCGCTCGTGCTCGGCGATCGAACTTTCGGCATCGGTGATCGAGACGAGTTCGCATTTCCAGAACTGGTGCTGGCGCAGCATGCCGCGTGTGTCGCGCCCGGCCGAGCCCGCTTCGGAGCGGAAGGACGGCGTCAACGCGGTGAAGCGGAGCGGCAGCTTTTCCTGGTCGAGGATCTCCTCGCGCACCAGATTGGTCAGCGTCACCTCCGCCGTCGGGATGAGATAGCGGCTGTCGGTCGTCTTGAAGAGATCCTCTTCGAACTTCGGCAGATTGCCGGTACCGAACAGCGCTTCGGCGCGGACCATCAGCGGCGAGCTGACTTCGGTATAGCCGTGCTCGCTGGTGTGAAGGTCGATCATGAACTGGCCGAGCGCCCGTTCGAGCCTGGCGAGCGGCCCGGTCAGAACCGTGAAGCGCGAACCGGAGAGCTTGGCGGCACGCTCGAAATCCATGTAGCCGAGCGCTTCGCCGATTTCGAAATGCTCCTTCGGCGTGTGGTTCCAGCGCGGCTTTTCGCCGACCATGCGGGTGACGACATTGTCATGCTCGTCCTTACCGACCGGCACGTCATCGAAGGGGATGTTTGGTATACGCGAAAGCGCGTCGTTGAGTTCTGCCGTCAGTTGCCGTTCTTCTTCCTCGATCGCAGGCAGCAGGGTCTTGAGTTCGGCGACCTCGGCCTTCAGCTTCTCGGCGAGCTCGCCGTTCTTCTGGGCCATCGCCGCGCCGATTTCCTTGGAGGCAAGGTTGCGGCGAGACAACATGTCCTGCGCCTTCTGCACGGCCGAGCGGCGCTTTTCATCGAGGGCGACGAGACTTTGGGCCAGAGGCTCCGCGCCGCGCTTGGCAAGGGCGGCATCGAGCGCTTCGGGATTCTCACGGATCCATTTGATATCGAGCATCGTCGTTCCAGGTCGTTGCAACAGAAATGACCCGGCCAAAGCCTGACCGGGCCTCGACCGGATGAGACGGCGTCGTAAAAGGGCTTCCGGATCGCCTCAGACGCTGTCGGTCTTGGCAACGTCCGCGGATCCGGTTTCCTTTTCGAGCGCCTGCCGGGCACGCTGGCGCTCCACGAGTCGCGCCGCATAGATGGAAATCTCGTAGAGAAGGATCGTTGGTAGCGCAAGACCGATCTGGGACATCGGATCCGGCGGCGTCAGCACGGCGGCGACGACGAAGGCGAGCACGATGGCGAACTTGCGCTTCTCGGCGAGCCATTGCGACGTCAGCAGACCGACGCGGGCAAGCAGGGTCGTAATGACGGGCAGCTGGAAGACGAGGCCGAAGGAGAAGACCAGCGTCATGATGAGGCTCAGATATTCCGAGACCTTCGGCATCAGCGAGATCGCCACCTCGTCATGTCCCGGCGCCTGCTGCATCGACAGGAAGAACCACATGACCATCGGCGTGAAGAAGAAATAGACGAGCGCTGCCCCCATCAGGAACAGGACCGGCGACGCGATCAGGAACGGCAGGAAGGCCTGGCGCTCGTTCTTGTAGAGGCCGGGCGCCACGAACTTATAGACCTGGGCCGCAATGATCGGGAAAGCGACCACCAGGCCGCCGAACATCGCCACCTTGACCTGGGTAAAGAAGAACTCCTGGGGCGCGGTATAAATCAGCTGGGCCTTCTCGACGTCGAGATGCGCCCATTCCACGGCCGTCTTGTAGGGAATGACCAGATAGTTGAAGAGATGCTTGGCAAAAAAGAAGCATACAATAAAGGCGATGAAGAACGCCCCGATCGACCAGATCAGCCGCGTGCGCAGCTCCATCAGGTGCTCGATCAGTGGCTGCGGCTTGTCTTCGATGTCACCGCTCATGCCTCGTCCTTCTTCTTCGTCTGCGTCGGTTTCTTCGCCGTTGCAGGCCTCCTGACGGCCGCGGCCCGCTTCGGCTTTTCCACCGGTACGGCAACGGCTGCGGCAGCGTCGACCTTGTCAGCAGCCTTGACGCGTGGCTTGCGCACGGCCTTGGGCTTGTCGGCGACCGTACCGGTCTCGGCAATCGCTGCCGCGACGGGCTCAGGCTGCGCCGGCGCCGGCACCGGGGGCGGCATTTCCGGGAGGCTCATCGACGGCGTCGGGGCCGAGACGGCAGTCGGCGGCACTTCGGTCTTATTTTCCGGAGCCGAAGTCGTCTTCTGCAAGTCGGCCTTGATCTCGTTGCCCATCTGGCGAAGCGGGTTCATCGCTTCACGCAGGCTGTTGACCGGGTTGAGCTTCTGGGCGTCGCTGATCGTCTGGCGCACATCGTCAAGCTCGGCTTCGCGCAACGCTTCGTCGAACTGCGCCCGAAACTCACCCGCGACCTTGCGGGCGCGCTGCGTCATCTTGCCGAAAGCACGCAGCATCGGCGGCAAATCCTTCGGACCGACAACGACGATCAGCACGACCGCGATGACCAAAAGCTCGGTCCAGCCAATATCGAACATGCAAGGCTCCTGGACGGGAAGCGCGGGGGCTGCGCTTTTTCCCGGACTTGATTACTTCGTTTCGTCGGCCTTGTGATCGACGGTCTTTGCCGTTTCCGGCGCGTCTTCGTCCGTCATGCCCTTCTTGAAGCTCTTGATGCCTTTGGCGACATCGCCCATCAGTTCCGGAATCTTGCCGCGACCGAACAACAACAGCACGATGACCAGAACGATCAGCCAGTGCCACATGCTAAGAGAACCCATCACTCTAACTCCCTGTTTCGATGTTCCCACGATGTAAGGATTTCTAACACCGTTTCCAACATCAAGCCCTTTGAACTGCGCTTAATGTCACGGTATCGCCCTTTATGACAAGCCACTGACCCGTCGAAAAATCGTGAGCACTATTGTTTTCGTCATGCGTTGCAAAAGCAAGAGGAAGTCCTTCAATCTTCGGAGGTAGAACGTGGGGCAAGCAACCCCAGTTCTTCGAGATCCATCTGAGTGATCGGATCTTCGTCCTCGGTCAATTCGTCGTTCATCGACGGCGAGGGAATATTGAAGTTCGCCGGGATACGGCCAGACAGCAGGCCCGCCCCCTTCAATTCTTCGAGACCAGGCAGATCGCGCAACTCCTCCAGGCCGAAATGGTCGAGAAAATCGCGCGTCGTGCCCAATGTCACCGGCCGGCCGGGTGTGCGCCGGCGGCCGCGAAACCGCACCCAGCCGGCTTCCATCAGCACGTCGAGCGTGCCGCGTGAGGTCTGAACGCCGCGAATATCCTCGATCTCGGCGCGCGTCACCGGCTGGTGATAGGCGATGATCGCCAGCACTTCCAGGGCGGCGCGCGAAAGCTTCTTCACCTCGTTGTCGTCGCGGCGGATGACGAAGGAAAGATCGGCGGCGGTGCGGAAGGCCCAGGCACCTTCGACCTGGACAAGATTGACCCCCCGCGGCGCATATTGCTCCTTCAGGCGCAGCATGATCGCATGCACATTGAAGTTCCTCGGCAGCCGCTCAGAAATGAAGCCCTCGGAGACCGGCTGCGAGGAGGCAAAGACCAGCGCCTCGGCGATGCGTTCGGCCTCGATCTCGGCCTGCAGGTCGCGGCCCTCCTCCTCGAAATCCTCGCCGTCCTTCAGATCGATCAAACCGGCCGCTCCTGTTCCACCACCTGCAGCGTCGCATGTTTCGGACCGCGGCGCATATAGATCGGCTGAAAGGCGCCGTCCTGGCGGATTTCGAGCTTACCCTCGCGCACCAGTTCCAGCGAGGCGGCAAATGCGCTGGCGATCGCCGTGACGCGTTCCTCGGGCGCTGCGAGATAACGCAGCAGATAATGCTCCATCGCCGTCCAGTCACCGACCTCGCCGATCATCTGGGTCAGCAGCTCACGGGCATCGGTCAGCGACCAGACATTGCGCCTCTCGATCGTCACCTGGGTCACGGCATGGCGCTGGCGCAGCGCCGCATAGGCGGTCAGGAGATCGTAGAGACTTGCCGCATAAGCGGATTGCTGCCGGTCGGGAATATGCTCGGGCGCACCGCGGGCGAAGATATCGCGGCCAAGACGGTTGCGGTTGACAAGGCCTTCCGCCGCCTGGCGCATGGCTTCGAGACGCTTCAGGCGGAAGGCGAGCGTTGCCGCCATCTCCTCGCCGGAAGGGCCGTCATCCTTGACCTGCTGGGGAATGAGCAGGCGCGACTTGAGATAGGCAAGCCAGGCCGCCATGACGAGATAATCGGCGGCAAGCTCGATGCGGATGCGCCGGGCGCTTTCGACGAACTGCAGATATTGTTCGGCGAGCGCCAATACGGAAATGCGCGACAGGTCGACCTTCTGGTTGCGGGCGAGATAGAGCAGCAGGTCGAGCGGGCCTTCGAATCCGGCGACGTCGATCACCAGCGCCGGCTCGTGGGTGGCACGCTCGGCGCCGTTCTCCTGCCACAGCTTGTCCATCGGCGTTGCTGCCTGCGGACGTTCCGTGCCTTTGACCGTGCTCACCACCCTGCTCTCCTACGATCACACCGACACGAACATCGCCTCGAATTCCGCCCTCAACTCCGCCTCGTCGGCACTATCCGGAGCGGTAAAACCTGCTTCTACCGCTTTTGCGCGGGCAAGCGAAAGACCGGCCAGCGGCGGAACATTTGCCACGACATCTAGCATCTCGTCCATCTTGCCATTGCAATGCAGCACGATATCGCATCCCCCTGCAATGATATTCGCCGCCCGTTCACCGATCGTGCCGGAAAGAGCATTCATCGAACTGTCGTCGGAAAGCAGCAGACCGCCAAAACCGATGTGCTCGCGGATAACGCCGTCGATCACCTTGCGCGAGGTCGTCGCCGGATTGTCAGGATCGATTGATGTGAAGACGAGATGGCAGGTCATTGACATCAACTCGTCCTTCATCGCGATAAAGGGCGGGAAATCATGGGCCTCCAGCTCATCGCGCGAGACGGTGACGACAGGCAGTTCCAGATGTGAATCGGCAAAGCCGCGACCATGGCCGGGCATATGCTTCATCACGGGCAGCAGGCCGCCGGCCTTCAGCCCCTCGCCGGCCGCCCGTCCCATTGCGATGACCGTCTTTGGATCGCCACCGTAGGCGCGGTCGCCGATGACATTGCTGCTGCCTTCGACCGGCACGTCGAGAACCGGGAGGCAATCGACATTGATGCCAAGGTTCGAAAGGTCGAAGGCATGCAGGCGCGACATCACCCAGGCGGCGCGCAGCCCGAGCGCCGGGTTTCGGCGATAGAGATCGCCCAGCGCCTGGCCTGAGGGATAACGCGGCAGGATCGGCGGGCGGATGCGCTGGACGCGACCACCCTCCTGATCGATCAGCACCGGCGCATGCCAGCCGACGCTGTCGCGCAGTTCGGCGACGAGATCGGTGATCTGCGCTGCTTCGGAGATATTGCGCCCGAAGAGGATGAAGCCCCAGGGCCGTTCGCCCCGGTAAAAGGCCTTTTCTTCAGATGTGAGGGCAAGGCCGCTGCAGCCAAGGATCATCGCTTTTGATTCGGTCATGGAAGAATCATAAACAGCGGCTGGCCAAATGCGAGCAAGCGCGGACGCGATGCACAAAAAAGAGCGGCGGGCCGATCCGGCTCGCCGCTCTCATAATTCAATGGCCGATGTTATTTGGAGATCAGGCAGCTTCCGCCCGCTGCGCGATACTGTTCGCAGAGCGCTGCGGCCTCATCCTTGGAGCCGACCGGGATGCGGACACGGTAGAAAGTGCCCTTGCCGGCGATATCGGCCCTGCGGATCTCATGGGCGCGGCCAGCAAGCACGCCGGCGAATTTTTTCGACAGGTTTGCATAAGATTTATTCGCCTCGTCCTCCGACGGCAGCGAAGCGATCTGGAGGCCGTAGCCACCGGCGGAAGCGGCTTGCTGCGGCTGGGCGGCGGCCGGCGTTGCCGAGGCGACCTGCGTCGGCTTCGGCTGCTGCGCGGGCGTGCGCACATTGCCCTTATCGGTAACAGTGCTAACGACGTTGACAGGCTGATCGGCCGGACGGGCGATCGGAACCGGGGCCGTATCGGCGATCGTT
Source organism: Rhizobium aethiopicum (assembly GCF_014197535.1). Taxonomy (GTDB): domain Bacteria; phylum Pseudomonadota; class Alphaproteobacteria; order Rhizobiales; family Rhizobiaceae; genus Rhizobium; species Rhizobium aethiopicum_A. Next base: position 38,480 of record NZ_JACIFV010000001.1, read on the forward strand.
GCCGTCTTCACCGGCCGTACCGGCGCATCGACCGGCGCGGGATTTGCCGCCTGCCCATCGGCACTTGCGGCAGGCGACGGCTGTGCCGGCGCGGTTTGAACTGGTGCTGCAGAACGCGCATCGGCGGAAGCAATCTCGGCGCTTGCCGGGAAGCTCGCAGCCGATCCGGCAGCCGGCGGCGCGATCGGGGCCGATGGCGCAGACGGGGCCGACTGCGCCGTCACTGGCGGCTGGCCAGACGGCATAGGCTGAGCAGACGGCGCCGGCTGGTCGGCCGGCGCGGACTCCTCGCGGGCGACCAGCGTGCCGTCAGGCTTGACGATCATCGTGCGGACCTTGCGCGGCGAGACGGATGGCGTCTTGTCGGCGTCGGTTGCAGAAGCGTCGTCGGCGTTGGCGTGGTTCGGCAACAGACGCGGATCCTCCGTCTCGCCAACCGCCGTCGGCGTGACCCGATCGTCAGCGCCGGCGTTCTCGTCATCTTCCGGCAATGCCTCCGGCGTCAAGGTGCGCTGGACAACATCGACCGGCGCCTCGTCGGAGGAGACGAGCGCCTTCTGCTTCGGCTCCTCGGCAGAACCCGCAACGCGGTCGTAGACGGCCTTATCCTGGTTCGGCACCGTCTTACCGCCGGGATTTTCCGGAACGACCTTGACCGGATCCTTGTCGGCCGTGATCACACGGGGTTCGCCGGACGAGACAATGCCGAGCCCTTCGCCGTTCCAGACGGAGGAATAGACCCCATAACCGACGCCGGCGAAGACCACCAGCACGACCGCCCCGGCCAGCAGCCGGCGCATCGACCGGGCGCGGCTAAAATCAGCGGCCTGGCTTGCCGACTCGATGTGGACCTCGGAGGTCTCCCGGCGTTCGACCGGCTCGCGCACGCTGCGGCGGAAATCCTCCTCCAGCGCCCGTTCGAAATCATCGAGACCGTCGGCAATGGTCGGCTTGACCGGCGTTGCCGCAGCGGCAGCCATATTACGGGCGGACGCCGCCGTTTCGCGCGGCTTGGCCGGTTCGAAAAAGCTCGCGATCTCCGCATCGAGATCGAAATCGAAATCCGCGGTCTTTGCAACCGGAGCGGGCTGCTCGACCGGCGGCAGCGCCGGCACATGCATGTCGTCCACCGTCTCGGGACGATCCTCCGGATCGGAGATCATCGCCGGATCGAAGGGCAGATCTTCGGTCGATTCAGCGGCGGACGCCTCTGCGGCAGGTGCCCAGTTGAAAGCCGGAGCCGCAGCCGGCTGCTCGGAAACCAGGACCGGCGCGGGCTGCGCCGGGACAGCGGCCTGCGGGTGCTCAGGCGTTGCCTGCTGGGGCGCAGCGGGCGCCGGCTGTGCCTTTGGCTGCGGCGCCGGCTCTGCTGCTTCGGAAAAATCGAGATCGGCAAGTTCCAGCTCGATACCGGCGAGGTCCAGTTCGAAATCGTGGCCCGCGAAGGGATCATCGGCTTCCGGCGCGGGCTGCGGCGCCCGTGAATAGGCCGTCGCGTCAGGCTGGGACTGCGTGATCGCGGCAGGCTGCGGCGCGATCGGCCTTGCGGCTTCGGCAGCATAGGCAGGCGCTATTTCGATCGGAGCGGACAGGATCGGCGCGGGCGCGATCGCCTCCGGCTGAACCGGTGCGGCAGCAACCGGGGCGACTTCGACGGGAGCGGGCTCCGGCGAAACCGGCGCCAGATTGGCACGCTGCAATACCGGGCGGGGCACGGGATAGCGCGAGACGTCGGCCAGCAGGTCGTCGACATCGAAGGTGCCGGCGATATGCGGAACTTCAGGTCCGACCTCGGTCAGCGCGGCATCGGCCTGGATTTCGCCGTCGACGGCGGCCGCGAGATCGAAACCGGCGTCGGAACCGAACTCTTCCAGATCGTCCTCGACTTCAACGAATTCCTCGGCTTCAGCAGTTTCTTGCGGCGCAATTGCTTCATCGTGGCGATCGAGCTCGGCCGGGAAGCCGAACGACGGCGCCGCGGATTCGAACTCCTCGGGAAGTTCGACAGCGGCGACGGGCGCCGGCCGCTCGACCACGGGCTCCGGCTCCGCCGAGGCAAGATCGGCAACCGCTGCTTCAGCCATCGGTTCAGCGACGGCTTCAGCCGCAGGCGCAGCGACTGCTTCGGCGGCCGGCTCGACCACTGCCACCTGCTCCTCACGTTTCGGGGCGTGGAAATTGGCGAGCGGCAGCCTGATGCTGGCGGCCGACCATTGCGGGGCTTTGGCGGACTGCGCCAGCGAAGAGACCGGCGCTGCACCGATCGACAGTTCGAGTTCCTCGATCAGGTCGCGGGCGCCGCCGAAAGCGGTTTGAGCCGGCACCTCGGAAACAGGATCGACGGACAGCTGCTGCGGACCGGCCGCCCCGTCGGCAGCGGCTACGTCCCGGTTCCTTGCCGGAGGTTGGGCAGCTTCTTCTGCGGCGACGGGACCAACGGAGACGGGCTCCGGAACATCCACGCTTACGGCAGCGGGAGAAGCATCGAGAATGGGCTCGACATAGTCTTCGGAAGCGATGCCGTCGGAGATCGGCTCGGCCGGCCGATCGAGTTCGGCCAGCGGACGCGGTGAATCGTAGCGATCGAATTCTCGCCCGAGCTCATCCTCCAGATCGAAGGCAGGTTCGCGCCGGGCGGCGTCGCTTACGGTATTCGCTGCAACACGCGGCTCGAAACCGACGATCCGGGCAAGTTCGGCCAACGGATCGTCATCGGCAAACAGATCGTCTTTTCCGCGCGTATCATACGCAAATTGTTTCTCAGCCATGCCTATCCCACTCGCAAACGCCAACGCTCAAATGCCAGCGCATTGTGGGTAAATGGTGACGTTATCGCATTTCGTCAGGTGCGGCAGTGCCTGTAATGGCAAGTCCCGACTTCAAAACCGACGCGACGGCGTACACCAGCCCAAGTCTGGCAATACTTGATTCTCGGTTTTTATCATTAACAAATCGTAATTCCGGCTGATCTTTACCTTTGTTCCAGTGCGCGTGGAACGCACTGGCGAGGTCATAGAGGTAAAAAGCGATGCGATGCGGCTCCTGCGACTGAGCGGCCGCCTCGACAATACGCGGGAATTCGGCAAGCTTGGCGACGAGCTGCAATTCGGCCGGATCGCCAATGCCAGCAACGGCTTTCGCAAGATCCTCGGGCGAAAGATCGAGGCCGGGAAAAGCCTCTCTTGCCTGCCTGAAGACCGACATGCAGCGGGCATGCGCATACTGCACGTAAAAAACAGGATTATCCTTCGACTGCTCCGTCACCTTGGCGAAATCGAAGTCGAGCGGTTCGGAATTCTTGCGATAAAGCATCATGAAGCGGACCGAATCACGGCCGACTTCCTCGACGACGTCCCGAAGCGTGACGAAATCGCCCGAACGTTTCGACATCTTCACCGGTTCGCCATTGCGATAGAGCTTGACGAGCTGGCAGAGCAGCACCGTCAGCTTCGCCTTACCCTCCGAAACGGCGCGTGCAACCGCTTCCAGGCGCTTGACGTAGCCGCCATGGTCGGCGCCAAGCACATAGATCATCTCGTCGAAACCACGATCGAACTTGTTCTTGAAGTAGGCGACGTCGGCGGCGAAATAGGTATAGGAGCCGTCCGACTTGATCAGCGGCCGGTCCATGTCGTCGCCAACCTCGGTCGAGCGGAACAGTGTCTGCTCGCGATCTTCCCAGTCTTCAGGAAGCTGGCCCTTCGGCGGCGGCAGCGTGCCCTTGTAGACGTAACCCTTGAAGGTCAGGTCGTTGATCGCGGTGCGGATGGCTGCCGCGCCGTTGGCGTGCAAGGTGCGCTCGGAGAAGAAGATGTCGTGATGGACGTTCAGCGCCGCCAGATCTTCGCGGATCATGACCATCATCGCGTCGATGGTGCGATCCTTGACGATCGGCATCCACTGCTCTTCCGGCATGTTGTGCAGCCGGACGCCGTAATCGGCGGCAAGCGACTGTCCGACGGGCACGAGATAGTCGCCCGGATAGAGACCCGACGGGATTTCGCCGATCCGTTCACCCAGCGCTTCGCGATAACGCAGGAAGACCGACCGGGCGAGCACGTCGATCTGCGAGCCGGCATCGTTGATGTAATATTCCTTCTCGACGCCGTAACCGGCAAAGGCGAGCAGGTTGGCGAGCGCATCGCCGACGACGGCGCCGCGGCAATGACCGACATGCATCGGGCCGGTCGGATTGGCCGAGACATATTCGACGTTGACCTTGCGGCCTTCACCGAGGGTCGAGCGGCCGTAGTCGGTGCCGGCGCCGATGACGGAAGCCAGCAGCCGCTGCCAATAGCCGACGGCGAGACGGATGTTGATGAAACCGGGACCTGCCACCGAAACATCGGCGACGTCGGCATCCTCCTTGAGCTTGGCGATGATGACGTCTGCAAGGGCGCGAGGATTGGTGCCGAGCGGCTTTGCCAGCACCATCGCGGCGTTGGTCGCAACGTCGCCGTGACTCGCATCGCGCGGCGGTTCGACTGCGATGCGGCCGAAATCGAGCTCAGATCGCTTTTCCCTGACCAGATCGATCTGTTCAAGGGCGGTTTTGATCCTGGCTTCGAAGTCGGTAAAAAGGTTCATCGCACTCTTCCATGCATAGGCTGTGCCAAAGGCGCAAATCGGCCTTCGGCGGGCGACCGCTGCCTATCGCAAATCCGGAGTGTGGTCAAACAATCGCCTGTGGGCACTGATCGCATAGGTGTCGGTCATGCCGGCAAGATAGTCGCCGACATGACGAGCCTTCGGCGCATCGGCGAGCCCCGCGATATGATCGACCCAGTAATGGCTCTGCATCTCCTTGGGACTGGCCATGTAAGCGGCAAAGAGGTCCGTGACGATCTGGGCAGCACCGGCGCGGATGCGCATGATATCGGGATTGCGATAGATGCGCTTGAAGAGCATCGCCTTGATCTGCCTGTCGGTTTCGGCCATCTCTTCGGAAAAGGTGGCGATAACCCGGCCGGCGCCGCGGATCTCGGCTGCACTCTCGGGACGAAGGAGTGATAGGCGCTCCTGCGCGACGCCGATGACGTCCTCGACCATGCGGGTGATCTGGCGGCGCATGATCTCGTGGGTGAATCGGCTCGGTTCCAGATGCGGATAGCGCCCCCTCACCTCCGCCATCAATCCGGCAAGAAAGGGAATTTCCTCCAGCATCTCGAAACTCAGATAGCCGGAGCGCAGGCCGTCGTCGATATCGTGGGTGTTATAGGCGATGTCGTCGGCGATCGCCGCGACCTGGGCTTCCAGGCTGGCGTAAGTCGCGAGCTCGAGATCGTGCAATTCGCAATAATCGAGGATCGGCTGCGGAACCGGGCCGCGCGTGCCGGCCCCTTCCGGCGTCAGCAGGGGACCATTGTGTTTGACGAGCCCTTCGAGGCTTTCCCATGTCAGATTGATGCCATCGAATTCGGCATATCGCCGCTCGAGCTTGGTCACGATGCGCAGCGATTGGGCATTGTGGTCGAAGCCACCATAAGGCAGCAGCACCTCGTGCAGCGCGTCCTCGCCGGTATGGCCGAACGGCGTGTGGCCGAAATCGTGCACCAGCGCCACGCCCTCGGCCAGGTCCTCGTCGAGTTTCAGGGCGCGGGCAAGCGCACGGGCAATCTGCGCCACCTCGATCGTATGCGTCAGCCGGGTGCGATAGTGATCGCCGTCCTGGGCGATGAAGACCTGGGTCTTGTGCTTCAGCCGGCGGAAGGCGGTGGTATGGACAATGCGATCGCGGTCGCGTTGGAAATCGGAGCGAGTCGGACTGCTGTCTTCCGGATAGAGACGCCCACGCGTCGTCCACGGGTCGGCCGCATAGACCGCCCTTTCGCTGCCGCCGAAACCTAGAGCTCGCCTGTCAATCGTCATTCTTCACCGTCATTCTGCCTGTAGCCGCATCTGCCCATTGACGCCGCTTTGCCCTCTTCATACCTATAGCCCGACGAAACGGCAAAGCGGTGTTCGCCGACCGCTTCGGCGCATCATGGCCTTTTCGCGAAGATCATGGTAAGTTCCTTTGATATCAGGCATTTGAACATTCGAGTGCCAAAACCCATTCTCTCCGGATCTTGACCCCGGCAGGAGGAAATATGACGGATACGAGTGTAACCCTTTCGGATGCCGCGGCAAAGCGTATCGCCGCCATCATCAGTGCGGAGGCCGGCAAGAGCGCGCTGCGCGTTTCCGTCGAAGGCGGCGGCTGTTCGGGCTTTTCCTACAAATTTGACCTTGCCGACAGCGCTGGGGATGACGACATCGTCGTCGAAAAGAACGACGCGAAGGTGCTGATCGACAGCCTGTCGCTCGTCTATATGGCAGGGTCGGAGATCGACTTCGTCGACAATCTGCTTGGCCAATCCTTTCAGATCAAGAACCCGAATGCGGTGGCAAGCTGCGGCTGCGGCACCAGCTTCTCGATCTGAATATCCGAACACACAGCGTTGTCCCCAACGACCGGCGGAAGAATTGCTTCCAGCCGGTTTATCGGCTTGTCCAGCGGCGAAAGACCGCGATAAAAGAAGCGCACTGAAGCGCGTCGCGATCTTTCAGATTCGCTTGCCACGCTTTAGCTCTTGATTTTCCGCGTGTCGTAAATCGCAAAAACAGCCGCATAGTTTTGCGCGACATGCCCTAGCGAACGGAACAGAGCATGAAGATCGCGACCTGGAACATCAACGGCGTCAAGGCGCGCATCGACAATCTCACACAATGGCTCAAGGATTCCGATCCCGACATCGTCTGCCTGCAGGAGATCAAGACGATCGACGAAGGCTTTCCCCGGCTGGAGATCGAAGCGCTCGGCTATCATGTCGAGACGCACGGCCAGAAGGGATTCAACGGCGTCGCGATCCTCTCCAAGACTTCACCTTTTGAAGTCAATCGCGGCCTGCCCGGTGACCCGCTGGACGAACAGGCGCGTTTCCTGGAAGCGGTGTTCACGCTGCCCGACACGCGCATCCTGCGCGTCTGCAGCATCTATCTCCCGAACGGCAATCCCGCCGACACCGAGAAATACCCCTACAAGCTCGCCTGGATGGAGCGTCTGAGGAGCTTTGCGGCCGAACGGCTGGCCTATGAAGAGATGTTGGTGCTTGCCGGCGATTACAACGTCATCCCCGAACCGCACGACTGCTTCGATCCCAGGGTCTGGGAAAGCGATGCGCTGTTTCTGCCGCAAACGCGGCAGGCCTTCCGCAGGCTCGAAAATCTCGGCTTGACCGATGCGGTGCGCGCGACGACGGACGCGACGCGTCTCTATTCCTTCTGGGATTATCAGGCGGGTGCATGGCCGAAGAACAACGGCATCCGCATCGACCATCTGCTGCTGTCACCGGAAGCGGCCGACCGGATGACGTCGGCAGCTATCGAAAAACATGTGCGAGCGTGGGAAAAGCCGTCCGACCACGTACCGGTGATCGCCTATTTCGATTTCGCGGCCTGACATTCCGAGCCCTTGGCAGCGTTATTTCAGGGGCGCGCGATGGAGACGCACGGGTTGAGTGCCGCGTGGCGCTGAACGGAAAGCGTCAGTCGGAACCGCTCGCAATGGCGTGCGACAGCGAAACTGCCGTGCGACGGTCGGCCTCATTGGCAACCGAGAAGGCCTGCTCCTGCAGCGCTTCCATCCAGCTGCAATCCTTGGGCTTGCAGCGGTCGAGAGCGGCAGTCATCAGCGCGAGACCGCGAGCCGTCTGGCCTTCGTCGAAAAGAATATTTCCGAAAATCGCCATGGCGCCGGGGTGGCCACTCTTGCGGGCCTGGTTCAACCATTTTTTCGCCTGCTGCGGGCTGGCATTGCCGCCTTCGCCGGCCAGCATCATCTGCGCCAGCTGAAACTGTGCTTCGGGAACGCCAAAGGTGGAGGCAACCTGAAAATAGAGCTGGCGCGCCTGAGTGAGATCGATCTTGACCGGGCTGCCGGCAATTCCATGCTTGTAGTAGTTGGCGAGCGAGAGGAGCGCGTTGACGAAGAAGCCGGTATCTTCCGAGCCGGGTTCGACACCCTGCTGGGCGATCTCACTGTAGATCTTAAAGGCTTCGAAATCGTCCTGGGTAACACCGTCGCCGTCGGCATACATGTTGGCGAGCGCCCAGCGCGAACCGGTATGGCCCTTTTCGGCGGCGTATTTGTAGGCTTCGACCGCCTCCTCTTTCTGTCCGTTTTTGTAGGCCTTGAAGCCGAACTTGAACAGATCGAAAGGACCGGACTCCTTGCTGACGTCGCTCTTGATGTCGAAAGCCTGAACCGGACCGGACAGCGATATTGCCATCCACATGCTCACCAGCATGAATTTGAACAGTTTGAACTCGGACGTTACCATTTCAACCGATTTCTTTCGTTCATCGCGCGCAGCCGGCGCTGACGCCAGGCATACCGCGGATGTATTCTTTCGAGGCGAGCGATCCCGCGGCGAGCTCCATGGCCCCTTTGCCCGCGTCGCATCCAGCCCATAGGCCTTTTCTCAAAGGCCGAATTTTCAGCACATCATTCAGGACCACCCGGCTCCCGGCACGGTCCGCCTGCAACCTTCTCGGCGCTCTTTCGACGGGCGCGCCATCCGCCTTCCCGCCTTTATCGCATTCGTAAATAGCAAATGTGACCAAACCGGTATCGACATCTGCCGTTAAGCTCGGCTGCCTGTTCGAACGGGCAGAGAACGACAGCAATGGATGGATAGATGGCATGATAGTGAGGTCGAATTTCTGGTCGCAATAGCCTTGTCCGGAAAGAAAAACGGCCGCAATCACGCGGCTGTCGCCACTTGCGCCGTACGATTTGCTGTTACCGGAAAAAAATCGATTCATGCTACTGATTACACGCACCGTAAGTCTGCCATCACCTCGCCCGCAAATACCGCTGCGCTCTCTTTGTGGCGGGAAATGGACAAATTCACCCCATCGCCACCATACGCCATTCATCGTAAAAAACTGTTGCTGAATCGTCACAAAACGAGACCAGAAAATAATATGATTAATGGGCGCACATAAAGAAGAGCCCGGCAGTGCCGGGCTCCTCTATTCTTCAAAACGTGGAATTAAAACTTGATCTTTATGCTTGTCGACAGTGCAGCGACCAGATCATCGTCAAAGGAATAGGAGACATCATCTCCGTATGTGACGCCATTCCGGGTCACAGCACCAGACGAACCGCTCGTCAACACGCCCACGGCACCTGCAAAGCGCCATTCGATATGTTCTGTCGGCGTATAGGCCGCACCGAGACCGAGCGTCCAGCTGTCTGTCTGCGCGCCATAGCCCTGGCTGGTGCCGCGATCCCATGTCAGGCTGACTGCACCGGCCCACTGTTCATTGAACTTATGGCCGACACCGCCGGAGATCGTCCAACCATCACGATAAAGAAGGTCGAGCGAAGTTAGACCACCCGCGGGGCAAGGCAAACCGTTGGTCGGGCAGAATGCTACCGACTGCAGGACGCTCCAATTCGTCCATTTAACCGATCCGAATGCAAGCCAATCCGGAGCGATACCGCTTTGCAGCTTCAACTCCAGCGAATCCGGCGCTTCGGCGGAACCGGAAACAGGTGTGACTAAGCCCCCGTACAACGGCACAACCGGAACCTGACGGAGATCAACGGTCCCTGACAGGTCATCGTACTTGACGCGACTGTTATAGACGAGGCTCGCACGCATCGCATATTCCGGGATCTCGTAAGCGATGCCGGCGCGCCAGCCCCAACCGCTATCGTCGATATCCAGGCGACCGACGCCGGTTCCAGTACCAAGCAGAAGCGGAAGCGTTGAAACCAGACGTTCCTTGAAGCCTTCGACTTCCTGATAAAAAGCGCCGCCAATGAAGCGAAGCTGCCCAGGGCCGACATCAAAACGATAGGAGCAGGTGCCGCCATAGTTGCGGGTTTTGATCTCTGTCTCAATGTTATCGTTGGCGCCTGCCCAGTTCACGCCGGGGTCGGTGTGCGCGCCGAAGGGCTCCGAATAGTCAACGAGGCAGTCGACTGCATCGCCAAAACCAGCCTTAAAACCAATATAGGGGATGGTGTAATTTGAGGTATCGTCAGCCGTGTCTGGACGGCTGTTCAGATTGCCGCCTCCTGTCAGTATCGACGTATTCGTGTCCCGGACATCCTTCAGCTTGCGCTGCGGCGTGACGTAGGTCACGCCCGACTGAAACGAGAAAGGCGACGTATCGAACAGCTGATCGATGTTATAGCCGCCGCGCTCCAGGCCACCGGCAAAGGACGGCGAGGCAAGCCACGAAAGAAGAACGAGCGACGTTACGCTCTTGGAAAACATACGCGATGCCATTGTGTCTCCCCCACTCCAGCAATTGATGTACGCCACTTTAGTAAGCGTCCGCTCGACATGGCAACGCGCCCCACGGCGGCGCTCCCAGGCATTGCAGTGGCTAACTTACGTAAAGAAATTGACGGACACGTCAAAAAATCTGGTTAATAAAATATTATTCTAGAGCTATCGATTTTGAGGTGGGCTTTTGGGTTTTCATTCCAAACATTGCAGAAGCTGTATCAATCCGACAACAGTGACAGTTTTCACCAAAAGGATAGTCGTAAAGCCAAAATCCACAGGCTCAGGGCCTCAAATCAGCCGCGCTCAAGACCGAATCAGGCTTGCCCCAGACGACAAAAGACGCGCCCGAAGCGGGCGCGCCTTTGAAATAACTTACCAAAATCGGCGATGAAATTTATCCGGCTTCGCTGACCCTGGAAAGCGCGGTTTTCAAGCTGGCGATCTGCCCCTTCAACTCATCGAGACGCTCGCGCTCGGCCTCAACCACCTCGGGATTGGCGTTGGCGACGAACTTCTCGTTGGAAAGCTTGCCATTGATGCGGGCGATTTCTCCGTCCATCTTGGCAATCGCCTTTTCCAGGCGGGCCTTTTCGGCAGCAAGGTCGATCAGATTGCCGAGCGGCAGGCAGACGGTGGCTTCGGCGACGACGATCTGGGCCGCGCCCTTCGGCGCATCGTCGGAGAGCAATATCGCTTCCACGCGGGCAAGCCGCTTGATGGCGGCGTCGTGGCGGAACAGCCTTTCGCGCGTGAGATTGTTGGCCTTGACGACGACCAGCGGGGCGGTCGCCGACGGCGGCACGTTCATTTCGGCGCGCACGGAGCGGATGCCGGAGACGAGGTCGATCAGCCAGTTGATCTCGTCGGCGGCTGCGTTGTCGGCATAGGACGGCGCCGGCCATTCGGCATGGCAGACCAGCGTGTCGCGTTCCTTGCCTTCGCCTGCGGTATGCGCCCAGAGCTCTTCGGTCATGAAGGGCATGAAGGGATGCAAGAGCTTGTAGATCTCTTCGAGAATATAGGCGCTGCAGGCCTGGGCTTCGGCCTTGGCGCCCTCGTCCTCGCCGTTGAAGACCGGCTTCAGCAGCTCGAGATACCAGTCGCAGACTTCGTTCCAGATGAAACGGTAGAGCGCGCTGGCGGCATCGTTGAAGCGGAAGGCTTCAAGTGCCTCCGTAACGTCACGTTCCGTACGGGCAAGCTCCGTCAGGATCCAGCGGTTGATGGTGAGTTCGGCAGCCTCCGGCACGAAGTGCGGATCGCTCTTGGCACCGTTCATCTCGGCAAAACGCGTGGCGTTCCAGAGCTTGGTGCCGAAATTGCGGTAGCCGGCGATGCGGGCCGGGTCGAGCTTCACATCGCGGCCCTGTGCGGCCATGATCGCCAGGGTGAAGCGCAGCGCATCGGCGCCGTATTCGTCGATCAGGTCCAGAGGGTCGATGACGTTGCCCTTCGACTTCGACATCTTCTGCCCGTTCTTATCGCGCACCAGTGCGTGAATATAGATCGTATGGAAGGGTTCGACGGGATCGCCATTCTCGTCCTTCATGAAATGCAGGCCCATCTGCATCATGCGAACGACCCAGAAGGGGATGATATCGAAACCGGTGACGAGGACATTCGTCGGGTAGTAACGCGCGAGTTCCGGCGTCTCGTCCGGCCAGCCGAGCGTCGAGAAAGGCCAGAGCGCAGAAGAGAACCAGGTGTCGAGCACGTCCTCGTCCCGCGTCAGGATTTCGCCAGGCTTGAAGTTTTCGAGCAGGTCCTCGACATAGGCCTTCATTGGCCCCTCATGCGAGAGGTAATGCTGGATCGCCGCCTGCAGCGCCTCCTCCTCGGTCTTTTCGACGAAGACCTGACCATCGGGGCCGTACCAAGCGGGAATCTGATGGCCCCACCAGAGCTGGCGGGAGATACACCACGGTTCGATGTTCTCCAGCCAGTTGAAATAGGTGTTTTCCCAATTCCTGGGAATAAATCTGGTTCTTCCCTCGCGAACGGACTCCAGGGCAGGCTGCCCCAATGTCTTGTTGTCGACAAACCATTGTTCCGTCAGCCGCGGCTCGATCGGCACGCCGCCGCGGTCGCCATGCGGGACCATATGCTTGTGCGGTTCGATCTTGTCGACAAGGCCGGCCTCTTCGAAGATCTCGACGATGACCTTGCGCGCATAGAAACGGTCCTGCCCTTCCAGACGGTCCCAGGCGCCATGCAGCGCCGCCGGATTGTCGAGACCTTCAAGGAAGTCTTCATTGTCCTTGATGGCAATGGTGCCATCGATATTCATGACGTTGATCGCCCGCAGCTTCGCGCGCTTGCCGACTTCAAAGTCGTTGAAATCATGGGCAGGTGTGATCTTCACCGCGCCTGTGCCGGCCGTCGGATCAGCATAGGAATCGGCGACGATCGGTATCCTGCGGCCGACGATCGGCAGGATGACATGCTTGCCGATGATCGGCTTGTAACGCTCGTCTTCGGGGTTCACGGCAACGCCGGTATCGCCGAGCATCGTCTCCGGTCGCGTCGTGGCGACGACGATATAGTCACGCGTCTCGAACTCAGTCGGCTTGCCTTCCTCGTCGAAGGCGATCGGATATTGATAGGTGACACCCGGCTCGAGCGGATAACGCAGATGCCAGAGATGGCCCTTCACCTCGTGTTGTTCGACCTCCATGTCGGAAATCGCCGTCAGAAGTTTTGGGTCCCAATTGACGAGGCGCTTGTCCTTGTAAATCAGGCCTTCCTTATAGAGCGTGACGAAAACCTCGAGAACGGCCTGCGACAGGCCTTCGTCCATGGTGAAGCGCTCACGTGACCAGTCGCAGGAGGCGCCGAGGCGCTTCAGCTGGTTGAAGATCAGGCCGCCCGATTCCGCCTTCCACTCCCAAATCTTGTCGATGAAGGCCTCGCGGCCCATCTCGCGGCGGCCCGGCAGCTGCTGCTCCATCAGCTTGCGCTCGACGACCATCTGGGTGGCGATGCCGGCGTGATCCATGCCCGGCTGCCAGAGCACGTCCTTGCCGCGCATGCGCTCGAAACGCACCATGATGTCCTGCAGCGTATTGTTGAGCGCGTGCCCCATATGGAGCGAACCGGTGACGTTTGGCGGCGGGATCACGATGGTGAAGGTCTCGGCCCCCGGTTTGGCGTTCGCGCCGGCGCGGAAGGCATCCGCCTCATCCCATTTCGCGGCGATTTTGGGTTCGACGGCAGCGGAATCATAGGTCTTGTCGAGCATTTTCTGACCAATTTCGAGGTTCGAGGATGGGGGGTTGTAAATAGGATGGCCACGGCCAAGTCAATAAAAAAGCCGCCCCGGAGACCGGAGCGGCTTTTCCAGGAAAAAACAATCCGATCAGCGGCGCGGGCCGCGCGCCACGCGCTCGATTTCCTCGCGCACCAGCCGTTCGACCAGCGTCGGCAGATTATCGTCAAGCCATTCGCGCAGCATCGGGCGCAGCATGTCCTCGGCAATCTCGTCCAGCGACCGACGCTCGGCACCGTCGATCGCCGCGGCAAGCTCCTCGAAGGAGCGGCTGATCTGCAGACCGGCATCTTCCGAAAGCAGCGCCGGCTGGACCTCCTCGACAACGCTCGGCAGGAAACGCTCGGTCGACGAAGGAGCGGGCTCCAAAGCCGGTGGCGCAGTTTCGGCGGCAGCAGCGGCTTGCTCGGCGACGGCGACACGCGGTGTTTCGGCAAGCGTCGGTTCTGCCGGCTGTTGGACGGGAACAGAGGAAACGGGTGCTGCGGCAGCGGCAAAAACGGGCTGTGTCGGCTGCGGCTGTGGACTTGCAGCGCGCGGGGGCTCCGGCATGACGGCCGGCTGCGGCTCCGGCTGGCGGAAGCCGCTCGGAATTTCGCGCAAGGCTTGACCGGCCTGCACGGCGCTGCGCTCGGAGGCGGCGCGCACGCGGGCTGCGACATCGGCAAGCGACAGCGCGCGGGCCGGCGCTTCGGTCTCAGGGGTGCCGGCCGAATTGGCGGCGACGAAACGCGGATCGGAAGAGCGCATGGCCGGTTCGGGAAACTCCACGCCGGCATAGGTGTCATCCACCGTCAGATGGATTTCGGAACCGTTTTCGTCGTCGTCGGCGCCGTAAACCGGCGGCACGGAAGCTGAAATCGCCTTGCCGGCGCCGGGTTCATTGCTTTCGATGATCTGGCGGATGGAGGCCAGAATTTCTTCCATGGACGGTTCACGCGCTACACTTGGCTGAGCCATATCTATCCCCGTTATTCCAACACAACGATCGGACGGTGTGGAGCGTTCATCCGAATCACCACGACCTTAGAATACCCCAGACGCGAAAAAAATCATCGCGAATCAATTGAATGCGGCCATGCACAGTTTTGTTACCCACTGCTTGCCGCCGGCATTCGGAGACGACAGCGTCAGAATAAATGATGTTTGTGAAGGCTTTTCCGCAGCACGGACAAAAACGGGCGCAAAAGGCGCCCGTCACTCGAATTGAACAGAGAGAACCGCGTCAGAAAACGAATTCGCGCGCCTTGGCGAAACCCGGCAGCGGCTTGACCGAAGCGTTGAAGAAGACGTTTTCCGAGATGGCGCCGCGCTCGGCGACGAAGACCTTGGCACGAGCGGCATTGCCGTGCCCTTCGACGGTGACCAGACGGCCGCCATCGCGCAACTGCCCGAGAAGAGCGGCCGGAACCTCCTCGACAGCGCCGTTGACGAAGATCAGATCATAGGGGGCGCCGGCGGCGTAGCCCTTTTCGAGGGGGCCGGTCACAACCTCGACCTTGCCGTAGCCGGCAAGCTTTGCCTTCGCTTCGGCAGCCAGCGCCTCGTCGCATTCGAGCGCGATGACCGAGCCGGCGATGATCGACAGCAGCGCCGATGTATATCCCGTGCCGCACCCGACCTCGAGCACGAAATCGTCTTTGCCGATGGCGGCCAGCTGCAGCAGCTTGGCAAGCGGAGAGGCCTCCATCAGGAAGCGGGCCGGCTTGCCCGGTGCGGCGGCCGATATTTCGACGTCGTTGTCGATATAGGCGAGCAGCTTTGACTTCTCCGGCACGAAAGTCTCGCGCGGCACGGTGAGAAAAGCCGTCAGCACGGAATGCGAGGTAACATCCGTCGTGCGGATTTGGGTGTCGACCATCTTTGCGCGCGCTGCTTCGAAATCCATCATGTCCTCTCGCTCTTAAAAAGCGGTTCCTGTCCCTCGTCTCTTAATCTCCGCCACGGATGCTTTCAAGGCTTGGCAGCGGTCGGCGAAAAGAATCCGCCAGTCGGCTCTTTCGCGCCACAGGAGGGCAAGGGCAGCAACGCAAGCGTGGAACGCCCTGCCCCTTCATGTTATGATTTGCAGCGGAGGGAATAGGAGGAGCAGGCCATGTCTGCGATTTTCGAATATTTCACCCTATTCGATTTCCTTATCGTCGCAGCGCTCGTCGGCATCTTCTGCTGCGGGCTGCTGGACGGTGAAACGACCTGAGGAAATCGAGCGCCGAAGCAACTCCGGCGCGACTTGCATGGAGCCCACGACAATCCGCGCGGGCGACGGAGGTCGTGTGCGCTTGCTTGTAAAATAGTGTGCGGCAGCCACCTCGAAAATCAGCGAGATTTCGCAACTCTTTTAGCAGTCATGAGGAGAAATTGGCTGGCTCGCCCGGAATTGGCAAACTGAGTGATTTCAATCAGGTGCGGCGTCCACTGCCATACTTTGTTTGAAATAATTTCCATTGAATTTCAACGGGCGCTGCCACACCCTGCCACACCTTATCGCTCACGATGGAGCATCCCATATCGAAAAGTTGAAAGCTAAGCAGGAACAGCTTTTCGACGGCGACCCTGACCTGGCGATGCTTCTCGACAATGTGGCTGCCATTCTATCCGAGCACGCGGCCGTGATGGCTGACAACATCGCGGACATGGAAGATAACGAAGAGCAGTTGGGTTGGGGTCAAGGCAGCAAGCCTCAATCGGGTGGTGGGTAGCGAGAAACTGCCGTAGCAGTCAGCGCGCCGAGTCTTTGCACTGCGAGGAACATAACTTCCATGACATCAGAAGAAAGAACGATTTTGAAGGCTCTGGCTCATATGTGTCTGCAATACATGGACGAAGGCCCGGAAGGGCTAGTTCACAAGTCAATGAGCGCCGGCGAAAAGGCCGTCGAAGTGTTGGCATCATACGGCTTGGTCAAGCCGGAGCTAGGAGGCGGGTTCTGGACCGATGAAGGTTTGCGTCTTCTTGACGACGAATGGGCAGCGAATCGTGCGAGTTTCCTGCAGCGCATGTCAAAATCCTGAAAGCCGGATGCTCAAGCATTTGATGATAGGGTGGCTGGCGCGATATCGAGAGCCGCTATTCAAACACGTTTTCAGAAGCGGGCTGTCTTTCGATGCCGGCGGCGGCCACTAGCCAGAACAGTCCACCGGCGGCAATGCCGAATACAGCTATTTCTGCCAGGAGGCGTGTGACAATGTCCGGCTCCCACCTCTTCCTCGGATTAATGACATGTACGCTTTTGACGACCGGGCAGTAAGTCAGCATCTTCTGTAGGGTCTTCGCCACTCTGATATGCTAATCGGCTCAGATGGACCCCGCTAACGCGTTACAGAGAGGATGTTACTCAATCGTGCGCAAGATATTGTTCGCGGCATCAGCCTTCATCATCTTCTTCCCTGTACTGCTTTTTGTCGCATTTCCGATCGAGTATCTCCGAGAGTTCGGAAAATACGAGCAATCTCAATTTCTTAATCGGATAGCTGTCCCCATCGCCAAATTCTGTGTTCAGAATGACATAAGATATGCTTGCGGCAACGAGACGTACTTCAGAAACTACAACGCTATGAACTTCTTCGATGATCTGCCGCTTTCGCCCGAAGAGGACCTCATGCTTCAGTCACAAGACAAGATTGCGCGCCTGTTTCTAAGTGACGCGGTTTACGACGAGAACGAGTACCTCGACTCGCTTCGCACCGTGACGGCTTATAATGTGGTCGTGGCTTCCAAATGCTTGCGGACGCGGCATTCCGAGCCGCTGGCATCCCCATGAGGTACCGCGGGCGGGACACCAATGAGCTCCCGTTCTCGGCGGCCGCCTCTCCCGCCCCCCGCCGACACGGCACGATGGGCTTCTACCTATTGGCGGGAAGCACGACGGCCTACTGGAAGGCAAGGAAAGCCGCAGAGCGGGCCATAGAGCGCGCTGGAGAGGCGAAGGCCCTGTCGGCGGCGTGAAGTCCAACACCTTCCGTTGGCTCTGCATGGAGTACATGCGCTCTGACGCAGTCGCCGACGAGGCCGAGGCTGCAGAAGGGTGAATGGGGAACAGACTGCCACACCTGCCTTCTGGTGTGGCGGAACTGTTCAAGTCCAAATTGCCACACCTGAAAGTTTCTACAGAAAAATTAGACGCTTATCGCGGGGTGAAAAGTTGATTGGAGGCCTAGCTAGTTCGTGGATTCCAGAAAGCTGCCGCTTATCACAACAGAGCGATACCAGCTTCGCGCTACCGGCGCTGTTCCGGGCCCGACAGCCCCTGCGGCGAGGCAGGTTTTCCGCTTATGGGGCTTATGCCGCACTTGGCCTTGGCAGCTTGCCCCGCGCGTTGGAAGAAACGGATTTCTGTGGCGATGCTTTCGCGGAACGGATCGGTTTGGTTGAAGTAGTCGCGGTCCAGACCGAGCTTTGCACCGTCTGCATCGCCCTCGTAATAGGTGCCGAACAAATGATCCCAGATCGGGAAATAATTGGCGAAATTCTTGTCGTGATGTTCCCGCACTCGGGAGTGATGGATGAAGTGGTCGCGTGGTGACTGGATCACGTATTTGCCAAACCAGCCATGCCAGGGAATGGCGCTGTGCTTGACCAGACCAATGGCGCCAAAGGTGATGGTCACGATGGCGAATTCGGCCGTTGGCAGGCCGATAAGCAGCGCCGGAACGACCATAATGGCCATGTTTATGGCCTTCTCCAGCGGATGCTCCCGCGACGAAGTCAGCGCGTTGAACTCTTCGGCTGCGTGGTGAAATTCGTGCAGCCGCCATAGTACGGGCAGCCGGTGCATCAACCGATGCTGCCAGTAGCTCAAGAAGTCTGACAGCACTAGGAACAAGAGAACATGTGCCCAGCCTGGCAGCCTCCGGGCAAGGTCCAGGTGGGGGGCATCCTGAGCCGCGCGGGTGATGGCATAGGACAGACCAAATGATGCGAGCGCCGCAAACAGCGTAATCATTCCCGTCGCCTGAAGGACGAAATAGACGATGTCGGTGATTGTGGATTTGCTGCGTTCGAAGAAAACCCGACGGAACCCGGAATTGCCGAACCCCACATAGGTGAGTTCCACCGCGAAAACCGTCAGAACCAGGCCAATGGAAATGGCGAAACTGAGCACCATTGCCCGACCATTCAGATAGTAAGTGCCGTAAAAAAAGCTTCCAAGCTTGTGCAGGCAGTATTCGACCAGCACCATGGCACTTCTCCAAACACGAACCCGTACAGCTTAATCCTGACGTTGCGCTTATTGCCAGATTGCTCAAAGGACGATTGGGGCGTCCTTTGGATGTAATTACCGGCGGTGGAAGTGAGTCCCGGGAGGCATGCAGGAGGATCGAGGAGCACTACTAAAAGCTGCTGGAATTACATGGCCGGACGAAAGGCTTCATAAAAAGAACTATCGTAGCGGGAACAATAGGCACCGCTGTGAACATCTATCGTATGAATGGTAAGGAAATAGGAAAAAAGCTGCTTACCGAAGGATTCGCTCGTGGCTGGAGCCCGGAACAGCGCAATGACTGGTGCGAGTAGATCCTCAGTACGAGACCGTACGTGGAACCTTACCAATCTCATCTCGTTGTAGCATCAGGAAAGCACGGGTGTTTCTCCTGTGCGATCCAGTGTTGTCAACTGCCCCGCTTCGGCGGGGCTTTTTTGGCATCGTACCGGAACCACATCTGGACAATGAGGTTAACTCACCGGATCGCGGGAGAAAGCCAGTTAGTTCCAGTTCGCATAATGCCTTCCTCTTAGCGATCCACCCATCCTGGAGTTGGGTCGTGCGGAGGCAATTTTCCGGTCAGCTCCCAAGCGACGCTCTGCACGGCCCGACACGAAGCTCCTCGGCCGCATGCATCTGCCGGTGGGTGATCGGGTCCGAACGACCGCCACCATCCACCGGCTCACGACCGTAGGCGTGCTCCGGCACATCGCTTCCCACAAGGCGCGGAATCTCGTTGCAGCGGTAAGCTGAGCGGCGTCGATCCGACCGCGTGAGGCCAACATCGTGATGGCGCTTTTCTTGGTTGACGATCGCTGGAACGGTTCGCGGGTTGCTCGCCTCACCGTAATGCGCCGGAGTGTACGGATTCGCGACCGTCACCGCCCGCAAGGAGCGATGCGGATCGGTGGACGGCGTTTCGAGGACATCGGGCATGGAGGAAGGATGACAGAACATCAAGGGCAGGAAAAGAGAGGCGCCGCCGGGGTTTAGGCCGGCATCGCATGTGCCATTCTATGTGCCGTGGAGCTGCCGGTAGCCAAAAGAGACTCACGGAAATTGGTTGTAATTGCTGGGAAAGTTTTGTGACACATGAATGGCACATGAAAGGCCCCGAAAGTCCGGAGCCTTTTCCTAAGCCGCTGCTTTTCTTGGAGAATTTGTTGGAGGCCTCGCCCGGAATTGAACCGGGGTACAAGGATTTGCAGTCCTCTGCGTCACCACTCCGCCACGAGGCCTCACCTGTGACCGACATCGAAAAATATCGTTTGGTGGCCGCGATTTAGACCAGCTCTAGAAGGAGCGCAAGACCTTTCATTCTGAATGTGATCCTTTTTTCATTCCGACTAGGCGTTAGCGGACAATCCTGCGTGACCGGCTCCACGCTTGGATGATGATAGCCGGTTAACTACATACCAATAAAAGTCCGGCCCTTCGGCATCACCCCAAATAGTTACGATTGTAATGCGAACCGATTTGGTTGATCCCCATCTTCTGGGGAGAAATCATGCACGACGCGACATTCGGCGGGACCGCCAAAGACATCTTCTTTTCACTGCTCGCCACGCTCAAACGCATCTCGATGATCTATGTGAACGGAGGCAAGGAAGACGAGTGGGGCTATGCCCTCGTTACCGAACCTGTGACCGACATCAACACGAAGATGCCGATCACCGGCCACGTGATGCGCAAGGTCGTCGACGGCAAGTTTGTTCACCGCCAGATGACCGAGGAAGAGTGCGAAGATTTCGACGCCGGCCGATCCTGGTGAATTGCCTGCCACTCGGGACACGAAGAACCACCGGCGGCATTCGAACAAATTCCCAACTTGACTTAGAGCGCCTGCCCGCCATCTTATCGCCGTGGGAGGGATAGGAGCTGTGATGGAATGGGCTGCCCTCAAAGAAAGGCAGGGACGTGCGGCATATGATGCCGAGACCCGGGATCTCCACGTAAAGTTCGCCGGTTCCGCGCCGGTGAGACATGCGAACATTCCGCCACATATCTACCAGAACCTTCTGGAAACGGACGATCCACACTTCTATTACCGGTATTATATCGCGCCATCGCGAGTCTCACCGGCCCGTCGTCAACCGGTCTCGATGGTCGTCCACGGACTGAAACTCGTTCTGCTTCTTGCCGCCTGCAGTCTCTTGATGGCAACCGAGCTCGATCAGGGCCATGGCGGGATTTTCGAGGAAAGCGAACTGCGATCGAATTAGAATCGCATTCATCCGGATGCAGGCAGATCGAACTCGACGACCGCGACTGCGTGATCAGCCAACGATGATACCAACGCTCTCAAGCGAGGTCCTGTTCTGGGAACGGAAGCGGCGATCGTCCCGACCACGGTCGTTCCTGCCGTCACGCTCGTTACGGCCGTTAAAATTGCGATAGTTGCGAGGCCCGTTATAACCACCTTGGCCTTGATCGATGACGCAGCCTTCGGGGCGGCGGCAGATACCGCTTGCGTCAAAACCGCGGCTGTCTACGGCTTGGGCCTCGGCTGATGTGGCTGAGAGAATTGCCGCCACCGACAGGACTGCAACAAAAAATGGCTTCATATCCTCACCCGACCATCGCGGCGCGTTTCAGCTCCAAACCACCAATGCAGCAAACGATCCACGGTTCCGCAGGGCGCCTCCGGCGACCGCGCTACCCGGCCGGCTTTCCTCGCCTGTGCCACCAGACTGCGAGCCGGCGCCGAAGCCTCCGGGCGATGGAAAGATCATGCGAGAGCACAAGGAGGCCGAGCGGCAGCATCCAGAAACCGAGGACCGGCAGGAAACCCAGCAATCCACAGAAAACGAGGGCCGTGCCGATTGCCATTCGCCCGATGCGTGAGCGCGGCATGCCGATGCTGAAAGAGCCGAGCACAAGCCTGTGGTTTACGTGGTCGATACCGAAGCGCCCTGCCCGCCTTCTGCGCTTCTCGTTGACCCTTGTCTCTTGGCGATCATTCCTATTTGTCATTTCCCAGAGATGGGCGCAGACCGTCCAAATACAAGTTCATTTCATTTTTTTGAAAAAACCGCTTGGCAAATCGGGCAAGCATTTGTATTAGCCCACTCACACCGCGCCAAGCAGTGATCCCTGGTAGCTCAGCGGTAGAGCATTCGACTGTTAATCGACAGGTCGCCGGTTCGAATCCGGCCCGGGGAGCCATTTCTAGAGATATCTGTCTTTGTTGAGAAATCTGAAGGCAGGCAGTTACTTCCGAAGAACACATCAGAAAGCGTCGTCGATAACTCACCTGGTGGTGAAGACTCCCAACATGACGCCTTCTATGCCTCGTTTTGGACGTCTGTTCGGAAGCGCCTAAAGGGAAATCATAATTTCACCCAGTCTAGAGCTCGGCATCGATGGCAAGTGCGAACGAACCGCTCAACGAGATTCGCCTTCAAGCGGTGCAATGCCGGGCGGCCAGCGCTTGTCGCGCGCCGGCAGGTGAGTTTGGCGGCGCGCTTGTTAGGCCCTGGCACTGGCGACTAAAAATCGAAGTACACCGTCACACCTGATCTACGACGATAGGGATAATCGTCGCGATAGCCGTAATAGTCGCGGTGGCCGTAATATCGCGGACGATAGCACGCGCCGTAATACCGGCAGTCGCGGTAAGCGTACCGGTGTTTCTTCCAGTGGCCATACGCATGTCCATTACCGTGGCGACGATAATGGACCAGATCGATGTCGGCGGCGTGCATTGCTACCGCTTTTGGCACGACAATCGGCGTGGCGCTTAGCGGCAGGGCGAAAGATGCAGACAAGACAATGGCTGCAAGTGAGGAAAAAAGCATCTTCATCGGCGCATCCTTTCAGGCTGCGATTCTGGGTTAATAAGCATTAACCTCCGATGAACGACTGCCCGCTCATAGAGAACACCAGCCGACGCGCAGCTTGTGTGCTCGCGGGTGGTGCTCGAGCCGGCCATTAGTGTTCATGCTGTGTACAGGCGACAGGGCAAGCGCCCACGGGCAGTCAGCAGGCGGCGACCGGCTATCGACGCGGCGCGGACGGCGCTGCTGCCTTGCCGCCGGCATGTCCGATAATATGTGAAAATGGCACGCCCATTAAGTTGGGCGTGCCGAGTTACGATCCGTTCTCCGATAAAGCGACTTACCAGGTCTGGCGATTATACCAATCATCGATGTCTCTGCGCGTCCGGTCTTTCTCGTAGCCGTACCGCTCCTGGATCTTGCCTTCGAGCTGATCACGCTTGCCGTTGATGACGTCAAGATCGTCGTCCGTCAGCTTGCCCCACTGCTCCTTGACCTTGCCTTTCATCTGCTTCCAATTACCTTCGACGCGGTTCCAATCCATGGCTTATTCCTCCTGTCGTTAGGAAAGAGGAACGGAGACGAGCGATAAGGGTTCCGCTTCGGCAAACCGCCAACCATTGCAGAACCAAAATTCTTCATGTGGGCAGCGAGTGACAGGATTCGCCCTCGCTCATGCCGCCGGAGGGCTCGATATGGGATTCAGTATGCCCGCATCAGATTTGAAGCGGCGCAGGCCCTAATAGCTGCACGAACGCCCATCGCCGGGTCGGAAGCCGTCGGCGCAGGCCGGGTTCATCGAATCGCCCGGCTGATACCCCGATGCCGAGCCATATGAATTCGGCGGCGTCGAGCACGCTGAGGCAATGACCGTCACAAAAATGGCTGCGGCTGTTAAAGATGCGCGAAATCTGCTCATGAAATACTTCTCCCATTCCGCTGCGGTCGGTAAGCGAGAGCCCCTCCTTCGAGAATACGGGAGCATTTCCCGAGCTCATCTCCCCGAAATCACTTTACACCTGAAAATATAGGCGCTCTCCTCGACGGACATCAGCTTCAGTCGCGAAAATTCTGCCCGCCTTTATAAATTAGGATGCCAGACCGGGGTATCGCCGGCTAATCCGGCGGCATTACCAGAAAGCACCCGACGCATGCCCCGGAAGCGATGCTGACTTCCGGGGCAAGTCGACGAAGCGGCTCGAGCTTTCACTGGCATGCATTTGCCGCATCGGGTTGTGTCGAGCTATCGCCGGATGTGGGAGCCGGGTTGCCGGTGCCGCCGGCCTGCTGGCGCTGGCAGTCGTTCGGATCGCCGCCGGATCCGTTCGCACCGGTCGCACCGGCGCCGGTAGTCTTATTTGCGCCGGCACCGCTGGAGTTGGTGTTGCCGGAACCGCTAGCATCCGAACCAGACATGGTGCCGCTGCCGGAACCTGAAACTCCGCCGCTGCTGCCGCTGCCCGATCCCGAGCCTCCACCTGATTGCGCCATTGCCGACGTTGCCAGGCCAATCGTGATTGCTGCTACTGCCATCATTCTCAGAAGCATTGGATTTCCTCCTCGCTGCTTCATTGCCGATAGGCAGCAAACAAAAGCCTCTGGAGATTGTTTCAGTTCGAAAACGTACACGAACGTTCCTGCGTCGCGCACCGCCTCGGATGATGAGCGAACGGTTCTCGGAAACGCCCTTCATTCTTGACTCGGAAGCCAATGAGAACATAATAGGAACATCGGCGAGGCGGCAGGTGAAAATCGGATTGGAAGCTCTGAAGGAGATCGAGGTCGTGCGTCCGCAGGCAGCCGAGAAATTAGCAGAAGAAACGTTGAAAGGAGAAGTCGACGCAGTTGTCGCTTTTCACCAAGGGGATGTCCGTGCCGCCATTACGACGCTGCTGCTGGATTGCCATCATCTCAGACTTCAGCTTGCCCTGAGAGATAAAGGCGTGAGCCGCGGCATGGCCTGTGAACGGACAACACGTTTTGAAGGGCCATGAGACATCGTCGCGGTATCGGCCTCGCGCCCCCTGATCGCCACGCAGTCGAAATCGAAGAGGCAACATTGGCGACGTTACCGGAGTGGTTCGTCATTTACGGCCGTTGCCGCGCATGTCGCCGCCAGATGTTTATCGACCGACGGGATATTGCCCGGCGCTGCGGCCAGAACCTGTCTCTCGCCAGTCTGGCCAAACGCCTTCAATGCCAAGGATGCGGCAACCGCTCCGGCAATCTGCTGCTCCTTCGAATGCTGCCGCGCGATTGACAGGAACCGCGCACTTCAAACCGACCGCTCCCACCAGCCGGGAACAAACACCGTGCTTAAAAGTTGTGTGGCATCAACCACGTAACGTCGCCTTTGACAGGAGGTCTCTCATGGGTCGCGGTATTCTACTCTGGCTGCTTGGCGTTCCACTGCCTATCATCATTCTTTTGGCTCTGTTTATGCGATAGGAACGGATCATGTCGGTTTCAATGACAGGTTCCGGAGAGGTTGCCACTCCGGTCGAATCCTCCAAATCCGCCATGACGTGGGGACCCATCTTCGGTGGCGCAGCCGCCGCCATTGGAGTGACCCTCATTCTTCTGCTTCTAGGATCCGGCCTTGGGCTGACCATGGTGTCGCCCTGGTCGGGACAAAGCAGTTCGCTCGGCACACTCGGCATCACAGCGGCGATCTGGCTCGTTCTCGTGCAGTGGCTCTCTTCCGCCCTCGGAGGTTATGTAACCGGCCGCTTGCGCACAAAATGGGCCGCCGTCCACACCGACGAGGTTTTCTTCCGCGACACCGCGCATGGTTTCCTAAGCTGGGCTCTGGCAACCATCTTCGTCGCCGGATTCCTTGCGTCGTCGCTGACGTCGCTCGCCGGCGCCGGTGCACAGGCGGTAGGATCGGCCGCGCAAGCCGTAGGCTCGACCGCCGCGGCCGCCGGTACGGCAGCAGCAACGTCGTCAACCTCGCCGCTGGATCTTTCCACCGCCTATTTTACCGACGCATTGCTACGCCCTGACCAGGCGCGTGCGGCAGCGACATCCAACGATGCTGCGGCAACGTCGGAAGTCTCCCGCATCCTCCTCAATGGCGCTGCCGAAGGGCAAGTTCCAGATGAGGACAAGGCCTATCTTGCCACCATCGTCTCTGCGCGGACCGGTCTCTCCGAAACCGATGCACGCGCCCGCGTGGATGCTGTGCTGAAGCGTATTGACGACGCTAAGGCCGCCACGCAGAAGGCTGCCGACGAGGCACGAAAAGCCGCCTCGACCACGGCATTGCTGGGATCCTTGTCGCTTCTGGTCGGCGCCTTCATAGCCGCTGCGGCTGCGGCTCTGGGAGGATCGCAACGCGACGCAGAGGAAGATCTCGTCGTCACATCCCGCCTCTAACTGAGGGGGGCGCGGTCTCAACGGCGCGCCCCAGTCCTCGGCTCGGCAGTCAGCCTGACTAAAAGCACGCACGTCACGCTAAAGCCGGTAGAGGAGCGTATGAAGACGTGAAACGCCAAAGCGCATCTGAATAATCGCCACACGCCTGGTGATGGACACGGCTACGATCTGCTCCATCTTCCTTTATGGGACTGTGGAGAGCCATATGCGCTGGCGCTTTCGACTGATTTCCGACCTCGCCGTTTCATGGGCAGGGCACCGTGTGGTTCCTGTCGCGCTGCTTGGGTTCATAACTCTATGGACGGCAGTCGGTTTAAGATTTTCCTTTCCCCGGCAGTGGTTTCTGCTGACCAACATGGTGGGCACGCTCGTCACATTCCTTATTTTGCTGCTGCTGCAGCACTCCCAAAATCGGGACATGAAGGCACTCCATGCCAAGCTCGACGAACTAATCCGATCAAGCGAGGCAGGAAACCATTGGATTGCAGCCGAGAAGAAAGATGCCGACGCCATTGAAGAGATGCGGCAGCAACATCAAGACCAGATTTCGGCGAAGCGAGTGTGAGGAGATGGGCGCCTCTAACCGGACGTTGCCTCTGCGCCGGATTTCTCGTCCGATTTCTCATCCGCCTTCTCCTCGACGCTTTCGGCCTTTTCTGCAAGCGTCTTGCTCATTTCCCTGAGCTCGCCCTCGTCGAGCTTTTCGATGCCGACAAATTTATTGGCGGCCTGACTCGTCAGAATGAGCTCGTCAAGCTTGGCCTGCAAAGCCTTTCCGTCACGGTTCTGGCTGTTCTGCAACACAAACACCATCAGGAAGGTGATGATCGTGGTCGTCGTGTTGATCACAAGCTGCCATGTTTCGGAATAGTCAAAATAAGGCCCTGATATCGCCCAGAGGAGGACGAGCATGAGGGCTGCGATAAAGGTGAACGGCCTTCCCGACAGCTCGGCGACGGCGGTTGCGAAGGAAGAGAAGAAGTTGGATTTGTTCGACATTCGAGAAGGCTCCCGCAGCATCAATGCTGTCAATCGACAACATCAACTCCACATCCGGGCGGAAGTTCCTTATGCCGTCGAGCTCGATCCGGACGGCATGCTCAATGCGTGAGATTGCAGGTCAGACGTGTCGGACCTGATGAATCAGCGTTTCTGCGATTTGGCAACGGCCTGCCTCTGATGGCTGAGGACTAGTTCGATCTGGACATCTTGCTGAAACTCCATCACCCGCTGACCGACAAGGCTCTCCGGCATTCCCGCCGCTAGAAGCTGATCGGCAAGCCTGCGGCACTCGGCCTTCCAGAATTCGATCGCGTCCGCGCCATGCCGGCGGCCGAGTTCCCGAGCGCAACGCTCGACATTGGCAGTTCCGGTTGCGGAGGGAAAGGCAATAACCTTGCCTTCGTGGGAGGCGGCGGGGCGGCGGGTCGTTTCAGTGGCCATCGAACACAGGTTTCCTTTGATCCTATATGTTGTCTACGGGAGGATGGTTAATGCTTTCTATTCGTTCGCCTCTTTCAATGGCGAGACTCTGCGTCACTGCTGTCAGATCACCGCATCTTCGGCCTTGACGCCGCCACGCCGATGCGCCGACAGTCCCCATCATGATCGACACCTTGAGGCAGCAGAGACCAACGATGACGATAACCGCCCCCCGCGATTTCCTGAAAAGCCTGTTCGACGCGGCGGTTCGCGCCGCCGATCCGCTGACCGGCATCAAATCGCACCTGCCGGAGAAACCGAAGGGAAGAACCGTCGTGATTGGCGCCGGCAAGGGTGCGGCTCAGATGGCGCGGGCGCTCGAAAGTGCATGGGATGGACCGCTCGAGGGCCTGGTGGTCACCCGATACGGCTATGGCTGCGAAACGCGCTTCATCGAGATCGTCGAAGCAGCCCACCCGGTGCCTGACGCTGCGGGGCTCGCGGCGGCCAAGCGGTTGACCGAAACGGTGAACCGGCTGACCGAAGACGATCTGGTGATCGCGTTGATCTGCGGCGGCGGCTCGGCGCTGCTGCCCGCTCCTCCGGAGGGGCTGAGCCTCGAAGACGATATTGCGCTCAGCGAAATGCTGCTCGCTTCGGGCGCGCCGATCTCGGCGATGAATGTGGTGCGCAAACATCTCTCCACCATCAAGGGCGGCAGACTTGCGGCGGCGACGAAAGCGAGAGTCGTCAGCCTGATCGTTTCCGACATTCCAGGTGACAACCCGGCCCATGTCGCCTCCGGGCCGACGGTGCCTGATGGTTCAACACGGCAGGAAGCGCTCGAGATTATCAGGCAATATGGATTGCAGCTGCCGCAGGCAGCGCTCGACCACCTGAACTCGCCGAAGGCTGATGCGCCGCGGCCGGACGATCCGGTATTCCTGCGGCACGAGCATCACATCATCGCCTCTGCCGGCGTTTCGCTGGCGGCGGCGGCCGCCAGGGCGACATCGCAAGGGATCACGCCGGCAATCCTCTCGGATGCCATCGAAGGCGAATCGCGTGACGTGGCGCTGGTGCATGCGGCCATCGCCCGCGAGGTCCTGGGGCGGAACAAGCCATTCTCGAAGCCGGTCGTCATCCTTTCCGGCGGTGAGACGACGGTGACGCTGAGAGCCAAGGGCGGCAAGGGCGGGCGCAATGGCGAATTCACCCTTGCCATGGCGCTTGCGATCGATGGACAGGACGGCATTGATGTGCTGGCTGCCGACACGGACGGGATCGACGGCTCGGAAGACAATGCCGGCGCCTTTGCCGATGGCGGCACGGTGAAACGTCTTCGCGCCGCCGGGCTCGATCCGCGCCGGCGGCTCGACGGCAATGACAGCTACTCGGCGTTCAAGGCGATCGGCGATCTCTTCGAGACCGGTCCGACCGGAACCAACGTCAACGATTTCCGAGCGATCCTCATCCGTTAGAGCCCATGAACGATTAACCGGCGGTCAGGTCTTGAGCAGCCCCTGCCCGACCAGCCAGCCGACCGATTCCTGCACCGCCTGCAGAGAGGTATATCTCGGGGCGTAGCCCAACAGGCGCCGGGCTTTGGCAATCGAGCAGTTCGGACTGCGGGCGATGTGCTCCCATGTCGCCTCCGCGTCCTCGGCCGTCTGGCCTTCGGCCCAGCGGTCGAAGGGCGAGAAGGTGAGCTTCGGCTCATGCCCGAACCATCGCGACATCGCCTCCGCATAGCCGCGAAGCGTCAACGCCTGTTCCGAAACCGCATGGAAACTCTCGCCGATCGATGCGTTCCAATGGGCGATCGCACCCATGAACATCGCTGCGACATCATCGGCATGGACATGATGAACGGTCTCCAGGCCGAAATTGGGCAGCGCCAGAGCCTCTCCGCGGGCAAGGGTCGAAAAGACCTGCAGACTGAAATTGCCGGCCGGATTGAGCGGCGCCCATCCGGGGCCGACAATGTGGCCGGGATGGATGATGGTCGCCGGAAAGCCCCGGAGTCTTGCCTGCTGCAGCAGATAGGTTTCGATCGCGGCTTTTTGGATGCCATAGTCACCGAAGGGAGACTTCGGCGCTTCCTCCCGCGCCGGCACGGCCACCGGGTATCCATGTGTCCAGATGGTGCCGGTATGCAGGAAATGGCCGACATGCCCTGACAGCGCCGTCACCAGCTGCTCGGCGCTTTCCAGCGTGAAGCAGATCATGTCGATGACGATATCGGCTTTCACTCCCCGCACGGCCGGACCGAAATCACCGGCCCGCTCCATCTCTACCCGATCCATCTGGCGCTGATCGACGGAGGCCCAGGCGCGGTTTGCCGTATAAGGCTTTGCCGTGCCGCGGCTGATGGTGACGACGTCGTGACCCGCCTCCACCAGACGGGGAATGAGATAGGTTCCGACATGGCCCGTTGCCCCGATGACCAAAACGCGCATTGTCTTCCCTCCCGATGGCATGATCCGCTGCGACTATGCTGCGCCGTCCAGCGATCCTGCAAGCAGACTTTTCATTGCGAATGGGGGAGGCCCGCTATTGGTTCCTGAAAACGAGGCAGGTACCGCCGTGTCTGCGGATCTGATTGCAGACATAGTTGGCCTCCATGCGTGTCTGCCGGGCGATGCGAGCGGCATAACGCGGCCGAAAACCGAAGCTGCGATCGCGCTGGCGCAAGATCAACGGCTGCTCCGCATTCAATGGCGCCGGTAGATCCTGCACGGCATCGCGAAACATGCGCCGGGCCACTGCGACATCGGCATTCGCCGCCAGCTGGACGCCCCAGGGAGCCCAAATGCCCTCCTGACGCCAAGGCGTGTCCTTCAATATTCGGCTTTCGGCAAGCGCCACGCAGCCATCGAGGAAGGGCTTGTCCTTGTCGAGCGGGACGGCCGCATCCTCAGGCGGATTGTCCTTCCACTCCTCGACCGTATGCGCGGTGATCGCCATCACGTAGCCGCGCGTCTCGTAGGGTAACCTGCCTGACGTAAGATAAATCGCAAGACCGTTTTCGCCGGCATTATAGGCGGCGGCGGCAAGGCCGAGATTGCCGAAACGGTTGCGCAGTTCATCAAGATATTGCGCCGATTTCCTCAAGGCTTCCAGCGCCTGATAGCTGTCTTCGAGACCGCGGAGTTTCGCCGTTCCGGGCATGAACTGCGCAATGCCCTGCGCGCCCTTGAAGCTGACCGCGTCGGGGCGAAACGTGCTTTCGCGCCAGATGAGCCGAGCGAAATAAGCCGGCGGCAACCGATTGGCCTCGGCGAAATGCTCGATCGCATTGCAGAGGTCACGATTGAAACTGTCCTTGCGGATGCAGAGCCGCTCGCCTGAACCGGAAGCCGAGGGTCCCGAATAGAGGCAGGCCGGCTCGGCAGCACTCTCTTCCGGTTGAGCTTTCGGCGTATCGATGACGGAAAACAGAAAACAGAGCGAAAGCAGGGCCTTCGCCGATCTCCTCAAAATGCCGGACTGACGCTTCCGCCCTATCATCGGATCTCAGCAGGTTAACTTCCATCGCGACGCTCATGTTAGATAACATCGATCAAGGCGTGAAGCTTCCCCATTTCGCAATGCAGGCATGAAAAAAGCCGCCGGGCAATGGCCCCGGCGGCTTCGGGAACGGGTTTGAAAAGCCGTTTTCAGGCCGCCGGCTGCTTCGTCTTCCTGAGATAGGGCAGAACCGTATCGAAGGAGCCGAAACGCGCGATCGCGTCGTCGTTGGAAACGGCGGCGGTGATGATGACATCTTCGCCCTGATTCCAGTTTGCCGGCGTCGCCACCTGGTGCTTGGCCGTCAGCTGGATGGAGTCGATGGCGCGCAGGATTTCATTGAAATTGCGGCCCGTCGTCATCGGATAGGTCAGGATCAGCTTGATCTTCTTGTCCGGGCCGATGACGAAGACCGAACGCACCGTCGCGTTGTCGGCAGGCGTGCGGCCTTCGGAACTGTCGCCGGCGCCGGCCGGCAGCATGTCGTAGAGCTTGGCGACCTTCAGGTCCTTATCGCCGATCAAGGGATAATCGACGTCGAAGCCGGTTGCGGTCCTGATGTCGCCCTTCCACTTGGCATGGCTTTCGACCGGATCGACGGAGATGCCGATGATCTTGACGCCGCGCTT
Organism: Rhizobium aethiopicum; assembly: GCF_014197535.1. Classification (GTDB taxonomy): domain Bacteria; phylum Pseudomonadota; class Alphaproteobacteria; order Rhizobiales; family Rhizobiaceae; genus Rhizobium; species Rhizobium aethiopicum_A. Next base: position 69,949 of record NZ_JACIFV010000001.1, read on the forward strand.
GGAAAACTCGTCGGCGAGGCCGGCCATGGCGCCGAGCTCCGTCGTGCAGACAGGCGTGAAATTCTTCGGGTGCGAGAACAGGACGGCCCAGCCGCTGCCGATCCAATCATGGAAGCTGATTGGTCCCTGTGTGGTGTCGGCGGTAAAATCGGGGGCAATATCGTTGATACGTAAGCTCATGGTCGGCCCTCCAAAGCCTTGTGTCCAATCTTATTCATCTAAAATCGAGGCCATAGGATCTGTCCGCCGGAAGCGGCCGTGAGATTGCGACTCTTTGATCGCGCCGGCCAAAGGCAAATCCCATCCCAGGACTTTAAGTAAGTCATATACCACGATAACCGAAGGCATGCTCTTTCGATTTCCGGCCTGCTGCGGCATTATTTTTCCGGCAGAGATGCGCGACGAAAGAGACGCGGGCGAACGATCGCCGCCCCCAAAGCACACGACCCGCGCTGCACGGTGACGCTCGACCTCGCCGCGAGCCTGAAACTACGGCATTTGATTATTTTTTATGCATGCAATTTTATGCACATTTTTCAGGCGGACACCTTGCAAAAATTGCTGCAGCGCGTCATAAATATACGAATGACGCATCGCGATCTGACAATTCTGGTGATCGACGAAAATGCCATACGCGCCTCCATTATCGAGGAAGGACTGCGCGAGGCAGGGCATGCGCGCGTCACCGTCGTGCACGAGGTCAACGGCATCGCGCGAACGATCGAAACGCTGATGCCCGACGTGATCATCATCGATATCGAGAATCCCAACCGCGACATGATGGAACACCTGTTCCAGCTGACGCGCACGGTCAGCCGCCCAATCGCCATGTTCGTCGATCGCTCCGATACGGCCTCGATCGAGGCCGCCGTCGACGCCGGCGTCTCGGCCTATATCGTCGACGGCTTGAAGAAGGAGCGGGTCAAGCCGATCCTCGACATGGCCGTCAGCCGCTTCAATGCCTTCAGCCGGCTGCGGCGCGAGCTCGCCGATGCCCGCTCGGCGCTTGAAGAACGCAAGCTCATCGAGCGCGCCAAGGGCATACTCATGAAGATGCGCGGCCTCTCCGAGGAAGAGGCCTTCGCCCTGCTGCGCCAGACGGCAATGAACGAAAAGAAGAAAATGTCGGAGATCGCCCAGAGCGTCGTCACCGCCGCGGGGCTTTTGATGTAATGGCCGATATTGCGAATTTCCGGAGGAAACCGGAGTGGATATGATGACGAAGAGCGGCAATTCCGGCGGGCTGCCCTTGCCCGCACGCGTGAACAATGAAGGCGCGAAGGTGCTGCGGGCGGGATTCATTCCGCTTGTCGACGCATCGGTGCTGATTGCGGCGGCAGAATTCGGTTTTGCACGGAAAGAAGGCCTGACGCTCGATCTCGCCAAGGACGTTTCCTGGGCGAATGTTCGCGACCGCCTGGCATTTCGCCAATTCGACATCGCCCATATGCTTTCGCCGATGCCGGTCGCTTCGATGCTCGGCCTCGGCTCCAACCCGTCGCCGACGATCACGCCTTTTTCGTTGGGGCGCGGCGGCAATGCCATCACCCTATCGGCCCGGCTCTTCGAGAGGATGCGCGAGGACGCCCGCTTGCCGGAAACGGCAGGCGCGCTCGACAATGCCCGCGCCTTGGCAAAAACATTGGCGGCAATGAAGGCGCGCGAAGAGCCGCTGCCGACCTTCGGCGTCACCTATCCTTTCTCCTCCCACAATTACGAATTCCGTTACTGGCTGGCGGCCGGCGGCATCGATCCCGACAAGGACGTCAAGCTCGTCGTCGTGCCGCCGCCCATGACATCAGACGCGTTGGCGGCCGGTGCGATCGACGGGTTCTGTGTCGGCGCCCCGTGGAATATGGTTGCCTCCGAGCGCGGGCTCGGCCGTATCGTCGCCGCCAAGCAGGATATCTGGCCCTCGGCTCCTGAAAAGGTGATCGGCATGCGGCCGGATTGGGCCGAAAGCCATCCCGAGACCGTTTCCCGATTGATCGTGGCGCTCGACGCTGCAGCGCGCTGGTGCGACCGCCCGGACAATCACGACGCGTTGGCAGCGGCCCTTGCCGATCCCCGTTACATCGCCGCCCCGGTAAACATCATCCGCCGCGTCCTCGCTGGCGAATTCAACCTCGATGCCAGGAGCAACCGGCGCGTCATTCCCGAATATTTTCAATTCCACTCCGATTTCGCCAACTATCCGAGGCCGAGCCATGCCCTCTGGATTTACAGCCAGATGATCCGCTGGGGGCAGGCGGAGACCAGCCTCAACAAGGCACGGGCCGCCACCTCCGCCTACCGGCCGGATCTCTATCGCGCAGCTCTAGGTGACAACAACGCGCCCGTTGACGCCGATATTCGTGTCGAAGGCGGCGAAGAGAACGATCGCTTCATGGATGGTCGGATCTTCGATCCCGCAGAGCTGCCGGATTATGTCGCGGGCTTTGCCGTCAGGAGCACCCTGCCCTTCTTCACCGGCAACGACGAAACCTGATACCAAACCGGCCTGCACAAAACGCCAGCACGGATCGCCGCTCGCCCTATCGCAACGCACAAAAGATTTGCACCTCTGCCGCTGCGCGAAAAACAGGCAAGGCTGAAATCTCCCTCGAAAAGCTTTTATTTCAAAGACTTGAGCAACACCTGGAAAATTGGCACGCGACTTGCTTAGCTTGTATTGCACAGATCAACGGCGATCGGGGCAAAATGGGCACACGCAGGCGCTCATCAAGACACGGGCTACGTTGCGACATGCAAAGCAAACAGTAGTCGATCAAATTTTCAGCAACCCGGTGTTCGGATTGCTTTGAGATAGATAGGCCGGAAGGCCAATGATTGGGCGTCCAACGGCGGGCGCCACCAGCAAAGCCGCTGATCAGGATATTCGCGCGCCTCGTGCAAGCGCGTCCTGACCAGCGGCTTTTTTGTTTTAACCCCCAGCAATGGATCGGCACGACCTTGTCGGGCCACGGAGAAGCTATGTCTGCCATCGAGAAAGTGCAGCCCATGTCAGCCGGCGAACCAGCCAAAGCACTGTGGATCTCCACTGTGGCCTTCACCCTCTGTTTTGCGGTGTGGACGATCTTCGCGATCATCGGCATCCGCATCAAACAGGAACTCGGGCTGAACGAGGCCGAGTTCGGCCTGCTGATCGGTACGCCCGTGCTCACCGGTTCGATCGTGCGCATCGTTCTCGGCATCTGGACCGGGCGTTACGGCGGTCGTCTCGTCTACACGCTGACGATGCTTGCCGCCGCATTGGCGACGTTCCTGCTCTCCTACGCCCACACCTATACGCAGATGCTGATCGCCGGCCTTGGTGTCGGCCTTGCCGGCGGCTCCTTCGCAGTCGGCGTCGCCTATGTCTCGCCTTTCTTCCCGGCCGAGAAGCAGGGGACGGCGCTCGGCATCTTCGGCGCCGGTAACGTTGGCGCGGCCGTCACCAAATTCGCAGCCCCCTTCGTTCTGCTCGCATGGGGCTGGCAGGCAGTTGCCGAGATCTGGGCCGTCTGTCTGGCGCTGATGGCCATCGTCTTCTGGTTCACCACGACAGATGATCCGGCCTTCAGCCTTCGCCGCGAGCGCGGCGTCGCCTCCAAGAGCCTGGCCCAGGAATTCGCGCCGCTGCAGAACGTTCAGGTCTGGCGCTTCTCGCTCTACTATTTCTTCGCCTTCGGCGGCTTCGTCGCCCTGTCCTTGTGGCTGCCGCGCTATCTCGTCGGCGTCTATGGCTTCAACCTGGAAACGGCCGGCATGATCGCGGCCGCCTACTCCATCCCGGGCAGCATCTTCCGTGCCTTCGGCGGCGTGCTGTCGGACAAGAAAGGCGCGCGCAGCGTCATGTACGCGATGTTTGCGGTGTCGGCTGTGGCCACTCTCATCCTTTCGCTGCCGGCCACCGCGATCACTCCGGTCATCTTCATCGTCGTCATCTTCGTGCTCGGCTTCTTCATGAGCCTCGGCAAGGCCGCCGTCTACAAGCACATTCCGGCCTATTACCCCGACAGCGTCGGCGCGGTCGGCGGCATCGTCGGCATGATGGGCGGGCTCGGCGGCTTCATTCTGCCGATCGCCTTTGGGCTCCTCAAGGACATGACCGGCCTTTGGTCCAGCTGTTTCCTGCTGCTTTTCGCGATCGTCGCGATCTCGCTCATCTGGATGCACCTGTCCGTTAAGCAATTGTCGCGCCAGGGGCACTCTGCGCCCGTGGCTGCAACCTGATCCAAGGACTGTAAATATGACTGAAAAACTCGTTATCATCGGCAATGGCATGGCGCCCGGGCGCATGCTGGAGCACCTCTTCGAACAGGCGCCCGGACGCTATGAAGTGACGATCTTCAATGCCGAGCCGCGCGTCAATTACGACCGCATCATGCTGTCGCCGGTTCTCTCCGGCGAAAAGGACTACGAGCAGATCATCATTCATGGTGACGGCTGGTATATCAAACACGGCATCACGCTCTACAAGGGCCACAGGATCGTCAATATCGACCGTGACGCCAAGACCGTCACGTCAGACCATGGCGTCACTGAAAGCTACGACAAGCTGGTGATCGCCACCGGTTCGGTGCCCTTCATCATCCCGGTTCCCGGCAAGGATCTGCCCGGCGTCATCACCTATCGCGACCTCGACGACGTGCAGGCGATGCTGCTTGCCGCCCAGGCGCGTGAAAAGGCCGTCGTCATCGGCGGCGGCCTGCTCGGCCTGGAAGCAGCGGCCGGTCTTGCCCAGCGCGGCATGGACGTCACCGTACTGCACGTCATGCCGACGCTGATGGAGCGTCAGCTCGATCCCGCCGCCGGCTATCTCCTGCAGAGGGCCGTCGAAGAACGCGGTATCAAGGTCATCTGCAAGGCCAATACCAAGGCGATCGTCGGCAACGGCAGGGTCGAGGGCATCGAGCTCGATGACGGCCGCATCATTCCGGCAACATTGGTCGTGATGGCCGTCGGCATTCGTCCTAGCGTCGGTCTGGCAAAGGATGCCGGCCTTGCGGTCAACCGCGGCATCGTCGTCGATGCCGGCATGCAGACCTCGGACGGCGACATTTTTGCGCTCGGCGAATGCGCCGAAGTGGGCGGCATGGTCTACGGCCTCGTTGCCCCCCTTTATGAAATGGCCCGCGTCGCCGCGGCGCATCTCTCCGGCGATCGCTCGCCCGCCTTCGTTCACGCGGATACGCCGACCAAGCTCAAGGTCACCGGCATCGAGCTTTATTCGCTCGGCGACTTCGCCGATGGCGACGATCGTGAAGAGATCGTGCTGCGCGATGCCAGTGCCGGCGTCTACAAGCGCCTGGTGCTGAAGGACAACAAGATCATCGGCACCGTGCTTTACGGCGAAACCGCCGACGGCGCCTGGTTCAACGACCTGAAAAAGAAAGCGACCGATATTTCGGAGATGCGCGAGACGCTGATCTTCGGACAGGCCTATCAGGGAGGGTCGCCGCTGGACCCTATGGCGGCCGTTGCAGCCTTGCCGGATGACGCGGAAATCTGTGGCTGCAACGGCGTATGCAAGGGCAAGATCACTTCGACGATCACGAGCAAGGGACTGACGTCGCTTGACGACGTGCGCGCCCATACGAAGGCGTCGGCCTCGTGCGGCTCGTGCACGGGCCTCGTCGAGCAACTCATGGCGCTGACGCTCGGCGACAGCTATAACCCGGCTGCTGTTCAGCCGATGTGCACCTGCACCGAACTCGGCCATGACGACGTTCGCCGGCTGATCAAGGCGAAGGGACTGAAGAGCATTCCCGCCGTTATGCAGGAGCTGGAGTGGAAGACCTCCTGCGGCTGCGCCAAATGTCGGCCGGCGCTCAACTATTACCTCGTCTGCGACTGGCCGGATGAATATGCCGACGACTACCAGTCGCGCTTCATCAACGAGCGCGTCCACGCCAACATTCAGAAGGACGGCACCTATTCCGTCGTTCCGCGGATGTGGGGCGGCGTCACCAATTCGAACGAGCTGCGCGCCATCGCCGATGTCGTCGACAAGTTCGAGATCCCGATGGTGAAGGTGACGGGCGGCCAGCGCATCGACCTGCTCGGCATCGAGAAGGAAGACCTGCCCGCCGTCTGGGCCGATCTCGGCAAAGCCGGCTTCGTCTCGGGCCAGGCCTATGCCAAGGGCCTGCGCACCGTAAAGACCTGCGTCGGTTCGGACTGGTGCCGTTTCGGCACCCAGGATTCTACCGGTCTCGGCATCCGCATCGAGAAGTTCATGTGGGGCTCCTGGACCCCGGCCAAGCTGAAAATGGCGGTGTCCGGCTGCCCGCGCAATTGCGCGGAAGCAACCTGCAAGGATATCGGCGTGATCTGTGTGGATTCCGGTTTCGAGATCCACTTCGCCGGTGCGGCCGGTCTCGACATCAAGGGCACCGAGGTGCTCGGGCTTGTGAAGACCGAAGACGAGGCGCTGGAGCATATCGTGGCGCTGACGCAGATGTACCGCGAGCAGGCCCGCTATCTCGAGCGTATCTACAAATGGGCCAAGCGCATCGGCCTGGAGGAAATCCGTCGGCAGATCATGGGCGACGCCGAAAAGCGCAAAGCCTATTACGACCGCTTTGTCTTCTCTCAGAAATTTGCCCAGGTCGACCCCTGGTCGGAGCGTGTCTCCGGCAAGGACAAGCATGAATTCAAGCCGATGGCGACGATCGGTTATCCGCAGGCAGCTGAATAAGGAGATTGATATGACCTGGTCCAATGAAAACTGGCATCCGATCGGTGACATCTCCGACATCCCCCTTCGCGGTGCGCGCTGCGTAAAGACACCGCAGGGCAAAATCGCCGTCTTCCGCACCGCCGAAAACGAGGTCTTCGCCATCGAGGATCACTGCCCGCACAAGGGTGGTCCGCTCTCCCAAGGCATCGTGCATGCCAAGGCCGTCACCTGCCCGCTGCACAACTGGGTGATCTCTCTCGAAACCGGTAAGGCGCTCGGCGCCGACGAGGGCGCGGTGCGGACCATACCGGTCCGCAACGAGGGCGGCGCCCTCTTCATCGCGTTCGAAAGCCTGATGATGGCGGCGGAATAGATGACGACAGAGGTCAAGACCACCTGTCCCTACTGCGGCGTCGGCTGCGGCGTCATCGCCACGGTCGATGAGGCGGGCGCCGTCAGCGTCAAAGGCGATCCCGAGCATCCGTCGAATTTCGGCCGGCTCTGCTCGAAGGGTTCGGCCCTTGCCGAAACCATCGATCTCGACGGCCGGCTTCTCTATCCCGAAGTCTCGGGCGAACGCAGCGGCTGGGACGAGGCGCTTGATCTCGTCGCCCAGCGCTTTTCCGAAACGATCGCCGAACACGGGCCGGATTCGGTTGCCTTCTACGTCTCGGGGCAACTGCTGACCGAAGACTATTACATCGCCAACAAGCTGATGAAGGGTTTTGTCGGCTCAGCCAATATCGACACCAATTCCAGACTTTGCATGTCCTCATCCGTCGCGGGGCATCGCCGCGCCTTCGGTGCCGATACGGTGCCCGGAACCTATGAGGATATCGAACTCGCCGATCTGGTGGTCCTGACCGGCTCCAACCTCGCCTGGTGCCACCCTGTCATCTACCAGCGGCTTGCCGCCGCAAAGGCGGCACGCCCCAGCATGCGGATCGTCGTCATCGATCCGCGCCGGACGATGACCTGCGACATCGCCGACCTGCATCTCGCAATTCGCCCGGACGGCGACGTCGCGCTGTTCATGGGATTGTTTGCGCATCTCGCGACAAGCCCGGCAATCGACCAGAATTATATTGCCGCCCATACCGAAGGTTTCGGCGATGCTTTTGCGGCAGCGGCCGCGCTTGACATCAACGACCTCCTGGAACGGACCGGCCTGCCGGCCATGCAGATCCGGGAGCTCTTCCGCCTGTTCGAGACGACTGAGAAAGTCGTCACTTGCTACAGCCAGGGCGTCAACCAATCCTCCTCCGGCACCGACAAGGTCAACACCATTCTCAATTGCCACCTGGCGACCGGCCGCATCGGCCGCCCCGGCATGGGGCCGTTCTCGCTGACCGGCCAGCCGAACGCCATGGGCGGGCGTGAGGTCGGCGGCCTTGCCAATATGCTTGCCGCCCATATGGCGATCGAGAATGCGGATGACCGCGACCGCGTGCAGCGCTTCTGGAATTCGCCCGTCATCGCCGCAAAGCCCGGCCTGAAGGCGGTCGACATGTTCCGCGCGGTGGCGGACGGGCGCATCAAGGCGCTCTGGGTCATGGCCACCAATCCTGTTGTGTCGATGCCGGATGCCGACAGCGTAGAAAGCGCGATTGCCGCCTGTCCCTTCGTCGTCGTGTCGGACATTCTGAGAGAGACAGATACGACCCGCCACGCCCATGTGCTTTTGCCCTCGCTCGGCTGGGGCGAGAAGGACGGCACTGTTACCAATTCTGAACGCCGCATTTCCAGGCAGCGGCCGTTTCTCGATGTCCCGGGAGACGCCAGAGCGGACTGGTGGCAGCTTGCGGAGGTCGGCCGGCGCATGGGATTTGGCGCCGCTTTCGATTTCCACGCACCGGCGGCAATCTTTGCGGAACATGCAGCGCTTTCCGCCTTCGAAAACAACGGCAGCCGCGACTTCGACATCGGCGTCCACGCCGACATCAGCGGTTGCGCCTTCGACGAACTGTCGCCCTTTCAATGGCCGCAGCCGGCAGGGACGGCGCCTGGCGTCACCCGCTTCTTCGCCGAGGGCGGCTTCTACCATCCCGACGGCAAGGCGCGCTTCGTCGCGGTCAAACCACCGGCAACCGATCGCACCAATGCCGATTTCCCCTTCACGCTGAACACCGGCCGCATCCGCGACCAGTGGCACACGATGACAAGAACCGGGAAGAGCGCGCGGCTTTCCGCCCATATCGCCGAACCCTTTGCCGAGATCCATCCGCGCGATGCGATCGAGAACGGCATATCAAGCGCCGGCCTCGTCGAGATCGAGAGCCCCCACGGCAAAGCGATCGTGCGAGCGCTGGTGACCGACCGCCAGGCGCGCGGCGGTGTTTTCGCACCCATGCACTGGAACGACCAGTTCGCGGCAAAAGCGCGGATCGACGCCGTGGTCGCGCCGATCACCGACCCTCTTTCCGGCCAGCCGGCGTCGAAGAACGTTGCCGTCGCCGTTCGGCCCTTCCGCGCCAGCCATTATGGTTTCGCGGTCTCGGCCATCAAACCGGACAAACCCGACGCGGCCTATTGGGCGGTGGCGAAGGCTGCCGGCGGCTGGCGGCTGGAACTTGCCTTCACCGAGGCTGTCGAAGACTGGACGGCTTGGTGCCGGAGGGTGTTCGCCATTCCGGCCGAGATCGAACCCCTGGGTTACGCCGACCGGCAATCGGGCGACCTCAGGCTCGCCTTCTTCGATGGCGAGATCCTGCTTGCCGCACTGTTTCTTGCAGGCGAACCGGTTGCCGTCGCACGCAACTGGGCAATCTCGCAACTCTCTGTCGTGCATGGCGACCTCAGGAAACGCTTTGCGCTGGTCGCAGGTCGTCCCGGCGGCGGCCGACCGGATCCCGGTGCGACCGTCTGCTCCTGCTTCAGTGTCGGGGTCAACCAGATCGCCGCCGCGGTGCGCGGCGGATGCCACAGCGTCGAAGAGGTGGGCAAGGAAACGAGCGCCGGAACCAATTGCGGCTCCTGCCGCAGCGAAATCGGCAGGATCATCGATCGCTGTCTCGCCGCAGCGGCGGAGTGAATGCGCACCGGCGAATCTGGCGATGTCAGGCGGCGCTCGGGACCACAAGCATTTTATGGTCGGCTGAGATGCGGACGGCGATTTCGTCATAGGACGAGATCGTCGAATGCGGCGTCTCCATCTTATGGTGATGGGTTGCGGTAACGACCATGACATCGGCGCCGGCCGCCTCGCCGGCCTTGATGCCGGCTGCGACATCCTCAAACACCAGACAATCCCGCGTGCTGACGCCGAGGCGTTCGGCGCCGAGAATATAACATTGCGGATCGGGCTTTCCGACCGTCACATCTTCCGCCGTCACCATGAATTTCGGCAGAGGCAGGCCCGCCGCTTCCAGCCGGCGGCGGGCAAGGCGCAGGGGCGACGAGGTAACGATCGCCCAGCGATCGGGCGGCAGCGAGGCCAGGAAGGCGGCTGCGCCTGGAATGGCAGCGACATCGCCGACATCGGCAACTTCAGCCTCGGTCACCAGCCTTGCCTCATGTTCGGGATCGACACCCGGCAGGTTCAGCCGGGTGATTGTGTCAATGCCGCGCGATCCGTGCATCTTCGGCAAGAAGGCGGCGACATCGAGCCCATGGCGTCTTGCCCAGTCGCTCCAAACACGCTCGGCGGCGAGGATCGAATTGAGGATGGTGCCGTCCATGTCGAAGAGGAAGGCGGCATAAGGCTTCTCGAAGCCGTGGGGCATCGGCGGGTACAAGAGCGTATCTCGATAAGGAGGAGTGTCGGATGGTGGTGGTGCCGATGAAACGGCAAATCGCTGCGTTTTGCAAGCCTGGGCAGGACAGCGACGCTGCGTGCTTTGGAGCCTTTCCAGCAACTTCGGCCATTAAGGTTTGCGCACGATGCAAACTCCGCGTGCAGGTTTTTCAAAAATATCGGAACAATGGCTCCTGCAGGTGGTTACCCAGAGGTCATCCATGATGAAAATCAAAGGAGGATATCCTCATGACCAAATCCCTCATTGCCGCTTCGCTGCTCGCGATCGGCATGGCAACGTCAGCCTTTGCCCAGTCGAATCCGGATCCCATCGGACCGACGAATGGCGGCTCGACCGATCCGGGTTCAGGTAACTATTCGTCCGATTACACCAACAGCGACAATGGCATGCACCCCGTCCAGGTCGCGCCCGTCGATCCGACCACGACCCAGAGCATCCGACCGCCGCAGGCGATGGAATGCGCCGGCATGCCGCAGCAGGGGACCGGTGTCGATACGCGCGGCGGTGAGAGCGGCGCATCGATCAGCGAAGCCTGCCGCGAATACGACAACTGAGCAGGTAATCGCCGCTTTGAAACATGTCGCGCAAAAGCGCACCACCTCGGAAAGGCCGGTTTATGCCGGCCTTTTCATGTCGCGGCAGATAGAGACTTCTTCCGCATCAGACTTTTGATCCGCGCGTTCCGACTACCCGTCCTCCTGCGCTGTTGATCATTCCGCAGGGTGCGGCATCACCGGATGATGATCATCCAGCGGCGGTCGCTGCCGCCAGCCAGTCAGATGGTTCATCAGTGGGAAATAAGCGCCATAGGGTAGCAGACGCGCCAGCTTCACCATCGTGGTGAAGCGCCTGGGGAAAGCGATCTCGAAAGCCCGCGATTTCAGTCCGCCGGCAATCTGGCGGGCAGCCTCCTCGAGCGACACCGGCGCCGGCATGAGAAAGGCGCTCTTCCCCACCGTCGGCATGTCAACGAAGCCCGGGCTGATGAGCTGGATGCGGATGCCCATCTTGTCGAGATCGAATTTCAGGCTTTCGGCCATGTTGATCAACGCCGCCTTGGTGGCGCCATAGGCAGCCCCCGTCGGCAGGCCGCCATAACCGGTGACGGAAGAGACGATGGCGATCTGTCCCTGCCCTTTCGCCTTCATATGGCGGATCGCAGGCAACAGACAGTTGACGACGCCGGAAAGATTGACGGCAAAGCTCTTTTCGAAATCGGCGCGGTTCAGGTCCTCGGCGTGGACCGGCAGATAGACACCGGCATTGAGGATCGCCATGGCCAGCGTGCCATGCTCATATTCGATGGAGGCCAGGACATGTTCCATGTCCTCGGCATCGGTGACATCCCCGTCGAGGACGATAATATTGCCGGACAGGCCGCTGGCTTCGGCCTGCAACTCGACCAGCTTCTCGTGGCTTCTGGCGGTGACGGCGACCTTATATCCTTCGGCGGCAAGCTTGAGCGCAAGGGCCCGGCCGATACCCGAGCTCGCGCCTGATATCCAGACGATTCCATGTTCGGGACGGGCAATGAAATCACGCATCACATGCTCCTCCGGCTCTGCCTAACCAGCACGAAAACAGGTCCGGAAGTTCTTTGCGCCTCCCGGATTTACGGCTCTATCACACCATTGTGGCTGCTTTCAGCCGATCAGGTCGCCGATTATCTGACGAAAGGACCCGGTCAGCCGGATCGGTCGGTCGGACACCGCGAAAGCAATGCAAGGCCTGTCCTGTTCGGCAACCGGCCGATGACCGCCAGTTTCGTCGGCAATCGAGATGTCGCCGGGGCCTAAATGGCCGCGCTCATCGTTGAAAGCGCCGTCGACAACGAGGATCAGCTCCACGCCTTTATGAGTGTGCGCCGGCAAGGCGCGGCCAGGGCGGATCCACATCAGACGGACCTCGCAGCCGTCCATGTCGAGCGAATATTCCTTAAGGCCGGGCAGCCACTTGCGCCAGGGGACGTCCGCGACCTCGAAGCCGACAAGAGCGCGCAATGCCCGGGGAAACAGGGCGGTTTCGGGTCTCCTGGCGGCCTGCGGCTCAGAATCGGGAGAAATGGAGGAGAAGATTGCCGCAAGGCGCTGCCCGCGGTCGGCAATCTGCTCGTGAATCATCTCGGTTTTCGGCCACGCCCGGCTACCCGTGTTCCGTTGTCGCCTTGTCATCATCCGTACGGGGAACGTCAATCTTCGGATCACCGCGACACGGTGGGATCGCGGTCGAGCGCTGTTTCGGGTAAGGAAAGCGAAATTTTATCGTGGCAGCCAGGGGCATGGAATAGCATTTCTTGCCAACACAGCCTTGTGAAGGGAAAAGACCGTTCCTAAAGTAAGAGTTCGAAAGAGGCAGATTCCATGACCTTCCATCCCTCCGTCCTCGAAGCCATCGGCAATACGCCCCTGATCAAACTCAAGGGCGCCTCGGCGGCAACCGGCTGCACCATTCTCGGCAAGGCGGAGTTCCTGAACCCCGGCCAGTCGGTCAAGGACCGTGCCGCGCTCTACATCATCCGCGATGCGGAGCGGAAGGGGCTGCTTCGGCCCGGCGGCATCATCGTCGAAGGCACGGCCGGCAATACCGGCATCGGGCTGACGCTGGTCGCCAAGGCGCTCGGCTACCGCACCGTCATCGTCATCCCGGAAACGCAGAGCCAGGAAAAGAAGGACGCGCTGAAACTGCTCGGCGCCGAACTCGTCGAGGTGCCCGCCGTTCCCTACAAGAACCCGAACAACTATGTGAAAGTGTCCGGGCGCCTCGCCGAACAAATGGCGAAGAGTGAACCGAACGGTGCGATCTGGGCAAACCAGTTCGACAACGTCGCCAACCGCCAGGCGCATATCGAAACGACCGCACCGGAAATCTGGAACGATACGGATGGCAAGATCGACGGCTTTATCTGCTCCGTCGGCTCCGGCGGCACGCTGGCGGGTGTGGCGACTGGCCTGAAGGCTTTCAAGGCCGACATCAAGATCGGCATTGCCGATCCCGACGGCGCCGCACTCTATGAGTTCTATCAGAACGGCACGCTGAAATCCGAGGGATCCTCGATCACCGAAGGCATCGGCCAGGGCCGCATCACTGCCAATCTCGTGGGTTTTACCCCCGATTATGCCTATCGGATTTCCGATGCCGAAGCGCTTCCCTATCTTTTCGACCTCGTCGAAAACGAGGGGCTGTGCCTCGGCGGCTCGACCGCGATCAACATTGCCGGCGCGGTCAATCTCGCCCGCGATCTCGGACCCGGTCACACGGTGGTGACAATCCTCTGCGACTACGGCAACCGCTACCAGTCGAAGCTTTTCAATCCGGATTTTCTGCGGTCGAAAGGACTGCCCGTTCCGGGCTGGATGACTGGTGCGTCCGACATAAACGTTCCCTACGAGCCCGTGTGAGACCTCATGCGCGTCAATGCCCTCTACCGCGACGACTTCTATCTCTCGACGTGCGAGGCGGTCGTCACCGCCATTCACGACGACGGGGGCATCGAACTCAACCAGACCTGCTTTTATGCCACATCAGGTGGCCAGCCCGGCGACACTGGCCAGCTTGAACGCGCAGACGGTACCAAGATCATACTCGGCCAGACGAAACACGGCGCCGGCAAGGACGTCATCATCCACGTGCCGCTCGAGAACGAGCCGCGGCCGGAGGTTGGCGAGACGCTGGTGCTGCATGTCGACTGGCCGCGCCGCTACCGGCTGATGCGCATGCACACGGCCTGCCACCTGCTGTCGGTCATCTGCTCCCATCCGATCACCGGGGCCGCCGTCGGCGAGGAGGAAAGCCGCGTCGACTTCGACATGAGCGAGACGATCGACAAGGACGAAGTCACGGCCAAGCTGATGGAACTGGTCGGCCAGAACCACCCGGTCTATCTGCAATGGATCACCGACGACGAGCTGGCGGCCAACCCCGACATCGTCAAGTCGAAGAACGTGCGCCCGCCGATGGGGCTCGGTCGGGTCAGCCTCGTCTGCATCGGCGAAAACTCCTCGATTGACAGCCAGCCCTGCGGCGGCACACATGTGTCGGAGACGCAGGAAGTCGGCCAGATCCACATCGCCAAGATCGAAAAGAAGGGCAAGGAGAATCGGCGCTTCCGCATCCGCTTCGGCACGCCCGGCCAAGAAGCCTGACAAGGGAGACCAGAATGACTGAGAGCAAGAGCCGTTTCGTCGTCTCGGCCGAATGGCTGCAGGCCGAACTCGGCAAGCCGGATCTGCGGGTGCTGGACGCCTCTTTCTACCTGCCAGCGCAGAAGCGTGACGCCGACGCCGAATATGCGGCCGGCCATATTCCCGGAGCCATCCGCTTCGATCAGGACAAGATCGCCGACCACTCGACGGCGCTGCCGCACACGATCCCCTCGCCCGATTACTTCGCCGCCGAAGTCGGCAAGCTCGGCATCAGCGAGAATGATCGCATCGTCGTCTATGACGGTATCGGCGTGTTTGCCTCGCCCCGGGTCTGGTGGCTGTTCCGGGTGATGGGGGCAAAGAACGTCTTCGTCCTCGACGGCGGTCTCGACGGCTGGAAGGCCGAGGGCCGTCCGCTCGAAACAGCGGCCCCCAACTATGCGCCGGCGACGTTTACGCCTGACTTCGACGACAGCCGGGTGGTGACGCTGGATACCATGCGCGACATTGTCTCCAGCGGTGCGATGCAGATCGCCGACGCCCGCAGCGCCGGCCGCTTCGCCGCTACCGAAGCCGAGCCGCGTGCAGGCATGCGCTCCGGCCATATGCCCGGCGCCCGAAGCCTGCCCTCCGGTGTCTTCACCAACCAGGGTCGGTTCAAATCGCTGCCCGAACTCAGGCAGACGATCGAAGAGGCAGGGATCGATCTCTCCAAACCGGTCGTCACCTCCTGCGGCTCGGGAATCACGGCCGCGATCATCACGCTGGCGCTGGAATCGCTCGGCCATCACGACAACAAGCTTTATGACGGTTCATGGAGCGAATGGGGCAGCCGTGACGATACGCCTGTCGTCACCGGCCCGCCGACGCCTGATAAAGCCTGACCGCCATGGGAAAGACGCCCGCTTCTCTCAAAGCGCATATCACCCGTCTTGAAATGGCGGCGCCGCCGAAGGCCAGCATGCCGGTGCCCGTCAATATCCAGACGGCGATCATGCGCGCGCCCGGTATACCGCTGCCCTTCTATCGCTATCTCTACCGACAGGTGGGCGCGCGCTGGCAGTGGGTGGACCGGCTGCGTATGAGCGACGAGCAACTGGCAGAAACGCTGAACGACAAGCGCAACAATATCAGCGTCCTCTACGTGAACGGCGCTCCGGCCGGCTTCTACGAATATTTCTGCGAGGACGAGGAGACGATCGAACTCAGCCATTTCGGCCTGATCGAACATGCGCTCGGGCTCGGCATCGGCAAATGGTTTCTGCTGCAGGCGCTCTATGCCATCTGGGCGCTCGATCCGAAGCGCGTCACCACGACCACCAATAATCTCGACCATCCGCGCGCATTGCAGCTCTATCAGATGTACGGCTTCTCCCCTGTGTCCACAGGCACCGGCATCGTGCGGCCGCTGAGTGACAAGGAGCTCTTGGAACTTGCGCGGAAAAGCTGAGACTTGCTGCCCATGGTGGGATTTATGCTGACAGCAGCTGTCAGCAGCGGTGTAGATAATCCGGAAGCCGCCGGTTTCTGAACCGGTCGCTATCTCACCGGAAAGCCTCGCTATGCCGGCATCAGCTGGGTTTCAATCCATATCCGATCGGAGCAGGTCCCGAGATGAAGCCGCACCACCGCATTTTCTTCATCCAGTTTGCCGTAGCCCTTTGCGTGGGGGCCTTTCTTTCGCGACTGCCGGATCTTCAGCGCAAGTTTGGCCTAACCGAAGGCGAGCTCGGACTTCTGCTGGCTGTTATGTCATCAGGGGTTCTCTGCGGATTGACGTTTTCGGTGAGGATCATCGAGAGGCTCGGTGCCCGCACCACCGCCTTCGTCACGGTTTTCGGTGCGTCCATATCTTTTGCGGTGATCGCCTGGATGCCTTCAGCCCTCTCCGCCATGCCATTGTTCTTCATCGCCGGTCTTTTCACCGGCGCATTCGAGATCAATGCCAATATCGAAACCGACCGACACGAAGCGCTGCTTGGACGGCGCATCATGAGCCGTGCACACGGTATGTGGAGCCTCGGTTTCTGCATGACTGCCCTTGTTGCCGCCGGCATGCGGCAAGCCGCCGTCTCCATCGAACTGCACATCCTCCTCGTTCTCCTGACCATACTTATTACAGGATCGGTCGTTTTCTCGAAGATCGAGACAGCGCCGCCGCGACAGGGCGCGCACACCGGAGAGAATCCGCGCGTCGCTTTTCCCACCATCGGGCTGTTACCCCTTTGCCTGATAGGCGCGGCGCCGCTGTTGGCTGAAGGCGCGAGCGTCGATTGGGCGGCCATCTATATGCGTGACGTCTTTGCAGCCGCACCCTTCGTCGGTGGGCTCAGCGTGACGATATTCTCGCTGTGCATCGCTGTCGGCCGGCTTGGAATGGACCCTGTGATCGATCGCTTCAATCCATACCCGGTCGCAACGGTTCTTCTCGCAATCGTCGTCGTCGGGCTTCTCATGGTCGCAACGGCGGCACACCCCGTCATTGCCCTTATCGGCTTCGGCCTTACCGGTGTCGGCTGCTCGTCGGTCTATCCGCTCGCCATCTCAGCTGCGGCCCGACGCAAGGACCGGCCGGCTCCGGTCAACGTCGCAGCGCTGGGGCAGACAACCTTCGTCGTTTTTTTCGCTGGTCCACCGCTGCTCGGTTTCATCGCCGAATATTTCGGTATCCGCTTTTCCTATTGGGCGGTCGTCCCTGTTGTCGTCACAGCGCTTCTGATCACCAAGGCACTCGCCCCTGCTCCCATGCCGGTCGCGGGAGATCCCGAATCTGTGCAGGCCCACGGCTGACACGCCAGATGTGCTGCTGTGGCAGGACCTTAGCTAGAGACGGGAGCAGAAGCAGCTAACGCTGCGTTAGGCTGGTTGGGCGGCGTGGATCATTGCGGCGCTCGAAGTCGAGCGTGCGGTCCGACTGCTCCTTCAGTTCCGCCACCTCCCGACGCAAAGCCCTGAGTTCTTCCAATATTTCGGCATTTTGCTGCGCCAGCAGCGCCAAATTGATTTCAGCCAAGGCAAGTCTCCTTTCACGATCCCGCTTCGCAAGAAACGGGTGGCTTATAGATGGATGCGGGTGCATTTCATGGCAATCACAAAGGAGATTTGTCATGACCGCCATTCGTTTTGTCGCCATGCCGACCAGAGACGCCGAGCATCTCTGGAACGGCGGGCGCGACGCTTATGACAGGCCGCCCGAGACGATGGTTTCCGACGGTGACGGCAACCCTTGCCGCCATTGCTTGAAGAATATCGAGGAGGGCGAGGAACTGCTGGTCTTCGCCTACCGGCCCTTCCCAGCGCTGCAGCCCTACGCCGAAACTGGGCCGATCTTCCTGCATAAACAGCGGTGCCGACGCTACGTCGCCGAGGAGGTCCAGCCGCCGATGCTGATGATGAGCCCCGATTTCATCGTCCGCGGCTACAGTGCGAATGATCGCATCGTCTACGGCACCGGCGCGGTGACCGATATCGACGAAATCCCGGCCTATGCCGAGACACTGCTGGCACGAGCCGACATCGCCTATGTCCATGTGCGTTCGGCGCGCAACAATTGCTTCCAGTGTCGGATCGACAAGGCAAAGGCGCCGGCCCTGGCAGAGACCGGCGCCCTCACCTGACCGTGGGTCAAGCAGCTTACGCTACGTTCAGCACGCTTTCCGCAGCGAAGACCTCGTAACCAAGCGCCTCGGCGACCGGCTTGTTGGTGATACGGCCCTTGTGCACGTTGAGACCGTTCCGCAAATGCTTGTCCTCGGCAATGGCGCGCAGGCCGCGATCGGCAAGTGCCAGACCATGGACCAGCGTGGCGTTGTTCAGCGCATGCGCCGACGTGACCGGTACTGCGCCGGGCATATTGGCGACGCAATAATGCACCACGCCCTCGACCTCATAAGTCGGATCGGAATGCGTCGTCGCATGCGAGGTTTCGAAGCAGCCGCCCTGGTCGATGGCGACGTCGACGATGACGGCGCCTTTCTTCATGCCGGACAGCATCTCGCGGGTAACGAGCTTCGGAGCGGCAGCACCCGGGATCAACACGGCACCGATGATGAGATCGGCCGAGAAGACCTCCTCCTCGAGCGCCTGGATGCTGGAATAACGGGTGTGGACACGGCCAGCGAAGATGTCGTCGAGCTGGCGCAGGCGCGGCAGGGATTTGTCGAGGATGCTGACATCGGCGCCGAGTCCGGCGGCCATTCTGGCGGCATGCAGGCCGACGACGCCGCCGCCGATGACTGCGACCTTGGCCGGCAGCACGCCGGGCACGCCGCCAAGCAGGACACCGAGACCACCATTGGCCTTCTGCAAGGCTGTCGCTCCGGCCTGAATAGACAGGCGCCCGGCGACTTCTGACATCGGCGCCAGCAGCGGCAGGCCGCCGCGCTCGTCGGTCACCGTCTCATAGGCGATTGCGGTGACGCCGGAGGCGAGAAGACCCTTGGTCTGGTCGGGATCGGGCGCCAGATGCAGATAGGTGTAGAGCAGCTGACCATCGCGAAGCTGCGCCCATTCGGTGGGCTGCGGCTCCTTGACTTTGACGATCATGTCGCACTTTTCGAAAATATCTTTGGCGGAGGCGGCGATCTTCGCGCCAGCCGCGGCATAGGCGGCATCATCGGCACCGATGCCGGCGCCCGCCTTGGTCTCGACCCAGACCTCGTGGCCATGCGCCACATATTCGCGCACCGAAGCAGGCGTCAGGCCGACGCGATATTCATGATTCTTGATTTCCTTCGGGCAACCGACACGCATTTCGCGTTCCTCTCCTTTTGTCTCCGCGGTCGCGGATCTCCTCTGCGACCGATCCAACCACCAAGGCTGCGAAATGTCCTTGCAAAGACGGTTTGCGCAGACGCGATTTTTCGGCGATTATTGCGTCTCCACCTCCTATCTTCGAAGGTTCTTCGAATGGCCGATCTCGACACCATCGATCTTGCGATTCTGAAGGTGTTGCAGGCCGATGCCCGCATCACCAATGCCGAGCTCGCCGAGAGGATCGGGCTTTCCCCTTCGGCCTGTTCGCGCCGGCTCGACATTCTTGAAAGAAGCGGGGTCATCGACGGCTACCATGCGCGGCTTTCGCACAAGGCGCTCGACTACAAGATGATCGCCATCGTGCACATTTCACTCTCAGGCCAGTTCGCCAAGACGCTGGCGGAGTTCGAGTCGGCGGTGAAGCTCTGCCCGAACGTGCTCGTCTGCTACCTGATGTCGGGCGAATATGACTACATCCTCAGGGTCGCCGCCCGCGACCTCGAAGACTATGAGCGTATCCATCGCGACTGGCTGTCGGCCCTCCCCCATGTGGTCAAGATCAATTCGAGTTTCGCGCTCAGAGAAATCATCGACAGGCCGAATGTGGGGCTTTGAGCCCTTGCTTATTTTCCGAATGCCTGACCAGACTTTCGGGCGCGCGGGCGTCTCCCGTTTTTTGGCATGTCATGAAATCGAAGACCCACGGTTACATTTTCGCCCTGCTGGCGCTGACCATCTTTTCGCTGCAGGACGCTATCTCCAAACACCTGGCATCCGCCTATCCGCCGATCTTCGTGACGATGATCCGCTACTGGGCTTTTGGGCTTTTCACAGTCATTCTCGCTTCGAAGATGCGCGGCGGTCTCAAGGCGACGGCCCGCACCAAACGCCCCGCCTTGCAGATGGCGCGCGGTCTGCTGCTTGCGGTTCAGGTGGTTTTGGCCATCACCTGTTTTGCCGTGATCGGCCTTGCTCGTTCACAGGCGATCTTTTCCGCGACGCCGATCCTGATCGCACTGCTGGCGATGCCGATCCTCGGCGAGCGAGTCGGATGGCGGCGATGGGCGGCAATCGGCGCCGGGCTTTTTGGAGTGCTGCTGATCCTGAAACCGGAAGGCGATTTTTTCGACGTGAAGCTGCTTCTTGCCGTCGCCTCCTGCTTCAATTTCGCCTTCTACGTCATCGCCACACGCCTCGTCAGCCGCGACGATTCTTCGACGACCAGCTTCTTCTATACCGGCGTCGTCGGCGCCGCCGCGATGACGCTGATCGGGCCGTTCTACTGGAGCTGGATGTCATCAGGCGACTGGGGCTGGATGGCGCTTGTCTGCGTGACCAGCATTTCCAGCCATTATTTCCTGATCCGCGCCTACGACAGTCTCGATGCCGCCGCCGTTCAGCCGCTGACCTATCTGTCGCTTGTCTATGCCTCCATCATCGGCGTGACTATCTACGGCGAAACGCTCAGCCTCAACACGGTCATCGGCTCGGCGATCGTGGTCGCCGCCGGCATCTTCACGGTCTGGCGCGAACATGTGGTGGCGCGCAGAAGGGGCAACGCCCGCGGCGTCGCATTTGATTCAGGCGACCTGCGTTAACCGGTCCTACACCATTGGCTTTCCAGAATCGCTGCACGCATCTCGGCGACATGCAGTAACGCCAACCGGCAGTTTCATTGCAATTTTAGCCAAGCCACTAAAACCATTTCAATTTTCGGGCGGTATGCTCTTCGACTGTATCCGAGGGAGACAGTATGACCCGCAACTTGAAAATCACGGCGAGAAAGGCCGATCGGCAAAACTGCCGTGTCTTCGGCATCGTCAAATATCTGAACAGCGAAGTGGATGTCCGCATTCTCAACCTGTCGGTGACCGGCGCCGCCCTGGAGACGAAGACGCCGCTCCATGCTGCTTCCGGCAGCAAGGTGCGCATCGAAGCCGAAAATATCGGACTGCTCGAAGGCATCATCCGCTGGAAGCACAATGGCCGGATCGGCGTGCAATTCGATGTGAATTCGAATGCGCGGGCACAGGTCTCCTCCTATTTCCGCTTTTTTCATAAGGAAATACGGCCGGTGCTGGCGGTTCGTCAGCTGAGAGCCGCGACCAGCGGCGACCGCCCATCTCATTTGGCGACGTCGACGCTGAAATCGTGAGGCCGCACCGCTTTTGCGCCGAGGCACATCGCCGCCGTAAAGCGCCTGCGCTTTGTCGACCACACTGGGCGCGGTGCGTCCGAAATCTTTGACCCTTTGCAATGACGACCCTGCTCGCACCCCTCTCCGAGGGATTCGGTCGGAAGATCTCGCGATAAGTTGCGTTTTAAAACCATTTCCCCTTTGCCACGGATTGTTTCCGTCCTGTCATTTTCGCAGTGTACTCCTCGCCAAATCGTCCTAATGCTGAGGGGCCGGACGATGCATGATCTTTGAAGGAGAGCTTCCATGTCTTCCATTTTCGATGTCGGCCTGATGAGCCGTCGTTCCCTGCTTGGCGGCCTTGCCGCCACCTCCGCCCTGGTGCTGCTGCACCCATTCAGTGCGCGTGCCAGCGCCAACCAGGCGCATCTCCGGTTGATGGAAACGACGGACATTCACGTCAACGTTTTCCCCTATGACTATTATGCCGACAAGCCGAACGACACGATGGGTCTGGCGCGCACCGGGACGATCATCGACAATATCCGTGCGGAAGCCGTCAACTCGCTGCTGATCGATAATGGCGACGTGCTGCAGGGCAATCCGATGGGCGACTATATGGCCTATCAGCACGGCATGAAGGACGGCGACGTCCATCCCGTGATCAAGGCAATGAACACGCTCGGCTATACCGTCGGCACGCTCGGGAATCACGAGTTCAACTACGGTCTCGACTTCATGTTCAAGGTGCTGTCGGGCGCCAACTTTCCCTTCGTCTGCGCCAACCTGACGAAGGGCCAGCTCGCCTCGGACCCGAAGCAGGACGACCTCTTCTTCAAGCCTTACGTCATCGTGGAAAAGCAGATCAAGGACGGCGCCGGCAAGGAGAGCCCGGTCAAGATCGGCTTCATCGGCTTCGTGCCGCCGCAAATCATGCTCTGGGACATCAAGAACCTTGAGGGCAAGGCGCAGACGCGTGACATCGTCGAGGCCGCCAAGGCGTGGGTTCCGGCAATGAAGGAAGCCGGCGCCGACATCGTCATCGCCCTCTCCCATTCCGGCATCGACGGCAGCGCGCCGTCCGAAAAAATGGAAAATGCCTCGCTGCATCTGGCCGCCGTGGAGGGGATCGACGCGATCTTCACCGGCCATCAGCATCTCGTCTTCCCCGGCCCGAAGAGCTGGGACGGCGTCGCCAATGCCGACCCGGTCAAGGGCACACTGCATGGCAAGCCCGCCGTGATGGCAGGCTTCTGGGGCTCGCATCTCGGCCTCATCGACCTGCTGCTCGAAAAGGACGGCAACAGCTGGAAGATCGTCGATTTCACCTCGGAAGCCCGGCCGATCTATCATCGCGACGACAAGAAGAAAGTAGTTGCCGATTACGCCGACAAGAAAGAGGTGGTCGAGGCCGCCAAATCGGAGCATGAGGCGACGCTCGCCTATGTCCGCACGCCCGTCGGCAAGACCTCCGCGCCGCTCTATTCCTATTTCGCGCTGGTTGCCGACGATCCTTCCGTGCAGGTCGTCAGCCAGGCCCAGACCTGGTACATCAAGCAGATGCTCGCCGACACGCAATTCAAGGATCTGCCGGTGCTTTCGGCCGCGGCTCCCTTCAAGGCCGGCGGTCGCGGCGGCGCGGATTATTATACCGACGTTCCGGCCGGCGATATCGCCATCAAGAACGTCGCCGACCTCTACCTCTATCCGAACACGGTGCAGGCTGTCGCCATCACCGGCGCGCAAGTGAAGAACTGGCTCGAAATGTCGGCCGGCATGTTCAATCACATCGAAGCCGGCTCGAAGGATACGCCGCTGCTCAACACCGACTTCCCATCCTATAATTTCGACGTCATCGACGGCGTGACCTATCAGATCGACCTATCGCAGCCGCCGAAATATGATTCATCCGGCAAGACGATCAATCCGGACTCCAACCGCATCCAGAACCTCGCCTTCGATGGCAAGCCGATCGATCCGGCTCAGAAGTTCGTCGTCGTTACCAACAATTACCGCGCCGGCGGCGGCGGCAGTTTCCCGGAGGTTGCAGCGGACAAGGTGATCTTCCAGGCGCCTGATACCAATCGCGACGTCATCGTCCGCTACGTCCACGACCAGGGCACGATCAATCCGTCGGCTGATGCGAACTGGACCTTCAAGCCGCTGCCGGGCACGACCGTTACCTTCGAAAGTGGTCCCAAGGCAAAGCAGTTCCTCGCGGCGGTCAAGAGCGTCAAGATCGAGGATGCCGGCGACGGTGCCGACGGCTTCTCGAAGTTCCGGCTGGTCCTTTAAGCGAAGGGATACCAATGAAGGCGCGGTTCCGCGCCTTCATCATTCGGCGGCAAGCGGCGGAGCGGTGTCACGCAGTTCCGCCATTTCGGCATGGAAATCGGCCTGGTTCGGGCAGTGGGATAGCCGCGTGCGGAACGCATCGATCATCCAGCTGGCGGCTGGCCCGGGCGGGTTGGCGAGCTGGCGCATCGAATAGATGGCGTACTCGCCCTGTTCATAGGCATCGAGATCGAGATGGACGAGTGCGCCGCTGCGCAAATCATCATGCATTATCGAAGCCGGAAGACCGCCCCAGCCAAGACCGGCCTTGATAAGCTGGTGTTTCGTCGCGATATCGCTGACCCGCCACGTCTTGTACGACAAGACATTGAAGTCCCGTCCCTTGGTGCGGCCCGAGGCGTCGGTGACGACGAGCTGCACTTCCTCGCGCACATCGCCGAGTGTCAACGGCCGGCTGATTTGGGCAAGCGGGTGGTTGGGCGCGGCAACGGGCAACATGAAGGAATGGCCAATCCGCTCGGTGATGATCGAATCATCCTGCTTCAGCACAGCGCCGCCGATGCCGATCGTTGCCTTGCCGCTCAATACGAGATCCATGACCATTCCGAGCTCGCCGACATTGAGGTTCAATGAAACGGTCGGAAACGTCTCGCGGAATTCGTGCAGCACGTCCACCACGGCCCGCGAGGGCACCATGACGCTGATGGCCACGGAAACCTCGGCTTCAAGCCCTTCCCTCAGGCTTTTGACGCGCGCCCGCATGACCTGCAGATCACCCAGAATACGGCGCGCATCCTCGAGCATCGCCTTGCCCGCCTCGGTCAGCTTCGGCTGGCGCGCGCCGGAACGCTCGAAAAGCGCCACTTCCAGCTGCGCCTCCAGGTTGGCGATCGTATAGCTGATAACCGATTGCGCCCGGTTCAATGCCCGCGACGCGGCCGAGAAGCTGCCGGTTTCGGCAACGGTCAGAAACACCTGCAATTGATCCAGGGTGGGGTTCGGAAGCATCTTCCATCCATTCCATCGATAGTTTCGATCGACATTATCTCCGTTTTTTCGATAGCAAGCCAGACTTATTTTCCTGTTCGACACCGCGGCTCACCTCCCAGCAACGAGCCGTTCCGTTCAATTCGAAAGGAAATGATCCATGTCGTCCATTCTTCTTCTGACGTCCAGCCCGCGTGCCGAATCGCTCTCGACGCCGATCGCCGCCGATCTCGCCGAAAAGCTGAAAAACCAGAAGCCGGACAGCGTCATCGTTCGCCGCGACCTTGCCGCCACCCCGCTGCCGCATATCGACGACCTCTTCACGGGCGCGATCCGCAAGCCGGCGGAAGCCCGCACCGCCGAAGAGATCGCCGCCATCAAGACCTCCGACGAACTGGTCGCCGAACTGTTTGCCGCCGACACGATCGTCATCAGCACCGGCCTGATCAACTTCAACATCTATTCGTCGCTGAAGACGTGGATCGACAATGTCGCCCGCGCCGGCGTGACCTTCAAGTACACGGAAAGCGGCCCGGTCGGCCTCGTGACCGGCAAGAAGGTTTATGTGGTGCTTGCTTCGGGCGGCGTCTACTCGCAGGGACCGGCGGCACCTTTGAACCATGCCGTGCCTTACCTGAAATCGGTTCTCGGCTTCCTCGGCATCACCGACATCGAAACCATCTATGTCGAAGGCCTGGCTTTCGGCCCGGAAGCCGCTGAAAAGGCCATCGGCGCCGCCAAGTCGCGCGTCGAGGAAATCGCACTCGCAGCCTGATCGGCTTCAGAGCCCTCCATTGAACGGCCGGCACCTGCCGGCCGTTCGTCATTTGCCGATATCGGCGACAAAATCCCGGATCGTCTCCAGGATTTCGCCCGAAAGCCCCTCATCCGAGGAAACCCTGGCAAGGCCGACGCCGCCTGCCATCATGGCGAAAGCCATGATGGCCTTTCGCCGTCTTTCCCCTTCATTCGCTCCCGTGGCCTTGCTGGCCAAAGCCTCGAAATTGCGTTCGAGCCGCTCCGTCGCAATGCGCCGCGCCTTCTCGCCGCTGCGCGCGATATCGGAGGTCAGCGCGGCAAAAGGGCAGCCTTCCCCCGGATTGTCGCGGTGATAGGCGCTGACATAGCGATCGGCGACGTCGGCAGCCGTCATCTTCGCCGGGTCAACCCCCTCTGCTTCGAGCCTGTGTCCCCATGAATCGAAGGCGGACTTGATCGCTTCGGCGACGAGATCGTCACGCGAGGCGAAGTGCTTGTAGAAGCCGCCGACGGTCAGGCCGGCTTCCTTCATCAGGTCGGCGACGCCGATGCCATCAAGCCCCTCTTCGCGCAGCCGCTTTGACGCGGTCTCGACGATCTTCTCGTGCGTCTTCTGTTTTTCCAGCTGCGAACGCCCCATCGGAACCTCCTCGAATTGTCTCTTGACTCCCGTGGATTACAATCATAATCCTTATAGATAACGATCATAATCCAGATCGTTGCCATTTCCAAGAGGAGCATGAATCATGCGTCTAAGAAACAAGGTCGCCCTGATCACCGGCGGAAACAGCGGTATCGGTCTTGCGACCGCCCGAGTCTTCATCGACGAGGGTGCCAAGGTGGTGATCACCGGCCGCAACCCGGAAACGCTTGCCGCCGCCGAAAAGGCGCTTGGGAGCGGTGTGCTGGCGCTGAAGGTCGATGTCACCGATGCCGCCGCCACCGAGAAGGCTTTTGCGGAAGCTGCCGCGAAGGTCGGCAAGTTCGACATCGTCTTCGCCAATGCCGGCATCGGCGGCGCGACGCCACTCGGTGACACGTCGCCGGAGCAGTTCAATCGGATCATCAGCACCAATCTGACGGCAGTGTTCTTCACCGTGCAATCGGCCCTGCCGCATCTCAGCGACGGCAGCTCGGTCATTCTCAACGGTTCGGTGCATGCCGTGCTCGGCGCTCCCGGCTGGTCGGCCTATGCGGCGACCAAGGCGGCGGTGCGTGCCATGACGCGCAATATGGCGTCGGAACTTGCGCCGCGCGGCATCCGCGTCAACCAGGTGACGCCAGGCGGCACGAAGACGCCGATCTGGTCGCCGATGGCGCCAACGGAAGATGCGATGTCGGCGCTCGAAGCTCGCATGGGCGGCCTGAGCCCGCTCGGTCGCATGAGCGAAGCCGAGGAAATCGCCAAGGCAGTGCTCTACCTCGCCTCGGATGATTCCGCCAACGTCACCGGCATCGAAATCACCGTCGACGGCGGTATGACGGGCGCGCCATCCGGCGCCAAGATCTTCCGCGCTCCCTGATTAAAGCGGGGCTGGCAAGTCAAATCTGCCCAGCCCCGTTCCCTGCGCAGCCAGTCTTGCTACGGCTACTTTGTCTCAGCTCTTACGCATAGCGCGATGAGTAATACGAAACAGGACGATTGCCGCATTGAGAATGGCTAAGCAGGAGCAGGACCTGCAGCATGGCCTGGATCCCGGAGGAAACGATCAGGTTGCCGGCAGCTTCGCGCTGCGGTGATCGACGCGATCAGCCGCCTAACTCGGTTGCATCATGCCGGAGCGGCCGACGACGCAGTTGCGGCCGCTTTTCTTTGCCGCGTAGAGCCTGCCGTCGGCGGCGGTGAGCACCGTCGTAAAGCTGATACCGTCCTCGTCAGCTGTGGCAACGCCGATGCTGACCGTCACCGGCTTGTTGTCCGGTGTTTTGACGCTGGTCTCAATCGTCCAGCGCAGCCGGTCGGCAAGCAGCAGCCCTTCCTCGTGGCTTGTGCCGGGGCAGACGGCGACGAATTCCTCGCCGCCGAAGCGGAAGATGCGGTCGCTGGATCGCAGCGTCGAGCCGAGCCGGGCGGCGATCGCCTTCAGCACCTCGTCGCCTTGAAGATGGCCATGACCATCGTTGACATCCTTGAAGTGATCGGCGTCGATAATAAGGACGGTGGCAAACAGCCCCTGCCTCAAGGCCTCGCGCAGCATCAGCGGCGCTTCGAGTTCCATACGCGTGCGGTCATAGACGCCGGTGAGCATATCGCGGCCGGTGCGCTCCAGAAGGTCGTTATAGCGCTCGCGAAAGGTGAGATCACCGAAGACGTCGCTGATGGAGCGCGCGGCGGCGTCGGCGCCAAGGCGGCGGATCCGATATTCATAGACGGCAAACATCGCCCCATAGAGGCAGACGGAGAGCATCTTCGCCTTCCAGCCACCCCAGAATACGGCGACCGGAACATCGAGGAAATAGTGCAGTGCGGCAAAGAAGCCGACCTGGTCGAAAGTCAGCAGCACAAAGCCGGAGATCACGAAACGCAGGACGACACGCCTGCGGAAGAAATCGCCGAGTTTTTCATAGAGCAGAATGATGCCGAGCGAATCGACATAGAGCAGCGCCGTGCCCCAGATCATCAGCCAGCCCATCTCCTTCAGGAAATCGACGTCGGGCGTGTGGCTCGACGACAGCTGCAGCGGCTGGTGCAACTGCAGCACCCAGGCGATGCCGACGGTCAGTAGATTGCCGAGAAACAAACCGTAGATCGGCTGGCGCACCGTCGCGGCATCCTCCCACAGATACAGCATCAGGATCATCATCAGCTTGCCGGAGAAGAAGACCGATGAGCCCGGGGACACATCGCCGAACGGCAGCGAGACGTAAAAGACCGCCGCCAGGTACGTCTCCATGAAATGCATGACGCCGAGCGCCGTTAAGAAAACCCCGAGGCCGAGCCGATGGCGGAAATGCAGAAGCGTCACCATCAGCACGAAATAGGCGATGGCTTCGACAACGAAGAGCGCGAGGTTGAGTGCCTCCATCACGGCACCGAGACGTCCGGGAGGCGTCTTCGCGGCCGGGCGGGCACTGCGATCACGACAGCGGATCCTTTGATCGATCGTCTGAAAAATTGAAGCACAAGAGCGGCCCCGCAAATCCTGCAAACGATAGCTTTCGCCGCAATCCTTTAAGATTGCGTGTGCAAGATCATCTGAGCGGAATCAGAACCGAGGACATACGATTGAAAAGCAATCGCCGAACGGGACTGGATTCCGACTTCAAACCTGGCGGATCTTCTCGCCATCACTGAAGAGTGACGACCCATGCTGATCGATAATCTGCTGCGCCTTGCGCACCGTGCATTCGATCGCGTCGTCGGAGGAGGAAAACATATCGGCGCGGATGAAATTGCGCACCAGCACCTCGTCGGCGACCTTCTTTTCGATGCGGCCGGCCAGACGATACTGGCTACCTTCCTTGCGCGGCTCCGCATAGATCGTGCAATCGCCGTAAAGCTGCGGCTCGCTGGACGGGCCAGCCGCCTGCGAGGCTGGTTTGGCCCCGCCGGAGAACATCGAAAAAAGATTTGAAATGAATGAAGCCATGACGCGTCCTAGCACGGCGGCCTTGCGATCGCCAAGTCAAATGATCAGGTTGGCAAGGATCTCGTTTTCGGTGATGTCCTCGTAACCCATGCCGGAAGCTTCGAAATTTGCAATCAGTCGGGCGAAATTCTCCGGCGCCTTGGTTTCGATGCCGATCAGGATGGAGCCGAAGTTGCGCGCCGATTTTTTCAGATATTCGAAGCGGGCGATATCGTCGTCGGGGCCGAGCAGATTGAGGAAATCCCTGAGCGCCCCGGGGCGCTGGGCGAGCCGCAGGATGAAGTATTTCTTCAGCCCTGCGTAACGCATGGCTCTTTCCTTTACGTCAGGCAGGCGCTCGAAATCGAAATTGCCGCCGGAGACGACGGCGACGATGGTCTTGCCGCGGATTGCCTGGCGATCCATCGCGGCGACCGCCGTCAGCGACAAGGCGCCGGCTGGCTCCAGCACCACGCCCTCGACGTTCAGCATCTCCTGGATGGTGACGCAGATGGCGTTTTCCGGCATTAGTTGCACTTGGCTTGCCGGAAAATCGCGAAGGGCGGCGAAATTCAGGTCACCGATGCGGGCGACCGCTGCGCCGTCGACGAAGTTGTCGACCTTGGCAAGCGTCGTCACTTTGCCGGCCTCGATGCTGCGCCTGAGGCTCGGCGCGCCGGACGGTTCGGCGAAGACGAACGCCGATTTCGGCACGATGCCGTTGAGATAACCGGTGATGCCGGCGGCCAGTCCGCCGCCGCCGACCGGCAGAACCACCATATCGGGCACCGTTCCCTCGGGCAGTTGCTGCATGATCTCGGCAGCGACCGTCGCCTGCCCCTCGATGATATCGGCATGATCGAAGGGCGGCACCATGACGCCGCCGACCGCCTCGACATGCTCGCGCGCCGCCTGATAGCACTGATCGAAAAAGTCGCCGAACAGCCGGATGGTGATGAATTCAGCGCCGAACATGCGGGTCTTGTCGATTTTCTGCTGCGGCGTCGTCACCGGCATGAAGACGACGCCCGGCACGCCGAAATGACGGCAGACATAGGCAAAGCCCTGGGCGTGATTGCCGGCCGAGGCGCAGACGAAGGTCTTGCCAGCCGCCCCCTGCCCGATCGCCTTGCGGAAAAAATTGAAGGCGCCGCGGATCTTGTAGGAGCGCACCGGCGACAGATCCTCGCGCTTCAGCCAGATATCGGCGCCGTAGCGGGCCGAGAGATGGTCATTGAGCTGCAGCGGCGTTGCCGGAAAGAGGCTGCGCATTGCCTCTTCGGCGCTTTCGACTTCAAGTCTCGTCACGGGCGTGGTCCATTCTCATGATTGGTCACCGCCGCTATGGCACAGGCCGGCGGCCAAAGGAAAGGGTTCACTGACCGGCCGGCTAAGCCCATAGGGCCTTTCTTAAGCCAATCGCAAAATCGACGGCAGATGAACTGATTTTAACTGTCAATGGAAAGCCCTGCCACTTATATGGAGCGATGATGATCTTCAAATTCGCAAGACCGGTAGCCTGGCTGCTGCTCGCCCTTATCCTGTTTGTCACGGTTTCGCCGATCGGGCTGAGACCGGATACTGTCACGACGGTCGACACGGACCGCGGCGCCGCCTATGTTCTTCTCGGCCTCGCCTTTGCCCTCGCCTATCCGAAACAGTGGAAACTGGTGGCCGTGCTGCTGATCATTGGGGCAGTCGCCATCGAATATCTGCAGTATTTCTCGCCGACCCGCCATCCGCGCCTGCATGACGCGGGCATCAAGGCCATGGGCGCCGCCGTCGGCCTCGTCGCCGGCTGGGTGATCAACAGATGGCGCGAGAGCAAAGCTCCAGACAGCCTGCCTTTCGCAGAACGCTGATTATTGCCGATCAGAAACCCGGCAAATCCAGTGCCCAGAAAAACAGCGGTATCGCAGCCACAACAGTTGCAAGAACAAGTGCGACGCTCGTCTTGAATATCCGGACGCGCCGAACCCTGGTCCCGCTCCAATCGTAAACCATCGTCTTACTCCCAGAAGACAACACTTACTCGCCGCGGCGCAATCCTTGCACCGAAAATGTCATTGTCAAGCAATAACGCGCTTTTGCGCGCAATATACAGGCATATTCAAACACGATTATGAAGATTGTTGCGGCTAACCGGAGCATTATCGAACCAGTCCGCCTTCGTTCCCAACAGAACTACGGCGCGACAGCCTTCGCTTGGCTGCTCTCTTCGGCTCGCCGAGCCGAAGCTCACAGAGCGTAGGCTGGTGCGGGCGACGGGGATCGAACCCGTATAGCCTAAGGCCGAGGGATTTTAAGTCCCTTGCGTCTACCAGTTTCGCCACGCCCGCTTGCGGCGTTTTCAATATCTCGCGTCATTGACTATGGGAAGAGCCGTGGGGCGTAAAAATAATATCGGCTCTGACGGCAGCGCCACGGAATGGATGAGCAGGCATTTCAGCGCGAAAGTGACGCATCGGCCGGTGCCAAAGAGCATGATATCCTCCGAAAACCGCTCACATTTTTCGGCATTACGCGCGCGTGTTTGCAAAGCGGCCCAAGGGCGCTACCTATTGACCAGCCTCACATCACGGAACATCCCATGAGCCATGACACCGTCGTCACCGCCGCCATGCTTGCCATCGGCGACGAACTCCTTTCCGGCCGCACCAAGGACAAGAATATCGGCCACCTCGCCGATCTGCTCACCCTGTCAGGCATCGATCTCAAGGAAGTGCGAATCGTTGCCGATGACGAGGAGGCGATCGTCGAGGCGCTGAATGCGCTTCGCGCCCGATATGATTACGTCTTCACCTCGGGCGGCATCGGGCCGACGCATGACGACATCACCGCCGATGCGATCGCCAAGGCGTTCGGTCTGCCCTGCGAATATGACGAAGCGGCAATGACCCTGCTTGCCGATATGTACCGTCGCCGCGAGATGGAATTCACCGAGGCGCGCCAGCGCATGGCGCGCATGCCACGGGGTGCCGTCCATATCCCCAATCCGGTGTCGACGGCGCCGGGCTTCATCATCGGCAATGTCTATGTCATGGCCGGCGTACCGCAGGTCTTTCAGGCGATGGTCGATAATGTGCTGCCGACGCTTCGGACCGGCACGCCGGTGCTCTCGCTCGCCATCGCCTGCCCTTATGGCGAAGGTGATATCGGGACCCCGCTTGCCGCGATCCAGAAAGCGCATCCGGATACCAGCATCGGTTCCTATCCGCGTTATATCGGCCAGAAATTCTCGACCGAGATCGTCGTGCGCGGTCGCTCGCAACCGGCAATCGATGCAGCCGGCGCCGAGGTGCACGCGATGATCGACGCCATCCGCCGGAACAAGGAGATCGCAGAAAACCATTCCGCCGAGGCATGAGGGGCCGGACTTGATTCCCGTCAAGGAACGGGAGAACCGTCCGGTGCATTCCGTCCCTCGCGCACGTCATTTCAGCGCAAGGAGAATTGATATGTCTTACAAAACCATTCTCGCCATTCTCGATACGGCAGACAATAGCGCCGCCGTTGCCGATTTTGCCTTTGCCATTGCCGCAGAAAGCGGTGCTCACGTGATCGGCCTGCATGCCGAAATCATATCGGCCGTGCCGCTGGTGGCGCCGATGGAAATTCCCGATCCCGTCGCGGTGCAGGCGCTGCAGGATATGGCGCATGGTGAAACGGTCGCCGTCGAGCGCATCTTTCAGGCGAAAGCGCAGGCCGCCGGCGCCTCCTCGGAATGGCGCAGCTTTGCCACCTCCACCGGCTACGGTTCCGCACCGCTGATCGAAAGCGCCCGCAGCGCCGATCTTCTGATCGCATCGCAGGCCGACCCGGCCAACCCCTCCGACAGCCATGTCGACGTCGACGGCTTCCTCTTCGAAGCCGGCCGGCCGGTCCTGATGATCCCTTACGTCATCCGCCAGCCGAAGCCGATCAAGCGTGTGCTGATCGCCTGGAACGGCTCGAAGGAGGCGGCGCGCGCAACCTTCGATGCGCTGCCCTTCCTGAAAGCGGCCGAAGAGGTGGAGATTTTTTCGGTCGATCCGGCCGATACCGCTCTGCAGTCGCCGCTCACATCAGGCGCCGAAATCGCCGCCGCACTTGCACGCCATGGCGTGAAGACGACGCTTGCGACGGGCCACAGCGTCGACAGGAATACCTCGCATGTCATCGAAAACCGGCTGTCGGACAGCAGCATCGATCTTCTCGTCATGGGCGCCTATACCCATTCCCGGCTTTGGCAGGCGATCTTCGGCGGCACGACGAAGAGCCTACTGCAATCGATGACGGCGCTGACCCTGTTGTCGCGATAGCGGCTGCTCTTGCGTTTTACCGGCAAATCCCGCTAATTGCTGCGACCGATGAAGGCTTCCAGCCCCGGCGACCTGTCGCGCAGTTCCGGCTGCGCGATTTGCATTTTGCCGCTCCAAGCCGTTCGGTCGCCGGTGAACGGCGTTTCATCTCTATTCATGCCGCGGAGCAGCCAGATGTCCCTTCCCGATAAAGCCTTTCCCGTTTCCTGGGATCAGTTCCACCGCGATGCGCGCGCCCTTGCCTGGCGGCTTGCCGGCCTCGATCAGGCCTTCAAGGCGATCGTCTGCATCACCCGCGGCGGCCTGGTGCCGGCCGCAATCATCTCGCGCGAGCTGAATATCCGGCTGATTGAGACTGTCTGCATCGCCTCCTATCATGACTATGTGAACCAGGGCGACATGGTGCTGCTCAAGGGAATCGCGCCCGAGCTTGCCGAAAACGGCGGCGAAGGCGTGCTCGTCGTCGACGATCTGACGGATACCGGGAAGACCGCCGCACAGGTGCGCGCCATGCTGCCGAAGGCGCATTTCGCCTGTGTCTATGCCAAGCCGAAGGGTGTGCCGACTGTTGATACTTTCATCACCGAGGTCAGCCAGGACACCTGGATCTACTTCCCCTGGGATATGGGCTTCACCTACCAGGAACCGATTGCCAAAGGCGCGCGCTGATCGCCGCAAATACGGAGTGCGCCGCCATCGGCGCACTTTGACAGCGCTCGCTTCATCAGCGAATCGGCATGCGCATTTGCGCCGGAAATGCCATCACAAGATTTGCCGCAGGACACTTTTTTGCCGCTGCGGCATTTTCCTTAACCGGCAACGCCCGCAAGTCATTGTATTTTCAGCACTCCCCGGCTTTCCCCAATCTCCACAGGCGCATCCACAAGATGTTGTGGTTACCATTCAATTAAAAACCAGCCCTTGACGGAATCAGCGGTTTCAAACTTTACTGTTCCTGATGTTGCGGCGGCGACAGGACCGGAGGTAACGAGCCCGGTTCCCTTTGAAAAACAAGACGCAGAATCAGGCTGTTGCGCCGGAACCGGCCCAGGCCAGAGTGGATTTCTGCGCGGTTTTCTGCCTCCAAAAGTAGTGACATCGGGACTGGCGATAATAAGCTGTTAATACTATATTTAGCGTTTGCAGCCACCATCACCACAAGATACAGGAAAGACATCTCCGGATGACACCCCTGTCACGACACGGAAACGAGACTGGCTGCACGACGACAATGTGCCGCCGGATAGGAAATTTGCGCCCTGGGGACAGGCGCCAACGCGAGGTCAAGACTATGCGCATCGAACGTCGTTTCACGAAGGCCGGCCAAGGCGCCTATGCGGATATCGAATTCCGCAAGGCGACGAGCGAGATCAAGAACCCGGATGGGTCGATCGTCTTCCGCCTCGAGAATATCGACGTTCCCGCCCAGTTCTCCCAGGTCGCGACCGACGTTCTGGCGCAGAAGTATTTCCGCAAGGCCGGCGTTCCCACCCGTCTGAAGAAGGTCGAGGAAAACGACGTTCCCTCCTTCCTGTGGCGCTCCGTTCCCGACGATGCCGCGCTGAAGACCCTGCCCAAGGAGGAGCAGACCGGCTCTGAAATCGATGCGCGCCAGGTCTTCGATCGTCTCGCCGGCACCTGGACCTATTGGGGCTGGAAGGGCGGCTATTTCTCTTCGGAAGAAGATGCTGCCGCCTTCAAGGACGAGCTTGCCTATATGCTCGCCACCCAGCGCGTCGCTCCGAACTCGCCGCAGTGGTTCAACACGGGTCTGCACTGGGCCTATGGCATCGACGGGCCGGGCCAGGGCCATTTCTACGTCGACCCCTTCACCGGCAAGCTGACCAAGTCCAAGTCGGCCTACGAACATCCGCAGCCGCATGCCTGCTTCATCCAGTCCGTCGAAGACGATCTCGTCAACGAAGGCGGCAT
This sequence comes from Rhizobium aethiopicum, assembly GCF_014197535.1. Classification (GTDB taxonomy): domain Bacteria; phylum Pseudomonadota; class Alphaproteobacteria; order Rhizobiales; family Rhizobiaceae; genus Rhizobium; species Rhizobium aethiopicum_A. The sequence continues at coordinate 105,245 of NZ_JACIFV010000001.1, forward strand.
CATGGACCTCTGGGTGCGTGAAGCGCGTCTGTTCAAATACGGCTCCGGCACCGGCTCCAACTTCTCCATGCTGCGCGGCGAAGGCGAAAAGCTCTCCGGCGGCGGCCGCTCCTCTGGCCTGATGAGCTTCCTGAAGATCGGCGACCGCGCCGCCGGCGCCATCAAATCGGGCGGCACGACGCGCCGCGCCGCCAAGATGGTGGTCGTCGACATCGACCATCCTGATATCGAGGAATACATCAACTGGAAGGTCAAGGAAGAGCAGAAGGTTGCCGCTCTCGTCACCGGCTCCAAAATCGTCGCCAAGCACCTGAAGGCGATCATGAAGGCCTGCTTCAATTGCGAAGGCGATAACGGCGATTGCTTTGACCCGGCCAAGAACCCTGCCCTGAAGCGCGAGATCCGCGCCGCCAAGAAGGATCAGGTTCCGGAAAACTACGTCCAGCGCGTCATCCAGTTCGCCCGCCAGGGCTACAAGGATCTCGAATTCAAGACCTACGACACGGACTGGGATTCGGAAGCCTACCTCACTGTATCGGGCCAGAACTCCAACAACTCCGTCTCGATCAAGGACGACTTCCTGCGCGCCGTCGAGAACGACGGCGAATGGAACCTGACCGCCCGCAAGGACGGCAAGGTCATGAAGACGCTGAAGGCGCGCGACCTATGGGAAACGATTTCCTATGCCGCCTGGGCTTCGGCCGATCCGGGCATTCATTTCAACACGACGATGAACGACTGGCACACCTCGCCGGCCGGCGGCCCGATCCGCGGCTCGAACCCGTGCTCGGAATACATGTTCCTCGACGACACGGCCTGCAACCTCGCTTCGCTGAACCTCTTGCAGTTCAAGGACAAGGCCACCAAGCGCATCAATATCGGCGACTACGAACACGCCGTTCGCCTGTGGACCGTCGTGCTCGAAATCTCGGTGATGATGGCGCAGTTCCCGTCGAAGCGCATTGCCGAACTCTCCTACGAATACCGTACGCTCGGCCTCGGCTACGCCAATATCGGCGGCCTGCTGATGTCGTCGGGCATTCCCTACGACTCCACCGAGGCCCGCGCCATCGCCGGTTCGCTGACGGCGATCATGACCGGCATCTGCTATGCGACCTCGGCCGAGATCGCCGGCGAACTCGGCCCGTTCCCGAATTTCGCGCCGAACCGCGAGAGCATGCTCAGGGTCATCCGCAACCATCGCCGCGCCGCTTACGGTGAAACCTCCGGCTATGAGGCCCTGTCGATCGATCCGGTCGCGCTGATCCATTCGGAAAACCCGGACCAGGATCTTGTCGCCCATGCCAAATCGGCCTGGGACAAGGCGCTCGAGCTCGGAGAGAAGCACGGCTACCGCAATGCCCAGGTTTCGGTCATCGCGCCTACAGGCACGATCGGCCTCGTCATGGATTGCGACACGACCGGCATCGAGCCCGACTTCGCCCTCGTCAAGTTCAAGAAGCTCGCCGGCGGCGGCTACTTCAAGATCATCAACCGCGCCGTGCCGGAAGCACTGCGCACGCTCGGCTATTCGGAAAGCCAGATCGCCGAGATCGAGGCCTATGCCGTCGGCCACGGCAACCTGAACCAGGCGCCGGCGATCAACCCGTCGACGCTGAAGGCCAAGGGCCTGACCGACGAGAAGGTGGAAGCCGTCAACGCTGCGCTGAAGAGCGCCTTCGACATTAAGTTCGTCTTCAACCAGTGGACGCTGGGCGCCGACTTCCTGAAGGACACGCTGAAGGTTTCCGACGAGCAGCTCGCCGACATGAGCTTCAACCTGCTCGACCATATGGGCTTCTCGAAGAAGGACATCGAAGCCGCCAACATCCATGTCTGCGGTGCGATGACGCTGGAAGGCGCGCCCTTCCTCAAGGCCGAGCATCTGCCGGTCTTCGATTGCGCCAATCCCTGCGGCAAGATCGGCAAGCGCTACCTCTCCGTGGAAAGCCACATCCGCATGATGGCGGCTGCCCAGCCCTTCATCTCGGGGGCGATTTCCAAGACGATCAACATGCCGAACGAGGCGACCGTCGAGGATTGCAAGAACGCCTACCTGCTCTCCTGGAAGCTGGGCCTCAAAGCCAACGCCCTCTATCGCGACGGCTCCAAGCTGTCGCAGCCGCTCAACGCCTCGCTGATCGAGGACGAAGACGACGAGGACGCGCTGGAGGAATTGCTGCAGGCGCCCGTCGCCGCCCAGGCCGTCACCGTCACCGAGAAGATCATCGAGCGGGTGATCGAACGGGTTTCGCGTGAACGCGAGAAGCTGCCGAACCGCCGCCAGGGCTACACCCAGAAGGCCGCCGTCGGCGGACACAAGGTCTATCTCAGAACCGGCGAATTCGGCGACGGCCGCCTCGGCGAGATCTTCATCGACATGCACAAGGAAGGGGCTGCCTTCCGTGCGATGATGAACAACTTCGCCATCGCCATCTCGCTCGGCCTGCAATATGGCGTGCCGCTCGAAGAATATGTCGAGGCCTTCACCTTCACCAAGTTCGAGCCGGCCGGCATGGTCATCGGCAATGACGCGATCAAGAACGCCACGTCGATCCTCGACTACGTTTTCCGCGAACTTGCCGTCTCCTATCTCGGCCGCCACGACCTCGCGCATGTCGACACGTCCGACTTCTCGAACACGGCGCTCGGCAAGGGCATCCAGGAAGGCAAGACCAACCTGCTCTCCACCGGCTGGACCCGCGGCTATAAGCCGACCCTGGTCTCCGGCACCGGCGGCGAACGCCAGGCGGGTGAACCCAAGGGTGCCGCCACCGCAGCCCCTGCCCGCGCCGCTTCCACCGGCACGGTAACTGCCTTTGCAGGTGCCGCGGCCCGCAAGCTGGAACCGACGGTTGCCATCTCCACCTCTGAAATCGTGGCCTTCAAGCGCGATTACGAGGAGCGCGCCAAGGAATTGGCGGAAGAGATTGCCGACGAGGTGCTCGAGGAAATCGCCAGCGACGCAACCGCCCTCTTCTCCGACAAGGCGGAAGCAGACGCGGCGACGGCCAAGACGGAAGCCAAGAAGGTGGAAGCCGAGCGCCGCCAGCGCTCGATCATGCAGGGGTACACCGGCAATATGTGCTCGGAGTGCCAGAACTTCACGATGGTGCGGAATGGTACCTGCGAGAAGTGCGACACGTGCGGGGCTACGAGCGGGTGCAGCTGAGCGGGCTTGCGGTTCTTCAGTTGTAGGCTGACACGGACTTTGTCATTTTGACGTGAAACAGGTCGCAAATGTTTCACAGCAAGAGGTCCAGGCGCTTCGGCGCCTGGACGAAAGGCCTACAATGTGGTGCGAGGCAGATTGCAACGGCACCTGCAAGAAATGCGACACCTACGGGCCAAAAAGTCACATTGGTGCACTTTAAATCTGGAGGTGTTTGTGGCGCGCCATTGGATTCGACATCGCGCCACATTAGGACACAGTAATATCATGAATTTCCAGGCGCTTCGGCGCCTGGAAATGGCAAGCAGAACAAAACAGGATCAACCGAGTCACCTTTTAGAAGGCACATGGATGGAAGCGGATACTGCATCTCCTGAAGAAGAGAGTTCCTCCGACTGGCGGTCCAACCCATCGACCTGCCCAGACTTCGTCGTCAGCTTCAGGGGCTATGAGCAGGACGCCGCCGAGAGATTGGGTGCAGAGATCGGGGGCGCTCTGCGGTCACTTGGCCGCATTATCGATATCGCGGGTCTCGATGGCGTGACCGTCGCCTATGATTACGACGATGCTCTGGCTCAACTCGACCGTGGCTACGAAACGAGTTTCGTGCTCGAAAGAACGAATGACGTCGCAATCGGCATAGCTATGACACCCTCAGTCCTGCGCAATGATGTCCTTAAAAGCCACATCGTGATTTCCGGCGACATCGCAGACGGGCTCCTTGACGCTGACGACGACCGCCAACGGGGAATTGTTCACACTCTCGCGCACGAGTCCGCCCATGTTGAAACGACGGCTGCGTGGGATCGATGCTTTCCCGGCGAATTGTTGAGGACTTCTTATCGAAGCAATCTGGATGCCTGGCGATCGCAGGTTATGTCTGCTTGTTGGGATGAATATTCCGCCTGCCGAATCTGCGGCGATATCGGCTACGATCCCGTGCCCGGCTATGCCCAGACATTCCTCAAAGTTCTGTCCGAGATCGACGGCAACGTAGACAACCTCGTGGCCGGGTTCGAAGGCGGCAACGCGGACACGCTCGTCGGTCCGGTTTTCGGAGCCTTTGGCAACCTGATGAAGTTCGCCTGCTATCTCCAAGGCGCACTTGCGGGTGCGGGGAGAAGTCGCGACGACGTTCCGGAGGTGACAACTGCGTTGGCCAGTTCCTGGTTCGACCGATACTTTGATCGCCTCGCAATCGCCTGCGCTGAAATCTTCGAAGAATTCGGCCGATGGACGGACAAGAGCAAGTTCGACGTCATCAGCGATATGGTTGAGGAGATCGTCGAGGAAAGGGTGGCCCGGATTTGGAGCCACGAGGACGGAACCTACTCAATCTTCATCCATCGCGGCCTCGCACGGGCATGAAGATTTTAGATAAGCGCCGCGAACATCATCCTTTTGAACGCGACAAACCTTGAACAAAGACAACCCGTCGCCTAGGTCCAGACGCATGGTTGGGTTCTCTCGTAATCGCTGTCAAAGAAACGTCATAGAGGACTGAATTTTAACGGAATTTTAGCAGATATCGCTTCCCAAAATCCGCAGGATATCGTAGGTTAACTATGCCGAATCACTCAGTAAATTGCGGATTTTTTCGGAAGCATAAGGGGAGCGTTTCCCCGCAATACCGCAGCCAAGCTACCACACCCGGCTGCGGCATATTTGCGAATAACGAATGTGGCATTCGCAAGGCAGAAAGATCGAAATCCCCTGCTGTTAGCAAGAGCACTATAGGGGGATTCGCATCCCAATGTCGAGGCACCGCATTCATTAATCCACGGTCCAGGAAAGGACACGGAAATGACTGCAAGGAAGACATTCGACGTTGGGCGAGATTCCGGTTCGGGTCGGTTCATCACAGTGAAGCAGGCGGAGACTCGTCCGAACACGACGACCGTCGAGCGCGTCCCGAAATCAGGCCACGGCGACACCAAGGGTGAGCCGAGCCGCCGCAAGTAGGGTGATCCGGAGACGCTTCTCCGGAAGCGTCTCAATCATCGATCTTTCGTGACCCTATAGTGAGGATATCATGACCGACGACGTCAATGACGTCGGCCGCAAGGCCGCGCTGTCTATTTTTGGCGATATCATCAGGCGAAAACGGCATTCCTGCCGGTGGACCTTCCACGCTCTGTCCGAAAAAACCGGGATCGACGCCGCTACTTTGAGCGCTCTCGAGGACGGTTCGGACGCGGTTTCCGACATCGAACGCGAAACGCTCTGCGAGTTTCTGGGGGTCGATCTCGACGCATTTGCGAAGATTGTCCGGCAGGAAAACGCAAGGGCGAACTCTCCTCCGCGGGCTGCAGAACAGCTTCGGAGTTCCGCTGTAGTCGATCTGGCGAGGTATCGGGAATGGCAAAGGACTACTTCACATCCAGTGGATTGACGACCTCTCAGATGATGTCGGAAGCCCTGAAATACCGAAACGAGTTTGACATGAAATTTGTCGAACTTGTTGACATAGTTGACATTATTGAATTCAGGCTTGTCGATATGTTTCCGCGGTTTCGGCTGCTGATCAAGCCAGATTCCGAAATGGCGGAGGAGGCTCTTGCCGAACCTGTGAAGGACAGGATCACGGTTCGAAGTTCAGTGTACGCGGCGGCGTGCGAAGGCAATCCGGAGGCACGGCTAGTGCTTGCGCATGAGCTGGGGCACTTCCTTCTTCATCGCGAGAAGGACGTCCCGATGCACAAGGACAATGGCGGCGCGGTACAGAACATCCGGGACATGAAGGCCACGGAGTCCATCGAGGATCAGGCAGACATGTTCGCGAGACACTTCCTCGCGCCGCCTCACCTCGCCTATCGACATCGCCACGCACCTGAGCACCTGGCGACGCTGACAGGCATACCGCTCCGAATTGCACGCGGGAACGCCACCATGTCGAAGTGGCCAGAGGTCCATGCAATCCGAACGAAGGAAGAACGCTCGGCAGAGGACCATGGCCTCCGGTGTCTAGGCGCCAATCCATCTAGACTCAATCGTAGCGCGCCCTCGGTTACGGAAGCGCGCCACCCTCGAAACAGGACGAAACATTCGCACTGTGGCCATTCGTCGAGCATGGCCGGCATTCAGCAATCAAGAGCCCTCGACGAGCAAACCGGAAGGAAGTTGTAATGAGTTGGTCGCGACATAAGAGTCTTCAGCGCATCCGGAATTTCCGCGCTACTGCCCCAGCGGCGTCAATCAATCTGAGAAATTTCGACCAAGGCTTCGTCGTCGCGAGACACGCGGCGAACCAGGCCAAGATAAAATTAGGTGGCAAAAGTGAGCCGCTGATCTTCGACGTTCCACCGGACACGGCAATACTTGTCGAAGGAGTTCACGTCTACATTCAAATGCTCGACTTCGGCGACGCGATGATCGAACGGGAACGCGAGACCGAAGCAAGCCATCGCCGCGCGCTCTCGATGCTCCATCTGAATTATGCCGCCTGCGATCAGGTGGCTGAGGAATTTGAAGCGCAGCGCGTCGATTTCCACGGCGCCAGAATGCATGCGGTCATCATTTCGCCGCCCGGCGCTGAGAACGCGCAGGAGCGATCGGAACGTGCACTCGCGTTCGCAGATTCGGCCAAACGGGCGATCGAAGAGGTCGGTCGTACGACGGAAAATGGTCGCTACTCCACCCGGATCCGGGTTGGCCTGGATAGTGGCTCGGCGGTTGCAGTCAACAGTGGCACAAAGGACGAACGTGAGCCTCTCTTCCTGGGAGCGCCCGCGAACTACGCTGCTAAACTGGCGGAAGGCGACGAGGAAGGCATCTTCATGTCGAATAGGGTTCGACGGGACCTCGGCATGACGCAACTCGTTTCCCACGACATTCTCTTCTCTGAGCGCCACAACGCAGCGTCCACAGTCGGAACCGGGAGCCTGACTTACATCGCGAAACGGCTCACGGACGCCGATGTCACAAAAGCTGCGTTGAATGCGCGAAACAAATTCGTTCTCGATATCGGAACGGACGCAAGCTTCACGTTCCACCGTCATACTCCGCCGTTGAAGACGATCGACTTCGCGGTTCTTATGCCGTCGAATTCCATTCGGATGGGTCTGATGTCGATCTTCGGTGACATCGACGGCTTCACGAAGTACGTCGATGAATGCATCGCGCAAGGCCGCATTGGCGAGATGGTATCAAACCTGCATGTGATCCGCAGCGAGCTGGCGGCCACCCTCTCTGAGGATTTCGATGGTCGCAAGGTTCGCTTCATCGGAGACTGTATCCACGGATTGGTCGCGGCGGGAACCGCTTTCGAAACCGATGCGCCGGCGTCGGTGGTATCGAGTGTTAAAGCTGCCGGGGGGATCCGGTCGAGCTTCGAACTCTGCCAGCAGGAACTCGATGGCATCGAAGGTCTCGGGATTGCGATCGGTCTTGAGTTCGGGGAAACGCCAATCACGCGGATCGGGATCAGAGGCGACCGAAGCGTACGTTGCTCTGTCAGCCGTGCCGTCTCCAAGTCAGAGGAACTTCAGAGGGACTGCACCGGAGAACAGACTGCATTGGGGCCGAATGCTCTCAGTCACGCTCCCGCTGGAGTGAAACGACTGTTCGAAGGCGGAGTCGCCTGGAACCTTGATGCGTCGTCGGTTGTCGAACATCTGAGTGCTCCTCCCACGGTCAAGAGTGGCGAGGTCAGCGCAACGGCGGCACCTTACAGTTCCGGAGGGCAATAAATGCCGCTGGCCCATATCCTGGCTGCGTGCCCAAGCTGGTTCCATGTCGTCGCCGCCACCGAAGACGAGATTTTAGGCTCCGCACGCATTGAACTTGAAAGAGCCGTCGGCACGATCGAGGTGGATCTTCGTATTCGGAATTCTTCGGGGGCGATCGCTGTGCAGGAACAGGTTCCGGGAACGAAATACCCCAAGACCTGTCACGAGCGGCACCTGCAGTCAGACGAACACTTCTGTCTGGGAATGCATGCAGGAAACAATATCGTTTCCAGAGATCACGCCAACGTCTGGTGGGGTTTGCTGAAGCACTTTCTCGAGCTTCAACGCATCGCCAAGCGAACGAGGCGGTGGCCCCCGCAGCAACAGATGTCGCACGGCGACGCTGGTCCTCACCAGCACGCTGCGATTGAAGCAGCCAGAAACCTTGGGATCGAGGATGAATACATGAGAATGCTGGAGGGCGAGGAATCCTGGTTCTCCACGGGAACATACAAGGTCAATAACCGCGGCAAACTAGCGAACGGCTGGCTTCCCTGCCCGGCTGGATGCAAAAGTCAGGGTAAGCCCATTCCCCGGTCACGCTGCTGCAATTCCAAAGCGGTCGTGACGCTGCTGTATCAAGAGAAGCTTCGGCGCATGAAGGTGGACTTGTTCTACGCCCTCTCCCGGCTTTCCGGCGAGGTCTGCTGTGGCACGATGCTGAACTGCCCGCTGCGTGAAGGCTCCTCATCTACAGCCGCCCGCGTTACCGCTTCCATTTAGGTGTCCCGTGCCGAAGAATGATCAACAGGAAGCCTATGAGAAATTGATGTCGGCCAATCACGGCCGAATGATCGATTTCGTCAAATTCGCAGAGACGAAGAATGCTGCGCTACTAACGTTCTCGTCGCTGTGGATCGGAGCCATAATTAACCTCCTAAAATCACCGGACGATCTCCCCTTTAGCTACAAGTATGCGTTCGAAGCCGCGCTTCCACTGCTCGCGCTCGCTGCCGTTATTTGTCTCAAGTCGCTTTTGCCCAGGTTCCTCAACCAAGTCTACAAGCGCGAAGACGATGTCGTGAACCTCCTCTATTTCGGCGACATCATCAAAGGAGGGGTCAAGGACTATCCGGAAATGGCGAAGAAGGAATACATGCCGTCCGAGGGTGAGTCCGCGACGGCGACCTATCTACACGACCTCGGCGTCCAGACAGCCATTCAAGCCTCGATCGCGCATCGGAAGTTCAGGTTCTTCCACTGTGCAGGGACGCTTGTTCTACTCGCCTTCGTGGTCATCGCGCTTCCCCCGGCCATTGCATGTGGTCGCTGGGTCATCGCCCAATTTCCTTGCTGAGGAGGCAGATCAATGACCATAGGGGACGACATCAAAAGCAATTCGAGTTCGACCTTCGGGAGCGCTTGGACGACGCGCGACGGGACAGTTGTGCCCGAGCCGAAGGATCTCAAGCTCACAAATGACGCTGTACGTTTCGAAAAGGCCGCCATTTTGTATGCCGATCTCGATGGGTCAACAGGCTTGGTCGAAACAAAGAAATGGCAGTTCTCGGGTGAAGTCTACAAGACTTTCCTCTACGCCGCCTCACGTCTGGTCAGGCATCATGGGGGTTCGATCGTCTCGTACGACGGCGATCGGGTCATGGGTATCTTCATCTCCAACAGCAAATGTAACGATGCGGTATCCTGCGCCCTTCAATTGAATTACGCCGTAAAGAACATCGTTCAGGGCGAACTCAACAAGGGATGGACGACAGATTTCAAGATTCGACACGTCGTCGGCATCGACCTCTCCGAAATCAGAGCTGCGAGAACGGGCGTCCGTGGCGACAACGATATCGTTTGGATCGGCAATGCCGCCAATCTGGCAGCCAAGCTAACGGCGCTGAGTGCAGAGAAACCGACCTACATAACGAAGCGCGTCTACGATCTCCTCAACGACCCTCAAAAGCTCGGACCGAACAACGAGAACATGTGGCAGCGATCCGTTTGGGCGCAGCATGGCAACGAAGAAATCTATTCGACTACCTACTGGAGAACAGTCACGTGAGTAAGATGCTCGAACGCTTCAAGGGAGATGCCGGCAGGGCACTCCGGATCGATGTACTCGGACAGCAATCAATCGTCGGCAAGGAACCGAAGCTCGCAGAAGAACTCGCGGATCTCGTCGAGCTGAGGCACCTCGACACGGGAGAAATCCTTATCGAGCAGAATGGCGATGACAACGATATCTTCTTTATCGTCTCCGGCTCGTTCAGCATACACATCAATGGGCGTCGCTACGGGCTACGAGGCCGCGGTGACCATGTAGGCGAAATGGCAGCCATCGAGCCGACGCAACTCCGATCCGCTACCGTGATTGCCGAGGAGCCCTCGATAGTCGCCAAGGTGAGTGGCGAACAGTTCGCAACGCTCGCCACGACGTACCCGCTCATGTATCGGGAGATCGCAAGATCCCTTTCCCGGCGCCTTCTCGAGCGCAACAAATACATCGGCACGTTCCGTGATAGGATCCGCGTCTTCATAATTTCCTCGAAAGAGGCTCTTCCCGTAGCTCGGGTCGTTCAAAACGCCTTCGAGTTCGACCCTTTCCATACGACGCTATGGACGGAAGGCACCTTCCGGGTGATGAACTATACGTTGCAGGACCTAGAAGCGAAGGTAGACGATTCCGACTTCGCCGTGGCGATAGCTCACGCCGATGACCATACCCAAAACAAGGACAGGAACACGGATTGGCCAAGCCCGCGCGACAACGTCGTTTTCGAGCTCGGACTCTTTATGGGCAGGCTAGGCCGGCAGCGCGCGATCCTCATGGAACCTCGAACTGAGAAACTTAAGCTTCCCAGTGACCTAACCGGGATTACCACGATCCCTTATAGATTCGAGAGCGGCATGGATGCGGCAACTCTGATGGCGCCGGCGTGTGACAAGCTTCGCCAACACGTCCTCAATCTAGGCCCGTTTAATGGATGATTGAACAACTCGCTGTCTGCAGACCGACGGAGGTGCTGGATGCTGTCATCTAGCGGTCGAGACAGTATCACTTTCTCGGATGGAGTTAGGAGAAGGCCGTGTAACCAGGCTGAACTTCGACAGCAGTCCTACACTAGAATTTGTTAACGCGGGGGTTGTAGACCTCGCCTTCAATGCCGACCAGTTTTTCGCGGCATTAGCGAGAGAGAAGCTCAATGCCCACCTACCGAGAGAAGCTTAGGCTAATTGATCAGGCCAACGCAGCAATGGGACCCGAGAGAACGACACGGTCTGTACGAAGGCGACGAGGAGCGGACAGCAAGGACAAGGGTACGGAGTTTGAGCGCGAGTATGGCGTCTATCATGCGATACGAATTTCCTTTCTCGCCATGTTGCGGAACGAGAATGGAATGTCGTCTCACGTATCGAACCGGCGCGTGACGGACGTCGACGACCTCGTCGTAATTTCAGACACGGAACTGCTTTATGCCCAAGCGAAGCACAGGCTTAGACTTGCTTGGCCAGAGGTCGAACAGGACTTTAAGAATCAACTCGAAGATCTGAAAATGACCGGACTCGATGCAGGCTCACAGGTTGAGCTCGTTGTCTCTCGAGCGGGGCTTAGAAAAAGCTTGGATGACAGTATGCCGGCTGCATTCAAAGGAAAGGTTGAGGTTAAGCACTACGTCCATCGCTTCAGTGAATGGAGGTCGTTTGCAGAGGGTCTTCTATCGAAGGCCGGAGGCGATTTGGCGAAACGCAACCTGGCCGACTACTACTATATTGGATGGAAAGCATGTAATTTTCACGGGACAATCCGCGATATTGCGAAGTGTTCCGCCGACCATTCAGGATTCCTCCTTCGGGACTTCGAGCCAAAGTTCGAGCTAAGCCCTGAAGTCGAAACGTTGCTTTCAGCCGTCAAAGGTATGGACTACGACATCGAAGGAGACATCTTTACGTTCGGAATGAACAGGCATTTTCGATCGCCACTCGGTTTTCGATGCGGAACGCCGAAATGGGACCGGCTTATTAAGCGGTTGTCGAATGCGGAGGACTTGGATCTCATTAAGTTCGCAACAATCGCAGGAAAAATCAGATGACCGAGTGGAGCTCATTTCTTGACAGGCCCGACCGCAACGAGATCGAGTTCGCACGGGAACTGATTGATTTTCGCGGTAGCCCACAGGAACTTTTTACACTTTACGAACGCGCCGGTACTGTGCTCGGCCGCGCGATGGCGAAGGCTCTTACAGCGCGCGACTATAGCAAGGAGGCGAAGAAGGTCGCCGTGGTGGTTGAAGCCGAAGAGGCCGATAGTGTCGGATCAATGTTCCTGCACCAACTAGCCGCGGCCCAAATCGAAGCAAGCCTGGTTTGCCTCTGGATGACGTCGCAACCCAGCCCCCTTCGCAACAATAAGTTCTTAGTCGACATCTCCCAAGAGTTTTTTGAAGAGGTCGCGGAGCCGGATCTTATCATAGTTTTGAAGCCGGTTTCATTGCGTCCGGATATCACAGTCGCAATGCTCCATCGGATCTGGACTGACTCCAACGTGCCGGTGATGGTCGTGGCACCTTTGGCGACAACGAACGAGCTTAATGCGATGCGGAATGACTTGGCTGCCGAATTCGACAGGACCGTGGCCACCGGCTTCTTCGTCGAGATGACGCGTATCCCGAGGATCGTGAACCGCACGACGCTCGGATCACGTCAAGCATTGTCCTATTCGCGTGAAGGAACGTTGAACTGGTTTATACCCGCGATCGTGGAAGAGCGACTCCAGCCGCTCATTGAACTGAATCCTAACCCTGGGTTCAAGCTGCGCTGAGATTTCGTAGCCTGCGACGCCTGGCGTCCAGGACGAGATCAAAGTCGCTACGAGCTTGGCGATCGAGAATGGCGGGTATGACTGTTGCCGCTTGCGGGGATCAACTCCACTATCCACGCCGGTCGTCGTCCCCTAGGCACCACGATGTGCTGTTCGCATTCCGGACGAGTGTCACCGCGTTTACAAGCCTTCGGACGCGGCGGCGGTGGTCGCGAGAAGTCGTGGTCTACGAATTTGACGGTGACCGTGTTTCCAGTAGTAGATTTGAGTTCTCCGCCTGCGGGCAGCCCCAAATTCGACAGGCCCACATTAACGTCGCCGTTGACGGTCTCCGTGACCGTGATACCCATCTCAAAAGTATTGCCGTCGGACTCAGCTCGCCGGAGCCTCAGACAAACGTCGCTCGCATCGTCGCCACTGTGAATTGCGGCAGCCCAGAGATTGATCATCGCTCGCGCCAGCGGCGCGGACGCGCGGACGTAACCATCTTCGTGTTGAATTCGTATGGATAGGGACTGGGGACGAAATCCTCAGATATCACGAAGCTTTGCGCATCGGTGACATTTCTCGATGCCCCGGCCTTTCCTCCAACCGTATTGACTGCGCCCGATGGCAGCACACACCCTTTCAGCGATGGAGGACTGAGGGGCCTTCCAGGATGCGTCCGCGGGTCATCGAAGATCTCGGATTCCGCTGACTTCGCGCCGCGCGAACGAACAGACTGTGGTTTACGAATACTGGGAGTCACCCTTGGTCATCGGCCGCGCCGGCGGCTGCATAAAAGCCTAAGCATTGGTGCGTCTCACACGATGGTCAGCGCTTCGGTGCCGACGTGAAGGATTCGCCGGGCGTCGTGCTTGCCATTTCGGTGTCCTATCAGGTCAGGGACGAGAACATTGCGACCACGTTCGACTTCCCGATATGCGGCGGCTACTCAATAGTGATCGAAACGTTCTCTTAACTCCTCTATCATCCTTCCGAATGCTTCGTCCTCTTCCGGATAAAGATGTTCTTCAGTGGCTTCCCCAAAACCGCTTAGATCCCAGAAGTCCCGAGGTCTGAACTTGATCTTGGAGATGAGCCTCAGGCTGAAGTCAGTTTCCCCATACGGGATCCGGCTTTTTGTTTCCATCGTGTCGATCTCCGGATACTCCCCTAAAAGATACCCCTCCTGGACGCCGGGGCGCATCGCTACATAAGGGCAGACGCTCGACAGTCTTATGATCTGCATCCCTGCCTCGGCGCTGGACGTCACGGCGGCGCTGATGTTCGGAACAGCGAGGACATAGATAAAGCCCCAGGGGCGTCCGTTGCTGGTTGCAAAGGATGCCGCGATCCGTGGCGACAAGGTGACGTCCAGGAGTGGCGTATCGACGACCTTGTAGTGCTGAAGGATTGCCCAACGAACAATTCGATGTTTCACTACCCGCAGCTTGGGGTCTGGAATAGCGTGCCGATTGAAAGCGTCCGCGAGCTCCCGTTCGGCATCCTTTAGTCGCTGGAAGCGGTCGTTGAGAGGTCCACGTCCAGGGTAACGACCGCGGTTCTCGCGCAATATGCTGGGCTTGAGTATAGTAGCGCCGTTCGATTGGTGATCTTCGGTTTGCCCGCGCAGCATCAGAACGAAATCGGGATTGTGATATTGGATCTTCGCCAGGGTGCGGATAAGATCGTTGTAGTCATCGACCACCTTGCCGACCCCGCGCGCTACGTCGATCTGCTCGATGACCTGGATATCGTCGTCTTCATCAGCGACTCCCCACAGATCTCTATTTCCAATCTTCTCCAAGTCTTTCTCCGGAGGCTATCGATCGCGACTTCATAGACGACCGTGTGCTGCAGGAGAAGTTCGCGATGGACATTGCCGACAGATTGTTGCGAGGATTCACTAGACCGTTCGCCGTTCTGTAGTGACTTTCATGGCCACGTGAAAATCTCTTCCAAAGGAGAGATACCACCATGAACCCCAGCCATCGAAGTCGCGTCGATACTCAAACGCTCATCGATCGACGCCCATTGCCGGCACTCGCTCAGCCCATTTCTTCGTTGCATAGCGCCGAGGCACTTTCCCTAGAGTAGGATCTACAATGGGTGCATACAACGAACGTTTTCAATACATTGCAGACGAAAGCCACTTCGAGCGACATGGTTCTGCTGTGGCATGGCTGGGAAACAACCTGCGACCGTGCGGTCTAGTTTCCGACCGACTTCAGACGCAATATCTGCGTCGGTCGCCGATTGACGGAAATCTTTACGCGGACGACGTTCTCTCGGTTTCCGGGATACAAGTCCTTTCACTTCGTGATGCCGTCGCCCTCGGGTTTAACACGAGCGAATATCAGGCTGGACTTAGGATGCAGATGCTTCAGTCCTATCTCGTTCAGGATGAGGATGAACTCGTCGCGGAATGCCGGCCACCTTCCGGCTTCGCTGAAGCCGATAGGCGGGAGCAAGGACTGGACAGTCTTGAAGACTGGTTGAGCCAGAGCGAGGAGCAGCAAGTACCGTATCCCGACGAGATCGCGTTGTCTGGCTTCAGGGCAATAGGTTGGGCGTCAGTCGACGGTCGTCTTCTCAAGAGCACGCCATTCGACCGGTTCCAGAACAAGTGGCTTGTCCGAAATATGGTGACTGGGCAACTGCATCACAACCCACGAACATTGGCTCAGTCGGGCTTGGAATCATTGTCTATCGCTGATGCTCTGAAGCTAGGTTTCTCCACCGTTGAATATCGAACAGCGTTGCGAGTTCGGCTTTTCGAACGGCGTTACCTCAAGTCGGAGACAGACCTTCTCGAGTCTATCCATCCGCCGGTCGACGTCGAGGATGCATTCCAATATTGGGGGCGAATTCCATTTGAGGAGGAGGACCGGCGGCTTACCCGTGATCTCTATGGCCCTTCCGGGTTTGACTTTCGATATAAGGAGGAGGCCGCGAGGCTGTGGCTGGACCGGTACAGGACGATAGATACAGGGCCGTTCATGCATCCATAGCCGCGCCTACATCCAGCGCCTCCTTCATCATCGCCAAGTCCCAGTGGCCGTTGTAACTACCAAGGATGTTTTCCGCTTCATCAGGATTCTCGATGGCCAATTTGATGGCCTTCGCTCTGAGGGATGGTAAGTCAGCGAAGTCAGCGTCGAGTATCCTGTTGCAGTCCGGATCTCGGTTTACCGCCGCGCACGCGATCTGTGCGAGGATCGTAAACGCCTCGTCGTCCGAGAGCGCGTCGGCGAGTTGGTTTTCGAATCCCCTGTACTTCAGATAGCGAACGAACCGACCGGCATCGACGGGTTCTGCCAAGCGTTTATGAAGTTCGTAACTCGCAAACACCCGCATACCTCCGCCCGCCACGAGACAGTTCACCACTGCAGGCTGGCACCAAACGAAAGATAGCAGCGCATCAAGAAATGAAGGGAAATCGGCGTGCAGACGCACTGCGTCGATCTTGCTCATTACCTGTTCTAAAAGATCTTGCATCTTTCGGATGTGGCTCGGATCGGAGTCATCGAAAGAGCGGCACATGGCGGCCAGGCTGACGTCGAGTCCATTTTTGCTTGCCGATCCGGCCGCCTTCAACATCTCCGGGGAAAGCGCAATAATTTCGAGGTGCCAGGTTTCAGCGGCCTCCGGCGTCCTTCTTTGTATGAGGGCGGTTGTTATGGCGGAAATGCTGTCAGGTGTTTGCATGAGTGCCATGGCCTTAAGGAAGCGGATGGCATTTTGCTGAAATCGAGCATCGGGCTCACTCTTCAGCTTGCTCACGATTTTCTCCGCGAGCTTAAAATAGGCACCGCCTATCAGAACGTCCTGCAAAAGGTCTCGCGCAACTGAAACATCGCGCGTCGAAAACTCGTGCGGAAACATGTCAACGTTCTCAAGTTGCTCGAGGATAACGTCAACCCCCGGATCACCAAGCAGAGCCTTATCGGCGAGAAAGAGATCCACCCCAGTCCTGATGAAGTCTTCCGATAAATGCTCCGATACCGTCACTTTCGTGGGATGAGCCGCGTCATTGCGAGATTTCCAAATCCTATCCAAGTACGACTTCTGCTCCTCCTTGAAGAGCCTTGAAGATCTTACTTTTTCCATGACGTTCGACTCGAAACTATCCTGCTTTTCGCGCATGTGCTCCACATGCTTGCTAAACCTGTCGAACCAGGGATCGTAGCTGGCCAAACCGTATGCCTTGAGCCTGACGTCGTAGAAAACAGCGCAACACATCATGGTGACGCTAGCTCGATATGCTTCCACCTCGTGACACTTGATCGCCTCCTCCAGGTAGGACCGCGCTTCGAGATGGATGACCCTCGATAGGATGGACGACTTGTCTGCAAAGTGGGGCATCGATATTCTCGCGTTTGATCGATCGTTTCATATCCGGCGCGGGTAAAAGCGATGTTACCAACAAGCTCGAAAGACCGTCGCGGCTTCGACCGAACTTTCAGCGGTTACTGACCTTGCGCCTCGGCAACCTCTTGAGGCCGTCGACAAACCTCTTCAACTCTACCAATCCGATTACCGGCCTGAAAGATCCTGTGTCGGCGACATCGACATCAAGGCGCAGGGGCTTTCCGCCGCCTTAATTCTCTTGACGCGGCGTCGCATCGCCCCGGCCCGCTTGGGGAGGTGAGCGCTCCGTCTAATTCAAGGGAAACTTGCCGGCGGTGGAATGAGTGCAGTCTGGCTCGCCTTTAGGGTCGTCGATTAAATTCCCCTCTGAAATAAGGCGTCTCGACACGCACGGTATCGAGTCGCGGAGGCAATGGTGCCGCCGACTGTACCAAGCAGACGCAAGCTCTCGCGCGATTAGCGGGTGACGAGATCGTCGCCGCCACCCATAAGCGAACGGATCGCTTCGGCGCCGTATAGAAGATATTGACCTTACGCGTCTGGCCCTTCTAGCGGTTCTTCACCCGACGGCGCGGCTGCTCCTTCAAGCCCTCGACGACTTTCATCAGTGCCAGATCCAGCAATATCGCCTCCAGGTCTCCCAAGGACATCAGGATGGCGCGCGTCTCGTCGACGACGATGAGACGAGGCGATCCCGCCAGTGCATCCATTGTGAGAAGAAAGAGCCGCGAGCGTGCCTCCCGTACGGTCAGCGGTATCCCGCACTCCTTCTCGATGAATGTCAGGAACATGCTCTTCTGTCCGGCCCGCGGGAGTGAACGCATATGCTGCAGGTCGCTGGTCCATCTATTCTGCGGCATCCGGCTTCTCCATTTTGTCGAACATGGACGTCGCCAGCTTTCCATCGACCGAGCCCTCCATGTTGAGGATCGCCGCCAGTTCGCAGACAAACTCGGAATTGCGTCCGATCAACTCCTTTGCCTCATCCAATACCGTTGCGAGCAATCGCTCCACCCGTCGGTTGACGCTCGGGACGGTGCGGCGAATCCTGTCGAGGTCTTCGAGGCTCTCTGCAGACAGGAAATTTGTGATCCCGCCCATTCCAAGCTGCGCGATCATGCTCGTCGCGAGATCCGCCGCCCTCTGAAGGTCCGATCCGTGGCGGCCCCCGGAGCCTTCAAGATGTTCTTCAAAAAATACGATCTCGGCCGCCATACCGGCTAGCTGGACGATCAGTTCGTTCCGATAGTGCTTTGCAGTCTGCAGCCGCTCCTCACGATCGAATGCGGCGCCGCCGCCGATCCCGCCTTTGTAGAACCCGTCCATGACGGCGACGCCCGTCAGTCTTCCAACGTTGAGCGCGATGATCGCGGCCGCATGGCCCGCTTCGTGGATGCAGATCCGATCTCGCAATCTCCCTTTGATCGGCGCGATTGGCGGGAGGCATGACATGACGTCTTCGACACGAAGCTTCTGTGCTCGCCCCCTCGCCTTTCGGCGACCATCCGCCACGAGCTGCGCCAGTTCTGCGCCGGATAACCCAAGGGTCGCCTCGGCTATCTTCACGATCTCCTTTTGTCGAAGAGCTCCATCGAGATGCGTTGTCAGAATCCCCGTCCGGGCGATCGTGTCCGGTAGCGAGAGCGCGAAATGCCGGCTCAGCCGGCCGGGCCGCAGGAGCGCCCTGTCAATTCGGCTTGGGTCGTTGCACGCGCCGATCACGACGACGCCCTCCCGGCGATAAGCGCCGTCGAGGCATTCCAGCAGCCCGGCCACGACTTCAATGCTGTACTGGGCGTTCGATCCGGCGAATTTAGTTCTATCGCCGATGGAATCGAATTCGTCGAGCAGGAGTACGGTAGGCGCCCGAGCGGCGGCGAGCTGGAAGCATTCACGCATGGCTTTTAGAAGATCGCCCAGATGACCAGCGGCCTGCCACTGTGCGAGCGACGATGCGATGAAGGCGCAGCCGGCGCTTCTTGCAAGTGACCGAGCGAAAAGAGTCTTCCCGACACCCGGCGGACCACTCAAGAGCGACGCGGAATCCACATCCTCCCAGGTAAGGCTTCCACTTTTCCAGGCAGCGAGTTCAGATACCACGACGCGCGCCCATTCGCCCGCATCGCCGAAACCGGCCAGGCTTTCGACGGGCGGCACCTTGGTGTCGAGGGTGCTGTCGTGAGCGGCTTTCAGCCGTCGTAGAACATCGGCGTGGTCGCGGCCAGGACGTAGCGCGGCCAGGACGTCCGCGACAGGATAGTTGAGCATGGCTTCGGCGGCCTCATGCCCGAGTTCCAAGTCATGAACGGCGCGGACAGCCTCGACCAGGACTTCGACGTCGATCGGATGCATCTGCTCGATCGTGTCGGCTGCGGCGATCAGGAAAGCAGGCAAGCCCTCCAGACGGTCCAGGAGGATCACCAGCCTCTCGCACGCCCGAAGGGAAACCTTCACGTCCGTGTAGTCGACGCGTCCCCTCAGGCTTACGGAGTTCGTCCCAAGCCCGACGTCGGCCAGAGCGTCGTCCTCTTTTATCAAAGCTAGGGCTGCGCGATTGAAATCCTTCCTGAGATCCTCGGGCACCGCAAGCACAAGCGTGAAGGGTTCGCCGGCGTACACCGCTGGGTGCCGCAAGAGGGATCGGCGAAGAGCAGACCGGCACGCGGCCAGTGTGAGACGGGTGGTGGTGTATTTGAAGAGTGTGTCCGCGCGATCTGACATGATCTATATCCCGAAAACTCGGACCGGCGTGTGCGGAGCAATAAGCTCTGCATCCAGATCGACGGTCACAACCCGGTTGAGAATGAGGGATGAGAGTCCGGCGATCGGGCTCACCTCCCGGAAAATGGACAGGCATTCGGCGACGGTCGCCGAGCCCTCGTGCTCGAGAGCTGCCAGAAGACGTATCCGGTCGCCCAGCGGTGTTTGGTAGGCTGCGTACCTGAGGAGATCTCGAGCGTTTTGTAGCCGGTAGCCGACTCGGATATCGGTGGCTTTCACAAAACGGTGCCATAGCTTGCGGCACGCTGCTGCCTCGGTGACTTCCGGATCGCCGACGTCCTCCACCGCGTGAAGATAAAGCTCCTTGCCGTTCGGGTAGGTGACCATGAAGTCTGGCGGCGGTCCCTGCCACTCGATTTCGTCGAGCGCAGCATCCATGCCGTGGGGCCTGCAGCACCATGCGACGACGTCGTCGTCGACATCCAGGATACAACCCAGATCACGAGCGAGCTGGCATCGGAAGAAAGGCGGATTGGAGCATCGCACCGTGCCGAACGGCTTAAAGCGTTCACTCGCTAAGCACACGGCACCTCGGGTCGCACGACCCTTTGCGTTGTAAGGATTCATCGTCGGTCTCCGCAACAATACCAAGGGATCCGCCGCGAGTGCGGCAGGTCGGTCAGCGTTGTTGCGGTTGTCGACGGTTCTTGAACATGAGAGAACAGATACAGAACGCTCAGGCGGGCGTCAAGGCGCCCGAGAATAAATTGTTTCATGGCAACAAGAAGTCATGCGCCAATCTGGTTGGCCTGTCCGGTGGTGATTAGTCCGCCGCCCAGTTCCAAGCCTTCCCAATCTGGATCGCCGCCCGGTGTCGCCGATAGATCGTACAATCTTACGGATAGGTGACATTTTATCCATTGGTTTTCCCAAGCCTCAAGAACTGTGCCGTAATGCAACAAATAACGAGGCAGGCCGTCCTGCATCACAGACGCCAAACGCAGGAAAGCCTTGATGAAGCGGTCGCGCACGCCAGAAGAACTTTTGAAACATGAAGCAGTGGCGAAGGCACGAAAGTCGATCCGCCTACTGCAGGGACAGATCGCGGACCGACTGCTTAAAATCACGGCGGAGGTGGAAGCACTGCATGAGCACCTAACTGCCAAGGAAACTACACAGTTCCTCCACGCCGCCTGTGAACTTGACCTGACAGATGCGTCCGCGTTCGTGAAGGCCTCCGTCAGCTTGAAAGGTTGTCATGGACTCCTCCGGGAGAAGCGGATCGGTTTCGCCCAGCTACGGTCACTCGCTACCGCCGACAATGAGACGCGTCGCGAATCCTTGTTGCGGATGGAGGCCGGAGCCTCCGTTGGCACGAAGGACGTAGCCGCGATCCGGGCCCACTTCAAGCGGCAGAAGTTGACGTTCTGGGACCTGCAGGCGAGGACGGCAATGCGCAGGACGATAGCCGCCGCAAGGCGCCGTATGGCCGTATCGGTCAAGCTGGTTGACAAGCGTGTAGGCGAAGTCATGACCAAGGTCGATCTTCTCCAGTCGCGACTATCCCCAGAAGTTCGGACGCAATACCTAGCGAGCGTGCAAGAGATCGCGTCGGAGGTGTTGCCGCGTTTCGAAGAGGTCTGGGGTCCCCAGCCTGCTTCGCTCAAGGAAGCTTTGTCTCTTCCTAACGGTAGTGAAGGACGCGGCGTCGCCCTCGCCTATGCTGCGCTAAGGAGGGTGGCTGATGGCCAGCTCGGCGGCGAGTATGGATACGCTCTCGACAACACTTCGCAATGCCGCAAGGTGCAGACTAACCTGATCGACTGCCTTCAGAGCGTCACCAGCGCGAAGCCACCGCTCGAGTTTGATGCGCCTGCCGTAAGAAAGCCGCTTGCCGCCCTGCCTCGGCCTCATCTGACTGTAGTCGAGCTGTGCGCTGGCGCAGGAGGCTTCTCTATCGGCCTGGAAAGGGCTGGCTATCATCCGATAGCGCTCGTGGAGTTCGACAAGGATGCCGCCGCGACCCTTCGTCAGAACCGGCCGTTCTGGCCTGTGGTGGAAGCGGACATGCGAACCGTCGACTTTTCGCAGTACCGTTCGCCGAACGTCGACTTGCTGGTCGGAGGTCTGCCGTGCCAGCCCTACTCCATCGAGGGACTGGGGCTCGGCAAGGACGATCCACGCGATCTCCTGCCGGAGGGTGCGCGGGCTGTCGACGAGATCAGGCCGGCCGCCTTCGTCTTCGAGAACGTCGCCGGCCTCTTACACGCGCGACATGCGGATCACCTGGGCGCCTTCATGAAGAAGCTCAGGAAGTCCGGATATGCCATTCAGATCATTCGCATGGAGGCGGAGGATTACGGCGTGCCCCAGGAACGCACCCGAATCTTGATCGTTGGCATGAGGATGGCTGCGATGGGCGCATTTCGCAGCCCGCCCAAGTTTCCCGAGTGGCGGGCAAACATGGGCGACGCCCTTGCCGACCTTATGGCCGAAAACGGCTGGCTAGGTGCTGCCGCGTGGGCGGAGGCGCTGCGAACGCAGGTCGTCCGGAGAAACGGTGCTGACCTGCGTGGGGCGCTGGCCTCTACAGTGGTCGGACGCAAGGGCGGTTCGCGCGAGAAGGAAACGGCCCGTTGGGCTGCAAAGGGCATCGACATCCGCAACGTGGCCGACAGTGCGCCCACGCAGCAGCAGGCCGAACGTGCAGGACCAGCGTTCCGCCCTTCCCTGACGCTGAGGATGCGCGCCCGTCTCCAGGCCTTCCCCGACTACTGGTCGTTCGTTGGCGGCAAGGATTCGGCGGCGCGTCAGATCGGCAACGCGGTACCGCCTCCGGTCGGAATGGCTATCGGCCTGGCGGTCCGATCTGCGCTGAGGGGAACCATTTTCGACTACGGAGCATTGATGCGGCCCGGCGCCGTCCACCAGCCGGAGGAAAGCGCTCGTCAACTGACTTGGGCTCCATCGATCGCGGCGGACTTCGTCGTCGAGGAATTTTCGTCAGCCCTTCCCGAGGTGAGCTAGCGGCTCGTCTTAGCCGGCTTTCTCCTGCAGTTCGATCCAGACGGGAGCATGATCGCTGCTGTGGTCCCAGCCGCGCACGTGCTTATCGACCTCCGCCCTCGCCAGACGGGACGCGGCCTCTGAACTTAGGAGGAAGTGGTCAATGCGGAGTCCGGCGTCGCGGGCGTAGGCGTTTCGGAAGTAATCCCAGAAGGTGTAGATGCGTTCGTCTGGATGCAGATGCCGGAGTGCATCCGTCCAGCCTTGATCGACGAGCTTCTTATATGCTTCCCGCACTTCGACGCGAAAGAGCGCGTCGTTCGTCCAGCGCTCCGGCTTGTAGACGTCGAGTTCGGTCGGCATGACGTTGTAATCGCCTGCCAGAACGACGGACACCTCAAGCTCAAGCAGTTCGGCAGCGTAGTTGTGCAGCCGGTTGAACCATCGAAGCTTGTAGTCGAACTTCGGCCCCGGATACGGGTTGCCGTTCGGAAGATAGAGGCCGCCGATTATGATGCCGTCTACGATGGCCTCGATGTAGCGGCTGTGCTCGTCCTCCGGCTCGCCCGGCAGGCCCTTCCTTGTAAGATGTGGCTGCTGCCCCTTCGCAAGGATTGCAACGCCGTTCCAGGATTTCTGACCCAGCCAAACTGCGCCGTAGCCGGCGGCCTCGATTGTTTCTATGGGAAACTTCTCCTGCGGCGCCTTGAGCTCCTGCAGGCAGACGACGTCCGGCGCGGTCTCCCCGATCCACCGAAGTAGGACTTCGAGACGGCCGTTGACGCCGTTTACGTTGTAGGTGGCGATCCTCACTTTTTAGTGACGACCGATCTCGGCCTCAACCTTCTTGCGGCTGCTGCCAGCCGATTTGACGGCCTTCTTGACCGTATCCTTCGAGACGTTCTCCTTCTTCGCCTCGTATGCGACTTCATGCTTCTGACCGGCGGCGACGCGCGCCCGGTCCTGATTTCGTCCACGTGATGTAGTAGCCATGATAGGAGTTTCTGGTTTCGACCATCTCAAAACGGGCGCCGCTTCAGGAAGTTCCGGCGAAGCAGGGCGAACGTTATGCCGTCGGCCCGGCAGGTCAGTGAGCCACAGCCGACGTCGGCGCGTTTGCGCGCGTCGCCCACCTGCCGACATAAGTGCCGATGAGCAGCGTTGAGACAATCCTCCAACGATCTCGCGCCGTCGTTGAAGAACTCGATGGCCGCCGAGCACAAGGTTTGCGATGCCTAGTCGTCGGGTTCGACCTCGTAATAGCGGTACCAAGCCCTGTACCGCTTCCGAACCATCGAGCGCGGGACTCCGCCAGCGCGGCCGCGTCATCGGCACTTGCGCCTTCGCCGACAATGACGAAATTCTCGATTTCAGAAAGACTGCGGCTCACCCCTTCTCGAAAAAGTGGGTGGTCGTCCACGATCGCGCTATCGTGGCGTCAAGGACCAATTTCGGCGATCGCGCTGATTGCGCGCCTGGCTCGACAAAATGATTTTCTTACCTCGTGGTCCATTCCTTTCCCCGTTCAACCGGCGCAACACGATAGCTTGGCGACGTCCTTGCCGAACGAGAGCGCCGCGAGCTTCAGTCCCTCGACGGTGGTGAGATATGGAAAGATCATACCGGCGATATCGTCGACGGTGAGACCTTGTCGGATCGCCAGAGCCGCCGTCTGGATGCTGTCGGCCCCTTCCGGCGCGAGAACATGCGCGCCGAGCAGGCGGCCGTTGCCGGCGTCGGCCACGAGCTTGATCAGCCCGCGGGTGTCGCGGGCGGCGAGTGCGCGCGGCACCTGGTCGAGACCGATCGTCGAAACAAGAACCGCGTGTCCAGCGGTGCGAGCGTCCGCCTCGGTGAGGCCGACGCTCGCAACCTGCGGATCGGTGAACACGATGGCAGGCATCGCGCTGTTGTCGTAGCGCAGGCTGTCGCCGTTGAGGGCGTTCTTGGCCGCCAGTTTGGCACCATATGCCGCCATGTAGACGAACTGGTCGCGGCCGGTGACGTCGCCGGCGGCATAGACGCCGGCCCTGGTGGTGCGCATACGGTCGTCGACCACGATGCCGCCCTTCGCCGAGACCGTGATCCCGTGCTCGGCCAGCCCAAGGCCTTCGATGTTGGGCGTGCGCCCCGTGGTGATCAGCACCCGATCGGCGTCGATCGTGGCATCCTGGCCGTCGCGCGTGACCGTCAGCGAGACGCCGCTCCCGGTCTTGCGGATTGCGCGATAGGCGATGCCGGAGACCACTGTGATGCCTTCGTCCTCGAAATATCCCGTGAGCGCCGCGCCGATCTCGGGCTCGGCCTCGGGAAGGAGACGCGACCGGCAGACGAGCGTCACATCGACGCCGGCGCGGACGAACATCTGTGCGAGTTCCGCGCCGATATAGCCGCCGCCGATCACAAGCAGCGAGCGCGGCAGCTCCTCGAGGTCGAGCGCCGTCGTGCTGGTGAGATACGGAATGGTCTCGATGCCAGGAATGGCGGGAACTGCAGCCCGTGCGCCGGTCGCGATGATGATCTTGCCGGCGGCGATACGCGCGCCGTCTACTTCGACGCCGCCGTCGACGAGGCGCGCCTGTCCGTCGCGATACCCAATGCCGTCGTAGGCAGGGAGCAGATCGACGTACTTGGCCTGGCGCAACTCGGAAACGAGCGTGTCCTTCTGACGAACGGTTTTGCGCCAGTCCGTCAGTTCGGCTTCGGCAGCAATGCCGGCAAAACGGGCCGCCACGCGAGCGTTGTGCAGCGTCTCGGCGGCGCGGATCAGGGTCTTCGACGGCACGCAGCCGACATTGACGCAGGTGCCGCCGATGGTGCCGCTGCCGATGAGCGCGACCTGGGCGCCCTGATCGGCGGCCGTGATCGAGGCCGAGAAGCCGGCGGAGCCGGCGCCGATGACGATGAGATCGTAAACGTCTCCATTGCGACCGCTTGTGCGGAAGGGGCGGTTCCCGACCGCTGGGCTCTTCGGTGGGCGATCAAGGCCAGCAAGGCTCGGCCCGAACAGCGCGCGGCCGGCCTCCAGTCCTTCCTCGATCGACAGCCGGAAACCAGGCTCGTCGGCGGAACGGTCGTCGCGCCAGGCCAAAAGATGGTCGTCCGAGCAGAAGAAGGCGGTCGTCGCGCAGAGCGAGCTGGCGGCGCAGCCGCCTTCGTAGCGGACGCTTTGCCACATGACGGACGACTGCGGCTCGACGTCGTCGAGTGCCCGCCCTCGCCCTCGCGTGGTGATCCGGATCGGCGCGCCGCAATGGCGGCACTGCGAGGCGATCGCAATATCGCGATCGGTCATGGCACCGATTCCGAGCGCGTCGACCGCGCACATTGCGTTCAACGTGCGTCCGTCCAGCACGACCCGATGGTCGGTGTTATGATCGCTGAAGGGATAGGCTCCGACGATCCGCTCGCCGTCGAGAACAACCAGGTCGCGCCGGCGAAGCTCCTCAAGCAGCGGCTGGACATCCGTCTCGCTTAAACCTGTACGTTCCGCAAGCGCGGCAGTGACCGGAGCTCGCCCGTCTTCCGCGTAAAGCTGGAGCAGCGCAACACGAATGCGATCGGTGGCGGGGTCGTAGCCGCTCCACCTGTTGAGCACATGGTCCGAGCCGACCATCGCCTGCAAGGCGCTTCGGACTGTCGGCGACGTGACGACCGACCAGTCGGGAAACGTCACGCCAGGCCGAACGGCGTAGTTTGGCGGCGTCGCGGATGTGGACGTTGCAACCTCGGCCTGAGGCGATGGAGATGCACAGCAATCGTTCATGACTTCACGGCTTCCTTCCGAATCGTCGCTTCACGGGCGGTGGATCTTGCCCAGTGATGATACCGGCTCCACGAGACAAGACCGATGCCCGCGATCATCAGCGGAAGCACGACCGGAGCTGCACCCACCAGCCATACGCCAAGGCCGGCCAAAGGCAGGTTCAGGGCGACAAGTGGTGAAACGCAGCAGATCGCGGCGAGGACCGCGCCGATCGCGGCTGCACGGAATGAAGCGGAGCCAGTCATTCTAGCTGCCCAGCCGCGGATGGGCAGGATAACCGGCATTCATGCTGGCGGATGCGATGGCGTCGGTGTTCGTCATCGCGTCGTCGAAGGTCACGGCCGCGGTCTTCGCCTCGAAGGAGACGGTCACCTTCGCGACGCCGGGGATCGCCGCCATCGTGCTCTTCACGATGTAGGGACACGAGGCGCAGGTCATGTTGTCGATCGCAAAGGTCACAGTGCGTTCGGCGGCGAAAGCGGCTGGAGCGGTCATCACGGACGCGATCAAGGCGAGAGCACTCAAACTCTTCCTCATGGGGATCTCCTCTTGGTGTCAGGCGGAAAGCAGCAGCGGGGCGACATAGTCGAAGGCGAAGGCAGCGAGGACGAGAACCGTGGCGAACCAGAGCGCGATCTGGACCAGGCGGCTGGGAACCGGGCGCGTGCAGGCGGCGCCATCGGCGCAGGCCTGCCTAGGCTTCCAATAGACAAGGTAGAAGCCATAGCCGAGCACGCCCGCCGTTCCGGCGACGAACAGCGGCTTGTACGGCGCAAGCGCCGTCAGATTGCCGATCCAGGCGCCGCCGATGCCGAGGCTGAACAGGACGAGCGGAATGATGCAGCAGGACGAGGCGGCGATAGCGCCGAGTATGCCGCCGGCGGCGACCAGGCGCTGTCGCCCGGCCTCGCTTCGCTCTGGCGTCGTCAGGTTTGCCGCAGTCGGTGCAACGTCTGCTGGTCCGTGTCGCGATGCATTCATGTCCGACCTCGCTCTTCTTGTCGAAAACCTATCCAGGGGCTAACGTGCGGTCTGTAGCAACTACAGGGTCAAGGGGTATTTTGGTATGGGCGATCACGCTGGCGTGAAAGGCCTCAAGCGCGCTGAACTCGCACAGCGCACAGGGTGCAATCTGGAGACGGTCCGCTATTACGAGAAGATCGGCCTTCTGCCGGAGCCGCCACGCACGGCGAGCGGCTATCGCAGCTACGACGGCACCCACGAGCGACGGCTTCGCTTCGTCTTGCGCGCCCGCGAACTCGGTTTTTCCATCGATGAAGTCCGCGAGCTCCTGCGCCTCGTCGACGAGCGCGACCAGCCCTGCGTCGAGGCAAGCGCCGTTGCCGCCGCGCATCTCGATGACGTGCGGGCGAAGATCGCCGATCTCAGGCGCATGGAACGGGTGCTCAAGGACGTTGTCGCGCAATGCGCCGACGGCTCGCTGCGGGAGTGCCCGCTTATCGAGACGCTCTTCGACGGTAGAAGTGGGCTGAAATCCGAACTTGCCCGCTAACTGTGCTCTGCAGGTCATCGCAAACACCGGCTTGCCATGCGATGTTTCGATTCACAGCGCCATTCCTTCGATCACACAGCGATGCAAGACATCGCTACGCGTTTTTTTGTGACACGCTTCAGATGTCATGAACGAGGCTGCCTCTTCCGCGGGAGCGATGTTCCGAGCTCGCGGTCTTCCTGGCGTTGGCGGTTCTGCTCGCTCTTGGAAGCCTCCAGCGACCTACCAAGTAGTGGCATGACGCGAACGTAGACAAGCTGGCTCAACAGCTCGACGAGCGTCTGAGTGACAATGACTGTCGGAAGAACCGGAACCGCGCCGGGCACCGCCAGCGCCAACGGCAGCACGACGAGCGAGTTCCGTGTTGATGCGCTGAAGGCGATGGCCCGGCCCTCGGTCGGAGACAGACCGAACATGCGCCCGGCTAGCCAGCCTGCAAACGGGGCAAGGACCGCAAATACCGCGTAGACTGGGAAGACCGTCAGCGCCGCCCCAGTTGCCGAACCGAGCTGCGGTAGAACTGAAGCGACGACGACGAAGAGCACGAGGGAAGTCGCCGGAACGGGCAGGAATCCCAGCACGGCTGAGATTTTCTCCCCGAACCGGTTCGTCTTCGCCCAGCATTGCACGGTGATCGCCAACGCCAGCGGTGACGCTATCAACCAGACGAAGGCATGGAGGAAGGGTTCCGCTTGAACCAGCGAGGCCGCATCCTTTCCTAGAAGGAACCCGAGGTAGATCGGAAGAGCGATCATTTGGACGATGAGCAGGATCGGCGTCGCCGCAAGCAGGAGCCGGGAGTCGGCGCGACCCAGGTGGGAAAAGGTGACGACGTAGTCGATGCAGGGTGCGAGCAGCACGAGAAGGACGCCCAGACGAAGCATGGGGTCGCCGGGGAGGAACTGGACGAGAACGCCGACGATGCAGGGGATGATGACGAAGTTCGTGAGCAGAAGGACGCCGAGAAACTTGAAGCGTGAAAACGCCTTTCCAAGCTCGGCCAACGGCACCTGGAGGAAGGTGACGAACAGCATGAATGCGAGCGCCGGATTGATGGCGACCTCCAGCGCCGCCGTTCCCTGCACGAGAAATGCGGCAAGCGCCGCGACGACGACGGCGACGAAATAGATAGGGACCTGGCTTTCTTCGAGGCGTTCGCGAATAGTGCTCAAGACGTGTCCTTACGTGTTGATCGGTCCCATCGAACAGCATGGAGACGGTCGTGGCTAGATCATATCTGCGTCGTGAGGCCAAGGAGCCAGTCCGGCATGGCACCTTCAAGCGCCGTCTGGATCGGGCGATCGAGGCCCGTCAGGGTCATCGTGCCGACCAGCACCAGCAGGACGCCGAGGATCGCCTTGAGACGTGCGGCCGACGCGGCCACCCGTCCCCGCCAACGTTGCAGGGCCTCGCGGGAGAGCGATCCGAGGATCAGTAGCGGAAAGGCGGTTCCGACGCCGAAGGCAAGCATCGTGACGGCGACCGCGGCAATGTTCTCTCCCCTCGCCGCCATTACCGACGCCGCTCCGAGCGTCGGTCCTACGCACGGCGTCCAGACGGCCCCGAGCAGGAAGCCCACCGCGAACTGCCCGCCGACGCCCGTCGTCGACGTCGTCCGGAACCTGTTCTGTGCCCAGCCGCTGATCGGCCCGGCGGCCGTTGCGAAGCTGGTCTGAAGACGGGGAGCGAGAAGGACAGCGCCCACGACCACGAGGAGTGCGGCCGAGACAAGCCGGAAAACGGTCATGTCCAGCCCCATGGAGAACCCGATCGTGGCGACGAAAATGCCTATCAGCGTGAACGACGTCGCGACGCCTGCCGCAAGGGCCAGCGGCGCGATGCTCCGATGCCGCCGTCGCCATGACGACCGGCACGAGAGGCAGGACGCATGGCGACAGGATGGAAAGGATTCCCGCCAGAAATGCCAGGGCCGTCATCGTCAGAGGGCCTTGCGCAGGAATGCTTCGATGCGGGCGGGATCACTGACGCCCACGCTCCGGTCGATCTCCTTGCCGTTCTTGAACAGGACCATCGTGCTTTGCGACTGGACCCGCAGCTTGCGAAGGATGGATTTCTGGCTGTCGAAGTCGACGTCGAACTCCTTCATGGTCTTGAAGTCGGAGGTTCCGAGCAGACGCGCGACCACGGGCTTCTGGGCCTGGCAGACCTCGCACCACGGCGCGGTGACGTGGACGAGAACGGGCACGCCCTTTGCGGCTGCATCGTCAAATCCGGGGATGGCTTCCGCCGCGGATGCAGAATTGAAGGCAAGGCCAGCCGCGAGAAGTGCGGCGGACGCGGAAGCGAGAAACTGACGGCGATTCATTGGACGATTTCCTTTCGGAGAGTGACGGAGGAAGGCGCGAAGTTGGAGAAGAGCGCGTCCGCGGATTCGCGGGCCTCCTCGGGCGCGGTGATCGTGAGCCGGATCGTATCTACCTCCTGTTTCAGATTGAAGTCGAGAAACGCGCAGCACTCGCGCTCCTTCTGGACGAGCTCCTGCAGCTCCAGCCGCGCCGCGCTGTCGTAGACGAGTTCTATGGCCAGCGGTTTTCGAACGACTTCGAGTAGGCTGCTGGACGCAAGCCTCTCAATCTCCGCCGCGCGTTTCTTGAAGTCGCCCCCGTCCAACGTGCAGGCGATCGGCTTGTCCGCCGTAGGCGCGGCACACGAACCGCAGCCACAGGCCGTCGCGGGAAGCGGCGCACCGCCCGCTGTCTGCGCTCTCCGGTTCAGGACCATATATCCGAGCACCGGGAGCGCCGCCAGAAGAGCGGCCGGTCCGAGCCACGGCGTCAGGCTTGCCGCGGCGACGGCCGATCCCGCCGAAAGTAGCGGGACCGTGCAGCACGCCGCGCAGGCGGCAAGTCCAAACCCCGCTAGTTTGGTTGTCGTATTCATCCTTCGACCTCCTTCAATCGTGATTGGTCGAAGCTACTCCTTCAAGTTACTTTAAGGGCAAGGAGAAAAATGCGATGAACTATCACACGTCCGTGTTCACGATCGGCAACCTGGCTAAGTCTTCCGGCGTCACCACGCCGACCATCAGGTTCTACGAAGAGATCGGCCTCATTCCGAAGGCGCGGCGGTCACAATCCGGCCAGCGCTACTACGAGGACGAGGATGTTTCTCGGGTGACCTTCATCAAGCAATGCCGCGACTTCGGCTTCTCGATCGATCAGATCCGCGTGCTGCTGGAACTATCCGTTAGCAGCGAGAGGAACTGCATCGAGACGCGGGACATCGCGCAGGGTCATCTGGACGAGGTGAGGCAGAAGATGGAGGAGCTGAGGAAACTGGAAGCGCGGCTGGAGACGTTCGTGAAGCGATGCGACGAGGCGTGCGCCGGAGGTCCGGGGGACGAATGCATCATCTTCAAGGATCTTGCCGGCCAACCTACCCGGTCGTGCTGCGGCTAGCGCCTTTCGGTAATCCGTCTTGACGTTTCCAAAGTATCCGTTATTCTGGATATATGGAATCAAAACTTGCGATCACGGCGCTGGCCGCACTAGCCCAGACCACACGCCTCGAAACCTTCCGTCAGCTCGTGAAGGCGGAACCGGACGGTGTACCCGCCGGCGAACTCGCCAGGATGCTCGACGTGCCCCAGAACACGATGTCCGCGCATCTCGCGACGTTGCAGCGCGCGGGTATTGTCAAGAGCGAACGACAGAGCCGCTCCATCATCTACCGCGCCGACCTCGAAGGGTTCCGCGCTCTGACGCTGTTCCTGCTCAAGGACTGCTGCGGCGGGAACGCGGAACTCTGCGCGCCTCTCATCGCCGATCTCACGCCCTGCTGCTTGCCGGAAAGCCAGCCATGCGTGAACTAAACCTCGAGCCAGTTCCGGTTTCCGATGCGCTAAAGGCGGCCCTGACGTCCGCCGGGCTGCTGACCGACGATCTCGAAGGAGCGGACCGAGCCTACTTCGCTCTCGTCGACTCCGACGGCGGCATCGTCGGATACTCCGGCTTCGAAACCTGCGACGAAGCATCCGTTCTTCTCCGTTCGGTGGTCGTCGTTCCGGAGTTCCGGTCGAATGGACTCGGGCGCCGCCTGGTGGAGTTGACGCTCGCCAAGCTGCCCATCGCCGCCGAAGTCTATCTCGCCACGACGAGCGCGGCGCCCTTCTTCGAATCTTTCGGCTTCACACCCATCCAGCGCGACCAGGCGCCGAACGCGATCCTTTCGACCCGGCAGCTATCGGGCCTCTGCCCTGCGTCGGCGACGATCATGAGACTGAACAGGCCACCGACCTAAACACGGACGAAACCGATGACCGACAAGACCTATAACGTGCTCTTCCTGTGCACGGGCAATTCCGCACGTTCCATCCTCGCCGAATCCATCCTCAACAAGGAGGGTGCCGGACGCTTCAAGGCG
The DNA here is from genome assembly GCF_014197535.1 of Rhizobium aethiopicum. Classification (GTDB taxonomy): domain Bacteria; phylum Pseudomonadota; class Alphaproteobacteria; order Rhizobiales; family Rhizobiaceae; genus Rhizobium; species Rhizobium aethiopicum_A. The sequence continues at coordinate 137,651 of NZ_JACIFV010000001.1, forward strand.
TTTTCCGCAGGCAGCCAGCCAAAGGGAGAAGTGAACCCGCATGCCCTGAAGGAACTGGAGGCGCTCGGCTATCCGTCGAAGGGCTTCTTGTCGAAGAGCTGGGACGTGTTCGCCGAACCTGGCGCACCGGAGATGGATTTCATCTTCACCGTCTGCGACAGCGCGGCCGGCGAGGCCTGCCCGGTCTGGATCGGCCACCCGATGACCGCGCACTGGGGTGTCGAGGATCCGGCCGCCGTCGTCGGCACCGAGGTCGAGATCCAACGCGCCTTCGCGCAGGCGGCCCGCTTCCTGAAGAACCGCATCTCCGCCTTCATCAATCTTCCGCTCGCCTCCATTGACCGTCTGGCGCTCCAACAGCGCGTCCGCCAGATCGGCAGGCTCGAAGGCGCTTCCGTCAAATCCGCAAAGGCCGAATGAGATGTCCACGTTCGAACGATACCTGACCGTCTGGGTCTTTCTCTGCATCGTCGTCGGCATCGCGCTGGGCCACATGATGCCGGGCGTCTTTCACGTCATCGGCGACGCCGAAGTGGCGAAGGTGAACATCCCCGTCGCGGCGCTCATCTGGCTGATGGTAATCCCCATGCTGCTGAAAATCGACTTCGGCTCGCTGGCCAAGGTCGGCAGCTACTGGCGTGGGATCGGCGTGACGCTCTTCGTCAACTGGGCGGTCAAGCCGTTCTCGATGGCGCTGCTCGGCTGGCTGTTCGTCGGCTGGCTGTTCCGCCCTCTCCTGCCGGCCGATCAGATCGACTCCTACATTGCGGGCCTGATCATCCTGGCCGCAGCTCCGTGCACGGCGATGGTGTTCGTCTGGTCGAACCTCACGAGGGGCGAGCCGCACTTCACCCTGTCGCAGGTGGCGCTCAACGACGCCATCATGATCGTCGCCTTCGCGCCTATCGTCGGACTGCTGCTGGGTCTGTCGGCGATCACGGTGCCGTGGGCAACACTGACGATCTCCGTCGTCCTCTACATCCTGATCCCGGTCGCCATCGCCCAGGGTGTCCGCAGGCTGCTCACCGCCGACGGCACGACGCGGTCGCTGGATGCACTGCTGGCCAGACTTCAGCCGCTTTCGCTAGTAGCGCTGCTGGCGACCCTGATCCTTCTCTTCGGCTTCCAGGGCGAGCAGATCATCGCTCAGCCGACCATCATCGGACTGCTGGCGGTTCCGATCCTGATCCAGGTCTACTTCAACTCGGGGCTGGCCTACCTCCTCAACCGCATGTCGGGTGAACAGCATTGCGTCGCGGGGCCGTCGGCTCTCATCGGGGCCAGCAACTTCTTCGAACTCGCCGTCGCCGCCGCCATCAGCCTGTTCGGCTTCCAGTCCGGAGCGGCGCTTGCGACCGTCGTCGGCGTGCTCATCGAGGTCCCGGTCATGCTGTCGGTCGTCTGGATCGTGAACCGCAGCAAGGGCTGGTACGAATCCGCACCCGCCGTCTCCAAGAACATCGCAACCGAAAGGCCATGACCATGGACGTCACCATTTATCACAACCCCGACTGCGGGACCTCGCGCAACACGCTGGAGATGATCCGGAACGCCGGCATCGAACCGACCGTGATCGAATATCTCAAGACGCCGCCATCCCGTGCCGAACTGACCAAGATGATCGCCGACGCCGGCCTGACCGTCCGGCAGGCCATCCGCGAGAAGGGAACGCCCTACGCTGACCTCGGCCTCGACGATCCCGATCTGACCGACGATCAGTTGCTCGACGCCATGCTGAAGGATCCGATCCTCATCAACCGACCATTCGTCGTCACGCCGCTCGGCACCCGGCTGAGCCGCCCGTCCGAAGTCGTGCTCGACATCCTCCCCGACGCCCACAAGGGCGCCTTCACCAAGGAAGACGGTGAGCGCGTTCTCGACGAGGAGGGAAAGCGCATTGTCTGAAGGATTCCCCGCACTCGACGAAAGCCATCTCGCCCAGCCCGACGTCGACGCCCTTCGGCCGTCGTTCTCCAGGCACAAGCCCCGGATCCTGATCCTCTACGGCTCGATCCGCGAGGTCTCGTACAGCCGGCTCCTCGCCCACGAATCCCGCCGCCTGCTGGAGCGTCTCGGATGCGAAGTCAGGGTATTCGATCCTAAGGGGCTGCCCCTGCCGGACGACGCGCCTGTCAGTCATCCGAAGGTCCAGGAGCTCAGGGAGCTGTCGGAATGGTCGGAGGGTCAGGTCTGGGTCAGTCCGGAGCGTCACGGCGCAATGACCGGTGTCATGAAGTCCCAGATCGACTGGATTCCTCTGGCCGTCGGATCGGTTCGCCCGACGCAGGGCAAGACATTGGCGGTGATGCAGGTGTCGGGCGGCAGCCAGTCGTTCAACGCCATCGGTCAGCTACGCATCCTCGGCCGCTGGATGCGGATGATCACAATCCCCAACCAGTCGTCTGTCGCCAAGGCGTTTCAGGAGTTCGACGCCGATGGGCGGATGAAGCCGTCGTCCTACTACGACCGTGTCGTCGACGTCTGCGAGGAACTCGTGAAGTTCACGCTGCTGACCCGCGACGCCTCGTCCTACCTGACCGACCGCTACAGCGAGCGGCAGGAGGACGCGGCCAAGCCGGAGCAGCGTGTACAGTTGAAATCGATCTGACGTCTACTTGTGTCGCCAGACCTTCACGGCGGATAGCAGAAGGATCACCGCCAACGCGGGAAGCAGAAACGCGTTGGGCACGATGCCGAGCAGCCGTCCACCGATGAAGGTTCCCATGATCGACCCTGCGGCCATGACGATCAGGAACGCCTTGTTGCGTCCGAGCACGGAGAAACTCTGATCCCGGCTGTATCGCGTGAATCCGACAAGCATCGTCGGCAAACTGACGGCCAGCGAAAGGGATCCGGCAAGCTTGATGTCCGCGCCGAACAGCAGCACGAGGGTCGGGATCAGGAGTTCGCCGCCCGCCACGCCTAGTAGCGACGCCACGATGCCGATCACGAAGCCGGCGACCACTCCAGCGACAAGCTGGGCCCCTCCCGTCAGCAATGGCTGACCCGAAGTCGCGTCGTGTCCGACAACGAGAATGACCGCGATGACTAGCAGCAGGACGGAGATCACTCTGTAGAGCGTTTCCGACTTGAGGCGGGTCGCCCACCCGGCCCCGAACCATGCTCCTGCCAGACTTCCTGCAAGCAGATTGACGATGATCTGCCAGTGGGAGCCGATCTCGCTGAACGGCACGGTCGAGGCACGGAATGGCAACGCGGTCGCGACGACGACCAAGCTCATGGCCTTGTTGAGGATCACTGCCTCGAGAGCGGCGAAATTGAAGACGCCAATAAGGAGAGGAAGGCGGAATTCCGCGCCGCCCAGTCCTATGAGACCGCCCAACGCACCAATGACCGCGCCACCTGAGAAGGCAATAGGCTTGCTGCGATCCACTGGCTCATTGGCAGAAGCGTCCATGCTCCCATACTCCCCGAGATACACGTCGAAGCTTATCCTGTGAAGCTAGCCTTAATGCAAGTGGCGCACTGAGAGCCGCCGCCGCTTGCGCGAAACCGTTCGAGCCTCGTGCCACTCGTCCAGAAAGGCGCGCACTCGCTTGCAAAGTTCCAATACATCGGCTTCACGGAACGTGGGAGAAGCGGGCGGACAGTACCTCTTCCACACGCACGTGCATGTGATGTGACGGTTCGACGGCGAACCCCAAACAGGACATCCCTGTGAACCGAATTCAGCTCGCACCTTACCGCTGAATCGGGTAGAAAACTCAGCATTCGGTTAGTCGAACTCTCCAGGATGCCCGTGGTGCAACCCATCGATCCTACGCTTCGGCGAGCGGTGCTAGTCATCGCACTCGCCAATCTCGCTTATTTTGGCGTTGAGTTCGTCGTTGCGTGGCGCATCGGGTCGGCTTCACTATTAGCCGACAGCGCCGATTTCCTTGAAGATGCCTCGGTTAATCTGCTTATCTTTTTCGCAATGGCATGGTCGGCGCGCAGCCGCGCTCTGGTCGGTATGGCAATGGCGCTCATCCTGCTCTTGCCCGCCTTCGCCTTTATCTGGACCGGATGGCACAAACTGCTGGATCCAATACCGCCTGCACCATTCGCGCTGGGCTTGACCGGGTTGGGTGCTCTTGTCGTCAATCTTTGCTGCGCCTATCTGCTCGCTGCCTACCGCCATGCTGGCGGCTCGCTGACGCGGGCGGCTTTCCTCTCAGCTCGCAATGATGCCTTCGCCAATGTCGCCATCATCGCTGCGGGAATCGTTACGGCCTATCTCTGGTCCTCAGCGTGGCCAGATCTTATCGTGGGTCTGGGTATTGCGTACATGAACCTTGATGCGGCGAAAGAGGTTTGGGGAGCGGCGCGCGCAGAACACCGAGCAGCCGTATGAAACGCGGGACCGCGCCGAGCCGATCACAGATATAGACAGACGGAACAACATGGGGCGGAACTCCTATTGCCGTTTACTCGGCTGCAACTAGACCCCGTCTCGTCGTCATGGCCAGGCTGGCGAACGCGGCCATTCCCACAACTCCGAGCGCGGCGGTGGCGAACAGCGACAGGCCGATCCCCAAGCTCTGCATCGCCGCCGCAAAGGCGAACGGCGCTGCCGCTCCCAGCGCCAACCTTGCGGCCGCCATCTTGCCCGTGATCGTTCCGTAGCCGTCGCTGCCGAACAGGTAGAGCGGCAGGCTGCCCTGCGCGATGGAATTGATGCCGGACCCCAGGCCCAGGCAAATCGCGAAGGCCACCGCGCCCGGCAGCCAGCTCCCGCTCACGCCTAGAATGATAATGCCGACGACCATCAGAGCCGCCGCGATCACCGCGAGGATCGGTGGCGACAATCTCGTCCCGAAGATCATGTTGATCAGACGACTGAGCACCTGTGCCGGTCCGAACAGCGAACCGACGACGACCGCCGCCGTGCCCAGCCCGAGGTCGCCGAGCATCGGAACCATGTGGGCGAGGATCGAGGCCAGCGTAAACCCGAGGATCGCGAAGGCTGCCGAGACGACGATCATTGCGCCGCGGCGTCTCTCGGGCGAAACGGCGCCCACGACGTGTTCCCGAGCACGCTTGGTTCCTGCGGCGACCGCAGCCCGGCCCTTTCTGGCCATCCACAGGTGCAAGGGCATGCAGACGAACAGGTTGAGTGCCGCAAAGGCGAGATAGATTTCCCGCCATGTCAGGTATCCCATGAGCGCCGCGGAGATCGGCCAGAAGATCGTCGAAGCGAAGCCGCCGATCAGCGTGAGGTAGGTGATGCTGCGCGACGCCGTCTTCGGATCGCTCTCGACCAAGGCCGCGAACGCCGCCTGATATTGGACCATCCCGGACGCCACCTCGATCAGGACGACGGCGAGCGCGAACACGACGATCGACGGCGACCACGCGCAGAGCGCCAGCGTCAGGGCTGAAAGCATCGAGCCTATCGTGAGGACGGTCGCAGCTCCGATCCGGTCCATTTGCTTCCCGATGATCGGAGCCGACAGACCGCCGACGAAGAGCGATGCCGAGAAGACACCGAAGACCTGCTCGAGGGACATGCCGAGATCCTTCGCCATTCCGGGCGCGAGGATCGAGAAGGAATAGTAGAGGGTGCCGTAGCCGATGATCTGCGTCAGTCCGAGCGCCGATATCGTCGCGACGGGAACCGTTCCCTTCGCTTCAGACATTCACGTCGTCTTTCGCAGGCTCGCCGGCGCAGCAGGCGTCGGTGATCTCCTTCGATCCCGTGACGCGCGGATGGCCGGCGCAGCAGTCGAGCATCAGGAACTGCACGAGACCGGAGAGCGCGTCGTAGTCGGCGCTGTAGACGATCGAGCGCGACTCCCGACGCTGGGCGATCAGGCCCGAGCGCTCCAGTTCCTTCAAGTGGAAGGAGACGTTCGACGGCGAGACGCCCGCCTTCTCGGCGACCGCTCCCGCGGCCATCCCTTCCGGGCCGACGACGACGAGCATCCGGACGATCTGCAGGCGGGTCTCTTGCGACAGCGCGGCGAATGACAGGAGGGCTTGACGTTCTTCCATATTTCGACAATCCTTGAAATGTTGAAATTAGGGATAACCGATATGAACGTCATCGACAAGACCCTATCGAACGACATCCAACTGGGCGCCCTTCTGGCCGCGCTCGACGCCCACGCCGACGCCCCTCTCGTCTTCCGTTACGACGGCCGGGACGTGAAGGCGGGCTATCATGTGACCGAAGTGAAGACCGGTCGCTTCGACGCTCTCGACTGCGGTGCCAACCCGGAATCGTGGACGGAAATCTTCGTGCAGCTCTGGGACATCGACGAAGATGGGCGCACGCACATGCCCTCGGGAAAGTTCGCCAAGATCATCCGGAAGGTTTCCGAGCACGTCGGCCTACCGATGAGCGCGAAGCTTACCTTCGAGGTGAGCGACGGGGTCGCGCCAATGGCCCTATATTGCGCGGCGACGCCGCGGATCGCTGCCGGCCGCGTCTCGGTCGAGCTTGCCCCTCGTCCGGCGAGCTGCAAGCCTCGCGACCGCTGGCTTGTAGAGGAGAAGGCGAAGTCGGGATGTTGCGCGCCGTCTGCGAACCAGAGTTGCTGCGCTTAAAATCTCGAGTCTCCGACCGACCCAACGTGTCGGCTTCGAAGTCTCCCGGAGCCGTTCACGCTGCAGGTGTCAGCATGCAGACGCCGCTTGATATGCCGAACAAAATAGGAACAAATGCGCATCGGCATCGACGCCTGCAGCCATGATCGCTGCAACGCCAAGATCGTTTCCACAAGCGGAGACATGATTATGACCCGGATCGAGTTACGAATACGCCACTAGGTGCGGCTTTGGGCCAGCGCGCGATTCGCGCGCATTCACGCACCGCGTATCGTCAAGGTCACTCGGCCGGCCTCCATCTCCATTTCTGCGATGGTTCAAGCTGCCAGAGCGGCGTGCACTCCGTATAGGTTTGGCGCGGCTGCCAAAGACACTTCATCGATACTTGGCGTACCACGCCGTACCACCTGATTTCGCCAGGATCCGCCGGCGCCGAACTCACGATCGGGATGAACGATCATCGCGCCGAGTTCCGTTGCTAGCGCCTCGACAGCATGAAATCGACGATCGACACGATGCACCACTTTATGGACTGATCGAACCATAAAACGGATCAATTTTCGATGGAACGACGTGAACGAAGGACGGCGTCTGTTCATGAGCGCTCGTGGAAATTACCACGACGTGGCGTCTCGTTCTGGTTTCGGGATCCAACCACGGGTAATCCCTCGGCTTAGGAATGAGTTGGCGACCGCGAGCTGGCTTCTGAGGTGGCCGCAATCCTGCAGAAGGGTTTCGATCGTGGCGCGCGCATCGCCGTCGTGCCAGGCGAGTGCCGCATCGACGGCGTCCAACTGCTCCGAGGCAGCATGTTGTTTCGGTGAAAGCACTGTTTTCGACCTTCCGAGATGCTCTTTGGCGAGCGTCGATGAACATGCTCATTCAATCGGACGCGCGACATTGCATCCGTCTCCGAGGGAGTCCTCGGCATTTCCACGTTAGCTATCGGCGTGAGTCGCCACAAGCAGTCCGGGGGGTCGCCCTTGCACAAGCTGAACCGTCGCCGATCAAGCTTAGGATCGAGCATGCTAGTGCTTCGAAATCGCGCGAAGCCCCACGCTCCATCGTTGTTCCGCGCGCGGCTTCGAACAGAAGTTCGTTCAGGCGCGCGGCCGCTTCGTATTCGGCATCAGCGGCGGCAGACTTGATATCGACGGTCACGAGGCATCCTCCTCGGACAATCGTCTTCGCGATCGGCACTAGGAGCAAGCGGAAATTCAGCAGCTATTCCTTGCCAGGCCCGCCGCTTGACAGGAAGTCCTTCGCGCTGCCTTGGGCGCCGCTCTTGGCATAAGATACGGTGAACACGCCCTCTCCATCGAAGACCTGCTGAGGGCCGTCCCTCTTCGCGACGGTGAACACACGGTGAAGGTCTTCACCGTTTTCCGGGTACTGCCATCTGCTGTCGCGGCTCGTCGGGACACTGCTACTACTCATGCGAATCCTTATACCCTCTCGCTAACGATTTGGTAACCATAATTGGCGTCGAATCCACTGATTACGGTGGCCGCGAAGGGGACGTCGCGGATGGCAGTGGATTTTATCCTGGTCGACACCAGCGTGCTAAGCGAAGCCCGCAAAATGATCGACGAACTGGACGAGAACATCGTCTTCTTCCTGCGGCAGATACCCGCGGGAGCCTTGGCCGTCCCCATCGCGGCAATCTTCGAGCTGCAACGTGGGGCCAGCATGATCGCCATCACCAAGCCCGCGAAAGCGCGGGCGTATGAAAGTTGGCTCGATCGGCTGCTCGAGACAGATATCTGGCTGCCGCCGGTCGATGTAAGAGTGAGGCGTTTGCTCGCCGAGATGACGGTCGTTCCGGAACTAAGCCGGTTTTGGCTTGATCGATCGAAAGACCCGAAGCTCCGTTTCGGATGCGACCCCGAGATTGCGGCTACGGCGATCGTCTACAGCATACCGTTGGCGTCTACCGACGTCACCGATTTCCTGGCCATCAATCGGCACTTCCCATTGCCGGGCCTCTATTGTCCGATCGGAGGACGCTGGCATGTTCCTCCCCCCGCCGGCTGGAACCTGGGTGAGAGCCTGGGCCGACATGAGCGAGACTGGAGAAGGGTGATCGGACCTCTGGGTCAAGTTCGCGAGGAGCAGCACTCGAACTTTGATGACGACACCTTGGAAGCACCAATTCCCTGAAACGCCGACGAACTCGAAACCGCAGGCCGTTTCTGCGCGACTGAATCCATGAGCAACCTCAGGCAAGCAATTGTTGACAAAACCGCAATCTGCCACGGAATATTTTACTAAAATCTTATCGAATACGGCTCTCGCAACGCAGGCGGATTTGCCAATCCCGCAATATCCGACGCCGGCCGACGCCGTTTGCGGATATTTTTTCCGTTGACAACACGGTCGAGATCTGAGCCATATTGCGCCACCGCTCCAGTCCGGACGGCGTCATATGAGACAGGCAGTCATGAAGTCGAAAGCAGCCACATCGGGCCAACAAGGTTGCCGGCAAGCGTCGTAAGACGCCGTGGTTTCTATGCCGCGGCACCGACACGACGCCGCCGGCCATCCTCTGAGTTTTCCAACAGTCGGAATTGAGGACGCAGTCATGACACCTAACTTTCTCTCCACCATCCATCTCCAACGACGCTTCCAAGCGTTCGCGGCCGCCCGCTAGCTTCTCGGAGGCAATTCCGTCCAGCCAGCGCAGCCGTCGAACCTTCCGAAGCTTTTGTGCAATCGGGTTCGCGGTCGTGCAGTCGTGCGTCGACGCCGCCGGAACCGCCAAGTGGATGGTGACTGGAATGACCAACGTTATCGAAACCAAGCAGCTTCAGACCAAGCGCTCGCTCGAGCGCCTTGGGACGCTCATCAAGAGCGGCCGAGGCTTCCCCACCATTCGGTTGAACGACGAGAAGAATCTCGATTTCGTCTATCGCGACGAAATCAACCGCTGGGTCGAGCGTCAGCGCAGCCGCTATTTTACGCGCGAGGAGACGAACCTTCAGTGCGTCGTCGCGCTGCGCTACGCCGACCCGACGCGTCCGACCGTCCGCGAGCTCTGGCAGTACCTGCAGGCCCTCATTCTGAAGGACGCCCGCATGATGCCGGGCCGTCGCGCGGTGCGCTTCCCCTCCTACAGCACCTTTCGCACCCGCGTGGCCGATCTGCCCCGCGAATTCGTCTGGAAGGCGCGCCTTGGCGCAGATGACGGTCGTCCTTCGATGATGACGCTCGTCTCGCGCTTCGACGCCATGGTCTCGCGCCAGGCATAGGAGGTCGTCATGAACGTTGTCATCACCCAGCAGGACTACGACGCTTTCGAAAAGAGCCTTTTCGCGGATGTCCGCGTCAAGGCCCGCTTCGACGGAGCCACTCGCCCCCCCAACCCCGAAGACACACCCACTTTCATGAACAAGGAGAGCAACGCCATGTTGCAGATCGATTACGTGCGTGTCTTCGAAGATCGCATCAGCCCCTACCCCGAGCTCGTCGACTGGTTGAAGCGCCAGTGCAGCAAAGCCTTCTCTTACGAGGAGACGGTTCTCCAGTGCGTCTTCGCGATGGAGTACGAGCGCATGGGCTGCTGGTACCGCGCCAACGCCCGCTTGGTTTGGCGCCTTTTGGTGGCGGAGACCTGCCGGTTCGGTTCGGAAGGCGTGGTGCTTCGCGTTCCTTCCTACGGCACGTTTTTGAAGCGTGTCCGCGCACTGCGCGACACCATGCAGTCCGCATCGTCGCTGATGTGAGGCCGGGAGACAAATCATGATTAAGGTGCTCACTCAGATCCAGGCTGTCTATTTCGCTCGCGCGGGCTACCGCCCCTGGGAGCGTCAGGCCGAGCGCAGGACGACCGTCGCGGTGCCCGACGAAGGCTATCGCGGCGGCCTTGCGTCGACCGCCGACCGAGGCGCGCAAATACGAGCGGTCTCTCGAGGAAATGCTCGGTAAGACCCTTTATTACGACATGATCGCGGCCCCGTCCGCCCGCCGGGTAGCGATGAAGTCGAGCGCATCCTGTCGAATTTTGATGTGTGCTCCTGGAACGAACCAGTATCTCGTGTTCGAGAGCCTATTCGAGCGCGACTGTGCCGTCGTCTTCTGGTCGATGAAGACGGTTCGCTCCGTCACTGCACAGTATGGCCCCATCGAGTGGACCGACGCGGACGGCGTGATCCACGAGCACTACGCCGATCTGCGCGTGGAGTACGAGAACGGCGAAGTAGTCCTCTACTGCGTGCGACCGATCGGACGTGACCGGCGTGGTATCTTGAGGGCCGTGGTGAAAAGCATTCGTAACCATGAACTCAAGTATCACGCGCATCGGATTGAAATCCTTACCGATCGGGTGGTGACGAAAGCCGCCGTTTACCGGGCGCGTGAGATCTTGTCGGCACGACGTCTCATGAACTCCCCAGACTGCGTGCGACTGCTCGAACTTCTCAAGGCGAAGATCAAACCGATCCGTGCCTTCGAGATCGTCGAGGAATTCGGGGACGAGGGCCGAGGGATGATCGCGTTGTGGAATTTGATGGGCGACGGCTTGGTAGAGCACGTCGTCAAGGATACGTCGCTGACGTTCGAGGCGGTCTCGTTCGTCCGCGCCGCAAGGGTGAACTGATGGACGAAATGCCCCGCTATACGAGCGTCAAGCTTTCGATATTCGACAGGGTCGAATGGGATGGCGGCGTCTTCCGCGTGAGGCCTTCGAAAGATGGACGAAGTTACATCTTCACGGAGGTCCACGGCGCCGGGCAGATCGAGAAGTTCTCATACGCGCAGATCGCACGGCTTGTCCGAAACCGTGCGATCGTCATCCGCAAGGGCTACTATACCGAGGAGGAACTCGACAAGCGGAAGAAGAAGCTGCTCGATCCGGACATCATCCCCGAGCACGTCAGGTTTCGCGCGCGGATGATCACGAAGTTCCTTGAGGAGCAGAAGCAAGGTCTTCGGTCGAGGTCGGACGAGAGCATTCTCGAATTCTACGACGACTACATGGAGGAATTCGAAAAGCACCTTCCGAAGGCTCGTGGCGGAAATAAGAAGGTGGTGATCGAGACGCATCACCCCTGCACGCCGCGGCATTTCATGCGCCTCGTGAAAATATTTGAAGACGGATCGTACAGCTCATTCTCCTTGATGTACGGGGGCGATCCGAGCGAGAAGACGTCTCGGAAGAGCACGCTGTCCGCTCGCACGAATGCGTACATCGACGCGGAGGCCAGGAAGCTCGCGACCTCCAAACGTACCGAGATTGCCACCCGCTGGCAGTTGATGACCATAGAGAACAGTCACAGCGCCGATCCCGTCGTGCTTCCGGATATCCGCACATTCTATCGGCGGGTCGCCAAGATAAAAAAGATGTTGATCCACCTTGGTCAGCTAGGCGCGGAAGCGACCCGAAACGAGTTCGAACTTTCAAAGACGGCCAATCGACAGTACCACCCTCTCGAACGGATCGAGATGGACGAAGACAAGCTCGACATCATTCTTCTATTGAAGAAAACTCGGCTTTGGAACGTGCTCCATCCCGACGTTCAAAAACGGCTGGAAGTGCAAAAGGACAGGTTCTGGGCGTCAGTCGCGATCGACGCTGGAACCCGTTCGATCCTCGCCCTACGTCTGCTCGATGGCGATCCGAACGGCCGGTCCGGCGTCGCGACCCTGCATATGGCGGTCATGCCGAAAGATCATATCGCGGAAGCGGCGGGCACCGAAAACAAGTGGATCCAGTTCGGCATACCCCAGGAGGTCGCAACCGATCACGGCGCCGCCTACCTCGACACGGAATTCCACGACACGGTCCTCGCACTTAGCGGAAGCCATTTGATGCCACCGACCGGCAATCCGAAGCTCCGCGGTCGCATCGAGCGCTTCTTCAGGACCGGAAAGAAATGGCTGAGACTGTTCACAGGGCAGACGTTTTCCAATCCCCTCGTCCGCGCGAACTACGACTCCGTCGCTAACGCGTCCATGGAGTTCGAGGAATTTGCACGATGCCTCATCCGCCTGATCGTGGACGTCTACCATATAACGCCGCACGACGGCCTGGGTGGCCAGAAGCCGATCGACGCCTGGGCGAAGATGACGAAAGCCCGGCCCGTTGACACGCTCACCGATCCTGAAAAGGAGGGCATGATCTTCGGCTTCCGCGCTGGAAAGCGAAAGATCTCCCGCTCGGGTGTCGTGTGTCTCGGCATCCCGTATTACGACGACACTATCCAGCACCTCTACAATGAGTTCAAGAACCAGGAGGTCGTCATCAGGGCCAATCCCTACAATCTGGGCCTTCTCGGGGTGCGGTCCGTACGCGATGACGCATTTCACTTCGTCAAAGCTGCAGTCCCCGCTTTCGACGGCGTCTCGGCCATCGAATGGGCGGCGACCAAACGACTGTTGAACGAGTCGTACTCTCAATACGACATCGAGGATGAAGCCATCATCGGCCGGGCGCTGACCCAGATCCAGGGAACCGCGAAGTTTTCCGAAGACAAGCTTAACGTGTCCGGCCACGTGGTGACCGAGGACGACTACGACTATTTCGAAAGAGAGTATTTCGCCGGTTACGTCGCGGGTCGCCGGAGCATGCCGGACTACGCGCCTGATCCGGAACGCCTCATTGTTGACGAGCTGCCTAGCGAAACCCATGGGGCCGAGGACGGCGAGGACACGACAAGACCCGCGCTGCCCGACGTAACCGAAGCCGAAGCGGGCGACGACGATGACGTCTCCACCTCGCTCGGCCCATCAGAAGGGACCTTCGATCCCGGTGTGTTCGCTAGACGGCGCGCGGAAGACGGCGTGGCGGCTCCGCTTTCTATACCACCGCCGAAGCCGAGCCCGAAGCCACGCGAGGAAAAGGACAAACCCGTGCGGGAGGTGACCATTTCCGAACTTTTGCGCGGAACCACTGATCTGCTGCCGAAGAGTTCCGAAGACAAGCAGCGCACCGCCGGCAGGGTGCGGACATTCAAATCCGACTGGGAAGACGAGGAAGATGATGACCCGATCCAGGATTAGTGAGAAACCGGAACACTCGATGGTCAACGATGAAATCGCCAAGCTTATAGCGGCCTCGGCCGACTTGGCGCTGGACGAAACGGACCGTCGCATCAAAACGATCATGAAAAACGTCAAGCTCGCCTATTTTTCCACGCCGAACGACAAGCTGATCGACATTCCGATAAAACGGATGAAACGAGCAATCGCCGCCCATGATCCCGACACGTTCGCGGTATCGATCCATGGGGAGACGGGCGCCGGAAAGTCGACCCTCTTCGAGCAGCGGCTGAAGGACGAACCTTCGTTCCGACCAGTTCCCGACGGGTACGGCAACGATCTCTATCCGGTCCTCTACATCAAGGCTCCTTCGAAGGCGACTATGGTCGACCTGGGCGAAGAGCTGCTCGACGCCATGGGGTATCCGACCAAGAAGAGAAAGCACGAGTCGGATCTGATCCGCGACGTCCGCAACGCGCTTCGTAGGCGTGGAACTAGAGTTGTCCTGATCGACGAGTTCCAGCACGTGCTTGACGCCCCCAAGGTGAAGGGGCCGAGCCATGTCGCGGACTCCATCAAGAACCTTCTCCAGAACCCGAAATGGCCTATCTTCATCGTCCTGATGGGCCTGCCGGAAATCAAGGAAGTCGCCCTTCGTGATCCGAAGGATCAGTTCCTGCGCCGCGTCGACGATTTCGCCCTCCAGACACTGTCGTTGAAGGCCGACGCAAAATTCATCGCGAACGTCATAAAGGAACTGGTGGTGAACCGAGCGGGCCTTCGGATGCCGTCCGCGGTAGTGCCGGATTTCATCGAGCGACTGATGTATGGCGCTCACTTTCGCTACGGCATGGTCATGAAGATCATCTACCACGCCATCGAGGACGCATTGGAAAACGATCTGGGCGAAGTCACGATGTTGTGCTGGGAGGAAGGCTACCGACGGCTGGTCAATGGTGACGCAGTCCCCGAAACCAACGTCTTCGCCGCCGACAACTGGCGTTCGATCCTTCGTCCGGTCAATCGAAGAGGCGAGTTCGGCCCGCCATCGGTTCGGGCAGCTTGACGGGACCAAGAAAATGCTACGTGTCCCGCTCTTCGATGACGAAATGCTTACAAGCTACTGCGCCCGCCTGGCTGCGGCCAACCTGACGACGGCGACCGATCTGTCCCTGGACATGGGCGTCACGTTCCAGAACGTCATAGACGGCGCCGAAAGGGCGATAGACGCGCTGGCGGAATATAGCCGTGTTCCGGTTGCTCGGCTGCGGTCAGCAGCGGTCGTCACGTCGGGAAGGATTCTCAATCTGCAGGGAGAGCCACTGACGTGGCAAAACTATTCGCGAACGCGACTGCGGTTCTGCCCAGGTTGCTTTCGGGACGACGACCGTTCGAAAGACCGTATGCCCGGAACGCGTCGCTACATACGGCGGAGCTGGGCGCTACGTTTCCTTCGCACGTGTGCTCGGCATCAGTTGAAGATGGTCGACCTAGGCGCCTCGCCGCTCCACCCACCCCGCAATCAGGATTTCATCGAGAATCTGGAAGAGCTTTACGACCAGGTCGAGGAGGCGATCGTCTCGCCCACCGCACGGCAGCCATCGGATTTCGAAAAATTCCTGCTTCGCCGATTGGACGGAATTCGTTGCGACGGCGAGTTGCTTGATGAGCTTCCCCTCGAACTGGCGGCTCTCGTATGCACGCTGATTGGCGTGGCCGCCCTCCATGGACCGAAAGCCCGTGAAGAAGCGCACGACGACGATCAGCTATGGGAAGCATCCCAGACAGGTTTCGAATATCTTGCTGGTGGGGTCGCCGGAATGCACTCGTTTCAAGATCTAATGCACCGCTCGATCTCTGCGGTCCGCTGCGACATCGGCGGGCAGAAAATCTATGGAAACTTCTATGTAAGGCTCAAGGACCGGAAAGATCCGGCTCTCGATCGGCTGAAATGCGAAATCCATACCTATGCTGTCGAAGTGCTGCCGCTGAGCGGGGATTCCGAGGTGTTCGGAAGACCTGAGGTCACCAGATACGTATCAGAAAAGCAGCTTCGAAAGGAATTCGGACACCGGCCCGGCCATATGCGCAAAATGGCGGTGGCGATGGGATTCCTCAGTTCCTCGGAAATTGACGCAGGTGCGATGCCGCGAGACGTCGCCGTAAGAATTTCGGAGCTTATCTCCGATGCGGTCCTGCCGAGAGAGGCCGCAGAGATGCTTTCGGTGCGCACTGTCAATTTTAATGACCTGCGTCGAGCCGGCATCTTTTCGCCCGTCCTTTCATCTGGAAATGGCGTCGACGCCCACGAGCGCTTTTCCCGAACAGCGATCACCGAGTTCCTCTCGGGGCTCCGCTCTATCGCCGTGTATCCGTCCGACGGGCTGATGCGCCCGATATTGAGGGCGTGCAAGATGACAGCGATCAGGCTCGGCGACATGGTCGCCCTCATCCTCCAGGGGCGGCTCTCCAAAGTCGGATGGGACGCTGATAAGGAAGGGCTTTCGGCGATACTGATCGATCCGCGCGAGGCAAGCGCCGCCCTCGCTCCCGCTGGTCCCAAAAAGCTTACGATCACCAAAATGAAGGAGCGCCTAAAGACTTCCAACGAGACGGCGTATGCACTCGTCAGGGGCGGCTATCTGAATTCGTCAATGGAACGTAGTCATGCGCACAACCATCCGCTTCGATTAATCAGCCAAGAGGACGCGGATGCATTCGAGAAGAAATACGTGTCGTTCCTAACTGCCGAAAAGGACCTTGGAATTAGCCGGTCTACCTTGCGGAAGGCGATCAAGAACGCCGACCTGCAGACCGCCTTTCCATTGGACGAGGTAAGAGTTTCGTTCTACGTCCGAGCCGAACTTGAGGCCGCGATCCGGGTGATCGCGGGCGCGGATTAGGAGTTGGGCTGCGCTGAGTCGACTCTCTTGTTGCGTGATCCAATTAAGTAGCGCTGAGGGCCGTCAGCTCTACGACGGCTAAGTGGCCGAACAAGACGATCGACCCCGACGATCGCCCATCGCTATCGATGAGTTCTGTTCGGCCGGCAGTGCCGGCCGAGTCCAGTTCCCCAGGAAACAGGAAGCGTTGCAACGGCGATTGAAGAACAGATGGCAAGTGAGACACCGCTGTAGACGTTCTCCAGCGCCGAGTTGATCGCGGGTTCAGCTTGCGATGAGCGAGCAGCTACCTGGCCTGAGATCAGCATTGCGCCCATCACGATAAGACTTACCGAAAGAACGAAGGCGAGAATCACGCCCGCGATGGCTGCGAGGTAGTACATCTGTTCGCTGTCTTTGGCAGGGTCCATCACCATCTCTTTATATTCGCCGTTGGATAGAAACCTGTAGAGCTTTTCCCGCCACTGAGACCGCAGACCGCTCTGGATCTGAATAAACCGATGGCCAGAGTACGCCACAAGGCAGACGTAGCCGAACAAGACAATCCCGATCGAGATGATTGCGTAATCGACACCCAATGTCGCATCTTTGAGAGACAACCTGGCAATGACGACGGCGGCACCGCCGAAAAGTGCGCTCGCGACCGCACCGGCGAGCTGGCGAGTGACATCGTTCAGTTTCGACGCCTCGTCGGCGACGTTCTTCCGAAGATCGGACAGCGTCTTCATCGAGTCCGAGCTGATCTTCGAAAGGCCCAACTGGTGTGCAATCTTCGCGCTCTCGAGCACGGCGGCACCACTGTCCTTGTAGAGATCCGCGAGACATTGACCGTTGGCCGGCCATCTGGCGAGCTCGGCGACTGCCAATCCATGCCGCGTCTCCGCTTCTGCGGAGAATTCAAACACCCAGCGCGCCAGATTTGTCAGGTGGCAGAACCCGTCCTCGCCAAGTTCGTTGGCGAAGTCGGCCGGAACCAGATACCGGCACGCCGGCGGTCCGCGGAACATCACCTCGCTGCCATCGATTTCCGAACATAGCGAACGCGCCATGGCGCGTGACGCCTCCCCAGCCCAGACCGAAGCTGGACCTGGACCATCGATCGCCGGCACGTGTGAACCTTCGAGCAGCACGAACCTCGACACGTTTTCAGGCACCAGGCGTTCACCCACTTCCCTGACGAGCCGCCGAGGATTGGTGTCGAGTGCCGGCCGGCTTACCTCAACGACAGCTTCTCCCCATGGAACGAAGGTTGTGGCATAGGTCGCGAATCCTTCATCGAGCGCGCCGAGCTCGACGACTGGGTCGGCTTCCTGATTCCCCAGCCATGTCCGCAGGCCCTCGTTCGTCAGGATGCGCATGGACGACTGACCGTCGGGCTTCTTGCAGGTGAATTTGAACGGAGGCAGTCCGTTTTCGATCTTGCTAACTGGAACAGGTGCCTGCGAGGCATCCTCCACCTCGATCGGCCAATCCAGCGAGCGGAGTCCTTCGAGAACGGCCTTCGCATCCTCCTCGCGGACCCCTCTGACCGTTAAATATGCATGGCTTTCGCTGATGGAAATTCTGTAGCTGTCGTCCCACTCATTTAAGAGCTTTGCGAGATTTTTCGGGGAGAGGCTCATCTTCGATCAACTTCTTCTTGGTGGTCACAACGATCTTAGTCGCGCCGGCTTCCTTGTCGACAGAGCGATCAACGGTGACGCCTTCCTGATCGTGCGGATAGATGACGATGACGTCTTCCGCAGTGCGGAGACGCACCCGTACCGACTTCGTCAGCTTCTCCGGGTCCGGTTTGAAAGTGACCCCGCTCAGGTTCTTCGACTTGAGAGATTTGGACAGCGATAGATCGATGTTCGCGAGCTGGTCCTCAGGGAGTTCCCCCGCCGCCACGATTATCGACTCCCGAACCGCATTGTTGTCAACTTCAGCCCGAGCGGCCAGGTTTCTTCGAACCTCCCGCAAGGCACCCGGCACGTCCTCTTGAGGAAGCGACGCCTTATTGGCCATAAGTGTTTCGCGCAGGACAGCAATGAGGTCATCGCTAAGTTCGGTGTCCGAACGGTTGCGTTTGACCGACAGGAATTTCTTGAAATACCCCGTCAGATCAGGCGCCCGCTCCATCCGGTCGAACGCCGACACCAACTCCTGAGCGGTGCCGTTTTCGACCCGAACCAACGCAGATTTTTGGATCGCCCGTTGTTCGGTGACAAAGGCTTGGACGATCTGCCGAAGTTTCGTCTTCCCGTTCGCGGAATCAAGTTCGACCGCCTCGCGATAGTCGTACTTGATAAGGCTGTAGAATCTCACATCGGGATTGCCGGCCGTTAGTTGAAAGACAAAGAAGGCGCCTGGGCTGGCCGATCCCTTGTGCTCGTCCATGAACAAGCGGGAAATTTCCTGCGCGCCCATTTGGAAGGTGACGCGTTTCATCGCGATATCTTCCAGTCGAGCTCTGACGACGGACCCGAGGGTGAACGCGTGCACGGCGCTGACGGCGACATCGATGATACGAGCCTCGAAGAACCCCACATGGTCGCCTTCGACAGGTAGTTCGTCTTTCGGCTGAAACGCCTTTTGCGGATCAACCACGTGGACGATCATTTTTTCGATCTTTAGTTTTTGTTGCTCTGCATCGGTTAAAAAGCTCATTCTCGCTCCCCAGTTTTTTGCGCTTCGAAGCGGCGCGGCTAAACAATCGCTTTGATGTCAAACGCGAGCGGCGGTTGTCAACTGTAGGTTTATGGCACCAGGGCATCCGTGCTTCGATGCTTTGATGCGGCGGGACGGCCAAGCCGTACCATTTAAATCTGGTCGACTTGGCGGTGGTCTGGGTTACTAGGAGCTGGGATTGGTGACGCTCAGCGATACAGATTATCGCCCTGTACGCTCTGATGGTCGACGTCAATCTGCTGATGCGACTGAGTTCGAAGGATTCCAGGTCGTGGTGGCGAGTTCCCCTTAAAGTATTCGGCCGCGATGCGTAGAGAACGTGTGCAATTGAACTTGAGACACGGAACGCAAATTTTGCGACGAACTTGGTGTCACAGATGGCGCTGATTTTAAACGATAAATGTGGTTAACGTGCGACATAGTTGGTGTCATGGCATATCAGTGTCTTCTGTGAATACAGCGGTAGTTCTGCATAAAACTGACCTATTACAGGCAAAAGGCAGGGGTAAATCCGAAATAGCCGGGCGGTCGTCCGCCCAGCGCAATGAAGCGGCAAGGCACGCTTGCAGACATTCAGTAACCACCATCAGTCAAGGTTTTCCAGGCAATCACTGCCTGGAAAACTAAAATAGGGAACGAATCGGAAACCCTAAAGAGACTGATTAGAAAAGGAGTTGGCGCAGCCGCGCCTCGCGAAATACAAAAGCCGAACCCTTTCGGATTCGGCTTTTGCGATCACGAATAAGCTGACGCCTTTCGTGAGGCGAAGTTACGTTCTCCGCCCTGTAGCAAGGTTATTATATGGAGAGTCGTGTACAAGAGTCGAGTTGGGTTTCGGCAGTTATCAACGAAAAGGATGAGCAATGTCTCAGATTCCTAAGTTCGGATTCTCTGCCTTTCTGAAACTCCTCAACACGAATCCGAAGCCCCAGACACGCCTTGTGCGAGAGCGATACCGTCCTAGCGGCGGTGGTTATGATTACCACAAAAGTCTTAGAACTCGTGTTCAACAGGTTGCTTTCGGGGAACTCACTCCTCAGCAAGCCTTGGATTCGACGGCTCTCATTACAAAACATTCAGAGCGCGAGTCGGCTCGGCGCGGGCTTAAGCGCTTCTTCGAGTGGCAGCAGCAAAATCCAGGAACTCTCGAAACGACTGACGGCCTCCTCTTCACCAGCCCTAAGGGGCTTTACAAGGTGGAGTTCACTGCCAACTTTCTTCTTGAGCTTGATGGTCGACGCACAGCGGTACATCTGTGGAACACACAGCACCCGCTAAGTGGTCAGTTGGTGAGAGCTGCGCTTTGCACGGTCGCTACGCGTTTTCCAGAACACGACAGGCCCGATGACATCGCAGTTCTCTCCCTACAGGACGGTTCCATCTACAAATGGTCGGAATCGGATCGACAAATAGCCCTTCTCGGTGAACGGCTCCTGGAGTTCCTTGACAATCAGTTTGAGGTTGCCCGAACCGAGCTTGGTCTACCCGCTAGTCCGGAAGGTCCATCGCCACAGCCATGATCGCGGACAGCCCCGCCTCTTGTGGGCGGCGGGGCTAATTATCTGCCCGCCATATCTTGGAAATGCTTGGGCAGTCGCTAGCTTGTCACTCCGGCTCGCCCTTTCTATTGCCGCCACCGTTCACCCACGGCCTAACTGGACTGAATAAGAAACCGTCGAAATACACGCTAGAGATTTACGCCACCTAAACCCTCAGGTGCATGTCCGAGACGTCGTGTCTAAAAACAGGCAAACGGCACCAAACAACTTCTTGTTGAAGAAATTTGGGGAATAGAGCAGATTTTTCGCCGCAGTGCTGTCGCCGCGAATAGCCCCCGTGCATCAGCCGGCGATCTGGCGAATCGAATAGGTTGATGCCTTACCTCCTGCGGTTCTCCTAGCAGGTCGGAACTCAGGACGACGTCCGGAGTTTCGTCTGCGAGGTCGAGCTTGATTTCGATTTCGGACAAGACGCGTTCCGCGTTCGATTGAAACCCGCAAACGCCAAATCCGCGGCTGCCAGTGACATCCGCCTAGTTTGCGAGCTGTATCGGAGGCCCTTCATGCTCCGGGAGTCAACACGAAACGGACCGATGTAGGCCTCGCGATAAAATGACGCTGAACCCCACGCTGCTGCAACACCGCCTCATCCTTATGCGCCACGCCAAATCCGCCTGGCCCGACGGTGTGGCCGACCGTGAACGGCCATTGGCGGATCGCGGGCGCAAGGCGGCATCCGTCATCGGCACCTATATGGTGCGCGAAAAACTGATCCCCGATCTCGCCCTCGTCTCGCCGGCCCGCCGGGCGCAGGAAACCTGGAAGCTTGTCCGTCGAGCCCTCTCGAAAAAGGTCTCCGAACGCGAGGCGACGGATATCTACGAGGTGTCGGCCGAGCGCATCCTCGATGTGATCCGGGCCGTCGAGCCTGGCATCCGCACGCTGCTCATCGTCGGCCACAATCCCGGCATGGAAAATGCGGCCTCGCTTATCGTGGCGGACGGCGATGCCGATGCCGTGGGACGCATGCGGGAGAAATTCCCGACGGCGGCACTCGCTGTTATCGACCTCGATCTCGACGGATGGGACGAGATTGCGGCGGGCACCGGTTATCTCGAGCGGTTCATAACCCCACGATCATTGAGATAATAAGGCCGCTTTCCGGTTTGAATTTGGTGGACATGGTGCACGGTCCCGATTCTGCC
The DNA here is from genome assembly GCF_014197535.1 of Rhizobium aethiopicum. Lineage (GTDB taxonomy): Bacteria > Pseudomonadota > Alphaproteobacteria > Rhizobiales > Rhizobiaceae > Rhizobium > Rhizobium aethiopicum_A. The sequence continues at coordinate 159,452 of NZ_JACIFV010000001.1, forward strand.
TGCGCCGGTCCGAACGCGCCGTTCACGGCAGAATGGTCCGAGAGCGCCGACATGGCCGGAGAATCCGTTCTCGTCAAGGAATTGGGATCGGTTCTACAGGTAATCCATTGCGGGCATCTCTTCCCTATATGGTGGATGCTACACGCCGGCAGCTGCTTCCCTCACCCGGTCAGAGTTCCGCCTTCGGCTCTTCTTGGCCGGTACCTCCGGCCATTGTCAAAAGGGCAGAATGTCGAATAGGCGCTTACTCGACCTCGCCGCCCAGGAGGGCTTCACCGTCCCGGCTGCCAACGGCGGGCCGGAGGACGGCGCCGGTGGCGATTGGTAGAACCGGTTGAGCATTGCGTCGCACACATAGTGACCCCAGTTGGTCAGGTGCTCGGTCTCCTCAGCGCCGAGGAAGTGGAGGTAAGTGCCGACCTCCGCGGGGACGACCGAGGACGGCGGCAGTGTGTAAGAGGCGTAGGGCTTGAGCTCGGCGTCCTTGCTGTCGATCGACCAATAGACGCCACGCGTTCTCGCGCGCAGCGCCGCTTTCGCGAGATCGTCGAGGCCAAGCCTATCGGCCTGTTTTGCCGCCCTGAAGCCGCCGATCAGGTCTCGGCGCCGCACAGACCGCACCTGATTGTCGGTGGTGTCGAGAACGCGCTTGAGCTGGGAGAGATAGTTCCAATATCCGCGGGTCGAGGAGCGCCAAGGCGCGCCGGCATCGCTGACGAGCAGGCAGTCGCAGCGTTTCAGCGCCGGCTCGATGCCGTGATTGTCGTAGACGCCGCCGTCGCTCAATATTGCTCGGCCCGGAGCAACTGGATCGCCAACGGTGTCATCGAGTTTTTCCCGTTTCCAGGAAAACTGCGCCAGGTCCAATCGCAGTGGTGACAGCACCGGCGGGAATGCCGCCGAAGCGGCGACCGCGGTCGCGAGCGAAAGTGCCGGATGAAACGACAGGCCGATCCTGTAATCCGCGATATAGCGGTTCGACATCCGGAAGAGCGAACCGGTGCTGAGATTGCTGGCGCAAAATACGAACCAGGGCGCGCTTGGAAGATCTTTCAGGCTTGGCGATTTTCCGTCGAACAGATGCCGTTCATAGAGCTTCGCGGCCTCCGCCGCCGCGCTCGAAAAGGGATTGAACACACCCTTGAGGAAGCTCGGCCCATCCGCGAACAACTGACTGAAAGCCAGAACGCGATCCAGATATTCGGTCCTGAAGTTGACGGCGACGTCGTTCTCGAAGATCAGCCCTGGCCAGATATAGGCGAGCAGGCCGGAGGCGATGGAGCCGCCCGAGACCGACGAGATCATATCGAGCTTCGCTAGAAGACCGGCCTCGTTGAGCCTCGCAAGCGATCCCGCATGGAAAAGCATGGCCCGATAGCCGCCACCCGAAAGGCAGAGGCCGAGTTTATAACGCTCAGCGGGCCTCTCGGGCTCGTCGGATCCCGACAAGACGGCATTCGATGGGGCATGCTCGTCTTCCGACATGCTCGGCCTCACTCAGGAATATGAGTTTTCACCGATCTTTTTCTTCGGGCAAGCTGCCGACCTTTGCGGTCGCTGCCCGCAGACCGGCGATATCTACTCTGCATACCTCCGGGAGTTGGCATCGCATTTGTGCCACTCCCAGTTTATTTCGGCTTCGTCCTTATAGCCATAGCACCAGTCGGCGCGATTGAGCAGCGGACCGAGTTCATCGCGCCGTTTACATGCCCGCAGCGTATCGGGTCCCTTGCGATCGACACTCGTGCGGCAGATGTCGTCCAGTCCTGTCCACTGATGGATCAACCGATCCGGCGCCTTGGCCCCCTTGTCCGTGGCGAGCACCTTTCCGGTCTCGGACTCGATCTGCAGAGAGGCCGTGTTCCACACGTAAGAGAATTCGGCCATCCCGGAGGACGTCTTACCCGTGTCTCTGTTTCCGGCAAACCACTCGACAATTCCCGACATTTCGCACTTTCCGGCACAGCTGGCAGTCACGGAGCCCGGCTTGACGCTGTAGATGCGCTCCGGCCAGCGTTGGGCGAAGGCTGCCTTTTCCTTCAGGACGGCATCTTTGTCGACCGAGTTTCCGAAGAAGGAGACCTCATCGGCATAGACACCCTTCATAAAGGCCAACGCCGAAGCACTGTCTTTCGACCATTCGTCATTGTATCGGTTGACGAAATCAACCGCCTCCGTGGTCAGGTCGCCGGGTTCGGAGGCAGCCATTTCCTCGGAATCGCTCGGGTCTGACGGCATGTCGGCGGGTGTTGCGCTCTCCTGCGGTGCGGCGCCCGGCGGGGGCGGCGCGCTTTCCTGTGCCGAGGGCATATCCTCGGGCGTGTTGATGTTCCAGTCCCGCATTTCCGCGGCGGTGAGATACCGTATATCGGTGCTGTCGATCGACAGGCTGAGCTGCAGCAGATTGGGGCTTACCCCCATCTCGGTGAGATAGCCGATGATCTCGCCGGTCAGTGCTTGAACAGTCGAGATGGCCAATTTGTTGTCGATGGCAACATCGTCGGACAGGGAAACCCGATGCACGCCGATAGAGCCCGGCTCGGCAAATCTTTCAACGCCACCGACGAAGGCGAAGGCGCAAGCCGACGCGCACTCGGCGGCTCTGATCTGTATCGTTTTTGCATTCAGGAGGCGGAGGGCCCGGCCGAACCTGATCGCTGCGACCACGTTTCCGCCGGGCGAGTCAAAGGTGACATAGCTCGGCTGGTACTGCATATATTCGTCGACAAGTGTCATCGCATCGTCGGAACCCTCGAACACGCCTTTTATCGTCAGGGCGCGCTCTCCCGGCGCGGTCTCCAGACGTTGGTAGGAAATGGCCGCATGCCCCTCCCCGGCCATGGCGACGAACGCCAGCAGCATCGATATCAACGAGACGAATTTCCGCATTCTTCCCCAGCCCTCGAGCACCCGTACTTCTCCTGTCGTCATTCGCAGCATAGCTTGCGCAGGTCTGTATAGCCGGATGATGAAAATCACCTGCTCCACCCCAGCCTGATCCGCGACGGCCAAAACCGATAACGGTCCGAAGAACAATAGCTTCGCAGAGAATGTTGACAGCTACCCCAGCAGCTCAGATCAATGCACAAGGGTGATCTTCTGGCAAGCGTCACAATCAGAAGTGATGAGACAAGGTAAATGCCGGCCCTCGCCGAAAAGGCTCGCAGTTCACCAGACATCATAGACGCGTGCAATTGATATCGGCTATGTCGCCTGGACCGACGCATTTGACCAGCGAGGCAGTTCGTGACTTCTTCCTATGACAACCACGCCCTTGACCTGAGGAATGATCCCGATTTCTTCGCCCTTCTTGCCGGCAGCTACCAGCGCATTGTCGGCCGCCGTCTTGTGGAGAATGGGCAAGGGCCGGACTGGCTTTACAGCCAAGCGCCTTTCGTGGTCCTCGCGCATAATACACTGCCCGACCCGCGCTTCATCTACGCAAACCGGACCGCGCAGAACTGCTTCGAATATAGCTGGGACGAATTCATCATGCTGCCGTCACGGCTTTCGGCCGAGCAGCCTGATCGCGCCGAACGCCAGCGGCTGCTGGATGCCGTCACGCGCGATGGGTTTGTCGGCAACGGCCGCGGCCTCAGGGTCGCGAAATCGGGCCGCCGTTTCCTGGTCGAAAATTTCACTGTCTGGCAGCTCATCGATGAAGCGGGCAAGCGGTTGGGCCAGGCGGCGATATTTTCAACGTGGCGGGACGCGTAGTTCCTACGGTTTCACGCGGTCCGGATGCGCTGCCTGGAAGGCGGGGAGTTCGGCGCATCTGGCGTCGATGTCGCTGATGCGTCTGAAAGCAGTCATATCAACTCCCCAGCGGCGCGCATTGTAGACTTGGGGAACAAGGCAGAGATCGGCCATCGACGGCCTGCCGCCAAAGCTGAACGCGCCATCGGATTCGCCGAGCATAATCTCCAGCTTGCGAAGCCCGTCGCCGATAAAATGTTTCATCCACTCCTCGCGAGCCTCGGCCTTATCGGTCAGCGTCAGAAGATGCGAGACGACATGCAGGTTGCAGATCGGGTGGATGTCCATGGCAACTGCATATGCGAGAGCGCGCACTCTGTGGCGATCGAAGCTATCTGATGGCAGCAATCCGCATTCCGGCCGAGACTCGGCCAGATATTCGATGATGGCCAGCGACTGTGTCAGCGTCCTCCCATCGATTACCAGTGTCGGCACGAGCCCCTGCGGATTGAGCGCGAGATAGTCCGGCATTCTGTGCGCACCGTCGAGCAAGTTGATCGGCACGGTCTGGTAGTCGAGGCCCAGAAGATTGAGCGCGATCCGCACGCGATAACTCGCCGATGACCGCCAGTAGTCGTAGAGAATGATCTCGTTCATCCCCCGGCAGCTCCCTCGTATCGTCCGACCGTCTGCTCAATCGCTCCGAAGATCGAATGGCCAGCATGATCCTTCATCTCGATGCGGAGCTGATCGCCGAACCTCATGAAGGGCGTCTTTGGCGCGCCGCTCTCGATGGTCTCGATCATTCTCAGCTCGGCAATGCAGGAGTAGCCGTCTCCTCCCGCGTCCACCGGCCTGCCGGGGCCGCCGTCGAGTTTGTTGGAGACCGTGCCGGAGCCGATGATCGTTCCGGCCACGAGGTGACGGGTTTTGGCCGCGTGGGCGATCAGCTGGCCGAAATCGAAGGTCATGTCGATGCCGGCATTCGCCCTGCCGAACGGCTTGCCATTCAAGCTTACAAGCAGCGGCAGATGCAGCTTGCCGCCATCCCACGCCTCTGCAAGTTCGTCGGGTGTCACCGCGACCGGCGAGAATGCCGAAGCCGGTTTGGATTGGAAGAAACCGAATCCCTTGGCGAGCTCGTCCGGGATCAGGCCGCGCAGCGACACGTCGTTGACGAGCATCACCAGGCGGATCGCGCCGCGGGCAGCCTCGGGGCTGGCTCCCATGGCTACGTCGCCGGTGATAACGGCAACCTCTCCCTCCATGTCGATCCCATAGGCCTCGTCCGCCATCAGGATCGGATCGCGCGGCGCGAGAAAACTGTCAGAGCCGCCTTGATACATCAACGGATCGGTCCAGAAGCTTGCCGGCATCTCGGCGCCGCGCGCCTTGCGCACCAGCTCCACATGGTTGACGTAGGCCGAGCCGTCGGCCCATTGATAGGCGCGCGGCAAAGGCGATGCGGCGTCGTGTTCGTGAAAGCGGATGGTCGGCTGAGCCCACCCGGTCTCGATGCCTTCGGCAATCAGACGAAGTCGCGGAGCGACATGCTCCCAGTCGTCGAGCGCCGCCTGCAGGGTGCGGGCGATGTGGCCGACCTCCGAACAACGGGTCAGATCGCGGGACACGACGACGAGGCGGCCGTCCCTGGTGGAGTCCTTCAAGGTCGCAAGTTTCATGTCTCAATTCCACTGCCGGAGGAAGCTTCGCCGATCTTGACCGATCCTGTCACTTGACGCCCGGAGTTCCGTCGAACTTGCGTTCGAGGCCATCCCAGCATTCGAGGTAATCGTCCTGCAGCGTTTCGAGCTCGGCCGCATATTTCGTCAGCTGCTGCGGATAACGGGTCTCGAACATGAAGGCCATGGTGTGGTCGAGTTTCACCGGCTTGAGTTCGCTGTTGGATGCTTTTTCGAAGGCGAGCGCATCCGGCCCGTGGGGCAGCATCATGTTGTGCAGGCTGATCCCGCCCGGCACGAAACCCTCCTCCTTGGCGTCATACTGGCCATGGATCAGGCCCATGAACTCGCTCATGATGTTGCGGTGGTACCAGGGCGGTCGGAAGGTGTGTTCGGCGACCAGCCAGCGCGGCGGAAAGATCACGAAATCGACATTCGCCGTTCCGGCATCTTCGGTGGGCGCCGTCAGCACCGAGAAGATCGATGGATCGGGATGATCGAAGCTGATCGCGCCCACGGGCGAAAACGTTCGCAAGTCATATTTGTAAGGCGCGTAATTGCCGTGCCAGGCAACCACATCAAGCGGCGAGTGGCCGATCTCGGTGACATAGAATTTGCCGCACCATTTCACATGGACACGGCAGGGTGCTTCCTTGTCCTCGAAGGCGGCGACAGGGGTCTTGAAATCGCGGGGGTTGGCAAGGCAATTGGCGCCGATCGGCCCACGGTCCGGCAATGTGAATTTCGCGCCGTAATTCTCGCAGATATAGCCGCGCCACACCGTCTGCTCACCGCTCTTCAGAATCTTGAACATCATGCCGCGGGGGATGAGGCAGATTTCCAGTGGCTCGACATCCATGATGCCCATTTCGGTAAACACCCTGATGGCGCCGAGCTGCGGCACGATCAGCAATTCGCCGTCGGCGTTGAAGAAGTAATCGTCGACCATGTCTTCATTGAAGACATAGGCATGCGCCGACATGCCGACCTGGGTCGCGGCATCGCCTGCCGTCGTCATCGTCCGCACCCCTTGCAGAAAGCTCAGCCTCTCCTCAGGCGCGGGGATGGGATCCCAACGGAGCTGGCCGAGCGGCAGCGAATGCTCGTCGAGACAAGGCGCGGTTTTCCAGAGCGGATAGGAGGCGTTCGAGAAGCGGCGCGTGTGACGCACGCTCGGGCGAATGCGGTACAGCCAGGATCTCTCATTCGTGCCGCGCGGTGCGGTAAAGGGCGAGCCGGAAAGCTGCTCGGCATAAAGGCCGTAATTGCATTTCTGCGGACTGTTTTGGCCCTGCGGCAAGGCGCCAGGCAGCGACTCCGTCTCGAAGTCGTTGCCGAAGCCCGGCATATATTTCAGTCTGTTTGCCGTCGCCGCTTCCGCATCGGCGGCCTGGATCGTTGTCTGGTCCATGCTCAACTCCTCCCCGAAAACCCTACTACGCCGTAGAGTTTACTCCGCTGCCGTGCCGATGACACCACGCTTGATCTGATCTGCCTCGATCGACTCGAACAGCGCACGGAAGTTGCCTTCGCCGAAGCCCTCGTCGCCCTTGCGCTGAATGAATTCGAAGAAGATCGGACCGATCACCGTTTTGGAGAAGATCTGCAGCAGGATTTTCGTCATACCGCCGTTCACCACACCTTCGCCGTCGATCAGGATGCCGTGCTTCTTCATGCGGTCGACCGGCTCGCTGTGGCCGTTCACCCGTTCATAGGACATGTCGTAATAGGTCTCGGGAGGCCCCGGCATGAAGCGCAACCCGTTATCGGCAAGCCGGTCGGTCGCTTCGTAAATATCCTCCGTGCCAACGGCGATGTGCTGGATGCCCTCGCCCCGGTACTTCTTCAGATATTCCTCGATCTGGCTGGTGTCGTCCTTCGATTCATTCAGCGGTATGCGGATCTTGCCGCAGGGCGAGGTGATGGCGCGGCTGACCAGACCGGTGATGCGGCCGTCAATATCGAAGAAGTGAATCTGCTTGAAATTGAACAGATTGCGGTAGAAATCCCACCACTTGTCCATGTTGCCGCGGAAGACGTTGTGGGTGAGATGGTCGAGATAATAAAAGCCGATCCCGGGCGGCTTTGGATTGGGCTCGCCAAGCCAATCGAACTCGGCCTCGTAAGCCGATCCCTTTGCCCCATAGGTCTCGACGAAATAGAGCAGCGAACCGCCGATGCCGACAATCGCCGGAACGTCGAGCACCTTGTCATTTCCTTCATAGGGAACGGCGCCTTTCGACACGGCGTGATCGAAGGCGTGCCTGGCATCGACCACGCGCCAAGCCATCGAAGGGGCGCAGGGGCCATGTTTTGCGACAAAACCAGCGGCATGGCTGCCGGGCTCGGCATTCACGACATAATTGATGTCGCCCTGGCGCCAGACGGTGATGTCTTTCGACTTGTGCCTGGCGACCGCGACATAGCCCATGCGTGTGAAGAGCTCCCTGAGTTTCTCAGGCTCGGGGTGAGCGAACTCGACGAATTCGAAGCCGTCGGTACCGGCCGGATTGTCGGCGGTGATTTCCGACGGAGGCGCATCATGCGGGAACGGACCCATTTTCTTTTCCTCCAGAGGAGACTGCATTTTCTATGCAAACTATGGCTCAAAACACGTGCAAAGTTCTTGCGTTCTTGCTGCGAAAGGAACAATTTATGCACGACCTGTGAGCATTATGGAGATTTTGCGCAATGGATGAGCCTCTCGACAAACTGGACCTGCGCCTCCTTCTGGAACTTCAAAAGGATGGCAGGCTCACGAACAATGAGCTTGGTGAGCGGATCGCGCTTTCACCGTCGCAATGCTCACGCCGGCGCACCAGACTGGAAGCCGAGGGATATATTCGCAGCTACCGTGCCCACCTCGATCGGGAGAAGCTGGGGCTTGATATGCTGGTGGTCATTTCCGTCACGCTTGCGACCCACAACCGAGATAATGCCCGCCGATTTTCGCAACTGATCAACGGTCTGCCCGAGGTTCTCGAAGCCTATGCGCTGACCGGCGAGATGGATTATCACCTGAAGGTGGCGACCCGTGGGCTCGCCGATCTGTCGAAGTTCGTCAACGATGTTCTGCTGCCGCACGAATCCGTGCAGCACGTGAAAACCTCAATCGTGCTCGACACGCTGAAGACGTTCGAAGGCTATCCGGTGATGATGCCGGGCAGCCGGCATGGCGACAGCGCGCGATAACGGTCAGAGCGGCAGTTCGGTGGAGAATTTCAGCTCGCGCAGCACGAAGCTCGATACGACGGTGCGCACATGCGGATTGCGCATCAGATAGCGGGTCATGAAGGCTTCGTAGCTTTCGACGTCCCTCGCCCTTATCTTCAGCATGTAGTCGAAGGCGCCCGACAAGGCGTAGCACTCCATGATCTCCGGCCGCTCCAGCACCACTGAAGCGAAAGAAGCCACCGCCTCCTCATGGTGATCCTCCAGCGTGACGTGGGCAATCACGCAGAGCTTGAGATCGAGTTTGCCGGGATCGAGCAGCGTCACGCGCTTGCGGATGACGCCATCGGCCTCGAGTTCCTGGATCTTCCGCCAGGCCGAGCTCTGCGACATGCCGGCTCTTTCCGCCAGCTCCGCCAGGGACAGAGTGCCGTCGGCCTGAATCAGCTGCAGAAGCTTGCGGCGGAAATTCCCAGTTTCTTTCATTTCAGCCATCACATTCGAAAATATCTCCCACCACTATGACGATAGCCGGCATGAAAGAAAAGAAAATCCGTCAAACCCGGAGCATAATGGCAGAAATATCGCCATTCCCGGGAGGATCAGCCGATGACCAAGGAAAGCAGCTACACCGCCAAACTGCCCGGCCCGGACGGCCTCTATGACTATACATCCGAAGAAGATGCGATCTGGGGCGAACTCTACCGGCGTCAGATGAAGCTCTTGGCCGACAAGGCTTGCCAGGAATATCTGGACGGCGTCAAACTGCTGGGGCTCAAGCCGGAAAAAGTGCCTCAGCTCCTCGATGTGAACAGACGCCTGAATGAGACCACCGGTTTCGGCGTCGAAGGCGTGCCGGCCCTCATTCCGCCTTCGCGCTTCTATGAACTTCTGTCGCAGGGCAAGTTCCCACTGGCGACCTTCCTGCGCCGCCGCGAGCATATCGATTATATCGAGGAACCGGATCTGTTCCACGAGGTGTTCGGCCATTGCCCGCTGCTGACCAACCAGAGCTATGCTAATTTCGTCCGGCATTTCGGTGAAACCGCCATGAGCCTCGGCAAGGGCTATTCATGGCATCTGTTCCGAATTTTCTGGTTCACCGTCGAATTCGGCCTGATCAACACACCGCAAGGCCGCCGCTGCTTCGGCGCCGGCATCGTCTCCTCGCCGAGCGAAGCAAAGGCGGCAACGGAAGGCACGGCGTGCGAGTTCCGGCCGTTCGATTTGATGAGCGTGCTCCGGACACCCTACCGCATCGATATCCTTCAGCCGATCTACTATGTCATCGACAGCTTTGCCGATCTCGAGGCGATCGTGGAGCAGGATATCGGCGGCGCGATCCTAAAGGCGAAATCGTTGGGGGATTTCGCCCCGGCTTTCGAAGCCAAGGCTTCGTAATCCTGACGTCGCGGTAGCGTGTGGCTACTCGTCAGATCCGGTGTTTCACTTCGGATCGGCGGGACTGCGATTGACGAATTCGACCAGGACGCCCGGCTTGACCATGCCGGCCAGCTCTTCGGCGTCCCAATTCGTCAGCCGTACGCAGCCATGCGAGCCGACCTTATCGATGAGCTTCGGCTCCGGCGTCCCGTGTATGCCATAGGTCGGCTCGGTCAGGTCGATCCAGACGCTGCCGACCGGACCGTTCGGCCCCTTCGGGATCGTCAGGACCTTGTCGTTCTTTCCCTGCTTGAAGTTGCGCTTCGGATCATATCGGTAGACCGGCATTCTCGATACGCCCTTGACCTTGTGCTTTCCTGAAGGCGCCGGATTGTCCTCGCTGCCGATCGTCGCGGGATAGACGGCAAGCAGCGAGCCATCCTCGCCATAGGCCAGCACCTGCCCTGTCTTCTTGTCCGCCTCGATGCTCTTGACCTTGCCTTCCCTAGGAGGGCCGGGATTGACGACCCACACCTTGTCGCCGGGCGCGAACTGCGAACCCGGGTTGAGCGCATTCAAGAGATCGAGATCCATGTGAAAGCGCTCGGACAGCTTCTCCGCAACGCTGGTATAGCCGAGGCTCTGCATCTTTGCCTTCTCGCCGTAATCCTCAGGGATTCTGTCAACGAGCCCCGTGGCGTCCTCCGGCGAGACGACATAGCTCTCGACGATGGGCGAATTGTCCTCCAAGCGGGAGGCGACATCCGGATCCGGCCTGCCGTCGACCGGAAGCTTGTTCATCGCCTCGAAGCCGGCCACCGCCTTGTCGACGTTCTCGCCGGAGAGGCCGTCGATCACGCCGGGAGACGAGCCGGCACGGTCGAGCAGGACTTGAAGGCGGACGACCGCCGGGTCCGGATCGGCGGGCGACAGCTTTCCTTTCCCGATGTCGGCAAGGGAAGCGGCGTTGATCGTTTCGGGGAGAAGCTCTCGCGCCGGGGCGCCGCCAACGGAGAGGGCCAGAGCGAGCAGCGACATCGGCAGGGCTGTTTTCATGGACAACAAATGGCCAATGTGGGAATTTGTTCCCACCACCGGTCGGGCATCGTCGACGCAGCATCTGCTACAAGTCCGCGAGACCGGTAGCAGGCTCGCGGTCACGGCGTCTTCGCTTGTTTCCTGGCCTCGCGTGATCTTGCGGCGCGGCGGGCGGGCCTCAGTTCTTCGATCGTCGGCTGCCACCATTCGGCATCCCGACGGGGAGGCGTTTTCGCAGGCCATGTGCGGACAAGTTCGTCGAATGTCGGCACCCGCCAATACCCCCAGAGATAATCCTCGGTGACCCCGGGATAAAAATCCGCAACGAGAGCCGGATCGACCAGTTCGCCGGTGATTTCTGTGAAGACGACGATCCCATACGAGGTGGCCACCGGACGCCCTGTCGGCGGCAGATCTTCGGCCGGAAGCGGGTAACGGCGGCGCTTGCGTTCTGCTGCGCGAAGCCTGCTGCGCATCTCCCGTTCGGTTCCCTTCCGCTCGTCGGCACGCCGTCGCCTCTCCTCCGGTTCGTTTCTGCGAGCCGCCGTTTCGATCTCAGGCCATCTGCGTCTCAGTTCCTCATAGGATCGAAAGGGCACGTGCCATATTCGAAGATCGCCATCCCATCGCGAGAACGGCACCTCGCGAAGCTCGTCGACGACAGTTTTTGAATAGGGCGTGCGGATTCGAAAACTGGCCTTGCCGAGTTCCAGATATGGACTGTCGATGGGATCAAAGGCGAAGGCATCGCGCCCCTTCGCATCCGCATGCGCGTCGGCTTCCGCCTCCAGCTCGGCAAGCCATCGGCCGATGCGACGGGACGCGGTTCGGCCGGGAACGAACCAGGCCTTTCGCACATCGTTCCAGCGGGCACGCGGGAAGCGGTTTCGGAACTGCTCGACGGTCATCCTGTCGTAAGGGAAGGAAACCTCTGCGCCTGGCTTCGGCTCATCGTCACGGGGCGACGTCTCGTCCTGGGCAGCGGGCGATTTTGTTTCGGTCATAGGAGGAGAACGCTTCCGCGCCGGGATCGGTTTCCGGCGCGGCCGTACGTCGCCTTATCGACGCTAGTGAACCGTTTTCGACGGCTTCTGCGGGTGCGAAATGTTATGCAGCGTTGCCATGAGCTTTTCGAACTCGTTCAAGACACGGTTGAACTCAGCGTCCGGCATCGTGACGATTTCCGATACTGTCGAAGAAACCGACGTGATCAGTTTGTCGATCCAAACGCAGCGATCTGCCGACACATTTCCGAGAACTTCGCGACGGAGTATCTTCAACTCGCGAAGAATGCGAACGATAAGGGCACCTCGCTCCGCCCTGCTCAAGAACGGAAGCTTTGTCTGCGCCTGGTGGATTTCTGCTATCAGCGTCGTCGCCATCCCCGCTCTCCGCCCCTCAAATACAACCGGATATCACAACCGATGCGATTACAACACGGACTTTAGTCTGGCTAGCCAGCACGGTACCATTTTGTACGCGCTGCCCGGCCATGGTTAATTGCTCGTCGCGACCAGATCCGACATGTCGCAATTGCGGCGCGGACCATCCCATGGCTGATAGGTGTTGTCTTCCGGTCGGTACGATCTGTAGCGGGCGGCGCATCGGGCCGCCGCCTGGGCATTGACTTTCATGCCGCCGTCCTCAGGGCTTGCGGCGATATTTTGCTGGAACGGCGAAGAGCATTCGCGGATCTCGCCCCTATAGGATCGGTAGCTGTTGGTCGCAGGATCGAAGGAACGGTAGCGCTTGGCGCACCAGGCAAGGTGCTCGGCGGCGAATTTTGGCTGCGGTGCCTGCAGTTCTGTCGACGGACGAGCGGGTTGCGAAGCCATCCTTGGCGCGACGGTCGCCGCAGCCTCGGTGACATAGCTGGAATAGACAGGCGGAATTCGCTCATAATGCTGCCGACGTGGATCGACCTTCACAGGACTCGTCGTCCATAGATCGGGGGCGGCAAGGTCCGTGAGCGCGGGCGGTCCCGAATCCGCCACCACATGCGAGGCAACGGAGGCCGCTGCCATGCAGGCGCCAATCGAGCTGGCGATGCCGAAGGCGACGCTTGCAATGCCATTCATCAGCCCGCCTCCTGCTGTTGTGCCTGCGGAACCCAGACGCGCGCCGCGGCGCTGCTGTGACCGCCGGTGGCGACCAGCACGGCGAGAATGCCGGCGATCGCCAAGAGGATGGCGATCAGCGGCACGGCGAGACCAGCGGATTTCTCTTCGGGATAAATCATGTTCCCTCTCCTCGACTCGGCGGCCGCACGAAGACGCTGCCGTCCATCGTGCGGCCGATCTGAAGATGATTTGGAAGACGCGGCAGAGCCACGTGAACGATCAGGTTACTTGATCACCTGGATCACCTTGCGGGACGACGGCTCGACAATGACACGCTCGTCATTGATCACCGCGTAGGCATATTTCGGATCGTCCGGAACGGGGGTCACGACGACCGTTTCCGGCAGGGGCTGGCCGACGACCACCTTTTCCTTTACGACCACGCGTGCCGAGGGTGCCGGCGCCTCGCGGACATAGGTGACGACCTTTTGCGGCGGCGGATCGATCGCCGTGCCGACGACTGCGCCGGCAACGCCGCCGATGGCAGCACCGGCCGGACCACCAACGATAGCTCCGGTGATTGCGCCACCTGCCGCACCATTGACGGTCGAGGACTGGGCGAATGCGACACCTGACATCAGGGTCATGGCAGTTGCCGCGCCTGCAATTAGCTTAAAGAGCATCTTTTCCTCCTTGCTTTTCAATGCGGCCTGCTTGCCGCTGCCAAACCAACTTGCTGGCAACGAGGTCGTTCCACGCCCCGGACCTCGGTCCGAGGCATCCCGGCCCTTGGTCTGGATTTCATTATTCGTCAGCCGCGCTATTCTCGAGCCGAACGCCATCGCATCGCGGGCCTGGGCAGGAGACCGAGGGAGATGACACGATCCAACCGGCGGGAAGCTGGACGCAGGCGCCTAGCCATGCGTCTGCCGCAAATGCGAACGCTGATCATGCAGGCGCGCGACTCGTGGCAACTCGAGCTTTTCGAGGCCTATCAAATGGCAGTCGAGGCGCGTGATCGGCTTCGAAGACGACGGTTCAATTTAAAGCTGGTGCGGGAATATGACGAAACCTGTGTCGAGATCGAACAGCACGTCATCGGCGCGATGCATGCCCCTCCCTACTCAGACTACTGCCTCATCCCCTAATCGGCGACCGTAGGTTTAATCCAGGCGCCAGGGCAATGATTGTCCGCACGAGCCCCCCGGCACCGGCAATCGACGCGCGAGAGGATGCCGGAAGAGGTTAAGCTGCCTGGCCGGAGATGACCAGGGCGCTCATGCTGCCGCAAGGACGGACGCCATAGCGGGACGCGACCCGCTCGGCCACCTCATCAACGATCTCCGCCATGCGCTCCGGCGCCCGCGATTCGATTTCGCCGCTGAGCGGCGTGCCCCGGCAGAAAGCGGTCGCGACATCCTGTGCTGTGGCCGCGATAGAGGTCAGTTCGAGCCGTTCGCAGGAAACCGCCTCGAATCCCGCCGATGATACTTCAGCCTTGATCGGGCTGGAGTCGAAGTAAGAATATGGCAAGCGCCTGAGGAAATCCGGAGGATCCGACGGGAAGAGGTCTGTCAGACATTCGTCCACACATCTTGCGAAGTCGTTGGCAGCAAGCGAATCCCACGTCGAAAACAGGAAATGGCCTCCACTCCGCAACACTCTTTTCGCCTCGCCGTAGGCCTTCGGCCTATCCGGAAAGAACATGACGCCGAACTGGCAAACGACGAGATCGAACATCAAAGGGGCGAACGGCAGATCTTGCGCATCCGCGTGCATCCAATGCGTTCGCGACATCGTCACAGATGGTGCGCCGACGTCGATCATCGCCTGGCTGAGATCGGTGGCAACGATCTCGGCGGCCGGATCGAGCTTCGCCCGCAGAGCACGTGTCAAGGCGCCGGTTCCCGCCGCGACTTCGAGCACGCTGACCGGCTTCGACCGTTCGGCGACGATTGCCATTTCCAACGCATAGGGCTCAAAGAGAATCGGCACGAGAAGGGCTTGGTAAAGATCGGCGACGCCTGCCCCGAACGGAGGGGGAGACGCGACCAATGCGGCATCTGCACCGTCATCGATGTTCGCAGAAACTGTCACCACACGTCTCCCAACACAGCTCTATCGAGGTTGAAATATGGCTGAATCTGCTGTTGTCCACGGGGATGGACCTTGGTCCCAGGCCTCTTCGACCGAAGTCCCCGAAGCGGAACGGTCGCCTGACCGCGTCGTTTGAACGACATGGAAGGAGATCCGCTTATGCCCCAAAGGAACAGATCCCATGTCAACGACGCCTGGAACGCCTCCGTCATTGCCCTCGTCATCGTTCTGGCCGGTCTCCTCTATGTCTTTGGCGCAGCCATGTCAGGCGATAGCATTCATTTGACCGAGAGCATCAGAGGCGCTGAGGTCTTCGATACCAGGAATCTACCCTGATACAGTCTGGAAAAACGCTAAAGACGCTGTAGGTTAGTCGGCAAAGTCTCATGGTATCAAAATGAATTGGCTGCGCCGCTGGAATGCCCGCTCACTCGCCTCGCAATTTTTCATCGCGGGTGGCTTGGTCTCGATCGCCGCCATGTTTCTCGTGGGCATCCTTGTCACCCATCTGATCGAGGACGCCGTCATCCATAATTCCGGCGCGGCGACGGCGCTTTACGTCGACAGCGTGGTGGCGCCGCTGCTTCCCGACATGCAAACGGAATCGCTGCTGGACGAAGGCAGCGCTCAGGCTCTCGACGAAACGCTTGGCCAGGGGGCGCTTGGCAGGCGCCTTGTCTCATTCAGGTTGTGGCGAAACGACGGCACCATCCTCTATTCGAACGACAAGGATCTGGTGGGCCAGAAGTTTCCCCTGAACGCCAAGCTGCGGAAGGCATTCGCCGGCTCGCTCGTTGCGCGCTACGAGATTGCCGATGACCCGGAAAGCGGTGCCGAGCGCGCGCTCGGCAAGCCGCTGATGGAAATCTACAATCCGGTTCTCCAGCCGTGGTCCGGCCAGGCGGTCGCTGTGCTCGAATTCTACGAGACCGCGGAGGGCCTTGGCGACAGTCTGGCGCACGCCAGGCTGCAGAGCTGGGGCGCAGTCGCCGCTCTGACAGGCGTCTTTTTCCTCGTTCTCTCCGCCCTGGTGTTTCGCGGAAGCCGCACGATAGAAGCGCAGCGCAGGGATCTCAAAGAACGGGTCAAGGAATTGTCTGCGCTGCTGGCGGAAAATCGCGGGCTCCAGCGGCGGTTGCAACGCGCTTCGCAGCGCGTGGCGGCGTTGAACGAAACATATCTGCGCAGCATTGGCGCCGATCTTCACGACGGCCCGGCACAGCACATTGCCTATGCTTCACTGCGACTGGACAGCGACTTATTGATCAACGCATCCACCGAACCCGAAGCACGCGAAAAGGAACTGGCCTGGATACGCTCGAGCCTCGCGGAGGCCATGACGGAAATCCGCAATATCTGCAGCGGACTGGTGCTCCCGCAGATCGAAAAGTCGTCAATCACCGATATCGTGCTGCGGGTTGTCGAAGCACACCGGCACAAGACCGAAACCGTTGTCGAAACGATCATCGACGAGGATGGACCCGAGCTCGCCGCTGCCGTAAAGATCTGTATCTATCGCTTCGTTCAGGAAGCCTTGAACAACGCCTATCGCCACGGCGGCGGCGTTCAGCAGACCGTGAAAGCCGTGTCGCACAATGGTCATGTTTGTGTGGAGGTCAGTGATCGTGGCGATGGGTTCGACCCGACGGAGGTGAGGCCGACAAGCCTCGGCCTGGTGGGGCTGCGCGAACGCATCGACAGCCTGGGGGGATCTTTCGATATCAAGACGGGTGAAGGAGGAACGACCGTGACCATGACCTTCGAGCCTATGGAAGCTGGAGAATAGAGATGACACCAATCACCGTCGGCGTCGTGGACGACCACCCGCTTTTTCGCGAGGGTGTAACGCGCAGCTTGTCGGAGATGAGCGACTTCGTGGTCATTGGCGAAGGGGCCAGCAGCGAAGACGCCGCCATGATCGCATCGAACAACCTCCCCGACGTGATGCTTCTCGATGTCTCGATGCCCGGCGGCGGATTGGCTGCGATCGCCGACGTCCTGGCGCTGAGCCCGACGACGAAAGTGCTGATGTTGACGGTATCCGAGGAGGTGGACACGCTGCTCGGAGCCCTACAGCAGGGCGCGATGGGCTACGTTCTCAAAGGTGTCGGTTCACGCGGTCTCGCCGAAGCGATTAAAACCGTCCTCAGCGGAGCGCGATATGTCTCGCCGACGATGTCGGCGAAGGCGATGGAAAATTCGCTACAAAACGGAAACTCCGACAAGAACAGTCTGACGCCAAGGGAGCGCGAGGTGATGGATCTCGTCGCCCAAGGTCTGTCAAACAAGCATATCGGCCTGCGCCTCAACCTGCAGGAAAAGACCGTGAAGCACCATATGACCCAGATCCTGAGCAAGCTCGGCGCCTCGAACAGGACCGAAGCGGCCCTGCAATGGCGCGAACGGCGATAGCGCCGGGTCGACCCGGCATCTCTGCGGCGCCGTTTTCCGCATTCTGCCTCAGCGAAGGAAATTGCTCAGCCGGTTTGCGTCGCCGGCCGTCGCCTGCCGGCTTATGATCGTCCTGCCTTTCGAGTCCTTCATGATATAGCGGCCACTGCGCAGGCTTTCGGTGATGCCGTTCGCGTGGCGAACGTTGATCGACCCATCGGTGCCTTCGGTCGCTCTGGCCTTCGATCCTGTCGACGACGAGGCCGAGGAGGAAGAGGATCCGGCGTTGCTGTTGGAGCTTCCACCTGCGCTGTTGCCGGAACCACTACCGCCGTTTCCGCCCCCGTTGCCATTGCCTCCCCCATTGCCGCCCCCTCCACCGTTGCCGTTTCCGCCGCCGTTGCCGTTGCCGTTTCCGCCGCCGCCGCCGTTATTGCCGTCTTTTGCCGCTGCGTGTTTCACCGTCAGAACGCGAAGGGAGCCATCGAGATTGAGGGTCACAGGCGATGCGGCAGCCACGAGGGCGACGGCAGCGCAGCCGCCCAATCTCAAAAAACCCCGTTTCGAGATAGTCAATGCCATTGCCTTGTTCATCCGTTCTTCGCCGTTCCTACGCCTATTGGACGCCTTGAGAATTTTCGCCTTTCTGAAGGCTAAATGCAACCGGACCTAGGTACTAAGAAAAGGCAGGACTTTGGTCCGGCATGCAGTGGATGCGCCCCCAAAAATACGAGCGATGTCATCACAAATACTGCCTCGGCGCGTATATTGTCGACATTGTCGCCATGGTGTTGCTGGATGAGGCGCAGACGCATTTTTCTGGAACTTCTTTCCTCGTCACCGCTTTGTTTATCAAAGTGCAACAGAGGAAACCGCGATGCCGAACCCGAATGATTCACCCGCCGTCCAGTCCCTGCGAAAAGAGCAGGCAGAGCAGCGAAAACAGTCCCGAAAGGGCGAACTCGACAAAGCGATCGAAGACACGTTTCCCGCTTCTGATCCTGTTTCCGCCACCCATACCTCCATTCCCGTCGGCCGCAGCGATGTCGAAGCGGCTGAGCGGGTGAAGCGGGAGCCTGATCCGACCGCGCTCGACCAGGAGTATCCGCTGGTCGACCAGGCCCTGCAGACTTCCCACGCCTCGAACAGATTCGATGCCGACCGCGAGGAACTGCGTGCGCTTCAGAAAGAAGTCGGTCGGATGGCGGAGTCCGCGTCGGAGTTGGCGTCCGGAACAGCCAGGCTGGCAAAGGCGGAAGCTAGGAGTTTCGTCCAGGACATCGAGGATCGGATACGTCGGCAGCCGCTGACGGCCGCAGCGATCGTCGCCGGCATCGCCTTCGTGTTCGGCGCGACGCGTTGAGGGGCCATGATGGCAAGCCAATGGACCGGCGGCTGCCTATGCGGATCCTGCCGATACGAATTCACCGGCGATCCGCCGCATTCCGGATATTGCCATTGCGACATGTGCAAGAAAGCGACCGGCGGTCCTTTCGCGGTTCTTGTCCAGGCCAAGCTTGAAGATTTCGTCTGGACGGAATCTTCCCCTGCCGTTTACCGATCCTCGCCCATTGCGACACGCGGCTTTTGCGGCAAATGCGGAACGCCGCTCTTCCTTCAGTATGACGGCGACGAACTGATCCGCGTGACAGTCGGCTCGCTTGATCGCCCCGACAGGATTCGCCCGGCAGGTCATTACGGCGTGGAGAGCCGGCTTGACTGGGCCGACTGCGGGCGCGGACTACCGGAAGAGGAAACGCAGGAGCGTTTCTGATGCATGCCGCGCAAAATATGCGGCGGTCTTGCGGCAATGAAATGCGACGAAACGAGACCTCACGTTAAGTGAACCTGGAAGATCGCGTCCGGCTTTTGTATCATGGCCAGCACACCTCGGCATGAGCTCTCATGAAAATCGCAACCTACAATGTCAACGGGATCAACGGGCGACTGAACAACCTGCTGCGCTGGCTGAAGGAAGATGCCCCCGATGTGGCTTGCCTTCAGGAATTGAAAACCGACGACGCCAGATTTCCGCGAAAAGAGATCGAACGGGCCGGCTACGGCGCCGTCTGGCACGGACAGCGATCCTGGAACGGCGTCGCCATCCTGGCAAAGGACAAGATACCGATCCTGACCCGGCGCGGTCTTCCGGGCGATCCTGACGATACCCACAGCCGATATATCGAGGCCGTCATCGAGGGCATGCTGATCGGATGCCTGTATCTGCCGAACGGCAATCCCTTTCCCAGCACCAAGTTCGAATACAAGCTCCGCTGGTTTCGTCGCCTGCACGCCTATGCCGCCGAACTGCTCGAGATCGCGGTCCCTTCCATCCTTGCCGGCGATTTCAACGTCATGCCGACGGAGATCGACGTCTACAAGCCGGAGCGCTGGCGAGACGATGCGCTTTTCAGGCCCGAAGTCCGCAAAGCCTATGCCCGGCTCGTCTCCCAAGGCTGGACGGATGCCATCAGGCATCTGCATCCGGACGAGCGCATCTACACCTTCTGGAAATATTGGCGGAACAGTTTCGAGCGCGACGCGGGGCTTCGGATCGACCACTTTCTGCTCAGCCCGACGGTGGCGCCGTGGCTTCGATCGGCGACCGTCCGGCGCAAGCCGCGGGGCTGGGAGCATACGAGCGACCACGCACCCGTCATGATAGAGCTCGATATTCCCGCAGCTGAAGCCGTGTAAGCGATCGCAGAATATCGGGGAACCTGCGATGCCTGCCGGAGTTTGCCTGCAAAGGAGATTGTCCGATGCGCACGAAACCCATTCCCGATTCCGCCAAGCTTCCGCCGAAATCGTTGAACGAGGATACTCAGGACGACGAGCTGCCCGAGGCAAATATCGACGACCGGCGCAAACCTCCCGTCAGCATGGGCAGCAGCCGCGAGGCGGGCGACGGCGTCCCCGGCTCCGACCCTGAGACAGGCCGCGTCGATCACAAGGGACGCATTCCTGCCCCGCAGTTCTCCAACCGGAAGTGATCGTCATGGGCGAGAGCAAGAACTATCTCAATACCGACGAAATTCAGGCCGACGACCAGTTGTCGCCGAAACCGGTCGAAGGGAAAGATCCGCCAAGGCATGTGCGCAAAAGCGAGGAAGCCGTCGCCGAAGGCTCTGACGATACGGAGCGCATCCGGGTTCCGCCAGCGGTCGCAAATCCTGATTGATGCGATGACAGCATCGCCTCATTCGCCGCCGTCCAGATCATAGATGCGGCCCGTCAACCAGGCGGGCCAGTCCCGCTCGAAAAAGGATTTGGCGCCTTTAACCAGTTCGCGGTTCGGACGGATTGAAAGCCTGATCTCATCGCCTTCGAGCCGAACGACGATCTGCTCCTGGCGATGCGCTTCGCTTTCCCTACGGAAACGATAGTCCTCCAGTGGACCGGCGCTCGCCTGCGGAAGGAATTCGCCCTCCGCATCGCAGATCGCGCGTGCTCCCCGACTGCCGCCGCCCCTGCCAATGAAAAAGTCGAGTGCGCTCAGCACCGCTTCCGAAGCAAGCGCCATGTGCCGCCATTGCACACCTCGGACCGCTTCGGCCGCGCGGCCGTAGGCGAGGCCATTGGCGCGGATTTCGGCGTTCAGCGCCCGCGCTTCGACCAAGGCCTGGCGGACGCTCCTTTGATCGCAGATGATGCCCGCCTTCTCGCTCATGCGGGCCTGTACCGCCGAGCGGACCGCTTTGACGGTGAGCGGGCTTTCACTCAGCAGGGCGGAAAGGAGATTGACGATGCCCGCCTCTGCGGCCTCCGGTACACGTCCCGCGTCAGGCCGCTTTGCTCCGCCGGCGCCGATGTGTTCGGCCACCCTGGTTCCGAAGACCTGCCCGGCATTCAGCGCCGCTCCACCGGGCCTTGTCACCCCATGTGTGCCCGCCGCCTCCCCGACCGCGTAGCAGCCACCCAGATTGGTGCGGCCCCAGCTATCGACCATGATGCCGCCGTTCATGTGCTGGTTATTGACCGCGAACTCCAGCGGCTCTTCGGCAATATCGATCTTGTAACGGCGATAGAGCTCGATCGCGAGCGGGTTCATATGCTTCAATCGATCGATCGGCATTTGCTGATCGGCGCCAGCCTTGCCGAGATAGAGGCGAACGTCCTCGTCAAGCCTCTCCAGGCTGAATGGCAGGCCGCCGGGAACGGGCGGAGGATTGCGATTGAAGTCCATAAAGACGCGCCGACCCGCTGCGGTCTCGCTGTAAATGGCGAGATCGACCAGGCTCGAGCCGAAATCAAGCATGCGGGTCGCGTGGAACGGCCATTGATAACCCTTACGGAAGACGTTTGACGCCAGCTCCTGGGTACTTCGATAGTATCCCGCCAGGAAATGGTGTTCTGCGCCCTCGCCGTCGACCGAATAGATATGCGGGATCGCCTGGACATATGTGCCGGACAGATTCCACGGGAATCCCTCCCTGCGCGTTCCGATACCGAATTGGCTTTCGGTTAGGTTGACGAGCTCGACGCCTGCCTCGAGCGCCAGTCCGAGAGAGCCGAAGCAGCCGTTGGGATAGACGCTGTCGCGATAGAGTTCGCCCGGGCCGCCGGCGGCGAGCACGATCACGTCACTCACGAACAAGGCGATGCCGAGCGGGTTCTCCTGCCTACGGTCGCCGGCGCGCATGACGAGCATGCCGGCGACGTGACGCTCAGCCCCCTCGCCCTCGGTGAGGATTTTGACCGCGGTGGTCTGGTTGTAGAACGGCACGGCCAGCCGGATCGCCTCCTCCGCCAGCACCTTGACCATCAACCGCGAGGTGCGCGGGCCGCAGCTGGTGGCGCGGCCGACCTCGTCATGGTCGGTCTGATATCTCAGTGTTCCGCCAAGCGGATCCTGGGGCAGCGGCAGCCCCAAGAACTGCAGCGATGCCATCATCCGTGACGAGCCGACCGCTTCGACATAGGCCGTGTCCTCGTCCATGGCGCCGCCGCCGCCGATGGCGCGGGCCATCGCCCGGTAATTATCGCCCTGATCGGCCGTGTTCGCGGTGTGGAGGGTTTGCTTGTCGGAGCCAGAGCAGGCCGAGGTTCCGCCCCATGCGCTTTGGCTGATGATGACGACATCGACGCCGCGCCGCTTCATTTCCACCGCCGCACGCAGACCCGCAGCGCCGGATCCGACGACGACGCAGCCGGCTCGGTAGATCGGCACGTCGATGCCGGCGAGGCGGGCTAGACCGGAAGCAGGCGGCTCCGGCGGAAGCCGCGGCATATCGACATCGGTCAGTGCGTCAAGGATTTCCTGCGGAACATCTATGGTCATCGGCGCGTCACAATCAATTGAGCGGGATATCCACCCAGCGTCTCTGCCGGGAAGACTCCATGCAGGCGTCGACGATCTGGCAGATGTGGTGGCCGGTATCGAATGTCGGCCACATCGGTCTGTTTGCGACGATCGACCGGATCACCTCCGCCACCTCGATGATCTTGCTTTCATTATAGCCGATGCCGAAATTCGGCAGCGGAAGGAAAGCCCGGAAGGTCGCATTCTCAGGACCGACGTCGATCTCGCGGAAGCCCCGCCGTCCGGTGCTGTCGTCGTTGGAGTAAAAACGCAGTCGGTTTATCTCGTCATAGGTATAGGCGATGCTGCCTTTCGTTCCATAAATCTCGTAGGTCTGCATGAACTTGCGGCCGGTGGCGACGCGGCTGAAGTCGACGATGCCGGCGGCGCCGTTGGCAAACCGGCACAGCAGGTTCGTCGCGTCGGGATTGGTGATATCGGCCCAGACCTCGTTGCCTGTGAGCTTCACCTGCTCGCCATAGGCAAGGCCCTCGACGATCGGCCGGCGCGGGGTGACAATGAGATTGTCGGCGATCAGCGAGCTGACGCGGCCGACGAGGAAATCCATGAAGCTGAAGATGTGCGAACCGGTGTCGCCGACGATCCCGGTCGGCGCGAGCTTGCCATCGGCGCGCCACATGAACGGCGCTGTGGGATCGCCATACATGTCGACGTGCTGGCAGCCGCGAAACAGCTTGATCTCGCCGATTTCACCGGATTCGATGATCTCTTTCGCCAGATCATGAACGGGGTTTCGGGGAAAGGCGTGTCCGACACGGGTAATGACACCCTTCTCTCTAGCGATCTCGGCCAGCTCCCGCGCTTCATCGGCGGTGTTTGCCAGCGGCTTCTCGCAATAGACATGCTTGCCGGCCAGCAGGGCCGCCTTGGCCACCGGATAGTGCAGATGATCGGGCAGACAGATATCGATCAGATCGACTTCGGGATCGGCGACCGCCAGCTTCCAATCCTGAAAGATCTTGGCCCCCGGCGCCCTGTTGCCGATATCCTGCGCTACGTCAGGGTTGCTGTCGACAAGCGCCACGATCCGCGCCGTTCCCTCCGACACGCCGAAAAAATGCGGAAAGGTCTGATAGGCCATCGTGTGGACCTTTCCCATCCAGCCCGAGGCGCCAAGCACTGCAACTCTCACTTCAGACATTGTCGTCACTCCTTAGCGGATCTCGGCGCGGGCTCGTGGCCTGGTATCATTGCGTTCATAGGCGAAGATCGCCGACGGCAGGGCGGCCAAGCCCCGGATGAGGTCCGATCCTTTTTCACCGACCATGATCGTCGGCGCGTTGGTGTTGCAGGACGGCACGCGCGGCATGACCGAGGAATCGCAAACCCTCAGGCCTTCGAGGCCGTGAACCTTGAGATCGAGCCCGACAACCGCGTCAGACCCGGTTCCCATCTTGCAGGTGCCCACCGGATGATGGTCGGTCTTGGCGTTGGCGCAGCCATAGTCGAAAAGCTGCTCGTCGGTCATGACCTTCGGTCCCGGCAGCCTTTCGGCCATGACATAGGGTTTCAGCGCCGCCTGCTGCATGATTTCGCGGGCGATCTTGAGCCCCTCCAGCGACATCTTCCTGTCGTGAGGATCGGACCAGTAGTTAGGATCGATCAAGGGAGCCGCAGCGGGATCGGCGGATGAGAGACGCACTGTCCCTCGCGAGCGCGGATGCAGATAGGCCGAGTTGAGCGTGACCCCGGCATTCTTGAGCCGCTCGACGCCGGCTTCGATGCCGGAACCCAGGCCGAGGTGGAACTGGATATCGGGCGACCGTGCGTCGGGATCGGCATACCAGAAGCCGCCGGTTTCAAAGAGTGAGGAGGCGACCGGACCGGTGCGGAAAAGGACATATTGTATCCCCGCCCAAAGCGTGCGGTGGAGTTTTGCGACGCCGTCATAGGTATGATCGCCGGTGCATTCGGCGATAACGAAAAGGTCAAGATGGTCCTGAAGATTGCCGCCGACGCCGGGCAGATCGTGGCTAGGCTTGACACCCACCGCAGTCAAATGGTCGGCTGGCCCTATGCCGGACTGCAACAGGAGCTTCGGCGATCCGATCGCGCCTGACGAGACCAAGACTTCGCGTTCGGCGCGCACGACCTCCAGACCATTTTCGGTCGCGATCTCGACGCCAACCGCGCGGCCTGCCTCCAGCAGGATGCGGACGACGCGCGCGCCCGTCCGGATCGTCAGATTCTTCCGGTTTTTGATCGGCGAGAGATAGGCAAACGATGCCGATGACCGGCGGCGGTTGCGCTGGGTGAGCTGGTAAAATCCGACGCCGGCCTGCTGGCGGCCGTTGAAGTCGTGATTATAGGGTATGCCGAGCTCCTGTCCCGCGCGGATATAGGCGTCGCAGATCGGCAACGGTGCAGCCGGCATCGAGACCCCCAGCGGACCGCCATAGGCGTGGTAATCGTCGGCGAAACGTTGATTGTCCTCGGCACGTTTGAAATAGGGCAGGATCGAACGGTAGTCCCAGCCCTCGCAGCCGTCGTCACTGGCCCAGAGATCATAATCGGCCGCGTTTCCGCGCGTGTAGAGCTGCGCGTTGATCGAAGAGCCGCCGCCGATGATCTTTGCCTGGGTATAGCGAAGCACCCTGCCTTTCATGTGCTTCTGGGGAACGGTTTCCCATCCCCAGCTGGCGACGCCCTTCGTCATCTTGGCGAATCCGGCGGGCATGTGGAAAAGCGGATTCCAGTCGCCTCCGCCGGCCTCCAGAAGCAGTACCTTGACGTCGGGATCTTCGCTGAGGCGGCTTGCAAGAACGCAGCCCGCAGGACCGGCACCGGTGATGATATAATCGAATCCCATTTTACTGTCCTATTTGAAGCCGGCGCGCGCCAATGGATCTGCCTGTGTCTGCAAGTCCGTCGATGCGATGTGGTGGGCAACTCTGAGCGCTTGGCTGGCGACGGTAAGTGCCGGATTGACCGCAGCCGATGTGGGCAGAAAACCGGCGTCGACGACGAAAAGATTGCCGTGATCGTAGGACCGGCAGTATGGATCCAGTGGCGCCGTTGCCGGGTCGTTTCCGATGCGGATCGTTCCGCACTGGTGGGACGGCGTGCGTTTGTCGAAAGCTCTGGAGAGCACGATCGGAAAACCGATCGACCGCAGGATCGCCTTCAGCTTGGCGACGAGGGCAAGATGCGCGTCCCAATTGGTCCTCTGCCATTTGAGGACGATCCGATCGCCATCGACCATCACGCGGCTTTCGGGATTCGGAACGTCCTCGCTCATCGCATAGAAGTCGATGGCATGGTCCGTCATGAAACGCAGAAGCCATTCCGGCGCCTGTGGCAGAGAGCCCTTGAGGACCTTTTCAGAAATACGCCCCAGCAACTGCACATTGCCGAGCGGCGGTCCACCCTCACCGTCCGAGAGATAGAAGTCGTTGAAGGCGAAGGTCTTCTGGTAGACGGCGGTGTTCCTGAAGCGCGGCGACACCGCTATCACGGCCGAGGCGTTGTGGTTCATGAAGTTGCGACCGACCTGGTCGGAAGAATTGGCGAGCCCCCTCGGGAAGCGGTCGTTTTTCGAACGGAGCAAAAGCACGGATGACTGCACCGCACCGGCGGAAAGGATGATGATCCGGGGCGAGACGGTCAGCGTCTGTCCGTCCTTGACGTAGGTGACCCGGTCGATCCGGCTCCCCGCCCCTGTGTCGAGCCGTATCACCCGTGCATTGGTCTCAAGTCGCACGTTCTCGTGTTTCAGCGCCACCGCGAGGGCTGCGGTCTCGGCATCCATCTTGCCGTCCTGTGAATTCGGATGTGCATCCCAGGGCGTACGCGCCTTGGAGAGCCAGGCGTCGAGATCCAGACCGAGCGGCAGCGAAAACGGATGCAGGCCTTTCGCCTTCAGGCGCGCCCTGATGTCGGCGATCGGCGCCTCGTCGGGCACGGGCGGGAATTCGTAGGCAACCGAATGATGCGGTTCGGTCGGATCTTCGCCAAGACTGCCGCGGACCTGATACATCAGCTCCGCCCTCGAATACCACGGCTCCAGCTCTTCATAGGGAAAAGGCCAGGCCGGCGACACGCCTTCCCGATGTTCGATGACGTCGAAATCTTCTTTGCGATAGCGCGACAAGACGGCGCCGTAGAATTTCGAATTGCCGCCGACATTGTAATAGTTGCCCGGGTTGAAGCCCCTGCCGTCCGCTTCGTACCAGGTTTCCTTCGGCCGGAAATGTCCACGCTGGAAGATGGCGCGCTGGTCGCGATTGACGGGAAGATCGGCGATATGATCGCCGGCTTCGAGGACCAATATCTCAGCACCTGATACAGCCAGGCCGGCAGCGACGGTGGCGCCGCCGACGCCCGAGCCGATGATGAGGATGTCTGGTGAACCGCTCATGTCAGCACCTGCCCGTTACGCAATGCGCGCCTGTGTTTCCGGATCGAAGAACACGGCCTTGTCGAGATTGAAGGCGAGGCGAGTGTTCTGGCCTGGGGCGATGCCGGCATCGGCGCGCAGGCGGGCGACGACGGATTTGCCGCCGAGTTTGGTGACGGCGAAGGTGTCGGAGCCGGCCGGTTCGACGACCTCGATCAGGCAATCGTCCTCGGTCAGCGAACGCGCCTTGCGATCGGCGCCGTCGGGATCGGTCAAGGCTTCGGGACGGATGCCGAAGATCACCGGCTTGCCGGCATAGGCAGACAGGCCGTGATTGCCGGAGACGACAGGCAGTCTGAGCGGCGTGGCATTCGGCCGTTCGAGCGAGACCGCCAGCCCGGCGGCACCGTTCTCGACGGTGGCGTTGAGCAGGTTCATCGCCGGCGAGCCCATGAAGTCGGCGACGAAGAGATTGGCGGGGCTGTTATAGATCTCGGCCGGCGTGCCGAACTGCTGCAGCACCCCGTCCTTCAGCACGGCGATCTTGGTCGCCAGCGTCATCGCCTCGATCTGGTCGTGAGTGACATAGACGAAGGTGGTGCCCATGCGCTGGTGCAGCCGCTTGATCTCGGTGCGCATGTCGACGCGCAGCTTGGCATCGAGATTGGAGAGCGGCTCGTCGAACAGGAAGACCTGCGGATTGCGCACCAAGGCCCGGCCCATGGCGACGCGCTGGCGCTGGCCGCCGGAGAGCTGGGAAGGCTTGCGGTCGAGCAGATGGCCGATCTGCAGCATGTCGGAGACCTGTTTGATCGCCTTGGCCCGCTCCTCCTTGGGAATGCCGCGGATCTCCATGCCGAAGGCGATATTTCCAGCCACCGTCATGTTCGGATAGAGCGCATAGGACTGGAACACCATGGCGATGTCGCGCTTGGACGGATGCAACCCGCTGATGTCGCGGCCGTCGATCCTGATCTCGCCCGCGGTGATCGTCTCCAGCCCGGCAATGGTGTTGAGCAGGGTCGACTTGCCGCAGCCGGACGGGCCGACCAGCACGAGAAAGCCGCCCTTTTCGAGTTCGAGATCGATCCCCTTGAGGATGTCGACGGCGCCGAAGCGCTTTCTGAGACCGGAGATTTCCAGGAAGGCCATGACTTACCCTTTGACTGCGCCCGCCATCAGGCCGCGCACGAAATAGCGGCCGGCGAGGATATAGACGATGAGCGTCGGCACGGCCGCGATCATCGCCGCCGCCATGTTGACATTGTATTCGACCACCCCGATCGAGGTGTTGACGACGTTGTTGAGCGCCACCGTCATCGGCATGGAGTCACCGGTGCCGGCATAGGCCGAGGCAAACAGGAAGTCGTTCCAGATGTTGGTGAACTGGTAGATGACGGTGACGACGATGATCGGCAGCGAGTTCGGCAGCATGATGCGGCGGAAGATCTGGAAGAAGCTCGCGCCATCGACCTGGGCGGCTCTGACCAGTTCGGTCGGAAAGGCCTCGTAGAAATTGCGGAAGAACAGCGTGGTGAAGCCGAGGCCGTAGACGACATGGACGAAGACCAGATTGACCGTCGAATTGCCGAAGCCGAAGTTCCAGCCGGTGGCGTTCTGCAGGGTGACGCCGAAGCGGCCGAGCGAGCCGAGGATCGTCGCCATCGGCAACAGCACCGACTGGAACGGGATGAAGCAGGCAAACAGCATCAGCCCGAACACCAGCGTATGGCCGGGGAAGCGCCATTTGGTCAGGATATAACCGTTGAGCGCCCCCATGATCGTGGAGATCGCTACCGCCGGCACCACCATCTTGATCGAGTTCCAGAAGTAGCCCTTGATGCCGGCGCAGGTCAGCCCGACGCAGGCCTCGCCCCAGGCCTTCACCCAGGGATCGAAGGTCGGCGCCTCAGGCAGCGCCAGCATGTTGCCGCCCTGGATCTCGTCCATCGTCTTGAACGAGGTCGTCAGCATGACGAAGAGCGGCATCAGGTAGAGGATGGCGAAGATCACCAGCAGGCCGTAGATGACGAGGCGCCCGATCCAGCGGGCGCTGTTGCCGCGCTCCGCTCCTGCCGCAGCCACAGCCGTTGCCGATGAGGAGGTGCCGATCGGAGAGGTGAGGCTGCTCATCGGGCCTTCTCCTTCAGTTCGGAATAGAGATAGGGAACGATGATCGCCGAGATCGTCATCAGCATGATGATGGCGCTGGCCGAGCCGACGGCCATCTCGTTGCGCTTGAAGGTATATTCATACATGAAGTTGGACGGCAGCCAGGCCGAGCCGCCCGGCCCGCCCGAGGTCAGCGCCACCACCAGGTCGTAGGACTTGATCGCCATATGGGCGAGCACGATGAAGGCCGACAGGAAGATCGGCCGCAGCAGCGGAATGACGATGCGGCGATAAAGTTGGAAGGGTGAGGCGCCGTCGATCTGAGCCGCCTTCATGATCTCGCCGTCGATGCCGCGCAGCCCGGCGAGGAACATCGCCATGACGAAGCCTGACGCCTGCCAGACACCGGCGATGACGACGGTATAGATGACGAAGTCCTTGTTCTTGATCCAGTCGAAGTGGAAGCTCGTCCAGCCGAAGTGGTGCAGCGTCTGCTCGAGCCCGAGGCCGGGATCGAGGAACCACTTCCAGGCGACGCCTGTGACGATGAAGGAGAGCGCCATCGGATAGAGGAAGATCGGCCGCAATAACCCCTCGCCGCGGATCTTCTGGTCGAGCAGGATGGCGAGCAGCAGGCCGAGCGCCAGGCAGATGCCGACATAGAGGAAGCCGAAGATCGCCATGTTGGTGATCGAGGTGTACCAGGAGGATGGCGGATCGTTCTCGAAGGTCCAGCGCCACAGCCGCTGATAGGCGCGCGCCCCGGTCAGCGCATAGGAGGGAAAGGTCTTGGAATTGGTGAAGGAGAGATAGGCCGTCCAGACGATGAAGCCATAGACGAAGATGAGCGTGATGACGAAGCTCGGCGCCAGCACGATCTTCGGCAGCGCATCCTGCAGCCGGCCGCGCAGTGAGACCCGCGTCGCTTGTCGCGGCGTCAGAACCGGATCGGTGGTCGCAACTGTGCTCATGGATGTCATCTCCTCCCTGCATGTCGTCATGGGGGGCTGGCTCGCATGCCTGTCCCCGCATGATCGCCCCTGCATCTCCGTCAGGGGCTGAAGCTTCCCCGCGATGACGCGGGGAAGCCTTGTTCTCGGCAGCGGTCTCAGCGGGCGTCGTCGATCGCCTGGACGAGCTGGGTGACGGCTTCGTCGGAGCTCTTGATCTGGCCGTGGACGAACTTCGAGACGACGTCCTTATAGGCATTGGCGATCGCCGGAGGCGCGCCGTAACCCTGGGCGAGCGAACCGAACAGCGTGCCGCCCTCGTTGGCGGCCTTCAGATCGGCGATGCCCTTCTTGCCGCAGGCGTCGAAGTCGGTGTCGGGAACGTCGGTGCGGGCGGGAACCGAACCCTTGACGACGTTGAAGGCCGACTGGAAGCTCTTCGACAGCGTCGCCGTCGCCAGCGCCACCTGCGCGGCCTTGCGGTCGTCGGGAACGTTGAACATGCCGAACATGTCGGAGTTGTAGATGACGCTGCCTTCGGTTCCGGGGAAGCGGTAGCAGAGGAAGTCTTTATCCGGTGTCTTCTTGGCGGCGACGAATTCGCCCTTGGCCCAGTCGCCCATCACCTGCACCAGCGCATCACCCTTGATGACCATGGCGGTCGCCAGGTTCCAGTCGCGGCCGGAGAAGTTCGGGTCGACATATTTGACGATCTTCGCAAGGTTGTCGAACGACTTCTTCATCGTGTCCGACTTCAGCGACGCCTCATCGAGATCGTTGAAGGCCTTCTTGTAGAACTCCGGTCCGCCGGTCGACAGCACGATCGAATCGAACATCGTCGCTTCCTGCCAGTTCTGGCCGCCGAGCGCCAAGGGGATGACGCCTGCGGCCTTGGCTTTGTCGAGGAGCGCAATCAGATCGTCGAAGCTCTTCGGCTGGCTGCCGCCGATCTTGTCCATCACCGCCTTGTTGATCCACAGCCAGTTGACCGAATGGACGTTGACCGGGGCTGCGACCCACTTGCCGTCATAGACGGAGAACTTCTGCAGTGCGGCCGGCACCGACTTGTCCCAGCCTTCCTTCTTGGCGGTCTCGGTCAGGTCGCCCATGACGCCCGCCTGGGCATAATCGAGCACGGTGTAACCGAGCATCTGCGAGGCCGTCGGATAGGTACCGGCCGCCACCATCGCCTTCAGCGCCGTCATCGCCGCATCACCGCCGCCGCCGGCAACCGGGACGTCCTTCCAGGCAAAGCCTTCCTTCGACAGATCCTCCTTCAGGACGTTCAAAGCCGCTGCCTCGCCGCCCGACGTCCACCAGTGCAGCATCTGCACTTCCTTGACGTCAGCAGCCTGCGCCGCACCCAAACCAGCCAGCATCACGACAGCGACCGCTGCCGAGCTCATGAACTTATTCATCGAAGAACCTCCCAGTTCCCGTTTGGAGATGCGGGACCATTCCCGCACCCGATCACCCGCCCTCCTCAGGCGTAGTTTCGTCGCCGGCGAAGCCAGCCTCAGGTTCGCGGCATCCACCAGTTGGTGCGCTTGCCGATATGCATGTTCAGCGTCTTGGTCTCCGTATAATCCTCGACCGCGTGGCGGCCGAGCTCCCGGCCAAGGCCGCTCTGCTTGTAGCCGCCGAAGGGCAGTTCCGAGGCGCCGTCCATAAAGGTGTTCATCCAGACCGTGCCCGCCCGCACCGATCGGCCGATGGTCAGGCAGGTATCGAAATCGCGGCTCCAGACACCGGCCGACAGGCCGTAGTCGATGGAATTGGCAATCCGGATCGCTTCGGCAGTCGTTTCGAATGTCAGGACCGACAGGACAGGGCCAAAGACTTCCTCGCGCGCCACCGCCATGTCAGGCGTGACAGCTTCGAGGATCGTCGGCGACATGAACTGCCCCATGCCGAGGTCGAGCTTCTCACCGCCATGGGCAATCCGGGCGCCGCTGCTCCTGGCGCCGGCGACATAGCCCGAGATCTTCTCCAGATGCTGCGGTGTGATGATCGCGCCGACTTGCGTCGAAGAATCGAGCGGGTCACCGACCTTCACATTCTTCGATAGTTCCGCAATCCGTTTGACGACGTCGGCAGCGATCGATTTGTGCAGGACCAGCCGTGAGCCGGCATTGCAGCACTCGCCGGCATTGAAATAGGCACCGAAGACCGCAGCGTCGATGAAGGCGTCGAGATCGGCATCCGGGAATACGATCTGCGGGTTCTTGCCGCCGAGTTCCAGCGAGACCTTCTTCAGCGTCTGCGCCGCATTCGACATCGTCAGTTTTCCGACACCGGTCGAGCCGGTGAAGGAGACCATATCGACGTCGGGATGGGACGTCATGACCGCGCCGACCTCAGGTCCCGTACCAGTGACAATGTTGACGACGCCCTCCGGCACGCCTGCTTCCTGCAGGATTTCACCGAGCGCGAGCGTCGATCCCGATGTCAGTTCCGAGGGTTTGACGACGGTGGTGCAGCCTGCGGCCAGGGCGAAGGGCAGTTTCTGGCCGACGATCAGGAACGGGAAATTCCAGGGCGTGATGATCGACACCACCCCGATCGCCTCGCGCAGGACGACGCCGAGCGTGCCGTCGCCAAGCGTGTTGTAGCTTTCGCCGTGGAGGTCACGGGCAAGGGCCGCCGCGTACCGCCATATGTCGACGGAGCCGACGATTTCACCCCGCACCTGCGTAATCGGCTTTCCTGCCTCGATCGCATCGAGGAATGCGAGCTCTTCGGCACGTGCGGCGATCAGATCAGCAGCCTTGAGCAGGATGGCGGACCGTTCGGAAGCCGTCATCCGCGGCCACGGCCCGAGGTCGAAGGCCTTGCGGGCGGCCGCGATGGCGCGCTCGGCATCGCTCCTGCTGCCGGTCGGGAAACGGCTGACCACGACTCCATGGCTTGGAGCGACACGCTCGATCGGATCGGCGGCACCGGCCTCCCATCTGCCGTCGATGAGCATCCTGAAATCACGCGCTTTGTGGTTGCTCAGTGCGGTGGGGTTGACGAGGACCGTCATTACCATTCTCCCTTGAATGTTGCCGGGCGCTTCTCGCTGAACGACGCGACGCCTTCCTTCAGATCGCCAGTCTTGGCGGCGAGGATCGAGCCCAGGGCTTCGACCGCGGTTCCATTGTCTTCACCGTTCGCGGATGCAATCATCAACTTTGCGATCTCGATGGCCGCGGGACCCCTTGCAGCGATCCGTTCAGCATAGTCTCTGGCGGCCGCCAGCGCGTTTCCCGTTGGAACCACCGCGTCGACGACCCCGAGCAGACGCGCCTCCTCAGCGGTAAAAATATCGCCGCCGAGCGCCATGCGCCGGACGACCTGCGCGCCAAACCGGCGCACGAGACGCTGGGTGCCGGACCAGCCCGGCACCATTCCGAGGCCGGTCTCCGGCAGGCCAATCTTGATGTGTTCCTCTGCGAGGCGAATGTCGGCAACGCCGGCCAGTTCGAGCCCGCCTCCCAGCGCGTGGCCATTGAGGGCCGCGACCAGCGGCATCCTGAGCGTCGCCAGTCTTTCGAAGATGCGATGACCGTGGCGAACCCAGGCGTGACCGAACTCCTGAGGCTGCATTCCGCCCCAGGCCTTGATATCGCCTCCGGCGGAAAAGCCTTTCCCTTCGCCGGTGAGAACGGCAGCGCGCACATTCGGGTTCGCCTCCACCGCGTCGGCCGCCTCCGCCAAGGCTTTCAGCATATCGAGATCGAGCGCGTTCAACTTCTCCGGACGAGACATCGTCAGCGTTGCCACGTGACCTTCGATATCGATCTTGACTGTTCCGCTAGCCATTGAAGGTGCCCTCCAATGTCCGCGCCCTCTTTGCCGGAAGCGAGAGGCCGATCTCAGCCTCCCGGAACAGTGCGGCGTCCATCACCTTCAGGTCGGGCGCGACGATCAGCCGGAATTCGGACTGCTCGAGGATTTGGGTTTGCAGATCGACGCCGGGCGCGATCTCGGTCAACACGATGCCCTCAGGCGTCAGCTTCATGACGCACCGCTCGGTGACATAGGTGATGTCCTGACCCTGCTCGATTGCGCGCCTGCCGCTGAAGGTGACGTGTTCGACCTCGTTCACCAGCTTCTTCAGCTTGCCTTCCTTCTCGATGAGAAGCGTCCCGTCGGCGATCGAAAGCTTCGCTCCGGCGTTGAACATGCCGGAGAAGACGATCTTCTTCGCCCGCGCCGTGATGTCGACGAAGCCTCCGGCGCCGGCCGTGACATGGGGCCGGAACGACAGCTTCGAGACGTTGACCGATCCGTCCTTGCCGATTTCGAGGAAGGACAAGAGCGACGCATCAAAACCAGCGCCCTGGAAATAGGTGAACTGATAGGGAGACGGCATATAGGCGTCGGCGTTGGAGGCACAACCGAAGGCGAAGTCGAGCAGCGGCACACCGCCGACCGCGCCCTGCTCGATGACCCATGTGACGGCGCCGTGCAGCCCCTCCTCCAGCAGGATCCGCGGTACGTTGGCCGAGATGCCAAAGCCAAGATTGACGCAGCTTCCGATCTCAAGCTCCTGCGCGACACGGCGTGCGATGACCTTCTGGACATTGAATTCCGGAACGCGGAAGCTATCGAGCGGCCGGAAGATCTCTCCCGAAATGGCGGGATCATAACCCGTCTGCGTCGTCTGCTTCTGATCGGGATCGACGATCACATAGTCGACCAGCATTCCCGGCACCCGGACGTCATGCGGTTTCAGCGAGCCTTCCGTGGTGATCCGCTTGACCTGCGCGATGACGATGCCGCCATTGTTGCGGGCGGCAAGCGCCTGATCGAGGCCGCCGAGATAGGCGCCTTCATGTTCATAGGTGAGGTTGCCGCGTTCATCGGCGGTGGTGGCCCGAATGATGGCGACCTGCGGGACGATCGAGGGGAAGAACAGCCAGTCGTCGCCCTCAAAGCTGACCCGCTTGACCACCGGATCGTCCGAAGCGAGAGCGTTCATCGCGCAGCCCTGCCGCTGCGGATCGACGAAGGTGTCGATGCCAACCTTGGTCAACACACCAGGTCGCTTGGCTGCGGCCTCGCGATGGATGTCGAACAATATGCCGGAGGGAATATTATAGGCCGGAATCTGGTTATCGGTGATCATCTGCCAGATCAACGGCGGCTCGGCCG
Source organism: Rhizobium aethiopicum (assembly GCF_014197535.1). Lineage (GTDB taxonomy): Bacteria > Pseudomonadota > Alphaproteobacteria > Rhizobiales > Rhizobiaceae > Rhizobium > Rhizobium aethiopicum_A. Next base: position 194,830 of record NZ_JACIFV010000001.1, read on the forward strand.
ATGACGGGCCCGAGGGATAGGAACCGCCGATGATGCGCTTGAGCAGACCTTTCCTCGCGATATAGTCGACGCCCTTGATGCCGCTCATATCGCCGGCAGCGATCGGGTGAAGGGTGGTAATGTGACTGGGATGACCGGTCGCATCGAAACGCTCGCCGATCGCCTTCAGCATCAGGTCGGGACAGCCGAGACCGCTCGACGACGACACCGTGACCACGGCGCCATCCGGGATCAGCGCGGCCGCTTCGGCTGGTGTGAGATGCTTCTTCATGGGCGTCACTTCGAACCCTGTTTCAATTTCACGCTCTGCCGGCCCTCGCCGGCGCGGCTGTGCCGCCGCCGCAACTTTCGCGGACGACGAGCCGAACGGCTGTCGTCACCGTCTCCGCTTCAGCCTTGCCGGCATTGATCTGCTTGAGGAGCATCTGTGCGCCGCGGCGCCCGATGCCCTGCGGATCGACCGAGACCGTCGTCAGCGCGGGAACTGCCGCCTGCGCCTCGATGACGTCGTCGAAGCCGACGACAGCGAAGTCGGCGCCAGGCTCCAGACGACGCGCACGCAATCCGTCGCAGACTCCGAAAGCGACGGCATCGTTGAAGCAGACGGCTGCAGTGGGCCGGTCGCCAATAGCGATCGCTTTTCCGATCGCCTCCACGCCGCCCGCTCGGGACGGGGCGGACGAGATCACGAGTGCCTCGTCGTATCCGAGCCCGGCCGCCTCTATTCCGCCGCGGTAACCGGCAAGGCGATCATCGAAGACAGCGGTGTCGGGAAAGCCGCCGAGAAATGCAATGCGCTTATGACCGAGACCCACCAGATGCTGAACGGCGGACATCATGCCGGCCCGGTTGTCGGAGACGATGGACGAGACCTTGGCGCCGGGCAGGTTTCGGACGACGACCACGACAGGAATGCCTGCCGCGACCAGCGGCTTGAAGTCGGCGGCATCGGTGGCGCGCGCCGGCGAGACGATCAGGCCGGAAATGCCATGTTCACGCATCGATGCGACGACCTCGCGCTGCCTGTCGATGCTCTCGCCGGTGTTCGACAGGAACTGCACGAAACCGGCCGACTGAACGACTATATCGACGCCGACCGCCAACTCCGCAAAGAAGCTGTTCGTCAGGTCGTTCACGACGACCCCGATGATCCTCGATTTGGAACCGGCCTGCCGCAGATTGGCTGCGCCGCGATTATAGACGTATCCGAGCTCGCGCATCACGGCACTGACCTTGGCACGCGTCGCCTCATTGACCAGGGAGGAGCCCTGAAGCACGAGCGACACCGTCGACTTGGAGACGTTAGCGGCCTTCGCAATGTCGATGACGGTCACCCGCGCCTTTGTCACTTCACCCTCCCGACGTCATCGTCGACCGACGCCTATTTATTTGGAACGTTCCAAATATGTCAAGAGGCATTTCGATTAAAGCTGCCCTTTTACCGACATTTCTCTCTCTACATCACGTCGCGGGCGGAGATTGTATTTTTGGAACGATTTAAATCGTGGAAACAACCCGACAGGTTTTTCCCAATATTGCGAGCTCGGGCCAGCCTGCGAAATCTCTGACGAGGATGAATCGCGGCAGATGTCGTGGATCCAATAGCCTGACGCAGAATCGCGATGCAGTTTTGCTGGAATTGCTCCCAAGGAACTCCCGCCCAGAGGCATTAGCGAAACTTTATCGTTTGTGGCTAATGCTACGGATAGGCGACGTGCCAGATCTAAAGCGGGGCCGGAAATGCCGCATTCGTTTGAAGCCATTTTGGAGAACCTGCCGCAGGGCATTGTTCTCCTTGATTCTGCCGATACGGTGACGGCTTTCAATTCCCGCGCGCTCGACATTCTCGGCCTTTCCGATGGCACTCTGCGCAGAGGAATGAATATCGACGGCCTGCCCGGCACCGCCGACTGCCGTGCAACGGCCTGTTCACGGTTGACGACCGGCAGGCCGCACACCTCGCAGTTTGCGCTGGCCGACGGACGGATGATCTCCTTAACCTGCGCCCCGTCGAGAGCGGGAGGCTGGATCCTCAGCTATGAAGACATCTCGACCCATATCCGCGTAGAAGACAATCTGACCGAACAGCATCACCGGTTCGACGCAGCTCTCAGCAATATGCCGCATGGGCTGTGCATGTTCGACGCGACGAAGAAGCTGATATTGTGCAACGCATCCTATGCACGGATGTACGATCTGCCGGATTTCCTGACCCAGCCCGGAACGTCGCTGGTGGACATCCTCGCCTATCGAAGCCGGCAGGGAAATGGTCCGGCCGATACCGCCACCTATTTTGACGTCGTCTTCGAAGCGACGGCACTCGGCGCACCGGCGAGCCAGAACATCGCGCTCACCGACGGGCGCATCATCAAAATCACCCACAATCCGATGCAGAACGGCGGGTACGTGGCGACCCACGAGGACGTCACGAAGACCGTGCGGCTTGCGGAAGCGCTGCGCCGCCATCACGATCAGCTCGAAGTTACCGTGCAAAACCGAACGGCGGAGGTCGAACGGCAGGCGCGCGAGCTTGAGCGGATGCTCGCCCAGGAGCGGAGCATCAACGAATTGCAGCGCCAGTTCGTGGCGATGGCATCACATGAATTCCGCACCCCGCTTGCAATCATCGATGCTGCCGCCCAGCGGCTGCTGCGGAAAGGGGGCGCGGTCGAGCCCGAATTTCTCAACGACAAGGTCGAACAGATCCGTGCATCGGTGAGCCGGATCGTCGATCTCATGGAGAGCATCCTGTCGGCCGGACGCCTCGATACCGGCAAGATCGATATCAGTTATGACGCCTGCGCGGTGGGAGCGTTGATCAGAACCTGCTGCGAGCGGCAGTCGGCGATCTCGAAGACGCATGGCTTCGTGCTCGACATAGACGGGTTGCCGGAATTCATCGATGCTGATCCCCGCAGCTTAAGCCAGGTCTTCACCAATCTGCTCTCGAATGCGGTGAAATACGCGCCAGGAACCTCCGAAATTCGTGTTGCGGCATGGGAGGAGACGGGCAATATCAAGGTTTCGATCAGCGACGACGGCGTGGGGATCGATGCTGAAGACGTGCCCCGGTTGTTTCAGCGCTATTTCCGCGCACGGACCTCGACCGGGATTGCCGGAACAGGTATCGGCCTCAATCTTGTGAAGCAGATCATCGAACTGCATCAAGGCTCGATAGAGGTGCGAAGTGCAAGAGGGTGCGGATCCACCTTCACCGTCACTCTTCCAATCAGGAGAGCCGTTGACGTTCTGGCGGGCAACGACGTTGCCTGATCATTCAGGCCCTCAAGTGGCGTCCCGTAAGGCCGATTGCTCGTTCCCGAACTGACGGCGCAGGATTGCTGTCCGGCATATCTACCCTATCCTTCTCGCAATAGAGGAGGACCATGCCATGGCTTTCATTCACACCCCGGATGCATCCGCCAGCGAGAGGACGACGTCGATGTACGCGTCGGCCGAGGCGAATTATGGTTATCTGCCGAATATGTATCGTGCCTTCGGCCACCGGCCGGAGGTGATGGAGAGCTGGGCGGGGCTGCTTTCGAGTATTCGCGGCCATATGAGCCTCAGGCGCTACGAACTGGTGACGCTGGCGGCGGCCAAGGAACTTAAATCCTCCTATTGCATGCTGGCGCACGGCTCGGTGCTGCTGCGCGAGGGATTTACCAGCGACGGACTGACGGCAGTTGTCAACGAGACCGAAAAGGCGCCGATCGATGCCGGCGAACGCGCGATCATGGCCTTTGCGGCCAAGGTGGCGCGCGATGCGACATCGGTCACGCAGCAGGACATAGACGGATTGAAGAAATACGGGCTGAGTGACGCCGAAATCTTCGACGTTACGGCCGCCACAGCGGCCCGGTGTTTCTTCTCGAAAATGCTGGATGCGCTCGGTGCGGCGCCCGATCACGCCTATATCGAGCGGCTGGAGCCGAATGTGCGAAAGGCGCTCAGTGTCGGCCGGGAGGTCGAGCGGCCTCTGGCGCCTTCACCCTCGGGCGGCGCATCGCAATGATGCGGTGTGGCCTGACTCCAGCTGCCGTGGCCCCTACTCTTCCGGCTTGTCGGCAAAATGCCGGATCGCAAACTCGGCAATAGTCTGGCTCGAGCGATCGGCATCATCGAGCAGCGCGGGAAACAGCTGCCACTGATGCGGCATGCCCGGCCAGACCTCGGTGGTGACATCTACTCCCTCCCGGCGCGCTTTGTCGGCAAGGCGCAGCGTGTCATCAAGCAGGGCTTCGCCGGAACCGACCTGCAGCAATAACGGCGGGAATCCGGTCATGTCGGCATAAAGCGGTGAGGCCTGAGGATCGGCTGCAGGCCGGCTGCCGAGATAGGTCTTGCGCAAGGTCTCGATCCACGCCTTGTCGACCAGCGGGTCGCTGCCCGCATTCGCCGTCATCGATCCGCCCGTCGCGGCAAGATCGGTGATCGGGCTCAGCGCAATCACGGCCGCCGGCAAGGGTTTGGCCGCCTGCTTCTGCCGCAGCACCGCCTCGAGCGCAATGTTGCCACCGGCGCCGTCTCCTGCCACGACGACGTTCTCATTGCTATAACCGTTATCGAGAAGCCAGCGATAGGCCGTCAGCGCGTCGTTGATCTGGGCGGGATAGGTATATTCCGGCATCAGCCGATAATTGATCAGAAGCACGTCGCTGGATGAGGCCTTGGCGAGCGAGCCGGCGAACAAGCCGTGCGTGCGGATGGAACCGCCGGAAAAGCCGCCGCCATGGATGTAGAGAATCACCCTTTTTCCGATCGGGTGATGAAGCCGGGCGGGCCACATCAGCTCGCCATCCACACCGTCGGCATCGACCTGCCTGACCTGGATGCGCGTCGGCCCCGGCATCGTTTCCATCAGCCTGGCGAAAGCAGCCCTGCGCTCTTGCAGGCTGTCGGCGCCGGCAAAGTGCTCCTTCCACAGGCCGAGCAGTTTTTCGACCTGGGCACGCGAGGACTGGCTTTGCGGCCCGATTTCCTCTCCCAGCGCCAGCGGTGCCGACAGGATCAGCGCGGCCAAGGCGGGAAACAGATATCCGAGCCGCTTCGGCGCTCTTCGATCAGCATTTGACAAAATCCGCCCCTTCATCAATCTCTCCCGATGATGCTGCCGATGGCCGTATCTTTGGCCGCTTCGCCCAGCGGAGTCAAAAGGGTGACGAACGCAACCTTCCGCTTTTTTCTCCAACGAGCAGGCTGATGCCGGCCGGCGCGGCAGCTGCCGGACTGCTGCGGGCTGACCGGACTATCATTGGAAGAAATCGACAATTGTTGCCGGCGCGGCTTGCCATCTGCCAGGGTTCCATCGGAAATAGGCTCCCGCCCTGCCCTTAACTCCAATGCTTCGGCTCGCGTAGGAATGAAGGATACCGATGACCACCATTTACCTTGCCGGCCCGGAAGTCTTTCTTCCCGATGCGCTGCCCATCATGGCCGAGAAACGCCGATTGGCGCGTCAGTTCGGCTTCGAACCGACCGGTCCCGGCAGCGACGAAAACCAGACGCCGATAAAGCGGACGGCTGCAGAGATCTACGCCCGCAATGACGTCGCCATGCGCAAGGCGGAAATCTGCCTCGCCAACATCACACCCTTTCGCGGCGTCAGCGCCGATCCGGGTACGGTCTACGAGATCGGCTTCATGATTGCTCTCGGCAAATCGGTCTTCGCCTATACCAACCACCCCGACGACTATGGGCTGCGCGTCCGCTCGATCTGGTATGCGGGAATGGAGATCGATGAGACGAGCGGACGTCCGCGCGGGCCTGACGGCGTCGCTATCGAAAATCACGGTATGGCTGACAATCTGATGATCGACGGAGGCGTCGAGGCGGCGGGAGGCAAGGTATTCCGTGCGACCGCTCTGCCGGCGGATCCTGCACGCGACCTGGCGGTTTATATTCAGGCGCTTCAGACGATCGCTGGCCTGCGTGGGTAGGAATTGCGCCCTTTAGTCCGCCCTGATCGCGTCGATCACCGCCCTGAAGCCCGCAGACATGTGGCGGCGGCTGGGATAGTAGAGATAGAGCGGTTCCTCCGGCTGACACCAGTCATCGAGCACCTGGATGAGTTCGCCGTCGGCAATGGCCTTTTCGACGCGAGGCTCCCAGATATAGGCAAGACCGACGCCGCCGAGCGCAGCCTTCATCATCAGTTCGTGATCGTCGAGCGACAGCGGTCCGGTCGGCTGAAAACTCAACGTTTGGCCGCCCTTCTCGAATTCCCAGGCATAAGGCGCACCGGAGGGAAACATGTTCTGGATGCAAAGATGGCGCTTGAGATCGTGAGGCGTTCGCGGCCTCGGGCGCCTCTCGAAATAGGCAGGTGAACCGACAACGACCAAGCGGATGCGCGGCTTGATGCGCAAGGCGATCATGCCTTCCGTGACACGTTCGCCGAAACGGATGCCGGCATCAAAACCTTCTTCGACGATGTCGACCAGCCGGTCGGTCGCGTTGATTTCCAGCTGTAAATTGGGATTACGCTCAATCAACGGGGCGATGACACGGCCGATGACGAAAGGACCGATCGAATTCGGCACGTTGATCCTGACCCTGCCGAAGGGCGTATCGCGGTAGCGGTTCAGCGCATCGAGCGCGGCCGCCATCTCCCCGAAAGCCGGGGCGAGATGTGAGACCAGGAGATCGCCGGCCTCCGTCAGTGAAACGCTGCGTGTCGTACGGTTGAGCAGCCGGATACCAATTCGGTCTTCCAGATTGAGCACGGCATGGCTGACGGCAGAGGCCGTGACGCCCCGCTCGTCGCCCTCGACGTCACCAACGAGACGCAGGCGAAGGAGGCTGCGGCCGCCGGCATCGCCCGCTTCAGCCGCATCGACGTTCTCGCCAACAATGCCGGCTACGGCCTGCTCGGCGCCGTCGAGGAAGCCTCAGCCGAAGAGATCGAAAGGATCTATGCCACCAATGTCTTCGGTCTCCTGAAGGTGACACGCGCCGTGCTGCCCTATATGCGTCGTCAGCGTTCCGGCCATATCCTGAATTTCTCCTCGATCGGCGGCTATTTCGGCTATCCCGGCTGGGGCGTCTACGGCTCGACAAAATTCGCCGTCGAGGGACTGTCGGAATCCATGGCCGCCGAACTCGCACCCTTCGGCATCAAGGTGACGATCGTCGAGCCCGGCTTCTTCCGTACCGACTTCCTCGCCGACAGCTCGCTGGCAATAAGCCCGGCCTCGATCGCCGATTACGAAGGCACGCCGGCCGGAAACATGCGTAATTTCGCCGCCGACGCCAATCACGCCCAGCCCGGCAACCCCGCCAAGCTCGCTGCCGGCATCATGGCGATGGTCAACTCGGCCAAACCGCCGCTGCGCATGCCGTTCGGCAGCGATACGGTCGCCATGATCGCGGCGCAGCATGCGAGTGTCGAAAAGGAGCTGGCCGTCTGGCGCGAGCTTGCCATCTCCACGGATTTTGCAAGCCAGGCAACCGCTGGGGCCTGAGCAGCCAGGACCAATGCCGCCGCCTTCGGATTTGAACATGCGGCGGCAGCACTGTGGAGATGATGCAAAGAACGCCTTGCGGCAAATTGGCATTCGCCTCTCGCTGGGGATGGCCTAGATGTAAGTCAGACCGTGACCCGTGAAGAGGCAACACATGTCCATCAAGACCATCTGTATTTATGGCGCCGGCGCCCTTGGCGGCGCCATCGCCGCCAAGCTCGCAGGCAGGGAAGATAACGACGTCGACGTCTCCGTCGTCGCGCGTGGGGCGCATCTCGATGCGATCCGCAGCCACGGTATCAGCCTGCGCGAGGCCGATGCGGAAACCCCGCTCAAGGTGCGCGTGACGGCAACCGACGATCCGAAGACATTGCCGCGGCAGGATCTCGTCATCACCGGCCTCAAGGGACATCAGCTGCCGCCTGCCGCCGAAGGGATCGCCGGTCTGCTCAAGCAAGGCACCCGCGTCGTCATGATCCTCAACGGCATTCCGTGGTGGTATTTCCATCGCGATACCAGGAGCGGACATGCGGAGCTGCAATTTGATGAGCTCGATCCCGGCGGCAGGCTGTGGCGGCTGATCGGGCCGGACCGCGTGGCTGGCTGCGTCGCCTATCAAGGTGCGGAAGTTGTCAGCCCGGGCGAGATCCGGCTTTCTCATAACGGCCGCTTCGTGCTTGGCGAGCCCTCCGGCGAAATGTCTGCCGATCTTTCGGCCATAGCAGCGGTGCTGACCGGCGCCGGCCTCAGCATTACGGCCACGGCGGACATCCGCAGTGAAATCTGGAGCAAGTTGATGGGCAACGCCGCCTTCAACCCGATCAGTGCTCTAACACGGGCGCTGATGACCGACATCATGGCGGATCCGGCGCTCATGGATATGGTCAGCAAGGTCATGAAGGAAGTGCGCGCCGTCGGCGACGCGGTCGGCGCGGATTTCGCCATGTCAGTCGAGCAGCGGCTGGAGCAATCGCGCCACATCGGCGGCGTTCGAACCTCGATGCTGCAGGATTTGATCGGCGGCAAGGCGCTCGAAATTACCCCGCTTGTGGGCATGCTGGTGGCGCTTGGACGCTTGACCGCCGTGCCGACACCGGTATCGGAGACGATCCTGGCGCTGGTGACGCAACTGGATCGGGAAAACCGGCGCGGCAACTGACAACGGCTGAAGGGGCCGATTTCCAACTTTTCGTTAACCGGCATGCTGATAAAATCTCGCCAAGTTATCAGACGCTGCGAGACCGATGCCGAAACCGAATTTCCGCTTCACCCATTACGATCTCAAGGAACAACGCGCCGGAACGATCGTCGAGGTGTCGCTGAATGCGGTGAACAATGTTCGTCTGATGACGGCGCCGAACTTCCAGCGTTTTACCGAGGTTCTCGATTTCAAATATATCGGCGGCGTGGCGCGGAAGTCGCCGGTCAAGCTCACCGTTCCGGAAAGCGGCCACTGGCACGTCGTCGTCGATATGGAAGGCCACCACGGCCTTGCCGAATCTGCCGTCAAGGTGATCGCCGCGCCACCCAATCAGAAGACGCCGCGTTCTTCCTGACATTCAGACGGGTCAGCGCGGATTGCGCTCCTTGCGAAGCTTCGCCCACCATTCCAGCCGCTTGCGGATGTCGCGTTCAAAACCGCGTTCCGGCGGATCGTAGAAGGTCTGGCGGCCCATTTTCTCCGGGAAATAATCCTGGCCGGAAAAGGCATCCGGCTCGTCATGGTCGTAGCGATAACCTTCGCCGTAGCCCTCGCCCTTCATCAGCTTGGTCGGCGCATTGAGGATATGTTTGGGCGGCAACAGCGAGCCGTTCTGCTTCGCGGCCTGGCTTGCCGCCTTGAAGGCCGTATAGACGGCATTCGATTTCGGAGCAGTGGCGAGATAGACGCAGGCCTGGGCGAGCGCGAGCTCCCCCTCCGGCGATCCGAGATAGTCATAGGCGTCTTTGGCGGCGTTGCAGATCACCAGTGCCTGCGGATCGGCAAGGCCGATATCCTCCACCGCCATGCGCACCAGACGCCGGCCGAGATAGAGCGGATCCTCGCCGGCATCGAACATGCGGGCGAGATAATAGAGCGCAGCATCCGGATCCGAGCCGCGCACCGACTTATGCAGCGCCGAAATCAGATTGTAATGGCCATCCTGCGCCTTGTCGTAGACCGGGGCACGGCGCTGGACGATACGCGTCAGGCCTTCAGTGTCGAAACTCTCCCCCTCGCGCGCCGCGCGCCAGACCTCTTCGGCAAGCGTCAGCACCGCGCGGCCGTCACCATCGGCCATGCGGATCAGGCTGGCGCGGGCCTCCCCGGTTAGGGGCAGCGGCCTCTGCTCGATCGCCTCGGCGCGCGTCAGCAATTCCTCCAGGCTCTCCTCGTCGTGTGACTTGAAGGTGAGGACGCGGGCGCGCGACAACAGAGCGGCGTTGAGCTCGAAGGAGGGATTTTCGGTAGTGGCGCCGACGAGGATGACGGTGCCGTCCTCCATAACCGGCAGGAAACTGTCCTGCTGGGCGCGGTTGAAACGATGGATCTCATCGACGAACAGCAGCGTCTGGCGGCCGTCCATGCGGCGCATGCGAGCCGCCTCGAACACTTTCTTCAGATCGGCGACGCCGGAAAAGATCGCCGATATCTGCTCGAAGGCCAGCCCCGCTTCACCGGAAAGCAGCCGCGCCACCGTCGTTTTGCCGGTGCCTGGCGGACCCCAGAAGATCATCGATCCGAGCGAACCACTTTCGATCATCCTCTTCAGCACGCCATCCTCACCGGTCAGATGTTCCTGACCGGTGACATCGGCAAGCGTCTTCGGCCGCAACCGGTCCGCAAGCGGCCGCCTGGCGGCAACCTCTTCCGGAACACGCGGCGCGAAGAGATCATTGCTCATCGGAAAAACTGCCTGATCCGCTGGCCGTCGCGCTCGATCTCGACCCGCCACAGGCCGGGGTCGCTATCGGCGATCTCAGAGAGCTCTTTGGTCGATTTCACGTCCGTCCCGTTGATCGAAACGATGATATCCTTGGGCTCAAATCCAAGGCGGGCTGCCGGCGAATCCTCCTTGACATCCGCAACGACGACGCCCGCCGATTCCGAGGGCATACGCAATTCGTCTGCGACACGCGGCGACAGGTTTTCGACGACGGCGCCGGTAAAGGGTGTGCGCCCGCCGATGACGCGCTGGTCGCGCGGCGAGGTTTCCGGCGCGCGATCCAGCGCCAGCGATAACTGCTCCTCGCGGCCGTTGTCCATGACGGTAAGATTGACCGATCTGCCAAGGCCAGCTGTCGTCAGGCGATAGAGCAATGCGTCCGGATGCTCGACGGAGATGCCGTTGACCGACGTGACGATCTGACCGGCCTTCAGCCCGGCCTTGGCCGCCGGGCTGCCTTCCGAAACCTTGACGACGAGTGCGCCGCGCACCTTGTTGAGTCCAAGGGCTTCGGCGACTTCCGACGTCACCGCATCGAAGCTCGCGCCGACATAGGGCCGCTCGAAGGATTTGACGCCGGCATCGGCGGAAGCGAGGAAGACCTTGACGAGATTAGCGGGAATAGCGAAGCCGATGCCGTTCGAGCCGCCGCCGCGCGAGAAGATCGCCGTATTGATGCCGATCAGTTCGCCCTTCATGTTCATCAGCGCGCCGCCGGAATTGCCGGGATTGATCGACGCGTCGGTCTGGATGAAGAAGCCGAACTCGTTCTTGACCACCTGATTGCGGGCAAGCGCAGAGACGATGCCGCTCGTCACCGTCTGGCCGACACCGAAGGGATTGCCGATCGCCAGTACGAGATCGCCGACCTCGACGGTATCGGAATTGCCGATCGGCAGCGTCGGGAAGCTCTCCTTGGTGTCGATCTTCAGCACGGCGAGGTCGACGCGGTCGTCGCGCAGCACCACCTTGCAGGGGAATTCGCGGCCATCCGGCAGCGCCACCTTGATGTCGTCGGCGCCTTCGACGACGTGGTTATTGGTGACGACGGTGCCGTTCGCCTCGACGATGACGCCGGAACCGAGCGAGGACTGCTTTTCGGATCGATTCGGCATCTGCTGGCCGAAAAACTGCTCGAAGAAGGGATCGCCCGCAAAGGGCGACTGACGCTGGATGATCTTTTCCGCATAGACGTTGACGACTGCGCCCGACGTCTGCTTGACGAGCGGCGCGAAGGAGAGCTGCATCTGCATCTGGCTCTCAGGCACCGTCTTTGCCGTCTGCGCCTGGGCTGCAGCCGGCAGAACGAGCATGAGAGCGAACAGCGAAACGGAGGCGCGCTTGAACAGGCCTTTCATGGGTATCCCTTTTGAATCCTCTTGAGCAACGTTGTAGCGTCCGACGCTAGAAAGGAAAGAGGGCGGAAGCATGGAAGAATAAGGCAAGGGAATGCCTTGAAGTCGCTGCGAATTTGATTCAGGAAAATCAGCCATGGAACTGATATCAAAAGCCAAAATCTGGGCAAAGTCACTGAGGCGTGACATCGTTGCGCTGTGGCTTGCCGCCCGCGATCCTCGCGTGCCCTGGTATGCGAAAGCGGTCGCCGGCGCTGTCGCAGCCTATGCGCTTTCGCCGATCGATCTGATCCCCGATTTCATCCCTGTGCTCGGCTATCTCGACGATCTCGTCATCGTGCCGCTCGGCATCCTGCTGGCGACGCGACTTGTGCCGGCAGAGGTGATGGCTGCGCTTCGCGAGGAGGCCTCAAGGCGGATTGAGCGCCCCTCCGGCCGGGCAGGATTGATCTTCATCCTTGTCGTCTGGCTCGCCTGCATCATCTTTCTGGCTCTGGCAGTGCGCAAGCTGATTTGATCGGCAGTAAAGGAAGATGATGATGACATGGCGAATGTCGGCCGCGCTCGGTTTGGCGATCCTGATTTTCCCATCGGATCCGGCATGGTCGGCGAGCTTCGATTGTGATGCGAAGGAATTGAAGCCGGACGAAAAGGCGATCTGCGACAACCGCGCCCTCAACGATGCCGACGTCAAGATGGTAACGACCTTCGAGCTGCTCTCCGGGCTGCTGGCCATGGGCTCGCGCGGAACATTGCAGGACGAGCAGACCGCCTGGCTGAAGAAGCGACAGGAATGCGGGGCCGACGCGGCCTGTATCAAGGCTGCCTATGACGAGCGGATGAAGCAGCTCGGCGAGACCTACAAAAACATCAACCGGCCGCTTTGACAGCGGCCGGCTTGGTAGAGCAGCTGACACTTAATCAGCGGGTCATAGATTCGAGACTAGCGAGCGTTCAGATCCCGCACGGCGCCGCGATCGGCGCTCGTCGCGAAGGCAGCGTAAGCCTTCAGCGCGGTGGTGACGTTGCGCTTGCGAACCTCGGTCGGCTGCCAGCCCTTGCTGTCCTGCTCGGCGCGGCGGGCGGCGAGTTCGGCCTCGCCGACGCGCAGGCTGATCGTGCGGTTCGGGATATCGATATCGATCATGTCGCCTTCGCGAACCAGCCCGATCGTGCCGCCATTCGCCGCTTCCGGCGAGACATGGCCGATCGAGAGACCCGAGGTACCGCCGGAGAAGCGGCCGTCGGTGATGAGTGCGCAGGCCTTGCCGAGGCCTTTCGACTTCAGGTAGCTTGTGGGATAGAGCATTTCCTGCATGCCGGGACCGCCCTTCGGGCCTTCGTAGCGGATGACGACGACGTCGCCGGCCTTGATCTCGTTGGCGAGGATCGCCTTGACCGACGCATCCTGACTTTCGAAGACGCGGGCCGGGCCAGAGAATTTCAGGATCGATTCATCGACGCCGGCCGTCTTGACGATGCAGCCGTCGACCGCGAGATTACCTTTCAGCACGGCAAGACCGCCATCCTTGGAGAAGGGATGTTCGACTGAGCGGATGACGCCGTTCTGGCGATCGGTGTCGAGCTCGTCCCAACGAGCTTCCTGGCTGAAGGCAACCTGGGTCGGGATGCCGCCGGGAGCGGCGCGATAGAAGTTGCGGACGGTGTCGCTCGTGGTGCGGGTGATGTCCCAGCGGTCGATCGCGTCGCCGAGCGTCTCGGCATGGACGGTCGGGCAATCGCGGTTCAGCAGGCCGCCCTTGTCGAGCTCGCCGAGGATCGACATGATGCCGCCGGCGCGGTGGACATCTTCCATATGCACGTCGCTCTTAGCGGGTGCGACCTTCGACAGACACGGCACCCGGCGCGACAGCGCATCAATATCGGCCATCGTGAAGTCAACCTCACCTTCATGGGCGGCGGCCAGGATGTGCAGGACCGTGTTGGTCGAACCGCCCATGGCGATATCGAGCGCCATGGCATTCTCGAAGGCCTGCTTGGAGGCGATGGTGCGCGGCAGCGCCTTGACGTCGTCCTGCTCGTAATAGCGGCGGGCGAGATCGACGATCAGGTGGCCAGCCTCGACGAAGAGGCGCTTACGATCGGCATGGGTGGCAAGCGTCGAGCCGTTGCCGGGCAGCGACAGGCCAAGCGCCTCCGTCAGGCAATTCATGGAGTTTGCGGTGAACATGCCGGAGCACGAACCGCAGGTCGGACAGGCTGAACGCTCGATGACCTTGACGTCGTCATCGGAGATCTTGTCATCGGCAGCCGCGACCATGGCATCGACGAGGTCAAGCGCGTGTTGCTTGCCGTGCAGCACGACCTTGCCCGCTTCCATCGGACCGCCGGAAACGAAGACAGTGGGGATGTTGAGGCGCAGCGAGGCCATCAGCATGCCGGGGGTGATCTTATCGCAGTTGGAAATGCAGACCATGGCGTCGGCGCAATGGGCATTGACCATGTATTCGACACTGTCGGCGATCAACTCGCGCGAAGGCAGCGAATAGAGCATGCCGTCATGGCCCATTGCGATGCCGTCGTCGACAGCAATCGTGTTGAATTCCTTGGCGACGCCGCCGGCCGCCTCGATTTCGCGAGCGACGAGCTGACCGAGATCCTTCAGATGCACGTGGCCCGGCACGAACTGGGTGAAAGAATTCACCACCGCGATGATCGGCTTGCCAAAATCCGAATCCTTCATGCCCGTGGCGCGCCAAAGGCCGCGCGCGCCCGCCATGTTGCGGCCGTGGGTCGTGGTTCTGGAACGGTAAGCTGGCATCGGTGTCTTCCTCGACATGTCGGAAACATCAGGCGAAGCCGGGGCGGCAATGAAGCCTGCGGACCGGGCGAACGCCGCTTTTTGGAATTGTCCTAATCCAATCGATGGGAGCTGTCACTACCGGCAAGGCCAAATCCGGTACGCTGCCGGGAGAAGCGCGTTGAGCGCCATTCGAATATATACGGTTCGGCGGGCCTTTGGTTACACCCCTATTCCATCACAGCCGAACACAAAAAATTGGCTTCCTGTCAGCAATATTCAAGGCATAGAAATTGATCCGAACATGCGGGCGGTTCGTTTAAGGACTATATTCGGAATATCCGCCCTGGAGGTTTTCGACATGCCAAGTTATCGCCACCCGAAGATCGCGTCGTCGGAGATCACTCCGCGCCAGGTCTATCTGCGCCGCCGTGAATTCCTGGGCGCAGCGACGCTTGGCGCCATGGCGCTCTATGGCGCCGGCAAGGCGAGCGCGGCCGCCCTTTCCGCCGTCGAGAGCAAGTACAAGGTCGATGAGAAGACGACGCCGATCAAGGACGTCACGACTTACAATAATTTCTATGAGTTCGGTCTCGACAAGGGCGACCCCGCCGCTCTCTCCGGCGATTTCAAGCCGCTGCCCTGGACGGTCAAGGTCGACGGCATGGTCAACAAGCCAGGCACCTTCGACGTCGAGGCGCTGATGAAGGAATTCCCGATCGAGGAGCGCACCTATCGGATGCGTTGCGTCGAGGCGTGGTCGATGGTCATTCCATGGAACGGGTTTCCGCTGTCAGCGCTGCTCGACAAGGTGGAACCGCTCGGCAGCGCCAAATATGTCGCCTTCGAAACCGTCGTGCGGCCGGAGGAGATGCCGGGGCAGAAGGGCTTCTTTCAGTCGCTCGACTGGCCCTATGTCGAGGGGCTGCGGCTGGACGAGGCGCGCCACGCGCTGACGCTGCTTGCCGTCGGACTGTATGGCGAAACGCTGCCGAACCAGAATGGTGCGCCGATCCGCCTTGTCGTGCCGTGGAAATACGGCTTCAAGGGCATCAAGTCGATCGTCAGGATCACGCTCACCGACCAGCAGCCGAAGAACACCTGGCAGGTGACCAATCCGCAGGAATACGGTTTCTACGCCAACGTCAATCCTGCCGTCGACCATCCGCGCTGGAGCCAGGCCACAGAAAGACGCATCGGCCAAAGCGGCTTCTTCGGCGCCAGCCGCCACCCCACCCTGCCCTTCAACGGCTATGCCGATGAGGTGGCGAGCCTTTATGCCGGCATGGATCTGAAGGCGAATTTCTGATGGCCGAACTGTCGCTCGCCATCCCGAAGCGCTGGCAGCCTGCCTCCGTCTGGCTGCTTTATATCGCCGGGCTCGTGCCCGCCGTCTGGACCTTCTATCTCGGCGCAACCGATCAGCTCGGTGCCGATCCGGTCAAGACCTTCGAGCTCTTCCTTGGCATCTGGACGATCCGCTTCCTGATCGCAACGCTTGCAGTGTCCCCTGCCCGCGAGTTGTTCGGCTGGAACTATCTCCGCTATCGCCGCGCTCTCGGCCTTTTGACCTTTTACTACGCGCTGATGCATTTCACCGTTTACATGGTGCTCGACCAGGCGATGGATATTCAGGCCGTCATCAACGACGTGCTGAAGCGCCCGTTCATCATGTTCGGCATGGCTGGCCTTGCGATGCTTATTCCCCTGGCGGTGACATCCAATAATTTCTCGATCCGTCGCCTCGGCAATCGCTGGATCTGGCTGCACCGCCTCGTCTACAT
The DNA here is from genome assembly GCF_014197535.1 of Rhizobium aethiopicum. Classification (GTDB taxonomy): domain Bacteria; phylum Pseudomonadota; class Alphaproteobacteria; order Rhizobiales; family Rhizobiaceae; genus Rhizobium; species Rhizobium aethiopicum_A. The sequence continues at coordinate 211,120 of NZ_JACIFV010000001.1, forward strand.
CATTGCCGCCTCCGGGGCTCTGCATTTTGCGCTTTCGACCAAGATCCTCAATCTCGAGCAGTTTATTTATGTGGGGTTGATCATCGCGCTCATCCTTTACCGCTCCTGGCGGCCGATCGCACGCAGTCGGAAGAAAAGCCAGGGGCGGCAACGCAATCGTGCGGCGGCGTCGGTTTCCTGAAGCCAGCTGTCAACGGCGCGCGGGATCAGAAGCACAGGCCGCGGCGATGCCGATTGCATAGGCCAAGATATTCCACAGTGAGAATATCCGGCCAAGCAACAGCGCGCCTGCCGTGGTCAGCCGAAACGTGTCGAGCCATGGCGTGTGATAGAGCCGGAACAATTCCACTGAGATCGCGATGAACAGCGCGATGATGGCAAGGAAAGCCGGCCGGGACCGTGCAACGATGAGCGCCACCAGCAGATAGACCATCGCCCCCCAGAGCGCCGATCCACCATATTTGACGACGACGAAAGGCAGATCGACCGCATATCCGAACCGTCTGAGCGCCAGCCCAAGCACTATCACCGCAAATAGAGCTGCGAGGCGAAGGAACCGCGCTTGAGAGTAGGTTTGAATGATTTCGCGCAATTGGACCTGGCCTATATCAATCAACCCGTTGATATCGAATTACGAGAGGTGCTGTCTGCCGCCGCAGATCGGCGCTGACATTTTCGTCCATGACCACTGCACAAACGAAAACAGCCGGGCTTTGTGAGCCCGGCTGTTTCTATCCGCAGGAGCGGAAGACTTAAGCGGCGACGGCCTGCTCTTCGGCAGCGACGCGGGCCTTGTCGGCTGCGCCCTTGGCGAAGGTGTCGCGGTCGACGAACTCGATCACGGCCATGGCGGCATTGTCGCCCTGGCGGAAGCCGGCCTTCATAATGCGCAGGTAGCCGCCGTTGCGGGTGGCGTAACGCGTTGCGATCGTGTCGAACAGCTTCGAGACGACGGCGGCATCGCGGATCTGCGAGATCGCCTGACGGCGAGCGTGCAGGTCGCCGCGCTTGCCGAGCGTGACGAGCTTTTCGACGATCGGACGGATTTCCTTGGCCTTCGGCAGGGTCGTGACGATCTGCTCGTGGGTAATCAGCGAAGCCGCCATATTGGCGAACATCGCCTTGCGGTGGCTTGCGGTTCTATTCAGCTTGCGGCCGGCTTTACCATGGCGCATTGCTATTCTCCTTTAATGCAGTGCCCTTACGTTAGGTGGGCCTGCCGTTTCCTGGCACATGCAGGCGATCGGCCTGCTGTTTGACGGGGAAAGGCAGCCGAAAGAGCCTGCCTTTTGTTATGTTCTTGCGATCGGCGTGCGGGCGGTAAACCGCTTTACACTTTTCCTCACGCCGCTCAGTACTGGTCTTCGTAACGCTTGGCGAGATCTTCGATGTTCTCGGGCGGCCATGCCGGCACTTCCATGCCGAGGTGCAGGCCCATGGAAGCGAGAACTTCCTTGATTTCGTTCAGCGACTTGCGACCAAAATTCGGCGTGCGGAGCATTTCTGCTTCGGTCTTCTGAATGAGGTCGCCGATGTAGACGATGTTGTCGTTCTTCAGGCAGTTTGCCGAACGGACCGACAGTTCGAGTTCGTCCACCTTCTTGAGGAGAGCCGGGTTGAAAGCGAGCTCGGTGACTGCTTCCTCTTCGGTTTCCTTCTGCGGCTCGTCGAAGTTGACGAAGACGCCAAGCTGATCCTGGAGGATGCGCGCCGCAAAAGCGACGGCGTCTTCGCCGGTGATCGAGCCATCGGTTTCGATGGTCATGTTCAGCTTGTCGTAGTCGAGAACCTGTCCTTCGCGGGTATTTTCAACCTTGTAGGACACCTTCTTGACCGGCGAATAAAGGCTGTCGACCGGGATGAGACCGATCGGAGCATCTTCCGCACGATTGCGCTCGGCCGGAACGTAGCCCTTGCCGTTGTTGACGGTGAATTCCATGCGGATTTCGGCGCCCTCGTCGAGCGTGCAGATGACATGCTCGGGGTTGAGGATTTCGATATCGCCGACCGTCTGGATGTCGCCAGCCGTCACAACGCCCGGGCCCTGTTTGCGCACGACCATGCGCTTTGCGTCGTCGCCATCCATCTTGATGGCGATTTCCTTGATGTTGAGCACGATATCCGTGACGTCTTCGCGGACGCCCGGAATCGAGGAGAATTCATGCAGCACGCCATCGATCTGCACCGCCGTGACGGCAGCGCCGCGCAGCGAGGAGAGCAGAACGCGGCGAAGCGCATTGCCGAGGGTCAGGCCGAAGCCGCGCTCCAGCGGTTCAGCAACAAGCGTCGCCCTGGTGCGCGAGCTCGAGGAGAACTCCACCTTGTTCGGCTTGATCAGTTCCTGCCAGTTCTTCTGAATCATGAGTTTGCCTTCCGTTCGTTGCCACCATCCAATCGTGGCAACCGAGCTTGAAAACCACCGGGAGCGCCAAGGCGCTCACCAGTGACGAGAGCGATGATCAGACGCGGCGCTTCTTGCGCGGACGGCAGCCATTGTGCGGGATCGGGGTCACGTCGCGGATGGACGTGATCATGAAACCTGCAGCCTGGAGCGCGCGCAGAGCCGATTCACGACCCGAACCCGGACCGCAGACTTCGACTTCCAGCGACTTCATGCCGTGCTCCTGGGCCTTCTTGGCGCAGTCTTCGGCGGCGATCTGGGCGGCGAAGGGGGTCGACTTGCGCGAGCCCTTGAAGCCCTTGGCGCCAGCCGACGACCAGGCGATCGCATTGCCCTGCGCATCAGTGATGGTGATCATCGTGTTGTTGAAGGTCGAGTTGACGTGAGCGACACCCGACGAGATATTCTTGCGCTCGCGACGGCGAACGCGGACGGCTTCCTTAGCCATGCTATTCCTTTCGTTGATCTCTTCACCGCCGTAATACCAGCGGCTACACCGGAACGGCGCCTAAATGGTCCCGCTCCAAACTCAAAAGAGGCCGGCGCGGACCGCCAGCCTCCCCACCCCGGTTTCCCGGAAATTACTTCTTCTTGCCAGCGATTGCCTTTGCCGGACCCTTACGGGTGCGGGCATTGGTGTGCGTGCGCTGACCGCGGACCGGAAGGCCGCGACGATGACGCAGGCCGCGGTAGCAGCCGAGGTCCATCAGACGCTTGATGTTCATCGCGGTTTCGCGACGAAGATCACCCTCGACCTGATAGTCGCGGTCGATGGCTTCGCGGATCTGAAGGACTTCAGCGTCCGTCAGCTGATGCACACGACGTTCAGCCGGAATACCGACCTTCTCGACGATTTCCTGTGCGAATTTCGGACCGATCCCGTGAATGTAGGTCAGCGCGATGACTACGCGCTTTGCAGTCGGGATGTTGACGCCAGCGATACGTGCCACGCCTGTTCTCCTTGCATTCCAGTTGCCATCAGGCAAGTGGGCTTCGTTATGCGGCCCTCAGGACCGCCCGTTCAGATTTAATGTCCGTAACATGTCAAAACGACCGCACCCGGACTTCCCAGGGAAATCCGCGCCGATCGCAGGGAATGTCGCGAGTTGGCGCGGTGTTTAGCGGAATCACTGCTGAAAAGCAACCGTTTCCGCCAAGTTTATTTTCAAGCCTTACAGCTTGGAAAGAATGGCTTCGACCTCGGCAGTCACCTGATCGATTTCAGCCATGCCGTCGACAGACCTGAGCTTGCCCTTGGCATGGTAGTAACCGATCAGCGGTGAGGTCTCTTTGTAGTAGACCTGCAGCCGGGCCGTCATGGTCTCCGGATTGTCGTCGGGACGGCGCTTGAAGTGGGTAGAGCCGCACTTGTCGCACACACCCTCATTGGCCGGGACCTTGTCCGTGTCGTGATAGACGCTACCGCACTGCGCACAGGAGTAGCGACCGGCAACGCGCCGGACGAGCTCAGCGTCGTCGACGCGGAATTCGATGACGATAGAGAGATCGAGACCCTTTGCTCTCAGCATCGCTTCCGTAGCGTCCGCCTGAACAAGGGTCCTGGGGAAGCCATCAAGAATGAAACCGTTGGCGCAATCGGGCTGATCGATTCGCTCGGAGACGATGGCGATGACGATCTCATCCGAGACCAGCTTGCCGGCGTCCATGACCGCCTTGGCGCGCTTGCCGACCTCCGTGCCGGCGTTGACCGCCGCACGCAGCATATCTCCCGTGGAAAGCTGCGGAATGCCGTGCTTTTCCACGATCCGCTGGGCCTGGGTTCCCTTGCCCGCGCCCGGCGGCCCCAAAAGGATAAGTCTCATCGCCCCCTCTTTCCTCCTCGCAACTTTGATTTCTTGATCAGGCCTTCGTATTGCTGCGCGATCAGGTGACCCTGGATCTGTGCAACCGTATCAAGAGTTACGCTAACCACGATCAAAAGCGAAGTCCCACCAAGGGATAACGGAATGCCGGTTTGCGACACCAAAATCTCCGGGAGGATGCAGACGAAGACGAGATAGATGGCGCCGATCACCGTGATTCGGGTCAGCACGTAGTCAATATATTCGGCGGTGCGCTCACCGGGACGAATGCCGGGAATAAAGCCGCCATGCTTCTTCAGATTGTCGGCCGTGTCCTTCGGATTGAAGACGATGGCCGTATAGAAGAAGGCGAAGAAGGCGATCAGCGCCGCGTAGAGCACCATGTAGAGCGGCTGGCCATGGCCGAGGGCGGCAACGATCGACGTCGCCCAGGCAGGCATCGCCGTGGTGTTGGCAAAGCCCGCGACCGTCGCTGGCAGAAGCAGCAGCGAAGAGGCAAAAATCGCCGGGATCACGCCCGACGTGTTGAGCTTCAGCGGCAGATGCGACGTATCGCCCTGGAACATACGGTTGCCGACCTGGCGCTTCGGATACTGGATCAGCAGCCGGCGCTGGGCGCGCTCTACGAAGACGATGACACCGATGACGGCGATCGCGACAATGATGACGAGCAGGATGAGACCGGTCGAGAGCGCGCCGGTGCGGCCGAGTTCGAGCGTGCCGGCAAGCGCGCTCGGAAGGCCGGCTGCGATACCGGCGAAGATGATCAGCGAAATGCCGTTGCCGATACCGCGCGAGGTGATCTGCTCGCCGAGCCACATCAGGAACATCGTGCCGCCGAGCAGCGTCAGAACGGTGGAAATCCGGAAGAACCAGCCCGGATCGACGACAAGGCCCTGGCCGCTCTCAAGGCCGGCGGCAATGCCATAAGCCTGAAGCGCACCCAGAATGACGGTGCCGTAGCGGGTGTACTGGTTGATGATCTTGCGACCCTGCTCGCCTTCCTTCTTCAGGTTTTCAAGCGTCGGCACGACCGAAGTCATCAGCTGCACGATGATCGAAGCGGAGATATAGGGCATGATACCGAGCGCAAAGATCGCCATGCGCTGAACGGCGCCGCCCGAGAACATGTTGAAAAGGCCGAGAATACCGCCTGCCTGGCCGCGGAACGCCTGGGCATAAGCTTCGGGATTGAGGCCCGGGAGCGGGATATGGGTGCCGAGCCTATACACGAGGAGAGCTGCCAGTGTGAACCACAGACGCTTCTTCAAATCCTCGGCTTTGGCAAAGGTCGAAAAATTGAGGTTGGATGCCAATTGTTCCGCTGCAGAAGCCATGCGATTCTCCGCCCTACCAATTCCGGCGTCCCTGGGGAAATACCGGCCCCGGAATCAGTATGAAAATAATTCAAAACCGGGCTTTGGACGGATTGCAGCGCAACCCCATGCCTCACCCTTGTTTTCCAGTCTTACCGGCATGACGCGGGCGCGCCAGCCAAGTTTTTGTGAGGCCCACATATGGGAGCAAAATCGCCCGGTGTGAAGCACCCCGGGCGATATATCATCAGATATTATTCTGCTGCAGCCGGAGCCGAAAGCAGCGTCACTGTGCCGCCGGCCTTTTCGATCTTCTCGACGGCGGGCTTGGAAGCGCCTGCGACGACGATGGTGATCTTGGCCTTGAGCTCGCCGTCGGCGAGAACGCGAACGCCATCCTTGGCGCGGCGGATAACGCCGGCAGCCTTCAGGGCAGCTGCGTCAACAGTCGCCTTGGCATCGAGCTTGCCGGCGTCGATCGCAGCCTGAATGCGGCCGAGCGACACGACAACAAAATCGGAAGCGAAAATGTTGTTGAAGCCGCGCTTCGGCAGGCGACGATAGATCGGCATCTGGCCGCCTTCGAAGCCGTTGATGGCGACGCCGGAACGGGACTTCTGACCCTTGACACCGCGACCAGCCGTCTTGCCGGAGCCCGAACCGATACCGCGGCCGAGGCGCTTGCGGCTGTGGGTCGAGCCTTCGTTGTCCTTGATTTCATTGAGTTTCATGAGCGTTTCCTCCGTCTCACTTCTCGTCGACGATGCGAACGAGATGCTGGACAGCACGGATCATGCCGCGAACGGAAGGAGTATCCTCCAGCGTGCGGCGACGGTGCATTTTGTTCAGTCCGAGACCGATCAGCGTGCGCTGCTGGACGTCCGGACGGCGAATCGGGCTGCCGATCTGTTCGATCGTCACAGTCTTCGCTTCAGCCTTCTTGGTAGCCTTGGCCATTGGTCAGCTCCTCTTATTCTTCAGAGGCGTTGCCGGAGGCGCTACGACGAGCCTGCAGCGTTGCATACTTGATGCCGCGCTGAGCTGCGATGTCCTTCGGGTGAACCTGGTGCTTCAGAGCGTCGAAGGTGGCGCGAACCATGTTGTAGGGGTTCGACGAACCGGTCGACTTGGCGACGACGTCGTGCATGCCGAGCGTTTCGAATACGGCGCGCATCGGACCGCCGGCGATGATGCCGGTACCGACCTTGGCGGAGCGCAGCAGAACCTTGCCGGCGCCGTGGCGGCCGTGGACGTCGTGATGCAGCGTACGGCCGTCACGCAGCGGTACGAAGATCAGCTCGCGCTTGGCGGCTTCGGTTGCCTTGCGGATGGCTTCCGGCACTTCGCGCGCCTTGCCATGGCCGAAGCCGACGCGGCCCTTCTGGTCGCCGACGACGACGAGTGCTGCGAAACCAAAACGACGGCCGCCCTTGACGACCTTGGCGACGCGGTTGATCGCGACCAGCTTGTCGACGAATTCGCTATCGCGCTCTTCACGGCTCTGGCGGTCTTCCCGCTGCGGCCTTCTTTCCTGTGCCATTGTCCTCTTCCTTTTTCTTTTCCGGGTGCAATCGGCAAATGAATGTGGACCGCATCAGCCTCCCCTTCTTACCGGGGAGTGCCTGCGGTCCGGCGAAACTCCGGCCGGAGCGACAGCGCCGGCCGGAAACTGATCAGAAGGTCAGACCGCCTTCGCGGGCCGCTTCGGCGAGAGCCTTGATGCGGCCGTGATAGATGAAGGCGCCACGGTCGAATACGACGTCCGTAACACCGGCCTTGGAGGCGCGCTCGGCGACGAGCTTGCCCACGGCGGCGGCGGCGGCGGTATCGGCACCGGTCTTCAGAGAACCGCGCAGATCCTTGTCGAGGGTGGAGGCGGACGCAAGCGTCTTGCCGGCCACGTCATCGATGATCTGGGCATAGATGTTCTTCGAGGAGCGATGAACCGACAGGCGCGGACGGCCATTGGCCACCGACTTGATATGACGGCGCACGCGGTTGGCACGACGTGCAAGTGCTTCTTTCCTGCTAGCCATTTCGCGTGATCCTTACTTCTTCTTGCCTTCTTTGCGGACGATCCGCTCGTCGGCATACTTGACGCCCTTGCCCTTGTACGGCTCAGGACCGCGATATTCGCGGATTTCGGCGGCGACCTGACCGACCTGCTGCTTATTGATGCCGGAGACAACAATTTCAGTCGGCTTCGGAACGGCGATCGTGATGCCGACCGGCGGTTCATAGATCACGTCATGGCTGAAACCGAGAGCCAGCTGCAGGTTCTTGCCCTGCAGCGAGGCGCGGTAACCGACGCCGTTGATTTCGAGCTTGCGCTCGAAGCCGTCCTTGACGCCCTTGAAGATGCCTTCGATCATCGTGCGGGACATGCCCCACTTCGAACGTGCATCCTTGGTCTGGTTTACGGGCGTCACGACGACCGCGTTGTTTTCGAGCTTGAGGCTGATTTCGTCGTTAGCAACGAAAAACAGCTCGCCCTTCGGGCCCTTTGCAGTGACCTTCTGGCCTTCGACCGTAGCCGTAATCCCAGCAGGCACCTGAACGGGCTTCTTACCGATACGAGACATGTTTCAATCCTGTCTGTTCGCTATGGAGATCCCTGCCCGATCTTAGAAGACCGAGCAAAGAACCTCGCCACCAACGTTCTGTTCGCGAGCCTGGTGATCGGCCATCACACCCTTCGGAGTCGAAAGGATGGTGATGCCGAGGCCGTTCGCGACCTGCGGAATGGACTTGACCGAGACATAAACCCGGCGGCCCGGCTTCGACACACGGCCGATCTCACGGATCACCGATGCGCCTTCATAGTACTTCAGCTCGATGTTGAGCTCCGACTTGCCATTGCCGAAATCGACAACGGAATAGCCACGGATGTAGCCTTCGGACTGCAGGACATCGAGAACACGCGCACGGAGCTTGGACGCAGGCGTCGAAACCGACGACTTGCGGCGGGAAGCGCCGTTGCGGATACGGGTGAGCATATCGCCCAACGGATCAGTCATTGTCATCTAACCTGCTCCTTACCAGCTCGACTTGACGATGCCCGGCACCTTGCCGAGATTGCCGAGTTCACGCAGCGCGATACGCGACATGCGCAGTTTGCGGTAGTATGCGCGCGGACGGCCCGATACTTCGCAACGGTTGCGAATGCGGGTCTTCGATCCATCGCGCGGCAGGGATGCCAGCTTGATCGAGGCCTTGAACCGCTCTTCGATCGGAAGAGCCTGGTTCATGATAATCGCCTTCAACGCAGCCCGCTTTGCGGCCTGGTTGGCGACCGTATTACGGCGGCGCTTGTTCTTTTCAACTGCGCTTGTCTTCGCCATGTCAGGTTCCTTTTCTACGCTCGTCGTTACGGTTATTGACGGAACGGGAAGCTGAACTCCTTCAGGAGAGTCCGTGCTTCGTCGTCGGTCGTCGCCGTCGTGCAAACGATGATGTCCATGCCCCACATCTGATCAACCTTGTCGTAGTTGATTTCAGGGAACACAATGTGCTCCTTGATGCCCATGGCGAAGTTGCCACGGCCGTCAAAGCTCTTCGGGTTCAGGCCGCGGAAGTCGCGAACGCGCGGGAGCGCGATGTTGACCAGGCGATCCAGGAACTCGTACATGCGGGCGCCGCGCAGGGTGACCTTTGCGCCGATCGGCATGTTTTCGCGGACCTTGAAGCCTGCGATAGAGTTGCGTGCGCGGGTGATGACCGGCTTCTGACCGGCGATCGCTGCGAGGTCGGCGGCAGCAACCGTCGGCTTCTTCGAGTCAGCGGTCGCTTCACCGACGCCCATGTTGATCACGATCTTGTCGAGCTTCGGGATCATCATCTCGTTGGCGTAGGAGAACTTCTCCTGCATCGCCTTGCGGATGCGCTCGACATATTCCTTCTTGAGCCGCGGCTCGTATTTTGCCTCAGCCATCGATCACTTCTCCAGAACGCTTGGCCACGCGGACCTTCTTGCCGTCAACGACCTTGAAACCGACGCGGGTCGGCTTGCCGTCCTTGTCGACGATTGCAATGTTGGACAGGTGAACCGGGGCTTCCTTGTTGATGATGCCGGCTTCCTGGGTCTGCGTCTGGCGCTGGTGGCGCTTTACGACGTTGACGCCACGGACGACGGCACGATCTTCCTTCGGCATGACCTGAACGACTTCGCCGGTGCGGCCCTTGTCCTTGCCAGCGAGCATGACGACCTTGTCGCCTTTACGAATCTTTTGCATCGCTTCCGCTCCTTACAGTACTTCGGGAGCCAGCGAGATGATCTTCATGTGGTTCTTGGCGCGAAGTTCGCGCGGAACCGGTCCGAAGATACGGGTGCCGATCGGCTCTTTCTTGTTGTCGATGAGGACTGCTGCGTTGGTGTCGAAGCGGATGACCGAGCCATCCGGACGACGGATATCCTTGGCGGTGCGAACGACAACCGCCTTCATCACGTCACCCTTCTTCACGCGGCCGCGCGGGATCGCTTCCTTGATCGAAACGACGATGACGTCGCCGATCGAGGCATACTTGCGCTTCGAGCCGCCCAGCACCTTGATGCACATGACACGACGTGCGCCGGAATTATCCGCGACGTCGAGGTTTGTTTGCATCTGAATCATATCAGGTCGCCTTCTTGGTTTACCGGAATGGTTGGGCCTAAGCCCCCTACCCCGGCTTATGAAAATGTTCGCCGGCCAACCTACCGTAACGGCAGGCAAAAACACGGCATAGCTGAATAGCGCGGGGTCGATCGTGCCAGGGTGGTTTCCCGAACGGGACCTTCCGTGCGCTCAAAGCAAAAGAACGCCCGGCATTCGAGCGTTCTGACGCTGCTTCATACAGATATTTCGGCGAGACGCAAGGCCTCGCACAAAATTCTGTTACTTGCCCTGGGCGGCAATCACCGTCCAGCGCTTGTCCTTGGAGATCGGCGCGCATTCCTCGATGGATACGGTATCGCCGATCTTGTACTGGTTGTTTTCGTCGTGGGCCTTGTACTTCTTGGAACGACGAACGGTCTTCTGGAGCAGCGGGTGAGCGAATCGACGCTCAACACGGACCACTACCGTCTTCTCGTTCTTGTCGCCAACGACGACGCCCTGCAGGATGCGCTTCGGCATGTTTTTCTTCCTTTAGGCCTTAACTTCTGCCGCCTTCTGGCGGGCAATGGTTTTGACGCGGGCGATGTCCTTGCGGACTTCGTTGATGCGCGAGGACTTTTCGAGCTGGCCGGTCGCCTTCTGGAAGCGCAGGTTGAACTGCTCCTTCTTCAGCTTGGCAAGCTCGTCCTTGAGTTGGTCGGCGCTGAGCGCGCGAACGTCTGAGGCTTTCATGAGCTCAATCCCTTACTCTGCAATGCGCTGTACGAAGCGCGTCTTGACCGAGAGCTTGGCAGAGCCGAGGCGAAGCGCCTCGCGGGCGATCTCTTCGCTGACGCCGTCGATCTCGAACATCATACGACCGGGCTTGACCTTGCATGCCCAGTACTCAACGGAGCCCTTACCTTTACCCATGCGGACTTCGGTCGGCTTTGCGGTTACCGGAACGTCCGGGAACACGCGGATCCATACACGGCCGGCGCGCTTCATGTAACGCGTGATCGCGCGGCGAGCCGCTTCGATCTCGCGTGCGTTGACGCGGTTGGGCTCCTGAGCCTTCAGGCCGAATTCGCCGAATGCCAAGTCAGAACCGCCCTTGGCGACGCCCTTGATGCGGCCCTTGAACTGCTTGCGGTACTTAGTACGCTTTGGCTGCAACATTTTCTTACTTCTCCGAGCTTATCTTTCGCCAGCGCTAATTACGCGTTGTCGCGTTCGCGGCGACGATCGCCACGGTCGCGTTCGCGGCTTGCCGGACCCTGTGCGTCGCCTTCCAGCGCGCGACGTTCGGAAGCCATCGGATCGTGCTCAAGGATTTCGCCCTTGAAGATCCAGACCTTGATGCCGCAGATACCGAATGCGGTTTCGGCTTCTGCCGTGCCGTAATCGATGTCGGCGCGCAGCGTGTGCAGCGGCACGCGACCTTCGCGGTACCATTCAGTACGGGCGATTTCAGCACCGCCGAGACGGCCGGCGCAGGTGATCTTGATGCCTTCGGCACCAAGACGCATTGCCGACTGAACGGCGCGCTTCATGGCGCGGCGGAAAGCCACGCGGCGCTCGAGCTGCTGGGCGATCGACTGAGCGACCAGCGTCGCGTCGACTTCGGGCTTGCGCACTTCGACGATGTTGAGGTGCGTTTCCGAATTGGTCATGTCCGACAGCTTCTTGCGGAGCTTGTCGATGTCGGCGCCCTTACGGCCGATGATCAGGCCCGGACGGGCCGAGTGGATCGTGACGCGGCACTTCTTGTGCGGACGCTCGATGACCACCTTCGAGATGCCTGCCTGCTTCAGTTCGCTCATAACGAACTTGCGCATCTTGAGGTCTTCGTGCAGCAGCTGGCCGTACTCGGCATTGTCCGCAAACCAGCGGCTATCCCAAGTACGGTTGATGCCGAGACGGAAACCGATCGGATTGATTTTCTGACCCATTATGCGGCCTCCTCTGCTGCCTGCACTTCACGAACGACGATCGTCAGGTGCGCGAAGGGCTTTTCGATGCGCGACGCGCGACCGCGGCCACGAGCGTGGAAACGCTTCATGACGATCGATTTGCCGACATAGGCCTCGGCGACGACAAGCGCGTCGACGTCAAGATCGTGGTTGTTCTCGGCGTTGGCGATCGCGGATTCAAGCGTCTTCCTGACGGCGCCCGCGATGCGCTTGCGGGAGAACTCCAGCTCAGCGAGTGCACGCTCGACCTTCTTGCCGCGGATGGCCGCAGCAACCAGGTTGAGCTTCTGGGGGCTGACGCGGAGCGTGCGGGCGACTGCTTGCGCCTCGTTGTCCTTCAGCCGGCGTTCGGCTTTTGCCTTGCCCATTGTTACTTCCTCTTCGCCTTCTTGTCCGCGCCGTGACCGTAGTAGGTGCGGGTCGGAGAGAATTCACCGAATTTGTGACCGACCATGTCTTCATTGACGCTGACCGGGACATGTTTGCTGCCGTTGTAGACGCCGAAGGTAAGACCGACGAACTGCGGCAGGATCGTGGAGCGACGGCTCCAGATCTTGATCACTTCTGCACGTCCGCCTTCACGAACCTTCTCAGCCTTCTTGAGAAGATAGCCGTCAACGAACGGACCTTTCCATACTGAACGAGCCATTGGAGACTTCCTCTCTTACTTCTTGCGCTGATGACGCGAGCGCATGATCATCTTATCGGTCGACTTGTTCGACCGGGTGCGCTTGCCCTTGGTCGGCTTGCCCCACGGTGTCACCGGATGGCGACCACCGGAGGTGCGGCCTTCACCACCGCCGTGCGGATGGTCGACCGGGTTCATGACGACACCGCGGTTATGCGGACGCTTGCCGCGCCAGACGGTACGACCGGCCTTGCCGTCGTTGATGTTGGCGTGGTCCGGGTTGGAAACGGCGCCGATCGAAGCAAGGCAGATGCCGCTGACGAGGCGCTGTTCACCGGAATTCAGGCGAAGGATCGCCATGCCCTGGTCACGGCCGACGAGCTGTGCATAGGAACCGGCGGAACGAGCGATCTGACCGCCCTTGCCCGGCTTCATTTCCACGTTGTGGATGATGGAGCCGACCGGGATGTACTGCAGCGGCATGGTGTTGCCGGGCTTGACGTCGACAGCCTTTTCCGAAGCGATGACCTTGTCGCCGGCAGCGAGACGCTGCGGAGCGATGATGTAGGCCTGCTCGCCATCCGAATAGCTCACCAGCGCGATGAAAGCCGTGCGGTTCGGATCGTATTCGATACGTTCGACCGTGCCTTCGACATCGAACTTGCGACGCTTGAAGTCGACCAGTCGGTAGCTGCGCTTATGACCGCCACCGATGAAGCGAGCCGTGATGCGGCCGAGGTTGTTACGACCGCCGCTCTTGGTCAGACCTTCCGTCAGCGCCTTGACCGGCTTGCCCTTGTAGAGCGAGGAGCGGTCCACGATGACCAGCTGACGCTGGCTCGGGGTCGTCGGATTGAATGTTTTCAATGCCATTTTTTTATTCCTCAGAGACCGGTGGAGACGTCGATCGTCTGGCCTTCAGCCAGCGTCACGACAGCCTTCTTCACGTCCTTCTGCTTGCCGACGAAACCGCGAAACCGCTTGGTTTTGCCCTTGCGCAGCAGAGTGTTGACGGCCGTAACCTTGACGCCGAACAGCGCCTCGACAGCAGCCTTGATTTCCGGCTTTGTCGCCTGCTTGGCGACATTGAAAACAACCTGGTTGTTTTCGGATACCAGCGTGGACTTTTCGGTGATCGCCGGAGAGACGATCACATCGTAGTGGCGAAGATCGGTCACTTGAATCGCTCCTCTAGCGCTTCAACCGCAGCCTTGGAAAGCACGAGCTTGCCGCGGCGCACGATATCGTAAACGTTGATGCCCTGGATCGGCAGAACATCGATATTCGGGATGTTCTGAGCTGCGAGCTTGAAGTTGCCGTCAAGCTCTGCGCCGCCGATGAAGAGGGCGTTGGTCAGGCCGAGCGTCTCGAAAACGGACGCGAGAGCCTTGGTCTTGGCTTCAGCTGCGACAAGGTTGTCGATGACGATGACGTCATCAGCCTTGATCTTGGCCGAAAGGGCATGGCGAAGGCCGAGTGCGCGAACCTTCTTCGGAAGGTCGTGCTCGTGGCTGCGAACGACCGGGCCATGGGCCTTGCCGCCGCCGCGGAACTGCGGAGCGCGAGCCGAATGGTGACGAGCGCGGCCCGTACCCTTCTGCTTGTACATCTTGGCGCCGGTGCGCGAAACTTCAGCGCGGCCCTTTGCCTTGTGCGTGCCCTGCTGCTTCTTGGCAAGCTGCCAGCGGATAACGCGGGCGAGAATGTCTTCGCGGGGCTCGAGGCCGAAAATCTCGTCCGAAAGGGAGACCTTCCCGGCGTCTTTTCCCTCGAGGGTCTTGACGTTCAATTCCATTGATCTGGCTCCCTTACTTCGCGGCCGACTTGACGGCGTCGCGCACGATGATCCAGGCACCCTTGGAACCGGGAACAGCACCCTTGATCAGGATCAGACCGCGATCTTCGTCGGTCGAAACCACTTCCAGGTTCTGCGTCGTGACGCGCGTCTGGCCCATGTGACCAGCCATCTTCTTGTTCTTGAAAACCTTGCCCGGATCCTGGCGCGAGCCGGTCGAACCATGCGAACGGTGCGAAACCGACACACCGTGCGTGGCGCGCAGACCGCCGAAACCGTGGCGCTTCATGGCGCCGGCAAAACCCTTACCGATGGTCGTACCCGTCACATCAACGAGCTGACCGGCGGCAAAGTGACCCGCCTTGAGCTCCGTGCCGATCTCCAGCAGATTGTCTTCCGACACGCGGAATTCTGCGAGCTTGGCCTTCGGCTCTACGTTGGCAACGGCAAAGTTGCCGCGCATCGCCTTCGACGTGTTCTTTACCTTCGCCTGGCCGGCACCGAGCTGAACTGCGGTATAGCCATTCTTTTCGACAGTGCGCGTGGCAACGACCTGGCAGCCGTCCATACGCAGTACCGTTACCGGGACATGCTCACCGGCGTCGTTGTAGACGCGGGTCATTCCCACCTTTTGTGCAATCACACCTGAACGCATCGGTTCAATCCTTCCAACTCAGCTCGAGCAAGCTCAGAGCTTGATCTCAACATCGACACCGGCGGCGAGATCGAGCTTCATCAGCGCGTCTACCGTCTGCGGGGTCGGGTCTACGATGTCGAGCAGGCGCTTATGCGTGCGCATCTCGAACTGTTCGCGGCTCTTCTTGTCGATGTGCGGGGACCGGTTGACCGTAAACTTCTCGATACGGGTCGGAAGCGGAACGGGGCCCCGGACGCTTGCACCGGTGCGCTTCGCCGTCGACACGATCTCGCGCGTGGAAGCATCGAGAATCCGGTGATCGAACGCCTTCAGGCGAATGCGGATATTTTGGCCGTTCATTCGACGTTATCCTTGTGTTTGTTTTCCGCATGTCTCTCAACAAGACACGGGTTGTTCTTTCTTCCTAAGGCGGACCACCGGTTTCAAAGATCGAGAGGGCGCCGATGCCGGCGTCCCTATCCAGTCTTCAGGGCCTTCTAGCCCACCTTATTTGCTTGTTCAGTCACCGCTTCGTCATCCAAAGCGGCGCGCAAATCGCGCTCGCGCGCCATTTGCTACATTTCTTTGTAATAAGCAAGCGGCTTGCGCCGCCTGTATCATAATATTGTCATCGAATCGGCCACCCCACCGGAGTGGCCGAAGGAATTACTCGACGATCGAAGCGACGATACCGGCGCCGACGGTGCGGCCGCCTTCGCGGATGGCGAAGCGCAGCTTTTCTTCCATCGCGATCGGAACGATCAGCTCGACGTCGACCGTGACGTTGTCGCCCGGCATGACCATTTCCGTGCCTTCCGGAAGCGTCACGATGCCGGTAACGTCCGTCGTGCGGAAGTAGAACTGCGGACGGTAGTTGGTGAAGAACGGCGTATGACGGCCGCCCTCTTCCTTCGTCAGGATGTAGGCTTCTGCCTTGAACTTCTTGTGCGGCTTGACCGAGCCCGGCTTGCACAGGATCTGACCACGCTCGACGCCGTCACGGTTCACACCGCGGATCAGCGCGCCGATGTTGTCGCCGGCCTGGCCCTGATCGAGCAGCTTGCGGAACATTTCAACGCCGGTCACCGTCGTCTTCGAAGTCGGGCGGATGCCGACGATCTCGACTTCTTCACCAACCTTGACGATGCCACGCTCGACACGGCCGGTCACGACCGTACCACGGCCCGAGATCGAGAACACGTCTTCGATCGGCATCAGGAACGGCTGGTCAACCGGACGCTCAGGCGTCGGGATGTAGGCGTCGACCGCTGCCATCAGTTCGCGGATGGCGTCTTCGCCGATCTTCTTGTCGGAATCTTCAAGAGCGGCAAGCGCCGAACCCTTGACGACCGGAATGTCGTCGCCCGGGAAGTCGTAGGACGACAGAAGTTCGCGAACTTCGAGCTCAACCAGCTCGAGAAGCTCGGCGTCGTCAACCTGGTCGACCTTGTTCAGGAACACAACGATCGCCGGAACGCCGACCTGGCGGGCGAGCAGGATGTGTTCGCGCGTCTGCGGCATCGGGCCGTCAGCAGCCGAGCAAACCAGGATCGCGCCGTCCATCTGCGCCGCACCGGTGATCATGTTCTTGACGTAGTCGGCGTGGCCGGGGCAGTCGACGTGCGCGTAGTGGCGGTTCGGCGTCTCATACTCAACGTGCGCCGTCGAGATCGTGATGCCGCGCGCCTTCTCTTCCGGAGCCGCGTCGATCTGGTCGTACGCCTTGAACTCACCGAAGTACTTCGTGATCGCTGCCGTCAGAGACGTCTTGCCGTGGTCAACGTGGCCGATCGTGCCAATGTTGACGTGCGGCTTGTTGCGCTCAAACTTACTCTTTGCCATTTTCGGCTCTCCGTTTTGCTAGTCCCCGAGGGGAGCTAATTCTTGTTATCGGTCAATTGGTATTCCGGTCACTTCTGACCGGAATACTTTGCCTGGATTTCGGTTGCGACGTTCGACGGGACCGGCGCGTAGTGGTCGAAGGTCATCGTGTACTGAGCGCGGCCCTGCGACATGGAACGCAGGTTGTCGACGTACTTAAACATGTTGGCCAGCGGAACGTTGGCGCTGATGACAACCGCGATGCCACGGCTTTCCTGACCCTGGATCTGGCCACGGCGGGAGTTGAGGTCGCCGATAACGTCGCCGACGTAATCTTCCGGGGTGACGACTTCGACCTTCATCATCGGCTCGAGGAGCTGAGCGCCGGCCTTCTTCGCTGCTTCACGGAAGCAAGCGCGGGAAGCGATTTCGAACGCCAGGACCGAGGAGTCGACGTCGTGGAAGGCGCCGTCGATGAGCGTCGCCTTGACGCCGAGCATCGGGAAGCCAGCCAGCGGACCGGAGGACAGGACGCTTTCGATGCCCTTCTGAACGCCCGGGATGTATTCCTTCGGAACAGAGCCGCCGACGATCTTGGATTCGAACTTGAAGTCTTCGCCTTCCGGGTTCGGTTCGAAGATGATCTTGACGCGCGCGAACTGGCCGGTACCACCGGTCTGCTTCTTGTGCGTGTAGTCTTCTTCGGTCTGGCGCGTGATGGTTTCGCGGTAAGCAACCTGCGGCGCACCGACGTTTGCTTCGACCTTGAACTCGCGGCGCATGCGGTCAACGATGATGTCGAGATGCAGTTCGCCCATGCCGGCAATGATCGTCTGGCCGGATTCCTGGTCCGTCTTCACGCGGAAGGACGGGTCTTCAGCTGCCAGGCGGTTGAGCGCGAGGCCCATCTTTTCCTGGTCGCCCTTGGACTTCGGCTCGATGGCGATCTGGATGACCGGCTCGGGGAATTCCATGCGCTCGAGGATAACCGGCTTCAGCGGATCGCAGAGCGTATCGCCGGTGGTGGTTTCCTTGAGGCCGGCGAGAGCAACGATGTCGCCTGCAAAGGCTTCTTCGATGTCTTCACGCGAGTTGGAGTGCATCTGCAGCATGCGGCCGACGCGCTCGCGCTTGTCCTTGACCGTGTTCAGAACCGAAGAGCCCTTTTCGAGCTTGCCGGAGTAGATGCGTGCGAAGGTGAGCGAACCGACGAAGGGATCGTTCATGATCTTGAACGCCAGCATCGACAGCGGCTCGGCGTCGTCTGCATGACGCTCGATGTCGGCTTCGGTCTTGAAGTCGATGCCCTTGATCGCCGGAATGTCGAGCGGCGACGGCAGGTAATCGACGACGGCGTCGAGCAGCGGCTGCACACCCTTGTTCTTGAAGGCAGTGCCGCAGAACATCGGATGGAACTTGACGTCGATGGTGCCGCGGCGAACGAGTTCGCGGATCTTATCGTTGTCGGGCATGTTGCCTTCGAGGTAGGCTTCCATCGCAGCTTCGTCGATCTCGACAACGGTCTCGATCAGCTTTTCGCGATATTCTTCAGCCTTGGCCTTCAGATCTTCCGGGATCTCGACGACGTCCCACTGGGCGCCGAGCGATTCGTCACGCCAGATCAGGGCGTTCATTTCGACGAGGTCGATAACGCCCTTGAATTCGGTTTCCGCACCGATCGGCAGCTGCATGACGACAGCCGTTGCGCCGAGACGGGTCTTGATCATCTCGACCGAGCGATAGAAGTCCGCACCCGTCTTGTCCATCTTGTTGCAGAAGATCATCCGCGGAACATTGTACTTCTCGGCCTGACGCCAGACGGTTTCCGTCTGCGGCTCCACGCCGGCGTTGGCGTCGAGCAGCGCGATGGCGCCGTCGAGAACGCGCAGCGAACGCTCGACTTCGATGGTGAAGTCGACGTGGCCGGGAGTGTCGATGATGTTGAAGCGGCGCATCTTGCCGTCACGGCCCTTCCAGAAGGTCGTGGTGGCAGCGGACGTGATCGTGATGCCACGCTCCTGCTCCTGCTCCATCCAGTCCATGGTGGCTGCGCCGTCGTGGACTTCGCCGATCTTGTGCGACTTGCCGGTGTAATAAAGGATACGCTCGGTGGTCGTGGTCTTGCCGGCGTCGATATGCGCCATGATACCGAAATTGCGGTAGTCTTCGATCTTATATTCGCGAGCCATTGTGGACTGCCTTTCGATACCGTTCGGAATTACCAGCGATAGTGCGAGAACGCGCGGTTGGCGTCAGCCATCTTGTGCGTGTCTTCGCGCTTCTTGACGGCGGAGCCGCGGTTGTTGGACGCATCGAGCAGTTCGCCGGACAGACGGTCGATCATGGTGGTTTCGTTGCGCTTGCGGGCAGCGGCAATCAGCCAGCGAATGGCGAGAGCCTGGCGGCGCTCCGGACGGACGTCGACCGGAACCTGATAGGTCGCACCACCGACGCGGCGCGAGCGGACTTCAACGTGCGGGGCAATGTTGTCGAGCGCAGAATGGAAAACCGAAAGCGGCTCCTGCTTCGACTTGCCCTGGACGGCGTCGAACGCACCGTAGACGATGTTTTCAGCAACGGACTTCTTACCATCGAGCATGATGGCATTCATGAACTTGGTCACGACGAGGTCACCGAACTTCGGATCCGGATTGATCTCGCGCTTTTCTGCTTTATGACGTCTGGACATACTTTTCGTCTCTTCAACCGTTAAGGCGCTTCATCACGCGGAGGACCTCGCGCAGCGCCGGATTACTCAAAATCCGAATTACTTCGGACGCTTCGCACCGTACTTGGAGCGACGCTGCTTGCGGTTCTTGACACCCTGGGTATCGAGAACGCCGCGGATGATGTGATAACGGACACCCGGAAGGTCCTTGACGCGGCCGCCGCGGATCATGACGACGGAGTGTTCCTGAAGGTTGTGACCTTCGCCGGGGATGTAACCAATGACTTCGAAGCCGTTGGTCAGGCGGATCTTTGCGACCTTACGCAGAGCCGAGTTCGGCTTCTTCGGCGTGGTCGTGTAGACGCGCGTGCAAACGCCGCGCTTCTGCGGGTTCTCCTGGAGAGCGGGAACCTTATTACGCTTTACGTTCGCCTGGCGAGGCTTGCGGATCAGCTGGTTTACGGTAGGCATTCAACCATCCCTTACGTTTATCTCAGTACCCTTGCGGGCTTGAACTCACGCCGTCTCCGGCAATGACGCATGCTTTCCGTCAATGCGCAAAATATGGCCCGATCCGCTTCCGCAGATGGACCACAAGGAGCAGAGGACGCATAAAATACTGCGTCATGCGTGCAGCATCATGACTTCAACGTGCGTTTAGAACCTTGTTTGAGGTGAATTTCAGGGCGCGTCGCCCCGAACAGCCAAGCCTCACATGGGATCTGATGGGCCGGGTACTACTGGTTTCCACCCTTCCCGTCAAGGCCGGTTAAGAAATAAACTTGGCCGCATCACCTTGATATGCGGGCCGAACGCCCTGTTTTCATCCTTCTAGACGCATTCAGGGACGTGCGCCAAGATAAAAACTTGGGCCTTGCAGCAAAAGCAGTTAAGGAATCAGCAATTGCGGCGTTAGGTCCTCTCAGCGGATTCGACAAAGCGAATCTCCAGGAACCGAGGACAGGCGATGATCACGACACCTGATAACGACAATAATTTCGACGGGCCGATGATCTTCATCATCATCGGCAAAGGCTATGAGTCCGAGGCCAGCGAAGGCATCGACCTGCACATCCTGCTGCAGGCGCCCGATGACGACACCGCCGTGCGCGAAGCCCTGAACGCTCTTGCCGAGGAGGGTTTCATCGAGGCCGATCTCGACCAGATCGGCATGCTGACCGAAATTCCGGCGGAAGAGCCGCACGCCTCGGCCTACCAGGGCGCGGTCGATGGCGAGGTCGCGATCATCCGGTTCAACTGACGGGAACGCCTTCCCTCCCCTATCAATCAAAGACTAGCACAAACGAAAACCGCCCGGATCGCTCCGGGCGGTTTTTCAATTCGTGGACCTCAGCTGCGGATTATTCCGCAGCCGGGGCGTTTTCGGCCATGTCCTGCAGCATCGGGGTGGCAACGGCTGCACCAGTGCCTTTGCGGCGCTCTTCGAGGATGAGCTCGTCGCGCGACGTGGCGATGCGGCGGATCTGGGTCATGGTGCCGCCGGTGCCAGCCGGAATGAGGCGGCCGACGATGACGTTTTCCTTCAGACCCTGCAGACCGTCGGTCTTGCCGGCGATTGCAGCTTCCGTCAGCACCTTGGTCGTTTCCTGGAAGGACGCGGCCGAGATGAAGGACGGGGTCTGCAGCGACGCCTTGGTGATGCCGAGAAGAACCGGCTCGCCGCTGGCGGGCTTCTTGCCCTGTTCGATCAGGTGGTCGTTGACGTCCTCCAGCTCGATCCGGTCGACGTTGTCGCCGACGATGTAGGTCGAGTCGCCGGCATCGGTGATCTCCACCTTCTGCAGCATCTGACGGACGATCACCTCGATGTGCTTGTCGTTGATGACGACGCCCTGCAGGCGGTAGACTTCCTGGATTTCGTTGACGAGATAGGAAGCAAGAGCCTCCACGCCCTTGATCGCCAGGATGTCGTGCGGAGCCGGGTTACCGTCGAGGATATAGTCACCCTTTTCGATATAGTCGCCGTCCTGAAGGTGGAAGGGCTTGCCCTTCGGGATCAGGTATTCGACAGGCTCGACACCGTCTTCCGCCGGCTCGATGATGACGCGACGCTTGTTCTTGTAGTCGCGGCCGAGGCGGATCGTACCATCGATCTCTGCGATGATGGCGTGATCCTTCGGACGGCGAGCTTCGAACAGTTCGGCAACACGCGGCAGACCGCCGGTGATGTCCTTGGTCTTGGCGCTTTCGAGCGGCGAACGGGCGAGAACGTCACCCTGGGAGACCTTCGTGCCCGGCTCGACCGACAGGATGGCGTCGACCGAGAGCAGGAAGCGGGCGTCACCACCACGCGACAGCTTCGCGACATTGCCGCTGGCGTCCTTGATGACGATCGCCGGCTTGAGATCCGAGCCGCGCGGGGTCGAACGCCAGTCGATGACCTGACGCTTGGTGATGCCGGTGGATTCGTCGGTCGCTTCCAGAACCGAGAGACCATCGACGAGGTCTTCGAACTGAACGGTACCGGCAACTTCCGTCATCATCGGACGGGTGTAAGGATCCCACTCCGCCAGACGCTGGCCGCGCTTGACCTTGTCACCTTCGTCCACATGCAGCTTCGAACCGTAGGCGACACGCTGCGAAGAGCGCTCGACGCCACGCTCGTCCAGGATCTGGACGGTCATGTTGCGGCCCATGGCAACGAGGCTGCCTTCAGAGTTGCGCAGCACGTTGCGGTTCTTGATCTGCACCGTACCCTCGTACGAGGCTTCCAGGAACGACTGGTCGACCACGGTTGCCGTACCGCCAAGGTGGAAGGTACGCATGGTGAGCTGGGTTCCCGGCTCGCCGATCGACTGAGCGGCGATGACGCCGACGGCTTCGCCCATGTTGACCGGCGTACCGCGCGCAAGGTCGCGGCCGTAGCAGACCGAGCAGACGCCCGTCTGGATTTCGCAGGTCAGCGCCGAGCGGATGCGGATCGACTGGATACCGGCCTTCTCGATTTCGATGACATCCGGCTCGAGGATCATCTTGCCAGCATCGACGATGCGCTCACCCGTCACCGGATGATCGATGTCGTCGAGCGCCGTGCGGCCGAGAATACGGGCGCCGAGCGAGGCGACGACCTGGCCGGCATCGACGATGGCGGTCATGGTCAGGCCGGTTTCGGTGCCGCAATCGACGTGCGTGACGATGCAATCCTGCGCGACGTCGACGAGACGGCGGGTCAGGTAACCGGAGTTTGCAGTCTTCAAGGCGGTGTCTGCCAGTCCCTTACGGGCGCCGTGCGTCGAGTTGAAGTACTCGTTGACGGTCAGGCCTTCCTTGAAGTTCGAGATGATCGGCGTCTCGATGATTTCGCCCGACGGCTTGGCCATCAGGCCGCGCATGCCGCCCAGCTGGCGCATCTGGTTCGGAGAACCGCGGGCGCCGGAGTGGCTCATCATGTAGATCGAGTTCATCGGCTTCTGACGGCCGGTGTTCTCGTCGAATTCGACCGCCTTGATGCGCGCCATCATCTCTTCGGCGACCTTTTCGGTCGCCTTGCCCCAGGCGTCGACAACCTTGTTGTACTTTTCACCCTGGGTGATGAGGCCGTCATTGTACTGCTGCTCGTATTCCTTCACCAGATTTTCGGTGTCGTTGACGATCTTGGCCTTCGTGTCCGGAATGACCATGTCGTCCTTGCCGAACGAAATGCCGGCACGGCAGGCATGGGCGAAGCCGAGCTGCATGATGCGGTCGCAGAAGATGACCGTGTCCTTCTGGCCGCAATGGCGGTAGACCGTGTCGATCATCTTGGAGATGTTCTTCTTGGTCATTTCCTGGTTGCAGATGTCGAAGGGCACCTTGCCGTTCTTCGGCAGCAGTTCGCCGATGAGCAGACGGCCGGGCGTCGTCTCATAGATCTTCGAGTAGGGCTTGCCATCCTCGCCGATCGACTTGAAGCGGCCGCGGATCTTGGTGTGCAGCGTCACGACCTTGTTTTCCAGCGCGTGATGCAGCTCGCCGAGATCGGAGAAGGCCATGCCTTCGCCCGGCTCGTTCTGGTTCAGGATCGAGAGATAGTACAGGCCGAGAACCATGTCCTGCGAGGGAACGATGATCGGCGCCCCGTTTGCCGGGTGCAGGATGTTGTTGGTCGACATCATCAGCACGCGGGCTTCGAGCTGGGCTTCGAGCGACAGCGGCACGTGAACAGCCATCTGGTCGCCGTCGAAGTCGGCGTTGAAGGCCGTGCAGACGAGCGGGTGCAGCTGGATGGCCTTGCCTTCGACCAGGGTGGGTTCGAAGGCCTGGATGCCCAGGCGGTGCAGCGTCGGTGCGCGGTTCAGGAGAACCGGATGTTCGCGGATGACCTCGTCGAGGATATCCCAGACCTCCGGCTTTTCCTTCTCGACCAGCTTCTTGGCCTGCTTGACGGTCGAGGAGTAACCCTTGGCGTCGAGGCGGGCATAGATGAACGGCTTGAAGAGTTCGAGCGCCATCTTCTTCGGAAGACCGCACTGATGCAGCTTCAATTCCGGACCGGTGACGATGACCGAACGGCCGGAATAGTCGACGCGCTTGCCGAGCAGGTTCTGACGGAAGCGGCCCTGCTTACCCTTCAGCATGTCGGACAGCGACTTCAGCGGACGCTTGTTGGCGCCGGTGATGACGCGGCCGCGGCGGCCGTTATCGAAGAGCGCGTCGACAGATTCCTGCAGCATGCGCTTTTCGTTGCGGATGATGATGCCCGGAGCGCGCAGTTCGATGAGGCGCTTCAGACGGTTGTTGCGGTTGATGACGCGGCGATAGAGATCGTTCAGATCCGACGTCGCGAAACGGCCGCCGTCGAGCGGAACGAGCGGGCGCAGATCCGGCGGGATGACCGGAACGACCTTCATGATCATCCATTCGGGACGATTGCCTGACTCCATGAAGTTCTCGACGATCTTCAGGCGCTTCATCAGCTTCTTCTGCTTGAGGTCCGACGTGGTGTCGGCAAGCTCGGAGCGCAGATCGCCAGCGATCTTTTCGAGGTTCATCGAGGCCAGCATCTCGTAGATCGCCTCAGCGCCGATCATCGCGGTGAACTGGTCTTCGCCGTATTCGTCGACGGCGAGCATGTACTCTTCTTCCGAGAGGAGCTGGTGCTCCTTGAGAGCGGTCAGGCCCGGCTCGGTGACGATGTAGTTTTCAAAGTAGAGAACGCGCTCGACATCCTTCAGCGTCATGTCGAGCAGTGTCGAGATGCGCGACGGCAGCGACTTCAGGAACCAGATGTGGGCAACGGGAGCAGCGAGCTCGATATGGCCCATGCGCTCACGGCGAACGCGCGACAGCGTGACTTCGACGCCGCACTTTTCGCAGATGATGCCCTTGTACTTCATGCGCTTGTACTTGCCGCACAAGCATTCGTAGTCCTTGATCGGGCCGAAGATGCGCGCGCAGAACAGACCGTCGCGTTCCGGCTTGAACGTACGGTAGTTGATGGTTTCCGGCTTCTTGATCTCACCGTAGGACCAGGAGAGGATCTTCTCCGGAGACGCGATCGAAATCCGAATGGAATCGAAATTCTGTGCAGGCACCTGCGGATTGAAAAGATTCATGACCTCTTGGTTCATGCCTGTCTCCTTCATGGGCTAAAGCGCCCTCAAAATGCGATGGCCGGCGGCAATTCCCGGGAGCCGCCTCCCTCGCTTAAACGAGAATAACCGCAAGATGCGGCGAAACTTCCCTTCCGGGCCGACACGGATGCGGCTCCCGGCGGGACCGGCGTGCGCCGCATTGGCAGCGCACGCCCTATCAATGTTTACTCGGCCGCGTCCGGCAGCTGGGTTGCCTGCGCTTCGTCGAGCTTGGTGTTCTCGAGCTCGACGCTGAGGCCCAGCGAGCGCATTTCCTTGACGAGAACGTTAAAGCTTTCCGGAATACCGGCTTCGAACGTGTCGTCTCCGCGGACAATGGCTTCGTAGACCTTGGTGCGGCCGGCGACGTCGTCCGACTTCACCGTCAGCATTTCCTGCAGCGTATAGGCGGCGCCATAGGCTTCGAGGGCCCAGACTTCCATTTCGCCGAAGCGCTGACCGCCGAACTGCGCCTTGCCGCCCAGCGGCTGCTGGGTCACGAGCGAGTAAGGGCCGATCGAACGGGCATGGATCTTGTCGTCGACCAGGTGGTTGAGCTTCAGCATGTAGATGTAGCCCACGGTCACCTGGCGGTCGAACTGCTCGCCGGTACGGCCGTCATAGAGCGTCGACTGGCCGGTGTCCTTGAGACCCGCCAGACGCAGCATGTCGTTGACGTCACCTTCGTTAGCGCCGTCGAAGACCGGCGTTGCGATCGAAACACCGCGCTTCCACTGGTCGGCGAGACGCAGAACGGACTCATCGTCAAAGTCCTGGACCTGTTCGGCCTTGGGACCGTCGCCCACGACATCGCCAATAGTCTTGCGCAGTGGCTCGATGTTGCCATTGGCTTTATACGCTTCGATCAGTTCGCCGATCTGGCGACCCATGCCGGCGCAAGCCCAGCCCAGGTGCGTTTCCAGGATCTGGCCGACGTTCATGCGCGAAGGCACGCCGAGCGGGTTCAGAACGACGTCGACATGCGTGCCGTCTTCAAGGAACGGCATGTCCTCGACAGGCACAATGCGCGAGACCACGCCCTTGTTCCCGTGACGGCCGGCCATCTTGTCGCCCGGCTGGATCTTGCGCTTCACGGCGACGAAGACCTTGACCATCTTCATGACGCCCGGAGGCATTTCATCGCCGCGCTGGACCTTCTCGACCTTGTCCATGAAGCGCTGTTCAAGGCGCGACTTGGATTCGTCGTACTGGCCGCGGAGGGCTTCGAGTTCGCTCTGGACCTTCTCGTCCTCGACGGCGAACATCCACCACTGCGAGCGGGGATATTCGGAGACGACGGCGTTCGAAAGTTCGGTGCCCTTCTTGAAGCCCTTCGGGCCGGCAATCGAGACCTGGCCGCGCAGCATGTCGATCAGACGGCCGTAGACGTTACGGTCGAGGATCGCCTGCTCGTCGTCGCGGTCCTTGGCGAGCCGCTCGATCTCTTCGCGCTCGATCGCCATCGCGCGCTCGTCCTTCTCTACGCCATGGCGGTTGAAGACGCGAACTTCAACGATCGTGCCGTAGGTGCCGGGCGGCATGCGCATGGAGGTATCGCGCACGTCGGAGGCTTTTTCGCCGAAGATGGCGCGCAGAAGCTTTTCTTCCGGCGTCATCGGGCTTTCGCCCTTCGGCGTGATCTTGCCGACGAGGATATCGCCCGGCTGAACTTCGGCGCCGATGTAGACGATGCCGGCTTCGTCGAGGTTCTTCAGCGCTTCTTCCGAAACGTTCGGAATATCGCGGGTGATTTCCTCCGGGCCGAGTTTGGTGTCGCGCGCCATCACTTCGAATTCCTCGATGTGGATGGAGGTGAACACGTCGTCGGCAACGATGCGCTCGGAGAGCAGGATCGAGTCTTCGTAGTTATAGCCGTTCCAGGGCATGAACGCGACGAGCGCGTTGCGGCCGAGCGCCAGGTCGCCGAGATCGGTCGACGGGCCGTCGGCGAGAATATCGCCGCGGTTGACGACGTCACCGACGGTGACCAGCGGACGCTGGTTGACGCAGGTGTTCTGGTTCGAACGTTGGAACTTCTGCAGGCGGTAGATATCGACGCCGGACTTGCCGGCTTCGAGGTCTTCCGTGGCGCGGATAACGATACGCGTCGCGTCGACCTGGTCGACGACGCCGCCGCGGCGGGCGCCGATGGCGGCACCGGAGTCACGCGCGACGACCGGCTCCATTCCGGTGCCGACGAACGGAGCTTCGGCACGCAGCAGCGGCACGGCCTGACGCTGCATGTTCGAGCCCATGAGGGCGCGGTTGGCGTCGTCGTTTTCCAGGAACGGGATGAGTGCCGCTGCGACCGAAACGACCTGCTTCGGCGAAACGTCCATCAGGTTCATGCTGTCGCGGGGCGCGAGCATAACTTCACCCGCGTGGCGGCAGACGACGAATTCGTCGACGAAGGAACCGTCAACGTTCAACTCGGCGTTGGCCTGTGCGACGTAATACTTGGCCTCTTCCATGGCGGAGAGGTAGAGCACGTCGTTCGTCACCTTGCCGTCGACGATGCGCCGGTACGGGCTTTCGATGAAGCCGTATTTGTTGACGCGGGCAAAGGTCGCAAGCGAGTTGATCAGACCGATGTTCGGGCCTTCCGGCGTTTCGATCGGGCAGATACGGCCATAGTGGGTCGGATGCACGTCGCGAACTTCGAAGCCGGCACGCTCGCGGGTCAGACCGCCCGGACCAAGGGCCGAAAGACGGCGCTTGTGGGTGATTTCCGAGAGCGGGTTGACCTGGTCCATGAACTGCGAGAGCTGCGAGGAACCGAAGAATTCGCGGACGGCTGCGGCAGCCGGCTTGGCGTTGATCAGGTCCTGCGGCATGACCGTGTCGATTTCGATCGAGGACATGCGTTCCTTGATCGCACGCTCCATGCGGAGCAGGCCGAGACGGTACTGGTTCTCCATCAGCTCGCCGACCGAGCGGACGCGGCGGTTGCCGAGGTTGTCGATGTCGTCGATCTCACCCTTGCCGTCGCGCAACTCGACCAGCATCTTGACCACGGCCAGGATGTCGTCCTTGCGCAGGATGCGAACGGTGTCCTCGACGGAGAGGTCGAGGCGCATGTTCATCTTGACGCGGCCGACGGCGGAGAGGTCGTAACGCTCCGCATCGAAGAACAGCGAGTTGAACATGGCTTCGGCCGATTCCATCGTCGGCGGTTCACCCGGGCGCATGACGCGATAGATGTCGAACAGTGCGTCCTGACGGTTCTCGTTCTTGTCAGCGGAAAGCGTGTTGCGGATATAGGCGCCGACATTGATGTGGTCGATGCCGAGAACCGGGATCTCGTCGAAACCGTTCGACAGGATGATGCCGAGCGTCTTCTCGTCGATTTCGTCGCCGGCCTCGAGATAGATCTCACCCGTCGAGTAGTTGACGATGTCTTCGGCGAGGTAGTTGCCGTAAAGGTCGTCGTCGCCGGCCTTCAGCGCCTTCAGGCCCTTGTCGGAGAGCTGGCGCAGCAGGCGCGGCGTCAGCTTCTTGCCGGCTTCCACGACGACTTCGCCGGTATCAGCGTCGACCATCTCGGTGATCGCCTTGGCGCCCTTCAGGGTTTCCGGCTTGAAGGGAATGCGCCAGCCTTCGCCGTCGCGCTTGTAGAGCGACTTCGTGTAGAAGGTGTCGAGGATTTCCTCGCCGTCCATGCCGAGCGCCATCAGCAGCGACGTGACGGGGATCTTACGGCGGCGGTCGATACGAGCGTAGACGATGTCCTTGGCGTCGAATTCGATATCGAGCCAGGAGCCGCGATAGGGAATGACGCGGGCGGCGAAGAGCAGCTTGCCGGAAGAATGGCTCTTGCCCTTGTCATGGTCGAAGAAGACGCCCGGCGAACGGTGCATCTGCGAGACGATGACGCGCTCGGTGCCATTGACGATGAACGTGCCGTTGTTGGTCATGAGCGGCATGTCGCCCATGTACACGGACTGTTCCTTGATGTCCTTGATCGACTTTGCGCCGGTATCCTCGTCGATATCGAACACGATGAGACGGAGAGTGACCTTCAGCGGCGCGGCATAGGTCAGGTCGCGCTGGCGGCACTCGTCAACGTCGAACTTCGGCGGTTCGAATTCGTAAGACACGAACTCCAGCATCGAGGCGCCGGAGAAGTCGGTGATCGGGAAAACGGACTTGAAGACGGCCTGAAGGCCTTCGTCAGGGCGACCGCCCTTCGGCTCTTCAACCATCAGAAACTGGTCGTAGGACGCCTTCTGAACCTCGATGAGGTTCGGCATTTCTGCGACTTCGGGGATCTTACCAAAAAACTTGCGTACGCGCCTGCGACCATTGAACGAAAGGGTCTGAGCCATCGTCGCTCCTTCAAAAATTGCATCCGGGCCTGCAACGGACGGGAACCGATGGCCAGTCGATCCCGCCGATCAATGAGTAGTTCAACCTCGTCCCACCTCCCGAAACAGCCAGGCCGGATTGCCTTGGCGCTTCGGTTCGAGACCATGCTCTTGAAGAACCCATTACCCAAAAGCCGTTTTCACGCGGCTTTTGGGTAATTCGTTCAGGAAAACGGCAAATGGGAGGCAGTAAATGCCGCCTCCCACGTGCAGTTCAAGATTACTTGACGTCGGCCTTTGCGCCTGCGTCTTCAAGCTTCTTCTTGATGTCAGCGGCTTCAGCCTTGGAAACGGCTTCCTTGACAGCCTTCGGAGCGCCTTCGACGAGGTCCTTGGCTTCCTTGAGGCCGAGGCCGGTGATGGCGCGGACTTCCTTGATGACGTTGATCTTGTTGGCGCCGGCATCCGTGAGGATGACGTCGAACTCGGTCTTTTCTTCTTCAGCCGGAGCAGCAGCGCCTGCACCACCAGCAGCGGCAGCAACAGCTACCGGAGCAGCAGCGGAAACGCCCCACTTTTCTTCGAGAAGTTTCGACAGTTCTGCAGCTTCCAGAACGGTCAGCGAGGAGAGGTCGTCAACGATCTTTGCGAGATCAGCCATTTTACTAGTTCCTTTTGTTCGGTTCGAACCGGTTGATTATAAACAGCGAAAAACCGCCTTAAGCGGCTTCGTCCTTCTTGGCGTAGGCCGCAAACACGCGGGCAAGCTGGCTTGCCGGTGCTGCAACAACCCCAGCGATGCGGGTAGCCGGTGTCTGGATCATGCCCAGCAGCTTCGCACGCAGCTCATCGAGCGAAGGCAGGGTCGCAAGCGACTTGACTGCATCGGCGTTGAGCGTGGTTGTTCCCATGGCGCCACCCAGAACAACGATCTTGTCGTTGGTCTTGGCGAAATCCATGACGACCTTCGGAGCGGTGATCGGATCGGTGCTGTATGCAATCAGCGTCTGACCCTTGAAGAGATTGGTAATCCCTTCCGCTTCCGTACCCTGAAGGGCAATTTTGGCCAGGCGGTTCTTCGCGACTTTGACGGTACCGCCAGCTGCACGCATCTTCGAACGAAAATCGTTCATCTGCGCGACTGTAGCACCAGCATAGTGGGCCACGACGACTGAGCCCGAAGCCTTGAAGACTTCGTTCAGTTCCGTGACGAATTCGCGTTTTTCCGCTCTTTCCACTGCCTATCTCCAGTTGGCGGGACCGAAAACGGGCCCGCCGGGTTGCCTTTTGCCTCCTGGGATCATGCGAGATCCCAAGCGACGCTTGAGGATCCTGTCCCCCCGCGCTCCCGCGCCAATTAAGGCTAAAGAGGCACAAGGCATCCAAGGCTCGAACCGAGTTACGAGAAGTGAACTTCATGCAATTCGGGTCTTACCCGTCTCATGCAGGCGAAGTGATTAAGGGAAAACCACCTGCAATCTCGGACAGGATTCCGGATTTCTCCGGAATATTCCGGCCCCTTGCGAGGCCGGAAATTCAGTGACCGGGCCGAAGCCCAGCAATCGACTTATGCAGTCGGAGCTGCGGTGACCGAGCCGACTTCGATCTTGACGCCCGGGCCCATGGTCGAGGAAATCGCCACGCGCTTGACGTAGTTGCCCTTGGCGCCCGCCGGCTTCGCCTTGATGACGGCGTCGGCAAAGGCGCGGATATTTTCTTCCAGAGCCTTGGCGTCGAAAGAAGCCTTGCCGATACCGGCGTGAACGATGCCAGCCTTTTCGACGCGGAACTCGACGGCGCCGCCCTTGGACGCCTTGACGGCTCCGGCGACGTCCATGGTGACGGTGCCAACCTTCGGGTTCGGCATCATGCCGCGGGGCCCAAGAACCTTACCGAGACGGCCGACGAGCGGCATCATGTCGGGGGTGGCGATGCAGCGATCGAATTCGATCTTGCCGCCCTGGACAATTTCGACGAGATCTTCAGCGCCGACGATATCGGCACCGGCAGCCTTGGCTTCATCAGCCTTGGCGCCGCGCGCGAAAACGGCAACGCGGACCGTACGGCCGGTGCCGTTCGGCAGGTTGACGACGCCGCGAACCATCTGGTCCGCATGGCGCGGGTCAACGCCGAGGTTCATCGAGACTTCGATGGTTTCGTCGAACTTGGCGACAGCCCGTTCCTTAACCATCCCGATGGCCAGGGAGAGAGCGTAGAGCTTGGTGGGATCAACACCTTCGTTGATCTTCTGCGTGCGCTTACCAGCCATGATCTTAACCCACCACTTCCAGGCCCATGGCGCGGGCAGAGCCCTCGATCATCGCCATTGCACCTTCGATATCCGCTGCGTTCAGATCCTTCATCTTGGCTTCTGCGATCGACTTGATCTGAGCCTTGGTGAGGGAGCCGGCCTTGGCGCCCTTGCCGGGCGTCTTGGAACCGGACGTGATCTTCGCTTCCTTCTTCAGCCAGTAGCTGACCGGCGGCTGCTTCATCGCGAAGGTGAAGGACTTGTCCTGGTAATAGGTGATGACGACCGGAATCGGCATACCCTTTTCCATTTCCTGCGTGGCGGCGTTGAACGCCTTGCAGAATTCCATGATGTTAATGCCACGCTGGCCAAGCGCCGGGCCGATCGGCGGGGACGGGTTCGCCGATCCTGCCTTGACCTGAAGCTTGAGCTGGCCTGCAACTTTCTTAGCCATATCTCTCTGCCTTTCATGAACGGCCGGCTGCCCGGCCCGTGATGCCGGATTGCTCCGGCGGCTGCGGTTGCGTGGTGCGGATCATTAGGGTCCGGCTAAGACCCCTCACCTTCCACGCGGATGCGGACTAGGTCCGCTGGGAACAGGCCTCAAAGGCCAGCCCCCAATTCTGCAATCAGACCTTCTCGACCTGAGCGTATTCCAGCTCAACCGGCGTAGCGCGGCCGAAGATCGACACTTCCACCTTCAGACGCGAACGCTCTTCGTCCACGTCCTGAACCGTGCCGTTGAACGAGGCGAAAGGACCGTCGGAAACGCGGACCTGCTCGCCAATCTCGAAGGTAACAGACGCCTTCGGCCGCTCGACGCCCTCCTGAACCTGGCCGAGAATGCGCTCGGCTTCATAATCCGGAATCGGAACGGGCTTATTGTCGGAGCCGAGGAAACCCGTGACCTTCGGCGTATTCTTGATCAGGTGGTAAGCCTCGTCCGTCAGATTGGCGCGGACCAGGACATAGCCCGGGAAGAACTTGCGCTCGCTGTCGACCTTGCGGCCGCGACGCACTTCCACAACCTTTTCGGTCGGCACAAGAATCTTCTCGAACAGGTGCTCAAGCCCCTTCTGGCGAGCCTTGTTCTCGATGTCTTCAGCCACCTTCTTTTCAAAATTCGAGTACGCGTGGACGATGTACCAACGTGCCGCCATTTTCATCTCCACCCGTATCAGTTGCCGGTATTGAGCACGAAGCTCAGGGCCCAGCCGATCAGCTGGTCAGCGGCAAAGAAAAACAGCGCGGCAAAAACCACCATCACCAGCACCATGACCGTCGAGATCATCGTCTCGCGGCGCGACGGCCATGTGACCTTGGACGTCTCGGAGCGAACCTGCTGCAGAAACGCAAACGGATTGGATTTGGATGCCATCGACTGCCCACGCAATTACGGCGCGTAAAGCTGAAACTATCAGCCCCACGCACCGCGTGTCTGTTGAACCCTAAATAAACACCGATTTCCGAATGCACAAGAGGGAAACCGAAGTTTAACGAAATTAGTTGCCACCGATCAATCCCCAGCCGGAACGCCGCGAGCAACGCCGCGCTGTCCGTATCAGGGAAGATGGCAGGGGCAGAGGGGCTCGAACCCCCGACCTGCGGTTTTGGAGACCGCCGCTCTACCAACTGAGCTATACCCCTTCATGCCTGTCCTTCAGCGCCCGGGCCAAGACCCGCAAATCGCTGCCGAAATGCATGGCGCTCCCTTTAAGACGGCCGCAGCGGATTGGCAAGCACGATTTTCGATTTTCAAAGCCTTCTGCTCATTTGCGAGCGTCCGCTTTTCGATCGCGTAACCGGAGAGCATTCAGACCTTCACATATTTCCGCCAGTCGTGTTCTTCCTTGAAGCCCAACACCTCGCGAATCTTGCGGTTGGAAAGCAGCCCCTCATATTCACCGATCTCGCGGGTGAAGGGCACATTCGGGAAGAATCGCTTCGCCAGCTCCATCGACGGCGTATTGGCCGAAACCGTGTCGTTAGCGGCGTTGAAGACCTCGTAGCCAAGCCCGTCCTTCTCGATGCAGAGATGGCAGATCTGCCCGAGGTCGCGAGCGTCGATATAGCTCCAAGTGATGCGCTTGCGCATCTCGGGATGGGCAAAATAGGTCGGGAACCTCTCATATTCATGAGGCTCGATAACGTTGCCGATGCGCAACGCATAGATGTCGAAACCCGACCGTTCGGCAAAGGCGCGCGCCGTCTTTTCGTTGACGACCTTGGAAAGGCCGTAGGAATCCATCGGATTGACGTCGTAATCTTCCTCCAGCGGGAACTGGTGGAAGTCGCGATGCCCTTCGGCGAAACAGACGCCGTAAGTCGTTTCGCTCGACGCGACGATGATCTTCCGAATGCCGAGCTTCACCGCCGCCTCGATGACATTGTAAGTGCCCATCACGTTGATGCGGAAGGTCTCGTTGTCCGGCTTGATCAGGATGCGCGGAATCGCGGCGAAATGCACGACCGCATCAAAGGGCTGAACGCCCCTGCCCGCGTCCAGATCGGGAAAATCGCGATGCATCGACAGCGCGTTGAAGACCTGGCCGCTATCGGTGATGTCGGCGATGAGATTGGTGACGCCGGGGCTATCCAGAGGCACGAGATCGAGGTTGTGAACCTCATACCCTGCATTGACGAGCCATGGCACGGCATGGCGACCTGCCTTGCCGGAACCGCCTGTGAACAGAATCCGCTTTTTCATGGAAAAGTCCTCCGCATCATAAAAACCGGAGGCATAGTTAGACGCTTCCGCGCGAAGAGCAAGCGAGCGTCTTGCGAGGGGTTTCACCCCGCCGCGCCAGGAGCACCCTATCCGGGAGCACCTGGCCATTATTGCCCTGTCACCGCAGCCCCGTGCGATGAACTGGAAAGCTCGTCACTTGACGACGCTTACCTCATTGATCTGCACTCCGGCCGATTGAACAACCTCTTGCGGAATCGCAGCGATGAAAAACATCGTGAAAACATACATCGCGAATATCGTCGCAACGAATGTGGCCTTTGGAATCATCCCGACTCTCCTCTTTACAATGAGGAGTCTGGACTAAAATGAGCCAATCACAACTGCTTTCTGAACGTGAGATGAACAAAATACTGTGACGGGCATTCTTAACGATATTTTTACAACACCTGTTAAACGGCTTAGATGCATCAAAAACGAAAAACCCCGCTGTTTCCAGCGGGGTTTTCCTGATTGTGGATAACCTGAAAGGTTACTCGACGATCGAAGCAACGATACCGGCGCCGACGGTGCGGCCGCCTTCGCGGATAGCGAAGCGCAGCTTTTCTTCCATCGCGATCGGAACGATCAGCTCGACGTCAACCGTGACGTTGTCGCCCGGCATGACCATTTCCGTGCCTTCCGGCAGCGTCACGATGCCGGTCACGTCCGTCGTGCGGAAGTAGAACTGCGGACGGTAGTTGGTGAAGAACGGCGTATGACGGCCGCCCTCTTCCTTCGTCAGGATGTAGGCTTCTGCCTTGAACTTCTTGTGCGGCTTGACCGAGCCCGGCTTGCACAGGATCTGACCACGCTCGACGCCGTCACGGTTCACACCGCGGATCAGCGCGCCGATGTTGTCGCCGGCCTGGCCCTGATCGAGCAGCTTGCGGAACATTTCAACGCCGGTCACCGTCGTCTTCGAGGTCGGACGGATGCCGACGATCTCGACTTCTTCACCGACCTTGACGATGCCACGCTCGACGCGGCCGGTCACGACCGTACCACGGCCCGAGATCGAGAACACGTCTTCGATCGGCATCAGGAACGGCTGGTCAACCGGACGCTCAGGCGTCGGGATGTAGGCGTCGACCGCTGCCATCAGTTCGCGGATGGCGTCTTCGCCGATCTTCTTGTCGGAATCTTCAAGAGCGGCAAGCGCCGAACCCTTGACGACCGGAATGTCGTCGCCCGGGAAGTCGTAGGACGACAGAAGTTCGCGAACTTCGAGCTCGACCAGCTCGAGAAGCTCGGCGTCGTCAACCTGGTCGACCTTGTTCAGGAACACAACGATCGCCGGAACGCCGACCTGGCGGGCGAGCAGGATGTGTTCGCGCGTCTGCGGCATCGGGCCGTCAGCAGCCGAGCAAACCAGGATCGCGCCGTCCATCTGCGCCGCACCGGTGATCATGTTCTTGACGTAGTCGGCGTGGCCGGGGCAGTCGACGTGCGCGTAGTGACGGTTCGGCGTCTCATACTCAACGTGCGCCGTCGAGATCGTGATGCCGCGCGCCTTCTCTTCCGGAGCCGCGTCGATCTGATCGTACGCCTTGAACTCACCGAAGTACTTCGTGATCGCTGCCGTCAGAGACGTCTTGCCGTGGTCAACGTGGCCGATCGTGCCAATGTTGACGTGCGGCTTGTTGCGCTCAAACTTACTCTTTGCCATTTGAATGCTTCCTGTGAACGAAATGGTGGCCCCGGCGAACCGGTTTAGTGCCGCCGTTTAAGGCTTTCGGCGAAATTGCGCAAGACTTAATTGCAGACGCTAATCTTGGCGTGACAGCGCATATGGGAGACAATTCGCCGCCTGCAAGGCGATTCGCCGCGGCCCCTCCAAAAATCGCTGGAATCTCAGAGAAAATCGCACGGATCGCCAAGGATAACCGCGGCCGCCGGCATTGACATCCCTCGCCTGCGGCAACAGCGGTCGGCGTCCCCGCCACGGCTGGAAACAGCGCACGCGACGATCGCGACTGCGATCGCATCAACCGGCTTTAAGGAAGACTGGAGCGGGTAGCGGGAATCGAACCCGCGTATTCAGCTTGGAAGGCTGCTGCTCTACCATTGAGCTATACCCGCGGGATGGTCAGATCCGATGACGAATGGTGGAGAGAGTTGGATTTGAACCAACGTAGGCTGAGCCAACGGATTTACAGTCCGTCCCCTTTAACCACTCGGGCATCTCTCCAGTTTTTCGTCCGGATCTTGAAGACCAAGTTCGTCAGACTTCGAAGCGTTGCCGCCCGTCGTCTGCGCCGCGTATATGACCGGAGCATTTCCGTCTGTCAACACGATGACAATGGAAAAAACACGAAAAATTTCATTCGCCGCCGAAAGCCGGCACATGAAAGAAAGCCTATGCGGCAGCGAACGCCATGGCTATAAAGCCGCATGAGCAAAGACAATAAATCCGGCGGCAAGGCCGCGACAGACCCATCCGCCAAGGATACGCACTACGCCAATCTGAGGCGCGCGCACCGCGACGCCAAGCGCGAACGCGGCGAGATCCCGACACCCCAGCCACAGAAGCGCCGGCGTGGGGCTGAGGACTGGAAGCCGCCGGCGCTCGCGCCCGACCAGGTATATCTCTACGGCCTGCATACGGTGCGCGCCGCCCTCGACAATCCGGAGCGCAAGAAGATCAAGCTGTTTACGACGCAGAATGCGCTCACGCGTCTGGAAATCGACGTCGAGACGCTCGGTATTCCCTTCGAAATCGTCTCGCCGCACGAGATCGACAAGGTGCTCGGCCCCGAGGCGATCCATCAAGGCGTCATGCTGGAAACGCGGCCGCTACCGGTGCGCCGGCTCGAAGCGCTAAAGGACAGCCCTCTCCTGCTGGTGCTCGACCAGGTCACCGATCCGCACAATGTCGGCGCGATCATGCGCTCGGCCGTCGCCTTCAATGCCGGGGCCGTTATCACCACCCAGAGACATAGCCCGACCGAGTCAGGTGTGCTCGCCAAGTCCGCCTCCGGCGCCCTGGAGCTGATACCTTATATACAGATCACCAATCTCGCCGACGCGCTCGGCGAATTGCACAAGCTCGGCTTCTCCACCATCGGCCTCGATTCGGAAGGGCCGGCGCCGCTCGAAGGCACCTTCTCAGGTGACAAGGTGGCGCTGGTGCTCGGCTCGGAGGGCAAGGGGCTCAGGCAGAAGACGCGCGAAACCGTCAACGCGCTTGCCCGCCTCGACATGCCCGGCGCGATCAAATCGCTGAACGTCTCGAATGCAGCGGCAATCGCGCTCTACGCGGCGCGGCTCTATCTGAAGCCATAAGCGGGCAACAGGCGACCAGCTCAATTCAAACGACCGCAGTCATCACGCCAAGGGGGAAGTGTCATGATCCGTTTCGTCGTCCGGCTCGCGGCTGCGGCAGCAGCCCTCCTTGCCTGTGGCCTGGCCCGGGGACAGGAGATCGATGCCGATATTCTCAAAGCGCAGGCCGGGACTTATCTCTTTGCCCCGCAAGACGGCCGCGCGGGATGCCGGATGACGCTTGAAACCGGTACAGCGATCGGCGGCTATTCGCTTTCCGGCCAGGAGTCCTGCACTAAGCCGCTGCCGGCGCTTGCCGAGTCCTATGCCTGGAATTTCGACGGCAATGGCGGTCTCATTCTGATCGATGCGATGCGCAAGGTCATCGCCCGTTTCGTCGAGAACGAGGGTTCGCCGATGAAGACGGAAGACGAAATACCGCTCCTGCTGATCTCGGCACCCGAAAGTGTCGATCGCCTGCCGACCTTCAGGAGCCTTGCCGGGACATGGACGATGCAAAGACCGGGCGGCGAAAATCTCTGCAGCGTGACACTCGACGGCACTGTCGATACGGACGGCCATGCACCCTTATCGCTTTCCCGAGACTGCGCCGCCAATGTCGCCGGGCTCAAGCTCGCCGTCTGGAATATCGAAGGTTTCGGGCTGACGCTGATGAGCCATGATGGCTCGTCGCTCAGCTTCGACATGCGCCCCGACGGCAATTTCGATAAGTCCAGCGAAGAAGGCGGCAAGCCGCTTTCGCTCGTGCGCCACTGATCGCGGCGCAGGGCTCGATCCGGAGAAATCCACTTTTTGCCTTGGAATGACCTTCTGGAGCATTATGATCTGGCGGCGACCGATCCTTAACGAACGGTCACAAGCAAGAAGGAGCGATTCCCATCATGGCCATTCGACCGCTGATTTTCGGTATCCTCTTCATCGCGGTCTTTGTGGGAATCATCCTCAGCATCATCTGGGTGGACACGTCGCATCCCGTCCACCAGCCCGACCCCCTGTCGCCGACGGCGCCCGGCCCCGCGACGCCGGGGCCGGTGCAATAGGTCGAGAGAGACGCGGACGGCGATTGCGCGTTAATCCCCAACCGAACGACTATCCTCAGCTGCGATAGAACCGCGGCATGTCGCGATCAAATTGGCGCCACTCGCGACGCTCTTCCCAGCGCCACGGCCGCCAATGGCGGCGTTCATAGCGCCATTCGGACCGGCGCCAATCGCGGCCATCCCGCCAATCACGATCACTCCGCCAGTCACGGTCGTCACGCCAGCGGTCGCGTCGCCAGCTGTCATGAATCTCGACGACGTCGCTTCGCACGGATAGCGGCGGCCGGTCGACAGACATGGCGGCGGCGGCGGGCGCAACGGCAGCAAAGGCCGCACCGAGAGAAATGGCTGCGGTCAGGAAAATATGCGCGAACTTCATGGCTGCTTCCTCATTGACGATGAGGAGACACTGCGCCACCACGGCTGAATTGCTGCTGAAGCAGTCCTTCAGATAGGGTTCATCAAGGAAAAGCGCCGGAGCATTATCGGAACCGGTCCGCCTTGTTCCCAACGGAACTACGGCGCGACAGCCTTTGCTTGGCCGCTCTCTTCGGCTCGCCGAGCCGAAGCTAACAGAGCGCAGGCTGGTGCCCCCGGCAGGGTTCGAACCCGCGACCCCCTGATTACAAATCAGGTGCTCTACCAACTGAGCTACAAGGGCAATAGCTGCCCAACTAACAGATTCTGCGATCCTGTAAAGAAAAATCCGTGCCGGCGCGGACAAGTCGGCGTGTATCCAAAACGCCTTGTCGTGCAAAACGGCCTTGTAGCAACTGCCATTTATCCTTTAGCTAGAGCAGCTTCACAAAGGGCATTGCATGGGCCGTTCATTCCAGACGCTTTCCTTTATCGCCTCGCCGACGATGGAGGCGCTCGCAGCGCGCGAAGAGCTGATTCGCATCTATGGCGACGTGCCGCAGGATAAGGCTGATGTCATCGTCGCGCTGGGTGGCGATGGCTTCATGCTGCAGACGCTACACAGCACCATGAACTCGGGCAAGCTGGTCTACGGCATGAATCGCGGCTCGGTCGGCTTTCTGATGAATGATTACAGCACGGAACGGCTTCAGGAGCGTATCTGCGTCGCCGTCGAAAACGCCTTCCGTCCGTTGAAGATGACGACGGCCAATGCCGACGGTACCAATTCGACAGCGCTCGCCATCAACGAAGTCTACCTTTTCCGCCAGTCTTATCAGGCCGCCAATCTCAGGGTCGTGGTCGACGGGCGCGTGCGTCTGGAGGAGCTGATCTGCGACGGGCTGATGGTGGCCACCCCTGCCGGATCGACGGCCTATAATCTTTCCGCCCATGGTCCCATCCTGCCGCTCGAGGCGCCACTGCTCGCCATGACGCCGGTCAGCGCTTTCAGGCCGCGGCGCTGGAGGGGCGCCCTGCTTCCGAACAAGGTGACTGTCGAT
The DNA here is from genome assembly GCF_014197535.1 of Rhizobium aethiopicum. Classification (GTDB taxonomy): domain Bacteria; phylum Pseudomonadota; class Alphaproteobacteria; order Rhizobiales; family Rhizobiaceae; genus Rhizobium; species Rhizobium aethiopicum_A. The sequence goes on from NZ_JACIFV010000001.1 coordinate 251,352, forward strand.
ATCGACGTGCTCGAGCCGGTGAAGCGGCCGGTGAATGCGGTGGCGGACAATACGGAAGTCAAATCGGTGCTGCATGTCCGCATCGCCCAGTCGGAGCATATGACGGCGCGTATCCTCTCCGATCCGGACCGCTCCTGGTCCGACCGCATTCTCGCCGAGCAGTTCAAGGATTGAGATGATGGCAATGCGCCTGACATTGATGGCCACGATTTTCCTCGTCGGATGCTCGGCCGCGATCGCCGTTCCCACGCAGGACGGCATCCTGCCGGCTTCTGTGATTTTTGCGACCAGCACCGGCTACTGGGAGGACGACGGCAACGCACCTGATGTCGAGCGGGCGCCCACCAAGGCCGAAAGCGTTTCCGATTCCCGGGAAAAGCGCCATGGTTACTATAAGCTCTTTGCCGTGCGTCAGCCGGACAGGACGTCGAAAGTCTATCTTCAGCAGATTGCCCAGACCGAGACCGGTCCGACGATTGCCTCGACCATCGAGCTGCAGGAGATCAGCGACCTGAAGCCTTACGTGACCGATATCCGCCCGGAAAACTCGAGCGGCATCATCAAGCAACCCGGCCTCTTCGCCACGATCTATCTGAAGACCGATCCGGCGGCCGAGCCGGACGGCTGGACCGTGCTGATCGACGAACTGGGCGACATCACCATCGAGAAAGCGACCAATTGAGCAGCGAGACCCTGTTCGCACAGGCGACGCAGATGAAACTCGGCTTTCGCGAGGGCATCCTCTATGACGACCGGAGACCGGACTGGGACGCAGCCGGCCCAAGGCCCGTCCGCTGGTCGCTATGGTATCCGGCTGCCGATGACGCGCGGGAATGCGAAATCCAGGAGAGAAGCTGGTTTCGGAAGGCGGCGGTCGCTCGCGATGCACCGATTCGGCCTTCAGACAGGCCTTATTCCCTCGTCCTGCTGTCACACGGCACCGGCGGTTCTGCGGCCGGACTGGAATGGCTGGCGCGACGCCTGGTCAATCGCGGATTTGCAGCGCTCGGCGTCGACCATCACGGCAATACCGGCAGTGAGGATTATCGCGCTGAAGGTTTTGCCTCTCTCTGGGAACGGGCGCCGGATCTGAGCTTGATGCTCGACCGCCGACATGACTGGCTTGGCGATCTTGCGGGTCGGATCGATGCAGACCGTGTATTCGCGGCCGGATTTTCAGCCGGAGCCTATAGCGTCATGCTGCTTCTCGGCGCTGTCACCCAATTCTCGCAGTTCGAACCGTCAAGGCTGAAGCCGGGTGGTCCACTCGGCCCAAGGGAATTTCCCGACCTTGCCGATCATATCCCGTCATTGCTCCGCACCAGCGAGGTGTTTCGCGAGTCTTGGTCCCGCATGTCGCAATGCTACCGGGACGACCGGATCACGGCGGCGCTCCTGTGCGCACCAGGTCGTTCCATTCTCGGTTTCAGCGAAGAAAGCCTGAAAACTGTCGAGGCACCCGCTCTTATCCTTGTCGGCGATGCCGACAAGGCGGCGCCAGCCGAGGAATGTTCTTCCTGGCTGCATGAGCGGCTGACCGGCAGCGCCCTGAAAATCTTCGGCGGCGGCCTCGGGCATTATATCTTTGTGCCGGAGGGCACGGGGCTCGGCATGGCCTTTGCCGCCGAGCTCTTCACCGATCCGCCGGGCATCGAACGCGGGGCGGTTCATGACGAGATTGCCGCTCTATCGGCAGCGCTGTTTCATGACGGCGACGCCGGCGCGATAGGCTGAACAAAGAAAGCCCCGTCTCCAGGGCTTTCTGATTTCCACGATGCTGACTGTCAGTCGACATCCTCGACGACCGCATCGGCGGCGCCGCTGATGCGGTGGGCAAGGGCCGCTTCCATGAATTCGTTCAGATCGCCGTCGAGCACATCGTCTGGAGCGGTGCTGGCAACGCCGGTGCGCAGGTCCTTGACCAGCTGGTAGGGTTGCAGCACGTAGGAGCGGATCTGGTGACCCCAGCCGATATCCGTCTTGGAAGCGGCTTCGGCGCTCGCGGCCTCCTCCCGCTTCTTCAACTCTGCTTCGTACATGCGGGCACGCAGCATTTCCCAGGCCTTGGCGCGGTTCTTGTGCTGCGAACGTTCCTGCTGGCAGGCCACCACGATCCCGGTCGGGATATGCGTGATGCGTACGGCCGAGTCTGTCGTGTTGACGTGCTGGCCGCCGGCGCCCGACGAACGATAGGTGTCGATGCGGCAATCGCTTTCGTTGATGTCGATATTGATCGAGTCGTCGACGACCGGATAGACCCAGATCGACGAGAAGGACGTATGGCGGCGCGCATTGCTGTCGTAGGGGGAAATGCGCACCAGACGATGCACGCCCGATTCCGTCTTCAGCCAGCCATAGGCATTATGGCCCTTGACTAGCAGGGTCGCGGACTTGATGCCCGCCTCTTCGCCGTCATGGACTTCGAGAAGCTCGACCTTGAAGCGCTGGCGTTCCGCCCAGCGGGTGTACATGCGCAACAGCATGTTCGCCCAGTCCTGGCTCTCGGTGCCGCCGGCGCCGGAATGGACTTCGAGATAGGTGTCGTTGCTGTCGGCCTCGCCGGAGAGCATCGCCTCCACCTGGCGGCGCGCGGCCTCGGCCTTCAGTGCCTTCAAGGCATCCTCGGCTTCCTTGACGACACCTTCGTCGCCTTCTTCCTCGCCAAGCTCGACCAGCTCGACATTGTCTTTCAGCTGCTGTTCCAGCTGCCGGACGCCGCTAACGCCGTCATCGAGCTGCTGGCGCTCGCGCATCAGCTTCTGAGCTTCGGCAGCGTCATTCCAGAGGTTCGGATCCTCTGCCTTGTTGTTCAACCAGTCCAGTCGTCTTATCGCCTGGTCCCAGTCAAAGATGCCTCCTCAGCAGGGTGATAGCCTGCTTGGTTTCATCGACTACGTTTTCGATTTCGGCTCGCATTTCCCTGCTTCTCTGTAACGGTCTTCTTCAAGTGCTGGTGACATAGAGACGCCCGCCGCGGATGTAAAGAGCCGGGGCGGGCTTCCAAAATTGGATGAGGCTCAGAAGAGGCCTGGCGTGCCGGTCTGAACGGCCTGGTTGGCCTGCGGCGAGGTTTTCAGGATCTCCTCCGGCGCCATGGTGCTGTCCATGCCGATGACGGAGAAGCTGTCGGCGGGTCCGGTACCGGGCTTGAAGGCTTCGACGATCGTGTTCGGATCGCCGTCGGCGGCGGCCATGCCGGTCTTGCGGTCGATCGGGATCAGGTTCATGCCCTGCGGAATGACGAACTTCGATTCCGGCATGTCCTTAACGGCGGCCTGCATGAATTCGTTGAAAATCGGGGCGGAGAGACCGCCGCCGGTACCGCCGCGGCCAAGCGGGGCCGGAGTATCGAAGCCCATATAAAGGCCGGCGACGAGATCCGGGGTGAAACCGACGAACCAGGCATCCTTTTCGTCATTGGTGGTGCCGGTCTTTCCGGCGACGTCGCGGCCCCCGAGATCGATCTTGCCGGCGGCGGTGCCGCGCTGGATGACGCCCTGCATCATCGAGGTGATCTGGTAGGCGGTCATCGGGTCGAGGACGGTTTCGCGGTTGTCGACTACATTGGGCTCTTCCTGGTTCTGCCAGTCGCCGGCATTGCAGCCCTCGCAGAGGCGCTCCTCATGCTTGAAGATCGTCTTGCCGTAGCGGTCCTGGATACGGTCGATCAGCGTCGGCTTGATCTGCTTGCCGCCATTGGCAATGACCGAATAGGCCGAGACCATGCGCAGCACTGTCGTGTCGCCGGCGCCGAGCGACATCGAGAGAACCGGCAGCATGTGATCGTAGATACCGAAGCGTTCGGCATATTCGGCAACGATATTCATGCCGAGATCGTTGGCGAGGCGCACCGTCATCAGGTTGCGCGAATGCTCAATGCCCGAGCGTAGCGTCGACGGGCCACCGAATTCGCCGCCGTAGTTTTCCGGCTTCCAGACCTGGCCGCCCGAGACGATCTCGATCGGCGCATCCATGATGACGGAGGCCGGCGTATAGCCATTGTCCATCGCCGCTGCGTAGACGAAGGGCTTGAAGGAGGAGCCCGGCTGGCGCATCGCCTGAGTGGCGCGATTGAATTCGGACTGGCCATAGGAGAAGCCGCCGACCATCGCGAGCACGCGGCCGGTCTTCGGATCCATGGCGACGAGGCCGCCCTGTACCTTCGGCGGCTGACGCAGGCGATAGGAGGTCGACGCGTCGTCACCGAGCTTCTCGATATAGATGACATCGCCCGGGCTCAGGACACCGGCCGGCGATTTCGCCGTCTTGCGCGAGCCATCCGCCGAACGATAGGCCCATTGCATGTTCTTGGCGTCGATGGTGCCGCGCAGACGGTCCGCCGCAACCTTGCCGCTCCCGTCCTTGGCCGGCTGCAGGCCGATGTCGACGTTGTCGTCGGAGACGGCGAGCACGACGGCGAGCCGCCATTCCGGAACGTCGGATAGCGCGGGAATATCGGCAAGCGCCTTGCCCCAGTCGCCGCTTGGGTCGATCTGCTTGATGGCCCCACGAAAACCACGGCGCTCGTCATAGGTCACCAGGCCATCCTGCAGCGCCTTGCGGGCGGCGAGCTGCATCTGCGGATCGAGCGATGTGCGCACGGAAAGGCCGCCCTCATAGAGGACCTTCTCGCCATATTGGTCGATTAGCTGGCGGCGTACGGCTTCGGCGAAGTAATCGGACGCGAAGAGCGACGGACCGTTGCTGCGGGCGGTAACGCCGAGCGGCTGCTTCTTGGCTTCCGCGCCGTCGCTCTGGCTGACATAGCCGTTCTCGACCATGCGATCGATAACCCAGTTGCGACGCTCGAGCGCCGCCTCAGGATGGCGGAAAGGATGATAATTGGCCGGCCCCTTCGGCAGCGATGCCAGATAGGCGGCCTCGGCGACGGTCAGTTCGGTGACCGACTTATTGAAATAGGTCAGTGCTGCGCCGGCGATGCCATAGGAATTCATCCCGAAGAAAATCTCGTTCAGGTAGAGTTCGAGAATCTTGTCCTTGCTGTAGGCCTGCTCGATACGGAAAGAGAGGATTGCTTCCTTGATCTTGCGGTCGATCGTCTGGTCCGAGCTCAAAAGGAAGTTCTTAGCCACCTGCTGGGTGATCGTGGAAGCGCCGACGGGACGGCGGCCGGAACCGAAATTTTGCAGGTTGACGAGAATTGCGCGGCCGAGACCGGTGAGATCGACGCCCGGATGGTTGTAGAAATTCTTGTCCTCGGCTGATAGGAAAGCGGCCTTGACACGGTCGGGAATGGCCTGGATCGGCAGGAAGAGACGCTTTTCCTTGGCATATTCGGCCATCAGAGCGCCGTTGCCGGCATGGACGCGGGTCGTCACCGGCGGCGCGTAGCTGTTCAGAACGGCATAGTCCGGAAGATCCCTGGCGACATTGGCGAGATAGATGGCGATACCCGCCGCCGCGACCAGAAACAGGACGCAGGCCATTCCGAAGAAATATCCAAGAAGTCTAAGCATATTTTCAGCTACCGGTCTCTTCGATCTGCAATCGGCGCAGACGCAACGATTGCACAGATCGAGACAATTTGCACGTTGCGCGCGGCTTACTCCATGAGCGCTACCGCCACAAGCCGATTCCGCGCCTCAAGCTAGGAAACATAAGCCGGAGTAACGGCGCGAATGTGAGCAAAATAGGGCTCTGCCCGCCGCAATCACCGCCGCGGCAGCGTTTCATCAGGACTGTCACATCCAAGCAACGCCCGTTCTGTTCCTGATTGAAACATCTTGCTCAGAATTTGAATCAGACGAGGCAGGCTAAGTCTCTGTTTTTCAAGCTGCCGCCGTTCCAGCAGCCGCTAGCGATTTTTTGAACGGCGTCCATCAGCCGCCATTCGCCACGACGCCGGTGCGGTATCGCTTCACCGCCTCGGTCAGGAGATCGGCGATCCTGGTGCGCCAGGTTTCGTCGAGCAGCAGCTTTTCGTCTTCGGCATTCGACAGGAACCCGAGCTCGAGCAGGATCGACGGCACGTCGGGCGCCTGCAGCACGCGGAAGCCGGCGTGGCGGTGGGGATTGTTGATGGTGCCGACCTGGTCCTTGAAGGAATTCAGCACGCTCTCGGCCAGCGAGATCGAGAAGGCCTGCGTCTCGCGCCGCGTCAGATCGAGCAGGATGTCGGCGACCTCGGGGGGCTCGGCGACTACCTCCTTGCCGGCGATCTGGTCGGAAAGGTTTTCGCGCTCGGCAAGATCGGCTGCGAGCTTGTCGGAGGCCTTGTCCGAAATCGTATAGACCGTCGCGCCGCGGATATCCTTCTGTTTCAGCGTATCGGCATGCAGTGAAATGAACAGGCCTGCATGGTTCTGGCGGGCGATCAGCACGCGCTGGGAAAGCGACAGGAACTCGTCGTCGCTGCGCGTCAGGAACGCCTTGATGCCAGGCTCCTTGTTCAGCCGGTCGGCCAGAGCCCTGGCGAAGGCAAGCGTCACCTGCTTTTCCTCGGTCTTCGTGTCGACGCCGATTGCGCCGGTATCGATGCCGCCATGGCCGGCGTCGACGGCAATGACGAAATCGCCGGGGGTGGCTTTCTCTGGCGCCGGAATGGCGCTCGTCGTCTGAGCCGCCTCGGCCCGATCATCCCACGATTGTGTCTTCACCAGTTCGGCAAAGGCCTCCTTATCGATCATTTCGGCGTCGAGCACCAGGCGATGACCCCTGCCCGCCTCGTCGGCCTGCACCTTGGCGAGCGAGAGCTTCACCGGCCTTGCCGCTGTCAGCACGATGCGGGCGCTCTCCTCATCCATCTTGCCGTAGCGGATATCCTTGAAGAGGCCGCGAGCGGCCAAATCCTTCCCCGGGAAACCGAAGGCGGTGGCCGGCAGATCGACGACGATCCGCTCCGGATTGGCGATATAATGGACGGAGAAACGCGGTTCGCGGTCGAAATCGATGACAATGCGCGTCCTGGCGTCATCGCCGATGATGCGCGCCCCATAAGCGAGCAGCGGATCCTTCGTCTCGGCCGAACCCGCGAGGCCAGGCAGGAGGCAAGCTGCAATGAGCACCGCCGTCTGAACCCGCCTTGCGAATGTCGATCGCCGCGTTGCGGACTGCGCCGCGATCCGAGCCCTCTTAAACAATCAACCGCCACACCCTATTTATAACCGCGATGGACCTGATTGGCCGGAACGGACGCCCGAGAGCGAAACGCCTTGCCGCCTGCCGAATCGCGGTCACCTGCCCCCAGTTTCTATGCGATTCGAAATCCATCAATATTATGGCACATTTGGCTTTTCCCTTGCTATTGTGACAGAGAAAACATACAACGCATTTTAGGGTAGAAGTGTTGACGGGATAGAGTCGCCGCAAAGGCTGCCAGCCAGATCTGGACCTGGCGCCACATCGGTCATCGTCCGCCGTCTCATGCGCTTCAACCCGGGAACTGGATCCTGATTTTCCGGCTTCTGTCGGAACTTCATTGGTGGATCAGCCACCACGCTCTCAGGGAGCAACCTCATCGGACCCGAACCGGGTCTTCGTATTTGTCGATCACGCTTGGTTGTTGATGGTTTCGCAGCAGGTTTTATCTGAAGTGTACAGGCCCCGGACCGAAACGGTTCCGGCTGCGGTCTGGCTGCTGCTCTTCCCTTCGCGTCAAGCGCGACTTTCATTATCCGGCGCGGCCACGGTGGACCGCATTCTTTCTGTTTCAACAGCAGTCGGGAATGCGCTCTCGCGGCCACGCCGAGGAGCACAGCTTACATGGCAGACAAAATGCTTATCGATGCGTCTCACGAGGAAGAGACGCGCGTCGTTGTCGTTCGCGGGAACCGCATAGAAGAATTTGACTTCGAGTCGCAGCACAAGAAGCAGATCCGCGGCAATATCTATCTTGCAAAGGTAACGAGGGTCGAGCCCTCGCTGCAGGCCGCTTTCGTCGATTACGGCGGTAACCGGCACGGCTTCCTGGCCTTCGCCGAAATCCATCCTGACTATTACCAGATACCGCTCGCCGACCGTCAGGCGCTGCTTCGGGCCGAGGCCGAAGAGCACCGTCGCGACGAAGACGTCGAGCACGTCGAAACCGCGCCCATGGTCGACCTTTCGACCCAGGACCAGCCGGATGTCGGCATCGTGCCGGCGGAAGCGCCGGAGCCGGTTGTCGCAGCCGACGAGGCAACCACCGAAGAGGTTGCTGCAGCGCCGGAGATCGTAGCTCCGCCCGAGGCCGCCGAAGAAGCCCCGGCCAAAAAGACCAAACCACGCCGCAGCCGCAAGAAGGTCGCCGAAACAACCGCGACGGAAGATGCCGTTCCGACAGACGTCGAAGCGGAAGGCGCTTCGAGTGTCGACAACGACGATGACGCCCCTGCCGGCGGCACGATGGCCGCGATGGTGGAAACCGACGCCATCTCCGAGGACATCGACACCAGCAAGCGTCGCCACGATGACGACGATGACGACGATGATCACGGCGAAGAGGAAGTCATCGAATCCGTTGGCGCCGAAGACGCAATGGAAGAGGTGCCGGACCGCGTGCAGCGCAAGCCGCGCAAGCAGTATCGCATCCAGGAAGTCATCAAGCGCCGCCAGATCCTGCTGGTTCAGGTCGCCAAGGAAGAGCGCGGCAACAAGGGTGCCGCTCTCACCACCTACCTCTCGCTTGCAGGCCGCTATTCGGTTCTGATGCCGAACACGGCGCGCGGCGGCGGCATTTCCCGCAAGATCACCAATCCGCAGGACCGCAAGCGCCTGAAGGAAATCGCCCGCATGCTCGAAGTGCCGCAAGGCATGGGCGTGATCTTGCGCACCGCCGGTGCCAACCGCACCAAGGTCGAGGTCAAGCGCGATTTCGAATATCTGATGCGCCTGTGGGAAAACGTCCGCACGCTGACGCTGGCGTCGACCGCTCCCTGCCTCGTCTATGAAGAAGGCTCACTGATCAAGCGCTCGATCCGCGACCTCTACAACAAGGATATTGGCGAGATCATCGTTGCCGGCGAAGAAGGCTATCGTGAAGCGAAAGACTTCATGAAGATGCTGATGCCGAGCCATGCCAAGGTGGTTCAGCCCTATCGCGACATCCACCCGATCTTCTCGCGCTCCGGCATCGAGGCCCAGCTCGACCGCATGCTGCAGCCGCAGGTGACGCTGCGTTCCGGCGGCTACCTGATCATGAACCAGACGGAAGCGCTGGTTTCGATCGACGTCAACTCCGGCCGCTCGACGCGCGAACACTCGATCGAGGACACCGCGCTGCAGACGAACCTCGAAGCCGCGGAAGAAATCGCCCGCCAGCTTCGCCTGCGCGACCTTGCCGGCCTGATCGTCATCGACTTCATCGACATGGAAGAGAAGCGCAACAACCGCGCCGTCGAGAAGAAGCTGAAGGAATGCCTGAAGAACGACCGCGCCCGCATCCAGGTCGGCCGGATCTCGCATTTCGGCCTGCTCGAAATGTCGCGTCAGCGCATCCGCGCTTCGGTTCTCGAGTCGACGACCCAGGTCTGCTCGCATTGCGGCGGCACCGGCCACGTCCGTTCACAGTCCTCCGTCGCCCTGCATGTGCTGCGTGGCATTGAGGAATATCTGCTCAAGAACACGACGCACAACATCACCGTGCGCACCACGCCTGACATCGCGCTCTACCTGCTCAACCACAAGCGCCAGACGATCGTCGATTACGAAGCGCGCTTTGGCGTAGCGATCATCATCGATGCCGACGGTTCGGTCGGCGCGCAGCACTTCGCGATCGACCGCGGCGAGCCCGTGGAAAACCCGGTCAAGATCGAAAGCCTCTTCAATTTCGCAGCCATCCCCGAGGATGAGGACGACGACATCGTCATCGAGGCTGACGAGGACGAAGACGAAGAACTCGAGGAAAAGGCTGCCGCGACCGAACGTCCCGCTGCGGCGCGTTCGGAAGGCGAAGGTGAAGGCAACCGCAAGCGCAAGCGCCGCCGCCGCCGTCGTGGCCGCAACGGCAATGCCGAGCAGCCAGCAGCCGCTGCAGGCGAAGCCGGCGACGAAGAGGAAGACGGCGACGACGAGGGCGCTGACGGCGACGAAACCGCCGCTGCTGCACCCGAGAGCCGCGCCGAAACCGAGGAATCGCAGCGCCGCAAGCGCCGTCGCCGCGGCAAGCGCGGCGGTCGCCGCAACCGGGAGGACGGCTCCGAGCTGACGGCGAATGAAGCCGGCGAAGACAGCGGCAGCGAGGATGAAGACGACGGCACTTCGGATGACGTCGCTCCCGGTGAAGCCGCAATTGTCGAGACGGTTGCCGAACAGGCCAGCGAGAGCCAAGCTGCAACGGCTGCCGTCGAGGACGTGGCTGTCGTCGCCGAAGAAGTAAAGCCTGCCCGTGGCCGCGGCCGCCGGAAGCCCGCCGCAGCGCCGGTCGAAGAACCGGTAGCGGAAGCGGCACCAGCCGTAGAAGCAGAGCCGGAGGTGGTCGAAGCCTCGGCCGATCTCGCAACGCCCGCGCAGGAAGAAGCAAAGCCGGTTCGCGCCAACCGCGAATCCAATATTTCTTCCTCAGAGCCGACGGTGAAATCCACCCGCACCGAAAATGGCGAAAGCGACGAAGGCAAGCCGAAGAAAGCCGGCTGGTGGCAGCGCCGTGGCTTCTTCTGAACGCTGATTTTCGGACGTAAATGATGAGATCCGGCTGCGGCGACGCGGCCGGATTTTTTATGGCGGCATTCAGCATCGATTTTCAAGGCAGTGCGAGTATGTGTATTGTTGAGATCACACACATGGGACGCGACCGTGCGAACGACTCCGGATATCGATAGGGGCTTGCTCGACGTGGCAATGGCCGCCACGGGATTGGCGACGAAAAAGGCTACGATCGAACAGGCCTTGCGAAGCCTCGTCGACAAGCACCGTCAGAAAAAAGCGATCGCAGATCTCGCAGGGATCGGCTGGGAAGGCGACCTCGACGAGATACGTCATTCCCCCGCTGACAATCAGGCCGCCGGCGGGTAGAGCAGATCGACGATGTAGCTGGCGTCGAAGCGGGAATCGAGCATGCCGTAAGTGGAGCGCCAGCCGCCGGCAAGGCGTGTCTCGATAAAGGCATCGGCGATGCGCCCTGCCCCGAGCCGATAGAGTTCCGCCGCGCCGGCGGCAAGTGCCAGCTGCTCGACGAGCAGGCGCGCCGCGCCCTCGTCCTGTTCGCAAAGCGCGATTGCTGCGCGTAATACGTCGATCGTCTTCTTGCCGGCAGGGCCGAGGTCGCGGGCAAGACCTGCGAAGACCGTCTCGAAGAGGTCCTTGCCACGGTTGAGCACGCGCAGCACATCCAGCGCCATCACGTTGCCGGAGCCTTCCCAGATGGCGTTGACGGGGGCCTCGCGGTAATGGCGGGCGATCGGGCGCTCCTCGATGTAACCGTTGCCGCCGATGCATTCCATCGCCTCATAGATCAGCGCGGGCGCGATCTTGCAGCACCAGTATTTGGCGACCGGCGTCATGACGCGGGCATAGGCCGCTTCTTCGGCATTGCCGCGCGCCTTGTCGAAAGCATCGGCAAGACGGAAGGACAGCGCGGTGGCGGCTGCGACATCGAGCGCCATGTCGGCGAGCACGCGCGTCATGATCGGCTGGTTGACGAGCATCCTGCCGAAGACGCTGCGGCCGCGCGTGTGATGCACGGCCTCGGCCAGCGAGGCGCGCATGATGCCTGAGGAGGCCAGCGCGCAATCGAGCCGCGTCAACGTCACCATGTCGAGGATGGTGCGGATGCCGGCATCCGGGCCGCCGAGCAGAAAACCGAAGGTGTCGGTGAACTCCACCTCTGAAGAGGCGTTGGAGCGGTTGCCGACCTTATCCTTCAGTCGCTGGAACTGCAGTCCGTTCGCCGACCCGTCCTCCAGCAGGCGCGGCACGAGGAAGCAGCCCATGCCCTCCTTCGTCTGCGCCAGCATGATGAAGGCATCGCTCATCGGAGCCGACATGAACCATTTGTGGCCGGAGAGCCGGTAGATGCCTTCGCTGACCTTTTCGGCAGCGCTGCGGTTGGCTCTGACATCGGTGCCGCCCTGCTTTTCGGTCATGCCCATGCCGATCGTCACCGCAGACTTCTGCATGGCGGGCCGGTTGGACGAATCATATTTGCGCGACAGGATCTTCGGCGCCCAGTCCTTCTGCACCGTAGGGGACGCCGACAGCGCGGCCACCGAAGCGCTCGTCATCGTCAGCGGGCAGAGATGGCCGGATTCCAGCTGCGCCGTCAGGTAAAACCGCGCGGCGCGGACTCTGTGGCCTGCGTCCTTCGCCTCGATATCGGCCTGTGGATCCCAAACGGAGGAATGCAGGCCGACCGACATGGAGCGGCGCATCAGCGCGTGCCAGGCGGGATGAAACTCGACGACATCGAGACGCTCGCCGCGCGGACCATGGGTGCGCAGCTGTGGCGCCCCCTGGTTTGCCATGCGCGCCAACTCCTGTGCCTCCGGCGAGGTGACGTAGCGGCCGATATTTTCCAGGTCTTCACGGATGCCGCGCGGCAAGGCCGCCGTCAGATCGACAATCAGCGGATCGGATCGATAGGCATTGATGCCGGACCACAGGCTCGGCTGGTTGAGTTCTGCGAGTTTGTCGTCAGTCCGGTTTGCGGAGGTCATTGTTCGCTTCTAGTGCAAGAACCCGGCAAGGAAAACCGGAAGTTATGATTCGCTTTATTCTGCTCTATCGGAATTTGGGCGAAAATGCATGGGGACATAAGCCTTTGCCCACAGCGCGTGCTTGCCCCGGCGGGCGGCACTCATTATAGACCCGCAAGAGACAGCAAGAGGCAGGGTCATGGTCTTTTTCCCCCACCGCCACCTCATCGGCATCAAGGGCCTCACCGAGCAGGATATCACCTATCTTCTCGACAAGGCGGACGAAGCCGTCAAGATCAGCCGCCAGAGAGAGAAGAAGACGTCGACGCTGCGCGGACTGACACAGATCAACCTCTTCTTCGAGGCATCGACCCGCACACAGGCCTCCTTCGAGCTTGCCGGCAAGCGGCTTGGCGCCGACGTGATGAACATGTCGGTCGGCAATTCCTCGGTGAAAAAAGGCGAGACGCTGATCGATACGGCGATGACGCTGAATGCGATGCGCCCGGACGTGCTGGTGATCCGCCATTCAAGCGCCGGTGCGGCCGCGCTTCTCGCCCAGAAAGTCTCCTGCTCGGTCGTCAATGCCGGCGACGGGCAGCACGAACATCCGACCCAGGCGCTGCTCGACGCGCTGACGATCCGCCGCGCCAAGGGCAAGCTTTCGCGCATCGTCGTGGCGATCTGCGGCGACGTGCTGCACTCGCGCGTGGCGCGCTCCAATATCCTGCTGCTGAACGCGATGGGCGCACGCGTGCGCGTCGTCGCGCCCGCCACCCTCCTGCCCGCCGGCATCGCCGAGATGGGTGTCGAGGTGTTCCACTCGATGAAGGAAGGATTGAAGGACGCCGACGTCGTGATGATGCTGCGGCTGCAGCGCGAACGCATGTCCGGCGCCTTCGTGCCGTCGGTGCGCGAGTATTATCACTTCTACGGACTCGACGCCGAAACGTTGAAAGCGGCGAAGGATGATGCGCTGGTCATGCACCCCGGGCCGATGAACCGCGGTGTCGAGATCGCCTCCGAGGTGGCCGATGGTCCGCAGAGCGTGATCGCCGAACAAGTGGAAATGGGGGTCGCCGTGCGCATGGCCGTCATGGAGACGCTGCTCGTCTCGCAGAACCAAGGTCCCCGAACCGACGGAATGATGGCATGAGCAATTCGATCGTCCTCAAGAATGTCCGCATCGTCGATCCCTCGCACAATCTCGACGAGATCGGAACGATCATCGCCAAAAATGGCGTGATTCTTGCTGCTGGCAGCGGGGCCCAGAACCAGGGCGCGCCGGAAGGCGCCGTCGTGCGCGACTGCACCGGCCTCGTGGCAACGCCCGGCCTCGTCGATGCGCGCGTCCATATCGGCGAGCCCGGCGGCGAGCACCGTGAGACGATCGCCTCGGCGAGCCGGGCGGCGGCAGCCGGCGGCATCACCTCGGTCATCATGATGCCGGACACCGATCCCGTCATCGACGACATCGCGCTGGTCGAATTCGTCAAGAAGACGGCGCGGGACACGGCCGCCGTCAACGTCTATCCGGCGGCCGCCCTCACCAAGGGTCTTGCCGGCGAGGAGATGACGGAGATCGGCCTGTTGATGCAGGCGGGCGCCGTCGCCTTCACCGATGCCCATTCCAGCGTCCACAACACGCAGGTGCTGCGCCGGATCATGACCTATGCGCGCGAATTCGGCGCCGTCATCTCCTGCGAGACCCGCGACAAATATCTCGGCGCCAATGGCGTCATGCATGAGGGACTTTTCGCCAGCTGGCTGGGGCTCTCCGGCATTCCGAAGGAAGCCGAGCTGATCCCACTCGAACGCGATCTTAGGGTGGCAGAGCTGACGCGCGGCCGTTATCACGCCGCGATGATCTCCGTGCCTGAATCGGTCGAGGCCATCGAACGCGCCCGCAGCCGCGGCGCCAAGGTGACCTCGGGCATCTCGATCAACAATCTGGCCCTCAACGAGAACGACATCGGCGAATACCGCACCTTCTTCAAGCTCTATCCGCCGTTGCGCCCGGAGGACGACCGGGTCGCCATGGCCGAGGCGCTTGCCAACGGTGCGATCGACATCATCGTCTCCTCGCACGACCCGCAGGACGTCGACACGAAGCGCCTGCCGTTCGCAGAGGCGGCCGATGGCGCAGTCGGATTGGAAACGATGCTGGCGGCGGCCCTCAGGCTTCACCATGGCGGCCAAGTCGGCCTGATGCGGCTGATCGACGCCATGTCCACCCGCCCGGCACAAATCTTCGGCCTTGAAGCCGGCACGCTGAAGCCGGGTGCTGCGGCCGATATCACGCTGATCGATCTCGATGAGCCTTGGCTTGTCGCCAAAGACATGCTTCTCTCCCGCTCGAAAAACACGCCGTTCGAGGATGCGCGCTTCAGCGGGCGAGCGGTTGCGACTTACGTTTCGGGAAAGCTTGTCCACGCAGTTTAGAATCGACACCATCGCCGTTCATCCCAGAGGGGAAAAGGCCGGACTTGAGGATAGCCACGGAGGGCTGAGGGGGAACATGTTATCCAATCTCATGTCATGGCAGATCACGCTGCCGATCGCACTTGCGGCCGCCGTCATCGGCTATCTCTTCGGCTCAATCCCCTTCGGCCTGATACTCACCCGCGCCGCCGGCCTTGGCGATGTGCGTAGCATCGGCTCCGGCAATATCGGCGCGACCAATGTGCTCAGAACCGGAAACCGCAAGCTCGCCGCGGCAACCCTGCTGCTCGACGCCTTGAAGGCATCGGCGGCAGCCTGGATCGTCGGCTATTTCCTCGGTGAGGAGGCCGCGATCATCGCCGGCTTCTTCGCCTTCATCGGCCATCTCTTCCCCGTCTGGATCGGCTTCAAGGGCGGCAAGGGTGTCGCCACCTATATCGGCACGCTTCTCGGCGTCGCGCCGATTATGGTGGTGCTCTTTGCCGCCATCTGGCTGGCGGTCGCCGTCACCACCCGCTATTCCTCGCTGTCGGCCCTCGTCGCCATGCTCGTCATTCCGGTTGCCATGTTGATTCTGGGCAATGAAAAGGTCGCGGCCGTCATGGCGATCATGACGCTCATCTCCTATTGGAAGCACAAAGCGAATATTTCGCGCCTGATGGGCGGAACGGAAAGCAAGATCGGGGCGAAGGGTTAATGGACGCGCCGAGCGCGGGATCAACAGGTACGGTGCTGAGCGAAAGGCAGAGGATCGCCTGGCTGCGCCTGATCCGTTCCGACAATGTCGGCCCTGCAACCTTTCGCGATCTCATCAATCATTTCGGTTCGGCCGAGGCGGCCCTCGCGGCGCTGCCGGAGCTTTCGGCGCGCGGCGGCGCGACACGGGCCATCCGCATTGCCAGCGAGGCCGAGGCACACCGGGAACTGGAAGCGGCGCATCGTTTCGGCGCCCGCTTCGTCGGGATCGGCGAGCCGGACTATCCGCAGGCGCTGAAACAGATCGACGGCGCGCCGCCGCTTCTTGCCGTCAAGGGCGCACTTGCTGCCGCCAAACGACCGGCCGTCGGCATCGTCGGCTCCCGCAACGCGTCGGCCGCAGGCACCAAATTCGCTGCGATGGTGGCGCGCGACTGCGGCCGGGCGGGTTATACGGTGGTCTCCGGCCTGGCGCGCGGCATTGACACGGCGGCGCATCGGGCAAGCCTCGGCACGGGCACGATCGCCGCCCTTGCCGGCGGCCTCGACAAGCCCTACCCGCCGGAGAATATCGGTCTCATCGAAGAGATAACCGCCGGCAACGGCCTGGCGGTGAGCGAAATGCCTTTCGGCTGGGAGCCCCGCGCCCGCGATTTCCCGCGCCGGAACCGGCTGATTGCCGGCATCGCCCTCGGCGTGGTGATCATCGAAGCGGCGATGCGCTCGGGCTCGCTGATCACGGCACGCCTCGCCGGCGAGTTCGGCCGCCTGGTGTTTGCGGTGCCCGGCTCGCCGCTCGATCCGCGCTGTCACGGCACCAATGGCCTGCTCAAGGATGGCGCCTCGATCGTTACCGAACCTGCCGATGTCATCGAAGCCCTGGCGCCGCTTGCGCAACTCGACCTCTTCCCTTTGTCGATGGCCGAGGAGCCGGCACGCGAGAGCCGGGCAATAACGATGCCACCCGGCGATTCGGATCGGATGCGTATCATCGGCGCGCTCGGGCCGACGCCTGTCGAGATCGACGATGTCATCCGCCACGCCGGCCTTCCGGCCTCCGCCGTCTATCTCATCCTTCTGGAACTCGATATATTAGGCAGGCTGCATCGGCATCAGGGCGGTCTCGTCTCGCTTTCCGATTGAAGCTTGCCCGGCACGAGGGAGCGGCTTTGCGAACTGCGGAACGGTGCGTCGAAAACCGCCATTCCGCAATTTAAAATTGCTTTAAGCCGGCAATCTCGCTTCGATTGCAACGGGCGGAAGAGGTAAAATTGTTGCAAACCCCTTGACCGCAGCGATTTCCCTGTCCATGTCGGAGGGCCGGTATCCAATGTTGCGCTGCGTGTTGCGCTGGCTTCCACGCCGGCGTAGCTATTTTTTAGAGAATCATCATGAATGTTGTAGTGGTGGAATCGCCTGCCAAGGCCAAGACGATCAATAAGTATCTGGGTTCGGGATACAAAGTGCTCGCCTCCTTCGGCCATGTGCGCGATCTGCCTGCCAAGGACGGCTCCGTTCTTCCCGATCAGGATTTCGAAATGCTCTGGGAGGTCGACGGCGCTTCGGCCAAGCGGATGAAGGACATCGCCGACGCGGTGAAGTCCTCCGACGGACTGTTTCTCGCGACCGACCCTGATCGCGAAGGAGAAGCGATTTCCTGGCACGTCCTCGACATGCTGAACAAGAAGCGGGTGCTGAACGGCAAGTCCGTCAAGCGCGTCGTCTTCAACGCAATCACCAAAAAGGCCGTCCTCGATGCGATGGCCGATCCGCGCGATATCGACGTGCCGCTGGTCGACGCCTATCTCGCGCGCCGCGCGCTCGACTATCTCGTCGGCTTCAATCTTTCGCCGGTGCTGTGGCGCAAGCTGCCGGGCGCGCGTTCGGCCGGCCGCGTCCAGTCGGTCGCGCTTCGTCTGGTCTGCGATCGCGAATCCGAAATCGAGCGCTTCATTTCGGAAGAGTACTGGAATATCTCGGCGCTGCTGAAGACGCCGCGCGGCGACGAGTTCGAGGCAAGGCTGGTTTCGGCGCACGGCAAGCGGCTGCAGCCGCGCGCGATCGGCAACGGCGAGGATGCAGGCCGCCTGAAGGCCCTGCTCGAAGGCGCCAGCTATATCGTCGACACGGTCGAGGCCAAACCGGTCAAGCGCAACCCGGGACCGCCGTTCACTACCTCCACGCTGCAGCAGGCCGCCTCTTCCAATCTCGGCTTCTCCGCCTCGCGCACGATGCAGATCGCCCAGAAGCTCTATGAGGGCGTCGATATCGGCGGCGAGACGGTCGGTCTCATCACCTATATGCGAACCGACGGCGTGCAGATGGCGCCGGAGGCAATAGACGCAGCGCGGCGTGCCATCCTCGACCAGTTCGGCGAACGCTACCTGCCTGAGAAGGCCCGCTTCTACTCAACCAAGGCGAAGAACGCCCAGGAGGCGCACGAGGCGATCCGCCCGACCGATTTCTACCGCTCTCCTGACCGCGTGCGCAAATTCCTCGACGCCGACCAGATCCGGCTCTACGAACTGATCTGGAAGCGTGGTATCGCCAGCCAGATGGCCTCGGCCGAGATCGAGCGCACGACGGCCGAAATCACCGCCGACAACAAGGGCGAGAAGGCCGGCCTGCGCGCCGTCGGTTCGGTCATCCGCTTCGACGGCTTCATCGCCGCCTATACCGACCAGAAGGAGGACGGCGAGCAGAGCGATGACGGCGACGAGGATGGTCGCCTGCCGGAGATCAATGCGCGCGAGACGCTCGCCAAGCAGAAGATCAATTCGACCCAGCATTTCACCGAGCCGCCGCCGCGCTATTCGGAAGCTTCGCTGATCAAGAAGATGGAAGAGCTCGGCATCGGCCGTCCCTCGACCTATGCCGCCACATTGGCGACACTGCGCGACCGCGACTATGTAACGATCGACAAGCGTAAACTCATCCCGCAGGCCAAGGGCCGGCTGGTGACGGCTTTCCTCGAAAGCTTCTTCACCAAATATGTCGAATATGATTTCACCGCCGACCTCGAGGAAAAGCTCGACCGGATTTCCGCCGGCGAATTGAACTGGAAGCAGGTACTGCGCGATTTCTGGAAGGATTTCTTCGCGCAAATCGAAGACACGAAGGAACTGCGCGTCACCAACGTGCTCGATTCGCTGAACGAGGCGCTGGCACCGCTCGTCTTCCCGAAACGGGAGGATGGCGGCGACCCCAGAATCTGTCAGGTCTGCGGCACCGGCAACCTTTCGCTGAAGCTTGGCAGATACGGCGCCTTTGTTGGCTGCTCGAACTATCCGGAATGCAACTACACCCGCCAGCTCTCCTCCGAAAACGGCGGAGAAGCGGAGGGTGTCGCGCTCAACGAACCGAAGAGCCTCGGCACCGACCCGACGACTGGCGAGGAACTGACGCTCCGTTCCGGCCGCTTCGGCCCCTATATCCAACGCGGCGACGGCAAGGAGGCCAAACGCGCCTCGCTGCCGACGGGTTGGAAGCCTGAGGATATCGACTATGAAAAGGCGATGGCGCTGATCTCGCTGCCGCGCGATATCGGCAAACACCCCGAAACGGGCAAGATGATCTCGTCGGGCATCGGCCGCTATGGGCCGTTCCTCCTGCATGACGGTTCCTATGCCAATCTGGAAACCGTCGAGGATGTCTTCTCCGTCGGCCTCAACCGCGCCGTGACGCTGATTGCCGAAAAAGCCAACAAGGCGCCGGGCCGGGGCGCGCGCGGTACGCCGGCGGCGCTGAAGACCCTGGGCGATCATCCCGACGGCGGCGCCATTACTGTTCGCGACGGCAAATACGGCCCCTATGTCAACTGGGGCAAGGTCAATGCCACGCTGCCGAAGGGCAAGGATCCGCAAGCGATCACCACCGAGGAGGCGCTTGCGCTGATCACGGAAAAGGCCGGCAAGGCTCCCGCCGGCAAAACGGCCAGGGGGAAAGCCAAGCCGAAGGCGGCCGCCGCCGAAGCCAAGACAACCAAGACGGCCGCCAAGCCGAAAGCAGCGAAGGCCAAGGCGCCCGCGAAATCGAAAAAGAGCTGACGTGAGCAGGACACCGCGCGACAGAACGAACCTCGCGGGCAAGCGCCCGGGCAAGATCGGCCGCGCCGGCAGGGATGCTTCCGCCGTCGAACCGCTGAACATCGTCCATGGCACGCTGCCCTCGCGCGAGGTGATCCTGCGTTTCATCGCCGATCATCCGCAGAAGGCTTCCAAGCGTGAACTCGCCAAGGCGTTCGGGCTGAAAGGCGACAGCCGCGTCGAGCTCAAGCATATGCTGCAGGAGCTCGAACAGGAAGGCATGCTGCAAAAGAGCCGCAAGTCGCTCATTCGTCCCGGCGCTCTTCCGCCCGTCACCGTTCTCGATATCACGACGCGCGACAAGGACGGCGACCTCATCGGCCGGCCGGCAGAATGGCCGGAGGAGCAGGGTGTGGCACCTGCCGTCGCCATCCGCCAGCAATCGCCCGCAGGCCGCCAAGGTAAGGGCAAGGCGCCCGTCGCCGGGCTCGGCGACCGAATCCTGGCGAAGATCTTCCCGGCCGTCGATCGCGGCGGCCCGGCTTATACGGCGCGTATCATCAAGGTGATCGACAGGCGCCGCGGTGCGGCGATGGGCGTTTTCCGCAGCGCGCCGGGCGGTGGCGGCCGCCTGTTGCCGATCGAACGGCGCGGCGAAGAGATGGTGATCGACCCCGACTTCACCGGCGGCGCCAAAGACGGCGACCTGGTGGAGATCGAAGTCGCGCGCCTCGGCCGCTTCGGCCTGCCGCGCGCCAAGGTTCTCTCGGTTGTCGGCTCGGTCGGCTCGGAAAAGGCGATCTCGATGATCGCGATCCATGCGCACGGTATCCCGCATATCTTCCCGCCGGCCGTGATCGCCGAGGCGGAAGCGGCAAAGCCAGCGACGATGGCGCATCGTGAAGATTGGCGCGACGTGCCGCTGATCACCATCGATCCGGCCGACGCCAAGGACCATGACGACGCAGTTTACGCCGAGCTCGACCCCTCGCCCGACAATCCTGGCGGCGTCATCGTCACCGTCGCGATTGCCGACGTCTCCTGGTATGTCCGCCCCAAATCGCCGCTCGACCGCGAAGCGCTGAAGCGCGGCAATTCCGTCTATTTCCCCGATCGCGTCGTGCCGATGCTGCCCGAGCGCATCTCCAATGATCTCTGCTCGCTGAAGGAAGGCGTTGACCGCCCGGCGCTCACCGTGCGCATGAGCTTCTCGGGCGAAGGCCGCAAGATCGGCCATACATTTCATCGCATCATGATGAAGAGTGCCGCCAAGCTCTCCTATCAGCAGGCGCAGGCGGCAATCGACGGAAATCCCGACGACAAGACCGGACCGATGCTCGAGCCGATCCTGAAACCGCTCTGGCACGCCTATGGAGTGATGAAGCGCGGACGCGACCGGCGCCAGCCGCTGGAACTCGACATGCCGGAGCGCAAGATCCTGCTGAAATCAGACGGCACAGTCGACCGGGTCTTCGTGCCGCCGCGGCTCGATGCGCACAAGCTGATCGAAGAGATGATGATCCAGGCGAATGTCTGCGCCGCCGAAACCCTTGAAAAGAAGCGCCAGCCGCTGGTCTACCGCATCCATGACGGCCCGACGCTTGCCAAGCAGGAAGTGCTGCGCGAGTTCCTGGCGACACTCGGCATCTCGCTCGCCAAGGGCGGCAACATGCGCGCCAACAGCTTCAACGGCATTCTGGCCAAGGCGGACGGCACGGCGCACCAGACCATGGTCAATGAGATGGTGCTGCGCTCGCAAAGCCAGGCGATCTACAGTCCCGAGAATATCGGACATTTCGGCCTCAATCTGATGAAATACGCCCACTTCACCTCGCCGATCCGCCGCTACGCCGATCTCATCGTGCATCGGGCGCTGGTCGGTTCGCTCGGCTTCGGCGAAGGCGGCATCACCCCCGACGAAGAAGCCTCGCTCGACGATATCGCCGCCGAGATCTCGACCTTCGAGCGCCGGGCGATGGCAGCCGAGCGCGAGACCATCGACCGGCTGATCGCCCATCATTTGAGCACCCGCGTCGGCGAGGAGTTTGCCGGCCGCGTCTCCGGAGTTACGAAATCCGGGCTCTTTATCACCTTGCCGGACTATGGCGCCGACGGTTTCGTTCCTATATCTACGCTCGGCACCGATTATTTCATCTATGACGAGGCGCATCAGGCACTGTCGGGTGAAAAGACGGGCCTCGGCTATCGTCTTGGCGACAGCGTCATAGTGAAGCTTGCGGAGGCAATCCCGCTTGCCGGGGCGTTGCGTTTCGAGATGCTGAGCGAAGGACGCGAGATGCCGGCGGCGGTGCGTTCCTTCCATAAGGCCGGCCGCCGCGACAGGGGCCAGGTTCGCAAGAAACCGGGAACGCGTCCCCCGCGCGGACGCAGCTAAGCCGCTGTGCCGAAAGCAGCAGTGGTCCCATTGCGGCGCTTCATGCTTTTTGCCTGAAAGAGGAAGATGCAATGAACACACCGAGCGATCCGGTCGTCCGCTACGGCGATGGACCCGAGGCCGAGCGCCCGCTCGGACGTTCCATCATGCGCGGTCTGATGAACCGCTGCCCGGCCTGCGGCAACGGCAAGCTCTTCCGCGCCTTCCTGAAACCGGTCGATCATTGCGCCGCCTGCGGCGAGGCGATGCATCACCATCGCTCCGACGACCTGCCGCCCTATATCGTCATCCTGGTCCTCGGCCACGTCCTCGTCGGCGGCTACATGCTGACCGATCTGACCTTCGTGTTGCCGGTATGGGTCCATCTTGCCATATGGGCGCCGATCACGGTCATCGCCGCGCTCGCCTCGATCCAGCCGATCAAGGGCGGCGTCATCGGCCTGCAATGGGCGTTGCGCATGCATGGTTTCGGCGGCGAGAGCGACAGTCCCGATGATTACGAGCTTCCACGGCGGCCGGATTGAGCGCCTTCACCTTCCAGACATATTTAGCGTGTAGTGCCAGCGCTCCACCGACCACCACCGACACGCGGGAGTCAACGATCTTCAACGACTTGACACGGTAAGCTTTTCTTGTCTGAACAGGCTTTACATTCCGCAGATCACATCGGAAATACTGCGAAACGCCGCCCGTCACCTGGATTTGGCACATCTGTGTCCCTTCTATGTGAGGCGAGAGGTCGATTCGCTCGCGCAGCTTTCTAAGGATGGATAAATGTCTCAGCCGAGAACCGGCACACCGGGCGATGTCGAAGAAATCCATTGGCCTTCTCTGGTGGCAGCCATCTCGTCCATTTCAGCCGTCGGCATAGCAATCGGTCTCGGACTCCCGCTTCTCAGCATCATCCTCGAAAAACGCGGCATCTCATCCACTTTGATCGGGCTCAACACGGCGATGGCCGGGATCTCGGCGATGGCCGCGGCACCCGTTACCACCAAGCTCGCTCACAAATACGGCGTTGCGCCGACGATGCTCTGGGCGGTGCTGATTTCGGCGCTGAGTGCGCTCGGTTTCTATTATGCCGAGGATTTCTGGATGTGGTTTCCGCTGCGTTTCGCCTTCCATGGCGCAACGACGACGCTGTTCATCCTCTCCGAATTCTGGATCAACGCCGCCTCGCCGCCATCCAAGCGCGGCTTTGTGCTCGGCATTTATGCGACCGTGCTTTCCCTCGGATTCGCCGCAGGCCCCCTGCTCTTTTCGATACTCGGCAGCGACGGCATCTTTCCCTTCCTGGTCGGCGCGGGCGCCATCCTGCTTGCCGCCATTCCGATTTTCATCGCCCGTGACGAAAGCCCGGTGCTCGAGGAAAAACCGGAGCTGCATTTCATGCGCTACGTCCTGCTGGTGCCGACAGCGACGGCGGCCGTCTTCATCTTCGGCGCGGTCGAAGCTGGCGGGCTGTCACTTTTCCCGATTTTTGCCGTGCGCGCCCAATTCACCGAATCGCAGGCGGCGCTGCTGCTCACCATGATGGGCGTCGGCAACGTCATCTTCCAGATTCCTCTCGGCCTACTCTCCGACCGTATCCGCGACAAGCGACCGCTTCTGGCAGGGATGGCGCTGATGGGCTTTATCGGCTCGATGACGCTGCCGATCCTTGTCAACAACTGGCTGCTGATGGCCGGGATGCTGCTCTTCTGGGGCGGCTGCGTCTCCGGCCTCTACACGGTCGGGCTCAGCCATCTCGGTTCGCGGCTGACGGGCTCCGATCTGGCTGCCGCCAATGCCGCATTCGTCTTCTGTTATGCGATGGGAACCGTGGCTGGGCCACAGGTGATCGGCGCAGCAATCGACGTCGCCGGAAACAATGGTTTTGCCTGGGCGATTGCCGCCTTCTTCGGTCTTTATGCCCTACTTTCCGGCATCAGATTGATGTTCGTTCGAAAACGGACTTGACTTTTCGGGCGGGATTCGTAGTTTCGCGCCAGAATTTGCCGTGGAGCCCTTCCGGCTTCCACGGCTTTCATTTTCTTAAAGGCAGGACGACCATGGCCAAGGCTACAACAATCAAGATCAAGCTGCTGTCGACAGCCGACACCGGTTTCTTCTACGTCACGACGAAGAACAGCCGTACGATGACGGACAAGATGACGAAGACGAAGTATGACCCGATTGCGAAGAAGCATGTCGAGTTCAAGGAAACCAAGATCAAGTAATCACTTGGCCTGAGGGATTTAAAAAAAGCGCGCGCCTCTGGGTTGCGCGTTTTTTATTGCCCGCAGGATGGCCTTGGAAAATGATAGCGCAAACAGACAAACGCCGCCCTTCCATCTTCGGGAAGTGGCGGCGTTTTCTTGAAAGGGGGTCGGCCAGCATGCAAAACGGCACGAGGAACCGTTATGACTTGCCTACTAGCCGACCGACCCCACGACCCAGGAGATGCGGCGGACCTGAGCATCATGGGGTATCGACAGCTCCTCTGCGGGAGCGCTTCTTTTATGAGCGATAATTTGCGCAGAAATGAAAGAAAATCAACAAATTCTTAATGATGAATTTTCCGAGCTTGATTCTATGGTTAAAAGTCCAGTTTTGGAACATACAAAGATTCGACGGCTCCAACTTGACGGCTAAGCCTAATGACGACGGGCTCGAAGAAGTTCGACAATATAACTTGATAACTTAAGCAGCCCCTCCCCTTACGTGAGGTGATGTCGCCACGCTTTATTTGACCCTGTTGGCGGCGGGCGTTTTTTATAGTCTTCATTTCATTTCGGGCTAGGCTCCGGCATTCCGGAGACTGTCGCGCCGCACCATATCCACAGCAACGCCGGGAGTCCATTTTGGGCTACCGGGCTGCAAAATTTGGGCCCGAGTCGCACAGGCGAAGGTTAAAAATCGGTAATAAATCGCTTACCGCAGTGGAAAACCCGCAAATGGCGCGTATGGCACCCAAGTGATTCGTCAGGCAGCCGCTGCGACCACGCGATTGCGGCCGGTATTCTTGGCCTCGTAAAGAGCAAGATCGGCCTGCTTCATCAGCTGGTCCGGGGTCAGCACCGCGCCAATGCGCGAGGCGATGCCGAAGGACGCGGTGACGCTCAGGGCTTCACTTGAGCGCTTCAGCAGGAAGGGAGCGCTTTCGACAGCCGCGCGCAGGCGCTCGGCGACGGCGGCGGCAACTTCCGGCGAGGTGTCCGGCATCACCACGACGAATTCCTCCCCACCGTAACGGCAGGCGAGATCGGCGCCGCGGATGGTCGAACGGACGCGGTTTGCGAATTCGCGCAGCACTTCGTCGCCACCATCATGGCCATACGTGTCGTTCACCTGCTTGAAACGGTCGATATCGGTGATCAGCACCGAAAGCGGCCGCCCCCGCGCCATCGACCGGTTGAAGAGCACGTTCAGGTGATTGTCGAGATAACGTCTGTTGTAAAGGCCAGTCAGCGGATCGGTCACGGCAAGCTCGATCGTCTGCTTGACGCTGGCGCGCAAGCGGTCGTTATAACGCTTGCGACGGATCTGCGTCAGGCTGCGGGCGACGAGCTCGTTGGGATCGACGGGCCGGATGATGTAGTCGTTGACGCCGAGATCAAGCGCGCGAACGACCATGTCGTCAGCCCCCTGCTCGGTGATGATCAGGATTGGCAGGAAGCGTGTGCGCTCCAGCGAGCGAAGTTGCGAGCAGAGGCGAAGCGGGTCGTAATCGTCGAAATTGGCATTGACGATGACGAGATCGAACGTGTTTTCGGCCGCCTCGAAGAGGGCTGCCTGCGGATCGGAGAGCGCAAGCACATCGGCGACGGGCTTCAACGCCCTGACGATGCGCTCTTGCGAATTGGCGCGGCCATCGACCAACAACACCTGGCCGGCCTCGTCGCCACGGCCTTCGCCTGCCCGCATCAGATCGCCCATGCCCATCGTATGAGCGGTGTCGGCGCGGATGCGCAGCTCGTCACTCAACGTCTTCAGCCGCAGGAGGCTCTTCACCCGCGAGATCAACTGCAGATCGTTGACCGGCTTGGTGAGAAAATCGTCGGCGCCGGCCTTCAGACCGCGTACGCGATCGGCCGGCTGGTCGAGTGCGGTGACCATGACGACCGGAATATGGGCGGTCTTCTGACTGGCCTTCAGCCGCTCGCAGACCTCGAAACCATCGATACCGGGCATCATGATGTCGAGCAGGATCAGGTCGACCTGGTTGCGCTCGCAGATTGCCAGCGCTTCGTGACCGTCGGCAGCGGTCATCACGTCGAAATACTCCGCGAGCAGCCGCGCTTCAAGCAGCTTCACGTTGGCCGGAATATCGTCAACCACCAGTATTCGCGCGGTCATAAGCGTCTTTCCGATGCGTCAGGCATCGCCCAGATAGGTCTTGATCGTCTCGATGAATTTCGGAACCGAGATCGGTTTGGAAACATAGGCTTCGCAGCCGCCCTGGCGGATCCGCTCCTCATCGCCCTTCATGGCGAAAGCCGTGACGGCGATGACTGGAATGACGTGCAGCTCGTCATCTTCCTTCAGCCATTTCGTGACTTCGAGGCCGGAGACCTCGGGAAGCTGGATATCCATCAGGATGAGGTCGGGACGATGCTTGCGCGCCAGATCGAGCGCCTCCATGCCATTTCTCGTCTGGATGGTGGTATAGCCGGACGCCTCGATGAGGTCGCGAAAGAGCTTCATGTTGAGCTCGTTATCTTCTACAATCATCACCTGTTTGGGCATGACAAGCTGTCCCTACGTCCGTTCGCGCAGCGGTTCGTCCCATGAGAAAGGCACATGCGGATGAATAGCTCCGTGAAACCGATAGTGCACGCTACCGGTATTTGGTTGAAGAAAAGGTAACTTACCCCTCGAAATGCAAAGCAACTTCAAGACTTCGAAACAACAGGCGGCCGACCCGCACGAGACGGCGATCGCCGTGCTCGGCTGGCTTGCCGCCGATCCCGACATGTTCGGCCGCTTCCTCGCACTCACCGGCGTGGCGCCCGAGCAAGTGCGCAACGCGGTCAACGATCCGGGGTTCCTGTCAGGCATGATGGACTTCCTGATGAACCACGAACCGACGGCGATGGCCTTCTGCTCGGCGAGCGGCCTCAGCCCGGAGACGATAACCGCCGCCTGGCGGCATTTCTCTTCGCCGGGGCTCGATTCGGGAGAATACTGAGCGTGACAGAGCTCGATATTTCGCACATCCGCCTCGGCGAGCGGCCGCTGATCGTCTGCGACGTCGACGATGTCGTGCTGCGGTTCATCGACCCCTTCCAGCTTTTTCTCCAAAGCCTGGGTCACGAATTCCTGCCGCGATCGTTCCGGCTCCACGGCAACATTGTCTCGAAAGCGGACGGCACGGAGATCGAGGGCCGGCAGGTCAGCCGGCTGATCGAAGATTTTTTCGAAGCGCAGGAATTGTGGCAGACGCCGGTCGACCGCGTCGTCGAAACGCTCGGCCGGCTTTCGCAGGACGCCGATATCCTTTTCCTGACGGCGATGCCGCCACGGTTCCAGGATCAGCGCCGCCGCCTGCTGGACAGCGCCGGCCTGCTCTTTCCGCTGCTTGCCAGCGAGCAACCCAAGGGGCCGATCGTCCATGCACTGCATGCCAGCCGCTCCTTTCCCGTCGCTTTCATAGACGATATGGCGCACAATCTGCATTCGGTCAGGGAACACATGGCCGATTGCCTGCTCATTCACCTGATGCCGGACTCGCCCGTCCATCGTTTCGCGCCGGCGGCAGCCGACGACATCACCCGCGCCACAGATTGGGCGCATGCGGCCGAGCTGATCGCGGCCCATTTCCTTTCCGGTACCGTCAACCGCGCAGTTCCAGCCGCATGAGCGGACGGCCGTCCTTGCGTCTGGCAATCGTCTCGAAACCGGCTGCGTCGAAGATTGCCGTCGAGCCGATGCAGAGCGTCACCGATTTCGACTGCTTCACATGATCGATCGGACAGGCTTCGAGCAGTCGCGCGCCCTGGCGCCGGGCATGATCGATCGCGCCGACGAGCAGGCGATGACTTAATCCCCTGCCGCGCAGTTTCGGCAGCAGGAAGAAGCAGCTGACTGCCCAGATAGAGGGATCACGCGCATCCTCCTCCTCCAGCGGCCGCGAGACGGTGCGCGGTGAATTGAACTGCGGCACGTCGTGGCGCGGCCCGACCTGCACCCAGGCGACCGGTCCGCCATCGGCATAACAGAGGATCCCCGGCGGCGGCCCCGCCCCGATCCGTTCGCGCATATGCGTCTTGCGCTCGTCGGCCGTCATCGTCGTCCTCACCGCATGCGGCAAGCGCAGCGCGACACACCAGCAATTATAAAAAGCCCCCTGCGGGCCGAACAGGGTCTCGAAGTCGCCCCATCGGTCTGCCGTCACCGGCTCGAAACGAAGATCTTTATCCAAAGGCAAAGCTCCCGTCCTCTCTTGTGACTCATAAGCTTAAGGCGTAGTGTCGCGCCGTTCAACCTTTGTTCTCACCATGATGCCCGCGCCTGACAAGACACCCGGCTTCTGTCGCGACTGCCTTGCCGAGCAGAAGGGCGAGGCGCGCCGTTGCCTATCCTGCGGCAGCCCGCGCCTGGTGCGCCATCGCGAACTCTATCGACTGACACTTGCCCATATCGATTGCGACGCCTTCTACGCGGCGGTCGAGAAGCGTGACAATCCAGAACTTGCCGATAAGCCGGTCATCATCGGCGGCGGCAAACGCGGTGTCGTCTCCACTGCCTGCTATATCGCCCGCATCCACGGCGTGCGTTCGGCGATGCCGATGTTCAAGGCGCTGGAGGCATGCCCTCAGGCCATCGTCATACGCCCGGACATGGAGAAATATGTCCAGGTTGGGCGCCAGGTGCGCGCGCTGATGCAGGATCTGACGCCGCTGGTGCAGCCACTTTCGATCGACGAAGCCTTCCTGGAACTGGGCGGCACGGAGAGGCTGCATCACGATCCACCGGCGCGTACGCTCGCCAAATTCGCTCGCCGCATCGAAAAGGAGATCGGCATTACCGTTTCGGTCGGGCTTTCCTATTGCAAATTCCTCGCCAAGGTCGCTTCCGACCTGCAGAAGCCGCGCGGCTTTTCCGTCATCGGCCGTGAAGAAGCGGTGGAATTTCTGGCGCCGCGTCCCGTCACCACCATCTGGGGCGTCGGCAAGGCCTTTGCCGCGACGCTGGAGGCGGACGGCATCCGCACCATCGGCCAGCTGCAGCAAATGGAGGAGAACGACCTGATGCGCCGCTACGGCAGCATCGGCCAGCGGCTCGCCCGGCTGTCGCGCGGCATCGACGACCGCGAGGTGCATCTCAACGACGCCGCCAAGAGCGTTTCGGCCGAAACGACCTTCTTCGACGACATCTCGCGCCACGACGATCTGGTGCCGATCCTGCGCAACCTTTCCGAAAAGGTTTCCTGGCGGCTGAAGAAAAACGATATCGCCGGCCAGACCGTGGTGCTGAAAATGAAGAGCGCCGACTTCAAGACGCGCACCCGCAACCGCAAGCTCGAGGACCCGACCCAGCTTGCCGACAGGATCTTCCGCATCGGGCTCGAGCTTCTCGAAAAGGAAACGGACGGGACGAAATTCCGCCTGATCGGCATCGGCGTCACCGATCTCGGCGATGCCGCTCGCGCCGATCCGCCCGACCTGATCGACCGGCAGTCAGGCCGGCGGGCAGCGGCCGAAGCGGCGATGGACAAGCTGCGCGACAAGTTCGGCAAGAACACGGTCGAGACCGGCTACACCTTCGGCAGCAGCAAGCGCGATCACTAGAACATCTCGCGTAAAGCGTACCGCGGCTTTCGAAATGCATTCGAAAAACAATGCCTTAAGATAGACAACTCAAACTTTGATTCATGCGACATGCTTGCCTTTTATCTTATGCGTGTCGTTATCGCGGAAGCGCTGCACCGCTCCGGGCGAGCCGACGAGTCCGGGTTTTAAAATCTTCCTTAAACTTCGTCCCGTAATGTGCCGAACCAGTATTGCGTATGGTTGGGTATCATGTTTTCGCGTCTCGTCTTCGGCCTGGGCTTGCTGTCGGCCACCGCACTCGTGCACCCTGCTCTTGCCGCGGATGCACGCACGCTGCAGATCTTCGTCTCGAAGAACAAGCAGTCGCTTGCGGTTTATGACGGCACCGAGGTCGTCGCGACCTCGAAGGTCTCGACCGGCAAGAACGGCCATACGACACCGAGCGGCATCTTCTCGGTGCTCGAAAAGCAGAAATACCACGAATCCAACCTCTATTCGGCCGCCCCGATGCCATTCATGCAACGGCTGACCTGGTCCGGCATCGCGCTGCACGAATCCAATTCCGTGCCGCGTTATCCGGCCTCGCACGGCTGCGTGCGCATGCCCGGCGCCTTCGCAAAAATGCTCTACCGAATGACCGAGCCCGGCATTCCCGTCATCATCAGCGACGACGAATTGGTGCCGCAGCCGATCGACCATCCGAACCTTTTCCGCCCCGATGCGCCGGCAGCGATGCCGCTGCTTTCGGATGTCGAACTGCGGCCGTCCATAGCCGTCAGTCCCGGGACACCGGTGCAGGTGGCCATGAACGACAGCGCCGCGATGCCGATGCCGGCGGTGTCGCCGGTTACCGCGCCGGAGATCCGGCCGCCATCCGAGCCGATCAGCATGCTGGTCACGCGACGCACGCTGCGCGAGACGGTGATCGACATCCAGACGCTACTCAATCAGCTCGGCTTTTCCGCCGGCGATCCGGACGGCCTGCTCGGTCCGTCGACCGTGCAGGCGATCAACGCCTTCAAGATGCTGCGGCCGGCGGAATTTGCCGGCGACAGCAGCCTGGTCTCCGACGCGTTGCTCAAATCCGTCTATGCCGCAACCGGCAAGGGCGAGCCGCCGAACGGCGTCATTATGGTGCGGCAGGCCTTCAAGCCAATCTTCGAAGCGCCGGTAACGATCGCCGATCCGGGACTGGCGCTCGGCACGCATTTCTTTACGCTGCATGCCGTCGATGAACAGGCCGGCACGGCGGATTGGCTAGGCATCACGCTCGAGAACAATCTCTCCCGCGAGACGATGAAGCGGCTCGGGATCACCAATCAGGAAAGCTCGATCGTCACAGGCAGACCGATCGCCCGTTCGCTCAGCCGCATCACGATCCCCGACGAAACACGCCGCAGGATCGACGCGCTGATCGCGCCCGGCTCGACGTTGACGATCTCCGATACCGGCCTTGGCCGCGAAACCGGCGAAGGCACGGATTTCATCACGATCACCCGGGGGTGATGACTGTCACCCGGTGTTGATCAGGATCAACTGGGTTGATCAGGATCAATCGGGTTGATCAGACAAGCTCGACGTCGACGACGCCGGGGGCGGCGCGAAGGGCGGCAGCAATCTCCGGCGTGATGCGGTATTTCTCCGGCAGCGCCACTTCCACCTCGCGTTTGCCCTCTTCCTTGATGACAATGAAGGAAACCAGACCGTCGCCCTTGGCGTTCAGATGGCCGGCAACCATTTTCAGTGGCCCGGAATCTCTGACATAGACGCGCAGCGCCTTCTGCATCTGCAGCGACTTTTCCTCCAGCGATTGGATCGTCTGGATGCGAAGGCCGATACCCTCCGGTCGCTCCTCACCGGTCGCGGTCAGCAGGAAGGATTTCCCGGACTCGAGCACGTCGCGATACTGGTTCAGCATCTCAGAAAACAGCACCGCCTCGAACTGGCCCGAGGAATCGGAAAAGACAATGATGCCCATCTTGTTGCCGGTGCGGGTCTTACGCTCCTGCTTGGAGATGACGGTTCCGGCAAGGCGCGCATTGGCAGCCCCCTGCTTGATCGCCTGAGAAAACTCGGCAAAGGTCTGCACACGCATCTTCTGCAGGATGTTGTTGTAGGAATCGAGCGGGTGGGCTGTGAGATAGAAGCCCAGCACCTGGAATTCCTTAAGCAGCCGCTCAGAAGCCAGCCAGGGTGAATAGGGCGGCAAGGAGATCTTCTCCGGGCCTGAGTTTAATGCGCTGCCGAAAATGTCCGATTGGCCGCTCAGCTTGTTTTCCTGCGCGCGCTGGGCATAACCGAGGATGCGGTCGAGGCCGGCGGCAAGCTGGGCTCGGTCGGTGCCGAAACAATCGAAGGCGCCGGCATAGATCAGGCTTTCGAGCACGCGGCGGTTCACCTGGCGCGGATCGATGCGCAGGCAGAAATCCTCGATGCTGGCAAAAGGCTTGTCGCCACGCACCTCGACGATGTGGTCGACGGCGGATTCGCCGACGCCTTTGAGGGCGGCCAGCGCATAGTAGATACGATTGTCGCCGGTCTCGAAATGGCGGAAGGAGGTCTGCACCGAAGGCGCGATCACCTCGATGCCGAGCCGCTTGGCGTCCTGACGGAAATCATTGACCTTTTCCGTATTGGACATGTCGAGCGTCATCGAGGCGGCGAGGAATTCGACCGGATAATGCGCCTTCATGTAGGCCGTCTGGTAGGAGACGATGGCGTAGGCGGCGGCGTGCGACTTGTTGAAGCCGTAGTTTGCGAACTTCGCCAAGAGTTCGAAGATGTTGTCGGCTTGCGGCTTCGATACGCCGTTCTTGACGGCGCCGACGACGAAGCGTTCGCGCTGCTGGTCCATCTCCGCCTTGATCTTCTTACCCATGGCGCGGCGCAGAAGGTCGGCTTCGCCAAGCGAATAGCCCGACAGGACCTGGGCGATCTGCATCACCTGTTCCTGGTAGACGATGACGCCCTGCGTTTCCTTGAGCAGGTGGTCGATCATCGGATGGATCGATTCCAGCTCTTCATCGCCGTGCTTGCGGGCATTGTAAGTCGGGATGTTCTCCATCGGGCCGGGGCGGTAAAGTGCCACCAGCGCGATGATGTCCTCGATGCAGTCCGGCTTCATGCCGATCAGCGCCTTGCGCATGCCCGCACTTTCCACCTGGAACACGCCGACCGTCTCGCCGCGCGACAGCATCTCGTAGGTGAGTTTGTCGTCGAGAGGAATGGCCGCAAGATCGACTTTGATGCCGCGCTTGGCGACGAAATCGACGGCGACCTTCAGCACGGTCAGCGTCTTCAGACCGAGGAAGTCGAACTTGACGAGGCCGGCCTGCTCCACCCATTTCATGTTGAACTGGGTGACGGGCATGTCGGAGCGCGGATCGCGATACATCGGCACCAGCTTGGACAGCGGCCGGTCACCGATGACGATGCCGGCGGCATGCGTCGAGGCGTGGCGATAAAGCCCTTCGATCTTCTGGGCGATGTCGAGCAGCCGCGCGACCACCGGTTCCTTCGCCGCCTCCTCCTGCAGCTTCGGCTCCTCTTCGATCGCCTTGGAGAGCGGCGTCGGATTGGCCGGATTGTTCGGCACGAGTTTGCAGATCTTGTCGACCTGGCCGTAAGGCATTTCCAGCACGCGTCCGACGTCGCGAAGTGCGGCGCGCGCCTGCAGCGAACCGAAGGTGATGATCTGCGCCACCTGCTCGCGGCCGTACTTGGCCTGGACGTAGCGGATCACCTCTTCGCGGCGGTCCTGGCAGAAGTCGATGTCGAAGTCAGGCATCGAGACGCGTTCCGGATTGAGGAAGCGCTCGAACAGCAGCGAGAAGCGCAGCGGGTCGACATCGGTGATCGTCAAGGCATAGGCGACCAGCGAACCGGCGCCCGAGCCACGACCGGGACCGACTGGAATATCATGCTGCTTGGCCCATTTGATGAAGTCGGAAACGATCAGGAAGTAACCCGGGAAGCGCATGCGCTCGATGACGCCGAGCTCGAACTCCAGCCGCTCGCGATAATCCTTTTCCTCATAACCGGGCGACATGCCGAGTGTCGAAAGCCGCATGTCCAGCCCTTCCACAGCCTGACGGCGCAATTCGCCCGCCTCGGCGCGTTCGGCCTCCTCGGCCTCGTCGGTGGCGCCCGTGAAACGCGGCAGAATCGGCTTTCGGGTCTTCAACACGAAGGAGCAGCGCCTGGCGATCTCGATCGTATTCTCAAGCGCTTCCGGCAGGTCGGCGAAGAGCTTGGCCATCTCGGCCCGGCTTTTCAGATAATGATCCGGCGTCAGGCGAAAGCGGCTGTCGTCGGAGACGATGGCGTTGTGGGCGACCGCCATCAGCGCGTCATGGGCGTCGTAATCGTCGCGGGTCGGAAAGAAGGCTTCGTTGGTGGCGACCAGCGGAAGATCGTGGGCATAGGCAAGCCCGACGATCTTTTGCTCATGTCGCTTGTCGTAGGTGCCGTGCCGCTGCAACTCGACATAGAGCCTGTCGCCGAAGAGACGCTTCAACGTGAGCAGCCGGGCTTCCGCCTGGGCGGAATGGCCTTCCCTGACAGCCGCGTCGACCGGCCCGGTCAGAGCGCCGGTCAAGGCGATCAGCCCTTCCGTGCCTGCCTCTTCCAGCCAAGAGGCTCTGATATGAATGGCCTGGTTGCTATCGCCGCCGAGATAGGCGCGGCTGACGAGATCGACCAGCCTTTCGTAACCAGCCTCCGTCGCGGCAAGAAGAACGATCGACGGCAGCTTGATCAGGGCCGGCTGACCGCCGCGCTTTTCGCTTTCCAATCCGTCTTCCATGTCGATCGAGACCTGGCAGCCGATGATCGGCTGCAGGCCCTCGTCCATTGCCTTCTGGGAGAATTCAAGGGCGACGAAGAGATTGTT
Organism: Rhizobium aethiopicum; assembly: GCF_014197535.1. Classification (GTDB taxonomy): domain Bacteria; phylum Pseudomonadota; class Alphaproteobacteria; order Rhizobiales; family Rhizobiaceae; genus Rhizobium; species Rhizobium aethiopicum_A. Next base: position 286,124 of record NZ_JACIFV010000001.1, read on the forward strand.
GGTGTCGGTAATGGCGATCGCCGGCTGACTGTCGCCGGTCGCCTTATAGAGGATCTTCTTCAGAGGCAGCGCGCCCTCGAGAAGCGAATAGGCGGAGTGGACCCTCAGGTGGATGAAGCCCGGCGTGCCGCCGGTCGCCTCACCCATTGAACCCTTTTCCGTCTCCGCCATGATATGCCTTCCCAGTCAGCCGAAATGAATCGGATGCATTGTCGGCATTGAGGGCGATGATGTCCAGACGAAGACCCGCGTGCGAACCGCATGACTGCCATGCGATCCCCTGAAAACTTTAGATCGCGATGACGATAAGCGAGAAGCTGGCAACGAACATTGCGATGGAGGTGAATGCTGCGATATCACGGATCATGTCAGTCATCTGGCTCTCCTTTACTCGTTATGTTTTCAATTTGTTCCATCTATGTTCCTATGTCAACAGGAATCTTTTCCTCCGCGCTTGCGTTTGAAAAATGCCGATTCCCGGCTGCGAATCGAGCCCCGCCTCGGCGCTGGCTTTGAACATGCTTTGCGCGACCGGCTCGGCATCGCCTGTCGAACGGATCCGTACAGCGCATCCGATGTCTGATGCACCTGCCCCAAGGCGATCGAGCAATGCTCGCTCTTTTGTTCTTCTTTTGTTCTCAATGTTCTGCTATATCCGTATCAGTGAGGCTGGGAGGAAGATGATAATGATCGACACCGCAATGCTGAGCGACTTCATCGTAGAGGCGAAAGCCGCGACCTATGTCGGCGGCGGCGTGCCTCGCCCGCCCTGCCGGCTGGGTGCCCATGATATCGGCTACTTCAGCGGCGACTGGCGTTATCTCGACAGCTATTTCGGCGGCACCGATTTCGCCGGACAGGAAGTGGTTTGGTTTGCCGGCGAACCCGTCTGGGCGATGAATTATTTCGGCTGCGTCGTCGCGTCCGATCTCATCGACGGCAGAGCCGCCGGAACGGTGATCAAGGCGGCGCTGTCGGCAATGTATCGGGAGGGCCGCTTTCTCGGCGGAATGGAATTCAATCATCCGTTCGGCCGCTATGTCGACCGCAGCGAAGGTGGCTGCGAGCGATTCAGCGGCCATGAATACATCATGGTCGCCGGCCGGAAGGCCTATGTGCTCGATTACCGTGGCGGGCTTGTGACCCCGTAATCGCCTTAGACTAAAACTCTACGACCTTGCCATCGGAGATCGTGACGCGCCGATCCATGCGGCCGGCGAGTTCGTGATTGTGGGTGGCGATGAGGGCAGCAAGGCCGGATTGGCGCACCAGCGCCTCCAGCGCATCGAAGACGTAACTTGCCGTTTCCGGATCCAGATTGCCGGTCGGCTCGTCGGCAAGCAGCAGCGTCGGCGCATTGGCGACGGCACGGGCGATCGCGACGCGCTGCTGTTCGCCTCCGGAAAGTTCAGCCGGGCGATGCGAACCGCGATGGCCGATGCGCATATAATCGAGAAGCTGGCCGGCTCGCTCCCGGGCTTCCTTCCAGGACAGACCGGCGATCAGCTGCGGCATCATGATGTTCTCAAGCGCCGAAAATTCCGGCAGGAGATGGTGGAATTGATAGACGAAGCCGATCTCGCGGCGGCGAATCGCCGTGCGCTTCTCATCGGAAAGGCCATCGCAGGCATGACCGTTGATGGTAACCTCGCCGCCGTCGGGATGCTCGAGCAGGCCGGCGACATGCAGCAGCGTCGACTTGCCGGTGCCGGAGGGGGCGACAAGGGCGACAATCTCCCCTTTCGACAGCGAAAAATCCGCTCCCTTCAGGATCGTGAGCAGCGTATCGCCCTGCCCGTAATGGCGCTCGACGCCGGTAAGATTGAGGACGACGTTTCGATTCATGAATGCGGCATTCCTTATTCGTAGCGCAGGGCCTGCACCGGATCGAGCCTGGAGGCGCGCCATGCCGGGAAGATGGTGGCGATGAAGGAGAGGCTGAGCGCCATGATGACCACCGAGATCGTTTCGCTGATATCCATCTCGGCCGGCAGCTGGCTGAGGAAATAGACCTGCGGATTGAAAATCACGGTGCCGGAGATCCAGGAGAAGAACTGGCGAATGGATTCGATATTCACGCAGACGAGAACGCCGAGCAGCACGCCGGCAAGGGTGCCGACGATACCGATCGCCGCCCCGGTCATGAAGAAGATGCGCATGATGGCGCCGGCGCTGGCTCCCATGGTGCGCAGGATGGCGATATCGCTGCCCTTGTCCTTCACCAGCATGATGAGGCCGGAGATGATGTTGAGCGCCGCCACGAGCACGATCAGCGTCAGGATCATGAACATGACGTTGCGCTCGACCTGGAGTGCGGAGAAGAAGGTCTGGTTGCGCTGGCGCCAGTCGGTGAGGTTGATCTGGCGGCCGGCCGCCTCCTCCACCTTGGGCTTCAGGGCGTCGATATCGTCGGGGTGATCGACGAAGAGCTCGATCGACTGCACCAGCCCGGCGGCATTGAAGTAAAGCTGCGCTTCCTCGAGCGGCATGAAGATGATCGACGAGTCATATTCCGACATGCCGATCTCGAACAGGCCGGAGATCTTGTAGGATTTGACTCGCGGATTGACGCCCATCGGTGTGATGTCGCCTTCCGGCGAGGTCAGGGTGATGAGATCGCCGACGCGCAGACCCATCTGATCGGCCATGCGGGTGCCGATCAGCACGCCTTCACCCGAGGCAAAGCCCACCATGTCGCCGGACTTGATGTTATTAGAGATCGCTTTGAGCTTGGTCAGGTCTTCAGCGCGGACGCCACGCACCAAAGCGCCGGTGCTGCCGCCGGCCTGGGCGGAGGCAAGCACCTGGCCTTCCACCAAGGGCAACGCCATCTTGACGCCGGGCACGGCGGCGAACCTGCTGGTGAGGTCGGCATAATCGGTGAAGGGGCCGTCGACCGGCTGCACGATCATATGACCGTTGATGCCGAGGATGCGCGAGACGAGTTCGGTGCGAAAGCCGTTCATGACGGCCATGACGATGATCAGCGTCGCAACGCCGAGCATGATGCCGACGAAGGAGAAGCCGGCAATCACCGAAATGAAGGCCTCCTTGCGGCGGGCGCGCAGATAACGCCACGCCACGAGGCGCTCAAAGGTGGAAAATGGCTTGCCAGCCGGACCCAAGCCGGATTTTGAACTCCGGTCCACTGCTGCCTCTGCCATTTCGCCTCCGTTTCCTTAAGCCACGAACCTGTTGATCGCCGCTTCGATGGTCATCGTTTCACGAGCGCCGGTCTTGCGGTCCTTCACTTCGACCTCGCCGTTCGCGACCGCACGCGGGCCGGCGATGATCTGGACAGGTACGCCGATCAGGTCGGCGGTCGCGAACTTCGTGCCGGCCCGGTCGTCGGTGTCGTCATAGAGCACATCCTTGCCGGCCTTTCTCAGCGCGGCGTAGATCAGCTCACAAGTATCGTCGCAGGCCTCATCGCCCGCCTTCATGTTGATGACGACGACATCGAAGGGTGCGACCGATGCCGGCCAGATGATTCCGTTGTCATCATGCGATGCTTCGATGATGGCGGGAACAAGGCGTGTCGGACCGATACCGTAGGAACCCATGTGGACGAAGTGTTCCTTGCCGTCGGGCCCCTGGACTTTCGCGCCCATCGGCTCGGAATATTTCGTGCCGAAGTAGAAGATATGGCCAACCTCGATGCCGCGGGCGGAAAGGCGCTCGGCTTCGGGAACGGCGTTGAAGGCAGCCTCGTCGTGCATTTCCGAGGTGGCCGCGTAGAGCGAGGTCCACTTGTCGAAGATCGCCTTCAGGCCTTCGACGCTGTCGAAATCAGTGTTTTCGCCGGGAATATCGAAACCGACGAAGTCCTTATGGCAGAAGACTTCGGATTCGCCGGTATCGGCGAGGATGATGAATTCATGGCTGAGATTGCCGCCGATCGGGCCGGTATCCGCGCGCATAGGGATGGCGCGAAGGCCAAGCCGATCGAAGGTTCTGAGATAGGCGGCGAACATCTTATTATAGGAATGCTCCGCCCCTTCGCGCGTCAGATCGAAGGAATAAGCGTCCTTCATCATGAATTCGCGCGAGCGCATGGTACCGAAGCGCGGCCGGATCTCATCGCGGAATTTCAGCTGGATGTGATAGAGGTTGAGCGGCAAATCCTTGTAGGATTTCACCGAGGAGCGGAAAATGTCCGTCACCATCTCCTCGTTGGTGGGACCATAGAGCATCGGCCGGTCCTGGCGATCCTTGATGCGCAGCATCTCCTTGCCATAGGCATCATAACGGCCGCTTTCCTGCCACAGCTCGGCCGACTGCAGGGTCGGCATCGAAAGCTCGATGGCGCCGGCGCGGTTCTGCTCCTCGCGGATGATGGCGTTGACCTTGTCAAGCACTCGCTTGCCGAGCGGCAACCAGGAATAGATGCCCTGAGACTGCTGGCGGATCATGCCGGCGCGCAGCATCAACCGATGAGAGACGATTTCCGCCTCCTTGGGGTTTTCCTTAAGGATGGGCATGAAGTAGCGAGACAGACGCATGGCGATTCCGGAGCAGTTGAGATCCCGCTGGCGAGCGGAATCGAAGATACATTGTGAATGTGGGAGCGTTCATAGCCGCTTCGCGGGGGGAAGGAAACCCGCAACTGCTGTCGGTCGCCTCCCGGACACGTTAGTTCGCACCCGCAAAATGAAAGGGCGTGAAAAAGCGCGTGTTTATAAGGACTTGAACGAAAATCTTGTCAACAGAAAAATTTTGCTGGTGTGTAGCAAAAATGCAAAAAAAGCTAATGACAAAGCCCAATGTTTGAGCTAGCTTTAGCTCACAAAACAGGCAAGGAAGTTAATTCTTGCCATTTCGCGGTCAAGTCTTGGGAGGATCAGATCTTAGGCGCGCTCGTCGCAGCCCCGGCAACGGTTACAGATCACGCGATACTTAAAACAAGGCTTTTAGCCTTGTTTTTTTTTGGTTTTTTGCCCTCTCCTCCCGTTCAAACTCCAGACGGCTTCCGTAAGGTGAGTCCTCTCATTCCGTTAGGCGAGCTCTCTAAACGCAACACCAGACGCCAATATGCGAGCTGGATTTCCATGATAAGATTTGCATATGCTCAAAGTTTGAGCAAAAGCTATCTCAATAGAAGCTAGGCCCGAGTTGTGGAAGGGCGTCAAAGCCCCAGCCAAAATAGGTGTCGCAGACATACCAGATGCCATAGATCAGCGCCGAGATCAGCGTCGTCAGCGAAAAGACGAAGGCGGCACGAAAGCGGGTGGGTGCGCTTGGCACCGTGCCGAGCACGATATCGTTGTCGTCCGCCTGGGTGCGCAGGCCGATCGGCAGAACGGCGAACAGCGTCATCCACCAGATGATGAAGTAGACGGCGAATCCCTGAAGGAAGGTCTGGAGCATTATCTTTCCCGGTGGTGTCTTGCCGACAGAACGCGTGAAGCGAAGTGCCGCTTGGAGCTGGCGCACTTATACGGCGGAATAGCGTCCAATTCAAAGCGAACGACAGATTTCGCCGCCTGCCGGTCACTCTGCCGCAGTGCCGATTGTATTTGGTTTAGGCTTGTTCGAGTTCGATCAGCGTGCCGAAGAAATCCTTGGGGTGCAGAAAGAGCACCGGCTTGCCATGCGCGCCGGTCTTCGGCTTGATATCGCCAAGCACCCGCGCGCCGGCGGCGACCAGCCGGTCACGGGCGAGGATGATATCGTCCACCTCGTAACAGATATGATGCATGCCGCCGGACGGGTTCTTTTCGAGGAAGGCTGCGATCGGCGAGTCCTGCCCGAGCGGCTGCAGCAATTCGACCTTGGTGTTCGGCAATTCGACGAAGACGACGGTGACCCCGTGTTCCGGCAGAGGCTGCGGCTGCGATACGGCGGCCCCCAGCGTGTCGCGGTAGGCGGCCGTCGCCGATGCGAGGTCGGGGACAGCGATGGCGATGTGGTTTACCCGGCCAAGCATGGTCAGACCTTGGTGACGAAGGCGGTGACAATGGGCTTTTTGCCCCAGGCGTGATTTGCGGCCGCGCGGATGGCACGGCGCACGGCCTCCTGCAGCATGTCGATATCCTTGCGGCGGGCGCGAGGAATGCTTTCGATGGCGCTGATCGCCGCATCGTAGAGCGTGTCTTCCATCTCCTCGCCTTCGTCGTCATAAACCGGCAGGCCGATCGAGACGAGATCGGGATCGCCGAGAATGTCATAACGCGCGTCGAGCACGACGTTGACCGCGACATGGCCGACATAGGAGAGTTTCTTGCGCTCGCCGATGCCCATTTCGTCGAAATCGCCGATCAGGAGGCCGTCCTTGTAGATACGGCCATGCGGTGCTTCGCCGATCACCTCGACCGGCCCTGGCGCCAGCCGCAGGATATCGCCGTTGCGCACCCGCGGCACGATCGCGATGCCGGATTGCTCGGCCAGCTCCTTATGCGCCGTCAGATGCGTCGCCTCGCCATGCACCGGCACGACGATTTTCGGCCGGGTCCACTCATACATCCTCTGCAACTCGTTGCGGCGCGGATGGCCGGAGACGTGGACGAGTGCCTCGGTATCGGTGATGATATGCACGCCCTGTTCGACGAGGCCGTTCTTGATATCCTGGATCGCCTTCTCGTTGCCGGGAATGGCACGCGAGGAAAAGACGACAATATCGCCTGCCGCAAAGGCCACGTTGCGCATCTCGTCACGGGAGAGCTTGGCAAGAGCTGCCCGCGCTTCGCCCTGGCTGCCGGTCAGGATGACGACGACCTTGTCGCGCGGGATATAGCCGTACTCCTCCTCGGAGATGAAAGGTTTGACGCCTTCCATCAGGCCGATATCGCTAGCGACATCGACGACGCGCTTCAGCGAGCTGCCGAGCAACAGCACTTCGCGGCCGGCCGCCTCGGCAGCCTCGGCTACGGTGCGAATACGCCCGACATTCGACGAGAAGGTCGTGATCGCCACCCGGCCCTCGGCATCCTCGATGATTTTGCGCAGGCTTTCCGACACATCCTTCTCGGAGGGCGAAACACCGTCGCGCAGGGCATTGGTGGAATCGCACATCAGCGCCAGCACGCCCTCGTCGCCGAGCTGGCGGAAGCGAGTCTCATCGGTCAGGGGCCCGAGCGAAGGCTCGTGATCGATTTTCCAGTCCCCCGTATGGATGATGTTGCCGGCCGGCGTGCGGATCATCAGCGACATCGGCTCGGGGATCGAATGGTTGACGGCCACACCTTCGATGCTGAAGGGGCCGACATTGATCGTATCGCCCGCCTTGAACGGCGTCACCGGCACTTCGCCGATCGTCGCCTTCTCGAAGTTGCGTTTGGCTTCAAGCAAGCCCGATGTAAAGGCCGAAGCGAAAACCGGAACGTTGAGGCCCGGCCAGAGGTCGGCAAGCGCCCCGTAATGGTCTTCATGGGCATGGGTGATGATGATCGCCTTGAGGTTCTTGCGCTCGCTGGCGAGGAAGCGGATATCGGGCAGTACGAGATCGACGCCCGGCAGGTCAGGTCCGGGAAAAGTGACGCCGCAATCGACCATGATCCACTGGCGATGCTCGGGCGGGCCGTAGCCGTAAAGGGCAAGATTCATCCCGATCTCGCCTACGCCACCCAAAGGCAGGAATACCAATTCGTCCTGTTTCGCCATAATTTTCGTTTTTTCCGCTATCCAAAAAACACATCACCGGCGGCAATAGACATGATCCTGCCAGCGCCGGTATCGAGCATCAACAAGCCATTATCATCAATCCCGGCGAATTGTCCGGAAATCGACCGGTCCGGTAAATTGACCGTGATCTTTTCCCCGACGCCACAGGCGATGGCGCGCCAGCGCGCAGTGATCTCGGCAATGCCGCGGCCCTGATCCCAAATTTCGAGCACATCCGCCATCGCCGCGAAGAGATGAGCGAAGAGTTCCTCCGGCGAAGCCGCGCTCGCATGCTGGCGCAGGCAGGTGACGGGATAAAGCGGATTGTCCGGCATGACCGAGACATTGATGCCGATGCCGACGATCAGCGCATAACGGCCATCCGGCAGCCCTTCGCCTTCGACCAGGATGCCGCAGGTCTTTTTTCTGCCGATGAGAATATCGTTCGGCCATTTGACCTCAAGCGGTTCGCCGCCAGGCGGCAGTACGCTGCGGATGGCCTGGTGAACGGCAACGGCAACCGCCAGCGGCAGCGAGCCGAGGCGCTCCATCGGCGCCGGGTCGATCAGCAGAAGAGACGCGTAGAGATTGCCGCGTTCGGAAACCCAGAGCCTGCCGCGACGGCCGCGGCCGCCGGTCTGCCTTTCGGCCGTCACCCAGAGATTGCCGGGATCCCCCGCCCGGGCTCGGGCGAGGCATTCGCTATTGGTGGACGATGTTTCCGACAGAGCCTCATGCCTGATATCGCCGAGCGATATCCGGCGTCGTCCGTCGGAGGCCATCAGAAGAGCGTCGCGGCGGCAAGCTCTGCCGCGCCACCGATCGGGCCGCCGATGAGCACATAGGCGGTGACGAAGAGACCGGAGAGACCGAAGACCAGCCGCAGGGAAGAAGAGACACGGGCGAATTCGCCGGTCGCCTCATCGAACCACATCAGCTTGATGACGCGCAGATAATAGTAAGCGCCGACGACCGAGGCGAGAACGCCGATGATGGCAAGCGCATAAAGCTTGGCTTCGATCGCAGCAACAAAGACGAAGTACTTGGCAAAAAAACCGGCGAGCGGCGGAATGCCCGCGAGCGAGAACATCAGCGCCGTCAGCACCACAGCCATGAACGGGTTGGTTGTGGAAAGGCCGGCGAGATCGTCGACGTTTTCGACGACGGTGCCGTCCTTGCGGCGCATCGACATGATGATCGCAAAGGTGCCGAGCGTCATGATCATGTAAATGACCATGTAAAGCATGACACCGGAAACACCGGTCTGGTTGCCGGCGGCAAGGCCGACCAGCGCATAACCCATGTGGCCGATCGAAGAATAGGCCATCAGTCGCTTGATGTTCTTCTGGCCGATCGCGGCGAACGAGCCGAGCAGCATCGAGGCGATCGAGATGAAGACGACGACCTGCTGCCAGTCGGCCAGAACCGGCTGGAAAGCGGTGATAACCATGCGTGTCATCATCGCCATGGCGGCAACCTTAGGGGCTGCGGCAAGGAAGGCGGTGACCGGCGTCGGCGCGCCTTCATAAACGTCCGGCGTCCACATGTGGAAGGGAACGGCCGAGATCTTGAAGGCGATGCCGGCGAGGATGAAGACCAAGCCGAAGACGAGGCCGAGCGAACGCGCGCCCTCGACCGAAAGCGCCTGGGCGATCTCGGCGAAATGGGTATGGCCGGTGAAGCCGTAGACCAGCGACATGCCGTAGAGCAGCATGCCGGAGGACAGCGCGCCGAGCACGAAATATTTCAGGCCGGCTTCGGTCGACTTCAGGCTGTCGCGGTTGATCGCGGCGACGACATAAAGCGCCAGCGACTGCAGTTCCAGCGCAAGATAGAGCGAAATCAGGTCGTTGGCCGAGATCATCAGCAGGATGCCGAGGGTCGCAAGCACCAGCAGAACCGGGAACTCGAACTTGTCGAGCTGATTTTCGCGGGCGTGCCCCATCGTCATGAACAGGGCGACCAGCGAACCGATGAGCGCCACCAGCTTCATGAAGCGCGAGAAGCCGTCAGCCATGTAGACGCCGCCGAAGGCGAGGCCTTCCGCCGGCACGAAGAGCAGCCACAGGCCGGATGCGAGCAGCAGGACGATGGCGAGGCCGGTGACGACAAGGCCCGACCGCTCGCCTGAGAAGACGCCGACCATCAACAGGACCAGGGCGCCGACCGCGAGGATGAGCTCCGGCGCGGAAAGATGCAGACTGAGGAGAATTGTTTCAGCGGTCATGTCCGATAAGTCCCGTCATCATTTCATAGACAGCGCAACGTTCTGCGCTGCGTGCACGGCGGCCGTGTAGTTGTTGACCAGCAGATCCACCGAGGCGGCCGTCGCATCGAAGACCGGAGCCGGATAAACGCCGAAGAAAATGGTCAGCGCTACCAGCGGATAGAGGATCAGCTGTTCGCGTCTGGAAAGATCGAGCAGCGCCTTCAGCTTTTCCTTCTCCAGGGCGCCGAAGATTACGCGGCGATAGAGCCAGAGCGCATAGGCGGCCGAGAGAATGACGCCGGTGGCGGCAAAGAGCGCGACCCAGGTGTTGACGCGGAAGACGCCGATCAGCGTCAGGAATTCGCCGATGAAGCCCGACGTGCCGGGAAGTCCGACATTGGCCATGGTGAAGACCATCATCGCCACGGCATATTTCGGCATGTTGTTGACGAGGCCGCCATAAGCGTTGATCTCGCGGGTGTGGGTACGGTCATAGACGACGCCGACGCAGAGGAAGAGCGCGCCGGAGACAATGCCGTGCGACAGCATCTGGAAGATCGACCCCTGAACACCCTGCATGTTGGCGGCGAAGATGCCCATGGTCACGTAGCCCATGTGCGCCACGGAGGAATAGGCGATCAGCTTCTTGATATCATCCTGCATCATCGCCACCAGCGAGGTGTAGATGATGGCGATGACCGACATGGCGAAGACCAGCGGCGCGAAATAGTCGGAGGCGACGGGGAACATGCCGAGCGAGAAGCGGATGAGACCGTAGCCGCCGAGCTTCAGGAGCACGCCGGCCAGGATCACCGAGCCCGCCGTCGGCGCCTGAACGTGCGCATCCGGAAGCCAGGTATGAACCGGCCACATCGGCATCTTCACCGCGAAGGAGGCAAAGAAGGCAAGCCAGAGCCAGGTCTGCAGCGCCGGCGGGAACTTGTAGGCGAGCAGCGCGGTAATATCGGTCGTGCCGGCCTGCCAGTACATCGCCATGATGGCGAGCAGCATCAGCACCGAGCCGAGCAGCGTGTAGAGGAAGAACTTGTAGCTCGCATAGACACGATCTCTTCCGCCCCAGACGCCGATAATCAGGAACATCGGGATGAGGCCCGCTTCGAAGAAGACGTAGAAGAGCACGATATCGAGCGAGACGAAAACCCCCACCATCATCGTTTCCAGGATGAGGAAGGCGATCATGTATTCCTTCAGGCGCTTTTCGATCGAGAGCCAGCTGGCCAGCACGCAGAAGGGCATGAGGAAGGTCGTCAGGATGACGAACAGCATCGAGATGCCGTCGACGCCGACGTGGTAGCCAATGCCGGTGCCGAGCCAGTCATGCTTTTCGACCATCTGGAAGCCGGGATTGGCATTGTCGAAGCCGATCCAGATGACGAGCGAGACGATGAAGGTGAAGACGGTGGTGAACAGCGAGATCCCCAGCACGTTCTTTCGGCCGCTTTCGCTGTCGCCATTCATCAAGAGCAGGAGCACCACGCCGGCGAGCGGCAGGAAGGTGACCGTTGAAAGAATAGGCCAATCGGTCATCAGAAGGAACTCCCGAGCATCATCCAGGTAACAAGCGCCGCAATGCCGATCAGCATGGCGAAGGCATAGTGATAGAGGTAACCGGTCTGCAGGCGGACGACGCGGTCGGTGACGGCGACGACGCGGGCGGCCACACCATTCGGGCCATAGGTATCGATGACGCCGACGTCACCCTTCTTCCACAGGAAACGGCCAAGCGCCCTCGCCGTGCGGACGAAGAGGAAGTCGTAAAGTTCGTCGAAATACCACTTGTTGAGCAGGAAGTGGTAGAGCACCCGATGCTGCTTGGCGAGGACGCGCGGCGTCTGCGGCGAGCGGATATACATGTACCAGGCAATGACGAAGCCGAGCACCATGGCGATGAAGGGGCTCAAGCCCACGAGCGCCGGCACGTGGTGGAATTCTTCGACGAGTTCGTTTTCGGCGCCGGTAAAGAGCGCGCCCTTCCAGAACTCGGCATATTCCTCGCCGTAGAACCGGCCCTCGAAGAAGTAGCCGGCCAAAACCGCTCCAACTGCGAGTAGATAGAGCGGCACCAGCATAACTTGCGGCGACTCATGGACGTGGTGCATGACCTCATGCGATGCGCGCGGCTTGCCGAAGAAGGTCATGAAGATCAGGCGCCAGGAATAGAAGCTCGTGAAAAGAGCCGCAATGACCAGAAGCGAGAAGGCGAAGCCCGCGACCGGCGAGTGCGATGCATAGGTCGCCTCGATGATCACGTCCTTGGAGAAGAAGCCGGCAAGGCCGAACGGCGTGAAGGGGATGCCAACGCCGGTGATCGCCAGCGTGCCGATGATCATGAGGCCGGCGGTAACTTTGATGTGAGGATACAGGCCACCCATGTAGCGCATGTCCTGCTCGCCATCGACGGCATGGATGACCGAGCCGGCGCACAGGAAGAGCAGCGCCTTGAAGAAGGCGTGCGTGAACAGATGGAAGATCGCTGCGCCGTAGGCCCCTACCCCCAGCGCCACGAACATGTAGCCGAGCTGCGAGCAGGTGGAATAGGCGATGACGCGCTTGATGTCGTTCTGGACCAGGCCGACGGTTGCCGCGAAGAAGGCGGTGATCGCGCCGATCACGGTAACGACGGTCAGTGCGTCCGGCGACAGTTCGAAGAGCGGCGACATGCGGGCGACGAGGAAGACGCCGGCGGTGACCATGGTGGCGGCATGGATGAGGGCCGAGACCGGGGTCGGGCCTTCCATCGCGTCCGGCAGCCAGGTGTGCAGCAGGAACTGCGCCGACTTGCCCATGGCGCCCATGAACAGCAGCAGGCAGATGCCGGTCAGCGCATGCGCCTTGTCGAGCTGCATGCCGAAGAGGTTGAGGATCACTTCGCTCGCCTCGCCGCCGCCTTCATGCGGGGCGAAGTTCGATGCATTGGCGAAGATCGTATCGAGGTTGATTGAACCGAACAGCACGAAGACGCCGGCAATGCCGAGCACGAAACCGAAGTCGCCGACGCGGTTGACGATGAATGCCTTCATTGCCGCGGCTGTCGCCGACGGTTTCTTGAACCAGAAGCCGATCAGCAGATAGGAGGCGAGACCGACGCCTTCCCAGCCGAAGAACATCTGGGCAAGATTGTCGGCCGTCACCAGCATCAGCATGGCGAAGGTGAAGAGCGAGAGATAGGCAAAGAAGCGCGGGCGATGCGGATCGGTATGCATGTAGCCGATCGAATAGATATGCACCAGCGTCGAGACCGTGTTGACCACGATCAGCATGACTGAGGTGAGCGTATCCACGCGCAGCGACCAGGAGACGTCAATGCCGCCGGACTGGATCCAGCGCAGCACCTCGACCCTGATCGGCCCGCCTTCGAGATGGCCCATGCCGACGTTGAAGAAGACGATCCAGGAGAGGATGCCAGCGATGATCATCAGGCCGCTGGTGACATATTCCGAAGCCTTGGCGCCAATGGCGCGGCCGAAAAGGCCGGCGACGATCGCGCCGATCAAGGGAAGAAAGACAATAGCCTTATAGAGGAACATGAGCCACTCAGCCCTTCATCATATTGACGTCTTCGACCGCGATCGAGCCGCGGTTGCGGTAGAAGACAACGAGAATTGCAAGACCGATCGCCGCTTCGGCAGCCGCAACCGTCAGAATGAGCAGCGCGAAGACCTGACCGACAATGTCGTTCAGGAAGTGAGAGAAGGCGACCATGTTGATGTTGACGGCAAGCAGGATCAGTTCGACCGACATCAGGATGACGATGACGTTCTTCCGGTTCAGGAAGATACCGAAAACGCCGAGCGTGAAGAGGATGGCGCTGACCGTCAGGTAGTGGGAAAGTCCGATGACCATGTTCTTTGTTCCTTGACCTGCCTTTAGACGCCCTGCCCCGGCTTGACCGTAACCACCTCGACGGCGGTGGCGGGCGTGCGGGCAACCTGCCTGGAAATATTCTGCCGCTTGATGTTGGTGCGATGCCTCAGCGTCAGCACGATCGCGCCGATCATGGCGACCAGCAGCACCAGGCCGGCAATCTGGAAGAAATAGACGTAGTTGGTGTAAAGCACGTCGCCGAGAGCGGCCGTATTCGTGCGCTCGGTGAGCGCCGGGATCGGCATGGCGACTGATTTGGCGATCTCAGGCGAGATGACGCTGCCGCCGATGACGACGATCAACTCGGCCGCCAGGATGATCCCGATCAACCCGCCGATCGGCGCATATTCGAGCACGCCTGCCCTCAATTCGGTGAAGTCGATGTCGAGCATCATCACTACGAAGAGGAAGAGGACGGCGACGGCGCCGACATAGACGACGAGCAGGATCATCGCCAGGAACTCGGCGCCGAGCAGCAGGAACAGGCCGGCCGCGTTGAAGAACACCAGGATCAGGAACAGAACCGAGTGAACCGGGTTCTTCGCCCAGATGACCATGAACGCCGACGCCACCGCGACAAAGGCGAAAAGGTAGAAAAATAGAGCCTGCAGACCCATGTTGGTGCCTTTTTCATCTTCCCCCGGGCAGCCGGGAGTTTTCCCTGCCCGATGGAGCTTCGCGGCACTCGCCGGCAAAGCTCCTGTGCATATTGACCGCGACGGGAGCGAGCAGCTCCATCGCGGCATTTCAGATCTCAATCAGCGGTACGGCGAGTCGATCGCAATGTTGCGGGCGATTTCACGCTCCCACCGGTCCCCGTTATCCAGAAGGCGCGCCTTGTCGAAATAGAGCTCTTCGCGGGTTTCCGTCGCAAATTCGAAATTCGGACCTTCGACGATCGCGTCGACCGGGCAGGCTTCCTGGCAGAAGCCGCAATAGATGCACTTCACCATATCGATGTCGTAGCGCACGGTGCGGCGTGTGCCGTCGTTGCGGCGCGGACCGGCCTCGATGGTGATCGCCTGGGCAGGACAGATCGCCTCGCAGAGCTTGCAGGCGATGCAGCGTTCCTCGCCGTTCGGATAACGGCGCAGCGCATGCTCGCCGCGGAAGCGCGGGGAGACCGGGCCCTTTTCGAAGGGGTAATTGATGGTCGCCTTCTGGCGGAAGAAATAGCGCATCGACAGAAAGAACGCGCCGAAGAATTCCTTGAGGAACAGCGAGTTGATGGAGCTGGACAAGCTTGCCATCTTCAACCTCCAATTTTGCCGGAAACGAGAGCTGGGATCATTATGCCCATCCCATCAGTTTCAGCACGAATGCAACGATGATGACCATGGCGAGCGACAGCGGCAGGAAGACCTTCCAGCCGAGGCGCATGAGCTGGTCGTAGCGGTAGCGCGGGACGAAGGCTTTGACCATCGCGAACATGAAGAACACGAAGCAGGCCTTCAGCATGAACCAGATGATGCCGGGGACCCAGTTGAGGATCCAGATATCGACCGGAGGCAGCCAACCGCCGAGGAAGAGGATCGTCGTCAGCGAGCACATCAGGCAGACGGCCGCATATTCCCCAAGCATGAACATCATGTATGGCGAGGAACCGTATTCGACCATGAAGCCGGCAACCAGTTCCGATTCGGCTTCCGGCAGGTCGAAAGGCGGACGGTTCGTCTCGGCAAGCGCTGAGATGAAGAAGACGATGAACATCGGGAACAGCGACAGCCAGTGCCAGTCGAGGAACGAGGCCGGTAGGCCGAGCATGGTGCCGAGGCCATTGTGCTGCGCATTGACGATGTCGGTCAGGTTGAGCGATCCGACGCAGAGCAGAACGGTGACAATGACGAAGCCGATGGAGACTTCATAGGACACCATCTGTGCGGCCGAGCGCAGCGCGCCGAGGAACGGATATTTCGAGTTCGACGCCCAACCGCCCATGATGATGCCATAGACTTCGAGCGAGGAGATCGCAAAGATATAGAGGATACCGACATTGATGTTGGCGATCACCCAGCCGTCGGCGAGCGGCACCACCGCCCAGGTCGACAGCGCCAGAAGCACCGTCACCAGCGGAGCGAGCAGGAACACCGCCTTGTTGGCGCCAGCCGGAATGATCGGCTCCTTGAAGACGAATTTCAGAAGGTCGGCGAAGGACTGGAACAGGCCGAAGGGACCGACGACGTTCGGACCGCGGCGCAGCTGCACGGCCGCCCAGATCTTGCGATCGGCAAGCAGCACATAAGCGATGAAGACGAGCAGGCAGACGAGAAGCAGCAGCGACTGACCGATCATGATGATCCCCGGCCAGACATAGGTTGAGAAGAAAGAATCCATGAGTTCCTGCCCTTACTCTGCCGCGACTTTGAAGTTGTTGCGGGCCAATGCCGAGCACTCGGCCATGACAGCCGAGGCGCGCGCTATCGGGTTCGTCAAATAGAAGTCTTTGACCGGCGACGCAAACCCTGACTTGTTCATCTTGCCGGCTTTTTTCGCGACTGCGGCAATTTGGGCGCTATCGGTTTCGGCGATCTCGTCGATGGCGGCGAAATGCGGGAAAGCGGCATAGAGCCGGCCACGCAACTCGCTCAGCGAATCGAAGGGAAGCTTCTTACCGAGCACGTCGGACAGGGCGCGGATGATCGCCCAGTCCTCGCGGGCATCGCCCGGCGCAAAGCCTGCGCGGTTGCCCATCTGGACGCGGCCTTCGGTATTGACCCAGGTGCCGGACTTTTCGGTATAGGCTGCGGCCGGCAGGATGACGTCGGCATGGTGGGCGCCGTTATCGCCGTGCGAGCCGATATAGACGGTGAGCTTGGCCTTCTTGGCGGTGAAGTCGAGTTCGTCGGCGCCAAGCAGGAAGAGCACGTCCATTGCCGTCAGCATCTCGGCGGCGCTGACACCTTTGGCACCGGGTACGAAGCCGAGGTCGAGGCCGCCGACGCGCGAAGCGGCGGTGTGGAGGACGGCAAAGCCGTTCCAGCCTTCGACGACCGCGCCGACCGAACCGGCAAGCCTGGCGGCGCTTGCGAGAACGCCGGCACCGTCGCTGCGCGACAGCGCGCCCTGGCCGATGATGATCATCGGCTTGGCGGCATTCTTCAGAACATCAGCGAAGGCATGACCGCCGTCGACCAGATCCTTCAGTGTGTCGGGACCACCGCCGAGATAGTCATAGCTGTAACGCAGTTCGCCGGGCTCACCGATCACGCCGATCGGGAACTTGCCGCGGCGCCAGCGCTTGCGAATGCGGGCGTTGAGGATAGCCGCCTCGAAACGCGGATTGGCGCCGATGATCAGCAGCGCGTCGGCCTGGTCGATGCCTGCAATCGTCGGGTTGAAGAGGTAGCTTGCACGGCCGAGCGACGGATCGAGTGCCGCCCCATCCTGACGACAGTCGAGATTGGCAGAGCCCAGAGACTTGACCAGTTCGGAGAGCGCATACATTTCCTCGACGGAAGCGAGATCGCCAGCGATCGCGCCGATCTTCTCACCTGAAGTGGCGCTCACAGCAGCCTTGATGGCGCCGAAGGCCTCGGCCCAGCTCGCCGGCTGCAGGCGGCCGTCGCGACGGACGTAAGGCCGGTCGAGGCGCTGCGTCTTTAGGCCGTCCCAGATGAAGCGGCTCTTGTCGGAAATCCATTCTTCGTTGATCGCCTCGTTGACACGCGGCAGGATGCGCATGACCTCACGGCCACGGGTGTCGACGCGAATCGCCGAACCGACGGCATCCATGACGTCGATCGATTCGGTCTTGTTCAATTCCCAGGGGCGCGCCGTGAAGGCGAAGGGCTTGGAGGTGAGCGCGCCGACCGGGCAGAGGTCGACGACGTTGCCCTGCAGTTCGGAGGTCATCGCCTGTTCGAGATAGGTGGTGATCTCGGCATCCTCGCCGCGACCGATCAGGCCGAGTTCGGAAATACCGGCGACCTCGGTGGTAAAGCGGACGCAGCGCGTGCAATGAATGCAGCGGTTCATCACCGTCTTGACAAGCGGGCCGATATATTTGTCCTCGACGGCGCGCTTGTCTTCCTGGTAGCGGGAGGTGTCGATGCCGAAGGCCATCGCCTGATCCTGCAGGTCGCATTCGCCGCCCTGGTCGCAGATCGGGCAATCAAGCGGATGATTGATCAGCAGGAACTCCATCACGCCTTCGCGGGCCTTCTTGACCATCGGCGTGTTGGTGAAGACCTCCGGCAGTTCGCCGTTCGGGCCGCCGCGGATGTCGCGCACGCTCATGGCGCAGGAAGCCTGCGGCTTCGGCGGGCCGCCCTTCACCTCGACAAGGCACATGCGGCAGTTGCCGGCAACCGACAGGCGCTCGTGGAAGCAGAAGCGCGGAACTTCGGCGCCGGCATCCTCACACGCCTGCAATAGCGTGAAATGATCCGGAACTTCGATCTCGTTGCCGTCAATCTTCAGTTTTGCCATCGTCGCTCAGTCCTGTTTCCCGTTTGCCTGATGACGGCAAACAAACCTGTTTTTGCAACATTCTCTTTGCCGAGCCGGATCTTTCGTCCTGCCGGCATCTGATGTCGCCCAAATTGTCTGTCGCGCGTTCCAGACGCGGAACCCGCACCGGCATCTGCAGCGTGAGGCCCCCGCCTCTGC
Source organism: Rhizobium aethiopicum (assembly GCF_014197535.1). Taxonomy (GTDB): domain Bacteria; phylum Pseudomonadota; class Alphaproteobacteria; order Rhizobiales; family Rhizobiaceae; genus Rhizobium; species Rhizobium aethiopicum_A. The sequence continues at coordinate 304,425 of NZ_JACIFV010000001.1, forward strand.
GCCGATCCGCCCTATCTCCGGCCGGTTTGCACGGCCGGACAGTTCATTTCCTTCTGCGGCCCCGCCCCGCCAGAACCTTCGCCTGACCAATCCAGTCGTCGCGCGCGATGCGGCCGCTAAGGCCGAGCTCGGCGTCGAGCCGGGCGATATCGTCGTCGGTCCAGGCGGCTATCTCGGCGAAGCCTCGAATGCCTTTGGTGTTCAACACCTGCTCCAGCTTCGGACCGATGCCGGCAATCAGCTTGAGATCGTCAGCCTTTGCAGCCCGCTGAACTGGTTTCACCTTCACGTCGGGCTTTGGCTGGCTTGCCGGGGTCGGCTCGCTCGCCGACTTGACGACTGTCAGCGTCGGCACAGCCTTCCTCTCGACCGCCGGCTTGTCGGCCACGGGCTTGCTGAAAGCCCTGACGGCCGGGCGGATGTTCTCCGGCCGGATATCGACTGCGGGCGCCGGTTCGTCCGGCGGCGTGTCATCGAGGGCGGCCGCGAGCTTGCCGGTGGTTTCCAGAGCGCCCTGGAAGGCTCCGAAAAAGGCGCCCGCCATCTGCGTCGAGAAGCCAAAGCCGATTGCCGTTGCGGCGGCAAAGGCTGCGGCAGGGTGCGCCATCAGCGGATGCACAGGCATTGCCTGGGCGTTTTCCAGCATCTCGGCGGCAAGACGGCCGAAGCCGGCCGCGAAATCGGCGGTCCCTTCCTTCTTTCCACTCTTCGATGCCGCCATGATTATTCAGCCGCCTCCAGAACCGCGCCGTGGTCCAGCGCACTTGCCGTATACTGGTCGATGCGCTTTTCGATCTCGGGACGGAAGTTACGGATCAGGCCCTGCACCGGCCATGCGGCGGCGTCGCCGAGGGCGCAGATGGTGTGACCTTCGATCTGCTTCGTCACCTGAAACAGCATGTCGATTTCGCGCTTCTGGGCATTGCCCTTGGCCATGCGCTCCATCACGCGCCACATCCAGCCGGTGCCTTCACGGCAGGGCGTGCACTGGCCGCAGCTCTCATGCTTGAAGAAGGCGGAGATGCGGGCGATCGCCTTGATGACGTCGGTGGACTTGTCCATGACGATCGCGGCGGCCGTGCCGAAGGAGGAACCGACGCCGCGCAGGCCGTCGAAATCCATCGGGCAGTCGATGATGTCCTTGGCCGGAACGATCGGGCAGGATGCGCCGCCCGGAATGACGGCGAGCAGATTGTCCCAACCGCCGCGGATGCCGCCGGCATGGCGGTCGACCAGCTCGCGGAAGGTGATGCCCATTTCCTCTTCGACCGTGCACGGCTTGTTGACGTGGCCGGAGAGCATGAACAGCTTGGTGCCGACATTGTTCGGACGACCGATGGCGGAGAACCAACCGGCGCCGCGGCGCAAGATCGTCGGCGCGACGGCGATCGATTCGACGTTGTTGACGGTCGTCGGGCAGCCGTAGAGGCCCATATTGGCAGGGAACGGCGGCTTCAGGCGTGGCTGGCCCTTCTTGCCTTCCAGGCTTTCGAGCAGCGCGGTTTCCTCGCCGCAGATATATGCGCCGGCGCCGTGATGGACGAAGATGTCCATGTCCCAGCCGAGTTTGTTGTTCTTGCCGAGCAGGCCGTAATCATAACATTCGTCGATCGCCGCCTGCAGCGCTTCGCGCTCGCGGATATATTCGCCGCGCACATAGATGTAGGCGGCATTGGCGCCCATGGCGAAACTCGCAACGACGCAGCCCTCGATCAGCGTGTGCGGATCGTGGCGCATGATGTCGCGGTCCTTGCAGGTGCCGGGCTCCGATTCGTCGGCATTGACGACGAGGTAATGCGGGCGGCCGTCGCTTTCCTTCGGCATGAAGGACCATTTGAGGCCCGTGGGGAAGCCGGCGCCGCCGCGGCCGCGAAGGCCAGAGGCCTTCATCTCGTTGATGATCCAGTCGCGGCCTTTTTCGAGGATCTGCTTGGTGCCATCCCAATGGCCGCGGCTCATCGCGCCCTTCAGGGACTTGTCCTTGAGGCCGTAGATGTTGGTAAAGATGCGGTCTTTATCTTGTAACATGCTTCACCTCTTACCGCGGCTTCTTGCCGAAGACCTTGATATATTCCGCTTCGCCGCCCTTGGCGAGCGCCTTGGCCTGCTTGACCCAGTCGTCACGCTCGATGCGGCCGCGGAAATTCAGGTAGCCATCGACCCATTCGCGCTCGGCCTTCTTCCAGCCTGCGACCTGCGAGAAGGTGAAGATGCCGATTTCATTCAATGTCGCCTCGATCTTCGGACCGACGCCGGAGATCATCTTCAGGTCATCCGGTGCTGCGGGCTTTTCGATGCCGGCCGGACGGTTCTTGTCGGTCAGGCTTGGCTTGGCCGCCGGGGCGGCTTCCGCCTTGGCGGCAGCGGGCGCCGGCTCGGCAGGCGCCGTGCCGGAAACCGGCTGCTGCTCGGCTGCCTTGGCGTTTTTCGCAGCTGCCTTCGGCGCCGTTGCCGGCGTCTTCAAGGTCGCATTGGTCTCGGCATCGGTGCTCTTCGGGCGGCCGGCCTCGGAGGGCGGGATCGGCGCGCCGTCGGTCGGCGCCGACACGCTTTCGGCATCGGTCTTCTTGGCGCGTGTCCTTGCCTTCGGCTCTTCCGTCGTCAGCGAGGTCGGGCCGCCTTCAGGTGCTGAGAATATCCGGTCGATCTGGGTGCCCGGCTTGATGCTCGCGCCATTGCCGGCGGCAAAGGTTTCGATGATCTCTTCGAGACGTTCGGGCGTCAGATCCTCGTAGGTGTCCTTGCCAATCATCACCATCGGGGCGTTGACGCAGGCGCCAAGACATTCGACCTCTTCCCAGGAGAGCGTGCCTTCGGCATTGCGTTCGAAGGGGTGCGCGTGGATCTTGCTCTTGCAGACCGACATCAGCGCTTCCGAACCGCGCAGCATGCAGGGCGTCGTGCCGCAGACCTGGACGTGGGCGCGCGTGCCGACGGGATGCAGCTGGAACTGCGTGTAGAAGGTCGCGACCTCAAGCACTCTGATATAGGCCATGTCGAGCATGTCGGCGATCTTTTCGATCGCCGCGCGCGTGACCCAGCCGTCCTGTTCCTGCGCCCGCATCAGCAGCGGAATGACCGCCGATTGCTGGCGGCCGGCGGGGTATTTCTGGATCGTCTTGTCCGCCCAGACCGCATTTTCATCGCTGAAAGCGAATGCGGCAGGCTGAAATTGATCTTCGGCTAATCGACGAACGGACATTCTTCCTCACGCCTTGTCAGTTTAGGGTTCCACACCGCGAAGCGGTCAAAGACTGCATTTCGCAGGCATAGGCCGACTGGTCTTTCTGCATAAATACGACGAATTTTCCGCCGTTCGGAACGGCGGCCTTGATCTGATAGCCCTTGGACAAAAGCTCGCCCATGGACGATTGCTGCCCCGGCGGCGTCACTTCCTTATGACCCAGCGGCGTGCCGAGGGTGTCGGCCTCCTGGGCCGAAACCTCGGATGCCGCAAGAAGAATTGCGACGGCCAGCGGCAGAAGCTGCATCAGCGGTCCACCTCGCCGAAGACGATATCGAGCGAGCCAAGGACAGCAGCGACATCGGCAAGCTGGTGGCCGCGGCACATGAAGTCCATCGCCTGCAGATGGGCGTAACCCGGAGCGCGGATCTTGCAGCGATACGGCTTGTTCGAGCCGTCGGAGACGAGATAGACGCCGAACTCGCCCTTCGGCGCCTCGACGGCGGCATAAACCTCGCCGGCCGGCACATGGTAGCCTTCGGTGTAGAGCTTGAAATGGTGGATCAGCGCTTCCATCGAGCGCTTCATCTCGCCGCGCTTCGGCGGCACGACCTTACCGTCGATCGACGAGAAAGGACCGGTCTTGGCATCCGAGAGCAGGCGATTGACGCACTGCTTCATGATGCGGACCGATTGGCGCATCTCGATCATGCGGATCAGGTAGCGGTCGTAATTGTCGCCGTTCTTGCCGATCGGGATGTCGAATTCGAGATCGGAATAACATTCGTAAGGCTGGGCGCGACGCAGGTCCCAGGCAGCGCCCGAACCACGCACCATGACGCCGGAGAAGCCCCAGGCCCAGCAATCTTCCAGAGAGACGACGCCGATATCGACGTTGCGCTGCTTGAAGATACGGTTGCCGGTCAAAAGATCGTCGATGTCATCGAGCGCCTTCAGGAAGGGATCGCACCAGTCGCCGATGTCCTGCACGAGCTTTTCCGGCAGATCCTGGTGGACGCCGCCCGGACGGAAATAAGCCGCATGCATGCGCGAACCGCTGGCGCGTTCATAGAACACCATCAGCTTTTCGCGCTCTTCGAAGCCCCAGAGCGGCGGTGTCAGCGCGCCGACGTCCATGGCCTGCGTCGTGACGTTCAAGAGATGCGAGAGGATGCGGCCGATTTCCGAGTAGAGCACGCGGATCAGCTGGCCACGGATCGGGATCTGGATGCCGAGCAGCTTTTCGACGGCCAGCGCATAGGCATGCTCCTGGTTCATCGGCGCGACATAGTCGAGGCGATCGAAATAGGGCACGGCCTGAAGATAGGTCTTGGTCTCGATCAGCTTCTCGGTGCCGCGGTGCAGCAGGCCGATATGCGGATCGACCCGCTCCACAATTTCGCCGTCAAGCTCCAGGACAAGACGAAGAACGCCGTGCGCCGCCGGATGCTGCGGTCCGAAATTGATGTTGAAGTTACGGACGTTATGTTCGGTCATGGCGATGGGCTCGCGTTCTCAGATAACCAGTGAATGACGGGCGCAGAGCCCGCCAGCCGCCTTGAACTATTGTTTCGCTTTTTCGTCGCCAGGAAGCACATATTCCGTGCCTTCCCATGGCGACATGAAGTCGAAGTTGCGGAATTCCTGTTTCAGTTCCACCGGCTCGTAGACGACGCGCTTCGCCGCATCGTCATAGCGAACTTCAACGAAACCGGTCGTCGGAAAGTCCTTGCGCAGCGGGTGGCCTTCGAAACCGTAGTCGGTCAGGATGCGGCGCAGGTCCGGATGGCCGGTGAACAGCACACCGTACATGTCCCAGGTCTCACGCTCGAACCAGTCGGCGCCGGGATAGACGGCGCAGGCGGACGGAACCGGCGTATCCTCGTCGGTCGCGACCTTGACGCGGATGCGCAGGTTCTTCTTCGGCGACAGCAGATGATAGACGACGTCGAAACGCAGTTCGCGCTGCGGCCAGTCGACGCCGCAGATGTCGATCAGGTTGACGAAACCGCATTTGGCGTCGTCACGCAGGAAGGTCAGCAGCGGGATCAGGTTTTCACCCGTCGCCGTCAGCGTCAGCTCGCCATACTTCATCTGCGAAGCGGCGATCAGGTTGCCGCGCGCTTCGCCAAGATAGGAGGCAAGCTCAGTCAGGGCTTCACTCATATGCCTTGTCCTTAACCCTTAGCGTTCGATCGTGCCGGTGCGCCGGATCTTCTTCTGCAGCAGAAGCACGCCGTAGAGCAGTGCCTCCGCCGTGGGGGGACAGCCCGGCACATAGATGTCGATCGGCACGACGCGGTCGCAGCCGCGCACCACGGAATAGGAATAGTGATAGTAGCCGCCGCCATTGGCGCAGGAGCCCATCGAGATGACATAACGCGGCTCGGGCATCTGGTCGTAGACCTTGCGCAGAGCTGGCGCCATCTTGTTAGTCAGCGTGCCGGCGACGATCATCACGTCGGACTGGCGCGGCGAAGCGCGCGGCGCAAAACCAAAGCGCTCGACGTCGTAACGCGGCATGGAGAGCTGCATCATTTCGACGGCGCAGCAGGCAAGACCGAAGGTCATCCACATCAGGGAGCCGGTGCGAGCCCAGTTGATCAGTTCGTCCGTCGAGGTGACGAGGAAACCCTTGTCGGCGAGCTCGTTATTGATCTCGCCGAAAAACGCGTCGTTGCTGCCGATCGGCTTGCCGGTCGACGGATCGATGATCCCCTTCGGTTGCGGCGCGACGAGCGGCTGATTGCTCACAGGGGTCACTCCCATTCCAGGGCTCCCTTCTTCCATTCATAGATAAAGCCGATGGTCAGCACGAGGAGGAAGACCATCATGGACCAGAAGCCGAACCAGCCGATGGCGCCGAAGGAAACGGCCCAGGGGAAGAGGAAGGCGACCTCGAGGTCGAAGATGATGAAGAGGATCGACACGAGATAGAAGCGGATGTCGAACTTCATGCGGGCGTCGTCGAAGGCATTGAAGCCGCATTCGTAAGCGGAGAGCTTTTCCGAATCGGGCGCTTTGAAAGCCACGGCGAACGGCGCAATGAGCAGCGCCAGGCCGATAACGAGCGCGATGGCGATGAAGATAGCGATCGGAATATAGGAACTGAGCAGTTCAGTCATCATGTTCATCCTTGCTTGCCGGAGGCGCCAGGCGGCGCATTTGGGCAATTGCCCGACAAGCGAACGTGCGTTGCAACAAGCCGTGGTTAGCGCAGGCGACGCCCCGGCGCAAGACTTTTACAGAGGCAATTCGACGCGTCGCGCGCGGACATTATCAAGCAGATGCAACGATGTCGCGACAAATCCGCAGAAGTCGATTCAAGCTGCATGCCTGACCCTTGGAAACTGCATGGCTTTCGGAAGAGAATGGCGCGAGTGACGGGGCTCGAACCCGCGACCTCCGGCGTGACAGGCCGGCACTCTAACCGACTGAGCTACACCCGCGCATGATGGACGGAAGAGCCGGACGGCAGCGCTTGAACGCCTGCTTTGAAATGGCGCGAGTGACGGGGCTCGAACCCGCGACCTCCGGCGTGACAGGCCGGCACTCTAACCGACTGAGCTACACCCGCACTTCATTTCAAGCAATCCGGATGCCTTCGCACCCTCACCAAAACGGCTGGCCGTTTCGATGAGCGGCTAACTACGGGGTTCGCCTTTTAGTGTCAAGCAGGTTTGGAGACAAAACCATGACAGTCGCTGAATTGTTTCGGCAGAGCCGCTGCAGGAAGAACGGAAAGCCGGCAATTCCAACCTCCGCAGCGGCACTGAGGCACGATCGGAGCCGACGGCGCAGGCAAAACGGATAAGTCCGCTGCCTGCCCTCCCCTTTATCCACAGGCCGACCGAGCGCGATCGGCAGCACAGACCAGCAGACGACCGCCAAAAAAATCAAAAATTCTTCACAAACACTCTTGCGGTTTTGCCGCGATCCGCATAGATCACGGCCACCAACGCAGCAGGCCGATACGGCTTCGCCAGCGATGGGCGATTAGCTCAGTTGGTAGAGCGCCTCGTTTACACCGAGGATGTCGGGAGTTCGAGTCTCTCATCGCCCACCATTTTTTCCAAAGTGCCAAGCAGCTGAATAACGCCGAGGCTTCGCAGACGAACGCCGGCATTGCTTCGTCACCATATTTGCAATTCCAGTTGCGCAGCCGATCCAATCGAGGCGCCCGACAGCTCCAGATGCGCCGCCCCCTGAAAGCCAGTGCTCCACCAAATCGGACTACCCCCGGCCGCCACGCCACCTCCTATTGGGCGAATGGATGGGGGCGGGCAAAAGTGAGATTATTCGTCGCCCGGAAGTCTCCGCAGTTGAAGGCTTACGGTGCCGGGGGGTGCCATGAGAACTCTATGCTCCGCATTGACGCTGTGCATCGCGATCGCCCTTGGCGCGCCAAGCGCCACATATGTCAGCCTGCCCGGATACGCGTTCAAAACGAATCCGAATTGCCAGCGCCAGGTACCGAAGACAAAGTTTGACAGAAGGTGCGACCAGCCGAGACTGGGTTTCAAGGACTTTACGCCCCCGCTTGTGACCGTGCTCGGGATCTGAAGATCCTGCTGGGCTCCTAGCAAATCATCCCTTCGCCAGTTCTTGATCCACCGCGGAAACCAGCCGCGAATCATCTGCCGTCACATCGGGCGCGAAGCGGGCGGCGATTTTGCCGTCGCGGCCGATCAGGAATTTTTCGAAATTCCAGAGAATGTCGTCCTCGTCGCCGCCTGATATGCCGTGGGCATTCAGGCGTTCGCGCATCGGACCCTCGCCCGTCGTCTTCACGCCCGATTTGGTCAACTGCCGGTAGAGCGGGTGCTGGGCCTCGCCCTTGACCGAAATCTTCGAGAAGATCGGGAAGGTGACGTCGTAAGTGGTGGTGCAGAAATCGAGAATCTCGGCGTCGGTGCCGGGCTCCTGGCCCTTGAAGTCATTGGCGGGGAAAGCGGCGATGACGAAGCCGCGCTCGCGCTTTTCGCCATAGAGTCTTTCAAGCCCCTCATATTGCGGGGTCAGCCCGCATTTCGAGGCGACATTGACGATCAGAAGCACCCTGCCCTTGTATTCGTTCAGCGTGATGTCACGACCATCCACAGTCTTGACCGGGATATCCAGCACATTGCCCGTCACGGGAACCTCCAGTTTGATGGGAACATTTTCGCCGAACTTAGCGATATCGCCGTCGTTGTCATCCGCGTCAGAATCAATTCGGCGTTAGAAGAGGCCGGGACCGCGTTGCGGCGGCACCGGCCTTCGCCTATCAGGCGGGGGATGTTTCCTTCACGTCGTCCAGCAGGAAGTGCACGACGAGATAATCCGTCTTGTAGTGGCGGCCGCTGTCCGACACGGATTCCACGCTGCCGCCGTCCTTCGGGTGCCAGGGGTGGTAATGAGGATTGGTGGTGATCAGGGTGATGGCCTTGCCATCTTTTTCGCCAAGCCGGAAGCGCATCTCGGCGAGCGGCCAGATCCGCTCGTAATCTCCCATGGTGATGCGGGCCTTCAGCGCCTTACGGTGCAGCGGCGCTTCGCCGGCCTCGGCGGGTGCTTCCAACGTCACCTCCTCGGCTCCGTTGATGATGGCGTTGAATTCTTCAGGCCACATGCGTCTCATGAAATCGCTCCTCCCGGGGCTCTCGTCAGTCCACAGGTGAAACTTAGCGATTTGTTCGAAAGAAGCAAATTCCTGTCATGCGGTTGTCATCCGCCTCGGCTGCTCCTACGTTCCCGTCATACCGCATCAGGGCCGTCAGCCGCCCCAATCCCGAGATCAGAGATGAAGACACGTGAAGAAAGGCAGGCGCTGCGGGCAAGCATGCCGCGCACCCCGCTCAGCGCCCATCATATGGAACATGCCCGCCTGCTGCCTGATCGCGGCGAACTGCTCTACCGGATCCCAAATGGCGGCATCGGCGTCGAAGTGGGTGCAGCCTTCGGCGAATATACGGCGGAGATCCTGGAAAAGAATCGCCCGGCGCAGCTTTATCTCATCGATCCGTGGTCGATGGATCGCTACAGCTCCGGGATCGACGCGATTCACACGAATTTCGCCGCCGAGATCGAGGCCGGCCGGCTGCACCTGATGCAAGGCACATCGCTCGACAAGCTCGCCGAATTCGAGGACGACTTCCTCGACTGGGCCTATATCGACACCGACCATTCTTTCGAGCTCACCTGGCAGGAGCTCCTGCTCTGCGAGAAGAAGGTGAAGCGGACAGGACGCATTGCCGGCCACGATTTCTGCACAGGCAACACGGTCAAACCGATCGTCTACGGTGTCGTCGAGGCGGTTACGAAATTCTGCAAGGATTATGGCTGGCAATTCGAATTCCTGACGGTCGAATCACACGCGCATTTTTCCTACTGCCTGAAGCGCCTCTGATCAGCTCACGCCTTGCCGGAATATTGATCGTCGCTGACCTTTTCCATCCAGTCGACATGACTGCCGTCCAATGCCTCGTGAATGGCAATATGCGTCATCGCCGTGTCCGGGCCGGCGCCGTGCCAGTGTTTTTCGCCCGGCGCAAACCAGACGGTGTCGCCGGTGCGGATCTCGCGGATGTCCCCGCCCCAGCTCTGGGCGAGGCCCTTGCCCGAGGTGACGACCAGCGTCTAGCCGAGCGGATGCGTGTGCCAAGCCGTGCGGGCGCCCGGTTCGAAGGTGACGGAGGTTGCCCTCACCCGGGCCGGCGCCGGCGGCTCGATCAGCGGATCCTGGCGAACGGCGCCGGTAAAATAGTCGGCCGGCGGTTTCGTCGAGGGGCTGGAGCCGACGGGTTTGATCTCCATGATCGTTCCTTTCCATCCAATAGCGTTGAAGCCTTGTCTCTGGACGATATTTGATTGAGGCGAGCGATCAAGACCGGATCGGCAATTGCCGCACAGTTGCCCGCCTGATAGGCCAGTGCCACTTTCATAACCTGGGGAGATGTTCATGAAACACCATGCTTTTGGCCGCATGCCTTTCACCGTCACCAATGTCGGCTTCGGCGCCTGGCAGATCGGCGGCTCCTGGGGCGATATCAGCGAGGCAGACGGGCGGGCGGCGCTGAATGCCGCGCTCGATGCCGGTATGACGTTCATCGACACGGCGGATGTTTACGGCGACGGCCGCTCGGAAAAGATCATTGCCGATGTCTTGAAGACGCGCGGCGACGAGCGCCCGATGGTCGCGACCAAGGCAGGCCGCCGCCTCAACCCGCATGTCGCGGAAGGTTATACCAAGGCCAATCTCGAAGGCTTCATCGACCGCAGCCTGGAGAATCTTGCGGTCGACAGTCTCGACCTCGTGCAGTTGCACTGCCCGCCGCGCGAGGTGCTTTACCAGCCCGAGGTCTTCGAGAGCCTCGACACGCTGCAGAAAGCCGGCAAGATCAAGGGTTATGGCGTCAGCGTCGAAAAGGTCGAGGACGGCCTGAAGGCGATCGAATATCCCGGCGTCGTCAGCATCCAGATCATCTACAACATCTTCCGCCAACGCCCCGACCATCTGTTCTTCGCCGAGGCGCGCCGCAGGAACGTGGCGATCATCGCCCGCGTGCCGCTCGCAAGCGGCCTTCTCTCCGGCAAGATCAGCCGCGAGACGCAGTTTGCCAGCGACGACCACCGCAATTTCAACCGCCACGGCGAAGCTTTCGATGTCGGCGAGACCTTTGCGGGCGTACCCTTCGAGGTCGGGCTGCAGGCGGTCGAGGAAGTACGCAAGCTGGTGCCGGCCGGCGCCACCATGGCCGCCTTGGCGCTGCGCTGGATCCTGATGAGCGATGCGGTCACCGTCGTCATCCCCGGCGCCCGCAATGCCGAACAGGCGAGAGCCAACGCGGCTGCCGCCGACCTTGCGCCGCTTTCAGCGGATGTCATGGCGACGACGCGTGAAATCTACGAGCGGCTGATCGCGCCGCATGTGCATCAGCGCTGGTAAGCCCTGATGGACCGTTCAAGCCCGGCTGGCCGCCTGGCCGGGCCTGAGACATCATCCCAAGAAGGACCGGATCAGACCGTCACGACAATCTTGCCGAACTGCTCGTTCGATTCCAAGAAGCGGTGCGCCTCGACGATCTGCTCGAAAGGGAATGTCCTTGATATGACAGGCTCCAGCGCGCCGGACGCGAGCCCTTCGAAAATAAAGGTCTTTGCAGCCTGCAGCCGCGCCGGATCGCGGAGGATCTCATGGACGAGATAACCGCGTAGCGTCAGGCCTTTGCCGAGCACCGCAGAAAGCGGAAACGGCGTCGGCTCCTGATTCAATCCGCCATATTCGATGAGAATGCCGCCCGATGACATTGCCGCGCTCAGCGGTTCGAAGATGGGGCCGGCGACGGCATCGAAGACGACCCGCACGCCATCCCGGCCGGCGACGGCCTTCAGCTTCGTTTCCAGATCTTCCTCCTGTGAAGCGAGGACATGCGCAGCACCGGCATCGTGCAATGCCTTACGCTTTACGGAGGTCCTGGTAATCGCGATCGGCGTCGCACCGACCTTGTTGGCAATCTGGATCGCAGCAAGTCCCACGCTGCTCGAGGCAGCGGTAACGGCGACGAAATCACCTTTGCTCAACCCGGCAGTGTCGATGAGTGCGCCGTAGGCCGTCAAAAACGGCATCCAGACGGCAGCGGCCGCCTCCCAGGACAGCGTCGGCGGATGCCTGACGACAAATTCGGCGGGAAAAGTTATGAGTTCCCCATAAGCCGGCCACTGGACCATAGAGATGGGCGGGATGATGCTAACGCGGTCGCCCGGCATAAAACCATCCACCCCCTCGCCCACCGCCTCGACGATACCGGCCGCTTCGAGGCCGAGGCCCGAGGGCAGCGGCGCAGTTTCGATATAGGCGCCTGACCGCAACAAAGCTTCAGCGCGATTGATGCCCAGCGCCTTGACACGGATCTGAACCAACCCCGGCTGGGGCGCGGGAATCACTACATTCTCGATGCGGAGAACCTCGGGACCGCCAAGCTCATGAAAGCGGATTACGCGTGGCATTCGATATCAACTCCAAAATGATTGAACCGAATGATCTATGCCAAGCCGCCTCCAGAAGATAAATTGGCCCGCAGGTAAGACAGAAGAAACCAAGAGTTTGCAATATGGATCGTCTCACCAGCATGGCCGTCTTCGTGAAGGCCGTCGATCTGGGCTCATTCGCAGCGGCCGCCGCGGCCCTTGGCCTGTCCGGACCGATGGTCGGCAAGCATATCCGCTTTCTCGAGGAGCGCCTGGGTGTGAGCCTCATCAACCGGACGACGCGGCGCCAGAGCCTGACGGATTTCGGACGCGCCTATTACGAGCGCTGCCGGATGATCCTTGCGGAGACCGAGGCTGCGGATGCGCTTGCAGTCGATCATCTTTCCGAACCCTGCGGAAGGCTGCGCGTCACCATGCCCGTTCATTTCGGTCGGCGCTGCGTGGTCCCGATCCTAATCGAACTCGCTCAGCGGCATCCGAACCTCGAACTTGATCTATCGCTCAGCGATCCTGTCGTCGACCTCGCGGAGGGCGGCTACGATCTCGCGATCCGCACCGGCGAGTTGGAGGATAGATCGGGCGTCATTGCACGCCGTGTCGCGCGCCAGCGCATGGTGGTCTGCGCCTCGCCGACCTATCTCGATGACCACGGCAGACCTGAGCAGCTCAAGGATCTCGGCGGGCACGATGCTATCGTCTATGCCCGCTCCGCCCGGTTCCGTCCGTGGCTTTTTCCACGCGGCGAAGAGCCACCGATTGAAATCAGGCCCAAGAGCCGTTTGAGGCTCGATGATCTCGATGCCATTGCCGATGCGGCAACGGCAGGCATGGGGCTCGCTTGGCTGCCCTCCTGGCTTATCCGGGACCGTGTGCAGGCAGGGATGCTGGTGGTGGTGCTGCCGGACGAGCCGGAATTCCCGTATGATTGTCATGCGCTGTGGCTACAGACATCGCACCTGCCGCTCAGGACTCGTCTTGCGGTCGACGCATTGGCGGCTGTCTTGCCCAAATTCATGACGTAGGCCATCGGCCGTTCAGGGGCGAATCGGCCAAAGAAAAAGGCCGGGAGCAAAACCCGGCCTTTAAGTATGATGGGAACGCGAACTCCGTTCGTGGCGGTCAAGTTGACCGGGAAGAACAGGGTTTCCCCGGACGAGTCGCTCATACCGTCATTATCGGTGACAGCGTAAGGCTTGCCCGATGCGTCGAAGGCGAAGCCTTCGAGCTTGTCGAGCACATAGCCGTTGGTCGCCGTCTTCAGTTCGCCGAGGAAATCGTGCGCTTCGGTCTTCTTCGCAACCGGCAGTTCGCCCCCGAGCTTGGCCGGCATCTGCGGGATCTTCCCATCATTGACGTTTTCATCGCGCTCGTTTTCGGTCGCGATGGCACCAAACGTCTTTTCCTTGTTGAGGGCGGTGGAATCCGGCTGGCCGCCGAGATCGCAGGTGTTCTCGATCTTCGTCGTCGCCACGTCGACGATTGCGAGGCGGCCGGAGGGCTTGGCCTTGCTTTCGGAGGTATTGACGGCAACCAGCGCCTTGCCGGCGCTCGAGGTGACCGATGTCGGCTCGCCATCCATCATCAGCGCGCCGGCGGCTTTCGGGGCCTTGGCGCTGGTGATGTCGATGAAGCCGATCGCACCGAGCGGGCTGTCGCTATAGATCAGGGTGTTGCCGTCGTCGGTCGCGGTGATGATTTCTGCAGATGTCACCGACAGCTTGTCCTTGTCACCAGGCAGGTTCTGGGCGACCCGGGAAGGAGGCGATGCGGTTGAAGACCGGCTCGGCCGCAGCGGGAAAGGCAACAGATGCGAGAAGCACGGCAGCAAGCGCTGCCTTGCGGGATGAAATTGTCATGGAGACCCCCAATGTCGAAAGATCGAACAGAGGGGTTTTGCGGGACTGCCATGACAGAGACATGACAGCCGGCAAGATTTCAGAGGGTCGGCGTCAGGCTGCCTGCCTTTCCCGCCGCATCTCATTCCTCATGATGAAGAGCGATGCGGAAAGAATGAGTGCAGCGCCCAACCACAGATAGCCGGCGGGCGCATAACCGAAGAACAGCCAACCGGCGAGAACGTTGAGCGGCAGCTTCAGATCATCGAAGGGCTGGACATAGGCGGCGTCGGCGCTGGCATAGGCAAGGGTCAGTAGATATTGCGCCACCACCGTCAGGAGGCCCGCCAGGAGGAAGAGCGCGAGTGTCGTGCCTGTCGGCACTGCGAAGCCCGCGGCAAGCGCCAGACCGCCGTTGATCGGCGTCAGCAGCACCAACAGCCAGACGGTGATGGTCTCCGGCCTCTCGATACCGGTCAGGCTCTTGGTGATGAGCGACGAGGCACCCCAGAGCAGCGCCGAGAGTATCGGCAGGAGCGCTGCCCAAGTGAAGCTGTCCGACCATGGCTGGAGGATGATCATCGCGCCGGCAAAGCCGACACCGGTCGCTGCCCAGCGGGCCGGGCCGACGCGCTCACCGAGGAACAGGCGGGCGCCGAGAATGATGAAGAAGGGTGAGGTCATGACCAGCGCGATCGCCTGCCAGATCGGCACTGAGGCAAGACCGGAAACCCAGGCCTCGACACCGAGCGCGGCAAAGACGACGCGCACGACGTGCCGCAACGGATAGTCCGTCCGCATGGCCGCAAGGCCGGATTTGCGCAGGAAGGGCATGGAGAAGAGGAAGGCGAAGGCATATTGCCAAAAGGCTGCGGAGGCTGGCGGAAAGGCGAGCTTCATGGTCAGCCATTGGGTGACGACGTTGAGCAGCGAGAAGGCGACGCCTCCAAGCACCATGAAAACGGCGCCGGCAATGGTGCGAGATCGCGAGACTGCAAGGGAATTCTGATTCATGTCTTCCATCCGAATAGGGACCAACACAAATCAGGACGCATGAGCGACGATACGCGGAGGCGGGCAGTCCCCTGCCAGCTTGCGGTCATGCTCATTCTCTTTCATCCGGACTATACCGTCGGCTCCGGAATCACACCGGATCTGCTGACCCCTCCCCGGCCAAAGCTTCGGAAGGCGCTCGCGGGCTCGGGCCGCAGCCCTTACCGCCGGTGGGGACTTTCACCCCGCCCTGAGAACAGAATCGTTCGTAAAACAAAGCGCTGCCTGCGGCAAGCGGCAAAACAAAAGGGGTCCGGCAGTGCCGAACCCCTCGAAATCCTGCTCAGCCGTTCTCGTTTACGGCCGGCGGAAGATCAAATCAGCCGTTGACGGCGTCCTTCAGGCCCTTGCCGGGCGTGAACTTCGGCACGTTGCGAGCCGGGATATCGACTTCAGCGCCGGTCGACGGGTTACGGCCCTTCGTTGCAGCGCGATGAGAAACGGTGAAGCTGCCGAAACCAGCGAGGCGGATGTCGCCCTTGTTCTTGAGTTCGGCCTGGACAACGTCAAAAACCGCGTCAACAGCGGAAGCCGCGTCAGACTTCGTCAGTCCTGCCTTTTCGGCGACTGCGGACACGAGTTCATTCTTGTTCATGTTTCCACCCCTTTCTAAATGGTATGAAACGACTCAAATCTAAGCTAGGCGCAGATTAGGTTTCATCAGGCCCGCCGGGAACCCAAAAGCCCTGCAAATCAAGGAAAAGCAAGCGTCTCCATGACGTTTTCACAAAAAAGGCTGGCGTTTCCGCCAGCCTTTTCGCGTCTTTTGCGCCATTGGGGCACAAATGTGGCAAATGCCACTCAATGCGCGATGGTTGCGCCCGTATCATCAAGGCCTTCGACCGACGTGATGACAGGCGTTTCCACCGTGCCATCCCACTCGATCGGCTCCGGCCGCCGGATCAGCGCATGCTTGATCACCTCGCCCATGCGGGACACCGGGATGATCTCCATGCTGTTCTTCACGTTGTCCGGAATCTCCGCCAGATCCTTGGCGTTTTCCTCCGGAATCAGCACCTTCTTGATGCCGCCGCGAAGCGCTGCCAGCAGCTTTTCCTTGAGACCGCCGATCGGCAGCACCCGGCCGCGAAGGGTGATTTCACCGGTCATGGCCACATGCTTGTTCACCGGGATGCCAGTCATGATCGAAACGATGGCGGTTGCCATGGCGACACCGGCCGACGGGCCATCCTTCGGCGTCGCCCCTTCCGGCACGTGCACGTGGATGTCGTTCTTTTCGAACATCGGCGGTTCGATGCCGAAATCGACAGCGCGCGAGCGGACATAAGAGGCCGCCGCCGAGATCGATTCCTTCATGACGTCCTTCAGATTGCCCGTAACCGTCATGCGGCCCTTGCCCGGCATCATCACGCCTTCGATGGTCAGTAGTTCGCCGCCGACTTCCGTCCAGGCAAGACCGGTCACGACGCCGACCTGATCCTCGCCCTCGGCTTCGCCATGGCGGAAGCGCGGGACGCCGAGATAGTCGGCGATGTTGGCGGCCGTCACGTGAACGGACTTCGTCTTGCCCTTGATGATCTCGGTGACCGCCTTGCGGGCGAGCTTCATCAATTCGCGTTCGAAGCTGCGGACACCGGCCTCGCGGGTGTACTGCTGGCTGATCGCCATCAGGGCGTCGTCGCTGACCGAGAATTCTTCCGGCTGCAACGCATGTTCCTTGATAGCTTTCGGCAGCAGGTGCCGCTTGGCGATCTCACGCTTCTCGTCCTCGGTGTAGCCGGCGATACGGATGATTTCCATGCGGTCCATCAAAGGCGCAGGAATGTTCAGCGTATTCGCCGTCGTGATGAACATCACATCCGACAGGTCGTATTCGACTTCCAGATAGTGGTCCATGAAGGTCGAGTTCTGCGCCGGATCGAGCACTTCGAGCAGGGCCGAAGACGGATCGCCGCGGAAATCCATGCCCATCTTGTCGATTTCGTCGAGCAGGAAGAGCGGGTTGGACTTCTTCGCCTTCTTCATCGACTGGATGACCTTGCCGGGCATCGAGCCGATATAGGTGCGGCGGTGACCGCGGATTTCGGCTTCGTCGCGAACGCCGCCGAGCGCCATGCGGACATACTCGCGGCCGGTCGCCTTGGCGATCGACTGGGCGAGCGAGGTCTTGCCGACGCCCGGAGGGCCGACGAGGCAGAGAATCGGGCCCTTGATCTTGGTGGCGCGGGCCTGCACGGCGAGATATTCGACAATGCGCTCCTTGACCTTGTCGAGACCGAAGTGATCGGCCTCGAGGATCTTCTCGGCATTGTTGAGGTCGGCCTTGATCTTCGACTTCTTGCCCCACGGGATACCGAGCAGCCAATCCAGATAATTGCGCACGACGGTGGCTTCGGCCGACATCGGGCTCATCTGGCGCAGCTTCTTCAGCTCCGCCTCGGCCTTTTCACGGGCCTCCTTGGACAGCTTGGTCTTGGAGATGCGCTCTTCCAGTTCGCTCATCTCGTCGCGGCCTTCCTCGCCGTCGCCGAGCTCCTTCTGGATCGCCTTCATCTGCTCATTGAGATAGTATTCGCGCTGGGTCTTCTCCATCTGGCGCTTGACGCGCGAGCGGATGCGCTTTTCGACCTGCAGGACCGAAATCTCGCCTTCCATGAAGCCGAGGGCCTTTTCGAGACGCTGCTTGACGCTGGTCGTCTCCAGCATCTCCTGCTTCTCGGTGATCTTGATCGACAGATGCGAGGCGACCGTATCGGCGAGCTTGGAATAGTCGTCGATCTGGCTGGCGGCGCCGACCACTTCGGGCGAAATTTTCTTGTTGAGCTTCACATAGCTTTCGAATTCGGAAACGACCGAGCGCGACAAGGCTTCCAGTTCGACCGGATCGTCATGCGGCTCCTCGAGCACATGGCCGAGCGCCTCATAGAAATCCTCACGGCTCGTATAGGTGTCGATCTCGGCGCGGGCGCGGCCTTCGACCAGAACCTTGACGGTGCCGTCAGGAAGCTTCAGCAGCTGCAGCACGTTTGCCACGGTGCCGACATTATGGATCGCCGAAGGGTCCGGATCATCGTCGCTGGCGTTGATCTGCGTCACCAGCATGATCTGCTTGTCCGAGCCCATGACCTCTTCGAGCGCACGGATCGACTTTTCCCGTCCGACAAACAGCGGCACGATCATATGCGGGAAAACCACGATGTCACGCAAAGGCAGAACAGGGTAGGCAGTGCTGCTCGCTACAGACGTTTTCTTCGTCATTTTTTATCCTTTCCATCGTCCCGTTGCCGGGCTCTCTGCACGGCCGCTTGGGATCGGCCGGCACTCTCACTTGGCCTACAAGTGGAGGTTCTGACTACGCTTTTCAAGCCACGCTAACGCCCGCGTTCCCCGGATATGACAGCTTCGTTACAACGGAACACCAGCACTATGAAACGCGTGGCTGGACCGGCGCTTACCACTTCCGACCCGGCTAAATACAACGCCAGCAATACACTCACGGAATCACTGCATCATTGCCAAGCACCGCCCCTTGCGCAACATCGGCAAAGGCAAGCTCCAGTTCCCACCACCAAAATACTAACAGCGCCTCGCATGGTTTTTCAAATAGAAAGGGGCTCGCCCATGGCAAGCCCCTTAAAATAATGGTGTGAAAACCATAAGATTACGCGGAAGCGTTGGCTTTTTCTTCCTGACGATCGGCATAGATGTAGAGCGGACGAGCCGAGCCGCGCACCACTTCCTCCGAGATGACGACCTCGCGCACGCCTTCCAGCGTCGGCAGTTCGAACATCGTGTCGAGCAGGATCTTTTCCATGATCGAACGAAGGCCGCGGGCGCCGGTCTTGCGCACGATCGCCTTGCGGGCGATTTCGCGCAGCGCATCTTCGTGGAAAGTCAGTTCCACATCTTCCATCTCGAACAGCCGCTGATACTGCTTGATCAGCGCGTTCTTCGGCTCGGACAGGATCTGAATCAGCGCGTCCTCATCGAGGTCCTCGAGCGTCGCCAGAACCGGCAGACGGCCGATGAACTCGGGAATGAGGCCGAACTTGACCAGATCTTCCGGCTCCAGTTCGCGCAGGACTTCGCCGACGCGGCGGTCGTCCTGGGCCTTGACGGTCGCACCGAAGCCGATCGAGGTCTTCTCGCCGCGGGCGGAGATAATCTTGTCGAGACCGGCGAAGGCGCCGCCACAGATGAACAGGATGTTCGTCGTGTCGACCTGCAGGAATTCCTGCTGCGGGTGCTTGCGGCCACCCTGCGGCGGAACGGATGCAACCGTGCCTTCCATGATCTTCAAGAGCGCCTGCTGCACGCCCTCGCCCGAGACGTCGCGGGTGATCGACGGATTGTCAGACTTGCGCGAAATCTTGTCGACTTCATCGATGTAGACGATGCCGCGCTGCGCGCGCTCGACGTTGTAGTCGGCGGCCTGCAGGAGCTTCAGGATGATGTTTTCGACGTCCTCGCCGACATAACCGGCTTCGGTCAGCGTCGTCGCATCCGCCATGGTGAAGGGAACGTCGATGATGCGGGCGAGCGTCTGGGCCAGATAGGTCTTGCCACAGCCTGTGGGGCCGACGAGCATGATGTTCGACTTCGCCAGTTCGACTTCGCCGTTCTTGGAGGCGTGCGCCAGGCGCTTGTAATGGTTGTGAACGGCGACCGACAGGATCTTCTTTGCCTGCCGCTGGCCGATGACGTATTCATCGAGGACCTTAATGATGTCCTGGGGCGTCGGAACGCCGTCGCGGGACTTGACCATCGAGGACTTGTTCTCCTCGCGGATGATGTCCATGCACAATTCGACGCATTCATCGCAGATGAAGACGGTCGGTCCGGCAATCAGTTTCCGGACTTCGTGCTGGCTCTTTCCGCAGAACGAACAATAGAGGGTGTTCTTGGAGTCGCCGCCGTTGCTGCCGCTGACCTTGCTCATATCACTTTCCTTCCAGCACGCCGCATTTCAAGGCGAAATCGCGGTCCACTCTATCAGCTCCTGGCGGCACTCCGTTTCCGGAGCCTTTGCCGAGAAGGGCTTCAGGGGCTACGAACCGGTCCCAATCAACCATGTCCGGGTTCCGGCGGCAACGAATTCCCCTTCGAATGCCGAATGCTATGTCATAAAAATTCAACATAGCATTAATAGTTACTATTAGCGTCTTCGTCGCCAGTTGAAAGCCTTGTTCGATCACAAATGAGATAGAACTGTGGCGAGGAAAACACCATCCCAATTAATTACTAGGCCTGCTCGCCTTCCATCTCGAGGCGTGACGTCAGAACCTTGTCGATCACGCCCCAACCCTGGGCCTCGTCCGCATCCATGAAATGGTCACGATCGAGCGTCTTTTCAACTTCCTCGTAGCTGCGGCCGGTGTGCTTGACATAGACCTCGTTCAGCCGGCGCTTCATCTTGAGGATATCGCGGGCGTGGCGCTCGATGTCCGAGGCCTGGCCCTGGAAGCCGCCCGAGGGCTGATGAACCATGATGCGGGAATTCGGGGTGGCGAAGCGCATGTCCTTATGGCCGGCCGCCAACAGCAGCGAACCCATGGACGCGGCCTGGCCGATGCAGAGCGTCGACACAGCAGGTTTGATGAACTGCATCGTGTCGTAGATCGCCATGCCGGCGGTGACGACGCCACCCGGCGAATTGATGTAGAGAGCGATTTCCTTCTTCGGGTTTTCCGCCTCGAGGAAGAGAAGCTGGGCGCAGACGAGCGTCGCCATATGATCCTCGACGGCGCCGGTCAGGAAGATGATGCGTTCCTTCAACAGACGGGAATAGATGTCGTAGGAGCGTTCACCGCGGTTGGTCTGTTCCACGACCATCGGCACCAGGGCCATTGCGGTATCAACTGGGTTTCTCATGTGCGTCCTTTGTCAACGTCATGCCGGCAGGCCGGGAATCAAAGAAAATGTCTTATCCCTACATAGAGTGTCCCTGCCCTCCTCTTCAAGACACGCCTTGGGATAACGTTAAGAAGGCGGGGCAAGACGGCGAGGATTCGACGCCGGCAGCCTCTTTCTCGCAAACGCCTGTTGGCCGCGAGCCCTCGATGGCGTCTCCCCCCGCTTTTCTCCACGACAGGATGAAGGAAAGGTTACTCCATTCGGCAGCGCTCACGCACGTTTACCCAACGGAAAGCCTATCGCTAGATACCGGCCGAAAATCATGCCGCAGTGCAACGACATTAAGGAACTGGCGAGCTTCCTCCGCAAGGATGCGGGCCAACAGACAAGGTCGACGGGCAAGGGGTTGCTGCCGTGTTCAATATCGCTACAGGTCTCGCCATCTGGTGTTCGGAGGCCATGACGCTCGCTTTGGTGCTTTTCGTCGCCTGGCGCCACAATGTCAGAAACGAAGCCTATCTTTATTGGGGCCTCGGCTTCTTTCTGACCGCCATCGGCTTTGCGACGATCTCGTTGCGCAGCGAAATCCCCAGTCTGCTTTCCATCGAGGTGGGCAATGCCATCGCGCTGCTCGGCCAGAGCGCCTGGGTGGCAGGCTTTCTCGCACTCGACCGCAAGAAGATCGAATGGTGGGCTCTGCTGCCACCGGCAATCTGGCTGGCCGGGGTCTTTCTGCCCTGGGTCAACACCGATTATTCCAACCGCGTCGTGCTCTATAATCTCGCTTCGGCGACGGGCGCCACGGCATTGGCCATGGCGGTCGCCGCCGGCGACATGCGCCGCGAGCGCACCCGCATCAAGCTGATGGGCGTGTTCGTCATCCAGGGCGGCCTGTGTTTCGGCTCGGCGCTGACGATGGCGGTGACGCTGCCAAGCGATATCGAGGCGACCAATCTCGGCGGCGTCTCGGCCATGGCAAGCGCCTTCCTGCTCACCATCGCCTTCGCGCTCACCTGCCGACTGGTGATGGAGCGCTCCGAACGGCATCTGCGCGTAATGACGCTGACCGATTCCCTGACCGGCGTGCTCAACCGCCGTGGCCTGCTCGGCTATTTCGAGTCCATCCAGGAGAGAGCCCATGGCGAGCAGCGGCAGGTCGCAGTGATCCTTTTCGACCTCGACCATTTCAAGCGCGTCAACGACCGCTTCGGCCATCAGTCCGGCGACGCCGTGCTTACCGCTTTCGCACGCATGGCCCGGCAATATATTCCAAACAACATCTTCGGCCGCATGGGCGGCGAAGAATTCGCCGCCTTCGCGGCCGTCGCCGACCAGACGGAAGCCGAGGCGATCGCCGAAGCGATCCGCACCGAATTCTGCCGCCTTCCCGTCAGCACCGGCGAAGCGATCGTTCCGGTCACGGTCAGCATCGGTATCGCACTCGCCTCCTCGATCGAAGCCAATATCGACAAGCTGATCTCAGCCGCCGACCGGGCGCTCTATGCGGCCAAGGCCGCCGGCCGCAATTGCACGGTCACCTTCGGCGAAGAGGAAGCGGCGGCCCCGGCGCCGGCCACGCCGAGCACCACCGCTGGCGAGCTCGTGCCGACGGTCGACGACCAGGTCGAGGCGCTGCGGCGCATGGGCGCGCTGTCACGGGCCGGCTAGCCGTAAGTCAAAAAGCAGAATCAATCCCTAGGTTTGACACGGATCTTAAAGCCATTGGCGCGTCCGATCGGGCGCGCCTGGTTCCGGCCGAACACTCCTCACCCACATCTTTTCGAGGGCCGGCAAATCCGCTAAGCCTTCGGTTCATGACGATACCGCCGTTTCTCTCGATCGACCCCGCCCTCCGCCACGTCTCGCTGGACGCCCGCAAGCCGGCCTTCTACGGCAACCCGAATGCCGTCTACGCCACGCTTCACGCCCATTGTCCGACCTTCTACTGGACCGAGCAGAAACAGTGGTTCTTCACCGGTTACGACCATGTGAACGGGTTGCTGCGCGACCGCCGCTTCGGCCGGCAGATCCTGCACATCGCCAGCCGCGAGGAGCTCGGCCTTGCGGAGCCGATGGCGCATCTTGAAAGTTTCGATCTCTCGGAACGTTATTCCCTGCTCGAGCTCGAACCGCCGGAGCACACGCGGCTGCGCACGCTCGTCAACCGCGCCTTCGTCTCCCGCCATGTCGAAAAGATGAAGCCGGAGCTCGCCGAGCTTGCCAACCGGCTGATCGACGGCTTCGCGGACAAGGGCGAGGTCGAGCTGCTCTCGGCCTTTGCCGACATCATCCCGGTGACGATGATCGCCCGGATGATCGGCATCCCCGAAGAGATGGGGCCGCAGCTGCTCGCCTGGTCGCATGCCTATGTCCGCATGTACATGTTCGGCCGCACCCGCCGGCAAGAAGAAGAGGCCGAACGGGCGGCCAGAGAATTTTCCGATTATGTCAGGGGGATAATCGCAGAACGCCGGGCCGAGCCGCGCGATGACCTGTTGACCCACATGATCCACACAGAGCACAAGGGCCAATACCTCACCGAAGAAGAGCTCATTTCAACGACGATCGTGCTGCTGAATGCCGGCCATGAAGCGACCGTGCACCAGATCGGCAACTCCGTGCACACCATCCTCGACAGCGGCTGCGATCCGGCAGAACTCTTCCGGGACGAAGCGGCGACGGAGCGCACCGTCGAGGAAACCCTGCGCATCTGCGCGCCCGTCCACATCTTCCAGCGCTGGGCGCTCGAGCCCGCGGAGATCGACGGCGTTTCCTTCAAGCGCGGCGACAAGGTAAGCCTCATCCTCGCCGCCGCCAATCTCGACCCGGCGAAATTCACCGATCCCCTCGCCTTCCGCCCCGACCGCAACGAGGCGCCGAACCTCTCCTTCGGCGCCGGCATCCATTTCTGCATCGGCGCACCGCTGGCGCGGCTGGAGCTCAACGTCATGCTGCCGATCCTGTTCGAACGGCTTGCCGGCCTCAGGCTGGCGAAGACGCCCGTCGTAAAGGACGTCTATCATTTCCACGGGCTCGACCGGCTGGATCTCCGGTGGTGATCCGCTCAGGACGGCAGATCAGCGGAAGCTCTGCGCAGTGTGCCGGCGCGATCTCGCGGCATTACGCTGCCTGTTCGTGAAGCAGGCTGGTTATATCAAGCGCCGACATGGGTTTTCCGATCAAATAGCCTTGCAGCTGGTCACAGCCGGCCTCGCGCAAGACCGCTGCCTGGCGGATATTCTCGATGCCTTCGGCGGTAACGGGAATTTGCAGAGCGGTTGCCAAAGAGATAGTCGCCTTGAGAACATCGGCGCCATTCGAGGCCTGGTCGAGAGCGGAGACCAGTGAGCGGTCGATCTTCATCCGATCGAAGCCGAACTGCCGCAATGCACCGATGCTTGCATAGCCGCAGCCGAAGTCGTCGAGCGCGAATTTGATACCGACCTGCTTGAGGTGATCTATCGATCGACGCGCCTGATCCGGATTGGTCATGAGGACGCCTTCGGTGATTTCCAATGTCAGGCGCCTCGGATCGAAATCGAGTTCCTGCAGGAGGGATATGACTTCGGCGGCAAATTCCGGATTGCAAAGCTGGACCGGCGAAACGTTGACGGACAACGCCAGACCAGGCCAATTCTTGGCGTGCTCGATCGATGTTTTCAGCATGTGACCGCCGAGCGCATCAATGAGGCCGCATCTTTCGGCAAGCGGAATGAAAATCTCCGGACTGATATTTCCTGTCGCAGTCCGCCAGCGGGCCAGCGCTTCAAGACCGGTGACAACGCCCGTCGTCGCAGAAACGAGAGGTTGGAAAACGGCTTCGATCGCACCATTGCCGATGGCGTTTTTCAACAGAGTTTCCAGTTCGGCGACCCTTTGGCGCTCCCGATCCAGCTCGGGGTCGTATTCGATCGCCCGGCCTCTGCCATTTTCCTTGGCGCGGTAGAGCGCCATATCAGCCCTGCGTAAAAGCTCCAGAGCCTCGATGTCTGCGTCACGCGCAGCAGCGCCGATGCTCGCACCGACCTCGATCGTTCGTCCATCGATTTTGAAAGGTTCGGCAAACAGCGCCAGAATCGTCTCTTCTATCTCCTGACGCGCGGCCGTTCCGACCTGCACCAGAGCGAACTCGTCGCCCCCCAACCGAGCCACGGCAACGACTTCGGGGTGGCAGGCGATCAGCGCGTTCGAGACGATCCGGATCAGATCATCCCCGACCGCATGCCCCCAGGCGTCATTGACCGCCTTGAAACCATCGAGATCGACCAGGTAGAGCCGAGGCGGCAAAAGGTCCGAGCCTTCCAGGTCCTCCAGCAGGGTGAGAAGCCCATGCCTGTTCAGGAGGCCGCTCAGACTGTCGTGGTTCGCTTCGAAAATCGCTGCTTGCGCCAGTTGACGAAGACGCCGCGCTTCGGCTGCGCCCACTAGCAGAACGCCGGCCAGGAACAGCACGAGGATGATGATGGCGGCTGCAACGAAAGGGTAGACCTGTCGGAACACGGCGCTTCCCGGCGCTTTGCTTGGCCAGACGAGATGGCCGATCACGCCACCCTTCATATCCGTGATCGGTGTGTTCAGCAGACCCGGCTCGGGCGCGGCGGCAAGGCGCAAGCCCTCGAGTTCGTGTTCGTTCGAAAGCGTGCTGAGAACGTCCGAGTTGAATTGCTTGTAGAAGCTCAGCACGCTGAGCTTCGTCGGAAGCTCGCCTTCCGCTCGATAAGGCTGGATCGGCTGTGACGCGATGAGGGCGATGCCCGTTTCCGTCTTAATGAAATTGATCACCGGCGCCTGTCCGAAATCGGTGGCCGTATTGATCTGCCGGTAGAAGGCTTCGCCGAAAAAGGCGCTCGGCTGGAAGGGCTTGCCTTTGGCATAGGCGGAGACGATCGACGAGCGGTCGGGACCGGTCACGATGGCGCCGTCATAGAGCGGATAATCCTCGCTGGTTTTACCCCAGTTCTCATAAGCCCAATCCGCGGCGCCGGGAGATGCGATCGCCTTATAGGCATCATCCCATACGGCGTTATCCGTCGTCGTCGCGCTCAGGCGGCTGACAAAGGCTGCGATCGCCGCGCGGGAGGCGCGAATGGCCCTGGCATCGTCGATTTCGTTCGCCGACCGCGTCATCGTGGCGACGACATGCGCCATGAGGCCGGTCAAGACGAGCGCGACGACGAGGAAGAAAACGGTTGTCGCAATGATGGAAGACGTTTGGGTTCGAACGTGCCTACCCGCAAGATTCGACGACATGCCAATCCCGAAAAGATGAACTGTGAGACCATGTCTGTGGTGACGGCAGGAGACATCATGTCCGCAATGCGCTGCAGATAAGGTCTAGCACTTGACGATGTAGGTCTCCTTAATGGGAAAGATCAAATGCCGTCTATCCGCGAAAGAGATGCGGTATTTCGGGGGAAACGCACAATAATCGCCGCAAACCGGGACAGACCGCCATCGCCAAAGCCGGCTCGCAGCCGCTGTTCAGACCTTGATTACATAGTCCTTGCGAGTCGTTTCAATGACTTCCCAGGTTCCCTTGAAGCCCGGCCTCAAGATCATCCGGTCGCCCGCCTTCAAATGCACCGGCTCACCGCCGTCCTCCGTGACGATCGAATGGCCTGACAGCAGGCTGAAATATTCCCACTCCTCGTAAACGATCCGCCACTTGCCGGCTGTCGCCTCCCAGATGCCGGAATAGAGGCCGCCGTCTCCCTCCTCCAGATTCCAGGTGCGAAATTGCGGATCACCGGAGATGATCCGAGCGGGCTCCGGGGCGCCGAACTCGGGTTCGACGCCATCGATGTTGAAGGTGATGAAATTCGTTACGGCCATCGTGGACTTCTCCGCTATCAGTGTCGTAAGCGGCAAGGGTCTGCGCGCGATTGTTTGAAATTTTTCAATTTGTCTCTCGTCACACAGGGCATTGACCGCGCTTGGGAACTCCAGGAGCCCCTTCTCCCATCACCTTGAGCGACATTTGTGAAGATGGCGGTTAGAATTGACGGCAGTGCTTTCAGTTTGTGAGAGTTTTGCCTGCCTTGGCCGCGGCCGCATCTGACGCAATGCCAGGCTGATAAGGAGCCGCTTGAAATGGGGGCTATCTTGGCACGGCCGAGCGCAGGTCCGGTCGCCGCTCTGTCACTCCGACGGGGACGACTGTCAGAGCAGCGATACCCGCTTCATCGGCTGCAAGCAGAAGCGCCTCACGGAATCGTTCCGGGCTAATTTTCCCGGTAATTGCATCGACACAGGCTTTTACGGCAGCGACGTATTCCTCGCCGTCATCAGAAGGCCAATCATTGATCAGGAGATGCGCCGCATCGCCGAGCGTCCGGACGATCTTGCGTGTTGCCGGACCGCGCAAAGCAAGCGCGACCGGCGTGAATGCCGATGATGTATCCCAGCACATCGTCCCCGACCCCTCAAGGCATGGTTACTGCAATCCTAACCGTGCAACATACGCTTGTTTTCTGAAATTTGGAATTGAAAACTGAGCGATAAAACTGCTTCAACGTGAAGTAGCGGAGGCTAAAGAAAGGGACTCAAGGACCTCCTGTCCGAACGCCCTGAGACGCGGGCGATATGGGTCGCGCCGATCACGAGGGCAGCAACCGATACGACCGATTTGCAACTGGTGGCCACGGAGGCGCAGCCGCTCAGAGTTTGGCACGAAGCCCATAGCCGCCATGACGAACCAGTCAGTTCCTATGGGTGCTGGTCACTCTGACATAATAGCCGTCAGGATCGACAAGACGAAAGTCGCGCAGTCCCCAGGGCTGCATCGCGAGAGCGGAAATTGGCCAGCCGCTCTCGTCCGCCTTGCGATGGGCATCCTCGACATCAGCGACCTTCAGGACGATCTCGACGCCGAGGCCGACCCTGTCGCCGATTGCGCCGCGTAATGGATGATCGCTCGAAAGGACGCTTCGCGAATTGATCGCGATGACGGCGTCGCCGTTTCTCAACATCGTATATTCCGTGCTCGTCGAGCCCTCGACTTCAAAGCCCAGGACTCGCTGGTAGAAATCAATCGATGTCCGAGGCGTTTGGACAAACAACTCCAAAGGCAGGTGCAACTGGACCTCCCTCTGCATGAATTCTATGCTTACCAGAAGAAGCGGACGAACGCCGCACTGGCCAAACTTCAACTGCCTGGCCCGGATCAAACACGCTGCCGCCGCAATTCGCGAAGGACTCGTTCAACTCCCTGTTCCAGCGTCAGGTTCGATGTGTCGAGAATTTCGCATCTGTATGCCGCTGCTTCATGGCGTAGGAAGGCGGCCCAGTTCATCATATCCGGATTTGCCAACTCAGGTTGGCCTCGATCAACCGAAAGGCGCCTGGCTCGGGTGTCGTCGTCGCAATCGATCAGAATACAGGAATGCGCACCGATCCCGGCACCTTCGGCGGCTTCGGCCAGAAAGGAAAAACGCGACTGCCCCTCGAATAGGATGCTACGCCCTTCTGCCAGGAGCGGCGACAGTCGCGACATCCATGCGAAAGTGGCCGCTCTCTGCCATCCTTCGACGGAGCCGAATTGATCAACCATCTCTTGCACAGGCGGAACGCCGATGCTGTCCTTGTAAAAGACGTCGATCTCTTGCCCATGCCGGCGGGCGATAGCTTCGGCAATGGTAGTTTTCCCGGCTCCCGATGCACCGGTGAGAATGACGAGTGGCATGACTGTTCCCGCAATGGCGGCCAGCGGAAGGCATCCGCAAGGTGGCCGCTGGTTGTATTTCGACAATGGTCGTCTGCGAAATTACAACGTCTGCCGCGAACGACAATCAGTGTCCTTCGCAGCAAACGTTTGTATGTGCCACGATTGAAATTGTTGGATTTTTCATGCGCGTTCGCAGCATACGTTCAACACCTTCGCAGCATACTATTGCTCAGCTCGAGGGCTTTCGCAGCATACCTATGTTCAGTTTTGCAACCAGAGAAAAGCCTACATTGCGACCAAGAATATCATGCGCTTGTCCGCTGGAGCGAAGCTGGTGCCGGGGTCAGGAGGTTGCGCCGGCCGCCTTGGGAACCCGAGCTCCAATTTCCTTCCGCCAACAATGGATCAACCAGCGTAGCCTCACGAAGGTGCAGATAGGAAAGCCGATCTGCTTGTCGCTGACGAACAGAGGTTGCTGACATGCGCCCGGTGATGCAAGCGCTTGAGACCGCACTTGGCGAGCGTCGGTGAACCGCATCCGGGACAAGTTCCACGGGTGCCGGTCGTCGCTTCTTGACGGATTCCTTCTACGAGGGCGAATTTCATTGTCATCTCCAAACCGCCATGAGCGCGCCGTGAACGAAGTAAGCTCGGTTCCTAGTAGGGAATGGCGGGCGGCTTGGTTGCCGCTTGGAGATTCTTCGGGCAGTTTCGTCTGCCTCATGTTCTGATTCGTCTGGCCCGCCTGACGAATAAGCTGAGGCTATTCGCCCATACATCAGAAATCAACTGTATCGACGGCGTTATGCACCATTAGTATTGACGACGCCGTCGCTCTTTATGCATCGGAGGCTGAATTGTATATTGGCGTTGTTCGATAGCCTGGGGCGATATGCGCAGGAAGCTTACAATCATCTTCG
Organism: Rhizobium aethiopicum; assembly: GCF_014197535.1. Lineage (GTDB taxonomy): Bacteria > Pseudomonadota > Alphaproteobacteria > Rhizobiales > Rhizobiaceae > Rhizobium > Rhizobium aethiopicum_A. The sequence continues at coordinate 333,864 of NZ_JACIFV010000001.1, forward strand.
CAGCAGAATATCCCATTAGGAACAATCGCAAGGCTCGGAGGTTTATGCTTCAGTCGGGCGTAAGCGTAATTGGAGCGCGGCGCTCTCCCCATCCCTCGGGTATCCGAGGTTGCTTCCAGCTTTCGAGCTGTGACGCGGGGTTCGAATCCCTGCCCCGACAACCATATTCGACACAATCGAACAAAGCCTGCCGTCCGTCCGAGGGATGCCTTATCACCTCGCCGTTGAACTGCGCCGCCATCAGCTTGGCGAGTTTCGATCCGATCCCGTCGCCAAGGTCGGCGGGCACCCTGCCACGGTGTCAGCCACGGTGAGCAGGATGTCTGCTCCTTCCGAGGTCAATGTGATCTCGACGCTTCCGCCTTCGTCGTTCGGGAAAGCGTACTTGAAGGCGTTCGAAGTCCCGCTTCGGGATGGTGATCAGAGTTTATGCCACTCAGTGCGAGCTGATCGCACGACCGCTGGAGGCGAGATGCTCTGTAATGGCGCGCCGGATTTCGATAACCGTGTCGAAGAGCCTGTTGTCCAGGTCGATGACATTGAAGCGGACAGCGATGAATTTGAGGCGGTTTTCGACAGGGACCGCGATCCCGACTTCCTGACCATTGAATACGACAGCTTGCTTTTGCATAACAAACCTCAGGCGCGCCACACGGGAGCACCATCTTAGAAAAGTGGAAGAAAGGGTTACGACGCGTCAGATGCCGTCGTAGGTCGGTATCGGATCGAGACGAGATCACGCATTCGCTGCACCATTGCGAAGAAACGAAGTCGGACAAACAACGTCATCATCCTCCCTCAAGCAAGGTCAAACCACCGCTGAGTATCGCTGGCGAGGGCCGGTTATTTCGGAACTCTTCTATAAAAAACGTAGTCGAGAACTTCGAGCAAGCAACTGATTTTTGTGATTATTTAGCGTTTTGAATCGTATGACAATTACCGCATGTGCGAAGTAACAAATGATGTACGTTCGTCCGGCCGCATCGTCGAAAGACCGCCAGGGGCCGAAGCTTTGGCGACGGGGCCGTAATTTGGCTGGAAGGTATTGTTTGAACGCCATGTACGAACGATAGTGCACAAGCACCAAGCCTCGTGGGGGTTAATCGCTGAATACTAGGAGCGATGGTCCGCCAGGTAACCCTTCCAGACAGTAGCGATAGTCCTGACGGCTTCAGAAGTACCTGATTACGGTATAACCAGCGATATATCCGAGAGGGAACATTGTCGCCACGATGTAGCCAGTTCGATAGTTCGACGTCATGGCAATGACGCTGGTTATTAGCCCGGCTGCAATTCCAACCCCGAGGACAGCTGGAAAGGCATCCGCCGCAAACGCGCCAGGGCCATCCCCTGTTCCTCTGGAAAACAAATAGACAACAACCATTGCGACAGTTGCCGTCATAAGCGTCCACCCCTGTCGCCAGAACGCGAGCGCGACGAAACCGACGATGTACGGCAAAACAAAAAGGATAAAGAACAACATCAGCATACCAAGGCGAATCCTTTAACAGCTGCTAAACGGTAGTCGGCAAGAGAGGCGGACAACTTTCGACGCCGCAAATGTCGGCACAGGAGAAATAGTAAAGTTGCAATTACACCGAAGGAAGAATGGCTGACAGGAACTAGTCGAAGGCGAGGCATGAGGATTGCGTTGCAAAACCTGGCCAATCCCGTCATCAGAGCGTCTGCCATCGGCCATCATCGCAACAATAGCCGATGCAGCTTGGGGCGCTCCGACATCCTAGAGCGCCCACTCCTTTCCAGCGGCATACCTTCACACCAAGTCACGGTGGGTAACCAATCGTCAATTACGAATTTGGAATACACGCGTATATTAGACTTCGGGATTACAATCCCTGCCTTGAGCGGGTTGAGGACAATGGACTGGGACGCAACCTCTGCATTCACGCCCGTCGGGCTGGCTCTTCGCGGCCAGCCAGCTCACAGGATCGTCCGCACCCTCGGCGACGCGGCATATATGCTGCTCAAGGACTGGCCTTCCGATGACGGCGAAGAATATGTTACTGCTGTCAAGGCTTGCGTCGATGCGATCAGCGGTCAGATCGCTCCGGAGCAATTTTGGGACGCGTTCCTGCGTGCGGCCGATGAAGCCGGCATCGCTGCTCTGACCGTCGTTCACAGCGAGCAAAAGGAGCGGGTGGTTGCGAGTCGCTCCTTTTGACCTGATCATCGATGATGCTAGGTCGATATCAGAACGTAAGAAATGAGAGCCGTCCGCATTGCAGCCGCTCAGACTGTCGAAAATCGAGAGGATGGCGAAGGTGCTCTGTCCCTTGCAGTCGAGTTTTCGCAACGGACAGAAGCCGCAGGTGCAAGGCTCCTTTGTTTTCCCGAGGGATACGTATAGGGGTATACTGCTCCACTTTTTCGCATTTTTCCGCCCTTCCAAAACGAAATTAACGCCCGAGTCTGTTCGAATCGGACGCTGATCCTATGGCTGCATTAGACAAACGTAGTCTGCGAAATTGCAGACATCTGCTGCGAAGGACAATCAGATCTTCGAGAGCGCCTGCTCAAGATCAGCGATGATGTCCCTGACGTCCTCGATGCCGATGGAAAGGCGCACTACGTCGGCTCCGGCACCGGCGGCGATCTTCTGCTCGTCGCTCAGCTGCCGATGCGTTGTCGAGGCCGGATGAATGACGAGCGAGCGGGTGTCGCCGACATTGGCAAGATGGGAGAAGAGCTCAAGTCCTTCCACCAGCGTCTTGCCAGCCTCATAACCGCCCCGGACACCGAAGGTGAAGACGGAGCCCGCGCCCTTCGGCGAATAACGCTGCTGCAGGGCATGGTTCGGATCGTCTTCGAGACCGGCATAATTCACCCAGGCGATCTTGCTGTGCGCCTTCAGCCACCGGGCGACGGCGGTGGCATTGTCGCTGTGGCGCTGCATTCTGAGCGGCAGGGTCTCGATGCCGGTCAGGATCAGGAAGGCATTGAAGGGCGAAATCGCCGGGCCAAGGTCGCGCAGGCCGAGCACGCGGGCAGCGATCGCGAAGGCGAAATTGCCGAAAGTCGCGTGCAGAACCATGCCGTTATATTCCGGGCGCGGGCTCGACAGCATCGGGTAATTGCCTGACTTCGACCAGTCGAAGGTGCCGCCGTCGACGACAAGGCCGCCCATGGAGTTGCCGTGGCCGCCGAGAAATTTCGTCAGCGAGTGCACGACGATATCGGCGCCGTGCTCGATCGGACGGATGAGATAGGGTGTTGCCATCGTATTGTCGACGATCAGCGGCAGGCCGCAGCGATGCGCGACGTCGGCAATGGCGGCGATATCGACGAAGGTGCCGCCCGGATTGGCAAGGCTTTCGATAAAGATGCCGCGGGTCTTGTCGTCGATCTGGCTTTCGAAGCTCGCCGGATCGGCGGAATCGGCCCAGCGCACCTGCCAGCCGAAATTCTCGAAAGCATGGCCGAACTGATTGATCGAGCCGCCATAGAGCTTGCGGGCGGCGATGAAATTTTCGCCCGGGCGCATGATGGTGTGGAAGACGATCATCTGCGCCGCATGGCCGGAGGCGACGGCAAGGGCCGCCGTGCCGCCCTCCAGCGCGGCGACGCGCTCCTCGAGCACGGCCTGCGTCGGGTTCATGATGCGGGTGTAGATATTACCGAAGGCCTGCAGGCCGAAGAGGGCGGCGGCGTGATCGGAATCGTTGAAGACGAAAGCGGTCGTCTGGTAGATCGGCGTCACCCGTGCGCCGGTCGCCGGGTCGGGCTGTGCGCCTGCGTGGACCGCCAAGGTGTTGAATCCAGGATCGTTCTTGGCCATGTCGCCCTCCGAATTGTTGCTCACGGGGCAGGATCATAGCTTGTCGCCTACGAAAGTTAATCGCGATCCGTTTCAACCCTTTGGCGTTCGGTGGAAAATCCGTCTCAGGGCAGCCCTGCTCAGGCAATGAGACGAGGATATTCGATCGCCGGGCAGCGGTTCATCACCACTTTAATGCCGGCAGCCTCCGCCTTTGCCGCCGCGGCATCGTCGCGGACGCCAAGCTGAGCCCAGATCACCTTCGGCAACGGCCTTAGCGCCAACGCCTCCTCAACGACCCCATCGAGATATTCGGCAGCGCGAAAGACATCGACCATATCGATCGGCACCGGAACGTCGGCAAGCCGGGCGTAGACGGTGCGGCCCTGGATCTGTTTGCCCGCCTGCCCCGGATTGACGGGAATGACCTCATAGCCGCGCGACAGCAGATAGCCCATGACGCCGTTGCTCGGCCGGGCCGGATTGGGCGAGGCACCGGTCAGCGCGATGGTCTTTACCGACTGCAGGATTCCGGCGAGATAATCATCCGTGTAGGCGTCGTGATCCATTTCCGTTTCTCCATTCCGGGAATGCCTTTGAGCCCGCCGGCATTTTTTGCATTTCGGCAAAACCGGCTGCACGTGTTTTGCGTATATAGGAGTTGAATGGCCCTGAGGATGATTCAATGAGAAAAATTGCTCTTGCCGTCATGCTTGTGCTCGCCGCATCATCGGCAGCGGCGATCTCGCGCTACAATCCGCTCACCATGAGCTGCGCCAACGTGCGGGCGGCCATCCACAATCAGGGCGCCGTCATCTTCCGCTACCAATCTCCCCGCGGGCTGCCGCTTTATGATCGCTACGTCCGCAACAGCAATTATTGCGACGCAACCGATTATGCGGAATGGACTCATATCCCGGCAAAGGATGATCCCCGCTGCCCGGTTCTGAATTGCCAGAGCATAGACAACCTTGACGGGATGCTCGTCATTCCGCATCATCAGCTCTGACGTCGCCGCCGCCGCGCGCCCTGCAGGCACCGTTCGCCTTTCGCGCTTGCAAACAGGCTTAGAGTTCAATCGCGCGCTGCGATTTCTCCGAGAATATACAATCTAAAGCTTCTTTTTTCGTGTATGTCAAAGTTATAGAATAATATCTGTATTTCAGCAGCATAGAAAGAACCGCTCCGGATTTCCCCCAGCCGTTTTCTCCTTCGGTTCCCCATAAGATCACGATGCGTTCTCTCGTCCATTAGAAACATCTCATAGTTGAGGAGATCGCGTGGATTGAACGCATATCGCGCGCACGTAAAACTTGTCGTCAGGCCCCGCCATTGTTTGCATACTGAAAGGATGATATTGAACCCGAAAACGCATCCGCACCGCGGCAATGCATTTTCGTGCAAATATCAGTTGTCTTTCCAGAATTCTGCCCCGTCGAGGCGAGGCGCTTGGCCTTCCTCCGCAGCACCGGATTTATCCCTTGCCTCTCGACGTCATCCTGCTCGTTCTGTTCGGTGCGCTGCTGCATGCGACATGGAACGCGATCGTCAAAGCGGGAAGCGATAAATCCCTGGATGCGGCGTTGATTTCGGCCGGCGGCGCAGTGTCCGCGTTGCCGTTTCTGGCATTTCTGCCGTTGCCGCAAAGCGCGGCCTGGCCGTTCATCGGCGCCTCGGCCATCCTGCAGTTCGCCTATTTCCAGCTGGTTGCCGCCGCCTACCGAGCCGGTGATATCGGCCTCGTCTATCCGCTGATGCGCGGTTGCGCGCCGTTGCTGGTCGCCGCAACAAGCGGTGTCGTCCTGCGCGAAAATCTTTCCGGCGCCGCTCTTGCCGGGATCATGACGATTTCAGCCGGCGTCCTGACGCTCGCCTTGGAAGCTCGGCGCAGCAGCGGCCATGCGGTCGCCTTCTCCATTGCGAATGCTTTCGTCATCGCCAGCTACACTTATGTCGACGGCATCGGCGCACGTCTTTCAGGCAATGCGGTTTCCTATACGTTGTGGATGTCGCTGCTGCCGCCGATACTGCTGTTTGCCTGGGCGGCGTCGCAGCGCGGCAGCTTGATGGTGCTGCATCACGTTCGCCGCAACTGGTGGCGCGGCCTGATCGGCGGCGCGGGATCGATTGCATCCTATGGACTGGCACTTTGGGCGATGACAAAGGCGCCGGTGGCGACCGTTGCCGCACTGCGGGAAACTTCGATCCTCTTTGCGCTGGTGCTTTCCGTTGCCGTCTTCAAGGAAAAAGCCGGCATCTGGCGTTACGTCGCCGGGGTCGTCATCGCGATCGGCGTGCTGGTTCTGAAACTCGCCTGATCATTCGCCCTTCCATTCCGGCTTACGCTTGCCGAGAAAGGCGCCGATCCCTTCCTGCGCGTCCTGAGTCAGCATGTTTTCCACCATCACCCTGGCGGCATAGTCATAGGCCGCCTCCACTGGCAGTTCGAGCTGCCGATAAAACGCTTCCTTGCCGATTTTCAGGATCAGCGGCGATTTGCCGGCAATCACGGCGGCATATTTGGAAACGACCTGTGCCAGATATTGCTTCGGCACGATGCGGTTGACGAGGCCGAAATCCTTGGCGGTCGAGGCATCGATCGTCTCGCCGGTCAAGAGCATCTCCATCGCCTGCTTGCGGTGCGCGGCACGGGAAACGGCCACCATCGGCGTCGAACAGAACAGGCCGATATTGACGCCCGGCGTGCAGAACGTCGAAGTGTCGGTGCAGATCGCCAGATCGCACGAGGCGACGAGTTGACAGCCCGCAGCCGTTGCAAGCCCATCGACCTCGGCGATGACAGGTTTTGGCAGATGCGCGATCTTCAGCATCAAATCGGCGCAAAGCCGGAAGCTTTTCTCGAAGAAAGCGGCGCCCTGATCTTCGTCGACGCGATGGGCCGTGAGTTCCTTGAGGTCATGGCCGGCGGAAAAGACGACGCCGGTGGAGGCGATGACGACGACGCGCACATCCAAATCCGCCTCCGCCTTTTCGAGCTCAGCCATCAGCGCTTCGAGAAGCGCGATCGAAAGCACATTGGCCGGCGGGTCGTTAAGCACGAGCCGCAGCACGCCGTCGCGCAACGAGCGGAGCAACAATCCATCCGTCCCGTCCGTTTCCTTTCGGAAGGATACGATTTCGGCCATGATGCTGCTCCCTGCGCTCGATTTCCACACATCCGTTCTGCCACAAGGCGCCGCCAATTTCGAGCAGGATCCGCCGTCGCGGTCAAAACCAGAACCATGATTTCGATCTCTCTGCCCTCGCCTGCGCAGGGGTCAGACCGATATCGCGAAGCTCGTCAACGGTGAGTTCCGAAAGCTTGCGGCGGCTGCGACGCTTTTCGAGCCGGCACTCGATGGCCGCCAGCAGCCGCCTGCCCCAGCGCGCCGTCTCGCGGCGTTTCAGCCGAAGGGCGCTGAGCGGTATCTCTAAGCTTTCGTCGAATTCCACGGTCATCTCTTCATCCTTTCCTGATGGACGAAAGATGCGCTGGAAGGCGCAGCGAAAGAAGCTTATGGATATTATCATATGCATAAGGATTTCTTTGGCATGCTCCTCAATCTCGATCAGCTCGCAACCTTCATCAATGTCACCGACCTCGGGAGCTTTACGGCTGCGGCCGACAAGGAAGGCGTGACGCAGCCGGCCGTCAGCCTGCAGATCAAGGGGCTCGAACAGCGGCTCGGCGTCAGGCTGATCGAGCGCGTCGGGCGGCAGGCGCAACCGACCGCGGCGGGCATCGACCTGCTTTCGCATGCAAGGCGTCTGCTTCAGCAGGCAGCCGCGGCGGAAGAAGCGATGATGCCCCACCGGGATAGCTCCAGCGGCCGGGTGCGCATCGGCAGCGGCGGCACGGCATCGATCCATCTGCTTCCCCGCGCCATCGCCGCCGCCCGGCAGTCCATGCCCGGCCTCGAAATCACCGTCTCGATCGGCAATGCCGACGATATTCTGCGCAATCTGGAAGCCAACAGTCTCGACATCGCCGTCGTGGCCCTGCCGGCATCGGGACGGAACTTCGAGATCGAACCCTTTTACGAGGAGGAATTGCTGGCTGTCGCCCCTGCGGGCAGCCCGGTGCCCAAGGGTGGGCCGGACGCCGCCTTCATGCGCGACAGGACGCTGCTGCTTTACGAGGGCGGCAATACGAGGCGGGCAATCGACGCCTGGCTGGCCGCCCCGGATACGAGGATCCGACCGGCGATGGAGTTCGGCAGTATCGAGGCGATCAAGGAACTGGTGGCCGTCGGACTCGGCTGGTCAATCCTGCCGGGGCTGGCGGTGAAACGCGACCGCGCCGGTCTCCTGACGACATCGTCGCTGCGGCCGAAGCTGACACGCCGCCTGGGCATCGTTCTTCGCCGGGACAAACATCTGACACGCGGCCTTCGTGAAATGATAAAATGCCTGCGTGCCTTTGAGGATTAGCGATGGTTTCGATCCCAGACGGGCAACGCTAAAAACATTAAACGGGGCAAATATTCAGCCCGAATGTGAGGTATCACAACACCACACAGCTAACCACTTGTTTTCATTTGTTCTTTTTTCCGATCGTCGCGAAGGCCGATATTGACCCTGTGTCACATTGCCTTTATACACCGCGCCAGAACGCAGCCTGTCCGGGCTGCTTTCTTTTTGGCAGGTTCGCGCTTGCCAATCCAAGCAACAAGAAACGCCCTTAAAGCCCTCGGGCCAAGGGTCCTAAAAGAGAGTATTCACTATGGCAACCTTCTCACAGAAGCCTGCAGAGGTGGAGAAGAAGTGGGTGATCATCGACGCCGAAGGGCTGGTCGTTGGCCGTCTCGCTTCCATCATTGCTATGCGCCTGCGCGGCAAGCATAAGGCAACCTTCACGCCCCACGTTGACGACGGCGACAACGTCATCGTCATCAATGCCGACAAGGTCGTTTTCACCGGCAAGAAGTATTCCGACAAGGTCTACTACTGGCACACCGGCTATGCCGGCGGCATCAAGGAACGCACCGCACGCCAGATCATCGAAGGCCGCTTCCCCGAGCGCGTCCTCGAAAAGGCCGTCGAACGCATGGTTCCGCGCGGCCCGCTCGGCCGTCGCCAGATGAAGAACCTGCGCGTCTACGCCGGCTCCAACCATCCCCATGAAGCCCAGCAGCCGGTCGCCCTCGACGTTGCCGCGCTCAACAAAAAGAACGTAAGGAGCGCCTGATCATGGCTGACCTCTCCTCCCTGAAGGATCTCGGCACGGCTTCCGAAGCTGCTGCTCCGGCCCACGTCCGCAAGGTCGATTCGCTCGGCCGCTCCTACGCCACCGGCAAGCGCAAGAACGCCGTCGCCCGAGTCTGGGTCAAGCCGGGCTCCGGCAAGATCATCATCAACGGCAAGGAATTCGCGGAATATTTCGCCCGTCCGGTGCTGCAGATGATCCTGCGCCAGCCGATCGTCGCGGCTGCCCGTGACGGCCAGTTCGACATCGTCGCAACCGTTGCCGGCGGCGGCCTCTCCGGCCAGGCCGGTGCTGTTCGCCACGGACTGTCCAAGGCGCTGACCTACTTCGAACCGGGCCTGCGCTCGGTGCTGAAGAAGGGCGGCTTCCTGACCCGCGACAGCCGCGTCGTCGAACGCAAGAAGTACGGCAAGGCGAAGGCCCGCCGCTCGTTCCAGTTCTCCAAGCGTTAATCGCTTCGGACAGACGGGAATTTACGAAGGCCGGGGAAACCCGGCCTTTTTGTTTGGGCATTCGATGAATCCCGGCATCGCCTCGCCGGTCGCCATTGCCGCACTCCGGTTCTGCTGGTAGAAATTCGACCAAACGCTTCGCGAACGAGCGGAGCCCCAATCAAGGTCGCATCATGGGAACAACCAAGTCCGCAGACAACTAAGCCGCAACAACTTTGCGCTGTTGTTGCGGCATCTGTCCCAGCAAATCCGATACTGATGAAAGACAGATCGCCGCCGAATGAAAATCATTTGAGCGGATCTTACCCATGTCTTATCCGAAAATTCCGTCGTGGAATTATTCCTTGCCGGCAAGCTTGTTGCTGATGGCTCCTTTCGACATCCTGGCGTCGCTTGCCATGGACATCTATCTCCCGGTCGTGCCGACGATGCCCCAGGCGCTCGGCACTTCGCCTGAAGTCATCCAGTTGACCCTCAGCCTCTACATGCTTGTGCTCGGCGTCGGCCAGATTGTCTTTGGTCCGGTCTCCGATATCGTCGGGCGACGGCCCGTTCTTCTCGCTGGTGCGGCACTCTTTGCCCTTGCCTCCCTTCTGCTTGCCGGGGCCTCATCCGCACTCCTCTTCGTGGCCTTGCGATTGTTGCAGGCGATCGGCGCCTCAGCGGCTCTTGTCGCCACCTTCGCAACAGTGCGCGACGTCTACGCCGAACGGCCGGAAAGCAGCGTGATCTATAGCCTGCTCGGTTCCCTGCTATCGCTTGTGCCTGCGTTCGGGCCAATCGTCGGCGCGGTGATTGCCGACCACTATGGCTGGCGAGCCATCTTTCTCGTCATCGGCCTGCTGTCGATCGTCGCCATTCTCAATGCCGGCATGCGGTGGCATGAAACCCGCCCCGCTACGACGGCGACAACCATCGCCATACGCCCGATCCTCGCGAGCTTGCCCTTCTGGATCTACACGACCGGCTTCAGCGCGGCGATGGGAGCCTTCTTCGTCTTCTTCTCGACCGCACCCCGCATCCTGATCGATCGGGCCGGCTTTTCCGGCATCACCTTCAGCTTCATCTTTGCCTCGGTGGCCTTGGTGATGATCGTGACAACGCGCTTTGCCAGCCGCTTCGTCACACGCTGGGGCGTCGCAGGCAGTCTCGCAAGAGGCATGGCGATGCTGCTTATCGGCGCGGTATTGCTTGCCACAGGAGAGATGTTTCTGCAGGCACCGCTTATCGGCCTCATCCTGCCGATGTGGATCATCGCGATCGGCATTGTCTTTGCGACAGCCGTCACGGCCAATGGTGCGCTTGCTGCTTTCGGCAATACCGCGGGAACAGCCGTGGCGCTCTACTTCTGCGTCGAAGGCCTGCTGGTCGCTGTTGCAGGCACATTGTTCGTGGTTCTGCTCGACGGGAACACGGCCTGGCCGCTCGCAGCCTATACCGGCGCAGCAGCGCTGATAACGCTGGCCGGATTGCGCCAGCTAGCGCGGAAGGCCGTCTGAGGAATTTGCCGAGGAATGGCGGCAGCTTAAAACGCAGAGCGGTCGTCAAGCGAGCCATCGCTTGAAATCTCGGCGCACCTCGCCTACCCCTTACCTGCCCCGAAAGGAAACATCCGTTCCTTTCGGGGCAGGATCGGGCGGACGCGATCAGGCGGTTTGGTCGTGACCGGTGGCTAGGCAATATAGGGTGACATCGAACGCGACTACGTTAGCGCCCACAGAGAAGGAGCCCCCCTTGGCGAACAAGACCATCGATCATGCCTTCACGGCGACCACCCTCACTTCGGCCGCCAGCGATCCCACCTTTGCCGGCGCGCTGTCCTTCATGCGCCGCCGCTTCACCAAGGAGCTTACCGGCGTCGATGTCGCCGTCTGGGGCATCCCCTTCGACGCCGCCACATCGAACAGGCCGGGCACGCGCTTCGGCCCGCAGGCGATCCGGCGCGCCTCGGCGATATTCGACAATGATGCGCAATATCCCTTCAACCGCGAACTGTTTGCCGACATGGCGGTGATCGACTATGGCGATTGCCTGCTCGACTACGGCAATCATCAGGACACACCTGGTGCCATCGAACGCCAGGCAAACGCGATCCTCGACAGCGGCGCCTTTCTGCTGACACTCGGCGGCGATCACTACCTCACATGGCCGCTGCTAAAAGCTCATGCGGCAAAACACGGGCCTCTTGCACTCGTGCAGTTCGACGCTCACCAGGACACCTGGTTCGACGAAGAGCGGCGTATCGACCACGGCTCCTTCGTGGCGCGGGCCGTGCGCGAGGGCATCATCGATCCTGACCGCTCGATCCAGATCGGCATCCGCACCCATGCGCCGGAGGATTGCGGCATCAATATTCTCTATGGTCATCAGGTCGAAGACATGAATGCCGGCGACATCGCCTCGGCAATCATCTCTCATACGCGCGGCGCCCCCGCCTATCTCACCTTCGATATCGATTGCCTGGATCCGGCCTTTGCGCCGGGTACCGGCACGCCAGTTGCCGGCGGACCGTCGAGCGCCAAGATCCTCTCGGTGCTGCAGCGTCTGCACCAACTCGATATCCGCGGCGCCGACGTGGTCGAAGTGTCGCCGCCTTACGACCATGCCGATATCACCGCCATTGCGGGGGCAACGGTGGCAATGTATATGCTTGGCCTTCGTGCCGAGCGACGCGCCATTGCGGTGTCACAAGGCTGATTTATCATCGTTCGAATTGAATCCGGAAATCCTCAGAACCCATTGAAAGCGCAGGTCTAACATGGCACCGAAAATCTTCATCGATGGCGAACACGGCACAACGGGTCTGCAGATCCGCACGCGCATGGCCGGCCGCCGCGATGTCGAGCTTCTGTCCATTCCCGAGGCCGAGCGGCGCAATGCCGCCATGCGCGAGGACATGCTGAACGGCGCCGATATCGCCATCCTGTGCCTGCCCGATGACGCGTCGAAGGAAGCGGTTCAGATGGTCTCGGCCAATAATAACGTCCGCGTTATCGACACCTCCACGGCATTTCGCGTCAATCCCAGCTGGGCCTACGGCTTTGCCGAAATGGACAAGGAGCAGGCCGAGAAAATCGCTTCCGCCCGCTTTGTCTCGAACCCCGGCTGTTATCCCACGGGCGCGATCGGCCTCATCCGGCCGCTCCGCGCCGCCGGCATTCTGCCGGATGGCTATCCGGTGGCGGTTAACGCGGTCTCCGGTTATACCGGCGGCGGCAAGCAGATGATTGCGCAGATGGAAAACCCGGATCATCCGGATGCGATCACCGCGCCACATTTCCTCTATGGCCTGCCGCTAACACACAAACATGTGCCCGAAATGACCGTGCACGGCTTGCTCGACCGAGCCCCGATCTTCTCGCCGTCGGTCGGCAAATTCGCACAGGGCATGATCGTGCAGGTGCCGCTGCATCTCGACCATCTCGCCGAGGGCGCGACGATGGAAAGCATTCACGCGGCACTGGTTGCCCATTATGCCGGACAGGACATCGTGACCGTCGTGCCGCTCGCCGAAAGCAAGGCGCTCCCCCGCGTCAACGCCGTCGAGCTCGAGGGCAAGGACACGATGAAGCTCTTCGTCTTCGGTACGCCGGGTGGTTCCCAGGTCAATCTGGTGGCGCTGCTCGACAACCTCGGCAAGGGCGCTTCGGGTGCTGCCGTGCAGAACATGGACCTGATGCTCGCCAGCTGAGGCCATGATGCTGGATAGGCTTGTCGCCGACATGCAGGCGTGGTTTGCCGCCGCCCTACCCGGCCACGGCATTTATGCGCTGATGGCGTTTGCCTTGATCGCCGGGCTAGCTCGTGGCTTTTCCGGCTTCGGCGCAGCGTTGATCTTCGTCCCGCTCGGCGGCGCCATCGTCGGGCCGAAGCTGGTCTCGCCGATCCTGCTCGTCATCGACGGCATCGCCACACTGGGCATGATCCCACCCGCCTGGCGCGACGCCAACCGATCCGAAGTCTTCGTCATGGCCGCGGGTGCGGCGCTCGGCGTCCCGGCCGGCACGGCGCTGCTGGCGCTGCTCGACCCGACGCTGCTGCGCTGGAGCATCACGATCATCGCCATCTCTCTGCTCGCGCTTCTCGTATCGGGATGGCGCTACCACGGCGCGCCGTCAGCGCCGCTCAGCAGCGGCGTCGGCTTGATCGCCGGACTTTTCAGCGGCGCCGCGCAGCTCGGCGGACCGCCTGTCGTCGCCTATTGGCTCGGCGGCAAGACCGACTTCGCGCGTGTCAGAGCGAATGTCGTGCTGTATTTCTCGATCTCGTCGGTGTTCAGCGCCATCAGCTATTATATCGGCGGACTGTTCGTGCCCGCCGTCTTCGCGCTCACCGTCGTCGTCCTGCCGAGTTATGCGCTCGGTCTCTATGGCGGCTCGAAACTGTTCGGGCTTGCCGAGGAACGGACCTTCCGCATCGCCTGCTACGTGCTGATCGCGGCGGCTGCCATTATCGGCATGCCGCTGCTCGACGGCGTGCTGCGTTAGAACGAATAAGGCTTGTCGCTTCAATCGCGCTCGGTGATCATCGTCTCGTGCGGGTATTCGCCATAAAAGCCGCGCCAGTTGGCGACGGCGAATCCAAATACAACAAGCGCGCCGGCCTGATGCAGCAGCCCCCAGTGAAGCGGCACCTGCATCAGTAGCGTGGCAATGCCGATTGCCGCCTGAGCGGTCACCAGCGCGAAAAGCAGGACGGCGCGGCGGGCATGGGTGGTCCAGGGTGCGGCGCGAAGGGCGATCACCATGTTGATCAAGGTCAGCGCGAAGAGCGTATAGGCGCCGATGCGATGGATGAACTGCACGGTTTTCGGGTTCTCGAAGGCATTGATCCAGAAGGGCTGCTGAATGAGCAGATCGGAGGGAATGACGGCGCCATCCATCAGTGGCCAGGTATTGTAGGAAAAACCGGCGTCGAGTCCCGCCACCAGGGCACCGAGATAGATCTGGAACAGCGCGAAAACAGCGATTGTCGCAGCGAAGCCGCGCGAACTGCGTGCCGGCGCCGGATCGTTGGAGTGCGGCGACAGCCCGCGCATGATCCACATGCAGCCGGCAAAGATCAGGCAGGCCATGACGAGATGCGTTGCCAGCCGGTACTGACTGACGTCGGTGCGGGCAGACAGCCCTGACGATACCATCCACCAGCCGATGAAACCCTGCAGGCCGCCGAGCGCCAGGATGCCGACCAGCGGCCAGCGCAGGCGTTTCTCGATCCGCCCCGTGAGCCAGAAATAAAGGAGCGGCAGCGCGAAGATCATGCCGATGCCACGGGCGATCAGCCGGTGCGCCCATTCCCACCAGAAGATGCCCTTGAACTCGTCGACGGTCATGGAACTGTTCAATTGCTGAAATTCGGGAATGCGCTGGTAGAGGCGGAACTCCTCTTCCCATTCCACGGCCGACAGCGGCGGAATGACGCCATGGATCGGCTTCCACTCGGTGATCGACAAGCCGGAATTGGTCAGCCGCGTTGCCCCTCCGACGAGCACGAGACAGAAGAGCGCCAAAAGCACGACGCCGAGCCATAGCCGCAAGGCGCGGCGGTTGCGGTGCTGCTTGCGTACTTCGCTCAGGATCGCCTGTTCCATGGTGGGGTTCGCGACGGCCATGATGTCTCCTTCTATCCGGCAGTTGATTTGCCTCACCGGCTCATGCAAAACAAGCCCCGAAGCTTTGCGGCATGCCGTCGCGCCGCTCCGCGCTACCTCAGACAAGAGATAAACAATGCCCGTCCGTCTCCGCAAATTCATCGGCACGATCCTTATCATCGTGCTTGTGCTCGTCTATGCGCTGGTGGCGAACACGATCGCGGTGGCGACGCTCGGCAACGCCCCCTGGTGGGGGCACCTGCTCTACTTCCTGCTGACCGGCCTGCTTTGGGTATTGCCGGCAATGGTGATCATCAAGTGGATGGCCGGACCGCGGCAGCAATAGGCCATTAACGGCCGAATAACCGTGATCGGCGGAAAACCTCGCCGATGGGCGGCGGTTAAACCAAATATACGTCCTGCACACCTACCTTCCCGTTCAGCATTTTGACCGGAGAGTTCCCGTGCAGACGCAAAAGCTCGATGTTGATGAACAGCCGTCCGATGATGGCGCGCTGCCCGATATGGCGATTTCACGCCTACGCCAGGTGAGCATGAAACTTGCCATGGCAAAAATCGACATCTCGGTATTCGACGCGATGCAGCCGCTGGAGGATGATTGGCGGGCTCTGGAGACCGACGATCTCCACTCACTTCATCAGAGCTATGATTGGTGCGCCGCCTGGGTCAAAGGCTTTCGGCGGCCGCTGGCGATCCTCAAGGGCACTTATGCCGGGGAGACGGCCTTCATTCTGCCGATCGAGATCGTCACGTCCCGCGGATTGGCCGTCGCCAAGTTCATCGCGGCCGACCACAGCAATATCAATACCGGTCTGTTCTCCGGCAATTTTGCCGAAAGCGGCGGCAGCATCGACGCGGAGAAGTTCGCGGGGCAGCTTCGGCAGGTCTTGAAGGGCCATGCCGATCTGCTGCTGCTGCAAAACCTTCCGCTGGAATGGCGCGGGCGGCAGACCCCGCTCACCGGACTGCCGATGGTGCAGAACCAGAACCACGCCTATCAATTGCCGTTCCTCTCCAATTTCGAGGAGACGCTGAAGCAGCTCAACGCCAAGAGCCGGCGTAAGAAATTCCGCGTTCAATCAAGGCGCCTGGACGCGGCCGGCGGCGTCGAATATGTCATCCCGGAAACATCGGAAGAACAGCACCGCCTGCTCGATATCTTCTTCCACCTGAAGAGTATCCGCTTCGCCGACCTCGGCCTCCCCGACGTCTTCGCCGATCGGGAAACGCAGATCTTCCTGCACGGCCTCATCGACAAGCGGGATGATGCAAGACAGTATTTCGGCCTGCAGATGCATGCGCTGCGGCTGAAGGGCGAGAACAAGGACCGGATCGCTGCGATCTCGGGCATTTCGCGCAAGGGCGATCACGTCATCTGCCAGTTCGGGGCGATCGATGAAGATCTTGTGCCCGATACCAGCCCCGGCGAATTCCTCTATTGGCAAATCATTTCGGGACTGCACGGCAGTGGCGTCGCGCTATTCGATTTTGGCCTCGGCGATCAGACCTACAAACGATCCTGGGCGCCGGTCGAGACCGCTCATTACGACGTGGTGCTGCCGGTTTCACCATTTGGCCTTGCCGCCGGCGCGGCACACCGGATCGTTACCCGGGGCAAGGCGCATATCAAGGCGCGCCCGAAGCTCTATAAATTCGCCCAGAACATCCGCGCACGGATCGGCTGAGCGTCTTTGTCTTGCGTATGTCGTTCTTCGCAGAACCGCTGCACACTTTTGCGCGACATCTTCAGGCGGCCTGGCCGAGCGCCTGCTCGGCCCCTTCGCCGCCCGACATCAGCACGACGCGCTCATAGCCCGCAGTCTGGAATTCCGTCATCAAGGTCACAAAGATAGTCTCGTCCATCTCCGGAAGGGAGAGGACGATCTCGACATCCCGGCTGCGCGTCAGCCGCGAGACGCCGGCAACATCGGCCGCACCGCATTCGACCACCACCAGGTCATAGGCGGCGGCGAGCGCATCGAGCAGCAGCGACAGCCGGTCGACACCGCGCATGGCGCGGCGCACGTCGCTCTGACCCTGCGGGATCAGATGAGCATCGGAAAGGCGATCGCCATGGATCGTGTCGCCGAAGGCGGCTTCGCCGCACAGCAGGTCGGTGATGCCAGCCGCGATCAGGTTCTCGGCCATCAGTTCTGTGGGATAACCGGAGCCGGTCATATCAATCAGAATGACGCGGCGGCCGGCATCGGCGAGCATGCGCGCCAACGCAACCGTCGCCGCCGAGCCATTGTCACCAGTTGGGGATATGGCAATTGCCAGCGGCGCGCGGCTGCCCGTGAGGTAGTCCGCAACCGAGGCAATGGAAAATTCATTGTCGTCCTCCGGCGCCTCTTCGGCGGCCGCCGTTTCTTCGATCACGTCCTTTCCGTCATCCTCCGTGACAACAGCGAGCATACTCGGCTGGACGGGCCTTCTGACGGCAGCGACACCCGGGGCGGCCTGCGGCACATTCTTGTCTTCGGCGACCGTTTCCGCCTCGAACCTGTCACGGGACACATCGACGGCACGAAGCGCCCGGCCGCTGAAGAGTTCGGCGAGCATGGTGACGATGGCGCTCAGGATCAGCGTCGCGACGGCCGCGACGACAACGATGGGCACCACCTTCGGGAAATAAGGATCGACCGGTTCGATGGCCCGAGAAACGATACGGGCGTCCGCCGGGCTGGAATTGCTGTCGGCGCGCGAGGCGGCCTCGCGGTAACGTACCAGATAGGTTTCGAGCAGCTGGCGCTGAGCGTTTGCCTCGCGCTCCAGCGCGTTGAGGCCAACCTCGTCTTCGCCGGCACGGGCGCTGTTGGCCTGAACCGCGTCCTTTTGGCGCTCGAGCTCGCTTGCGCGGAGATCGGCAACCTTCGCCTCGTTTTCGATGCTTGCCAAAATCTTCTGCGTCTCTTGACGGATTTGGCCGCGAATATCGGAGAGCTGGGCGCGCAGGCTCTTCAGCCGGGGATGACTGTTGAGAAGGCTGGTCTGCAGATCTGATATTTGCGACTGCAGGCCCGATTCCGTCGCCTTCAGCCGCTGGATCGCCTGGGAAGACATGATGTCAGGCAACGTATCGGAGGCTTCACCCGATGACAGCGCATTGCGCACCGCCTGCGCCCTCGCCTCGGCATTGGCCTTGTCGCCCCGCACGCGGGTGAGTTCTGCGGAGATGTCATTAAGCTGCTGGGCGGGGAATGTGGTCGTGCCGTTCGTTTGCAGCAGACCGTGGTTGGTGCGATATTCCGCCACCTTCTTCTCGGCCTCGCCGACCTTCTGCCGCAGGTTTTCGATCTCCGGCTCAAGCCAGCGCGTCGCTTCCGAATTGGAGGCGAGCTTGGCGCCGCTCTGGGTGGAAAGGTAGACATTCGCCATAGCGTTCGGGATGGCGGCTGCGAGCTTCGGATCCTTCGACGTGAAATTGATGCCGATGACGCGCGAACCCGGCACCTGATAGACCTGCAGCCGCTCGACGAAAGCGTCGATTACCCGTTCTTCCGGCGGATTCTCCATCGGGTTCTTCTTCAGATGCAGCTTCACCAGGATGCTGCTCATCGCCGAGCCGTTGGCGGCATCGTCGAATTCCGGCAGATTGTAGAGCTTCAGGTCGTTGATCACCTTCTTGAGGAGATCGGCCGATTGCAGGAGTTGCACTTGGCTCGCGATGTTCAGCTCGTCCATCAGCGGCCCGCCAGCTTCGTTCGCCTGCTGGGTGCTGGCGAAGGCTGGCGCGCGCGGTTCAATGAGGATGCGTGTTTCGCTGCGATATTGCGGCGAGATGATCTTGGCGCCGGCAAAGGCGACGCCGGCTGCCGCGAGCGTGATCGTCAGAATCCTGAGCCGGCGCGCCCAGACGGCGCGAACCAACTGGCCGAGGTCGATATCCACATCCTGATCACGCACTACGCCGGACATGCTCTTACTCCACAACAAAGGTGCCGCAAGCGTAAACGACCATGGTAACGCAACGGTTAATTCGATCTCGCCAAGAAATAGAGGAGATCGGCAAAGAATTGGGGAATTGCCATGTGCCTTTTACCGGGCATTAACCCTAACGGATCGATAACAGCTGCACCAAGTTCATTTTCTGTGAGCACAAGCGGATGTCTGTCGCCCCGCCCAAAATCCTTTTGGCCCTGAGCCTTGCAGCCATAACGGCAGCATTGGGCGGCTGCACGACGTATAAGCCGGCTCCGAAAGCCTTCAACGAGGCGACCATCCAGCCCTATACGCTTGATAGCGGAGACCGGCTGCGCATCACCGTGTTCGACCAGCAGAGCCTGACCAATACCTACACCGTCGATCAGGCCGGTTATATCGCCTTCCCCCTTATCGGTCAGGTCCCTGCCCGCGGCCGAACCCTGCAGCAACTTTCAGGGCAGATCGCTCAGAAACTGCAGCAGGGCTATCTTCGCGATCCCGATGTCACCATCGACGTCGACCGCTACCGCTCGATTTTCATCATGGGCGAAGTCGGCCAACCCGGCCAATATGCCTATGTTCCGGGCATGACCGTGCAGAACGCCATCGCGGTTGCCGGCGGCTTCTCCAGTCGCGCCAATCAGAGCATGGTCGACGTCACCCGCAAGATAAACGGACAGGTGCTGACCGGCCGCATCAACATATCCGGCCCGATCATCGCCGGCGACACGATCTACGTTCGCGAACGGCTCTTTTGAGCAATGGCAAGAGAGAGGCCGCTCCGCATTCTGCACTGCTTCAGATCGCCGGTCGGCGGGATTTTCCGCCATGTCCGCGATCTGGTTGAGGAACATAGCAAGGCCGGTCATCACATCGGCATTCTCTGCGACAGCTCGACCGGCGGCGAGCACGAGGACAGATTGTTCGATGATATCCGTCCATATCTGTCTCTCGGCCTGACGCGCGTGCCGATCCGCCGCTCGGTCAGCCCCTCCGATATCGCGACGATGTGGGATACGTACAAGAAGATTAAAAGTTTGCGGCCGGACGTGCTGCACGGGCACGGCGCCAAGGGCGGCGTGCTCGCGCGACTTGCCGGCTCAGCCCTGCGGGTGAACAGGTATCGCGTAGCCCGCCTCTATACCGCGCATGGCGGAAGCCTGCATTATTCGCGCTCCTCATTCACAGGACAGTTCGTCCTCAGGATGGAGCGCCTGCAGGAATACTTCACCGATGCGCTGGTTTTCATCTGTGAATACGAGCGCGACACCTATGCCCGCAAGGTGGGCATGCCGCGGACGAAGACGAAACTGATCTATAACGGCATCGGAGAGCGTGAATTCGAGCCGATCCACACCCGGTCGGATGCTGTGCATTTCATCTATGTCGGGATGCTTCGGGACCTCAAGGGTCCCGATCTGTTTGTCGATGCCTTCGCCAAGACCGAGCGACTGCTTGGCAGGCCGCTTTCGGCGCTGATGATCGGCGACGGACCTGACCGCGATCGCTACCGCGAGATGATGATCGAACGCGGCCTCGGCAAACGGATCGGCATGTTGCCGGCAATGCGCATCCACGAGGCCTTTGCCATGGCGCAAAATCTCGTCGTCCCCTCTCGCGCCGAAGCCATGCCCTATATCGTGCTCGAAGGGTTGGGGGCCGGCAAGACGATCATCGCCAGCCGCGTCGGCGGCATTCCCGAGGTGCTCGGCAAGGACAGTCCGGCTCTTGTCGAGCCCGGCAATTCCGACGATCTCGCCCGCGTCATGGCGGAAGCGCTCAGCACGCCCGGCTGGCACGCCAGAACAATGCCGTCGCATGAGGCAGTAAAGGCCGTGTTTTCCTCGACCGTGATGGCGCGGGATGTCCTGCAATTATACCATGAGCTCGTCGGTCCCGCCGCCGAACAAGCAGTGTTCGTTACCCCGTAAATATTTCTTAGGGGCTTTCTGGTATTTCGCTTGCTGACAACGAGCGACAAAACCCCATGAACAAATTGGAAAAAAGCGATCAATTCGACGTGGAAGCGCTGCGCAAGCAAATTTCCGAGATCGAGGCGCACCGCAACGCAGGTCAGGCGCACTCCGCCGAACCGATCGAAATCAACCCCTATGCCCGGCAGATTGCCGAACAGTTCCGCGACGGCACCCGTTCGCCCGTCATTATAATCGGCCAATTGCGGCTGCTGGAATTCCTGGCACTGTTTTCGATTGCCCTGATCGTCCACTACTTCTGGCCGGGCGACGGCAGCGATCCTCTGCTGGTGCGGGTCGGCATGGCGGCGATCGCTTCAGCCGCGACCGTCGTCGCCCTGCAGCTTGCCGACACGTACACCATTCCCGCGCTCCGGGCGAAGCTGCGGCTGATGCCCCGCATTCTCGCCTCCTGGACGATCGCGCTTGTGCTGACCATCGGCCTGTTCGCGCTCATTCGTGGCACAACATGGGCGATGGTCGATGCCTATGTCCCGTGGTTCGCCGCCGGCGTGCTCTTTCTCGCGACCGAGCGTTTCCTCGTCGCGTACGGCATCCGCAACTGGGCGCGCAACGGCATCATGGAGCGGCGCGCCGTCATCGTCGGCGGCGGCGAACCGGCCAAGGAGCTGATTCGCATCCTCGAACAGCAGGCCGACAACGACATCCGGATTTGCGGCATCTTCGACGACCGCGGCGAGAAGCGCTCGCCGATCATGGTCGCCGGTTACCCGAAGCTCGGCACCGTGGCGGAACTCGTCGAATTCGTGCGGCTGACGCGCATCGACATGCTGATCATCGCCCTGCCGCTTTCGGCTGAGGCGCGCATCTTCGATCTCCTCAAGAAGCTCTGGATCCTGCCGGTCGATATTCGGCTTGCGGCGCATGCCAACCGGCTGCGCTTCCGGCCACGCGCCTATTCGCATGTCGGCGCTGTGCCGATGCTCGACATTTTCAAGGTGCCTATCCGCGACTGGGACTCCGTCGCCAAACGCGGCTTCGACATCTTCTTCACCCTGGTCGCGCTTGCGCTGCTCTGGCCGCTGATGGCTGCAACCGCGATCGCCATCAAGGCGACCTCGGAAGGTCCTGTCTTCTTCATGCAGAAGCGTCACGGCTTCAACAACGAAGTCATCAACGTCTTCAAGTTCCGCTCGATGTACACCAATATGGCCGACCCCTCAGGCAAGGCCGCGGTGACCAAGGGCGATCCGCGCGTCACCCGTGTCGGAAGGTTCATCCGCAAGACCTCGATCGACGAGCTGCCGCAGCTTTTCAACGTGCTGCGGGGAGACCTCTCGCTGGTCGGTCCGCGTCCGCATGCGGTTCTTGCCCAGGCGCGCGACCGCGCCTTCGCTGATGTCGTCGAAGGTTATTTCGCCCGCCATCGCGTCAAGCCTGGTGTGACCGGTTGGGCGCAGATCAACGGCTGGCGCGGCGAGGTCGACAATGACGAGAAGATCAAGTTCCGCACGGCCTACGACCTCTATTATATCGAGAACTGGTCGCTCTGGTTCGATCTCAAAATCCTATTCCTGACTCCGGTCCGGCTGTTCAACACGGAAAATGCCTATTGAGCACGATCGAGGCGACATATTCGCGTGTCGCCCAGCCGCGGCGGACAACGCTGCGGCTGATCGGCTCGGCCTTCGTCGCCTTCGGCGTTTTCCTCTCCGGCTTCGTCATCGATGAGCCGGCGCCCTATGAACTCTGGATGGCGGGGCTGATCGGCCTCTGGTTCATCCTTGGTCTCAGGATTTCGCGCAGCGTCGCGCCGTTGCTTGCGCTGCTGCTCACTTTCAATATCGGCGGCATGCTGTCGCTGACGCAGATGAAGGATCTTGCGACGGCGCCGATGTATATCGCCGTCTCGATCTTCCTGGCGCTGACCGCGGTTTTCTACGGGGCGATCATCGAGGACAGCCATAAGCGGCTGCCGCTGATCTTCAACGCCTGGACCCTGGCTGCCGTCGTCACGTCGGCGCTTGGCGTGCTCGGCTATTTCCACGCCTTTCCGGGCTCGGAACTGTTCACTCTCTATGACCGCGCCAAAGGCGCGTTCCAGGATCCGAACGTCTTCGGCCCCTTCCTGGTGCCGCCGTCGCTCCATCTCATCCACGGCATTCTGGTCGGCGATCTGAAGAAATCGCCATTGAAGGCAGCCGCCCTTCTCGTGATTGCCCTCGGCATCTTTCTCTCCTTTTCCCGCGCCGCCTGGGGTCTCTTTGCGCTCGGCGTGGTGCTCTTGATTTTCATCATGCTGCTGAAGGAGCGCAGCGGCGCCTTCCGCTTGCGCGTGCTGATCCTGTCACTGGCGGCTATCATCATGCTGGTCGCATCGCTGCTCGTGGCGCTGCAGATTCCGAAGGTCGCAGAGTTGTTTTCGACACGCGCCCAGCTCGTGCAGCAGTATGACGGCGAACATCTCGGTCGCTTCGAGCGCCACAGGATCGGTTTTACCATGATGATGGAGCGCCCGCTCGGCATCGGTCCGCTCGTGTTCGGCACGATGTTTCCCGAGGACGAGCATAATATCTGGCTGAAGTCGCTCACCTCCTATGGCTGGATCGGCTTCGTCAGCTATGTCGGAATGCTCCTTTGGACGCTCATCCTGGGTTTCCGGAACCTGCTTCACGACCGGCCGTGGCAACCCTTCCTGATGATTGCCTGGATCTCCGTTCTCGGCCATGCGGCGATCGGCAATGTCATCGACATCGACCACTGGCGGCATGTCTATCTGCTCTTCGGCACGGTCTGGGGCTGCGCGGCGCTGGAAGCGCGTCACAGGCGCGGCCGAAATCTCGTCGGAGCGGCTTGAAGCCTTGCCGCCGATGGCTTGGGCTGCCTATTTCGTCGTCCCGGCCGTCAAGCCGGCGATGAACCGCCGCTGGAAAATGAGATAGGTCAGGATGAGCGGGGCAATGACGATCACCGCCCCGGCGGTCAGAACCGGCGTGTTGACGGTGTAGCGCCCCTGGAAAAACAGCATGCCGAGGGGCAGCGTCCGATAGGCATCGTCGTTCACCAGAATGAAGGGAATCAGAAACTCATTCCAGGTCCAGATGAACAGGAACAGCGCCAGCGTCGACATTGCCGGCACCATCAGGGGTACGACGATCTTGCGAAGGATATAGAAGCGCCCGGCGCCGTCGAGGACCGCCGCTTCGAGAATCTCTTCGGGCAATTGCTGCATCGCGCTGGCGAGGAAGATCGTCGAGAATGGGATCGACATCGCGATCTGCGGCACGATCACGGCGGCATAGGTATTGATCCACCCCAGATACCGCATTTCATAATAAAGCGGGATGATGAAAGCCTCTGCCGGCACCATCATGCCGAGCGTCAGGATGGCAAACAGCATACGCCTGAGCGGGAAAGACAGAAAAGCGAAGGCGAAACCCGTCAGCAGGCCCAGAAAGACGCTCGCGGCGACAACGGGTATGACGACAATAATCGAATTCCAGAAGTAAATGTTGAAATGCCCGGCATTCCAGGCATCAAGGTAATTTTCGAAGTGCGGATATGCCGGCAAGGCGAACGCACCCTTCAGGACGTCGGCCTTGCTCTTTATTGACGTCAGCAGCAGAAGCAGGAATGGCGTGATCGTGACGAATGCGAGAAGCCAGAGGAGAATGCGAAGAGGGACCGTGGTAACGGGGATATTGGACGAACGCCTCATCACGCCACCCCTTTGTTCTGCGAGCCGACAAACCGGTGAATTGCATAGTTGATGATGAATGTCAGGGCCGCGCCGACAATGGCGATGGCCGCTGCCGCGCCGAACCGATTGAGCTCGAAACCGAGCTGATACATGTAGATGTTCGGCACGAGCGTGGCGTTGGCGGGCCCGCCGCGGGTCATTGTAAAAATCAGGTCGAAACTTTTGATCGACGCGATGACCGTCAGCAGCAAAACCACCCTGATCTCCGGCATGAGAAGCGGCAGCGTTATCCAGAAAAATGTCTTTCGCGCCGAAGCGCCATCGACTTTCGCAGCATCAAAGAGCGAGGGATCGATGCGCTGAATTCCCGTGAGGAAGATCACCATGCAAAAACCGAAGAAATACCAGGTCGCAACGATCCCGACGGCGGGAAGCACGAAGTTGAAATCTCCCAGCCAAGGGAGTGCGAACATGCCCAAGCCCACCGCTCTCAGAAACTGGTTGAACGGGCCGAATGCAGGATTGTAGAGCCATGCCCAGATGATGCCCAACACGGCAGTCGGCATGATATATGGGAGGAACAGGAATGTCCGCAGGGCGAGCTGTTCCCGTTGCTTCAGATTCCAGACGCAGGCGGCAAGACCTATGCCAAGCCCGAGCGGTAGGACGCAGTAAAAAATCATCAGCTCGGCATTGTTGCGCAAGGCGATGTAAAAACGATCATCGGAAAAGAGATCGACGTAATTGCCGAAGCCAACCCACTTGGGCACGGTCAAGCCGTCCCAACTGGTCAGGCTCAACCCCAAAGCCGCGACAATCGGCCCGAAAACAAAGGCCGCGTATAGCAGCAATCCGGGGAATAGATAGATCCAATTGGTATGTTCGGAGCCATCAAGTGGGGAGCGCTTCATTCCGGTACTCCATGAAGCCAAAGCTATCGTCGTCGTGCAGCAAGCCTGAGACGCGGTGCTGATTTTCTTGAGATGATGTCGACGAGACGCAGGCCGCGAACGGTCGCGGCCTGCGTCCGCGCCATTTATTTTTGACCCTTCAGGTAAGCCTGATAATCCTTGTCCATAGCGTCGACAAAGGCTTCAGGCGTGATCTTGCCGGACAGGAGAAGCGGCGTGTTATCGTCGATTGTCTTCAGCATCGTCGGGCTCGACCAATCGGGATAGTGGCCGAGAGCGTCGTTGGCGTTGAGCGTCTTCCACATCTCGATGCCGGAACTCAGCAGCGGCGTGAGCTTTGGCTTCGCATCCGCCGCAAGCGACGTTGCCGGAAGATAGCTGGCATTTGCCCAGGCTTCGGCAGCTTTTTCCGAGACCATGTAGTCGATATATTCACCGGCCAGGTCCTGCGTTTTCTGGTCTTTGGCAAGGCTTGTTATTGCCCAGGCAAGATCCACGCCTCCGACGCTCAGCGGCTTGGTGCTGCCTTTCGGGGCAGGAATGGCCATGAAGCCGATATCCTGGTTGTGCTGCATATCACCGAAATACCATGTTCCCGAGATCAGGAAGGCGCCCTGCCCCGATATGAAGAGCTGGACGGCGTCGTCACCCGAAATGCCCTCGAAACCCGGATAGAAATAGCCGCCCTGCGCCCACTTCTGCACCAGTTTTGCGGATTCGATGTTGCCCTTGGTGTTCCAGGAGCCGCCCCTGCCGTAGATCAGATCATCAAGCTCGGCGCGATTGCTTGCGTCGATATGGGCTTGATCGATGGCGCCAATCATGTGGAGGGCGAGATGCTGCTTTGCGCTGCCCATCATGAAGGGCGCAACGCCCTTTTCCTTCAGCTTGTCGAGATCGGCCAGGAGTTCCTCGAAGGTCTTCGGCAGCGCTATGCCGGCATCGTCGAGGATCTTCTTGTTGTAGTAGAGGCCAACGATCTCGGCGAGGCCTGATATGCCGTAGGTCTTACCGACGCCAAACTTTGGCCCATCCCAGCGATCTCGCGCCAGCACGGAATCAGACTGCCGCTTATCCCAGCTGTATTTCTTGATGTAGTCGTCAACCGGCAGGAGCAGCCCTTCCTTGACCATTGCGCCCATGTCGCCGGCGCCCTGGTTGACTTTCGTGACGACCGGGCCGTTCCCTGCCGAAACCGCAAGCTTCAGCGTCAACTTCATGTCATCGAAGGTGCGGGCGGTACGTTTGATCGTAACGCCGGGATGCGCAGCCTCGAAGTCCTTGTTCAATTGCTCGATGACCGCACTCTGACCTTCATAGGTCTGGTCGTCCCATACAGCCAGATCGTCAGCGCGCGCCGCCGCCGAAAGGCTGAAGCTTACAAGCGCCGCGCCGGTCAGCGCGACAGCTGCTTTCCATTGGCTTGCCGACAGAATGTTGATCGATTTCACGCTACTTCTCCTCTGTTCCACCTTTATTCGGTTTATTCTCCACTCCCCGTTCAGGCCGGGCGCCACGCACCGGCCGAACGTTTTCTTCCCTCAGAGCTTTGCCGGGCTGGCGAATCTGAGGTAATCGTCAATGCATCAGCCTTTCTCGCGGCCTGAAATGACAAAGCGCCACGCAGGAGGTGGCAACGTGATGGACACCAATTGCTTCATCCGTCCGGCGATTGATGCGGATATCGACGCCCTTTTCGACATCTGCCTGAAAACCGCGAATGGCGGACACGATGCGAGCGCGCTTTACAGCGACCCGCATCTGCCGGGCTACATCTGGTCGGTACCCTATCTCAAATTCGCCAAAGACTTCGCCTTTGTTCTTGTTCAGGACGACCGCCCGGTCGGCTATGTCGTCGGCACGCCGGATACCAGCGCGTTCGACAGAGACTTGCAGGCAAACTGGTGGCCGTTCGTGCGCCGGGAGATCGCGGGCCTGACGCCCGCCCGTCCTCGCGACGCCGACGTGATCGAGCGAATTCACAATCCCCGCAGCGGAACGGCGTGGCTTCAAGACCAGTACCCCGCGCATCTCCACATCAATATTCTTCCCGGGCGTCAGGCAGCCGGCTGGGGACGCAGGATGATCAGCACCGAGCTTCAGGCGTTTAGGAATCATGGGGTCGGAGCCGTACATCTCGGCGTCGATCCGAACAACGAACGCGCCAGAGGCTTCTACCGCCACCTCGGCTTTTCGGAATTCGAACGGGATGGCGGCGTCGCCTTCGCAATGCGGATCGACTAGGGATTCGGCTAGAGCCGACGACGCCGTAGAGTTCATGACATCGGCTCCGCATTTGCGGCGTCCAGCCCATATTTCAGAACCACCGCCGCCGGCATGGCGCTCCAGCCCTGAAGCAGCGACCCGCGCCCGTAAGGCGGCGAGAAATATTCCACCGCACCGATCCAGCCATTGTCGAGGCAGGTTTCCCACCAGCGTGTCAGCGCGTAGCGGGCGCCTCCAAGTCCGAGACGCAGGCGTTCTTCGGCATAGGCGCCGTCCCAATAAGGCCAGTCCGAGCCGTTATGGTAGCGGTAGGGAAAGGCGGTCTTGGATCGCAAATCGCTTTGCCGCTTGAATGGCGGATAGGCGCACATCACACCCCAACTGCCATAGGGCTGCTCCTGATTGTGACGCGTTTCCAGCCTGGTTTCAAACGCTCTCAGGAGGCCGACAGCCCTCTCCTCTGAAATAGCACTAAATCGCGATAAGGTCAGACTGTCGAGAGCCACATGATCCTCGACAAAAGAGCCAGGCGTTCCGTAGTCGAGATATCCTCCCGTTGCCGGCACGAAGAGCTTGGCTTCGATTTCCCGGCGAGCAAGTATTGCGGTCTTGCGCGCATGTCCGGCAAGGCTCGGATCGTGCCCCTCGCCCAGTCTCGCCACCGCATCCATCGCGCCGACGAAGAGGCCGAGATCGTAGGAGACAAGGCCGTCACGGAAGACATTGTCGGCCCAATCTCGGTCGTTGCGCGGCTTCAGCGGCAGAACGCTGTCGGGACCGGCCAGACTGATATAGCGATCCATGATCGCCCTCACTGTCGGCCAATGAAGCTGCACTTCGGCCGCGTCTTTCGTAACGCCGAAATAGTCATCCAGAAACAGAATGAAGAAAAGCGGACTGTCGAAGTGGTCGCTCCACCAATCCTGCGGACGGTTATGGTACTCCGGAACCGCTCTTTTGTGGTTTTTGGGATTGGCCTTGCAGTCGGCGACGAAGCGCTGCCAGGCATCTGATTGCGCCGGTCCCGTCAGAATAACGCCGCTCGGGGCCTCTCCGTCGGGCTGGATTCCCTTGGCGAGCAGCCGGATCTCGTCGCGCACCGCCTCCGGAGCAAGCGTCAGAAGAGGCTGCATCGTCCAATAGCCGTCGCGGTAATAGGTCCGCGCCGGAGCGCTATAGGCCTGCCCGGCGGCAAGGCCGGCGAAGGCGCCATTTTCGTCGCGCCTTATGCTGGAAAGGGCCGCATGTATGCCCTGGCTGACCATGCTGCGCATCAGCGGGTCGGCCTCAGGCATCACATCGCAACGCGCCACATATTCCGCGGCTTCGGTGATAATGGCTTCACTGGTGAGATCGAGCGCTCTCTCGGCTTCGTCTCTCGAGGCGCCGCCGGCAATCCGCAGATCGGAATCTCGAGCCTCCACGATAAGGGCGCCCCAGCCCATTTCGAAAATCTGCCGATCAGCGCTGCGGGACACCTTCGCTTTCGCGTCTCGCCCATCCGGCTCGTGCCACCAGGCGCAACGGCGCGCTGGATAGACGCCCTGCAGGCTCACTCCACTGATCAGCATCACCGGCAGCGACTGCGCGACAAAAACGCCGCCCTGTTTCGAGACGAGCCGGTTCGGAGCGTAGATATAGGGGCCGGTGATCGGAGAAAACCGCACACGCCCCAGGCTGCCGGCACCCCAAAGGGCAAGATCGGCATATCCGTCCGGATGAACATCCGCCTGAAGGCGTGGCGCCATTATAGGCAGCAAGACACTGGCGTCGGCTGAAAGCTGCCCGTCGGTCGAAGGCTTTATCATAGACAGGTCCCCGACAGCCGCGTTGAGGAACCCGCAGAATGCGAAACGGAGAGACAGCCGAACCAGCCTGAGCCGATTCCTCTTCGGGCGATCTTGGCGCGTGCGCGCCGACCCAGACAATATGTACGGTGCATACTTGTCCTCGACCCTCTTTCAATCGCGCATTTGATTACGCGTTGATCCCAGCCTACAGGCGGCTCCTCTTTTGTCAAGGACGTAGACAAATTGTCAGCTTCCGTGTACTGAACTCGACTATGGAGATGAGGGTTGAGGACTAAACCCATCATTTCGCCGTGGTTGAGAATCGGACCGACCTTACATTAGGGATACACCTCGAACTAATTGGAACGAGCAGCCGGATGGCAACGACGTCGTCTATCGTACAGACTCCCATCGCCAGAAAAATCTCGACCAACACGGTGATCCGGACCGTGTTAGCCAAGGGGAAGATCTCTCGCGCCGATATTGCCAAGCTGACCGGCTTGTCGAAACAGACGATTTCCGATGTCGTGCGCGATCTTGAGGATGATGGGTGGCTGAAACCTGTCGGGCAGACCGATGGTCGCCCCGGCCGGAATGCGATCATCTATGAAATCAACGCAAGCGCGGGCCTCGCGGTCTCCATCGATCTCGGAGGCACCAAGATCGCTGCGGCTATCTGCGATCTGTTGGGTAACGTCGTTGCGGAAACCAACGTACCCACCGACCCACGCGGCGGACCGCATCTCGTTAGCCAGTTCAGCGACCTGATCACTCAACTCGCGCTTGCGGCGGGCACGACTGCCGACAAGCTGCGCCTCGTCGTTCTCGGCAGTCCCGGCGTCCTCGATCCGGCTACTGGACATATCAACGTCGCGCCGAACATTCCCGGCGTCGACGCAATGGATCTGCGGCAAGCGTTCAGCGACAAGATGGGCATACCGGTGATCATCGAAAATGACGTCAACCTCGCCGCGCAAGGAGAGAGATGGCGGGGACACGGCGTCGAGGTCGGCAATTTTGCTTTCGTGGCTCTTGGGACGGGCGTCGGCATGGGCATTATCGCCAATGGCGCGCTGTTGCGCGGCGCGCGCGGCGCAGCCGGCGAAATTGCCTATCTTCCACTCGGCGGCGATGCTTTTGATCCAGGCGGTTTTACGCTGGGAACCTTCGAGAGCGCGGTCGGCAGCGTCGCCATGCTGCGGCGCTATACCGGTTTCGGCGGGCGCAACGCCTCTACCGTGGCCGACCTCTTCGCTGCGTTCAATGCAGGCGAAACGAGCGCCATCGCCGCAATCGAAGAGACGGCGAGGCTGGTGGCGATCGCTATTGCCGCCATCGGAGCAACTCTCGACCCGGAACTGGTGATCACCGGCGGCAGTATCGGTGCAAGGCCGGAGCTCGTAAATGCCATCCGCGCTTTTCTGCCGCGTTGCACCCCCTACCCGCCGCGCATCGAGATCAGCCGCTTCGGCAACCGCGCCGCTCTCATGGGAGGCATGGGTATCGCCGTCGAGCGCATGCATGACGATCTGTTCGGTGTAAAATTGCAGGACGCTTGAAGATCGCAGCAGCTCGCAATCAGCCGCTGCGCCACTTGCGAAGCGCGGCAAATGCGCTAGATTTTGCACCATGATCACAGCAACGCAGATACGCGGCGCGCGCGCCATGATCGGAATGAGCATCGAAGAGCTCGCCGCCGCAAGCGGCCTGCCGGTCGAGACCGTGACGGCGTTGGAAAAGGGCGAATTTGAGGGTGAGCCGCATGCGCTGTTCGACGTGCGCAGCACGCTCGAGGCGCATGGCATTATCTTCCTTTCGAGCGGCAATCAAGATGAAGGCGGCCCCGGCATCCGGTTGCGGGCACGCATATCAACCGATGACGGCATCCGGCCGGAAAATCTCAATGCCGCCAATGACGACTGACCAGATCCGTCTGTCAGGTTTCGCGGTCCCATCCTATATTGCGGGAACCGCGTGTCAGAGATAGGTCTTGGCAAGGTCGGCGAGTTTGCCGCCGTCTCTCACGCCCTGTCTGTAAAGCTGAATGATAACCGCACCGATCCTCTCGGCCTCCGGCGTCGTTCTGACCAGGCCGCGTTCGTTGCAGACCTTGTCGAGCACTTGCGAAAGCAGATCGAGATCTTCCGAAAAGAGCGGTAAATCATGCGGATGAATTGATGACCGTAACATCACGCCGCACTTCCCTCCGAGGGCAAACGCCTACACGCTTGCATCGCCGGCCGCCCTCCGCAACCGGCAATGAAGTTATTATGCGTGAGGGTCCGAACTTTAGCAACTGCGCAAACTCCTGCGGAACAAAATTTCCTTCCGCACGTCTGGCGCATTTTGCAGCAGGGATCCGAACCGGCTCCGGCGTGTTGCGATCTTTCAGATCCGCCGTTCGGGTTCATCCTGATCTGGCGTTACCGCAACATGCTTCAGCCGTTGCGGCGGCCGCCAGCGGCGATGAACGGCGGATCGATGAAGCCTTCCATGATCACCGTGGCGGTCAGCTCGATCACTCGTTCCTCGGCAAGTTCGGCAAGCGCGAGGGCAACGTCGCCCTCTGGCCAGCCGGCCTTGACCGCCTCGTCCGACAGAGCTTGGAAAGCATCGGCAAGGGCCTGCCTGCAAGTTAGGTTCTGGTTCATATCCGCCATGCGCTCGCACCAGGCCATCTCTGAGAGGAACAATCCTAATCTACACATATTCGCAAAAATGCGAAGCACCAAAAAGGTTCTCTGAAATTTAAAACCAGACTATTCAGCGTAAAATTCTGTATAACCTTAACAAAATAATCAAACATCAGTCCGTACTATTGATGGATTCTCAAAAATATCTAGAAGAATTATTTTTCAATTACTCCCGTTAAGGGAGTATTTCATTGGATGATTTACTTCAAATGGTCAAAATCGATACACTGACAATTTCTCTGCCCAATGGCATAGACCCGAAGCCCGGCCGTTTTCAGCATCTTCGCGCCACCCTGTCAATCAGCTTCGAGGTATTCCCGGCGCGAGCATGACCATCAATCGCGTCGTGGTGAAGAGGAGCTTAAAGCGGTTCGGCCGTTGGGCATCGGAGGAAGCGGCGAATGCCTACCGGCGTGATCACCTTATTACCATAACGGCACCACACTGCCGTCAAAGTCCGCCGTACCATTGCCTCGGCGCGTTCAATTTTTTCAGGAGGTAAAATGTCTATCGAACTGGACGCTACTACCTACGTTCACGCCAAGCCGACGACCGCTCATTCCTATATCCTGCCGGCCGTTGTCGACGTTCTTGAAAACAGTTTCCACGAGGCAAACGAAACGGCGGTCTTTGATCTCGGCTGCGGCACCGGCGGCGCTGCCTCGGTGCTTGTGGAGAAAGGCTACGACGTCGTCGGCGTCGATCCGTCGGAGGACGGTATTGCGAAAGCGAAAGCGGTCCATCCCGATCTTCCGCTGGAAATCGGTTCCGGCTACGACGATCTTTCCAGCCGCTACGGGACCTTCGATGCGGTGATCAGCATAGAGGTCGTGGAGCATGTTTACGACCCGAAGGCTTTCTCGGCGACCATGTACGATCTGGTGAAACCGGGGGGCATCGCGGTCGTGTCGACGCCTTTTCACGGTTACTGGAAAAATCTGGCTTTGGCGGTAAGCGGAAAGATGGATGACCATTTCATGCCGCTCAAAGATCACGGCCACATCAAATTCTGGTCTCCGGGGACACTGAGCACGCTGCTGCTCGACACAGGTTTCGAAGACGTCGACTTCGAATATGTCGGGAGAATTCCGCTTCTGGCAAAATCGATGATTGCAATCGCGCAGAAACCGCACTGACGACCCGTTCTCTACCGAAGCCACGCACGCGCTGCATTCACCGTTAACGTGATGTTCTGACTGGGATTTCAAGGGGATAAATGGTCGGGGCGACTGGACTCGAACCAGCGACCCCTTGACCCCCAGTCAAGTGCGCTACCGGGCTGCGCTACGCCCCGACCTGCCGAAACGGCTTGATTGCTTTATGAAATCGGCCCTCATAGCGCAAGGGGAAAATGATGGTCGTGGAATAAAAATAGAACGGAAGGCGTCGAAAAGCACAGATCGGCGCAAACAGTCCCACGAAAGTCCCACGCGCTGTTTCCGATGCATTCCGAGAGCGAATTCGGTTGACCATCCTTTCGATTTGAATCGCAAGGCGTGCTCAGCCTTCAATGACCGGAGTCTCGTCGTCTGCAGTAGAAGCGTTCTCATTTGCAAATCTGCGCCCGACCTTTGGCGATTGCAGCTTTCTTTTCATCAGCGATGGCTTTGACTACCGCCATCTTTGCGCTTCTGCCTCTCCCAATATCCTGATCGCCAACAGACACTTGATGTTGGAACGCAATCGCGAAACAGAGACTGAAGTCCGCTGTCACCACAAGCGGACATGGCTGGGTTGTTGGATTCACCGCAGGCAGACTACCATTTGCTTTTGGTCTCACCGCTCTACCTCAATCGACAGAGACAGTGGAGGAAGCCGCAGTGCGTAAGCCGATCATATTATTTGCCTTTGCCGCGTTCGCCCTACCCGCTGATGCGATGGCGCAGTCGCCTGAGCTCGAGGATACCTGCAAATCCGTGGCAAAGAGCTTCTTCATGACCGATCAGCTCGCTATCGGCACCGTGCAATCCTTTCCCGAGTTGAAGCCGCCGGGTGTCCGCATGTCGTATTCGACGCGGCAGGGAACCGCGCCGGCCGAAATGACCGACATATTCGAATGCGAGTTCGACAAGGCCGACAAGCCGCACAACCTGGCGCGCTTCTGCGTGTCGAGCACGTGCTATTCACCGAACGCCGATGACGGTGACCGCAAGCGCCGCTTCGACGAAATGCGCATTCTCCTCAACCGCGCTGAGAAATAGGATGGCGCCGTGCTCGGCATGATGGGTGGAGATGAAGCGTTTCGCGAAGGAAGCAGTGCGCCCGATAACGTTCAGATTGCGACGACCTTCAGCCGACCTTCGGCGGTCTGGCGAGGCTGCCACGCCCGATAGTTGGCAATCGAAAAATGCGGGGTTTCGAAAGGCGTGGCGTGGGTTTCGGTGATGACGGTGACGTCGGCGCCGGCGGCCTCGCCGGCAAGAATGCCGGCAACGGCATCTTCGAAGACCAGGCAGTTTGCCGGGTCGACGCCGAGGCGGCTTGCACCGAGCAGATAACCCTCGGGGCTGGGCTTGCCGGCTCCGACCTCCCGACCGCTGACCATCACCTTCGGCATCGGAATACCGGCTGCAGCCATGCGACGCCTGGCGAGTTCGATCGGCGCGGAAGTGACGATCGCCCATCTGCCGTCGGGGATGGCGTTGAGGAAGCGGACGGCATCGGGAATTTCGACGATGCCGGAGACGTCCTCCATCTCGTCGGCCAGCAGCAGATCCGCCTCGTGCACCGGATCGACACCCGGCAAGCCGAGGCCACGGATCACGTCGGAGGCACGGATGCCGTGGATCGTTTTCAGGAAAACCTCCGGCTCAAAACCATGGCGTCTTGCCCATTCGCTCCAGACGCGCTCGACGACGGCAATGGAATTCAGCAGCGTTCCGTCCATATCGAAGAGGAAGGCGTCATAGGATCTGTCGAGGACGTCGTGGTGACCGGGCACGGGTGTTTCCTTGCGAGCGCGAGGCAGCGCGGCCTCTCCGGCAGGCGAGTAGCCGAGAGCGGCGACGGCGTCAACGTCAGTCGTTGACATCAGGATGCGTGACGTTGCGAACATCGGCCAGACCACGTGCGGCGTCGCGACTGCCGGTCGCAGCGGCGGCTTCGAAGATCCGCATCGCGTCATCGTACATTTTCAGATTGAGATAGCAGTAGCCGCGCAGAACCATCAGATCGATGCGCTCCTGCTGCACCTGGGCGCGCTGGTCGAGATAGATGAGGGTTTCACGGTAACGCCCCGCGTCGAAGGCCGACAGGGCGCGATCGGCGAGGATCGCCACCTGCAGTTCGGCAGCGCGCTGGCGGCTCTGCGGCGCCTTGGTTGCCGCAACGGCGGCATTGCTGGAAAGACCGGCGCGCAGATAGGCGAGACTTTGACCATAGGCTGCGTCTTCGCGGATCTTGCGGATCGGGCTCTGTAACGCCGTCTCGAAGGCCGAGACCGCCTCCATCGGCCGGTTGATATCCATCAGGCACCAGCCGCGCGACAGCGCCTCGCCCGGCCCGAGTCGTCCCGCGTCGATGGTCGTCGAGCAGCCCCGCGCCTGGCGCGGACCCCGCTCGACAGTCACCGAAGGCATCGCCGGCCTTGCGGCGCGGATGGCGACTTCCGGTTCCGGCTGCCGCACAGTCGGCGGCTCGGCCGGAAGCGGCGCCGTGGAAGCGGCCGGACGCTGCGGCGGCTCTACCGGCTGCTGCGGCGCGAGCGGCGCCTTTGCAGACTGCGTATCGGCGCTCGATGCCGGCAAGGAAGTGTCCTGAAGATTGGCGATTCGCGCCGACCGGCCGGCCCAGCCGCGCTGGAGGTCGAGGACGCCCTTGCGGTCGTTCAGCTGCTCACGCGTGACGGCAAGGCCGTAGGCGGACGGTTCGTCGTCCGGTTTCCAGGCAAGCGCGGTTTCGAACCAGCGCGCGGCGGTCTGGAACTGGTTGAGGGAGCGGGCATACCAGCCGAACTGCTGCGCCGTCGGCACATATTTCCGGGTGATGACTTCGGCTGCGATCCGATGAAGCACGTCCTCGGTCAGATCGGCCGGCGGTTGCAGCGCCATCAGATTGGCGGTGGCGGCAAGATAGGTCGCGGTCGCATCATCGGAATCGGCGCGCCAGCGGAACATCACGTCCTCGGCTTCCTGAGGCACCTTGCGGGCGATCAGCACCAGCGCCAGCCCCTGCGAGGCGGCGGCCGTATCCTCCCTGTCGCGGGCGGCACGAAACCACTTTTCGGCAACGGCAGGATTGTTGCGGCGAAGGTGGTGCCAGCCGAGCAGCAGCGCATCGGAGGCCAGTCCCTGGCTTTCGGCGAGCTTTTCGAGGTGAGCGATATAATTCGGCGCGATGGCGAGCTTCGGATCGTCATTGCTTTCAGCGACGAAGCGTCGGGCAAGGTCGTCGCGGATTGCATCGAATTCCCTGCTGCCGTCGACAGCGGGCTTTTCCAGCGCTAGCAGCGCCTGCATCGGCTGATAGGCAAGCAGCGTCGAGGCTTTTTCGACCGTCGCCTGCCGTTCGGCAGCGTCGGTGCAGTTCTTCAGGATATAGGCATAAGCATCCTGCCCGCGCTGCGCCCTCTCCGTCCGGATGAAGGCCTCGGCGACACGCCAGAGCACGTCGACCTCGCTGCAGGTGAGCAGGCTCGGAGTCGCCGCGGCGATATCGACCACGGTCGCATATTGCTTGAGATCCGAAGCGTTGATGAGGCGGGAGCGGGCCTCGGCGACACCAAGCCGCTCGAGCAAATCGGCCGGCGGCTGCCATCCGGCGTCGGTGGCCTGACGGTCAGCGATCGCTTTGCGCAACTCGGCATAGCGGCCATCGGAATAAAGCTTCCACATGGCCTCGAGCTGCTTGTCGCCGTTTTGCGGCACGGCGAGCGGATCGGCCGGCGGAACCCAATTCGGATAAAGCGCCTGAAGCCGGGAGATTTCGGCCTGCAGGCGGACTTTGTCGCCGCGGCTGGCAAAATAGCGAAGCGCGCTTTCATCGACGGCAGGCGGCGCGGGCGCCGCGGCCTTTTGAGGCGCCGGCGGGTCGGAAACGGTCGGCGGCGCGAGCGGGGCCGGCTCCGCAGCTGTCTGAGGCGCATCGCGTTGCGGTGCTGCCGGCTGCTCTGCAGCGGCATTCGGCTCATCGCTGCTCCGTGCCGGTGGCGGCGACGAAGTGATCGCTTCGATCCGGTCGGCGACGCTCTCGGCATTGAATTCGGGATTGCCCGCGGGAGCGTCGTCCGGCTTGATGCGGCCCATCATCAACAGTTCCGGCGCCGGCCTGTCTGCGGAGCCAAGGCTGAGCTTTTGCTGCAGGGCCGCACGATCCTTCAATCCGGTGACGAGGGTCGCCACCACGACTGCCGCTGACATCGCCACGAGAGAAGCTTTCACAGACACTCCGGATGCTTCTCCCCGATATAGGCCAGCCCCAGCAGTTGAAGCGTGGACGGATAATAGAGCGTGGGTGCGAATTGCAGAGCCGAGAGCGGCAGCCTCGTCCCGTCGATTACACAGGCCACAACATCGTTAACAATTCTATAACCCGGGTCCGGCAACACGGTCTTCGGCCGGCCGGTGGTCAGATCGATCGTGGCCGGAATGCCATTCTGCGACATCCCCATTTTCAGGTGGTTCAACAGCGCCTTGTCTGTGATGCCGCCGCGCGCGAGATAAAGCGGAATGCGAAGGGCATTGTAGGCAAATTCGGCGTCGAAACCCTCTGCTGGCCGAGGCGGACCGCTGAGACTGACCCATTCGGCAGGAAGCTTGCGCGGACCGAACTGCATCGTCTTCAACAGCGCCACGCCGTCGTCCGACAGCTTTTTCCAGGCATCGGAGGGAGCAAGCGCTGCCATGACGGGCATTGCCTCGTAAATCCAATAGGAAGGATTGACGACAGGGCCGTCGTCACGATCGGCAGCGCCAAAACCTTCGCTGCCCGGCATCAGCAGCGTCCGGCCCGCCGAGCGGACGACGGCTTTCGCAAGCAGCGCCTGCGCCATGCGGGAGGCGGCGAGGATATAGTCGTTGCGCTTCCATGCGGTGCCGGCAAGCGCCAGGGCATAGGCGATCAGTATGTCGCCATCCGTGGCATTATTGGTGTCGGACACGTGCGGCTTGACGTTGGGATCCCATTTCCAGACGGCCAAGCCATCGTCGCGCAACAGCAGCTCGGTGCGGGTAAAATACCAGATCTGCTCGAAATCCGCGGGGCTCGCCGAGAGATAAGCGAGCAGCATGCCATAGCCCTGCCCTTCGCTATGGCTGATATTGCCGTTGCCGTTATCGATGATCCGGCCGGTCGCATCGAGAAATTTCGCCTTGTAGGCGGACCACGCATCGGCATTGATCATCGCCGGCTGCGCGGCGGCGGACGGGCTTGCAGGGGCGAATGCAGCCGTCGCCGCAAGCAGAAGCACGCGCCACCACCTCATTTGGACCGGCCCAGCGTTTTGAGCATGCGCGAGGTAGCGACGCCGATCAGCAGCACGAAGACGACGAGCAGCGAAGCATAGGAGAGGATATTCGTCGACAACCAATTGGCGGCGATCAAGCGGTAATTGGCGATCGACCACGGCGTGGATGGGACGAAATCGAAGCGGGTGACGGGCACCGCATCGATCTTGCCCGTCTTGCTCGAATAGGTGGTGATATGGCCTGATATCTGCGGCCAGTTCAACTGACCGGTCAGCACTTCGAGCCCTTCGCGCAGATCCTTTGCCGAGGGTGCCGCCACCACGGTCCACGAACCCTCTCCCAGGGGGCTGGAGCCTTGCGCAACCACGAGCGTGTCGGCGTTGGAGGGGGTGAAGACCGTCTCGGCCCCGGGGATGAACTGCAGCGAACTGCGGGTGATGTCGAAATTGCGCCCCAGCCATTCACGGAAGGCAGTGATGCGGCTGCGCAAGATACCGCCGCTCACCTTGGAATTCCACTCCTCGAAGGCCGTGCCGGTATCGACGACGCCTGGCTGCGTGTCGGCCACCGGACGCCACGAGGCTTGGCTCGCCGTCGAGATGTTGGCTTGCGTCAGCGCGGTTGCCGGCATCTGCGAAATCGAGCCGATGAAGATGGCGTCCCGATCGCCGATTGTATTCGGTGACGCCACGGTTTCGACGGCGATCGGATGGCCGGCCATCACCGCCATCTGACCGAGCAGCGTAGCCGCGGCCGAAAGCGTATCGGCATCGACGCGATCGATGAACAGCGGCGTCGGTTCCGTCGCCCGGCCATAGGGATAGGCCGTGCCGGAAATGGCGGCCAGGTTCGGACGCTGCCCGACGCGGGCAAAATCCGGAATGTGCACTTCGGAGGTATCGAACAGGGCAAATCGGGGATTGGCGCCGGCGGTAGCACCTGGAGCGCAAGCGGCATCGTCCTTCGTCATCAGGATCGTCTCGATCCCAATCGTATTGAGGCCGGGTTTGAAGTGGCGCATCGTCACGCGGATCGGCAGATGACGGAGAATGCCGCCGGTGGTCGAAGTAAGCGGCACGGTGGAGGCGATGTTGTCGTTGACGTAAATATCGATATGGCTGCCGGGCAGCACGTTATCGGTATAGGCGGCATCGAGCAGCACCTTCGCCTCGCCATAGGCGTTGGCATAAAAATCGGCCGGCACGGCGACATTGAAGCTGGTGCGGAACCGCCGGCCGGAAAATTCCGTGGTCTTCACGCCGAGTTGCGAGAGGGCAATGCTGGTGTCGGAAAAGACCAGCGGCGCATTCGGCGCGCTCCAGCGCTCGGTGGTCAGCGCATCGCGGCGGACATCCGCGGACCTGTCAGTCGGCGAAACGATCGTATCGATCGCCGAGGAGACGGCTTGCCAGGAGGGGCCGCTGATCAGAAGCAGCGGCGAGCCGTTGCGCGGGTCGGTCACGAAAGCCGCGAGCGGTGCGCTTTCGGCCCCGGGCGGCAGGTCGGGAAAGAACGGCCGCAGTTCCGCGGCGGTCCCGACGAGCACACCGAGCTTGCCAGGACCGGCGGCCGGAAGCGAGGCGGTGCTGAAGGCGAATATCTGGTTCGGCATGCTGCTCAGCACCGACAGACCCTGTGCCAGCCGCAACAACGGCTTGGTCGTCCCCGGCTGCTCCAGCGCCGGGACGACGATATCGAACTCCGTGCTGCCGGCGCCATCGACGCCGATGGCGCGGATCGCGTCGGCACTCGAAAGCTCCGCGGCATTCCCGCCGGCAAAGCTCAGATAGGTTCCGGCCGGATCGATATTCGACCATAATTCATAGGTGGACTGGATGCTGCAGTCGGTGCGATGGCGCTGCTCTGCCTGGAAGGTCACAAGATTGGCGCCCGGCTGCAACAGGCCGGGGGGAACTTCGAAAGTGACGGCGGATGAGCCGTCCGCCGAGCTGACCCGCTGCTGACCGATCGGACGATTGTTGAGATAGACGGTCAGCGCGGAGGCTTCCGGCGCGACGACGATCGAATTCTGATAGGCGAAGGTGAAACTTGCCTTGGCGGCCGCCTGCTCGGGAGTCAGATAGACAGACCATGACCGGCGGTCATATTCGCCGCTGAGACTGAATTTCGAAAATGGCACGAGATAACGCCTGCTATCGCGGTGGCGCGGCTGCGAAGCGGCATTCGCCGCCGCGCCAGACTGAGGCGCCGGCGCTGCCGGCTGCGGCACAACAGTGATCGGCGCAGGAGCGGGCGCGGGCGTTACGGAAATGGGTGGCATGACAGGTACCGGCGCCGTCGCTGCGGGCGGAACGGGCGGCGTCAATCTCGGGGCGGTGGACGCGTCGGGCGGCCGCTCGCCGGACATGTCGAATGGCGCCGTCTGCGCCTGGGTGACAGCGGGGGCATGCAACAGGAGAAGCGCGGCGGCGACGATCTTTCTCATCCGGCATTGACCTTTGCCGCCCGCTGCTGCGCCTCCCGCTCCGGCCGCATGCTGCGGAAGAGGTAAACCAGGCCGCGGCTGGTCTGATAGAGCGACAGGCCAAGAAACCAGATGGTGCCGCGGATGAGGCCCGGATTGCGGCGGCGCGATTCCTGGAACTGGGTCCACTGATCGGAATTGGCAAACATCAGATCGGCGATCAGGCGATGATCAAGCGCGCTTTTCGGCACGTATTGGCAGCCGACATTGCTGATATCGCCTGATGGCTCGATGTTGCGGACGATCAGCGGCAGGGTTTCCAGATCTGCGCCGCTATAGGGCCGGAAGCGCATCTCGCCGGGGGCGCCGACGAGCAACTCATCGAGATGCTTGTTGAAGATATGCAGCCTTGCGCCGTGGACGGAGACATCCTCAATCGAGGCCGCATACCACTTGCCGTTGGCGCAAAACTCGCAGCGCCGGTTGACGCGGACGCGGCGGGACAAAGCGCGCTCGCCACGTTCCGACACGACGCCGAGCGCGCAGCCGGCCATGATCAGGTTGATGATGTTCCACCCGCCGACGACAAGCGTGACGTCGGCCTTATAGGGCTCGGCATAAATCCTGTAGAAGGTGATGACGAGCGCAATGATCTGCACCGCAAAGATCACGAAGAAGGGACGGCTGATCTCAGACAGGCGGCTGACGGCGATCGATTCATCCTTGGCGGTAACCTTGAAGGTCGGCTTCCGCGGATTGAGCATGACCGAGACGACGGCCGGCAGCAGATGCACGGTCTGGACATATTCGTAAAGTTCGGAAATCCAGGGCCAGCGGAAGGATCCGTAGAGGTAGTTCTGCATCATCAAATTCACGAGCATATAGGCAAGCGTATAAGCAAGGAATTCGCCGCCGGAGGCCGTGAAGATTTCCAGGTCGAAGAACAGGTAGAAGAGCGGCGCAAACAGGAAGATCGTACGTGGGAACGGGAAGAGCCAGAAAAGCGTGGATGACATGTAGCACAGGCGCTGCGGGATCGACAGGCCGCGCTTCAGAAGCGGGAAGCGGAAGCGCAGGATCTGCATCATGCCCTGCGCCCAGCGGCTGCGCTGGCCGATGAAGCTTGCGAAGGTGGCCGGTTGCAGCCCGGCGATCAGCGGCTTGTCGACATAGAGGCTGTTCCAGCCGCTGCCATGGAGAGCCAGCGCCGTCTCGCAATCCTCGGTAATGCTGATACCGGAAAAGCCGTTCTGGGATTCGAGCGCCTTGCGGCTCAAGACTGCAGCCGAGCCGCAGAAAAAGGCGGCATTCCATTTATCGAG
The DNA here is from genome assembly GCF_014197535.1 of Rhizobium aethiopicum. GTDB lineage: Bacteria > Pseudomonadota > Alphaproteobacteria > Rhizobiales > Rhizobiaceae > Rhizobium > Rhizobium aethiopicum_A. The sequence continues at coordinate 376,237 of NZ_JACIFV010000001.1, forward strand.
GCCGCGCTGGATGATGCCGTAGAACATCTCATTCTCGCTCGGCATTTTTTCGAAAGTGCGCAGATTGCGTTCGAGCGGATCAGGATTAATGAAGAAATGCGGGGTCTGGACGAGAAAGAGCTTCGGGTCGTCTTCGAAGTAGCCGACTGTCTCGAGCAGGAAATCGCGAGCCGGCGCGTGGTCCGCGTCGAAGACGGCGATGAGTTCGCCGGTCGAATGTTTCATGCCGTTGTTGAGATTGCCGGCCTTGGCATGCTCGTTGCGGTCGCGCGTGAGATAAGTGACGTCGAGATCCTGGCAGAGCTGCTTCAGCTCGACATGGCGGGCCGCCGCCGCCTGAGCCTCAAGCAACTTGCCGGAATTGCGCTTCTGCAGGGTGCCGCCGTCGTCGAGCAGCCAGACATGCAGCTTGTCGGCCGGATAGTCCATCGCCTTGGCGGCAGCCAGCGTGTTTCCGAGAAGGCCGGCATCCTCGTTATAGGAAGGCACGAACACATCGACATGGGGCAAACGCCCGGGATTGGCGGCTCGCGATGGGCGCGACGGAAGCGGTGTCGCGACGATGAAAAGGCTGAGCGCCAGCATCGCGACGCTGTACATTTCGGCAAGATAGAGCAGCAAGCCGGGAATGAAATTCTCAGGCTGGTTCAGCGGCGGCAGGGTGTTGGTGGTGCGCCAATAGACGTAGCGCAGCACGATCGACGTTCCGAAGGCAAGCGCCACCAGGCGCCATGTCCCCTCGCCCTTCAGAATCTTAATGAGCGCCATCACCGTGACGACCGCAATGCTGGTGATGAGCTGGGTCTGCAGATTAACCGGCAGAGTGATCAGCACGATCATGCAGAGCGAAACAACGGCCCATATGAAGACACTGCGGGCTTTGCGCATCGACGTTCCTTCGAAATTGCGCCGGGGCACCGTCTGTTACCCCGGGGCATACTCTATCTCCGGCAGACGGCCCTCATAGCCGCGTCGCCTATGCAGTCCGGCGAGGGCACCGTGACGCCGATCGCTCTTGCCGATTGTTCCAGCGGCGCGGCGGCCGGATCCGGCGCAGCACTCGTCTGTGGCGCCTCGCTCGGCAGCGGCACTCGCGGGCCGATCGGCGTCGGCAAGGGTGCGGCGTCCTGCGCCGGTTGCTGGCTTGGGGCGCTGCGAACCGGAGCTGTCCGCGGCAGGCGGACTACGGCAGGCGCCGGCTCATAGCCGATCGGCATCGGGCTGGCGCGATATCCGCTCTCATCGGGATAGATCGGTTCACCGGTACGACCGAGCGCCGCGCTGGCTGGGGGCGGGTTACCGTACGGATTCCAGGTCGGGCCGTCGAAGGTGCCGGTGATGGTATAGCCGTAGACGATGCCGAGCAGCTGGCGCTCGGTGGCGCGGGCATCGCACAGGCGCAGGCGCAGCTGGATCATGCCGAAATTGCGGGCCTGGGTATTGGCGGCCGCGCTCGAGCGGATCTGCTGCCAGGCATAGATGCAGGTATCGCCGACGCGGCTGCGGCCGGAAGCATAGCCGAAGGGGCCATAGGCGTTCTGCAGGAAGGTCGCCGATGTCGCCATCGGCACGCCGGGAGCCGAACGGGCCACCTCGCGAGCAATGCCGCTCTCGTTGATCATGCTGAAGCTGGCATTGCCCATTCCCGGATTGGCCCCGGAAGCGCCGAAGAACTCGGCTTTCAGAAAATTCTGGCCGGGTACGGAAGATGAGGTGAACAGCGAGATCGTCTGCTCGACGCCATTGCCGCGCTTGCGCTCGACGACGTTGACAATCGACGGCCCGCCCGGCGGCGGCAGGACCAGCGCCTTTTCAGGCGCCACGGTCTCCGGTCCGGAAGGCTGTCGCACACCGCCTGTTGACGTGCAGCCGGCCATCAGACCCGCCACCGCCAGCAGCGATATCGTCTTCCCTAAGCGCATGCGCGAGCCGCCGTAATCGTCTTTCCAGATATCCATTCGCAGACCGAAACGCGACGGACCGTCGAATCAACGGCCACCCGGCCGTTCACCTGACATAAATCGCCGACATGGTTAACGAAGAGTAAAGAGCCCGACCCTGGTGCCACCAGACGACTCGCGTTGAACGTGATTCGGACAGATCAACCGTATGGTGCATAAACCGGTTTAGCAACAAACAATCGGCGCGCCGACCTCTGCCACGACATCAAGGCGGTAGCAGCGGAACTATGCGGTATGGCCGGCGTTGCCTTGATGTTCAGAGTTCAAAAAGGAGAACATCCCATGCGCAAGATCACGCTGGCTACGGTCGCCATGCTGACCATCTGCTCGGCCGCCTTTGCACAGAGCACGGTGGTTGTCACCGATCCCGCACCAACTGGTTCCGTCGTCCTGCCCGGCGAGGTGCGCACCTATGTCATGGAGCAAAACACGCCATCCGTCGTCTATGACGGCGAAATCACGGTCGGCGCGACGCTGCCGGATACAATTGAAGTCCATACCGTGCCCAATGTCGACGGCTATGCCTACACCGTCGTCAACGAGCGGCGCGTGATCGTCGAGCCGAAGACGCACCGCGTGATCCAGGTTCTCGAATAAGGGATTGGGGCTGGAGACGCATAGTCCTGCACGACTTCACGTCCCCTCATCTGCCGCGCTCACCGGCACGTTCAAGAGTTCACGGATCTTGTGGGCGAGTTGCTCCAGGCTGAATGGCTTGGCGAGCAGCGAGACGCCGTGGTCGAGCACGCCATTGTGTACGATGGCGTTGCGCGTGTAACCCGTGGTGTAAAGAATTCGGATCGCCGGCCATTTTTCTTGAACGGCATCAGCAAGCTGACGTCCGCTCATCTGCGGCATCACAATGTCGGTGAAGATCAGATCGACGTCGGGGTTCTCCTCCAAAAGGAGAAGCGCCTCCACGCCGCTTGCCGCCTGCAACACGCTGTAACCGAGTTCGTGGAGGCTTTCGGCGGTCATGGTGCGGACATGTTCATCGTCCTCCACCACCAGGATAGTATCGTTAACGCTTCCCTGAGGAATCGGCTGGGCGCCGACGGCGGCCAAGCGAGCATCCGCCTTGCCGACATGACGCGGCAGATAGATCTTCACCGTCGTTCCCCGGTCGATCTCCGAATAGATCTTGATGTGGCCGCCGCTCTGTTTGATGTAGCCGTAGACTTGGCTCAGCCCGAGACCGGTTCCCTTGCCGGGTCCTTTGGTGGTGTAAAACGGGTCGAAGGCTCGGTCGATTACATCGGCCGACATGCCGATGCCGGTGTCAGTGATGCTGATCATTACATACTGGCCCGCCTCGACCTCCGAATGCATGCGCGAATATCGCTCGTCAAGCTCGGTATTGGCGGTCTCGATCGTCAGATGACCGCCGCCGGGCATGGCGTCGCGCGCATTGACGGCAAGGTTCAGCATGGCGTTTTCGAGTTGGCTGAGATCGGCGAAAGTCGGCCAGAGGCCACCGGCAAGTACGGTCTCGATTCGGATATGTTCGCCGAGCGTGCGCCGTAGCAACTCCGACATGCCGCCGACCAGCTTGTTGACGTCGATCACCTCCGGGGCCAGCGGCTGCTGACGTGAGAAGGCGAGAAGACGTGCGGTCAATACCGCGGCTCGCTGGGCGCCGTCTCTGGCGTTCTGAAGGGAGTTCAGCAGGCGCGGATCCTCGTGTCCGGTCATCCGCCGCTGGGCGAGATCGAGATTGCCGATGATGATCGCCAACATATTGTTGAAATCATGGGCGACGCCGCCAGTGAGCTGACCGATCGTCTCCATCTTCTGCAACTGGCGCACCTGCGCCTGGGCGGCGGCGTTCTCTTCCATCTCATGCCTGAGTTCGGCAGTGCGCTGCACCACCGTTTCCTCAAGGCGCGCGTTGAAGCTGTTGAGTTCGCTGCGGAGTCGACTCTGCCTGCCCTGGGCGACAATAATCGTCTCCATCAGTCCGATGATGATCACGGCATTGATGAGAAAGGTCGCAAGGCCGATCCATTGACCGGCGCTCACCGGCCAGAAGGCATCGTGCGGCTCGACGAAAAACTGCTGGACGAGGAAACCGGCGAGCATGGCCGCTACGAAGCCCGGCCCGGCGCCGCCGATGAAACTTGCAAGCAAGATCGCCGGAAGGAAGCTCAGGAAAGGAAACCCGGAGAGATAATCACTGGCGGCAAGTCTTAGAAGAAAGGTCAGACCGACGAAGGCAACGGCCAGCGGATAGGTATAGCCCGGCCTGTGACGCAGCCAATCCGTGGCACTCAACAAATCCATTCTACACCCCTTCTCGGCCGTCGCGGAAACGGCATCCCAGGTTTTGCACATCGAATTTCGCCGGGCAATATGCTGTTTCCAAAGCGCGACGCGATCTTTCAGATTCGCTTGCCGCACCTTGGATTTTTATGTTTACACACATCGGCGTCTCAAAACGGCTGCACTGTTTTGTGCGACAAGTTTTCCACCACTGCGCGTGGCGTCTTGACGAGCTTCGCGAGCGGTCCACATAAATCTTCGTGCCCGGCAGGGGAATGGGGGACGGGATCATGAAAGACATATTCATCGTCGAGGACGATGCGCTGATCGCCATGTTGCTCGAGGACATGCTGAGCGATCTTGGCTATCGGGTTTGTGCGAGCGCGCCGGATCTGGAACGGGCGCTCGCAACGGCCAGGGACGCAGAATTCGATGCTGCAATCCTCGATGTTTCCCTCGCAGGCCGGAGCTCGCTGCCGGTCGCAAAGCTGCTTGACGAACGCGGCAAGCCCTATCTCTACGCAACGGGATATGGCAGCGCCCCGGAAGGCAGCAGCCCCAGCGCGCTCCCGGTGCTGCGAAAGCCGTTCCAGCTCAGCGAGCTCGAACAGGCGATGAAGCAGCTTTGCGGAACGTAATCAGCGAACCTGATCGAGCAGACGCTTGCATTCCAGAAGGTCGTAGAGCGCCTCCTGGAGCAGCGCCCTGTCTTCCTTGCCGACGCTCGATTTGCCGATCGAGACTTCCGGCTGCTCGTCGTCGCCGGCGACGAAATTGAAGAACCGGCGGGTGATCGGCGGCTTGGCCCGGCCGACAATCTGGTCCTCCTCGGCCATGCCGACACGTGGTTCCCCGGCGCCCGCCTCCTGCGCACCCGAGGCAAGCGCCTCGACACTGGCGAGATCGCCGTGGCCGACCGAGATGACGAACTTGTTGCCGTTGGTCTTCAGAAGCTTCTGCACGCCCTTGATCGTATAGCCGTGATCATAGAGCAAATGCCGGATGCCCTTGAGGAGGTCGACGTCCTCGGGCCGATAGTAACGACGGCCGCCGCCGCGCTTCATCGGCTTTATCTGGGGAAACCGTGTCTCCCAAAAGCGCAGCACATGCTGCGGCAGATCAAGATCGTCTGCGACTTCGCTGATGGTGCGAAAGGCATCGGGGCTCTTGTCCAACGTCATATGCTACGCAACCTCGCAGGCTCAATCCAACGGCGACTCACCATATTTCAAAGGTTTGGCGTCGACAATTCAAGTCATGTCTCGACGTTGCGCACAGGGGATCGGCCAGAGCGAGAAAAAACACCGCTCCGAGAGGAGGAAGTCCGATCTCAGAGAGCCGGATTCTGCGGCTTCAGCTTGATCTTGCGGGAGACATGCGCCTTAAGGATGCGCGTCTTCAGCACGTTCGAAGCCTTGAAGGTCATCACCCGGCGCGGAGAGATCGGAACCTCCTCGCCGGTCTTCGGATTGCGGCCGATCCGCTCGTTCTTATCGCGAACCTGGAAGGTGGCGAAGGAGGAAAGCTTGACGGTTTCACCACGCACAATGGCGTTGCAGATTTCGTCGATGACAGTTTCCACAAGTTCAGCGGATTCGGTCCGGGAAAGACCAACCTTGCGGAAAACGGATTCCGCCAGGTCTGCTCGCGTCACTGTTTTTCCGGTCATGGTTCCCCGCCCATTACAAAATATTTTTTGAAAGCGAACGAAGAGTATTTGTCTTGCGCCTCACGGTCAAGCTCTTGTTCGCCGCCAGTTTTTTAGGATTCGCGCTTACCAGCGCAGCAAAACAGCGCCCCAGGTGAAGCCGCCACCCATCGCTTCGAGCATCACGAGGTCGCCCTTCTTAATGCGGCCGTCGCCGGCGGCTGTCGCAAGCGCGAGCGGGATCGAGGCGGCCGAGGTATTGCCATGCAGGTCGACGGTGACGACGACCTTGCCCGCATCGATGTTCAGCTTCTTCGCCGAACCGTCAATGATGCGTCGATTGGCCTGGTGCGGCACCAGCCAGTCGAGGTCTTCGGCAGTTGTTCCGGTCGAATCGAAAGCGGCCTGAATGACGTCGGTGATCATGCCTACAGCATATTTGAAGACTTCGCGGCCTTCCATTCGCAGCTTGCCGACGCTGCCCGTCGTCGACGGTCCGCCATCGACATAAAGCTTGTCCTTGTGCGAACCGTCGGAGCGCAGATGCGCGGTCAGCACGCCGCGATCGGCAGACGTGCCCTCACCTTCTGCCGCCTCGAGCACGATCGCGCCGGCGCCATCGCCGAAAAGCACACAGGTGGTGCGGTCGTTCCAGTCGAGAATGCGCGAAAAAGTCTCGGCACCGATGACGAGAACGCGCTTTGCAAGGCCGCCGCGAATATAGGCGTCGGCGGTCGTGACCGCATAGACGAAGCCGGTGCAGACGGCCTGGACGTCGAAGGCAAAACCGTGGCTCATGCCGAGACGGTTCTGGATGTTGACCGAGGTTGCCGGAAAGGTGTTGTCCGGCGTCGAGGTGGCACAGATGATAAGATCGATATCGGCGGGCGTCAGGCCGCCATTGGCAAGCGCCGCACGCGCGGCGGCTTCGCCGAGCGAGGCCGTCGTCTCGTCGTCGCCGGCCACGTAACGCTGGCGGATGCCGGTGCGCTGGACGATCCATTCGTCCGACGTATCGACGATGGCCTCCATATCACGATTGGTCATCACGCGCTTCGGAAGTGCGGCTCCGAATCCGCGAACCACTGAACGGATCATGTTCGATTGAACCCCATAGCTCATGCCGCTTCCGGGCCTATGGGAGGCAGCCGCTTGGCATGATATTTCTTAAGATCGTTTTCTATTTTCTGATTGAGGCCGTTCTTAGCCATGTCGTAGCCGACCTCAATGGCAGCAGCGATGCCTTCGGCATTGGCCCCGCCATGGCTCTTGATGACGATGCCGTTCAGCCCGAGAAACACGCCGCCATTGACCTTGCTCGGGTCGAGCTTCTCACGGAGCATATCGAAGGCGCTCTTGGCGAATAGATAGCCGATCCGGGCGAGCAGTGTGCGCGACATGGCGGCACGCAGATATTCGGCGATCTGCTTGGCGGTGCCTTCAGCGGTCTTGAGCGCGATATTGCCGGAGAAGCCTTCGGTGACGACGACGTCGACCGTGCCCTTGCCGAGGTCGTTACCCTCGACGAAACCGGAATATTCGAGCGAATCGATATTCGCCTCACGCAACAGCCGGCCGGCCTCCTTGACCTCTTCCTGGCCTTTCACCTCTTCGACACCAACGTTCAGAAGGCCGATCGTCGGGCGTTCTATCTCGAAAAGCGCGCGCGCCATGGCGCCGCCCATCAGCGCAAAATCCATCAGTTGCTGTGCATCGGCGCCGATCGTCGCACCGACATCGAGCACGATGCTCTCGCCCTTCATCGTCGGCCAGATCGCCGCGATCGCCGGGCGCTCGATGTTGGCCATCGTGCGAAGACAGAATTTCGCCATCGCCATCAGCGCGCCGGTGTTGCCGGCCGAGACGGCGACATCGGCATCGCCCGTCTTCACCGCCTCGATCGAGCGCCACATGGTGGAGACATAGCGGCCGCGGCGCAGCGCCTGGCTCGGCTTCTCTTCCATGCTGACAGCAAGCTCACAGTCGTGAAAGACCGATTTTTCCTTGAGTTTCGGGAACTTGGCGAGAAAGGGATCGCACTGTTCCTTAAGACCGTAGAAAACGAAGGAAATATCCGGATGCCGGTCCAGCGCCTTGGCGGCGCCGGGGATGACAACCTGGGGACCAAAGTCGCCACCCATGAGGTCGAGAGATATTCTGATCACGCGTCCCTGATCCTTCTTTTCGCCGAGGGGCGAAATTTCGGCCAAAATACCGGTTTTGGCGTCGCATACAACTGAATTATGTCAAATGCCAGAGGTGCTTCAGTCCTTTTTCCAGTCCTTGAGGACCGCGAAAGCGGAGGGCTTTTTGTCGTTTTCGCCGCTATCCTCGATATGGCCCTTGAACTCGACACCCTCCTTGCGGGGATAGGGATCGATCGCGAGCGCGGCGAATTCGGTAACCACCTCGCCGGCATCGATCGTGTCGCCGACAAAGGTCTCGGGCAGATCGGGACCATCGGGATCGAGCAGCATCTCGCCAGCGTCGTTGCCGGGCTGGCGGGCAAGCTTGGAACCCTCAGGCACGAAGATCTGCTCGAAACTTTCGTCGATCACGGCTTCGACCGGTTCCAGCGTCACGACGCAGGACTGGACGATCTTCGCCTGTACGCGGCCCTTGACACGCACGCCGTCGCGCTTCCAGCGGGCGATCTGCAGATCGGCGCTGAGATCGTCGACGGAGACGACGCTCCAGGCCTCGGCAAGCGCCTTCAACTCGCTGGCATCGGCCTCGATATGAACCTCGACGGGATTGGCCGAGATGTGGCCGACCTTGACGTGATAGGAGAAGGGAACATCGTCCCGATCGTTCTTCATCGTTTCCTCATTCAGGCGACCGGCGGCAGCGTTGCCGAACCGCTGGCGATCAGATCTTCCGGAACGGCGGACAGATGAGATTCTGCGGCCATCATCCAGCTGCACAGGCCGGACATATCGGCCGGTGTCTCGGTTTCCGGGTAGATATTGCGCGCTAATGCAAGAGCCAGCGCTTCGGCATCACCGGCGTCCATCGCCTTCGAATAGGTTTCGAGCCGGCCGTAGAACATGCCGGCGAGCTTCTTCATGCGTTTCGGCACGCTGTTGTCGCCGATGCCGAGCTCGCGGATCGAATAGTCGATGTCCTGAAAGAAGGCATCGACGATCTCCTGGGCAATCTCCTGGCCGCTGACGGCCGAGGCGCGCGTGCGGCGAAAAAACAGAATCATCACGATCGACAGCATTTCGAAGCGGCCCATGACCGTATCCGGTACATTGAGCCGCTCATAGAGATCGGGCATGCGCGCGGCTGCGGTCAGCGCCGCATATTGCCTGTCGACGATCACCTGATTGTTGTTTTTCTTGCGGAAGAGCCCGAAGATCATTGTTTTTTCCGGAAATGCCTCATTCTTCACGCCGGCTGGCGTCCGGCCTTGTTGCATGATTTCGAAAGCTGGTTTACCGAAGCAGGCGCGAATTGCAATGCCGTTCGTGGCCAGCTTCGGGACGACGCCTTCGAAGCGAATTCGGGAAACTCGACCCGGAATGGCCACAATGGTTTTGCAGGAGGAAAGCGTGCAAGGCCCAAAATGGCTGCTATCGACACCCAAGGGAGTAGATGTCGTTGAAGAAACGGTATTTCAAGGCTGACATGAAACTCTTCAGCAGCGCGGCCATTGCCTTCATAATCGCCTCCACATCAGCTCTTTCAGGCTGCCAGACCGGCACCGTGCTCAACGGCGGCTATGTCGTCGATCAGCAGTCGCTCAATCTCGTTCCGGAAGGTTCCAGCCGCGAACAGGTCCTGCTTTCGCTCGGCACGCCATCGACGACGGCGACCTTCGACGGCGAGGTCTTCTATTATATTTCGCAGCGGCGCACGCGCGCCGTCGCCTTCCAGAAGCTGAAGGTCGTCGACCAGACCGTTCTGGCCATCTATTTCGACAAGGACGGCGTCGTCACCCGCCGCGCCAACTACACACTCCAGGACGGCAAGGTCTTCGATACCATCGCGCGGGTCACGCCGACCGGCGGCAAGGAACTCACCTTCCTGCAGCAGATGCTCTCCGGCGGCAGCGCAGCAAGTGCTGCCCGAAGCCTGTTCGGCGGCGGCGCCGGCGGCACACCGCAGAATCCGAGCAGCCTGCGCTGATCGGACATGCCTTCAACGAAAAACCCGCCGGAGCGATCCGGCGGGTTTTCAATGGGCGCATTTTGGCGCCGCGGCGGCCCGCGGCGCTTTTGCGATCTGCATCAACCCGCGAGAACGGCGAGCAACAGCAGCGCGACGATGTTGGTGATCTTGATCGCCGGGTTGACGGCGGGGCCGGCGGTATCTTTGTAGGGATCGCCGACGGTATCACCGGTGACGGAGGCCTTGTGCGCATCCGAGCCCTTCATGTGACGCACGCCGTCCTTGTCGACGAAACCATCCTCGAAGCTCTTCTTGGCATTGTCCCAGGCGCCCCCGCCCGAGGTCATCGAGATGGCGACGAAGAGGCCGTTGATGATGACGCCGAGCAGCGATGCGCCGAGGGCGGCAAAGGCCGAGGCCTTGGAGCCGGAGATCAGAAGCACGCCGAAATAGACGACGATGGGGGCAAGCACCGGCAGCAGCGAAGGTACGATCATCTCGCGGATGGCGGCCTTGGTCAGCAGGTCGACGGCCTTGCCGTAATCCGGCTTTTCCGTGCCCTGCATGATACCGGGCTTCATCTTGAACTGCCGGCGAACCTCCTCGACGATCGAACCGGCGGCGCGGCCGACGGCTGTCATGGCGATGCCGCCGAATAGATAGGGAATCAGGCCGCCGAAAAGCAGGCCCGCGACGACGTAAGGGTTCGACAACTCGAAGGAGATCGTGCCGATATTGGCGAAGTAGGGATATTGGTCGCCGTGGGCCGCAAAATATTGCAGGTCGTTGGCGTAGGCGGCAAAGAGCACCAGCGCGCCGAGACCGGCAGAACCGATCGCGTAACCCTTGGTGACCGCTTTGGTGGTGTTGCCGACGGCGTCGAGCGCGTCAGTCGACTTGCGCACTTCCGGCGGCAGATGCGACATTTCGGCGATGCCGCCGGCATTGTCGGTAACTGGGCCGAAAGCATCCAGCGCAACGATCATGCCGGCAAGACCGAGCATGGCGGTGACGGCGATGCCGGTGCCGAAGAGGCCGCCGAGCTGATAGGTGGCGAGAATGCCGCCGACGATGACGATGGCCGGCAGGGCGGTCGATTCCAGCGAGACCGCAAGACCCTGGATGACGTTGGTGCCGTGACCGGTCACCGAAGACTGGGCGATCGAAACGACGGGGCGTTTGCCGGTGCCGGTATAATATTCGGTGATAACTACGATCAAGGCGGTGACGACGAGGCCGACGAGACCGCAGACGAAGAGGTTCGTACCGGTGACGTCGGCGCCGGCGACCGTGCCAAGCGAGCCCCAGCCGACGGTCAGCGAGGTGGCGGCGCCGAGGCCGACAATCGACAGCAGGCCGGTAACGATGAGACCCTTGTACAGCGCACCCATGATCGAGCCGTTCGAGCCGAGCTTGACGAAGAAGGTGCCGATGATCGAGGTGATGATGCAGGCGCCGCAGATCGCCAGCGGATAGATCATCGCAGACTGGAGGATCGGCGCGCCGGCAAAGAAGATCGCTGCGAGGACCATGGTGGCGACAACGGAGACCGCATAGGTCTCGAAAAGGTCGGCGGCCATGCCGGCGCAGTCGCCGACATTGTCGCCGACATTATCGGCGATCGTCGCCGGGTTGCGCGGATCGTCTTCGGGGATACCGGCCTCCACCTTGCCGACGAGGTCACCGCCGACATCGGCGCCTTTGGTGAAGATGCCGCCGCCGAGACGGGCGAAGATCGAGATCAGCGAGGCGCCGAAGCCGAGCGCCACCAGCGCGTCGATGACTTCGCGCGAGCCGGTCTCATGTCCGAGCCCGACGGTCAATATCGTATAATAGATGGAGACACCGAGCAGCGCGAGGCCCGCCACCAGCATGCCGGTGATCGCGCCAGACTTGAAGGCGATGTCGAGGCCGGCGGAAAGGCTGGCGGACGCCGCCTGGGCGGTGCGCACGTTGGCGCGGACGGAGACGTGCATGCCGATGAAACCGGCAGCACCGGACAGTACGGCGCCGATCAGGAAACCGATGGCGGCGGTGGCGGAGAGAAGCAGCCAGGCTGCGATGAAAACAACGACGCCGACAAGCGCAATGGTTCTATACTGACGTGTCAGGTAGGCTTGGGCGCCCTCGCGGATATAGCCCGCGATCTCCTGCATGCGGCTATTGCCCTGATCAGCGGCAAGCACCGACCGGGTTGCCCAGGCGGCATAGACCACCGAGAGCAGACCGCATGCGATTACGCACAAAAGAATGGTCATTTCGCTCTTTCCTCCCATAGGCCGGAGCTCACTCCTTCTCCGGCAGATACGCCGCCGACTCGCCTTCCTCTCCACAGAAATGCACAGCTAAGCGGTGCGGAGATTGCGTGGTCGATCACGTGGCGTCAAGCCCGCAAAGGCCGAAAACCATTGCGGTACGAAGAAAGACGTAGGGAGATTGTTCGGCGGATAAAGAGTTACTTCTTCGCCTCACCGCGGACCTGCTTGGCGATGCGGTCGAGCACGGCATTGACGAGCTTCGGCTCGTCGTCATCGAAAAAGGCTCGAGCGATCTCGACATATTCGGTGACGATGACCGCCACCGGTACGTCTTTGCGATCGAGGAGTTCGAAAACGCCGGCACGCAGGATGGCGCGCACCGTGCTATCGAGGCGCGACAGCGCCCAATCATCCTGCAGCGCTGCAGCAATCAGCGGATCGAGACGGACCTGATCACGCACGACGCCGGAGACGATGGAGCGGAACCAGGCGGCATCGGCCTTCAGATAGGTCGCGCCGTCGAGTTCCTGGCCGAGGCGGTGCGCCTCGTATTCGGCGACGATTTCCAGAACGCCGGTGCCACCGACATCCATCTGATAAAGCGCCTGAACGGCCGCCAGGCGGGCAGCGCCCCGCTGGTTCGCAGTCTTGACCGGCCGTTCCGTCTTGTCGTCGTTCATTCGTTATGCACCCAGTTTCTGCTTCAGCGCGATCATCGTCAGCGCCGCACGAGCGGCAAACCCGCCCTTGTCCTTGTCCGAACGGCGGGCGCGCGCCCAAGCCTGTTCGCCATTTTCCACGGTCAGAATGCCGTTGCCGATGGCAAGGGATTCGCTGACCGCTAGATCCATCAGAGCGCGCGAGGATTCGTTCGATACGATATCGAAATGATAGGTCTCGCCGCGAATGACCATGCCGAGAGCGACATAGCCGTCATAATGCGTGCCGCCATTGTCGTCCCCATCGAGCGCCATGGCAATCGCTGCCGGAATTTCCAACGCGCCGGGAACGGTGACGACCTCATAGGTGGCGCCGGCTTGCTCGAGGGCAAAGGTCGCGCCTTCGAGCAGTGCGTCGGCCATGTCGTCATAGAAGCGGGCCTCGACGATCAAAATATGGGGAGCGGTCTCTCTCGACATTGTTTACCTTCGGTTGGCGGCACTTTTTCCACTCGACAGCCCGCGGTCAAAACATGCCTTCATCGGAATGGCAAGCACTTTCGGCCGGTGCCGCAACTGCGAAAGAGGAAATATCGACAAAGGGATAACCGCACCATCCTTGCCGAGCCGGCCACGCCCTCGAAATCCGCTTTTCCGGAAGCGCGGAAAACGGCAATTCGAAGGCCGTTTTCATGAAGAATTTTTAATGCGTTTTCAGTCACTTAACCCATTGAATCGCGAAAGCGGCAGCGCCAATTCCATCTCGTGACGCAGACGATCCCCTGCACGACAGCCGACCGTCAAAGCAGATGAAAGGATTAAATCATGAACCGCGTTGTCACAATCACCATCGCCGCAGCCCTCTCCTCCCTCGCATTTGCCGGCGTCAGCCGGGCCGAGAGCTTCGGAATGAACTCCGCGCAGGGCATAGAGCAGACGCTCAGGACCTTCCGGGGCAATGACTTCAATGTCGAGCAGGTCCGCAACTGGCACAATCTCGACGACGAGACGACAGGTCCGCGCTCGGCCCCGGAACGCTCCGGCCAGGCCATACGCGGCATCCAGGCCTCGATCGATGCCAACAGATCGCTTGCCCACCGTCTGAACAATGAGGGCGTCGATGTCCGCAACATCGTCAATGCCGAACAGGCGGCGGACGGAAGCGTGACCTTCTACGTCCGCTGAGGTCACGACAACAACAGAGCGTCCGGCGCATCCATCCGAAGCGCGGCGCTCGAAGCATGGGCGGCGTTCTCCTCTCCGCCCATGCCGAGGATTTTCCCGGGTCAGCGCGCGATCGCCATTGAATTTTCCGGCAAGATGATAGCTTCTCTTCCTGCAACAGGAGGACATCATGGCGGCGGAATCGAAAGCAGTCATCAATATCGCTGATCTCAAGCTCGACCACTGGAAACAGGGCGCGTTCTACGAAGGCGCCGACGTCTCGTTCGGCGCGCTGCTCGGTCTTGCGGACCTCGGCATCAGCTACAATGAGGTGCCATCGGGCAAATCGAGCTGCCCCTTCCACAATCACCACGTCGAAGACGAGCTGTTCTACGTGATCGCAGGCACCGGCGAATACCGTTTCGGCAGCGAGCGCCATCCGGTCCGGGCGGGCGACGTGCTCGGCGCACCTGCGGGCGGGCCGGAAACGGCGCATCAGCTTATCAATACCGGCACAGCCACGCTCGTCTATCTCGGCATTTCGACGATGGCGAAAACTGAGATCGTCGAATATCCCGATTCCGGAAAGTTCCTTGCCAAGACCAACAGGGACGCGACAGAAACCGGGCGCTTCCGCCATGTCGGAAGGACCGAAGGCGATCTCGACTATTGGGACGGCGAGCCCGGCGCCTGAACACGACTTACACAAGGATTCATCGTGATCGACATACCCACCTTGGAAACGGAGCGGCTGACGCTTCGCCCTCACCGCCTCGCCGATTTCGAGGCGCATGCGGCGCTATGGGCGGACGAAAACGTCGTTCGCTTCATTACCGGCGCGCCGTCGACGCGCGAGCAGAGCTGGAACCGCATGTTGCGCTGGGCCGGCATGTGGCACCATATGGGCTTCGGCTTTCTGGCGATCGTGGAAAGGGAAAGCGGCAGGTTCATTGGCGAAGCTGGTTTCCTCGAAGCCCGGCGCGATATGGAACCGTCGATCGAAGGAACGATGGAGATCGGCTGGGCGCTGATGCCCGCAGCCCACGGCCGCGGTTATGCCACAGAGGCGCTGACCGTTCTGATCGGCTGGGCGGAAGCGCATTTTCCGGGAAAGCCGATGAGCTGCATCATCAGTCCCGAGAACCACGCCTCGCTGCGGGTCGCAGCCAAACTCGGTTTCCGCGAGACCACGCGCACGCAATACAACGGCGAGATCATTCAGTTTTCGCGTTAGGGAATTCCCTCCCGCGGGCAACTAAGCGCAGAGTCGTCCACCGCACAGGCCCGATGCTCGCGGAACGCAGAGTTGCGAATGCCCGAGAGCGTGCCACCTTTCTCCAGCAATCATTTGTCTATCGGGCGAGATCCGCGGCGTGATTTTGCTGCCTCTTCTGCGCAAGCCTCGCGTAACGCCCGAGTTCTATGGTCATGGCAAGCGGTCTGCTTCGGTCCTTCGGCGAGGCGATCACCGCTCTCGCCGGCTGAGGCTGGAGAGAAGCGTTTCAAGGGGAGAAACATTTGCCGCGCGTGTCGATCTGTATACCGGCCTACAAGCCTGACTTCTTTGAACTCGCCCTGAAGAGCGCAATCGCGCAAAGCTATACGGATGTCGAAATCATCGTCTCGGACGATTGCCCGACGGACGCCATCGAGGCTATCTGTTCACGGTATTCCAGCCTCATTACTTATAGCCGCAATCCCCACCCTGGCGAATACACCAATATCATGAGGCTCGCCGGTCTCGCTGAGGGCGAATACATCAAATTTCTGTTCGATGACGACGTGCTTAGCCCTTTCTGCGTGCAGTTTCTTCTCGAAGCGCTGGAGGCGACGCGCGGCAGAGGGACGAAACTTGCCTTTTCACCGCGGCACGTGATCGACGAGAGGAACAACTTCATCAATCTAATCAACCATTTCCAGGTTGCTCAGGGTTTGAAGATCATTGAAGGCCGGGATTTCATCCGCTTGACAGCGATGCATCACCTCAACCTTATCGGCGAATATTCGACCGTGATGATGCGTAAGGCGGACTGCTTTGACGAGAATGGCGAGTTCCGGCTTTTCAGGCCCGAAAACGGCGTCTTCCGCGGCCTTCTTGATCTTTCAGGCTGGATGGAGCTCGCCAAGGAAGGCGCGTTCGTCGCCCATCCGCACCCGCTTTCCTATTTCCGGCAGCATTCCAATTCCAAATCAAACCACACCACGAACCCGATCTTCATCTACGCCATCATCTTTTACGAAGACATTCTGAACTATGCGCACGCCAACGGATTCCTCGGCCCGCAGGATTTGCCGGTCTCCTATCGCAATCTGATCAATGTCTACCAGTACTGGCGCGCCGCCTTTCCGGAGCTCGATGCGAGGATCGCTCGCCTGAGTGCGCTGCTTGATGATGCCGGGCGATGGAGCGCGTAGCGGTTTGGGCCACTCGCTCCCAGGGAGCTTCGGTGTACCCGCACGTTTCGCACAATTCTCACGATTTAATTGATGGTCGACATGGCGCGACCATGCAGGCAGAGGGTTTCAAATGATGCAGTTGATGGATGCTACAATGGCGGGTTTCGGCGGACGCGAGCAGATCGTGCAGGCGTCTTTTTCGGTCATCGTCCCCGCCTACAACGCATCAAACGTCATCGAGCGATGCCTGCGGAGCCTCTTAAATCAGCAGGGGAAGACGGCATTTGAAATTATTGTCGTCGACGATTGCTCGGCGGACGACACAATCGCTAAAGCCGAAGAGATAGCTCGTGGGCACAATAACGTTAGTGTCCTGCGCCTCGACAGCAACGGCGGACCCGGCATCGCAAGGAATGCAGGGGTACTCAGAGCAAAAGGCGAATGGATTTGCTTTGTCGATGCCGACGACGTCGTGGAGAACAACTTTCTAGAGATGCTTCAGGCATCCGTCGAAGACCTCACGGATATCCTCGCGTTCAACTCCAGCCTTTATGACGCAGAAACCGGCAATAGCCTGAAAGCCAGCATCCGCGAGGATCTCGCCCGAGTCGAGGGCGCCGACAGGCTGGCGGATTATCTTCAGGATCGCGTTGATCGATCAGTCATCTTCCATCTGTTCCGCCGCCGTTTCCTCCTCGACAATAACATTATGTTCCGCGGCGGCCTTCACGAGGACGTCGATTACATGTTTCACGCGCTGATGCGCGCGCGTTCGATCAAGAGTCTCGACAGGCAGATCTACCGCAAACTCGATACACAGGGCTCAATCGTCAATTCGCTCAGCACCCGTCATGTCGACGGCTTCTTCGATGCGCTCGATGCCATGCATGCGCTCGTGGCGGACACGCCGATGTGGCCTGACCTGAAAAATCCTTTCCTGACAGGCATCATCAACGTGACCGCGTCTCGCCTGCTCAGGCTGCTGCCCGGCAAGGTGGTCAAGCTCGAGGATGCCGGCAAGATCCTCTCCACGCTTCACGGCCGTGTCGTGCGCTCAATGAAGCTTGCCGAGCTCGCCTATCCCCTGCCGGTTCAACCATCCGGCTTCCGCACCAAATACCGGATCACCTTCGATGCCTTTATGAACGGCATGGAAAAAGGCGATACGACCGAGGATATGCTGAAAGCCTTCGCGGAGATCGCGCCGAAGCTCTGGAGCTGCTACGACCTTCATCATTCCATTCTGCTCGGGCCCGGCGAGGTGCGCACCTGCTGCAAGCGCTTCACCTATGAAGGCGAGCTGAAAGGCGATGTGGTTCTTTTTGGCGGTAACGGCAAGGATTTCGAGTTCACCTACAGCGATATCAAGCAGGCAAAGGATGCCCTGTTCCTCGAGATCAACCGAGACAACTCGGATGAATGCCGCGGTTGTCCCTTCTTGAAATTCGAGGATTGGGGCCGGCCGCTCAATCAGGGCGTCAAGTATCTTTCCTTCGAGCATCACTCGCTTTGCAACATGCGCTGCACCTATTGCAGCGAGACGTATTTTGGCGGCAAGAAGCCCGCTTATGATGCGGGTGCATTTATCGACACATTAAAGGATGCGAAGGCCCTCGAGAACATGGAATATATCGTCTGGGGCGGCGGCGAACCAACGGTCGAGCCGCGCTTCGACGAGCTTCTCAGCAAGCTGGCTGAGGGCATTTCCAATGTTAAGCAGCGCGTCATCACCAACGCGACGATGTATTCGGAGCCCCTTGCGGACCTTCTCAGGAAGGACCAAGCCCATATCGTTACCAGCATCGACGCCGGAAACAGCAATAATTTCAATGAGATCCGCAAGTACAAACATTTCGCGCGGGTCTTCGAAAACCTCCGCCGCTATGCTGCCTGCTCTTCGCGCAACGTCGTCATAAAATATATTCTCTTGCCGGAAAACAGCTCCTCGGACGAACTCCGGCAATATGCCGACCTGATCGTCGAGAATGGCCTGACCGATTGCAACTTCCAAATCAGCTGCGATTTCAAAACCGATCGCGTGACCGATGACCAGTTAGTGTCCATCGTAGAGCTTCACCATCTGCTGAGAGTTCGCGGCGCGCGCCTCATTTTCCTCGACGATCTCGTCTGGCAGCGGATCTTGACGGTTACGCCGGATACCCTGGAATTGCTGAAATCCAAGCTGGAATCTTCGGTGCTGGAAACGGCATTCGAGCCGGTCCATCCTGAGGGCGTTGTGGTTTGGGGCATCGGCGGACAGGCTCAGATCATTCGCCGCAAGTCGCAGTTCTTTAAAACGAGCAAGATCGCTTATTTCATCGATCCGCGCCCCGAAATGATCGGCCAGAGGCTCGGCGGCATTGAAGTGCGCGCTCCTCATTCGGCGCTGTCGGATGACCTGCCGATCATGATCGGCGCCGTGCAAAGCGCACCGGAAATTTACGATCAAATTGAGGCCCTCGGCATAAGCCCCCAACGCATTCTGCAGAAAGTCATCCTGTAGCGCTGAACTCTGATCGAAGCGATGGGAAGTCCACCGCCTCGCTCAGCAAGCCTCGGGAAACGCCCGCGGCCTATGATTTGATCACCGCATCCGTTTTCGCGTCTCTGAACACCGGAAGCGGATGGAAGAGAGCTGTCAATCTGCTGCTCCAGCGGTTGATGCGCAACGCCCCTGACTCGTCAGGGGATGTGGGAGGGATTTGAGAATGACCAAGAGAGCATTGCTGGTCGGCAGCAACTTCAGCGCAGTTCCCCTTCTATTCGCCCTGAAAAGGCGCGGCCTGCATATTTCCGTGTGCGGAAACCGGCCGGATGAGCCCTGCCACGCGCATGCGGATCAGTCGCATCTCATCGACTACAGCGATCCGACCGTGCTGCTCTCCCTCGTCGAGAACGGCGATTTCGATTTCATCGTGCCGACCGGCAACGACGTTGCCTATATGTCGACCACCTTCGTCGCCGAAAAGCTCGGATTCCCGCGCTTCGATTCGATGGAAACCGCGACCATCATTCACACGAAGCAGGCGTTCCGCAGCTTCACCGAGCAGTACGATATCCCTGCCCCACATTCGGTGCGCCTGCACGGCGACTCGCCGGTCGAGACCGGCGCACTGCGCTACCCGCTGCTGGTGAAGCCAAGCGACAGTTTCAGCGGTCGTGGTGTCACGAAGGTTTTCGACAGGACAGAACTTACCGACGCCGTCGCCGACGCCCGGCGCAACTCGCGCGCGGCGGAGATCGTTATCGAGGAATTCGTCGAAGGCAGCCTGCACAGCCATTCCGCCTTCATCAAGGACCAGGAAATCATCTTCGACGTCTTCGTCGACGAATATTGCACAGTCTACCCATACCAGGTCGATTCATCGAATCATCCGTCGCGGCTCTCCGAAACTGTCCGTTCGAAGACGCGTGCCATTATGGCGCGTGTCGTCAAGCTGCTCGGACTGCAGGACGGCCTCATCCATACGCAGTTCCTGTCGAATGGCGACGATGTCTGGATCGTCGAATGCATGCGGCGCTGCCCGGGTGATCTTTACGGCTCACTTGTCGATCAGTCTCTCGGCATCGATTATGCCGACCTCGTCATAACGCTGCTGCTGGGCGAGGAATTTTCTGTCAATCCGCGCTTCAATCCGCCGCTGTTTTTTGGGCGCCACACCATCACCTCCGACACTCCCTCGACGCCGTTTTCCTTCTCACATTCCATTCCATCATCCGATGTCCGCATCGCACAGCTCAAGACCACCGGCAAGCCGATGAAATCGGCACCGCTCGACAAGCTCGCCATCCTCTACGCCCGTTTCGAGACGCAAGGCGAGATGCTGAAGGTGGCTCCGGATTTCAAAACGTTCATTTCGCTCCAAACGATGCAAGGAGACCTCGCATGAGCCGATCAAGCCAGGGAGTACCGGAAAAGCTGCGCCTCGGCTTTCTGGGCGGCGCCGTCAATTCTGCTGTGGGTCGCGCTCATCGCGATGCAATCGAACTTGATCAGAAATTCGATCTTGTCGCCGGCTGCTTCAGCCGCCACCAGGAGATCAATCGCGAGACAGCGGAACAGTACCGCATTTTGCCGGAGCGCTGCCATGGCGACTTCGATAGCTTGCTATCGAAAGAATCCGGCAACATCGATGCTCTCGTCGTGCTTACGCCGACGCAGCAGCATACGAATCAGGTTGTCGCCGCACTCGAGGCGGGTATTCCGGTGATCTCGGAAAAAGCCCTTGCCGGTTCGAGCGCCGAGACCCGCATGATCGACAATGCGCGCAGTAACGGGACCTTTTTGGCCGTAACCTACAATTACACGGGATACCCCATGCTCCGCGAAATCCGCGGCATGGTCGAGCATGGTGTTTTCGGCGAATTGCAGCAGATCCATATTGAGATGCCGCAGGAGAGCTTCCTCCGTTTCCGCCGTGACGGGACGCCGATGACGCCACAGGATTGGCGCTTGCGCGACGGTCCCGTGCCGACGGTTTCGCTGGATCTCGGCGTTCATGTGCACTCGTTGCTTCATTTTCTTACACAGCGGGAGCCGGAGGAAGTCTGCGCGACCAGCCAGAGCTTCGGCAACTTCCCGCAGGTGCTCGACAATGTGCAGGCGCTCGTGCGCTGCGCCGGCGGCCTGCATTGCAGCATGTGGTACGGCAAGACAGCGCTCGGGCAACGCAACGGCCTGCGTGTGCGGCTCTATGGCTCCAAGGCATCAGTCGAATGGCTTCAGGAAACCCCCGAGATTGCCCATTTCTACGACCGCAACGGCCGCAAGCAGATCCTCGATCGCGCCAGCCCGGATATCATGATCGCCAACGCTAGCCGCTATGAGCGGTTCAAGGCAGGTCATCCTTCGGGCTTCATCGAAGCCTTCGCGAATTATTATGCCGACCTTGCGGACGCCCTGCTGCAACGCAAGACCAATAGCGCACGCTTGCCCCATCCCTATGTTCTCGGGCTCGATGAGGCGGAAGAAGGACTGCGGCTGCTGGAAGCGATCGAATGCTCGCGGCTTGAAAAGCGCTGGATCGAGATTGAGCCGCGGGGCGTACGGCGCGCTGTGACAGAGCGGCTCGAAATCCAGGCTCCGCAACTGGCACTCTAATCTATCCTCTACAGGATAAAGAAAGCGGCGTGGTCGATGGTCACGCCGCTTTCGTATGGATAGCCGCCTGCAATGCGCGGTTATGCGATTTCTTGTTTTGCAGGCAGAGTCCGCGCTTCAAAATCTGCTGACAAGGTAGGCCACCTGTTGGCGCACGATATCGCACCGCAGATCGTTTCCATCTGCGATGCGGTATGACATCCGGAATATCGTGTTTTTAAACCGACTCGATCAGCTCACAGACCTTGTCGACGATCTCCATCTCCATGTCCGGATAGATGGGAAGGCAGAGCACCTGTAGTGCTGCTTCGCTGGCGACCGGCAGGTTCGACGGCTGGGCGGAAGGCAGGCTGCGATACATCGAGAAGCTTGAAATCAGCGGATAGAAATAGCGGCGCGGATGAATGCCGTTTTCCTTCAGTAGCTCGTAGAGCCCGTCGCGTGAAATGGGATAGCCAGGGCGGACGAGGATCGGGAAATAAGAGAAGTTGGAGACGGTCTCACCGGAACGGTCCAGGCATTCAATGCCCGCAACGCCGCGGAGCCGCTCGCGGTATGCACTGTCGATGAGCTCACGCCTTTCGAGTGCAAACTTGATGTATTTCAGCTGCAACAGGCCGAGCGCAGCGTTGAACTCGCTCATCTTACCGTTCGTGCCTGGCGCCACCACTGTCACTTCATCGACGTAACCGAAGTTCTTCAGCTGGTCGATGCGGGTCTTCGTCTTGACATCCGGGCAGATGATGGCCCCGCCTTCGAATGTGTTGAAAACTTTCGTCGCATGGAAGCTCAGGATGGAAAGGTCGCCGTGATTGAGAACACTTCCCCGTTCGTCCTCCACGCCGAAGGCATGCGCGGCATCATAGATGACCTTCAGATTGTAGAGATCGGCGATCTTCTGGATCGCATCGACGTCGCAAGGGTGGCCGTAGCAATGCACCGGCATGATCGCCGTCGTCTGCTGTGTGATCGCCGCCTCGATCTTCGCTGGATCGAGATTGAGCGTCACAGGGTCGATGTCGACGAAGACGGGCTTTAAGCCGTTCCAGAGAAGCGAATGCGAAGTGGCCACGAAGGAATAAGGCGTGGTGATGACTTCGCCCGTGACGCGGAGCGCCTGAAGCGCCGTCAGCAATGCAACGGTGGCGTTGGAAAACAGGCTGATGTGCTTCACGCCGAGATGGCTGCAGAGCTCCTGCTCCAGCTGCTCGTGGAATGGTCCGCCATTGGTCAGGATGCGATTGTTCCAGATCGCTTCCAGCGAAGGAATGAATTCTTCGAGCGGCGGCAGGCTGGGCTTCGTTACATAGATCTTTTCGTTTTTCATGACGCCGTCCAGAGTTGGGCACTAGCACTCAATTGGCCTGGTACGAACATCAGGGCTTAACCTGTTGCCAGGCTGACCAGCGAAATCCCCGCCAACAGTGTGGCGCAAGCTTCACGTCCAATAGTCGACACCCATACGAATGCCGTACCGTGAATCACGAAGACGGCAGCCATTCGCGAAGGACGATACCTTGACGATCAATCAGCCCATTTCTTCTTTGCCGGCCGGTCTTCCTGATCTGGCGCTTCTCACGGAGAAAGCTGCCGGGACGGGATCTGTCATTATCTATCAGCCTTATCTCGACCCTTCGCAGCGCAGCCAGATCGACGCAGCGGCCATGCCGCTCGATATCTCGTTCAATACGCAGGCCACGACCCGCGAATATGAACTCTTCCGCACCCTGCATCAGCATCACGAGGCGATCGGCCTCGGCGATGACGTATTCTGGGGGCTGCTCTCCAGCAAATTCGAGATGAAGTCGGTAACGAGCTTCCCGTCCTTTGTCGCAGAGGCGGAAAAGGCCAGGGCAGACGGTGCGGATGCCTATCTTTACAATCCGCTGATCGGCCACGCGGCGATTTACAGCAACGTCTGGGAACATTCGCTGCTTGGCGGTCATCCCGGTATGGACCCGATCTTCCTGCACATCCAAGACCTCGGCTATCCGATCGCGCCGCCGCAGGACAAGACTGCCTTCGCGTTCTGCAACTATTTCTGCGGCAACCGGAAATTCTGGTCCGGGTATTTCGCTTTTTGCGAGCGCATTCTCGAATCGCTGGAACACCAAGCGCGCGCCGGCACGCCGGCGGGTACTGCCTATGCCGGTACGGCACACTATTCGCGCGATGCCAATGCGAAGATGCGCCCCTTCGTGATCGAGCGCCTGCTCGGGCTTTATGTCCAACAGGCTGCCGCCTCCGGATTGAAAATCGCCGCCTTCGTACCGGCTCTTGTCGATTTCGAATGGAAGTTCGGCACCCGCCTCGGCCGGATGCTGCATGGCCTCTTTGCCGCCAAGGAAGCCTTTCTGAAGAGCCGTGACGAGGCTCTGCTGACCTCGTGGCAGGAAGGCCGCCAGCCGCTTATCAAGCAGCCGCATCTGATCTGGATGGCTGATGATCCGCCGGGCTGGATGCCGCGCGGCCAATTCATCGGCGGCCGCGAATTGATGCGCGCCTATGCTCCGCAGGCCTCAGGCGCCTCCCCGATGCCGCAGCAGCCGGTGCGGACGGAAAGGTCTGCTATACCAGCCGCGCCGAAAATCGATGAGCCGCTCCGCGATCCGCTGCAGCCCTTTGCCGGCGGGTGGCAGGCACACAAGGACCGTCATTGCATCTGGATCGTGACGCCCGAAAACTACAATCACAGCCACGCCTTCGATGAAGTCGCGCTCGGGCTGCAAGGCGCGTTCGAGGAACTCGGTGGCTCGGCACCGATCGTCCGCGACATGAACGCATTCGCCGGCCGTGCGCCGATCATCTACGGCGGCAATCTTCTCCCCGCGGAAATCGTCGGCCATCTGCCGAAGGACAGCGTCATCATCAACCTCGAGCAGGTGTCCGAAGAAAGCAGCTGGATCAATTCGCGCTATACGTCGATCCTGAGGGCAATGCCGGTGCTCGACTACAGCCCGCGCAACCGCGAAAACCTTGCCGCCAAGGGTATCGATCACGCCGGTGTCCTCGAAATCGGTTACAGCGGTTGCCTGAGCCAGATTCAGCACAACCCCGTGAAGGATATCGACGTCCTCTTCTACGGCTCGATGAACGAACGCCGCCACCATATCCTGAAGACGCTGAAGGACAGCGGGCTCAAGGTCGCGCACCTCTTCAACATCTATGGTGCGGAACGTGATGCGGCGATTGCCCGCGCCAAGATCGTCATAAACATTCATCATTATGCGAGCGGCGTCTTCGAGATCGTGCGTATTTCCTATCTGCTCGCCAATCGCGTTTGCGTACTGACGGAAGGCGATAGCCGCGATCCAGACCTCCAGCCCTTCATCGGCGGCTTGGCAATTGAGCGCTATGACGACATGATCGAGCGCTGCTCCAAGCTGATCGCAGATGCAGACGAGCGCGATGCCATTGCCGCGGCCGGCCTTGCGGCCATGCGGAGCCGCTCGCAGGCGGACATGCTGATGAGCGTCATGAAGGCCGCAGAAAAGGTAAGTCATGCGCACTGAGACCGCGGCCATCGAGGGCATTGTTGCAATCACGCCGCCACGCTTCGGCGATCACCGCGGCTACTTCTCCGAGGTATTCAAGGATGCCTGGTTCCGGGAAAATGTGGCGGACGTCATGTTCATCCAGGACAATGAGTCGCTTTCGGCGCAGGCTGGAACCGTCCGAGGGCTGCATTTCCAGATCCCGCCCTTTGCCCAGGGCAAGCTGGTGCGCTGCCTTGCCGGTCGTATCATGGATGTCGTCGTCGATATCCGGGAGGGATCGCCGAGTTTCGGCAAATGGCTCTCTCAGGAACTCTCGCCGGAAACCGGCAAGCAGCTCTGGATACCCGCCGGTTTCGCACACGGATTCGTAACGATCGAGCCGAACAGCGTCATCAGCTACAAGGTCACCGCACCCTACAGCCCGCAGCATGATCGGGGCATCGCGTGGAACGATCCGATGATCGGCATTCGCTGGCCGTTCGATGAGAGAGAGATGGTGTCGTCCGACAAAGATAAGACGCTGCCGCGGCTCGCCGATCTGCCAAGCCATTTTTCCTATTCAGCACAGCAACCCAAGGATTGATCGTCGATGCGCATACTGGTCACGGGCGGAGCGGGCTTCATCGGATCGGCATTGGTGCGCCATCTTGTCAGCGAGATCGGCGCCGAGGTGCTGAATGTCGACGCGCTGACCTATGCCGGCAATCTGGCATCGCTGAAATCCGTCGAATCGGCGCCGAACTATCAATTCCTGCGCGCCGACATCTGCGATCACGCCAGCATGCAGGAAGCATTCGCATCCTTCCGCCCTGATATCGTCATGCATCTCGCCGCAGAGAGCCATGTCGACCGCTCGATCTCCGGCGCTGCCGATTTCATTCAGACCAATATCCTCGGCACATTCAGCCTGCTGGATGCCGCACGGCACTATTGGGATGGGCTTGACGCGCGCAGCAAGAGTGCCTTCCGCTTTCTGCATGTGTCGACGGACGAGGTGTACGGCTCGCTCGGCGACCAGGGCCTCTTCGAGGAGACGACGCCTTATGATCCATCATCGCCCTACTCCGCCTCCAAAGCCGCGAGCGACCATCTGGCGATCGCCTGGCACCGCACCTACGGCCTGCCCGTCGTCGTCTCCAATTGCTCCAACAATTACGGCCCGTTCCATTTCCCGGAAAAGCTCATTCCGCTGATGATCCTGAACGCATTAGAGGGCAAGCCTCTTCCGGTTTACGGCAATGGCGCGAATGTTCGCGACTGGCTCTATGTCGAAGACCACGCCCGCGCGCTCTTTGCGATCGCATCCAGAGGGCGCCCCGGCGAAAAATACAATGTAGGCGGCCGCAATGAACGCAGGAACATCGATGTCGTTCATCGCATCTGCGCTATTCTCGACGGCGTCTACAGTGACAAGGCACCGCATGCGCGTTTGATCACCAACGTCACGGACCGCCCCGGCCACGACGCACGCTATGCGATCGATGCCTCGAAGCTCGAAAGCGAACTCGGCTGGAAGGCGCAAGAGACTTTCGAAACCGGTATCGAGAAGACGGTGCACTGGTACTTGGAAAACGAATGGTGGTGGAGGCCGCTGCGCGAAAACGTCTACTCCGGCGAACGCCTCGGCGTTTTCAAGGGACAATAAGCGATGCGCATTGCCGTCACCGGCAAACAGGGCCAGCTCGTTCAGTCGCTGCTCAGACGTGGCGCCGAAACGGGCGTCGAAATCAGTGCGGTCGGGCGCCCGGAAATGAACCTCGCGGATCCCACAAGCATTGCAGCCGCCTTCTCGGCTCTGCGCCCGGATGTAATCGTCTCGGCCGCCGCCTATACGGCGGTCGACAAAGCCGAAAGCGAAGCCGAGCTTGCGTTTTCCGTCAACGCGGCAGGCGCCGGGGCGGTTGCCGAGGCTGCCGCGCGGATCGGGGCTCCGGTCATCCATATTTCGACCGACTACGTTTTCAGCGGCGACAAGGCTTCCGCTTATTCCGAAGAGGATGCGACGGCGCCGATCTCGGTCTATGGGCGTTCGAAGCTCGCGGGCGAGAAAGCCGTCGCGGCGGTGAACCCGAACCACGTCATCTTGCGCACCGCCTGGGTCTATTCGCCCTTTGGCAGCAATTTCCTGAAAACGATGCTGCGGCTTTCCGAGACGCGCGATCATCTTCGCGTTGTCGCCGATCAGACAGGATGCCCGACCTCGGCACTCGACATCGCCGACGCGGTTCTTGCGATCGCAGCCCGCATCGTAGCGGATCCTGCGCCATCGCTGCGCGGCACCTTTCACCTGACCGGCAGCGGCGAAGCAAGCTGGGCGGACTTCGCTGAAGAGATATTCGCGGAGCTTCTTAAATCCGGCGGCAAAAAGGTCGAGGTCGAACGCATCCCGACGGCGGATTATCCGACACCGGCGAAGCGTCCCGCCAATTCGCGTCTCAACGGCGACAAGCTCGCCAGAATATATGGAATCCGGCTCCCGGAGTGGAAGCAGTCCATGATGGTGGTCATGCAAGACCTTTTGAATAAAGGTCTTTAAGGAGATGGGCATGAAGGGAATTATTCTCGCCGGCGGCACAGGCACACGTCTGCATCCGATCACAGAGGCCGTCTCGAAACAGTTGATGCCGGTCTACGACAAACCGATGATCTACTATCCGCTGACGACGCTCATGCTCGCTGGCATCAGAGAGTTGCTGATCATCACCACGCCTCACGACGTCGAAGCTTTCAAGCGCCTTCTCGGCGATGGCTCGCAATGGGGAATTTCGCTGACCTATGCCGTACAGTCGAGCCCGGACGGCCTCGCCCAGGCGTTCATCATCGGCGCCGACTTCGTGCACGGCGACAGCTCGGCACTCGTTCTCGGCGACAACATCTTCTACGGGCATGGCCTGCCGGAAATCATGAAATCCGGCACGAGTCGTCGCGAAGGCGCGACAGTCTTCGCCTATCACGTCACCGATCCGGAACGTTATGGCGTCGTCGGCTTCGACGAAAAGATGAATGCGCTGTCGATCGAGGAGAAGCCGAAGGAGCCAAAATCGAACTGGGCGGTGACCGGCCTCTATTTCTACGACCAGCAGGTGGTCGATATCGCTGCCAACCTGAAGCCGTCACCGCGCGGCGAATTGGAAATCACCGATGTCAACCGCACCTATCTCGAGCGCGGCCAGCTTTTCGTGGAGTTGATGGGCCGGGGCTATGCCTGGCTCGACACCGGCACGCCGGACAGCCTGCACGATGCCGCGGGTTTCGTCAGCACGCTCGAGAAACGCCAGGGCTTCAAGATCGCCTGTCCCGAGGAAGTCGCCTGGCGCATGGGTTACATCTCGCAGGCCGAACTCGCCAGGCTCGCGGAGAAGCTCGGCAAGAGCGCCTACGGCCAGTATCTGAGGAAGCTGTCCCCGGATTGGTGAACTATCCGGCCGGCCAGACGCGCTGTCCCTTTCAAACCGCACATAACACCGAAAATGGTCGGAGTTATGCGTTCACCCGTATGCATCAGAGGTTTCCTGCTCCTTGCGCGCTCGGGAATTCCGCCAGCCGGGCAGCGTAACGCGCCATGGTGTCGACTTCGAAATTGACGAAATCGCCGGCCTTGCGCTCGCCCCAGGTGGTGACCTCGAGCGTATGGCGGATGAGTAGGACGTCGAAATCGCAGCCGTCGACCGCGTTGACGGTCAGCGAAGTGCCGTCGAGTGCGATCGACCCCTTGGGGGCGACGAATTTCGCCAGATGTTCGGGCGCACGCAGGCGATAGCGGGTGGCGTCACCCTCCGATGTCACCGAGAGGATTTCCGCCTTGCCGTCGACATGTCCGGAAACGATGTGGCCGCCGAGTTCATCGCCGATCTTCAGCGACCGTTCGAGGTTGATGCGGCTGCCTTCCCGCCAGGTGCCGATCGTCGTCAACCGCAGCGCTTCTTCCCAAGCTTCCACCTCGAACCAGCGGCCATTGCTGCCTTCATCAGGCAGGCCGGTCACGGTGAGGCAGATGCCGGAATGGGAGATTGACGCGCCCATATCGATGGTAGAGGGATCATAAGTGGTCCCGACGCGCAGCTTGATGCCCTCCTTCAGGGGGGAAACGGCTTCAACTGTGCCGACGTCGGTGACTATTCCGGTGAACATCAAAGCCCTCTTTCGTATTCGTCCAGGCGATCGTCGCCAAACATTCGCGTGCTCATATGCATGAAACCGGATGGTATGTCGGTTGCCTGCAACGGGGATTCAATACCGCCCTTACCGATGACGACAGGCGACTGGTAAAGCTGGATGCGGTCGACAAGGCCGGCGTCGAGGAAAAGCCGCGCGGTTTTTGCGCCGCCCTCGACCAGAAGCGAGGAAATGCCGCGCGTGGCAAGCGCCGGCAGCAAGACCTCGGGATGATAGGGATTGCAGTAGACGATTTCGACACCGGCGGCTTCGAGCGCAGCGCGGCGGGAATTTATGTCGGCGGGGTCGGTGGGCAGAGCACCCCCTTCTGCCCTGCCGGGCATCTCCCCCACAAGGGGAGAGATTGGCTGGGGGGTAGCTCCCTGCCCTACATCTTCTGTTGCTGGTGATGATGAATCTGCTTGGGACGTCAGATCGCGCTCCTTGCCGATCTCCCCCTCTGTGGGGGAGATGTCCGGCAGGGCAGAGGGGGGTAATCCCTCAGCATCCGCCGCCAACGGCGAAACTTCCTCGCTCGCCACCACGATGACCGGCACCTCCCGCGCCGTCTGAACCAGCTTACTCGTCAGCGGCAACGCGAGAGACGGATCAAGGACGATACGGATCGGCGACTGGGCTTCGAGCCCTGGGGTCCGCACCGTCAGCAGCGGGTCATCCGATATCGCCGTGCCGATGCCGACCAGGATCGCGTCGGTTTCGGCGCGCAGCGCCTGCACCTCGACGCGGGCCTGCGGACCGGTGATCGCCACCTGCCCGGCCCCCTCGCGGCCGATCATGCCATCGGCGGAAACGGCAAGTTTGAGAGTCACATAGGGGCGGTTCTTCGTCTGGCGGGTGAGATAGGCGGCCAGCGAACGCCGGCCCTCCGTCTCCAATACGCCGGCATCCACCTCGATGCCGGCCTGGCGCAGCATGGCGATGCCGCGGCCGGAGACGCGCAGATCGGGATCGGTGACGCTGATGACGACGCGGGCCACGCCATAGGCGATCAGCGCCTCGGCGCAGGGTGGCGTCTTGCCGTGATGCGAGCAGGGTTCGAGCGTCACATAGGCGGTAGCGCCGCGGGCACGTTCGCCGGCTTCGGCGAGCGCCTGCGGCTCGGCATGCGGGCGGCCGCCGAGCGCCGTGACCGCACTGCCGACGACGACGCCATCACGAACGATCAAGCAGCCGACAGAAGGGTTGGTGGCGGTGCGGCCGAGATGCTGACGCGACAGGCGGATCGCAGCCGCCATGAAACCTTCGTCATCCGCCGTGACGCTCATGGCTCATCTATCCAGCGGGTCGCGGGCGATCTTGGCGTTGATTTCGGAAATGACCTTCTCGAAATCCTCGGCAAGCGAGAAATCCCGGTAGACCGAGGCGTAGCGCACGAAGCCGACATCGTCGAGGCTCTTCATCGCTTCAAGCACCTGCAGGCCGATCTGCTCGGAGGAGATCTCGGTTTCGCCGGAGCTTTCGAGCCGGCGGACGATGCCGGAAACAGCACGCTCGATGCGATCCCGCTCAACGGGGCGCTTGCGCAGCGCCACTTCGAAGGAGCGCACCAGTTTGTCGCGATCGAACGGAACCTTGCGGCCGGTCTTCTTAATCACCATCAGCTCGCGCAGTTGCACCCGCTCGAAGGTAGTGAAACGGCCGCCGCAATCCGGACAGATACGCCGCCGGCGGATGGACGTGTTGTCCTCCGCCGGACGCGAATCCTTGACCTGGGTATCTTCCGAACCGCAATAGGGGCAGCGCATCGCTACTCCTTATCCCATGTAGTCATACATTGGGAAGCGGTCTGTGAGGTTGACCACCTTGCCGCGCACGGCGGCTTCAACGGCGGCGTTGCCGTCATCGGAATTGGCAACCTTCAGGCCGTCGAGAACCTCGACGATCAAATTGCCGATCTCGCGGAATTCGGCCTCCTTGAAGCCGCGCGTCGTGCCGGCCGGTGCGCCCAAACGCACGCCTGACGTAACGAAAGGCTTTTCCGGGTCGAAGGGGATGCCGTTCTTGTTGCAGGTGATGTAGGCACGGCCGAGCGCTGCCTCGGCGCGCTTGCCGGTGGCGTTCTTTTTGCGCAGGTCGACGAGCATCAGGTGGTTGTCGGTGCCGCCGGAGACGACGTCGAGGCCGCCTGCGATCAGCGTTTCGGCCAGCGCCCGGGCGTTCTTGACGATCTGAGCGGCGTATTCCTTGAATTCCGGCTGCAGCGCCTCGCCGAAGGCGACCGCCTTGGCAGCGATGATGTGCATCAGCGGACCGCCCTGCAGGCCCGGGAAGACGGCCGAATTGAACTTCTTGGCGAGATCCTCTTCATTGGTGAGGATGACGCCGCCGCGCGGGCCGCGCAGAGACTTGTGGGTCGTCGTCGTCGCGACATGGCAATGCGGGAACGGCGACGGATGCTGGCCACCGGCGACGAGGCCGGCGATGTGAGCCATGTCGACCATCAAATAGGCGCCGACGCTGTCGGCGATCTCGCGGAAGCGCTTCCAGTCCCAGATGCGGGAATAGGCGGTGCCGCCGGCGATGATCAGCTTCGGCTTGTGCTCTTCGGCCTTGCGGGCGACTTCATCCATATCGAGCAGGTTGTCGCCTTCGCGCACGCCGTAGGAAACGACGTTGAACCACTTGCCGGACATGTTGACCGGCGAACCATGCGTGAGGTGGCCGCCCGAATTCAGGTCAAGGCCCATGAAGGTGTCACCCGGCTGCAGCAGCGCCAGGAACACGGCCTGGTTCATCTGCGAGCCGGAATTCGGCTGAACGTTAGCGAAATTGACGCCGAACAGCTTCTTGGCGCGCTCGATCGCCAGCTCCTCGGCGATATCGACGAACTGGCAGCCGCCGTAATAGCGCTTGCCGGGGTAACCCTCGGCATATTTGTTGGTCATGATGGAGCCCTGGGCTTCCAGCACGGCGCGGGAGACGATGTTCTCGGAAGCGATCAGTTCGATCTCGTGCCGTTGGCGACCGAGTTCCTTTCCGATCGCGCTGAAGATTTCCGGATCGACGTCCGCAAGCGAGCGATTGAAGAAGGATTCGGTGGAAGCATTGGTCATGGGCGGGCTCCTCAACTGGAATGCGCTGAGGTATTAGCCTTCCGCCGTGGCAAGGGCAATACGAAGAACGACATTTGCTGAGCAAAGCGCGCGCTCCGGCCATTTTGCGACAGCGCGATGAATGGCGGCCGCATGACGCAGCGCCCTGCCCGGCATAAAAAACCGCGCCCCCGAGGCGCGGTTCTCAAAATCACGATGCTGAGGTCGCCGCTTACTGAACCGGCTGTTCCATGCCGGCCGTGGTGTCGAGCGCGAGCTCGGCATTGCCATCCATCTGATAGATGTCGTCGCGGAACTGGACGATGCCGTCGGGCATGCCCCAGGCGGAGATGTAGACGAAATAGACCGGAACTTCGGTGGCGAGCTTGATCGGCGTGTTGACGCCGCTTGCGATCACCTGCTCCATCTGCTGGCGGTTCCAGCCCGGCGTCTCGCGCAGCAGCCAGGTCGACAGGTCGCGCACGTTCTGAACGCGGACGCAGCCCGACGATTCAAAACGCATGAGCTTGTTGAATAGGCCCTGCTGCGGCGTGTCGTGCATGTACTCGCCGTTCTTGTTGTAGAAGTTGATCTTCGTCGACGCCATGGCGTTGATCTTGCCCGGGTCCTGGCGGAACATCAGGTTCGGCGCCTCGCCGTTCCAGTCGACAGTCTCCGGAGAAACCTCGTTGCCCTTGCCGTCGATCAAGCGGATCGCGTTCTTTTCGAGATAGGTCGGATCCTTGCGCATCAGCGGCATGATGTCCTTTTCGACGATCGAGCGCGGTGCGGTCCAGTAGGGGTTGAGGATGACTTCGTAGATCTTCGAATTGACGAGATGCGTCGGCCGGCTGAGACGGCCGACGACCGCGGTGTGGCGCGTCGCAACGCTGCCGTCTTCGACAGCCTCGACATAGGCGGCCGGAATGTTGACCATCAGATGGCGGCGGCCAAGATCTTCCGGGAAGGTCTGCAGGCGGACCAGGTTGGTGTTCAACTGCTGCAGGCGGACATCGGCCGGAATGTTCATCGCCTTCAGCGTGAATTCGCCGAGAACGCCGTCGGACGGCAGGCCGTGACGCGCCTGGAAGCGCTTGACGGCACCGTCGACATAGGAATCGAAGGCGTTCGACATGCCTGCTTCGCGCGGCAGGTCGCCGGTGATCGCAAGGCGCTGGCGCAGCGCCTGGACGGCGGGAGAGGAAACGCCGAGCTGCAGGCGCTGATCACCGGGATTGACTTCAGGCCAGCCGCCGGCGGCCGCAATCTGCTGATACTGCATGATCGCCTGCTGGGCACTCGCGACCGACTGGGGACCGAGGATCGGCGTGTTGGAAACGACGGCGGTCGCCGTGCGCGAAGCCGCCTTCGCATCGAACTGGTCGTCCCAGTTGCCGCGGCGCGGCGCGTTGATCAGCGTATCGAGCGCCGACTGCGCGAAGGCCGGCGCGGCCATCGCGCTGGCGCCAACCGTTGCCGCGGACGCAAGGAAGGCGCGGCGCGAGAGAGCTTCATTTCCGTTTTTCTTCGACATAGTCCCAACCACTGAATGCCGCATGCAAGGAAGCGCGGCGCTTTGCGATATCACTGCGTTTTCAACGCAGATCCCTATCCATTCGTTCTCCCGGCACGTCGGAAAATCCTGCCCACCGCATCACAAGATTGCGATGCGAAAGCCTGAATGTTCCTGGTTCATTGAAAGCGCCGGTTGCTAACTTCCGCTGCCACACCAATATGGCCAATTCGTGTTGCCTAGACCGCAGATAGCTGCCTATGGCCGAGTCATCACGCAATGAACCATGTGACGAGGTAAATCGTGCCGGTTAATAACGGCTAAAAAACGGCTTGAATACCGGCCCTTACGCTTGCCTGCCATGCGTTGCAAAGATGCCACGCGGCGCGCAAACGGCAAAACCGGACGCGCAGGGAACGCATCCGGTTTTCTTCAACCCTGAAAGGAGGTCGAGGGTCTTAGAGGCGATACATGATCGAGTCGTTCCAGAAGCGGTCGAGCCGCTGGAGCAGCTTGTTCATCTGGGTGAACTCGTCGGTGCCGATGCCGCCGACCTTGTCGATCGAGGCGATGTGGCGTTCGTAGAGCTTGGCGACCGTTTCGGCGATGTCCTGGCCGGTTTCGGTCAGGCTGATGCGAACCGAGCGGCGGTCGATGCGGGAGCGCTGGTGGTTGATAAAGCCGAGATCGACCAGCTTCTTGACATTGTAGGAAACGTTGGAGCCGAGATAATAACCCCGCGAGCGCAGCTCGCCGGCAGTCAGCTCGGAATTGCCGATGTTGAAAAGGAGCAGCGCCTGGATGGCGTTGACGTCGCTGCGACCCTGACGGTCGAACTCGTCCTTGATGACGTCGAGAAGACGGCGATGAAGACGTTCGACAAGATGAAGGGATTCCATGTAAAGATCACGGATGCCCTGATCCTGCTGGTCACGGAAGTTGGATACCGCCTGCGGCTTGATTTTCGTGTTCATATTGACTGCCTCACTGTTTGTTTGGCGGTGTCGTTTTCTTCCCGCCTTGAGTGAGACCCTATCGAATACATATAAAATTCGACTTAAACCGCAGGCTTAATGGAGCCTTACCGGAAACTCCACGTTGTCTCAGGGTAAATCAACACTTACCTGGCGGCGGTGCCGGCGCTTTTCCAGCCAGAGCAACAGGCGGAAAATGCAGTAGACCGCGGCGACCATGAGATGCAGCAGGATGATCAGCTTGTTGGGCCCGAAAATGTCAGGCAGCAGACCATACATCAGGATCTGCCCGCCTGCTGCCAGCACCCAGATAACCGGCCCCCAGGAGACGGTGAGCCAGAGGCCGAGCGAGGCGACGGGGAAAAGCACGGCAAGGCTGGTGCTCGCCACCTTCCACGGCAGGCTCAAAAGATCGAAGCGGCCGGCGCCGACCAGGGAATAGCCGACGAGCATCGCCCAATATTGCAGCCCGAACCAGAAGCAGGATACGGCCACCAACCTCAGGAACAGGATGAAGAGAAGATCCGCCAGAGTGCGTTTCGGTATTGTCGGGGAATCGGTTTCCATGGCGCAAACATCGGTTCGGGATCGGATCGTTACAAGCAGTTTTTCCGCCGCGGCCAATCGTCCGGTTTGGATTTTCCGGGCGCCATGATAATGAGCGCTCCGATAAATGGAATGGGCCAGGGATAGATATCATGCAGGATAAGACGCATCTCGTCGACGACATCACCGGCCATCGCCGCATGCGGCGCAATCGCAAGGCAGACTGGACGCGCCGGCTGGTGCAGGAGAACCGGCTGACGGTCGACGACCTGATCTGGCCGATCTTCATCGTGCCGGGCTCCGGTATCATCGATCCGATCCCGGCCATGCCCGGCGTCAATCGCATGAGCATCGACAAGGCCGTCGAGGCCGCGCGCGAAGCGGCCGATCTCGGCATTCCGGCGCTGGCGACCTTTCCCAATATCGAGATGGAGCTGCGCGACGAGACGGGTTCGAACAGCCTCGAGGCCAACAATCTGATCAACCAGGCCACGGCGGCGATCAAGAAGGCGGTGCCCAATATTGGCGTCATCACCGACGTCGCGCTCGACCCCTTCACCAGCCATGGCCATGACGGCATTCTGAGAGACGGCGAGATCGTCAACGACGAGACGGTCGATCAGGTGTCCCGCGCCGCCGTGATGCAGGCCGATGCCGGCGCCGACATCATCGCGCCGTCGGAGATGATGGACGGGCGCATCGGCGCCATCCG
The DNA here is from genome assembly GCF_014197535.1 of Rhizobium aethiopicum. Taxonomy (GTDB): domain Bacteria; phylum Pseudomonadota; class Alphaproteobacteria; order Rhizobiales; family Rhizobiaceae; genus Rhizobium; species Rhizobium aethiopicum_A. Next base: position 412,247 of record NZ_JACIFV010000001.1, read on the forward strand.
CATGGCGCTCGACGCCGCCGGCCACCAGAGCGTCGGCATCATGAGCTACGCGACGAAATTCACTTCCGCCTTCTACGGCCCCTATCGCGAGGCGATCTCGACCGGCGGGCTGCTGAAAGGCGACAAGAAGACCTATTATATCGACCCGGCCAACGGCACCGAGGCTATCCGCGACGCCGCCCTCGACGTCGAGGAAGGCGCCGACATGCTGATGGTCAAGCCCGGCCTGCCCTATCTCGACATCTGCTGGCGGATGAAGGAGGCCTTCGGCCTGCCGACCTTCGCCTACCAGGTTTCCGGTGAGTATACGCAGATCAAAGCCGCAGCGATGAACGGCTGGATCGACGGCGAGCGGGCGATGCTCGAAACGCTGCTGTCGTTCAAGCGGGCGGGATGCGACGGTATCCTCACCTATTTCGCGGTCGAGGTGGCGAAAATTCTCGCAAAGAGGTGATTTCGGGGCGAATGATTGTATTTCGCCCCGCCGACACCATATCAGCGGCGTCGCTTTTGCGAGAGGAGATTGAGATGAGCTACAACCCCAATCCGCTTTATGCCGCACCGGAGGACTGGCGCGCCTATAGCGGCGTGTTGAGCCGCCGTGTCTTTGCCTTCATCCTCGATTACCTCATCGTCGCGCTGCTGTGCATTCCCGCCGCGATCGTTCTGTTCTTCCTGTCGATCGTCACGCTCGGCCTCGGCTTCTTCCTCTACCCTGCCCTCTTCGTCATCGTCGCCGGCCTTTACTTCGGCCTGACGGTAGGCGGGCCGAGCCAGGCTTCGCTCGGCATGCGGGCAATGGGGATCGCGATCGTGCGCGTCGATGGACGGCCGATGGATTTCCTGACAGCGATCGTGCATCTGGCGCTGTTCTGGATCCTCAACTCGGTACTGACGCCGCTCATCCTGCTTGCCGGCCTGTTTATCGAGCGCAGCCGTCTCATCCACGACCTCCTGGTCGGCACGGTGACGGTGCGCACTGCCTGAGACCTGCCTGCCTGAGATCCTGGCGGCGGAGACGAAAAAGTCTCCGCCTTCCCCTGTACCGGGGATGACGACGCTCCATATCCAAAATTAGAAGACTGAAATATACGGCGAAGGCCGCCGCGCTGTTGACGTTTTCTATTCTTAGGTCATGCTGTCAGAAAACGGCACTGTCTCGACAAGGAAATTTCCGCGACACATGAATACGCAGACGACGCCATCCCCGCAGTTTTATCTGACGGCTCCGGCTACGTGTCCGTATCTGCCGCATGAGATGGAGCGCAAGGTCTTCACCCATCTGGTCGGCCCGCGGGCCGCCGAAATGAACGACATCCTCACCCAGGGCGGGTTTCGCCGCTCGCAGAACATCGCTTACCGCCCGGCCTGCGAATCCTGTCGCGCCTGCGTTTCCGTGCGGATTCTCGCGCAGGAATTCGAACCGACGAAATCGATGAAACGGGCGCTTGCCGCCAATTCCGACGTCATCGCCACCGAATTCGCAGCCCAGCCTTCCAGCGAGCAATATTCACTCTTCCGGCGCTATCTCGATTTCCGCCATCAGCAGGGCGGCATGTCCGACATGACCGTGCTCGATTATGCGATCATGGTGGAAGACACGCATGTGAACACGCGAATCATCGAATACCGCCGGCGCGAGGAAGGCTCCGGGCTGGAGGAGCGGCCGAAGGGTGAGTTGCTTGCCGCCGCACTGACCGACACGATGAGCGACGGCCTGTCGATGGTCTATTCCTACTTCAATCCGGCGCTCGAGCGGCGTTCGCTCGGCACGTTCATGATTCTCGACCATGTCAGGCGCACGAAAGCGCTCGGTCTGCCGCATGTCTACCTCGGCTATTGGGTTCAGGGATCACGGAAAATGGACTATAAGACCCGTTTCCAGCCGCAGGAGCATCTGACCCCGCGCGGCTGGGAACGTTTCGACCCCTCCTCCATGCCCGAAAGCACCCACGACTGAATGTTCCCCACTGATCATCGGAAAGGCCTGCTGCTGACGGCGATCGGCGGGCTGGCGCTTTCCATGGATATCCCGCTCGTGCGCCTTGGCGACGGCGACATCTGGTCGATTCTCGGAGTGCGGAGCGCAGCAACGGTTATCGCCACGCTCGCCATCCTCGGAGCAATGCGCCTCGTTTCGGGCAAGTGGCCGGTGCTCGTTCCAGGGCGACCCGGTCTGATCGCCGGTCTGCTCTACGGTCTCTCTTCCCTCACCTTCGTGCTGGCCGTCTTCAACACGGCCACCGCCAATGTCGTCTTCATCGTCGCCTTCAACCCGATGTTCGGGGCTCTTCTTTCCTGGATTTTCCTCAAGGAGAAGCCCCCGGCCGCAACGCTGGTCGCCATGCTGTTCATGGTCCTCGGCGTCGGATTGATCGTGAGCGAAGGACTTTCCAGCGGCCATGTTTTTGGCGACGCCATGGCGCTTCTCAGCGCGCTCATTCTTGCCGCAGCCATTACGGTCGGGCGTGCCTCGCGCCGGCAAATGGGCTTCGTGCCGCTGCTTGCCGCCATCCTGCCGGCTGTACTCGGCCTCACGCAGGCTCTGCCCTCAGGGCTTTCTATCGCCCATCCCGGCTGGATCCTCTTCAACGGCGCCATCGTGATGCCGGTCGCCTTCTGGTGCCTGGCGACAGGGCCACGCTATCTGTCCGCGCCTGAAGTCGGCATGTTCTATCTCTTGGAAACGGTGCTCGCGCCGATCTGGGTCTGGCTGATCTTTGCCGAAACGCCCGTAACGACGACGCTCGTCGGCGGCGGCATCCTGACGGCGACAATAGCCGCGCATTCCCTCTGGATGGCGCGACGCAAGAGCGCCAGGCAAGTCTCATGATGTGACATTGTCGCCCACTCGGCACCGTGTTATAACGGCGTTACCACAGGGGATAGAGCGATGAACGTCACGATCCGTAAGATCGGAAATTCCGAGGGTGTCATCATTCCCAAAGAGGTCCTCGAACGCCTCGGATTAAAAACAGGCGACTCGCTGGAACTGCAAGTGGAAAAGGGCGGCATCAATTTGAGGCCGGCTGACGAAGATTTGTCTCGTCAGCTTGGGGCGGCACGACATTTCATGGACAAGTATAAGGTCGCTTTGAAGAAGCTGGCCGAATAATGGCCTTCAAATTCCTGACAAGGCCATTGGTGGAGACTCTGCAGACAATGCAGATCGAGCGCTTCGGCGGGCTTGCCGGGTTGCGTGACGAAGGCGCTTTGGAATCCGCCCTCGGCCGGCCGATGCACAAGGCCAATTACGGTTGCGACGATGTCATCGAACTCGCCGCCGCATATCTTTTCGGCCTTGCCCGCAACCACGCATTCGGCGACGGCAACAAACGCATCGCGATCGTCACCGCCGGTGTATTCCTTCTCGAAAATGGCTACGAGATCGAGACCACCGACGCCAATCTCTACGCTTTCGTCCTTGCCATCGCCGCCGGCGAGATTGACGAGGAAGGTGCGACGCGCTTTCTGCGTGACTTCAGCGTGCCGCTCAACCGGTAGCCTTCAACTGCTGCTGTTCCAGTTCCCTGCCGAGCGCTTCGACGACATGTGCCCAGCCTTGCCGTGTTTTCTCCTCGTGTGCGGCCCATTCGGCGCACATTTCGTGGGTCAATGTCAGGCGGCTGCCGCCGCCGAGAGGCTCGATGTCGATTTCGACGCGATCGCAATTGTGGTCGTGCTCCTCGACGGAAAAGCTGAAGACCATGCGTTGCGGGCGCTTCAATTCCAGGAAGACGCCCTGATGGAAGGCGTCGCCGGTCGGGCGGCGGTCGACGACGAAGAAACGGCCGCCGACGCGCGGATCGATATCGGCACGGATGACGTGACCATCATCGGTCGCAAACAGAAAGCGGCGGGCAATTTCGGGGTTAAGCCAGGCGTCGTAGACCACAGCGGGCGGGGCCTTGTAGGTCTGGCTGACATGCAATTTGATGGTGCTGGCGGGCATCGATTTTCCTCCGGTAGGGGCACGCGCGCCTTCCCGAAGCGCAACGAACCACAGCCGTTCCGTCCGCCCACGCAACCGGCCTTCTCTTATTTTTGATAACAGCAATGAGATAGAGAAGTTCCCGCGCCCGCCAAGAGCCGAGCGCGGAATTTAATTCGACAGAAAATCAAGGTGTTACGGCAGTCCTTTGCGCACCTGAACAGGCGCGCAGCGCTGTAAAGCCTCAGCCGGCAAATTTGCCGCTGCGCGGGAAGCCCTTCGGTACGGTGCGGCCGGCGCTGGCGCGGTCGCCCAGCCATTCGGCGAGCTCGTCCTTGCTCTTCGTGAAGGTGCGGCCTGCGCTGTCTTCCCAGACGAGGCCGTCTGAGATCGCGAAGCAGCGGACGTCGGAAATGCCGCCATCCTTGTAGCGCTGCAGGCGCACGCCCTTACCACGCGACATTTCCGGCACCTGCGCGAGCGGGAAGACCAGCAGCTTGCGGTTTTCGCCGACGACGGCGACATGATCGCCGCTAACCGGCACCAGCAGCTGCGTTTCCTCCGGCAGCGCGACATTCATGATCTGCTTGCCTTTGCGCGTATTGGCGACCAGCTCCGCCTCTGGAACGACGAAGCCATTGCCGGCCGTCGAGACGATCAGTTGCTTGCGCGAGGAATCGTGGACGAAGGCGGTCAGCACCGCCTGGTCGTTGTCCATGTCGACCATGATACGCAACGGTTCGCCATGGCCGCGACCGCCCGGCAGCTTGTCGCCACCGAGCGTGAAGGCCTTGCCGCCTGTCGTGACGATCAGGATCTTGTCGGTCGTCTGCGCCGGGAAGGCCATTTTCAAGCCGTCGCCTTCCTTGAAGGTCAGCGTCGCCGTGTCGGCGATGTGGCCCTTCAGGGCGCGGATCCAGCCCTTTTCGGAAATGACGACGGTGATCGGTTCCTTCTCGATCATCGCCTGCTGGATCGCCTCTTCATCGGCCTCAGGCGCTTCGGCGAACTGGGTGCGGCGGCGGCCGACCTCGGTCGCCTTGGCGAATTTCTTCTTCACCTCGCCGATTTCCCAGGCAACCGTCTGCCACTGCTTGTCGTCGGAAGCAAGCAGCGCCTCGATCTCGCTCTTTTCCTTGGTGAGTTCATCGAACTCCTTGCGAATCTCGAACTCTTCCAACTTGCGCAAGGCGCGCAGCCGCATGTTGAGGATCGCCTCGACCTGATTGTCGGTCAGATCCCATCGCGCCATCATGACGGGCTTCGGCTCGTCTTCCTCGCGGATGATCCGGATCACCTCGTCGATGTTGAGGTAGGCAATCAGAAGACCGCCGAGGATTTCAAGACGTTTTTCGATTGCGGCCAGACGGAAGCGCGACCGGCGCTGCAGGACCTCGCGGCGGTGGTCCAGCCATTCCTTGAGCACCTCGTTCAGTGCCATGACTTTGGGGATGCGTCCCATGGACAGGACGTTCATGTTGAGCGGGAAGCGGCTTTCGAGCTCCGTCAGCTTGAACATCGATTCCATCAGGATCGTCGGATCGACACTGCGCGACTTCGGCACCAGGACGACTCGGATGTCCTCGGCCGATTCATCGCGGATATCTTCCAACAGCGGCAGCTTGCGGGCGATCAGCAGCTCGGCGATCTTTTCGATCAGCCGCGACTTCTGCACCTGGAAGGGAATTTCGGTAATGACGATCTGAAAGCCGCCGCGGCCGAGATCCTCGGTCTGCCATTTCGCCCGCACGCGGAAACCGCCGCGGCCGGTGCGGTAGCTCTCGATGATGCTGTCGCGGCTGTCGATGATGATGCCGCCTGTGGGGAAATCCGGGCCGGGGACGAACTCGACAAGCTTTTCGACGGTCGCATCCGGATGTTTGATCAGATGCAGGGCGGCGTCGCAAAGCTCGTGGGCATTGTGCGATGGGATCGAGGTCGCCATGCCGACGGCGATGCCGGAGGAGCCGTTGGCGAGCAGGTTCGGGAAGGCGCCAGGAAGCACAACCGGCTCAGAATTCGATTCGTCGTAGGTGTCGCGGAAATCGACGGCGTCCTGATCGATGCCTTCGAGCAGCAGTTCGGAGACCGCCGTCATCTTCGATTCGGTGTAACGCATGGCGGCGGGGCTGTCGCCATCGATATTGCCGAAATTGCCCTGGCCGTTGACCAGCGTGTAGCGCTGCGAGAAATCCTGGGCGAGACGGGCAAGCGCGTCATAGATCGACTGGTCGCCGTGCGGGTGGTAGTTACCCATCACCTCGCCGACGATCTTGGCGCATTTGCGGAAGGCCGAGGTCGGCCTCAGCCCCATCTCGTTCATGGCATAGACGATGCGGCGATGGACGGGCTTCAGCCCGTCGCGCACGTCAGGCAGCGCGCGATGCATGATGGTCGACAGCGCATAGGCGAGATAGCGCTGCTCGAGCGCCGCCTTGAGGTCGACCGGCTGGATGTTGTCGTCGTCTCCGCCGGAGGGCGGCAAAATCTCTTGTCCCATGGGTTCTGACTAGCCCAGAAGTGGCCGGCGGGCAAGGAATCCGGGCCATTGCAGCTGTGGATGAAGTCTTGGCACCGACATCAAAGGATGAGACAAACGTTCCGCCGCAATTTGGACTTCGTTTGCCGTTCCTTTCAACGGAAATTTAGAAGTCCGTAAATATAAAGCGGGCCCAATCCGTAGTAGCGTAACTGCAGATTTTAGAACCGCCACACGCCACCAGAGGAATCACCCATGAACTTTTACCGGACAACGCGGCTGATGCTGTCGGGCGCCGCCTTTTTCTCGCTCGCCGGCTCGGCCTTCGCTCTCGATGGCACCGATTTGCTGAACAAGATCAATGCCGCTTATGCCGCACAGGGCGGGACCATTGCAGCTGAGAACATCGACATCGACGGCACGACCGTGACCTTGAAGAATGTCACCCTCAAGCCGACCGGCGGCGAAAGCCTGCCCATCGGCGAAATCACCCTTTCCGGCGTCGAAGAAGACGAGGACGGCGGCTATTACATCGAAGAAGCTGCCTTCCCCGACATCAACAAGACCCAAGACGGCGTGACCGTGACGGCGCAGGAGCTGACGCTCGGCGGCATCTCCGTGCCGGCAACGGCTGGCGGCGATACGCTCGATACCATGATGCTTTACGAAACCGCCCATACCGGCCCGCTGAAGGTGGTCAAGGACGGTGCGGAAGTGTTCTCGCTGCTCCAAACCGACATGAACCTGACGCTGCGCGAAGACGAATCCGGCTTCGATTTCGACGGCGCCTTCAAAAGCATGAAGGCCGATCTCAGCAAGGCCGAAGACGCGCAGAGCAAGGACGCGATCGAGAAGCTCGCCCTGCAGCACGTCCAGGGCGATATTACCATGAAGGGCGCCTGGGAACTCGCCCCCGGCACGATCGATATTTCGGAATTCGCCTTCGACTTCACCAACATCGGCAAGCTGAATCTTGGCTTCAAGATCTCGGGTTACACGATGGCTTTCATGAAATCGATGCAGGATGCGATGAAGGAATCCGAAGCCAATCCGAACAAGGAACAGTCGCAGCAGGCGCTCGGCCTTGCCATGCTCGGCCTGATGCAGCAGCTGTCCTTCGAGGCCGCACAGGTGCGTTTCGAAGATGCGTCGATCACCAAACGTGCGCTGGATTATGCGGGTTCGCAGCAGAACATGTCCGGCAAGCAGATGGCGGATTCGCTGAAGGCGATGACGCCGATCATGCTGGCGCAGCTTAATATCCCGGAACTGCAGAACGCCGTTTCGGCCGCGGTCAACACCTTCCTCGACGACCCGAAGAGCCTGACCGTCAAGGCCGCTCCCGAAAAGCCGGTGCCGTTCCCGACAATTGTGGGTGCTGCAATGGGCGCTCCGAACACGCTGCCGCAGGTGCTCGGCGTCAAGGTTTCGGCCAACGACTAATCGCTTGGCTTTTTTCATGAGAGCAGGCTCGGCAGTTCCGCTGCCGAGCCTTTCTATTTCAGGCATATGCAGGCATCCGGCACAAATAAAAAGCCCGGCGATTGCGATCGCCGGGCTTTCTCATTCGACAATGAGCCGAACTCAGTCCTTCTTGACCGGTGGGATCGGCCGGATCGCAAGCTCGCGCAACTGCGTCGGCGTTGCCGGGCTCGGTGCGCCCATCAGCAAGTCCTGAGCCTGCTGGTTCATCGGGAAGAGCGAGATTTCGCGCAGGTTCTTCGCGCCGACGAGCAGCATGATGATGCGGTCGATGCCGAAGGCAGCACCGCCATGCGGGGGCGCGCCATACTGGAAGGCGCGGTAGAGGCCGCCGAAGCGGTCCTCGACGTCCTGCTGCGTGAGGCCGATCTTCTCGAAGGCGGCAACCATGGTTTCCGGCGACTGGTTGCGGATCGAACCCGAGGCGATCTCGAAGCCGTTGCAGACGGCGTCATACTGGAAGGCCTTGATCGTCAAAGGATCCTGGTTCTGCAGTGCGTCGAGGCCACCCTGCGGCATCGAGAACGGGTTATGGGCGAAATCGACCTTCTTCTCTTCCTCGCTCCATTCGAAGAAGGGGAAGTCGACGATCCAGCAGAGTTCGAAGCGGTCGCGGTCGACGAGGTTGAGCTCTTCGCCGGCCTTGGTGCGGGCCTCGCCCGCAAACTTATAGAATTTTTCCGGCTCGCCGGCGACGAAGAAGCAGGCGTCGCCGTCACCGAGACCGAGCTGGGTCCGGATCGCATCGGTGCGCTCCTCGCCGATGTTCTTGGCAAGCGGTCCGGCGCCTTCGAGCTTCTCACCTTCCTTGCGCCAGAAGATGTAGCCGAGGCCCGGCTGGCCCTGGCTCTGCGCCCAGGCGTTCATGCGGTCGCAGAAAGCGCGCGAGCCGCCCGTTCTGGCCGGGATCGCCCAGATCTGGACCTTCGGGTTGGAGGCGATCATGCCGGCGAAGACCTTGAAGCCGGAACCGGCGAAATGCTCGGTCACCGCTTCCATGACGATCGGGTTGCGCAGATCAGGCTTGTCGGAGCCGTATTTGCGGATCGCCTCGTCATAGGGAATGCGCGGCCATTCCTTGGTGACCGGCTTGCCTTCGGCAAACTCCTCGAACACCTTGGTCATCAGCGGACCCATCGTGTTCCAGACGTCTTCCTGGGTGACGAAGCTCATTTCGAGGTCGAGCTGGTAGAATTCGCCCGGCAGGCGATCGGCGCGCGGGTCTTCGTCACGGAAGCACGGCGCAATCTGGAAGTAGCGGTCGAAACCTGCGACCATCAAGAGCTGCTTGTACTGCTGCGGCGCCTGCGGCAGAGCGTAGAAGGTGCCGGGATGAATCCGGCTCGGCACGAGGAAGTCGCGCGCGCCTTCCGGCGAGGAGGCCGTCAGGATCGGCGTGCTATACTCGGTGAAGCCCGCGCCGCCCATTTCACGGCGCATGGCCGAAATCACCTGGGTGCGCTTGACGATGTTCTTGTGCAGGGTTTCGCGGCGAAGATCGAGGAAGCGATACTTGAGGCGAACGTCTTCCGGATAGTCGGGTTCGCCGAACACCGGCAGCGGCAATTCCTTGGCGGCGGAGAGCACTTCGATCTCCTGCGCGTAGAGCTCGATTTCGCCGGTCGCCATGGTCTTGTTGACGGTGTCTTCGGTACGGGCCTTGACGAGGCCGTCGATGCGGATGACCCATTCGCCACGCACGGTTTCCGCCGTCTTGAAGGCGGGGCTATCCGGGTCGGCGACGACCTGGGTGATGCCGTAATGGTCGCGAAGGTCGATGAAGAGAACGCCACCATGGTCGCGAACGCGATGGACCCAGCCGGCGATGCGGACGGTCGAGCCGACATCCGTCTTGCGGAGGGCGGCGCATGTGTGGCTGCGGTAGCGATGCATGATCTCAAATCCTGGCATGTGGCTGAAGACGGCAGCAGGGGTTCGAGGACCCTTCCCGCGCCGACAAGAAAATCGGGCGGAAAAGCGCATGGACGCTCCGATTTGTCAAGGCTTAGCGCGCCCCGCCCCTCGGTTTGGCATGCGTTTATGGCGAGGCTGCGACCCGCAGGCTGCGGCAGTTTGGCCGCGTTTCCCGTATTGATGAAGATGCGGCTCAACTTTAAAAGGGTCGGCATTCTCATCCTGGAGCCTCCGCATGCCTCTGCTGACCCGCCGCAACCTTCTGAAGGCATCCGCCGTCGCCGGCGCCTATAGCGCCGGCATCGCCGTTGCGGGCAAATTCGGGCTTGCCGAGGCGGCGCCGGAGCCGCAGCTGCTGACGGCTGTGAAAACCGAGGCTTTGCTGACCGAGGCGGGTCCGACCAGGGATGTCATGAGCTGGGGCCATGACGGCATGCCGCCGGTTCTGAGGATGACCAAGGGGCGGCCCTACGCGGCAAGGCTGAAAAACGGGCTCGATGAGCCGACGACGATCCATTGGCACGGGCTTCGCATCGACAACCGCATGGATGGCGTGCCCTTCGTGACGCAGCCCTATATCTATACCGGCGACAGCTTCGATTATGTCTTCACGCCGCCGGATGCCGGCACCTTCTGGTATCATCCGCATTGCAACACGCTGACGCAGATGGGACACGGCATGACCGGCATGCTCGTCGTCGAGGATCCGGCCGATCCGGAGTTCGACGCGGAGGTGCTGCTCAATCTGCGCGACTGGCGGCTCGGAGGCGACGGGCAGTTCATCGCGCCCTTCCGGCCGCGCGACGCTGCCAAGAGCGGCACCTACGGCACGGTGCGTACGGCCAACTGGCGCCGGGAGCCGCAATATGATGCGCCGGCCGGCGGGCTGGTGCGGCTGCGCATTGCCATCACCGACGTGACGCGCATCTTCTCGCTGAAGATGGCGGGCGCCGATGCGACCGTTATCGCCATCGACGGCAATCCGGTGCCGAAACGCTTCCCTCTCGACCTTCTGCAGATCGGGCCGGGCCAGCGGCTCGATCTTGTGGTGCGCATGCCGGACGATGAAGGCGCCGTCGCGACACTGGAAGATATTCGCGGCACGGCGCCGAAGACGATCGCCAGCCTGCGTGCGGTCGGGGCATCGCTGAAGCGCGATATCGGCGATCTCGGGCCGCTTGGCCAGAATCCTGTTCCGAAGGCCGATCTTACCGCTGCCGAACAGATCCCGCTGGTGTTGAGCGCCACTGCGGAAAATGCCGCCGTGGAGAGCATCTGCGGCACGCTCGGCTACAGCTTCTGGGCGATCAACAAGGTGCCCTGGCCCGGGGACACGCCCGATCCGACGGCGCCGCTGGCGGAACTGAAGCTCGGCAGGAGCTATGTCTTCAACCTCGAGAACACCACGCCGCACGCGCATCCGATCCACCTGCACGGAATGAGTTTCACGGTGATCTCCTCCTCGACGCGCGAGGTGATGCCACTGGTGTCCGACACCTACCTCGTCCAGCCGGATGAGAAGGTGCAATTGGCCCTCGTCGCCGACAATCCCGGCGACTGGGTGCTGCATTGCCATATCATCGAACATCAGAAGACGGGAATGACCAGCTATATCAGAGTGAGCTGAAGCATTCGCCTTGCCTCAGTTTGGACGTGATTCTTCTTCAGCAATGCTCGAAGCTTATGCTGTTGTATTGACATATCGAAGCGAAAGGAGAAGGAAGGTTCAACCGACCTTTTCCTTGCGAATGAAATGATATGATCGAAACCACCGCCGAATTGGCGGCCGCCTGCAAAGAGCTGGCCAAGTCCGACTTCATCACCATCGATACCGAATTCCTGCGTGAGACGACCTTTTGGCCGGAGCTTTGCCTGATCCAGATGGCAAGCCCGACATTGGAGGTTCTCGTCGATCCGCTGGCGAAGGGCATCGACCTCGCCCCGTTCTTCGAGCTGATGGCGGACACGAAAGTGTTGAAGGTCTTTCACGCGGCGCGCCAGGACATCGAAATCATCTTCAACCGCGGCAATCTCATTCCGCATCCGATCTTCGACACGCAGGTCGCGGCCATGGTCTGCGGTTTCGGCGACAGCGTCTCCTACGACCAGCTGGTCAGCCGCATCAAGAACGTCCATATCGACAAGTCGTCGCGTTTCACCGACTGGAGCCGCCGGCCGCTCTCCGAAAAGCAGCTGGAATATGCGCTGGCCGACGTCACGCATCTGCGCGACGTCTACCTGTCGCTGAAGGCCGAACTCGATCGCGAAGGCCGCACATCGTGGCTGCGCGAGGAAATGGACATTCTCGAGGCGCGTGAAACCTACGACATGCATCCCGACGACGCCTGGCAGCGTCTGAAGATGCGCCTGCGCAAGCCGCAGGAGCTGGCGGTCCTGAAATTTGTCGCCGCCTGGCGTGAGCGCGAGGCGCGGGCCCGCAACGTGCCGCGATCGCGCGTCTTGAAGGACGATGCGATCTATGAGGTCGCCCAGCAGCAGCCCAAGGATTCAGAAGCGCTCGGCCGCTTGCGCACCATTCCGAATGGTTGGGAGCGTTCGGCCGCCGGGACGGCGGTCGTCGAAGCGGTCAATGCGGCGCTCGCCCTTCCGAAAGCCGAGATGCCGCATGTGCCTCGTCAGGCACAGGCCCCGGAGGGCGCAGCTGCCGCCGTCGAACTCTTGAAGGTGCTCTTGAAGCTGATCTCGGAAAAACATGGCGTGGCGCCGAAGGTGATCGCCAACAGCGAGGATCTCGACAAGATTGCCGCCGATGGCGAGAAGGCCGATGTCGCTGCCCTGCACGGCTGGCGGCGCGATCTTTTCGGCGAGCCGGCGCTGCAGCTGATCCAGGGTCAGATCGGGCTGCGTTTCGCCGGCCGAAAGGTTGAAACCGTCAGCCTCTGAAACCAAATCGAATTCGCTTGACGCTTTTTTCCCAGCTGAAACAATGACTGGAGGAAACCTCAGGCGAAGAGGCGGCATGCGGGAAATATCTCCAACGCAGAACTGGATCTTGATCGCGATCGTGCTGGCTGCGAGCGGCGTCGTCTACGATCTGATGTTCTACTCCAATCAGACGCCGGTCATCGGGGCGATCTTCGCGCTCTTTATCGGCATGCCGATTCTCGCCTTCGAGCGCAAAGTTCTGTTTCGTACCCTCTACCGACGCATCCAGAGGCTGCCGACCTTCCTGTTCATCATCACGGAACTGGTGATCTACGAGATCCTGATGAGCATCGGCTTCGCCTGCGCCGGCCTCCTGCTCTGGTCGCTCGGCATGCTGACGCCGTCGTCGCTCGTCGACCTCGTCATCATGCCGTTCGAGGTCTTCCTCTATGCGCTTGCCGTCTGCTCGGCACTGATCTTCATCCTGCGCGTGCGGGAATTGCTCGGCCGCGAAGTATTCGTCAGCATGCTCATCAGCCGCTATCGCAATCCGGTCAAGGAAGAGCGTGTCTTCCTCTTCATCGACCTCGTCGATTCGACTGCTTTTGCCGAAAAGCATGGCGACCTCAGAGCACAGCAGCTGCTGAGCTCACTGTTTGCGACCTTCGCGGAACCGGTGCGGCGCCACAAGGGCATGATCAACGACTATGTCGGCGATGCGGCGATCATTACCTGGCCGCTTGCCCGCGGCGTCAAGGATGCGCGCTGCGTTCGCTGCATCTTCGATATCCTCGCCGATATCGAAGCCAATGCCGCCGGCTGGCGGAAAAAATACGGTCAGGTGCCGAAGCTTCGCGTTGCCCTTCATGGCGGCGAGATCATCACGGCGGAAGTGGGCGTCGATCACCACAAGATCAGCTATTTCGGCGATACGGTGAATACGACCGCCCGGCTGGAGACGCTCTGCCGCAGCCTGAACCGGCAGGTGCTGATCTCGGCGGAGCTGGCCCGGCGCATGACTTTTCCCGACGACATTTCTTGCGAAGATCTCGGGATCCATGCCGTCAAGGGACGCGGCCAGGCACTCGGCGTCATGGCGCTGTCCTCGCGTGCGGTGACCGTTCTGAACACGCCCGCAGTCGTTCTGCACGGCTGAGCAAGTCCATTTATCAGCCGTCACCAAAGCTTCACCCAACCGTCAATTCGCTGACACGGAAGCCCTGTTAAGCGGAAGCCATTCGCATCCGTTCCGTGGGGATATTATGAAGAACATCCTTTCTGCTTCCGTATCGCTTTTCATCCTGATTGCCGGCCCCGTTTCGGCCGACCAGCAGCAGTTCCCGGCCAAGCTCGGCGGCCAGGCGATCCTGCCAGCCAACACCATGGTCCCGGCTCCGGCCGACGCCCCCGAATTCCTCAAGCATTCCGGCAAGTTCACGACGCCGGACCGCAAGCGCACCGAAGCGCTCGGCAGCGTTCCCGGCAAGGACGGCGCGCGCGTGACCGACCTCAAGCTTCAGTTCGACGGCCAGCCGATCCAGGGTTTCTCGGGCATCAAGACGATGGCCGACGGGACCTTCTGGACGCTCTCCGATAATGGCTTCGGTTCCAAAGCCAACTCGTCCGACTCCATGCTGTTCCTGCACCAGATGAAGTTCGACTGGACTGGCAACAAGGCTGAGGTCGTCAAGAACCTCTTCCTCTCCGATCCGAACAAGATCGCCCCGTTCCCGATCGTGCTCGAAGGCACGGAAAAGCGCTACCTCACCGGTGCCGACTTCGACATCGAATCGATCCAGCCGGTTGCCGACGGCTTCTGGCTGGGCGACGAGTTCGGTCCCTACATCCTCAAGGTCGATACCGAAGGTCGCCTGACGGACGTGATCCCGACGACGCTCGACGGCAAGGCGGTGCTTTCGCCCGACAACCCGCTGATCCAGCTGCCGGGCAATCCGGCCGCCAAGATGCCGGTCTTCAACCTGAAGCGCTCCGGCGGCTTCGAAGGCCTTGCCATGTCGAAGGACGGATCCAAGCTCTACGGCCTGCTCGAAGGCGCCATCTACGGGGATGACGGCACAATGGAAACGGCTGACGGCCACACGGCCATCCGCGTCATCGAATTCGAGGCTGCCTCCAAGAAGTGGACCGGCCGCAGCTGGCTTTATCCGTTCGAAGACAAGGGTGTATCGATCGGTGATTTCAACATGCTTGACGACTCCACCGCTCTCGTCATCGAGCGCGACAGCGGCGCCGGCACCAGCGATAAGGCCTGCGCCGACCCGAAGCAGCCGAAGCCGGATTGCTTCGAAGCTCCGGCGGTGCTGAAGCGCGTCTACAAGATCGAGTTCAACGACGCCAATGTCGGCAAGGCCGTCCGCAAGATCGGCTATATCGACCTCCTGAACATCCAGGACCCCGACAACAAGAAGAAGGCCGGCAACAAGGACGGCGTCTACGACATGCCGTTCGTCACGATCGAAAACGTCGACCGCGTCGACGCCACGCACATCGTTATCGGCAACGACAATAACCTGCCCTTCTCGGCCGGCCGCGCCGTCGACAAGGCTGATGACAACGAGTTCAGCCTGCTTGAAGTTGGTGCGTTCTTAAACGCGAAGTAATTGGGGTTTTGGTACGGAATCAGGAGGGCGGCGCGAAGGTGCCGCCCTTCTTGTTTCGCTGCGGATACCCAAGTTTCTCCCTCATTCCTGTGCTCGTCACAGGAATCCAGTGCGCCCAAGTCCTTGAGCGCGAGAGACTATTTCTAACAGTCTTATTGAGTCATTCACCGCGAGGACGCGCGGTGGCTGGATTCCTGTGACGAGCACAGGAATGAGGGAGTGCGAACGGACCGCACCGCCGGAAGAGCCCACGGAAAGAATGCTTCTCTACTCGAACCGGAACGCCAGCCTTTTGTTCGTCAGCCTCGACAGCTGCTGCAGGCGGCCGTCCAGGCGTTCGCCGGCGAAATCGCGATATTCCGGCGGTACGATGAATTCGAGGTCGAAGTCCGGGCTTGACGATTTGCGGAAGGTCAGGTTCTTGACGATGCCGGGCATGGAGGCGGAGAAGAGATAGACGACGCGCAGCATGCCGCCGAGCAGTTTGGCGCGGTCGATGAACTGAGGGGTCGCGATCTGCGCCAGCGGACCGGTGGCGCCGTCGTCATGCAGGCCCTCGAAACGGTAATAATTGGTGAGCGCGATGAAGGCGCGGCCTGGATGGCTGATGCCGACAAAGGAGGAGTGGGCGATGACGTTCAGCGCCTGCAGGCCGCGATAGTCGGGATGGGCGCGCCAGCTGATATCGGCAAGCAGACAGGCGGCCTGACGATAGCGGCTTTCCTCTTCGGTTTCCTGGACGCCGAACAAGGGCATCATGCGGCCGGTCCATTCCGCCAGTTCGCGGGCATGCTCCGGCGAACGGGCACGCAGGATCGCCAATTCGCCTGCAGCGGCCAGCAGCGGGTCGGCGCGGCGCTCGGCCTCAGACAACAGCGAATAGAGATATCCCTCGCGCACGCCCTGCGCCGAGAAGGAAATCACCGACGGCTTCATGACGCTCAAGACTTCCTTCATGGCGATGGCGCCGAAAGGCAGCAGCGAACGGCGATGCTTGGAGACCGCCTGAAGGGCCGGTTCCTTGGAATCGCGCGCGGTGGCCACCTGATCGAGGAACAGTATCATCGCTTCGAGCGACACCTCATAACCCTGCATCATGTGCAGCGGATAATTGGTGATCTCCATGTGCAGCTTCGCGATATTTCGCCAGGTGCCGCCGACGGCATAGAAGGTGCGCCCCTCGCCTTTCGCCAGGAGTTTTGCCGTCTTCACCTGCTTGCGGGCAAAGGTTCGCGCCTTGGAGAGCGAGCCGCCGGCATATTCCGACAGGCGCAGACCGCCGAGCGGCAGCGTGATGCCCTTGCCGACCTCCTTGCCCTTGATGTCGATCAGCTCAAGAGAACCACCGCCGAGGTCGCCGGCAATGCCGTCAGGATTGAAGAAGCCGCTGATGATGCCGAGCGAGGCGAAACGAGCCTCCTCCTCACCGGAGAGCACCCGGACGTGGCGCTGCAGGATCGTCTCGGCCTGATGGATGAAATCAGGGCCGTTGCTCGCCTCGCGGGCGGCGGCCGTCGCCAGCACATACATGGTGGCGGCCCGCGCCTGATCGGACAGGGCCTTGAAACGGTGCAGCGCCGCCAGAGCCCGGGCGACACTCTCTTCGTCCATCTTGCCGGTGACGGCTATGCCCTTGCCGAGGCCGCAGAGGACCTTTTCGTTGAAGAGGATCGTAGGCGAACGGGACAGGCCTTCGTAGACGACAAGACGAATGGAATTCGATCCGATGTCGACGACGGAGACCGGGGCGATCCCTGGAAGGCGCCCCTGGGCTTCAGATTCAACCATATGGTCCAGTTTTACTTGTTGTTGCGGCCTTCGAGCAGACCGGCGATCAGTTTCGGCGCGCTTGATTTCAGAGCTTCACCACGGCCCGACAGGCTCGGATTGGTCATGAAATACTGCTGCGCATTGAACGGTTCCTCGCCCCTGCGCACTTCCATGCGCCGCGACGTACCGTCGGGCAATATCTCGTAGCTTTGTTGATTGTCAATCACGTTGCCGAGCATAATCTGTGACAAGACCTGCTCATGAACAGTCGGATTCGTCAGCGGAACCATGGTCTCGACGCGGCGGTCGAGATTTCTCGGCATCATGTCGGCCGAGCCGATGTAGACCAGCGCCTTGTCCGACGGCAGGCCATGGCCGTTACCGAAGCAGAAGATGCGGCTGTGTTCGAGGAAGCGGCCGACGATCGACTTGACGCGGATCTTCTCGGAGAGACCGGGCACCTGCGGACGCAGGCAGCAGATGCCGCGCACGACGAGATCGATTTCGACGCCGGCATGGCTGGCGCGATAGAGCGCATCGATGATGTCGGGGTCGACAAGCGAGTTCATCTTCATCCAGATCGCCGCTGGCTTGCCGTTCCTGGCGTGCTGAATCTCTTCCTCGATGTGACGCAGGATACGCGAGCGCAACGTATAGGGCGAGACGGCAAGCTGCATGCCCTCTTCAGGTTCGCCATAGCCGGTGATGAAGTTGAAGATATTAGCCATGTCGTGGGCGATGACGGGATTGCAGGTGAAATAGGAGAGATCCGTATAGATCTTGGCGGTGATCGGGTGGTAGTTGCCGGTTCCCAAGTGACAATAGGTCCTGAGCTTCCCTTCCTCGCGGCGGACGATCATCGACATCTTGGCGTGGGTCTTGAGCTCGATGAAACCGAATACGACCTGCACGCCGGCGCGTTCGAGATCGCGCGCCCAGCGGATATTCGCCTCTTCGTCGAAGCGAGCCTTGAGCTCCACCAGTGCTGTCACCGACTTACCGGCTTCAGCGGCGTCGACCAGAGCGCGGACGATCGGGCTGTCGTTCGAGGTGCGGTAAAGCGTTTGCTTTATCGCCAGAACGTCAGGATCGCGCGCAGCCTGGAGAAGGAACTGGACCACCACGTCGAAGGATTCATAGGGGTGATGGACGACCATGTCCTTCTCACGGATGGCGGCGAAGCAGTCGCCGGCATGTTCGCGGACGCGCTCGGGAAATCGCGCGTTGTAGGGCTGAAACCGGAGATCGTCGCGCGGCGCCTTGGTGATCTCCGACAGAGTGTTCAGCGCCAGGAGCCCCGGCAGAACGGCGACGCGATTGTCGGGGATGCTGAGTGCCTGCACGACGAACTGACGCAGCGAGGCCGGCATTTCGGAATCGGTCTCGATGCGGATGACCTTGCCGCGGCGGCGCCGCTTCAGTGCCGTTTCGAAAAAGCGGACGAGATCCTCGGCCTCTTCCTCGACTTCGATATCACTGTCGCGGATGACGCGGAACGTACCGGAACCCTGCACCTCATAGCCCGGATAGAGACGGTGGATGAAGATGTTGGCGACGTCTTCCAGCGTGATGTAGCGGATCGTGTTCCCGTCATCAGTTAGGCGGACGAAGCGGTCGAGCGCTGGCGGCAGGCGCAGCAGCGCCGTCATCGGCTCGCGGCCGTTCTTGCTGACGAGCTGCAGGCCGATCGAAAAACCGAGATTGGGAATGAAGGGGAACGGATGGGCCGGATCGATGGATAGCGGCGTCAACACCGGGAAGATCGCCTGTTCGAATTCGGCCGCCAGCCACTGGCGGTCTGCATCGCTCAAGGCGCCCGGGCGCACGATCAGAATGTCTTCCTTGGCGAGATACTGCTGGAGCACGGCGAGCGAGGCCTGCTGCTCCATCTGCAGATGGTCGATCTCCTGCAGGATCGAATCGAGCTGTTCGGCCGGTGTCTTGCCGTCGGGGCTGCGGATGGCGATGTTCTGGCGCACCTGGCCCTCGAGGCCGGCGACGCGCACCATGAAGAACTCGTCGAGGTTGGCTGCCGAAATCGACAGGAAGCGGACGCGCTCGAGCAGCGGATGTTCGGTATTCAGCGTCTCTTCCAGGACACGGCGGTTGAACTGCAGCCAGGAGAATTCGCGGTTGATGAAGCGCTCGGGGCTGGCCAGCAACTCTTCCAGCGGGGGCACGTTGTCGTTGGTTTCCGGAGTGAGTTCCTGATGTTCTGCGACTGCGCTGTCCATGGTCGGCTTACCCCGTTTTCAATCGCGACGGCAATTATATCAGTTTCACGACGTAACTGTGACAGTCAATCGGCCGGTTCCGAATTTCCCAATTCATTCAATACTTCGGCAGCAAGAGCTCGGGTGATTTTCGTGCCCCGCGACAGGGCCAGCCGGTCGAGCCTTTCGACGATCGTCTGGGCCGCATTCAGCGACCGCTCCATCCGGTTGACGATATAGAGCACGAGTTTGTCATCTATATAAAGCTGCCGGTCGGCGAAGAGCTTGACGATCACCTGCGACAACAGGGCTTCATCCGGCTCACCGATCTCGACGACGGTGGCAGCCTTGAGGCGAGAGCGCAGATCCGGCAGCAGAACCGGCCACGACATCGGCCAGAGACGGCTTGTCATCAGCAGGCTGGTGCCGTTTTCGCGCACGCTGTTGATGACGTGGAAGAGCGTGTTGTCGTCGAAGCCGAGGCGATCGGCATCCTCGAACAGGACAGGGCCGTTCGCCGCCGTGACCGCGGCATTGGAGCCGGCCTTGGGGTGAATGATCTCCGCTCCGCTGTGTTCTTTCCAGATGCCGGCCAGGTGCGATTTTCCCGAGCCGACAGGGCCGGCAAGGATCACGACCGGCGACGGCCAGTTCGGCCATGCATCGACGATCGAGACCGCGGCGGCGAGACGCTCCGAGATCAGGAGATCGTCGCGGCCGGTTGCAACGTCATGTGAAAAGGCCAAGGGAAGCTGTTCTCCGGCCTTGCGCTTCGGATCAGCGTTCTTCACGTCATTCATTGGGTACTGATTTCGTCTTCTGAGCGCGGCCGCCTGATGACCCGCCAAAATAAAGATCGCTCTGAAGGTAACGCGAAAGCGCGAAGCGGACAAGGACGCCGACGGCGGCGGCAGCCGGCACGGCGACCAGAAGACCCACGAAGCCGAAGAGCGCGCCAAAAGCAAACAGCGCAAACATCAGCCAGACCGGATGCAGGCCGACGCTGGAGCCGACGAGCTTCGGCTGCAGGATGTTGCCTTCCAGAAACTGGCCGCTGAAGAAGACCACGAGCACAAGTCCGATCCAGGGATAATCCGGCCAGAACTGCACGATCGCCACGCCGACGGCGAGAACGAGGCCGACCAGCGAGCCGACATAGGGAATGAAGCTGATCATCCCAGCGAAGAGGCCGATCAAGAGGCCGAAATTCAACCCGACAAGGGAAAGGCCGGCGGCATAATAGATGCCGAGAATGAGGCAGAGCGAGCCCTGGCCGCGGATGAAGCCGGCGATTGCCTGATCGATCTCGCTGGCGATCTGGCGGACATCTTTCACGTAGTCGCGCGGAATCCATTGATCGACCTTGGCGACCATGCGGTCCCAATCGAGCAGGATATAGAAAGCGACGACAGGGGTGACGACCAGCAGCGAGATGACGTCGACGATCGCCTTGCCGGAATTCCAGATCTGCGCGAAGAGCCCCGTCAGAAAGCCCATGCCTTCGGAGAGGATGCCGGAGAAATTATCCTTGATCGTGCCGACCTGGCTCCTGATCCACGGCGGCAGCAGCGAATGCTGCGACTGGGCGATGAATTTCTGCAGCTGACTGATATAACCAGGCAGGCGCTCGGCGAAATCATTGAACTGGCTAATCAGCACGGGAATGAGGATCATCAGCGCCAGCGCAAAGACGATGACAAAAGCAATTAGAATGCCGACGGTCGCCATCATGCGGCTGAGGCCCAGGCGCTCCAGCCGGTCGGCGACGGGATCGAGGAAATAGGCGATCGCCATGCCGGCGATGAACGGCAAGAGGATCGAGCTGAACACATAGAGAAAGGCGATGAAGAAGACGAGCACAGCCAGCCAGAAGAAGATCTGGCGCTTCAGACTGTTGCCGCTGACATGCTGTGGCATTGCTTCCCCGTTTCGCTCGACGCCGCCGAACGCCGCTTCTTGTCCGACGCGGCCATTCAGCACATAGGATGCAGGCGCAAAGATGGTCAACCCTGTCACGCCAAATCCCGGAAAGGCCGCTTAAAGACACGGGAAATTGGGGGCTTTTCCCATGCAGCGCTTGCATAAATGCCCCTGTCATGCAATTGCGACCGGCAGATGACGCGGCGCGTCTGCCGCCTGGAAATAGCCATCGGAGATCAGCATGAGCCAGTCTGGAAAAAACGGCCTGACCTATAGCGATGCGGGCGTCGACATCGATGCCGGCAACCTCCTCGTCGAGAAGATCAAGCCGGCGGTGCGCTCGACGCGCCGTCCAGGCGCCGACGGCGAGATCGGCGGCTTCGGCGGGCTCTTCGATCTCAAGGCGGCGGGCTTTACCGATCCGGTCCTCGTCGCCGCCAATGACGGCGTCGGCACCAAGCTGAAGATCGCGATCGACGCCGATTACCACGACACCGTCGGCATCGACCTCGTCGCCATGTGCGTCAACGACCTCGTGGTCCAGGGCGCCGAGCCGCTGTTCTTTCTCGATTATTTCGCGACCGGCAAGCTAGACCCCGACCAGGGCGCGGCGATCGTCGGCGGCATTGCCGCGGGCTGCCGCGAGGCAGGCTGCGCGCTGATCGGCGGCGAGACGGCCGAAATGCCCGGCATGTATTCCTCCGGCGATTATGATCTCGCCGGTTTTGCCGTCGGTGCGGCCGAACGCGGCAAGCTGCTGCCCTCGGGCGATATCGCCGAAGGCGACGTGATCCTCGGCCTCGCCTCCTCCGGCGTCCATTCCAACGGCTTTTCGCTGGTGCGCAAGATCGTCGAACTGTCCGGCCTCGGCTGGGATGCTCCGGCGCCGTTCGCCGAAGGCAGGAAGCTCGGCGAAGCGCTGCTCGAGCCGACCCGCATCTATGTGAAGCCGCTTCTGAAGGCGATCCGCGAAACCGGCGCGCTGAAGGCGCTGGCGCATATCACCGGCGGCGGCTTCCCGGAGAATATTCCGCGCGTGCTGCCGAAGCATCTGGCCGCCGAGATCGATCTTGCCGCCGTCAAGGTGCCGCCGGTCTTCTCGTGGCTCGCCAAATCCGGCGGCGTCGAGGCGAAAGAAATGCTGCGCACTTTCAACTGCGGCGTCGGCATGATCGTCGTCGTCGCTGGAGAGAATGTCGCGGCAGTTTCCGCAGCACTGGACGCCGAAGGCGAAAAGGTCGTCACGCTCGGCCGGATGATTGCTCGCGACGAAGGCGCTGCCGGCACGGTCTACAAGGGCACGCTTGCCCTATGAGCACGCCGCGCAAACGCGTCGTCGTCTTCATATCGGGTGGCGGCTCCAACATGATGGCGCTGGTTGCGGCGGCCAAGGCCGCCGACTATCCGGCCGAGATCGTCGGCGTGATCTCGGACAAGGCAGAGGCCGGCGGCCTTGCCAAGGCGGCTGCCGAAGGTATCACCACCTTCGCCTTTCCGCGCAGGGACTATGCCAGCAAGGAAGCGCATGAGGCGGCGATCTTCTCCGCGCTCGATACGCTTTCCCCCGATATCCTTTGCCTCGCAGGCTACATGCGGCTGCTGACGGCGACCTTCATCCAGCGTTACGAAGGCCGGATGCTCAACATCCACCCTTCCCTGCTGCCGCTGTTCCCAGGCCTGCACACGCATCAGCGCGCCATCGACGCCGGCATGCGCATCGCCGGCTGCACGGTGCATTTCGTCACGGAAGCCATGGATGAGGGGCCGACTATCGGGCAGGCCGCTGTGCCGGTTCTTTCCGGCGACACGGCCGAAAGTCTTGCCGCGCGGGTGCTCACCGTCGAACACCAGATCTACCCGCAGGCGCTGCGGCTCTTTGCCGAGGGTCGTGTGACGATGGAAGGCGGCAAGGCGGTGGCTGCTGAGGTTTCCGCCGTCGCCCCTAAGACGCAATTGATTTCGCTGATCGGCGACTGTGCTTAGATTGCAGATAAAGTCAGCCAACGTCGTTATTCTAGAGCTTGTGCCAATGTCACGGTTCGATGGCTGCCCATATTTAACTGCCGCCACTCCTGTTTGCGACGAATGACATGCCGCAACGTCTCGATTCCCTCTTCTCCCCTTGGGGAGAAGGTGCCCGTAGGGCGGATGAGGGGGCCGCCGAAACCGATCGTTCCTACAATGCGTATGCGGGTTCGATCGCGCCGGCGTTGTCTTGAACACGTTCAGGTTGGTTGGAGTACGGCGTTGCCCAACGTTACGTGAGGGCATGCCGTGCAGCCCCCTCATCCGCCTGCCGGCACCTTCTCCCCGAGGGGAGAAGAGAACATGCCGTGGCCCTTCCGTTCCTTCTGATCTCACTGCGCGGCTCGCCCATATTGGGCAAGCATCTCTCATTGTTTATGCTGCCCTTGTCCTCAAACCGCAGTCTTGGGCGACATTTGCTAAGCCGCCAGCGCGCGGAGCGGATGCAGCGTGCCATCGCTGTAGACGAACCGACCGGCGCAGAAGGTGGCGCGGATGCGATTGATGTCGCCGGGCTCGATCGCTACCAGATCGGCGCGCCGGCCGATGGCAATCTCGCCGCGGTCCGACAAGCCGGCGGAGCTGGCGGCGTTAGCGGTCGCCATGGCGACGGCGGCCGGCAGGCCGCCTTCCACCATGTCGGCGAGCTTGAAGATGCCCGGCACGAAGGCGGCGGGATGATAATCGGCGGCGATGATGCTCAAGAGACCGGCCCTTGCAGCGTCGAGGGCGCTGAGATTGCCTGACATCGACTGGCCTCGCAGGGCGTTCGGGGCGCCCATCAGCGTCCAGAGGCCGCGGCGTCGCGCCTCTTCGGCTGCGGGAGCGGTGACCGGAAACTCGCTGATGGTGACGCCGAGGTCATGCATCTCGGCGACCTTCTCGACACTGTCATCGTCATGCGAGGCGAGCGACAGCTTGTGCTTCAGCGACAGCGCGACGATTTCCTTCAGCGTCGCCTCGATCTCGGGATTGCTGCGCATGGCGATGCGCTTGGCGACGATCTCCGCCGCCATGTCCTCTGAAATGGCGCGGCGCTCGGAAATGCTGAGGATGTAGCTTTGCAGATTGTTGTACTGGCCCTGGCCCGGCGTGTGGTCGGTCAGCGACACCATGTCGATCTGATCGGCATTCAGCAGGCGCTCGAGTGCGGGAGCGGCGCCGACATTGGTGATTTCATAGCGCGCATGGACGCGGTGG
Source organism: Rhizobium aethiopicum (assembly GCF_014197535.1). Lineage (GTDB taxonomy): Bacteria > Pseudomonadota > Alphaproteobacteria > Rhizobiales > Rhizobiaceae > Rhizobium > Rhizobium aethiopicum_A. The sequence goes on from NZ_JACIFV010000001.1 coordinate 436,688, forward strand.
TCGATCAGAAGATCGTCGCGCAGCCGGTTGATGCCCTCGATTACCGCCGACGTCGTCTCCAGCGAACGGACGTGGCCATAGACGCTTTCGGTGGCGAAAGAGACCGCGGCAAAGGCTGTCGTCACACCAGCGGCGGCAAGCTTCTTGTCGAGTTCGTGGATGCCGAAATCGATCGGCATCGTCGCGTTCGGCCGCGGCGCGATCTCGCGCTCGATCATGTCGCCATGCAGGTCGACGAAGCCCGGCATCAGCAACCGCCCACCGCCATCGATCGCAGCCCCGGCAACCGGCTCCGGCCGGATCTCGGCGATGGCGCCGTCCTCAACACGCACGGAACCTTCGCTCACCACCTCGCCCGGGAGAACGAGAGTGAAATTGCTGAGCCACATGGGCTTTCTCCTGACCGCATCCGATGATCGACAAACCGCAGCGGATAGAACCGCTTCGTGACAAACGTATGAATTTACGAGCGCCGGCAGTTAATGCCGGAGCTGACATGGGTGATCGGACGATCCCCCCACCTGCTATCTGATCCTATCCTGGTTCAACGCGGCCCATTGCAAAAGCATGATCGTCTTGGCGTCGAAAATCTCGCCGGTCTCGATCATCCGCGCGGCTTCGTTGAGGGGGATTTCCAGGACCTCGATATCCTCATGCTCCTCGTCCAGGCCGCCGCCTTCGGCGACGCGGTCGGCGGTGTCGATCAGGGCTGCGAAGAAGTGGACGACTTCGCTAATGGCGCCCGGCGACATGTAGCATTTGAAGAGGAAGCGCGCCTCGCGCAGGCGATAGCCGGTCTCCTCCATCGCCTCGCGGCGGATCGCCGCCTCTGGATGATCGTTGTCGAGAAGGCCGGCCGGCACTTCGATCACCCAGGCGGGATCGCCGTTCAGATGCACAGCAAGACGGAACTGGCGGACAAGGACGACGAGATCCCGTTTCGGATCATAAAGCAGAATGCAGGCGGCCGGCGTGCGGTGGTAGACCTCCCGCTTCAACCGCTGGGTCGCGCCGTTACGGTCGATATAGTCGAGCAGATAGCTGCTCAACCGCGTCCACCCATTCGATAGTATTTCCTCGGCGACAATCTTTACCCGTGATTTCGGCTGCATCATGCTGCGTCCTTGCGAAGCCAGACCTTGTTGTCGTGTACGGCCGCTCCGCCATAGGGCGCGACCGGGTCGGCGCCCGTCAGAACGTTGATGCCCTCGCCGTCGACATGCGCCTTGTTCGGCCAGAGCCCCTCGGCAATCAGCACGCCCGGCTTCACCTCGGTGGTGATGCGGGCATGGATGCGCAGATCGCCGCGGCTGTTGCCGATGCGGACGAGATCGCCATGGGCGATGCCGTTGGCTTCGGCATCAACAGGATTGATCATCACCTCGGGACGGCCTTCTTTCTGGCGAGACGTCTTGGTCTCCGAAAAGCTCGAATTCAGGAAGTTGCGCGCCGGCGACGTGGCGAGACGGAAGGGATGCTCTGGATCGGCAAGTTCGATGACATCGACCTGATCGGGGAAAGCCGGCAGTTCGGCATGCGGCCCGAGCGCGCCGATGGCGGCCGGCGGCTTGTTCGGTGCAGGCTGGTTGATCCAGTCGGGGCGGAAATGGAACCTGCCGTCCGGATGGGCAAAGCCGTTCAGAAAATGGGCGTCCTCGAAAGCCGGCTGGCGATCGAACCATTTGTGTTCGAGGAAATGGTCGTAGTCCGGCAGGTCGCTTGATTGGAGGATGCGGTCGATCATCTCGCGGGCGGTAAAGCCGAAACCGGGGCGATCGGCGACGCCGAGGCGTTTTGCCAGTTCCTCGATCACGAAGAGATTGGTGCGCACGGTCGGTGGCGGCTCGACCAGCTTCGGTCCCAGCAGGATGTGGTTCTGGCCGCCGGCGCGATAGATGTCGTCGTGCTCGACAAACATGGTCGCCGGGATAACGATATCGGCGACCTCGGCCGTTTCGGTCATGAAATGTTCATGGACGGCGACGAAGAGATCGTCGCGGGCAAAGCCGCGTCCGACAAGGCGCTGCTCGGGAGCGATGTTGGCGGGATTGGTGTTCTGGATCAGCATCGCCGTCACCGGACCGCGATGGCGCAGCGCAACCGCGTCGCCTGTCAGCACGCGGCCGATCTGCGACTGGTCGAGCATGCGGATATCACCATCCTTCATCGACCGGCCGGTCAGTTCCGCATTGTTCATGCGGAAGATATCGCTGTTCGAATGGAAGGCGCCGCCGCCCTCATATTGCCAGGAGCCGAGAACGGTGGCGACCGAGGCGGCTGCATGCATGGCGACCGCGCCGTTGCGCTGGCGGGTGAAACCGTAGCCGAGGCGGAAGAAGGTCTTCTTCGTCGTGCCGATGAGGCGGGCAAAGGCCTCGATCTCCTCGACCGACAGGCCGGTGATGGCAGCGGCCCATTGCGGCGTCTTCGTCTTCAGATGCGCTTCGAGACCTTCGGGATCGTCGGCATATCTCGCCATGTAGTCGCGATCGGCATAGCCGTCGCGAAAAGCGATGTGCATTGTGGCGCAGGCGAGAGCAGCGTCGGTGCCAGGCCTGACGATCAAGGCCATATCGGCCTGTTTCATCGTCGGATTGTCATAGATGTCGATGACGACGATCTTGGCGCCACGCTCTTTGCGTGACTTGATGGCGTGGGTCATCACGTTGACCTGCGTCGAGACCGCATTGGTGCCCCAAATGACGACGCAATCGGTGCGGCCCATCTCGCGCGGATCGGGCCCGCGGAGCACGCCGGTCGCCATGGTGAAGCCGGTCCAGGCCGGGTTGGTGCAGATCGACGAGAAAAAGCCGGAATAGCGCTTGGCGTGACGCAGGCGATCGATGGAATCGCGCTGCACCCAGCCCATGGTGCCGGCATAGAAATAGGGCCAGACCGCCTCGCTGCCGTCCCTCGCCTCGGCCTTCACGAAGGCTGCGGCAATTTCATCCAGCGCATCGTCCCAGGAAATCTGCTGCCATTGCCCTGCCCCCTTGGGGCCGGCGCGGCGCAAGGGGTGCATCAGGCGGTCGGGATGGTAGAGCCGCTCGGCATACCGGGCGACCTTGGCGCAGATGACGCCCGACGTATAGGAATGGTCGCCGGCGCCGCGCACGCGGCCGATGCGTCCGTCCTCCGATATCTCAACCTCCAGCGCGCAGGTGGAGGGACAGTCGTGCGGACAGGCCGTGTGGCCGATCTTGCTGTCCAGCTTCGGGGATTTGGCGTCGATGGGGGTCGCAATGTTCATGGCATTTGTATATGCCAAGGCCTGCATGGCCAAAAGCCAGAAAAACTCCCCATGATACGAATTCGTACGGGCATCAGCGAAAATGAACTACCGCCATATCTACCACGCGGGCAATTTTGCCGATGTGCTGAAACATGCTGTGCTGGCGCGGCTGATCCGCTACATGCAGAAGAAGGAGGGCGCCATCCGCGTGCTCGACACGCATGCCGGCATCGGCCTCTACGACCTCTCCTCCGAGGAAGCGCAGAAAACCGGCGAGTGGCAGGCTGGCATCGGCAGATTGATGGAGGCCGAACTCGGGCCCCAGGTTTCCGAGCTGCTGGAGCCCTACCTCGCGGCAATCCGCGAACTCAATCCCGAGGGCGGCATTCGTTTCTATCCCGGATCGCCGAAACTTGCGCGCATGCTGTTCCGGCCGCAGGACCGGCTGTCGGCGATGGAGCTGCATCCCGAGGATTACGCCCGCCTGCACCGGCTGTTCGAGGGCGATCACCATGCCCGCATCACCGAACTCGACGGCTGGCTGGCGCTCGGTGCGCATCTGCCGCCGAAGGAGAAGCGCGGCATCGTGCTGGTCGATCCGCCTTTCGAGGAAGAGGACGAGTATGAACGCCTGGCCAAGGGACTGGAAAAGGCTTATCGCCGCTTTCCCGGCGGCACCTATTGCCTTTGGTACCCATTAAAGAAAGGCGCGCCAATCAAGGAATTCCACGAGGCTCTGCAGGCGCTCGACATCCCGAAGATGCTTTGCGCCGAACTCACCGTGCGCAGCGACCGCGGCATGACCGGACTGACCGGTTCCGGCCTCGTCGTCGTCAATCCGCCCTTCACATTAAAGGATGAGTTGCACCAGATGCTTCCGGCGCTGAAGGACCATCTCGCCCAGGACCGCTTCGCCTCGCATCGCGCCTTCTGGCTGCGCGGCGAAAACAAGACGGTCAAGGACGATTGACCGGCCAATCCGCATCGGGGATAGTCCGTCCCGCTGCCCCATAGTCTTATCAGGTGTCCCATGAAGCTCCTCTGTTCACCCGCCTCGCCCTATTCCAGCAAGGTGCGGATGGCCGCGCATTTTCTGGGAATCGAGTTGAATGCCATCCGGGTCGATACCAATACCGGGCCGGCGATCCTGATGGACAACAATCCACTCGGCAAGATCCCGACGCTTCTGACCGACGACGGAGCCTCGATCTTCGACAGCGTGGCGATCATGCATTATTTCGACCGGCTGACAAAGGGTGGCCTCTACCCTTCCAAAGATGGCAAACGCACGGATGCGGAGATTCTCGAAGCGCTCTGCGACGGCATCTGCGACTGCCTGCTCACGATCGTCTACGAACGCCGCTTCCGTGACGAGGAGAAGGTTCACCAGCCCTGGATCGACCGGCAATGGAAGAAGGTGACGGCCGGGCTCGCTCACCTCAGCGCCAAGCCGCCGAAACTCGGCAAGAAGCTTAATGGCGGACATTTCGCGCTGGCCGCCATGCTCGACTATCTCGACCTGCGCTTCAAGGACCAGTGGGAAGCCGATCACGCGCCCCTTGTCGACTGGCTGGCGCAGTTCGAAAAGAAATTCCCTGCTCATCGTGAGCTCAGAGCCAGCGCCTGATTCGAGCTGAAACGGAGCACCGGACAGCGGACAGAAAAAAGCCGGGCGATGAGCCCGGCTTCTGCATATTGGGATGTTCAATCGGCTTAGAACTTGACGCCGATACCGAGCTTGACGCTGTTCTCGTCGTAACCGCGCGAGAAGCTGCCGGAGTCGAGATCGTAGTCCTTGCTCTGGTAGTCGGTGTAGCGATATTCCAAGCGCGTCGTGATATTGTTCGTCACGAAGGCTTCGACGCCGGCGCCGACCGTATAACCGTAGTTCGTCTTGCTTTCGTCCGACGTGCCGTCGGAAACCTTGACGTTGCCGAGGGCAAGACCGGCCGTACCGTAGAGCAGGAAGGGGTTCATGTCGTAGCCGACGCGGCCACGGACGGAGCCGTTCCAGCCATACTTGTTCTTGACGCCGCCCGAGGAGACGTCATCGCCGCTGTAGCCGAGATCGGATTCAACGCCGTAAACGATCTGGCCTGCTTGCCAGTTGTAACCGGTGAAGACCTGGCCGCCGAAACCGTAGGTGTGGCGATCGGAACCGAAGTCACCCATGTTGTAGGTGCCGGCGCCGCCGAGATAGAAGCCTTCCCAGTTGCCGGCCGGCTTGACCGGGGCTTCCTGGGCGACCGGTGCTTCCGGAACCTGGTCGACGGCATCAGCCGCCTGAGCTGCCGAAACGCCCGCGATTGCAAAAGCGGAGGCCATGAGGCCAGCAATGAGTACACGCATACTTTTCTCCTTTCAGTCCCGCGCCGCTTATCATCTGTCTCTCAGCGAAGCATTGGCGGGGAAATTGCCAGATGTCCCTTCCGGATCGAGACTGAAATTGGAACTGAATTGCGGATTTGAAAGAGCCAAATTGTGATATCATTGTGGCTGCCGGATGGCGGAAATTCGATGTTGCTTGCGAGCAACATACATTTCATTAACCTTACTCATAAGTTAAACTTAAAATACTTATTTTAATAAATCGAAGTCTTAAATAATACATAGAATATTTCGCTCGCGGAGGCAAGCGACACGGCCTATTTATATAATCTCCGCCCGCCCCTATATAGTCTGGCAATAGACTCGCGGGATCAGAAGGCACGATTTTGAACGACAAAAGACTTCGCGCGGCTCTTATAACAGGGGCTGCCAAGAGAATAGGCCGGGCAATCGCCGAAGACCTTGCTGCAAATGGCTTTTCCGTCGCAATCCACGCGAACGGCTCGATCGGCGAGGCCGAGGAACTGGCGGCGGGACTGCGGCGAAAAGGACAGAAGGCGATCTCGCTCAAGGCCGATCTTACCGATATCGGCGAGGCGGGCGAACTGGTCGCGAAGGCGTCGGAAGCGCTCGGGCCTCTCGATCTGCTCGTCAATAATGCGTCGGTCTTCCAGCATGATTCCGCGCGTAGTTTCAACGCCGACACATGGGCTCTGCACTTCGACCTGCATGTGCGTGCGCCGTCGATCCTTGCGGCAGCCTTCGCGCAGCAGGTGCCCGCCGAGGCAGCAGGGATGATCGTCAACATCATTGATCAGCGGGTCTGGGCACTGAGGCCCAGCTTCTACTCCTATACGCTTTCCAAGTCCGCGCTGTGGACGGCAACGCAGACGCTTGCCCAGGCACTGGCGCCACGCATCCGCGTCAATGCGATCGGCCCCGGCCCCTCGATGCCGAGCGAGCGGCAGTCACTGGAGGACTTCCAAGCGCAGGTCTCAGCCCTTATCTTGCAGCGAGGGCCGGCACTGGAAGAATTCGGACAAACGATTCGCTTCCTTTATGACACCCCCTCGATCACCGGCCAGATGATTGCCCTCGACGGCGGCCAGCACCTTGCCTGGCAGACGCCCGATGTGGCGGAGATTAAGGAATGAACGGACGAAAGCTGCCGGATGGCGGCGTTCTCTACGATGATACGGATGAGAGCGAAGAAGAAATCGAGGTGGAAGGCGACGTTTCCGCCTCGCCTCTTGCGGCAGCTGTCGACTGGAACGCCGGCAGCCTCAACGAAACCGGGCTCATCGGCGCCGAACTGATCGGCGAATTCGTCAAGCGCCTGCCGAACAGCCCCGGCGTCTACCGCATGTTCAATGCCGAGGGCGACGTGCTCTATGTCGGCAAGGCGCGCAGCCTGAAGAAGCGCGTCGGCAACTACGCCGTCGGCCGTGTGCATTCCAACCGCATCGCCCAGATGGTGCGCCAGACGGCGAACATGGAATTCGTGACGACGCGCACGGAAACCGAAGCGCTACTCCTGGAAGCGAATCTGATCAAGCGCTTGCGGCCGCGCTTTAACGTGCTGCTGCGCGACGACAAGTCGTTTCCCTATATCCTCATCACTGGGGATCACCGGGCGCCGGCGATTTTCAAGCATCGCGGCGCCAGGGCGCGGAAAGGCGATTATTTCGGGCCTTTCGCTTCGGCCGGCGCGGTCGGGCGCACGATCAATTCGCTGCAGCGCGCCTTCCTGATCCGCACCTGCACCGACAGTGTCTTCGAAACGCGCACGCGACCCTGCCTGCTCTACCAGATCAAGCGCTGTTCCGGGCCCTGCACGCACGAGGTTAGCGACGAGGGGTATGCCGAGCTGGTGCAGGAGGCGAAAGATTTCCTGTCCGGCAAGAGCCAGAAGGTGAAGTCGCATATGGCGGAAGCCATGAACCAGGCGGCCGAAGACCTCGATTTCGAACGGGCGGCGATTTATCGCGACCGCCTTGCGGCACTTTCCCATGTCCAAAGCCACCAGGGCATCAACCCGGCCGGTGTCGAGGAGGCTGACGTTTTCGCAATCCACCACGAAGGCGGCGTCTCCTGCATCCAGGTGTTCTTCTTCCGCACCGGGCAGAACTGGGGCAACCGCGCCTATTTTCCGAAGGCCGACCCGCAACTATCCAGCGCCGAAGTTCTGAATGCCTTTCTCGCGCAATTCTACGACGACAAGCCGGTGCCGAAACAGATCATGCTGTCGGAGACGGTCGAGGAATTGGAGCTGCTCGCCGCAGCGCTCAGCGAAAAGGCCGGCCACAAGGTTTCCATCCTCGTGCCGCAGCGCGGCGAGAAGCGCGATCTCGTCGAGCATGTGGTCGGTAATGCGCGCGAAGCGCATGGGCGAAAGCTTGCTGAGACGGCGTCGCAGTCGCGGCTGCTCGAAGGATTCAAGGAAACCTTCGGGCTCGCCTATGCGCCGCAGCGCATCGAGATCTACGACAACTCGCATATCATGGGCACTAACGCCGTCGGCGGCATGGTGGTGGCGGGGCCGGAAGGCTTCGTGAAGAACCAATACCGCAAGTTCAACATCAAATCGACCGATATCACCCCCGGCGACGACTTCGGCATGATGAAGGAGGTGATGACGCGGCGCTTCTCGCGGCTGATCAAGGAGGAAGGCATTCCTGACCGGACGGCGCAGGCAGCAGCTGCCGACGCCGCCGACATGCCCTTCCCTGCCTGGCCCGACGTGATCCTCATCGACGGCGGCCAGGGGCAGATGACGGCCGTGCGCGCCATCCTAGCCGAGCTCGGCATCACCGACAGCGTGACGGCGATCGGCATCGCCAAGGGTGTCGACCGCGACGCCGGGCGGGAGCGCTTCTTTCCGCCCGGGCGCGAGAGCTTCACACTGCCACCGCGCGATCCGGTGCTCTATTTCATCCAGCGCATGCGCGACGAAGCCCATCGTTTTGCGATCGGCTCGCACCGGGCGCGGCGCAAGAAGGAAATGGTCAAGAACCCGCTCGACGAGATCGGCGGCATCGGCCCGTCACGCAAACGCGCGCTGCTCCAGCATTTCGGTACGGCGAAGGCGGTTTCCCGCGCCGCTTTGTCCGACCTGATGGCAGTGGAAGGTATTTCGGAAGCCGTGGCAAAGCAGGTCTATAACCATTTCCACGAGGACGCCGCGAAATAAGCGGCGGCCGTCGCAAATTCCACGCAATGGCGGTGAAAAGACAGAAAGAATGTTGACGGTCCCCGGCCAAAGCCGTCATCTACATCGACCCGAAAATCGAAATCGGTTTTCGTAAAGACGCGGCGCTGCAGCGGCGCATCAATTCAGAGAAACGATCCATGGCATCGCGTGCGTACAGCCTTCCCAACCTTTTGACTTACGGCCGCATCCTCGCCGTGCCGCTGATCGTTCTTTGCTTCTTCGTCGAGGGCAGACTGTCGATCAGCAATACGGCGCGCTGGGTGGCGCTGTGGATCTTCATCATCGCCTCGATCACCGATTTTCTCGACGGCTATCTCGCGCGGATCTGGAACCAGACGTCGAATATCGGCCGGATGCTCGATCCGATCGCCGACAAGCTGCTGGTCGCCTCGATCCTCCTCCTGGTCGCAGCCGACCAGACCATCGCCGGCTGGTCCATCTGGGCGGCAATCATCATTCTCTGCCGTGAGATCCTGGTTTCCGGCCTGCGAGAATATCTGGCGGCGCTGAAGGTCAGCGTGCCGGTGACACGGATCGCCAAGTGGAAGACGACGCTGCAGCTCGTCGCCATCGCCTTCCTGCTCGCCGGCCCGGCCGGCGACGAGATTTTCCCTTATACGACGAACACCGGCATCGCGCTCTTGTGGATCGCGGCACTGCTGACCATCTATACCGGCTACGACTATTTCCGTGCCGGGCTGAAACATATCGTGGATGACGAGGAATGACGCGGCTTGTCTATTTCGCCTGGGTGCGCGAACGCATCGGCAAGGGCGAGGAGGAGATCGACCTCCCCTCCTCCGTCGTCACCGTCGCCGATCTTCTGAATCATTTGAAGACGCTGGGCGAGGAATATGAAGCCGCACTTCAATATCCCGAGGTCATTCGTGTGGCGCTGGATATGGAACATGTCGAGCATGACGAGCCGATTGGCGCCGCACGCGAGATCGGGATCTTTCCGCCGATGACGGGGGGATGAGGATGGATGCGGCATATTCCCCCTTCTCCCCTCGGGGAGAAGGTGCCCGAAGGGCGGATGAGGGGGCCACCGCCGCAGATATTGCCCTTCGCTTGCGCTCAGTGCGTTCGCGGCGTTTGCCGCTCACCCCCCTCATCTGTCCTTCGAACATCTTCTCCCCGCTGGGGAGAAGGCGGAGGTCGCGGTGACCATCACCCCCACCATCCGCGTCCAACGCGAGGACTTCGACCTGCAAGCCGAAGTCGATCTGCTCTCCAAGGACAAAGCCGGGATCGGCGCCGTCGTGACCTTCTCCGGCCTCTGCCGCGATGAAGGCGGGAGGCTGGCGGCTCTCGAACTCGAGCATTATCCCGGCATGGCTGAAGCCGAGATGAGCCGCATCGGCAAGCTCGCCGTCGAGCGCTTCGCCCTTCTTGGTCTGACTGCCATCCACCGCTACGGCAAGATCGCCGTGGGCGAGAATATCGTGCTCGTCGTTGCGGCCGCGCCGCACCGGCAGGCAGCGTTCGACGGCGCCAATTTCGTCATGGATTTCCTGAAGACCGCCGCCCCCTTCTGGAAGAAAGAACATGGTTCGGACGGCACGGCGAGCGACTGGGTGGCGGCGAAAGATGCCGACGATGCGGCGCGCGACAAGTGGAAATGATCAGAGAACCACTCGCTCCCTGCGGCTCATAACCAGCAGCAGGACGAGCAGTGAGAAGATGACGAGATCGCGCCAGACGAAAGGCCCGTAGGCGCCCCACAGGGTTTCGACGACGGCAAGCCCGGCGGCGCCGGCAGCCGAGCGCAGCGGATCGGAATAGCCGCCCACGGCTGCGATCAGCAGCACCTTGAGCCCGAACATCAGACCCGCGCCGAAATCCATCGATCCGTAATAGAAGGTGGCGAGGATGCCGCAGAGGGTGGCGACGAGCGCGGCTGCCGCATAGGCGACAAGGAAGACAATGTTGGCGCTGGTGCCGCAGAGCTCGGCGGCCAGAGGATCGTCGGTGACGGCGCGCCAGAGGCGGCCCCAGGCCGTGCGCCTGAGGATCAGCGCACCGATTGCAACGATGGCTGACATCAGCGCCGTGTCGATCAGTTGGATATAGGTGAGCGTCACCTTGAATGAACCGTCGTTCCAGAAGACGACGACATCGTTCAGGAACGGCGGCAGCCAGATGGCGCGCGTATTGGCGGCGAGTCTGGCGGTTTCCATCAGCACGATCATGATGCCGAGGGCGGCAACGATCACTGTATTCGGCGATTTGCTGGCGAGCGGTAGCATGATCGAGCGGCCGATCCAGATGCCCGCGGCCAGCGAATAGACAAGCGCAGCGCAGGCGCCGATGGCAAGGGCAGCCGGCAGCACCAGCCAGAACCTGATATAAGCGAGTTCGGTAAAAAGCAGCAGGATCTGGCCTGAGAAGGCGAAGATCGCCCCATAGGTGATATCGGCCCGCTTGGTCACGCCGAAAGCAACGGCATAACCGAAGGCGAGCGCGGCATAGAGGGCGGCAAGCGGCACCGCATTCGCCAACTGCTGCAGAAGATAGGCCATTCCGAGGACTCCGCGTCGGCAAATTATAACTGGTAAAACCTATTTCGCCAGTTATAATTTCGCCATGAGCTTTTCCTGGACCCCTCACCGTTTTGCCGGCGGCGCGCTGGCGCTCGATGTCGCCAACAGCGTCGTGCTGCGCGACGACCCAAAGCGGCGGATCGACCGCTTCGCGAGCCGCGAGCAGATGCGGAACTTCCCGCGCGCCGCCGCCGAATTCTGCGCCGAACGCGCCCTGTTCGGCGAGATCGCGCCGCTGGCAGCACAAGACGAGGCGGATTTCATCGTGTTGCGGGAAGCAATCGACCTCTATTTCCGCAAGCGTATACTCAAGGGCGGCGACGACCGATTGCTGGCCGCGCTGCTGGAAGCGACGGCGAGAACGTTGCGCGACGCAAGCCCCGGCAGCCTGGCCGCAGCCACCGCCCATTCGGTGCTGCGGCTGATCGCCATGCCCGACCCTGAGCGCATGAAGATCTGCGGCAATTGTGGCTGGCTGTTCATCGACCGCAGTAAGAACAGGAGCCGGGCCTGGTGCGACATGGCTGTCTGCGGCAACCGCGCCAAGGCGAACCGTCACTACCGCCGCAAGAAGGAGGAGACGCCATGAGAAAACATCTGATCGTAGCGGCGGCTGCCACGGGGCTTCTGCTTTCCGCCTGCCAGCGTCAGGCCGAAAACCTCGTCGAAGTCACCGGCCACCTCTTCGTCTTCAACTATCGGGTGGCGAGCGCCACCTATCTGCTGACGCTGAAGAAGACGGGGCCAATCCCCGACAGCTCTCTGATCATTGCCGAATTCGAAAATCCGCAAGGCGGCGACCCGCTAGTGCTGAAACAGAAAATCTACCCGATCGACGACAAGATCGCGCTGCAGAGTGAAAACCTGCACTGCGTGCGCAAGGACCGCCCCTATTCGGTAAATGTCCGGCTGATCGACAAGGACGGCAAGGTGCTGCAGGAGTTGACGACTGAGTTCCGCTCGGACCTCGACCAGACGGTGCTGCCGAGTAAGCCGCTCGTCGTCGGTGCGCTTTATGACAAGAACCCGGAAGTCTTCAAGCCTGACGGCAGCGTCGATTTCTCGAACACCGACAAGTGCCCATCATAGAAAAAGCCGGGGCAAGGCCCCGGCTTTCAAGAGTCAATTCAAGGCATTGCGAGGCAATGCCGAAGCGCGGCCTCAGCCGACGATTTCGGTGTCGGAGAACCAGTACTTGATTTCCTGGGCAGCCGTTTCCGGGGCGTCGGAGCCGTGCACAGAGTTTTCGCCGATCGAAAGGGCGTGGACCTTGCGGATCGTGCCTTCGTCAGCGTTTGCCGGGTTGGTCGCGCCCATGATTTCGCGGTTCTTGAGGATCGCGCCTTCGCCTTCCAGAACCTGGACGACGGTCGGGCCGGAGGTCATGCCTTCGACGAGTTCGCCGAAGAAGGGGCGATCCTTGTGAACGGCGTAGAAGCCTTCGGCTTCGCGGCGGCTCATCCACACGCGCTTGGAGGCGACGACGCGCAGGCCGGCATCTTCGAGCATCTTGGTGATGGCGCCCGTCAGGTTGCGCTTGGTTGCATCAGGCTTGATCATCGAGAAGGTGCGTTCAATCGCCATAGTCAAATCCTCTGTTTTCTCGGGAAAAGTGGGCGGTCTTTACCCGCCCCAACGCCCGAAAACAAGGGGTCGGCGGCAATTTCACGCCGCTGTCACAGTCCTACCGCGGCTTTCGTGAAGATCGAGGCAGCGTTCGAACCAGGCGACGACGGGATCGTCGGCGGTCAGCATGGCCAGCCCTGCGGACACGCGCAGCCATTGCAGCGCGCCGAAGACGATATAATCGGCAAAGAGCGGCGATTGCCCGCCGACGAAGGGCTGGAATTTCAGCATGTGACGGAGCGGCTCAAGCTTGGCGCCGAAGGCAGCCTTCTCCGCCTCGCTGTCGGCGGCAAAGACTTCCAGCGGCTTGCCGAGCCTGACCTCGCGGCTCTGACGAAAGTAAGCCTTGTCGCCTTCGTCCAGGATCGCGTGGATATCGAGAAGGGCGATGCGCATGATCGCCGGGTGGATGATCATCTGCGAATAGCCCTCGACTATGCGCGACAGCGCCCTGCCGCCCTCGCCATTGAACAGCGACGGCCGCTCCGGATAGGACTCTTCGAGATAGAGGGCGATGGCAAAACTGTCCGAGATCAGCCGGCCGTTGTCGTCGAGCACGGGCAGGGTCGATGAGACGCCGCCGCCGATTTCGCGGATGCCGGCATAGGTTGTCGGGATCTCCTCGAAATCGAGCCCCTTATGCGCGAGCGCCATCACCGCCTTCCAGCAATGGGGCGAAAAGAAGCGCCCTTCGTCGGCGCCGCAGAGGGAATAGAGGGCTCTGGTCATGATAATCCTTTCGAGGTCTGATCTGCCTGCATTCGACGACAGAAAGCGAGCGTGATCAAATCAGGAAATTTCATGGCGCCATCACTCGGATTTCTCAGGAAACCGGCTAGACTGCCCCAGCAACGTCAGGGGCAAAATATGCTTAGACATTTCAGGATGTTCGCGGCCTGTAACCGCTGGGCCAATGCCCAAGTCTATGCGGCTGCGGCCGAACTCAGCGAGGCGGAATTCCGCAGCGACCGCGGCGCCTTCTTCGGCTCGCTGCATCGCACGCTCAATCACCTGCTCGTCGCCGACCGCATATGGATGAAGCGCTTCACCGGCATCGGCGAAGCGCCGGTGACCCTCGATGCCGTGCTTTTCGAAGAGCTGGACGCGCTTGCCGCCGCGCGCAAGGCGGAGGACGAGCGCATCATTGCCTGGACAAGTACGCTCGATGAGGCAAACCTTGCCGGTGACTTCACCTATGCCCCGGTGACGCAGCCGATCCGGATCACTCAGCCACTGTCGAGCGCGCTCGCGCACCTTTTCAATCACCAGACGCATCACCGCGGCCAGTGCCATATGACGCTGACGGCGCTGGGCAAACCGAGCCTCGGGCTGGACCTTATCTACTTTCTACGCAGCGAAGGCCGCGAGTGGATGTGAGGCAGCGGTCTCCATCAAGATTGAATTAACCGCCTTCGCCGGTTCCCATCGCCAATCCGGCGCTTCCCTTCGTAAATTCAGCCTCTCTTAAAAGCTTGCGAGCATAGCAGAACGTGAGAGAAATGAGACCGGGCGCGAGGGATCGTCATGCAGAATGCAAGCACAAACGCACTGGTGGCGCGCGAGTCCATCCGCCCAGGGCCAATGACGGATATCCAGAAGATCGCGCAGCACATGGCGCGGCTCAACGTCGCCGCGCTGCCGCGCAACTACGAACTCTTTCATGAGGCCATCATCGGGCACAATCCTGGTCTTGCACAGGATATCGCCGCGCTCGGGGCGCAGCCGCAACAGGCGATGCTCGACGAACTCGGACTGAAATGCCGCCTGGTCGGCCATTGCGGGCTGGCGGGCGAGACGTCGCGCAACGAAGCCAGCCGGACGCTGCGCGCGGTGGCGGAAAGGCTTGCCGAGGGATTGCGGCACAGAGACGCCTTTGCCCGCGCCTGCGGCACGATCCTGAAATCTGTCGGCGGTGATGAGGACCAGAGCCTTGCCGCCTTCATCGGCGAGGTCGATTACCTCTCCGCCTCGCTTGCAACGGTAATGTCGGCGGAGATGGAAACCGGTGCCAGACTGCAGGACGACATCGACAGACTGGAAATGTTGGAGCGCGGCATTGCGGCAATGCAATCGGCCACCGTCGCCGACAAGATCACCGGCCTTGCGAACCGCATCGCGCTGAACCGGCAGATCACCGAACTCTACGAACGTGAAGAGGGTGCCGCCGGCAGCGCGCTGATCATGGTCGATATCGACGATTTCACCGAGCTCAACGACAGATACGGCACTCAGGCAGGCAACAAGCTCTTGAAGAAGCTTGCGGCCCTCTTTCGAAAATCGGTGAAGAAGAACGATTTCGTCGCCCGCACCGAAGCCGACGAATTCGCCTTGCTGTTTGCCAATGTCGGCATGCAGGATGCGATTGCTATCGCCGAGCGCCTGCGCGCCTCGGTCGAAGAAAATCTCGTCTTCGCCACCTCCGACAAGGGTGACAGCGGCAGGCTGACCATCTCGGTCGGCCTGGCGCTCAGCGCCGATGCGGCAACACCGGGACAGCTCCAGGCCAATGCCCGCGTCGCGTTGCTTGCCGCGCAATCGAACCGCCGCCTGCCGGTGCAGGCTTTCGGCCGCTGAGGCGTATCATCGCTGTCGGTGCGGACGAGCCTGCTCACCGGGGGACGAGCTGCTCGCCGCCGGACGAGCAAGCTCGCGGCCGGACGAGCAAGCTCGCCGGGGGATAAGCGGTCTTGCCTTGGCGGGCGGTTTCGGCCAAAACGCCGGCCATGATCACGATTATCGATATTTCCGCCCGCATCGCCGGACGCCTGCTTCTCGACAATGCCAGTCTCTCGCTGCCTTCGGGCGCCAAGGCCGGTCTCGTCGGGCGCAATGGCGCCGGCAAATCCACACTGTTTCGCGTCATCACCGGCGATCTCGGCTCGGAGACCGGGGCAGTGTCGATCCCGAAGGCAGCGCGTATCGGTCAGGTGGCCCAGGAAGCGCCGGGAACCGAGGATTCCCTAATCGAGATCGTGCTTGCCGCCGACAAGGAACGTGCGGCTCTGCTTGCCGAAGCGGAAACGGCAAGCGACCCGCATCGCATCGCCGAAATCCAGATGCGCCTCGTCGATATCGATGCGCATTCGGCTGAAGCGCGGGCTGCGAGCATCCTCGCCGGCCTCGGCTTCGACCAGGCGGCGCAAGCCCGCCCCGCCTCCTCCTTCTCCGGCGGCTGGCGCATGCGCGTGGCACTCGCCGCCGTGCTGTTTGCCGAGCCGGACCTGCTTCTGCTCGATGAGCCGACCAACTACCTCGACCTCGAAGGCACGATGTGGCTGGAGGACTATATCCGCCGCTACCCGCACACGGTCATCATCATCAGCCACGACCGCGATCTCCTGAACAATGCGGTCAATTCCATTGTCCATCTCGACCAGAAGAAGCTCACCTTCTACCGCGGCAATTATGACCAGTTCGAGCGGCAGAAGGCGGAAGCCGACGAGCTGCAGACGAAGGCCAGGGCGAAGAACGAGGCAGCGCGCAAACATCTGCAGAGCTTCATCGATCGCTTCAAGGCCAAGGCTTCCAAGGCCCGGCAGGCGCAATCGCGCGTCAAGGCGCTCGAGCGGATGGGGACGGTCGCTGCCGTCATCGAGGATCATGTGCAGCCGATCACCTTCCCCGAGCCGGAGAAGCAGCCGGCCTCGCCGATCGTCGCAATCCAGGGCGGTGCCGTCGGCTACGAGCCCGGCAAGCCCATCCTGAAGAACCTCAACCTGCGCATCGACAACGACGATCGCATCGCCCTGCTCGGTTCGAACGGCAACGGCAAGTCGACCTTCGCCAAGTTCATCTCGGGGCGACTGTCGCCGGAGAGCGGCGAAGTGAAGCTCGCACCGAGCCTGAAGATCGGCTTTTTCGCCCAGCATCAGCTCGACGATCTGATCCCCGAGCAGTCGGCGGTGGAACATGTGCGCCGGCTGATGCCGGCCGAACCGGAGGCCAAGGTGCGCGCCCGCGTTGCGCAGATGGGGCTTGCGACCGAAAAGATGGCTACCGCCGCCAAGGATCTTTCCGGCGGCGAGAAGGCACGCCTGCTGATGGGGCTCGCCGCCTTCCATGCGCCGAACCTGCTGATCCTCGACGAGCCGACCAACCATCTCGATATCGACAGCCGCCGCGCTCTGATCGAGGCGCTGAACGATTACAACGGCGCGGTGATCCTGATCTCGCACGACCGCCACCTGATCGAGGCGACCGTCGACCGGCTGTGGCTGGTCAACGGCGGCACTGTCACCACCTTCGAAGGCGATATGGACGAGTATCGCGACCTCATCCTCAGTTCCGGTAAAAAGAAGGAAGACAGGCCGCAGACCAGCGACGATACGACTTCGAAGGCCGACCAGCGCAAGCTCAACGCGGAAAAGCGCGCCTCGCTGACACCGCTGAAGAAAAAGATCAACGAAATCGAATCCTTGACGGCGAAGCTGGAGAAACAGATTCAGGCTCTTGATGCGGAGCTTGCGGATCCGACTCTTTATGAGAAGACGCCCGCCAAAGCCGCCGAAAAGGCAAAACAGCGCGGCGAGGCCGCGGCAAAACTCACTGCTGCCGAGGAAGAGTGGCTGATGCTGTCGTCCGAATATGAAGAGGCAATGGCAGGATAGCCACAGTCTTTTAGGAAACGCCGCGGACTGCGACGCGTTACGAGAATTCCCGCCGATCTCAACCGATCGTTAACCATAATTCGAAAGGTTGTCTCAACATTCATTACTGATTTGTTGAGCCCTTTCTATGCATCGATTTTTCGTCCTTTCCTGCATCGCCCTTGCGGCCGCCCTCTCCGCCTGCAGCACGACCAGACAAGCTCCCGACACCTCGATCAAAACCGCTTCGGTGGTTGCGCCCGAGGGACGAATGCCTTCCGGCAAGCCCGCCAATGATGATGCAACGCCGCTCTTTGCCGGCCCGCATCACCTTTCCGGACGGACGCTGGAGGTCTCCTCGCTTGTCGATCTCAAGCTCAACGACAAGGAAGTCATTCTGAGCTTCGACGATGGCCCGATCCCCGGCCGGACTGACAAGGTGCTGGCGATTCTCGACCAGTTCGGCGTCAAGGGCGCCTTCATGATGGTCGGCGAGATGGCTGAGATGCATCCGGCGCTGGCGCGCAAGGTGGCAATGGAGGGCAATGCGATCGGCAGTCACACCTATGACCATGCCAACTTGACCTCGCTGAGCTTCGATGCGGCAATGGACGAGGTGCTCAAGGGCGAGCTGGCGGTGACCAAGGCGACGGGAACAGACGTCTCCTTCTTCCGCTTCCCCTATCTCGCCGAGAGCCAGAGGCTGCGCGCCGCCATCGCAATGCGCGACATGGTCGTCATGGATGTCGACATCGACAGCAAGGACTATTTCACCAGCACACCCCTGTCCGTGACGCAGCGGACGATGAACCTGCTGCACAAGCGCGGCCGCGGCATCGTTCTGATGCACGACATCCACAAGCGCACCGCGAGGATGTTGCCGACCCTGCTTTCGAAACTCGAAGCCGAAGGCTACAAAGTCGTGACGCTGAAGTTCAAGAAGCCGCAGGTACCGAACGACCTCGTCGCCTCGGCCGATTTCATAGCGACCCGCTAAGAAATGCCTTTTCGGCGAGTGTTGACCAGACCGCAACGCCGCTACTTTTAGTCGAGAGGATGTTAGGAGGAGAGTGATTTGTTTCGCTATCTCTGTGGCGCGTTATTCGCTTCCGCGCCGTTCGCTGCTGCCCATGCTGAATCTGCAAATTTCTGCAGAAACAGTTTCAACCCCAACGAAGCAGTCGAGTCCCGATTCATGGGACTTGAATACGCGCTTATCGCTCATGTTCTCGCGGAAAAATATTGCGGGGCAGAACCGAGCCCGATGCGCCCCCGATTTCTAGGGTATATCGAGAAGCAGGGTTGCGATTCAGGAACTGAGATCTACAAAGACGTCGAGGCAGCTATCGCAAAAATGGAGGGCGCAGGCCTGAAACTGCTCGCTCAAAATGGAAACCCCAAGTTAACGATGTCCGACGAACAAGTGCAGGAATGGGCATCGACTGCTACGAAAGAGCTTGGAGGATGCGACGCGCTGAAAAAGGCTCATGACGCCGGATTTGGACAGTAAACACTCCATGTGAGCGCGCTCGCTTGCCAGGGATGAGCCACTTGGAAGTCAGAGCGTGAAGCAGAAAACCGCTCACGTTTATCCGCATCATGCGCTAAATCTATGCAAAATCAACGAAGCCGGCAGCTCAGACATGAACCTTCATCTCGAAACGGACGAAGATCCACGCACCCGCCAGTTCATCGCCGAACATAATGCGCTCTCCGACGCGGCATTGAGAACGCCGCAATTTGCCGAAGATCGCGACGCGATCAAAGCGCTGATCGAGCGGCAGGACAGGCTGATCGTGCCGATGCGCCGCGGGGGATGGCTGTTCGACTTTCGCCAGTCCAAGGATAATCCGCTTGGCCTCTGGCTGCGCCTGCCGGCCGACCAGCCGCCGTTGCCCGATGCCACCTGGGAGCCGGTCTTCGATCTTGACGCCTTCTGCGGCAGCGAGGGCAAGCGCTGGAGCTGGCGCGGCGCCGTCACCTGCCCGTGGGAGCCGACGCGCGTCCTGCTGATGCTTTCGGACGGCGGCTCCGACCTGGTCCGTCTGCTCGAATTCGACGCCGAGCGCAAACAGATCGTGAAGGGCGGTTTCGACACGCCCGCCGCGCGGTCACATGCTACCTGGCTGAGCCGCGATGAGATCTGTTATTTCGGCTCGATCGACCGATTTTCGGCGACCCGTTCGGGATGGCCGCGCGTCGGGCGGCGATTGAAGCGCGGGCAGCGCCCGGAAGATGCCGCCATCATGTTCGAAGCCGCCGATGAGGATGTCTATGGCTTCAATCTCGTCATCGACCCTGCGCTATCGGGCGCATCGGCCGATGCCGGATTGATCGACATTTTCATCGCCGGAC
The DNA here is from genome assembly GCF_014197535.1 of Rhizobium aethiopicum. Lineage (GTDB taxonomy): Bacteria > Pseudomonadota > Alphaproteobacteria > Rhizobiales > Rhizobiaceae > Rhizobium > Rhizobium aethiopicum_A. Next base: position 456,569 of record NZ_JACIFV010000001.1, read on the forward strand.
ACGAAATCGGTGTGGCGAGCGCTTTCCTCACCGCCGATGATGGCGCGCAACGGCACATCGATCTGCCCAAGGAGGCAGATTTTCAGTTCAATCATAATCATTGCCTCTGGCGGGCAAAGACCGACGAGCGCGTTGCGACCGGCAGCCTCGTGCTACAATCCTTCGATCCCGCCTCGCAGGCGCTGCTCGGGCCGGAACGGATCCTGTTTCAGCCTGGTGAGGGCCAGTCGATTTCGCAGATGATGCTGATGCGCGAATGGTGCGTCTTCATCGTTTCCGACCGGCTGCGGCCGCGTCTTCTGGTGCTCGACCTGACACAGCCCGATGCCGAACAGCGGGAAATCCCGCTGCCGGCAGAGATGCAGACGGCTTATGTCAGGCCGCTCCATGCGGATCTGCATCTTGGCGACGACACGCTTCACATCGTCGGCCAGGGATTCCTGCAGCCGCCGACCTGCTACCGCCTCGAACTGTCCGATCGCAGCAGAGAGCCAGAGCCGATCTTCACAGCGGCGGCGCCGAGCTATTTCGATGCGAGCGATATGTCATCGGAACTGCTGGAGGCTGTGTCCGAGGACGGGACCAGGGTCGCCTACCGGCTGGTGCTGCCACGACGGTGGACCAAGGGCGCACTGCCGGTGCTGATCTACGGCTATGGCGGATTCGACGTTGCGCTGTCGCCGAATTACTCCGGCGTAACCGGCCGCTGGCTGGAACAAGGCGGCGCCTATGTGCAGGCCTATATCCGCGGCGGCGGTGAGTTCGGGCCTGACTGGTATCGCAGCGCCAAGCGGCAGGGGCGAGACCGGGCCTTTGCCGATTTCGTCGCTATCGCCCGCGATCTTGTCGCTCGCGGCTACACCGTGCCATCGCGGATCGCCTGCCAGGGCGGCAGCAATGGCGGCCTGCTGACCGGTGTGATGCTGACGCGCTACCCGCACGATTTCGGCGCGGTCTGGTGCCAGGTGCCGGTGCTCGACATGACGCGCTTCCACCTGTTCAGCGCCGGCCAGGCGTGGATGGACGAATATGGCGATCCGGAGACGCCGGCGGACCGGGAATTCATGCTCGGCTATTCGCCGCTTCACAGTATCAGGCCGGCCAGCGAGATCACTTATCCGCCGATCTATGTTGAAAGCTCCACCAATGACGACCGCGTGCACCCTTCGCATGCGCGCCGTTTTGCTGCGAGGCTGGAGGAAGAAGGACATCAGCTGCTCTTCCACGAATTCGGCTTGGGCGGGCATGGCGGCGACGGCAGTTCCGAGGAGCGCGCCGCCCGCGCGGCGATGGGTTACAGCTTCCTTCGCGAGACCATCATGCGTTAGGATCGAAAGGAATGGAGGAGCAGAGCTTGTCGGCGCTCTTCTTTCTGCTACAAACAGGCTCAATAAATCATACTTTTCATACAGGCACGAGCGAAGCACCATGTCCCCTATCAATCTCGCCATCGTCGGCGTCGGCAAGATCGTCCGCGACCAGCACCTTCCTTCCATCGCCAAGAACCCGGATTTCAAGCTCGTCGCCACGGCAAGCCGTCACGGCACGGTCGAAGGCATCAACAGCTACACCACGATCGACGCGATGCTCGACGCCGAGCCCACGATCGATGCCGTTTCGCTGTGCATGCCGCCGCAATACCGCTATGAAGCGGCGTATAAGGCGCTCGTTGCCGGCAAGCATGTCTTCCTGGAAAAGCCGCCGGGTGCAACGCTGAGCGAAGTGGCCGACCTCGAGGCGCTGGCGAACAAGCAGGGTGCGTCGCTGTTTGCCAGCTGGCATTCGCGTTATGCGCCGGCCGTCGAAGCCGCCAAGGCCTTTCTTGCCTCAACGACGATCAAAAGCGTGCATGTGATCTGGAAAGAGGATGTCCGCCATTGGCATCCGAACCAGGACTGGATCTGGCAGGCCGGCGGCCTCGGCGTTTTCGATCCCGGCATCAATGCGCTGTCGATCGTCACCCATATCCTGCCGCGGCAGGTCTTCATCACCGGGGCTGTGCTGGAATTCCCGGAAAATCGCGATGCGCCGATCGCCGCCGACATTCACTTCCGCGATGCAGACGGCCTGCCGGTTCATGCCGAATTCGACTGGCGCCAGACCGGCAAGCAGAGCTGGGACATCGTCGCGGAAACGGCAGCCGGCCAAATGGTCCTCTCCGAGGGCGGCGCCAAGCTTTCCATCAACGGTAAGCTGACATTCGCCGAACCGGAACAGGAATATCCCTCGCTCTATCGCCGCTTTGCCGAAATCATCAAGGCGGGCAAATCGGATGTCGATCTCGCCCCCCTGCGCCACGTCGCCGATGCTTTCATGCTCGGAAAGCGGAAATTCGTCGAGGCCTTCCACGACTGAGTCATTTGAGGTCCTTGCCGGTCGGCTCCGACGGCAAGGACCCGCTCAAGCCTTCTTCTCCCACCGCCCTTCCGGCGTCTGCTGCCAATAGGTGAGGTTATGCCCCTCGCCTTTCAGCTTCTTCCATTGCACGCGGGCGCCTTCCAGCTGCTCCTGGTCGTGGCCGTCGAACATGAAGACGACGCGCTCATAGGCATCGGCCGACGGCGGCTCGGCGCCGTCGACGATGAAACGCACGGTCGCCGCATTGGCATTGTCCGACGTGACCGTCAAAAGCACCGGCTGGTTTTCGGCAAAATCGCCTTCGTCGATCCCATGCGGCAGGAAACTCTCCTCGCGAAACGTCCAAAGATGCGCATCGAGTGCATCGCGCCGCGCGGCCTCGCTCGTCTGGACGACGACGCGCCAGCCGCGCTCGATGCTTTTGTCGAGGAGCGGCGGAAGCGCGTCTTCCAGCCTGGTTTCGGTCAGATGATAGAAGAGAACGTCGGTCATCGGGATTCATGATGGGCGCGAACGAGCTCGTCGAGCAGGCGCACGCCGAAACCGGAACCCCAGGACTGGTTGATCTCATCCTGCGGCGAGCCCATCGCCGTGCCGGCAATGTCGAGGTGCGCCCAGGGCGTGTCCTGCACGAAGCGTTTGAGGAAATGCGCCGCGGTGATCGAGCCGGCCTGACGGCCGCCGGTGTTCTTCATGTCGGCGAATTTGCTGTCGATCAGCTTGTCATAATCCTTGCCGAGTGGCATCCGCCAGAGTTTCTCGTTTGTGGAAAGGCCGGCCGTCGTCAGCTGGGCGGAAAGCTGGTCGTCATTGGAGAACAGGCCGGCATGCACGTTGCCAAGCGCCACGACGATTGCGCCGGTCAGGGTGGCCAGATTGATCATGAACTGCGGCTTGAAGCGATCATTGCAATACCAGAGCGCATCGCAAAGCACGAGGCGACCTTCGGCATCGGTGTTGATCACCTCGATCGTCTGGCCGGACATTGAGGTGACGATGTCGCCCGGACGCTGGGCGTTACCATCGGGCATATTCTCGACCAGGCCGATGATGCCGACGGCGTTGACGGCCGCCTTGCGGGCGGCGAGCACATGCATCAGGCCGGTCACGGCTGCGGCGCCGCCCATATCCCCCTTCATGTCCTCCATGCCGGCGGCCGGCTTGATCGAAATGCCGCCGGTATCGAAGACGACGCCCTTGCCGACGAAGGCGACGGGACGGTCCTTGCTCTTGCCGCCCTTCCACTGCATGACCGCCAGACGCGGCGGGCGCACGGAGCCCTGCGCGACGCCGAGCAGCGCGCCCATGCCGAGACGGCGCATTTCCTTCTCGGTCAGGATTTCAACCTCGACGCCGAGCTTTTCCAGTTCCTTCGCCCTGGCGGCGAATTCGACAGGTCCAAGCGCGTTCGGCGGTTCGTTGACAAGGTCACGGGCGAGATTGACGCCGCCGGCGATCGCTTCGGAATCGGAAAACGCCTTTTTGGCGCCGGCCGCATCGGCGGTGATGATCGTCACCTTGACCGATTTTGCCGGCTTCTCCTCGTCGTCGTTCTTCTTTGTCTTGTAGGCATCGAAGCTATAGGCGCGCAGCAGCATGCCCAGCGCGAAATCGGCGGCGGCGCGTGCGTTCGTCTCGAGGCCGGGCACGTCGATGAAGATGGCGGCCTTGTCAGTATTCTTGATTTTCGATGCCGCAGCGCCGCCTGCCTTCAGCCAGTCATGGGCGGCGAGTTCGCCGGCCTTGCCAAGCCCGATGACGACGATGCGATCGACGGGTGCGCCTTCCGGGGCGACAATATCGAGCGCGGCCGTGGATTTCGCGGAGAATCGGGCGATCTTCGCAGCCTTGGCGATCACGCCTGCCGGATCAGCCGTTTCGGCGCCTGCGGCGCTGTCGGCCTCGGCAGTCTTCAACAGGATCGCCAGCCCACCATTGAGCTTTACCGACTTCGAGAATGAAATTTCGAACTTTGCTGACATGTCTTCTCCGCTGGGATTCTTGAAATCCGTCCCTGGCGGATAATTTCGCGTTTGGCGGGTCTGTCAATGGCTCGCGACACTTGTTATGGTCGCCCGCGGCTGTCCAGGCCCTCATGTTTTCGTCAATTTTGCAGATAATCGCGTTGACAGTTTTTTCGAAAAATCGATGGCGGAGACCGGTGATCCGCCTGCCGAAAACGACTTTCGGTGCATTCCTGCTTCTGTTCTGGGCGTGGTGGGCGCTGCTTGCCATCTTTCGCGCCTTCCCTGGAATAGACATTTATTTTTCCCAGCTTTTTTTCGTGGGCGCAAATTGTGACGCGACTGCCGCTGCCGGGAGCATCTGCGGCGGCTTTCCCTATCGCGACTCGGGGAATTTCGACCTGCTGCGAACCATCTTCTTCCGCCTGCCCTATGTCGTGGCGATCGTCATGGCGTGGAAACTGATCGAATGTTACCAGCAGCACGGCGCGACCTTCAACGCCGAGCGGGCGCGCAAGCTCAAAGTCGCGCTCGGAACGATGCTGATCGGGCCGGTGCTGCTCGTCAATGTTATCCTGAAGGAACATTGGGGTCGGCCGCGGCCGGTGCAGACGGATATTTTCGGCGGGAGCCTGCATTTTGTCGAGGCCGGCTCGCTTGCCGGCAAATGCGTGTCGAACTGCTCCTTCGTCTCCGGCGAGGCGGCGAGCGCTGGATGGCTGTTCTGCCTTCTGCTCTTCATCCCGAAATCGCTGCGTTATGCGCTGGTGCCGCCCGTCGCCGCGATCTCGATCCTGACACCGGCCATGCGGCTATCCTTCGGCGCGCATTATCTTTCCGACGTGACGCTCGGATGGCTCTCCTCGCTTGTCGTCTTCGCCGCGCTGCTGGCGCTAACTGAGTCGCAACAGGGCCAAAAAAATTCTGAAATTTGAATGAATTTTTGACACCTGCTTGTCGCAAAAGCGCGACAAAGAGCGTAGAGGGATTCTCCTGCAAGCCGTTTGGGCGTGCAGGTGCTTTCAAGGGCCGGCATGAAACTACTCGAGACATACATATTGCGGCGCGTCGGCCAGATGTTTCTCGTGGCGCTCCTGCCCGTGCTGGCGATCATTTGGACGACACAGGTTCTGCAGCGCATCAACCTCGTCACCGACAGCGGCCAGTCGATCGGCTCGTTCGCCAAGCTCGCGACGATGATCCTGCCGTCGATCATTCCCGTGGTGCTGCCTTTCGCCCTCGTCATCGCCATCACCCAGACGCTGACGACGATGAACAACGATTCCGAGCTGACCGTCATCGACGCGGCCGGGGCACGGCGCACTATTCTGGTCCGGCCGATCCTGCTGCTTGCCGCCGTCATCAGCGTCTTTTCCTTTTTCGTCGACAACATCGTCGAGCCGCGGGCAAAGACCGTGGCGCGTCAGATGATCGCCGAAACCTACGCCGATCTCCTCTCCTCGGTCATCGAGGAAAAGACCTTCCGCAAGCTCGACGAGGGTCTCTATGTGCAGATCTCGCAGCGCCTAGCGGGGCGCATGCTGAAGGGCCTGTTCGTCGCCGACGAGCGGGACCCGGCCTACGAGCTGATCTATTATGCCAAGGAAGGCGCCGTCGACGATACCGGCACGACGCTGATCATGCACGACGGCGAGGTGCATCGCAAAACGCCCGACGGCAACGTCTCGGTCATCAATTTCGATTCCTATTCCTTCGACCTCTCCGACATGACGGAGAGCCGCGGTCAGGCGACGCTGAAAGCCAGCGATCGTGACTTGTGGTTCCTGTTCAATCCGGATCCGAACGATAAGGACTATACGATCCGCCCCCAGAGCTACCGCGCCGAACTGCATCGACGGCTGACGGACTGGATCCTGCCTGTCGTCTTTGCACTGTTTTCGCTGGCGATCGCCGGCGATGCGCGCTCGCACCGGGAAGCGCGGCTGCATCCGATGGTGAGCGCGCTCGGCTATGCTTTCGCGCTACGATGGGCTGCCTTCTACGCGGCAAACCAAATCGACACCGATCCGGAATATATCGCAGTTCTCTACGCCATTCCGATCGTCAGCAGCATCATCTCGATCATCTTTCTCGGCCTGCACAAGCGGCTGGTCATGCCTTCGTTCGTCTGGGACGGGATATCGGCTTCCTGGAGACGCATGCAGGAAAGACTGCTTACCGCGACCAGCAGGTCCGGCGGGGGCGCGGCCCAATGATGTTCGGGACATTGTCGCGTTATTTCTTTCGCCGTTACCTGGCGACGACCTGCTGGTTTCTGATCGGCGTATCGGCGATCGCCTTCCTGCTTGATTTCAGCGAGACGGCGGGACGCATGTCCGGCCTGCCCGGCTACACGATCGGCGGCGGCATCGTGATGACCGCCGTGCGCCTGCCGCTCATCCTGCAGCAGACAATCCCCTTCGTCGCCCTCTTCGTCGGCATGACGGTGCTGATCGGCCTCAATCGGAAATATGAGCTCGTGGTCACGCGCGCGGCCGGCATCTCTGTCTGGCAGTTCATGTTTCCCTTCATCGCGGGCTCAATTGCGCTCGGCGTGCTGACGATGACGGCGCTCAACCCGCTTGCCGCCTGGGGACAGCGTCAGGCGCTGCTGGTCGAGTCCGACTGGCGTGGCGAAAACGCAGTTCTGCGCAAGGCGCCGCAGATCCCGTGGCTCCGCCAGATCAGCGGCCGCGACGACGTCATCATCGGCGCCCAGACGGTCCAGGAGAACGGAACCAAGCTGATCGACGCCGTATTGATCCATTTCGATTCAAGCGGTCGAGTCATTCTGAGACAGGATGCCGCCACGGCGAAGTTGGAAGATGGTTACTGGCAGCTTAACGGCGTCGTCGAGCGCAAGCCTGGCGAAATCCCGCTGCGCAAAACTTCGGTCCAACTTCGCACCAATCTGAAACAGGATTTCGTTCAGGAGCGGCTGACAGCGCCGGAAACAATTGGTTTCTTTGACCTTTCCAATCGCATTGCGGCGGCCAAATCCTTCGGCATCTCGACCAAGGCCTTGGAGACGCAATTCAACTCCCTGTTGTCTCAGCCATTGCTGCTGGTGGCCATGACTCTCATTGCTGCAACAGTGTCCCTAAAATTTAGCCGGTTCAACCAATCCCGCTCCGTGATTCTGGGTGGAATCCTGTCAGGCTTCATGCTTTATGTCATCACCGTGCTTGTTAAAGCATTCGGAAGCAGTGGAGTCGTGCCTCCCTTCGTGGCGACGTGGATACCGGTCGTCGTCGCGTTGGCCTTGGGCGCGACTATTTTGCTTCATCAGGAGGACGGCTAGTGGCGGTAGGCGACCGCAAGTATTTTAGTAAACAGTTGGTTGCCCTGCTTGTCGGTGCGGCTCTATGTTCCTATTTCGGCAGCGCCCCGGCCTCCTATGGCCAGGCCAGCACGCCTGAACAAAATATCGAGAATAAGATTCCCGAAGGGGCCAAGCTTCTGCTTTCGGCCAACGAACTCGTCTATAACCGTGACGCCGAACTTGTGTCGGCGATCGGCGGCGTGCAGATCAACTATGGCGGCTACAAAATGGTCGCCCAGAAGGTCGAGTACAATCAGAAGACCGGTCGGATGATGGCGCTCGGCAATGTCGAGCTCGTCAGTCCGGACGGCAACCGCATCTATGCCGACAACCTAGACGTGACCGACAATTTCGCCGACGGGTTCCTGAACTCGCTGCGCATCGAAACCGCCGACAATACCCGTATCGTCGCCGAAAGCGGCGAGCGGGTCGGCGGCACGAAGATGATTCTCAACAAGGGCGTCTATACCGCCTGCCTTCCCTGCGCCGAAGATCCGAAGCGCGCACCCTTCTGGCAGGTCAAGGCCAAGCGCGTGATCCAGAACGGCGAGACCCATACGATCCGCCTGGAGCGGGCGCGTTTCGAACTACTCGGTTACCCGATTGCCTTCGTGCCGTTCATCGAGGTTCCCGACAATACGGTGAAGCGCAAGTCCGGCTTCCTGTTCCCGACGATGAGCCTGTCGCAGAACCTCGGCTTCGGTCTTTCCATTCCTTATTATTATGTGATCTCGCCGAGCATGGATGCGACGGTCACGGCGACCGGCTACACGGCCCAGGGCTTCCTCGTCGAAGGCGAATTTCGTCAGCGCTTCGAGAACGGCACGCATATCCTGCGCGTCGCCGGCATCGATCAGGCAAAGCCGGGCAATTTCAGCTCCGGCACCAGCGATGCCGAAGCCGAGCAGCGCGGCATGGTGGCGTCAAAGGCGGAGTTCCGCATCAATCCGCGCTGGACGTTCGGCTGGGACGTCATGGTGCAGAGCGACAACAATTTCTCGAAAACCTACAAGCTGCGCGGCTTGAGCGGCACCGATCGCACGAACCAGATCTACCTGACGGGGCTTGGGAAACGGAATTATTTCGACATGCGGGCGTTTTATTTCGACGTCCAGGATGCCGATCGGACGAACACGGCCGAAAAGCAGCAGGCCATCGTCTATCCCGCGCTTGATTATCACTATGTCGCGCCTCAGCCGCTTGCAGGCGGCGAACTTTCTGCGGACGTCAACCTGACGAATATTTCGCGCACACACGACGACTTCTATACCGTCGACGGATTCGACCGGTTCCGCGGCCTGAAGGGCCAGACTTCGCGCCTGACGGCCGAACTTCAATGGAAACGCACCTATGTCACGCCGACCGGTCTGGTGATCACGCCACTTCTGGCAGCGCGCGGCGACGCTTTCGCGTTGAACATGAACGACCCGACCGGTTACGCCGGCAATTATCTTGACGACGAATCCGCCACCCGCTCGATGTTCACCGCCGGGCTGGAGATGCGGTATCCGATCCTGATGACGACTGATAACAGCACGCATATTCTGGAGCCGATCGTCCAGATCTATGCGCGCCCCGACGAGCAGCTCGCCGGCCGGCTGCCGAACGAGGATGCACAAAGTTTCGTTTTCGATGCCACCTCGCTCTTCGACCGCGATAAATTCTCAGGTTACGACCGCGTCGAAGGCGGCACCCGCGCCAATGTCGGCTTCCAGTATACCGGGACGTTCGACAGCGGTTACAAGCTGCACGGCATTTTCGGCCAGTCTTATCAGATCGCCGGCCAGAACTCGTTCGCGACCGATGACCTCGTCAATGTCGGCGCGAATTCGGGCCTCGAAACCGACCGCTCCGATTATGTCGGACTCGGCGGTGTCGAAACGCCGTACGGTGTTTCCGTTGCGGCCTCCTACCGGCTCGACGAGAAGGATTTCGAGTTTCGCCGTGGCGACCTGACGACAGCCTACCAGAACGACACCTTCCAGACGCAGGTGACTTACACGCATCTCAGCGCCCAGCCGGCCTATGGCTTCGCCGAGGACAACGACGAGATCCAGACCAGCAGCAAGGTCAAGTTCAAGGACTATTGGTCGATCTTCGGCGGCATCGCCTGGGATCTGAACAACGATGTGATCAGCCGCCGGACACTCGGCCTTTCCTATGAGGACGAATGCACGATCTTCACGATCGCCTATACGGATAGCAGGGATTCCGACGACGAGTCGGCAAGCGACTGGACGATCGGCGCGCGGCTGACGTTCCGCACGCTCGGCGACATCAAGATCGGCTCCGACACTCTCTCCAACTAGCCGGCGGACGGCGTAAACATGGCCTCAAGTCATTCTTTCGCCGTAAGCCTGTGCAGGACATTGCCGCCAGTCGATATCCGAGGCATAGGAGTTTCGCGCCGCGATGGAAGCGATTTCCGCGTGTCTCGCACTGTGGTAAGGACGCCGCGATCAACCTCTCGCGGCGCTATTGGGAGGTCAACAGATGATTGACGCGAAAAAAGCCATAACCGCCTTTCTCGCCGGCGCAGCGATTGCCTTGCTGACGGGCCTTGCCGGCCCGGCGCTTGCAGCAAGCGGAGTCCAGGCCGTGGTGAACGGCACAGCCATCACCAGCGGCGATGTCGCCAAGCGTCAGGCCTTCCTGCGCCTGCAGCATACCAAGGCCGACGCCAAGACCGCCACGGAGCAATTGATCGACGAGACGCTCAAGCGTCAGGAGGTTGCCCGCGTCCATATGTCGGTTTCGCAACAGGACGTCGATGCGTCTTTCGCACGCTTTTCGGCCGGCAACAAACTTTCCGTCGAACAGATGTCGCAGATCCTCGATCGCGCCGGCGTCGGCGTCGACCATTTCAAAGGCTTCATCGCCGTGCAGATGAGCTGGCCGCGCGTCGTCAATGCGCGCTACGGCTCGACCTCGCGGCTGTCGAACTATGATCTCGTCTCGCGCATGATGCAGAACAACAAGCAGAAGCCGGTGACGACGGAATATATGCTGCAGCAGGTCATCTTCGTCATTCCCGAGGCCAAGCGCGGCGCCATCACCGGCAAGCGCAAGGGCGAGGCCGAGGCATCGCGCTCGAAATTTCCTGGCTGTGATCAGGCAAAGACCTTTGCCGCGACGATGCGCGATGTTTCCGTGCGCGATCTCGGCCGCATGCTTGCTCCCGAGATCCCGCCGGATTGGAAGCCTCTGGTCGAGCAGGCCAAGGGCAACACCACAGGCACCCGCGTCACCGAGAAGGGCGTCGAATATCTGGCGATCTGCAGTCAGCGCCAGGTCTCCGACGACCAGGCCGCCGAAATGGTCTTCCGCCAGGAGGATCTCGACAAGTCCAAGGCCGGTAAGAACGGCCCGCCGGAAAACGAAAACAGCAAGAAATACCTGGACGAACTGCGCAAGAAGGCGCAGATCGCCTATCGCTGACCGACGATGGCGATACCCTTCTCACGACCGCTTGCGCTGAGCCAGGGCGATCCCGCCGGCATCGGACCGGATATCACCCTGTTGGCTTGGCTCCGGCGGCGTGAACTCGGGCTTCCGCCGTTCTTTCTTATCGGCGATCCGGATGTCTTGGCTCTGCGGGCCCGCCAGCTCAATCTGGCGGTTTCCATTCGTGAGATCGCCAAGGCCGGCGAGGCCACCGGGATATTTGCCGATGCGCTGCCCGTCATGAGCGTCCAGGCCGGTATTGAGGTGGTGGCCGGCGAGCCGCATGCGGCAACGGCGAAGGGCACGATCGCGGCGATCGAGAAAGCAGTCTCGCTTGTCATCGGCGGCGAGGCACTCGCAGTCGTCACCAATCCGATCGCTAAGGGCGTGCTCTACGAGGCGGGTTTCCGGTTTCCCGGCCATACCGAATTTCTCGCCGATCTTGCCGCCAGGGCGACCGGCAGGCCGGTGACGCCGGTCATGATGTTGTCGGGACCGAAACTCAGGGCCATTCCAGTTACCATCCACATTCCTGTCCGCGATGTGCCGCAAGCACTGACCGGCGAACTGATCATCGAAACCTGCCGGATCGCCGATGCGGATCTCAGGCAGCGCTTCGGTATCGACGCGCCGCGCCTTGCCGTCGCCGGCCTCAACCCGCATGCGGGTGAAGGCGGAGCGATCGGCACGGAGGATGAGGACATCATCCGCCCATCGATCGAGCAACTGCGTGACGAGGGTATCGACGCGATCGGCCCCCTGCCCGCCGATACGATGTTCCATGACGATGCGCGGGCGCGATATGATGTCGCCATCTGCATGTACCACGACCAAGCGCTGATCCCCGCCAAGGCCCTCGGTTTCGACGACAGCGTCAACGTCACGCTCGGACTTCCCTTCGTGCGAACCTCGCCGGATCACGGCACCGCTTTCGGCATTGCCGGCAAGGGACTGGCGCGTGAGCAGAGCCTGGTTGCAGCACTGAAGCTTGCCGCCCAGCTCGGCCGCTCTTGGGAAAGCCGCCGCTGATGGCAGCACTCGATGGCCTGCCGCCGCTTCGCGACGTCATTCAGCGTCACGGCCTCGATGCGCGCAAGGCGCTCGGGCAGAACTTCCTGCTCGACCTCAACCTCACGCAGAAGGTCGCCCGCACGGCAGGCGCGCTCGAAGAGACCACCGTTTTCGAGGTCGGCCCCGGTCCCGGCGGGCTGACCCGCGCGATACTGGCGCTCGGCGCCAAGAAGGTCATTGCCATCGAGCGTGACGCGCGCTGCCTGCCGGCGCTTGCCGAGATCGCCGATCACTATCCCGGCCGCCTGGAGGTCATCGAAGGCGATGCGCTGAAGACGGATTTCGAAGCATTGGCGCCGGAAGGCCCCGTCAAGATCATCGCCAACCTGCCTTATAATGTCGGTACGCAACTGCTGGTCAACTGGCTGCTGCCGAGGGCCTGGCCGCCATTCTGGCAGTCGCTGACGCTGATGTTTCAGAAGGAAGTCGGCGCGCGGATCGTTGCTGGCGAGGACGACGACCATTACGGCCGTCTCGGCGTGCTCTGTGGCTGGCGAACGGAGGCACGCATGGCCTTCGACGTACCGCCGCAAGCCTTCACGCCGCCGCCGAAGGTGACTTCGACAGTGGTGCATCTGATCCCCAGGGCGAACCCCATCCCCTGCGCTGTCGCCAATCTGGAAAAAGTAACGCAGGCCGCCTTCGGCCAGCGCCGCAAGATGCTGCGCCAGAGCCTGAAACCAATTGGCGGCGAGAGCCTGCTCATCAAGGCGGGAATCGATCCGGCGCGGCGGGCGGAGACCCTCTCAGTCGAAGAATTCTGCCTTCTCGCAAATAGCCTTTAGCGCCACATTTCCTGTTGGATGCACAAAGGACGCGCCTTAGGTCGAAGGCCGTCCTTTCGCATTGGCGATCGGACGGCTGGGTTGATGAGGAGCACCTTACTTGCAGATCGCTTGGGCCAGAAAGCCGCGCATCGCCTCGCCGAATGGAGCACGCATCATGTATTCCGCTTCCACCATCTTGCTCTGGTGGTAGACGGCGCGCGGATGCGAGAAGGCGAGGAAGCCAAATTTGCCGTGATAGGCGCCCATGCCGGAATGACCGACGCCGCCGAAGGGCAAGCCCTCCGCCGTGACGTGGCTCATGCAGTCATTGACGGTCACTCCGCCGGAGGTCGTATTGTCGAGAACGCGGCGCTCCTCTTCGCCATCCTGGCTGAAGTAGTAGAGGGCAAGGGGGCGCGGCCGGGCGTTGATGCGATCGATAACGTCTGCGACATCGCGGTAGGGAAGAACCGGCAGAACCGGCCCGAAGATTTCCTCCTGCAGGGCACGCATATCGTCGGTGGGATCGAGGATCAGGGTTGGTGGCATGCGGTGAGCCGATTGCTGCGAGAAATTCTCTCCAGCCGGATTGATCTCGACGATTTGGGCGCCCTTGGCCCTGGCGTCGTCGACCAGGCCCTGCACGCGGGCGTGATGACGGGCATTGACGATCGAGGTGTAATCAGGATTTTCCTTCAGCGTCGGATACATCGCGCCAACCGCCGCCACCGCATGTTCGGCAAAGGCTTCGACGCTTTCCTCGGGCACGTAGACATGATCAGGCGCCAGGCAGATCTGGCCGGCATTCAGCGTCTTGACGGTCATGATGCGACGCGCCGCGTCTGCGAGATCGGCCGAACGGCCGACGATGACGGGCGACTTGCCGCCGAGTTCGAGCGTCAGCGGCGTCAGGTTTTCTGCCGCCGCCCGCATGACCTGATGGGCAATCGCCGTGCCGCCGGTGAAGATCAGATGGTCGAAGGTAAGCGAGGTAAAAGCGGTGCCGGTCGCCGGTCCGCCCTGCACCACCGCAATTTCCGTTTCGTCGAAGGAGCGGGCAACGAGTTCCGCCATCAGCGCGGCCGACGCCGGCGTTACCTCCGACGGTTTGATCATGGCGCGGTTGCCGGCGGCGAGGATGCCGGCAAGTGGGGCAAGCGCGAGCTGATAGGGGAAATTCCAGGGGCTCAGGATACCGACCACCCCCTTCGGCTGATAGACCACCTCGGCCACCGCGTCCGGGAACAAAGCCTCGTGCTGCTCGGGCTTCAACCATTCGGCAAGATGGGCCTTGGCATATTTGAGCGAACCGACGCAGGTGAAGACGTCGAGAAGCAGGCTCGCCTCGACGCTGCGGCTTCCGAAATCGTCCGAGAGAGCCGCCGCAATCGCATCCTTATGATCGACGAGAAGGGCGACGACTCGGTCGATGCGATTAATGCGGGTCCCGATGTTGGGTGGCCCCTCCTTGAGGAAAGACGCCCTTTGCCGGGCGAGCAGCTGCTTCATGACGTCAGAACTGGTATCGGTGGCGATTGGGGTGACGTTGTTCATTGGTTCCTCCCTCGAACGATGTCAGGCGGCCGGCTGGCGCACGATCGGTTTCAGCACGATGCCTCTTTCCGAGTCCTCCACCGCCTGATTGATGTCGGCGAAATCGTAAAAGCTGACGAGCCTGTCAAAGGGGAAGCGCCCTTGGCGATGAAGGTCGATCAATAAGGGGATCAGCACGTCGGGATTGGAATCGCCCTCGACAATGCCGCGCACCCGGCGGCCGCCGGACAGGATATGGGTGAGGTCGAGCGTCAATGTAGCGCCGTGCGGCGAGGCACCGACGATGCCGCATGTACCACGCGGCGCCAGTACCCGCACGCACTGGTCGATGACGGCGGGCACGCCGGAGGCATCGATCGAATAATCGACGCCGGCGCCGGTCAGCGCCATGATCGCGGCAACCGCGTCGCTCCCCTTGCCGTTGACGATGTCGGTCGCTCCGAGTTGCGCCGCAAGCGCCAGCCGCGTCTCATTGACATCGACAGCGATGATCCGCGACGCGCCGACGATCCGCGCCGCCATCACGGCGGCCAGACCAACAGAGCCCATGCCGAAAACTGCGAGTATTTTTCCAGGCTCGACGTCGAGCGCATTCATCACCGCGCCGGCACCGGTCTGGATACCGCAGGCGAGTGGGCCAAGCAGCGCCAGATCCGCATCTTTCGGCACTTTCACGATATTGCGTTCATGGCACAGCGCGTGGCTTGCAAAGGACGATTGTCCGAAAATATTGCCATGAATCCGCTCTCCTTCGCATGAGAGCCCGCTCGAACCGTCGGCGCGCGCACCGAAGAAGTTGCGCGGGAAGAACTCGTGGCAATAGGTTTCCTCGTGATCGTTGCAGCTCGGGCAATGACCGCAGGAATTAAAGGTCATGACCACGTGATCGCCCGGCGTCACCTTGGCAACGCCTGGCCCGACACGTTCGACGATGCCGGCGCCCTCGTGACCGAGCACGACCGGCTGCGGCACCGGCAGATGCTGGTCGCGCATGACGATATCGGTATGGCAAACGCCGGTCGCTACGACGCGAACCAGGATCTCCCCCTCGCGCGGCTCCTCCAGATCGAGCCTTTCCAGCGAAAACGGCATATGCGGCGCGCGCGCCACCGCGGCATGGATCTTCATTCTATCCTCCTTCCGAGATCAATCCGCGCCCTCAGCCGCGCCTGTAGGCGCCGAGTCCCGGCTGATAGGTCTTGTCGTCGAGGAACTGCTTCAGTCCCTCGTCGCGCCCCTTGGTCTTGTCGAGAAACAGCATCTGCTCCAGCTTGGCGTAGATGTAATCGTCGGCGAGATCCCACGGCAGGTTGCGCACCCGCTTATAGGTGTCCTTGGCGGCCTTCAGCGTCACCGGGTTCTTTTCGAGCAGGCTGGCGCAGATCTTGCGGACTCGGGGTTCGAGCTCGGCGAGCGGCACGGCCTCGTTGACGAGACCCATTTCGGCAGCCTTGCGCCCGCCGAAGAGTTCGCCGGTCATGATGTAGTAGAGGGCATCACGATGGCGCATCACCTCAGCGACTGCGCGGGTGACGTTGCCACCCGGCAAGATGCCCCAGTTGATTTCGGAAAGGCCGAAATTCGCCTCCTCGGCGGCGATGGCAAGGTCGCAGGAAACGAGCGGCGTGAAGGCGCCGCCGAAGCACCAGCCGTTGACCATGGCGATCGTCGGCTTCTCGAAATACATCAACCGGCCCCACCAGCCGCCGGATTGGCGCCGCGCCTTCAATGTAGCATCGCGCGGTTTGTCGTCATTGTCGCGAAAATATTCTTTGAGATCCATTCCGGCGGACCAGGACTCGCCGGCGCCGCGCAGGACGAGCACGCCGCAGCGCTCATCGCCCTCGAGCTCATCGAGTACCTCCAGCATCCGTGCATTCAAGGCCGGATTCATCGCATTGCGCTTTTCCGGTCGGTTGAGGGTCACGAAAGCGATGCCGTTATCGAATTCGACCAGAACCGGCGATTGGTCTTCAGTCATCAGATCACTCCATTGGTTTCGGCATGGAAGCCGGGGCCGCTTCATCAGGCCTGTCGTTGAAGGGTTTCGTCGGAATGCAGCTGGCGCAGGACATGTTTCTGCACTTTGCCGGAGGCGGTGCGGGGAACGGCTTCGACGAAGAGGATGTGCGCCGGGCGCTTGAAAGCGGCGAGCCTTACCGCGCAATGGCCGGCAATCGCTTCGCCCGTCACCACGGCACCCGGCCGCAGCACGACATAGGCGACGCCACATTCTCCCCACCTGTTGTCGGGAATGCCGACGACCGCGACGTCGAGGATATCGGGATGGCTTGCGAGGACAGCCTCGACTTCGGCCGGATAAACATTCTCACCGCCGCTGATATACATATCCTTCAGCCGGTCGACGATGCGATAGAAGCCGTTTGCTTCACGCCGGCCGAGATCGCCGGTACGGTACCAGCCGTCGGTGAAGGCGGCGGCGGTTTCCGCAGGCTTGTTCCAGTAGCCTGGCGTCACCGCCAGTCCACGCAGCCAGATTTCGCCGATCTCGCCGGGGCCGACGTCGTGGCCACCCTCGCCGACAATGCGGATGTCGACCAATGGTGCGGGAAGACCGACACTACCGGGATTGTCCTGCACCGCGCGCTGGTCGATCGGCACATGCAGCACCGTTCCGGCCTCGCTCATGCCGTAACCGTTGACCAGCGCAACGCCGTCATCGAGATAGCTTTCGATCAGCGCCTGCGTCAGCGGCGCGCCGCCGACGAAGAGCGCATGCAGGCCAGAGAGAGCCGCGGCGCTATAGGCGGGATCGTTGCGCAGAGCCAGGGCGATCTGCGGCACGGCGAAATAATGGGTGACGGCACGCTCACGCAAGACGGCCAGCGTGCGCGCCGGGGTGAAGCGGTCGGAGATGACGAGCGTACCACCCAGCATCAATGTGGTTCGCGCCACGGCGATGAGCCCGATCGTATGGAAGAAGGGCAGATCGCACAAAGCGACCGATGCCGGCCCGATCTCTCCGACGAAGGAAAAATTGACGGCGGCAAAGAAAGCATTGCGGCCGGTGATAACGACGCCCTTCGGCTGCCCTGTCGTGCCCGAGGTGTAGAGAAGGACGCACGCCCGATCCGCATCTTCGGACACCGGATCGGCCGTGACGCTCGCCTCGATGCGGGCCGCAAGCCCGGCTGGGCCATCTGCCGTCGAGATCACCGCCATGTCAGGATCGGCATCTGCAAGGCTCGCCACAACTTCCGAAAACTCCTCGTCGTAGACCAGGAGCGCCGGCGCGCAATCGGCAAGGATCGGCCGCAGTTCGGCGGCGCCGAGACGCCAGTTGAGCGGCACATAAACGGCGCCCACGCGCTGGCAGGCAAAAGCCAGCACGATCGAATCGATCGAGTTGCGCGCCAGCATGGCGATCCGCGCCCCGTCCCGGCGCGCTCCGAGGATATTATCGAGGAAACCGGCACATCGGGCGATCCGCATGTTGAGCTCGGCATAGCTGAGCTGACGGCCGGTGGCGATCTCGAACACGGCCTGTCGATCCGGCGCGACACGGGCGCAGTAAAGGATCGGATCCTCCGCCACCAGTCCACAATCGACCGACGAAGACCTTCCGGAAAGGGAACGCGCCATTTTTCCTCCGATGCCAGCCGCTCCTCCGCGGCCGACAAATTTGTATGCAACACATACTAATATTTTTTGAGCAGGATGCAAGAGGCTGCTCGCGGCAAATCCATCCACTCCGACAAGCTCCGGGAAATCTTCGGGCGGATATTGACTAACCTGCTGATTTTGATGGTTATAGCGCCTTGACTAGGCGAGAATGAATAATGGCTACAAAACCACCGCGGGATGATGTTGAGAGCGAGGATGCTCCGGCGACGCCGTCTCTCGACGTCGGCCGGCTTGGCGATCTCCTCGGTTTTCATCTGCGTATGGCGCATGTCGCGATCTACCGCGACTTCGCTGAAACCATGGAAGAGCTGGCGCTGACGCAAAAACAGCTCGCGGTGATGGAGCTCCTTGCAGTCAATGCGGGTGCATCGCAGATCGACCTTGCCAATACGCTCGGCACCGACCGCGCGACCATGATGGCGCTCGTCAACCGGCTCGCAGGCCGCGACCTCATCGAGCGCCGCCCTTCAGCTGCGGACCGGCGCCGCCAGGAACTGCATCTGACGATGGCGGGTCACGCCATGCTCGCGCGGGCGCGCAAGCTGATCGATGCACACGAACAGCGTTTCATCGACCTGTTTTCGCAAGATGAAATGGATGCTCTGCTGGCTGCGCTGAAGCGGATATATAAGCGCGACTGAAACCTGCTTCCGCCCTTTGCCGGCTTGCCAGAGCAGAAGGAGCCTTGGCAACCCCGGCGATGCAATGCGCGCAAACCTAAGGCCAATCCGCATAACCCGAGGAAAGCATGCTGTTTTCCGAGCCGGCGGAAGCACGGGCGATCTCACGGTAGCCGGCGGGGGAAAGGCCGGTTTTGCGCTTGAAGAAATGGCTGAAATAGGTCGGGTCGCGAAAGCCGAGGCTGTCGGAGATTTCCTGGATGTTGCGGGCCGAACGCTCCAATCTCAGCTTTGCCTCCTGCACCACGCGCTCGTGCAGAAGCTGGATCGGCGAGCGGCCGAGCGTCCTTTGACAGATCGAATGCAGGCGGTCGGCGGTGACGCCCAATTCCGCGGCATAATCGCTGATCGGCCGGTGCTGGCGGAAACCGGCCTCGACCAGCTGGCGATAACGCTGCAGGATCGATCCGGTTTCGCCCTGCCCACGCGGCTCGCTTCTTTCGCTGTCGCTGCCGCGCCACAGCGTCATGAGGATCAGCCTGAGATAGGCCGAGACCACCATCCAGGAGGCCCGGGAGGGATCGCCGAGTTCCCGCACGAAGCCCGAAATCAATGGACTGATTTCGGCCACCAGCAAGGGGTCCCGTGCCTCGACCAGCTTGCGCTGCTCGGTGAGGAGACGCAGCGAGTAGGATTCCACCTTGTCGCCAATCGCGTCGACCATGATCTGCGCCGAGGCGCCGATGAGATGGGCGGCACTCCCGGCAGCAATCGACAGATCGCAGCGTGCCTGCGGCGGTAGGAAGGCAAGCAGCGGCCCGTGCAGCGGCCGGTCTTCGCCGCTGTCGAAATGAAGGTCGGCCGCCCCGTCGCCGAGCAGCAGGAAATGGTGGAAATCGGTATAGAGGCCTTTCTGCAGACGGATACGCCGATGCGACAGTGACGGCGCATGCCACTCGCCCCTGGCATAGTGATGAATGCCTCCGTCCGTGGCCAAAGCCGCTCCTCCGCTCCTGCAAATAGTGCCGCAGTCGCCGGATAATTACAATATTAACCCAATAAATCGCATTCCATCCGCCATCGATCGGCGTAACCTTATCGTCATTAGCCTTTGGGAGGAGGCATTTCATCAGACACAGGAACGCTTAAGCGGCCTCTAGGCCGTTGCGTCCGCTCGTCTTCTCCCGTGGCAATAATCCAGGCGTCAGCACTTGGCGCCAGCATGTGACGAATGGGTGAAACCGTGTTTTCGGCAAAGCTGATGATCAACAACGAGGCGATGGATGCTTCCCACGGGGCCACCTTCGAACGCGTCGATCCGCTGACCGGCGATGTCGCGACGATCGCTTCGGCAGGATCCGTCGCCGACATGACGCGGGCCGCCAATGCCGCCGCTGCTGCCTTTCCCGATTGGTCGCAAACCGGCCCCGGCGAACGGCGCAGACTGCTCAACGCCGCCGCCGAACTTCTCGATGCCCGTTCGCCGGAACTGATTGCCGCCATGACCGGGGAAACCGGCGCCACGACGCAATGGGCGGCGATCAATTGCCGGCTCGGCGCCGATATTTTGCGCGAGGCGGCGGCGATGACCACGCAAATCTCGGGCGAGCTCATTCCCTCAGGCATTCCCGGAAACCTCGCCATGGCGGTGCGCCAGCCGGCCGGCGTCTGCGTCGGCATCGCCCCCTGGAATGCGCCCATTATTCTCGGCACCCGCGCCGTCGCCATGCCGCTTGCCTGCGGCAACACCGTCGTCCTGAAAGCCTCCGAACTCTGCCCGAAAACCCACGGCCTGATCGGCGACATCCTGTGTGACGCCGGCTTTCCCCGCGGCGTCGTCAATGTCGTCTCCAATGCGCCGAGCGATGCCGCCGCCGTCGTTGATGCCCTGATCGCCCATCCGGCTGTGCGCCGCATCAACTTCACCGGCTCCACCCGTGTCGGCAGGATCATCGCCGAAAGCGCGGCACGGCATCTGAAGCGCTGCCTTCTCGAACTTGGCGGCAAGGCACCATTCATCGTTCTTGCCGACGCCGATATTGACGAGGCAGTGGGTGCCGCCGCCTTCGGCGCCTTCATGAACCAGGGCCAGATCTGCATGTCCACAGAGCGGATCATTCTGATGGACGAGATCGCCGATAATTTCGTCGGCAAATTCCGGGCGAAGGCCGAAACCCTCATCGCGGGCCATCCCGGGGACGGCAATACGCCGCTCGGCACGCTGATCAACGCCGAAGCGGCGCGCCGCGTGAAGTCGCTCGTCGACGATGCCCTGCAGAAGGGTGCTGCGCTCGTCTGCGGCGGCCGGCCCGACGGCACGCTGATGGATGCGACCGTCATCGATCACGTGACGCCTGCCATGCGCATCTACCGCGAGGAAAGCTTCGGGCCGGTTGCGGCGATCGTCCGGGTCGGCAGCGTCGATGAGGCGGTGACGGTTGCCAATGACAACGAATATGGGCTCTCGGCGGCGGTTTTCAGCGCCGACATCAATGCGGCGATGGCTGTTGCCATGCGGCTTGAATCCGGCATCTGCCACATCAACGAGGCCACGGTTTCCGACGAGCCGCAAATGCCGTTCGGGGGCGTCAAATCAAGCGGCTATGGCCGCTTCGGCGGCAAGGCCGCAATCGATGAATTCACCGAGCTCAGATGGATCACCATGGCTGGGGGAAAACGACACTACCCGATCTGACTTCAGATCGGGATGAACACAGGAAACGGGCTGGGAGGCCCGCATCAATAGGGAGGAACGATTTCATGAACGGCATTTTCCGCAATGGCAAACTCAACGCGGCGTCCCTGACCCGCCGTTCTTTCATCGCATCGGCTGCCGCAGGCAGTGCGGCGCTGGCGCTTTCCGGCCGCACGGTTTTCGCGCAAGGCGATACGTTGAAGGTCGGATTCATCAGCCCGCGCACCGGCCCTCTCGGCGGCTTCGGCGAGACCGACGGCTATGTGCTCGAACTGACGCGCAAGGCGCTGGCGAACGGCCTGCAGGCCGGCGGCAAGACCTGGAAGGTGGAGATTCTCGACCAGGACACCCAATCCGACCCCTCGCGCGCCGGCCAGCTGGCGAAGGACCTGATCAACAACGAGGCGATCGACCTGATGCTCGCCGTCTCGACGCCCGAAACGATCAATCCGGTGGCCGATGCCTGCGAGGCGGCAGGCATTCCCTGCCTGTCGACGGTGATGCCCTGGGAAGCCTGGTATTTCGGCCGCGGCGCCAAGCCCGGCGCGCCCTCGCCGTTCAAATGGACCTATCATTTCGGTTTCGGCGTCGAAGAGTTCCACAAGGCCTATGTCTCGCAGTGGAACCTGATCGAGACCAACAAGAAGGTCGGCGTCATGTATCCGAACGATGCCGACGGCAATGCGATCCGCACCCATCTGGCGCCGGCACTTGCCAGGGCGGGCTTCACCATCGTCGATCCCGGCGCCTATGAAACCGGAACCACCGACTTTTCGGCGCAGATCGCTCTCTTCCGGCAGGAAGGCGTAGAGATCTTCAACTCCTTCCCGATCCCGCCCGATTTCGCCGCCTTCTGGCGTCAGGCGGCACAGCAAGGCCTGACCCAGCAGATCAAGATCTGCCAGGTCGCCAAAACAGGTCTCTTTCCATCCGACATCGAGGCACTCGGCGATCTCGGCCTCAACATCGGCAGTGCCGCCTATTGGCACAAGGCCTTCCCTTACAAATCGACGCTGACCGGCGTCTCCGGAACCGAACTCGCCGACGGCTACGAAACGGCAAGCGGCAAGCAGTGGACGCAGCAGCTCGGCGCCAGCCTTGCGCTGCTCGACGCCGGCTTCGATGCGCTGAAGGCGAGTACCGACGTCAAGAGCAAGGAGGCCGTCGCCAAGGCGCTCGCCACGCTGAAGACGACGACGATCGCCGGCAAGGTCGACTTCACCAGCGGTCCCGTCGCCAATGTTTCTCCCGGGCCGATCATCGGCACGCAGTGGGTGAAAGCGCCGGAGGGCTCGAAATTCGCGCTCGACTACGTCGTCACCGAAAACGCCACCGATCCCAATGTTCCGGTCGGCGCCAAGCTCACCGCCTATAACGGATAGCAACAGTGCAGAGGCAAGAAGCTCAAAGGCGGCCGGGGGAAGCTTTTCTCTCGGCCAGGGGGATCCACAAGCGGTTCGGCGCGCTTGTGGTGCTGGAGAATCTGGATTTCTCCATGGGCGATGGCGAGGCGGTCGGCATCGTCGGGCCGAACGGCGCGGGCAAGACGACCCTGCTCAGCGTGCTCGCCGGCGCCTACCCGCCGAGTGCGGGAAGCATCACCTTCGATGGCGCCGACGTCACCAGCCGGACGGCGGCGGAGCGCTGCCGCTCCGGGCTTGTGCGGACGCATCAGGTTCCCAAACCCTTCAGCGGCATGACGACTTTCGAAAATGTCTTCGTCGCCGCTTCGCACGGCAATGCGGCAAGCCGCGACGAGGCCTATGAGCGTGTGGTGGATTCGCTGTCGCTCTGCGGCATGCTCGGGGTCGCCAACCGCCCGGCCGACACCCTCGGTCTCCTGGATCGCAAGCGGCTGGAGCTTGCCCGTGCGCTTGCCACGCAGCCGCGGCTGCTGCTGCTCGACGAGATCGGCGGCGGCCTGACCGATGGGGAGGCGAGCGAACTCGTCGAAACCATCCTCGAATTGCGCCGCCGCGGCATCGGCATCGTCTGGATCGAGCATATCGTCCATATCCTGCTGCAGGTGGCGGAAAGGCTGATCTGCATGGATGCCGGCCGGATCATCGCCGATGGCGAGCCGAAGACTGTCATGAGCGATGCGGAGGTGGTCAAGGCCTATCTCGGAGGGACGCCCGCATGAGCCTTCTTTCCATCGAGAATCTCGACGTCCGCCACGGCCTGCTGCAGGCGGTGCGCGGGGTCAGCTTCGATGTCGCCAAAGGCGAGGTGCTGGCGCTGGTCGGCGCGAACGGCGCCGGCAAGACGACGCTGCTCAGATCGATCGCCGGCGCCCATCTGCCCGCCTCCGGCCGCGTCCTGCTCGGCGATGAGGATCTGGCTGCCGTGCCCTCCCACAAGCGGATCGCCAAGGGCATCGCCCTGGTACCGGAAGGCCGGCGGCTGTTTTCGCAGATGACGGTGGAAGAGAACTTGCTTCTCGGCAAGAGCTGCGGGCGCAAGGGCGAGTGGAGCATCGACCGCATCCTCGACGCCTTCCCGAACCTGAAGTCCCGCCGTCACGCCAAGACCGGGCACCTCTCCGGCGGGGAACAGCAGGCGACCGCCATCGGCCGGGCGCTGATGAGCAATCCCGATATTCTTCTTCTGGACGAGGTCTCGCTCGGGCTTTCGCCTCTGGTCGTCGACCGCGTCTATGCCCAGTTGCAGGCGCTGCTGACTTCGGGAACGACCATCGTGCTGGTCGAGCAGGATCTCGGCCGCGCCATGAGTGTCGCAAGCCGTATCATCTGCATGCTGGAAGGCCGTATCGTGCTCGACAGGCCGGCAGCCGCCGTCACCCGCGACGAGGTCACCAAGGCCTATTTCGGACTGCACCGGACAGCCGGCGAAAGGAGCGCATCATGATCAACACCCTGATCCAGGGCCTCCTGCTTGGCGGTTATTACGCCGTCATCGCCTGCGGATTGTCCTTCATGTTTTCGGTCATGCGGATCATCAATCTCGCCCATGGGAGCCTGGCGGTCGCCGCCGCCTACGGGCTGTGGCTGCTCGCCGCCAAGGCCGGCATTCCACCTTTCGCCGGCCTTTTGATCGTGCTGCCCGTCATGGCGGTGATCGGCTGGCTGCTGCAGCGCTTCATCCTCGAACGCAGCGCCCGCGGCGGCACGCTGCTGCCGATCCTGACGACCTTCGGCCTGTCGATCGTCATCGACAATCTGCTGTTCGAACAGTTCGGCGCCGACACACGATCGCTCGCGCCCTTCATCGGCAATCTCTCCTATGCATCCTGGCAGCTGCCCGGCCACATCTTCGTCGGCAAGCTTGCCGTGATGATGATGGTAACGGCGATCCTCATTCTCGGCGGGCTGCAATTCTTCCTCGGCCGCTTTACATTGGGCCGCGCCATCCGCGCGACGGCCGAAGATCCGGATACGGCGGGGCTCGTCGGCATCGATGCGCGCAGGGTGAATGCGGTCGCCACCGCCATCACCATGGTCACGATCGGGATTGCCGGCGCCTTTCTCGGGATGCGGGCGACCTTCAGCCCTTATGCGGGCGGTCCGCAGCTTCTCTTTGCCTTCGAGGCCGCGGTCATCGGCGGAGCGGGATCGCTGTGGGGAACGCTTGCCGGCGGCATCGTTCTCGGCCTTGCCCAGTCGCTCGGCGCGCAATTGCATCCGCAGGGCTTTCTGATCGGCGGCCATGCCGTGTTCCTGCTGGTGCTTTTCATCCGGCTGTCCCGGTCCCGCCTGCCGGTTCTCGACAAGATCGCAGCGCTTCTGAAACCCAGCGCCCTCCTCAACCTTCGCGCACGCCTTCGGAGCTCGACATGACATTCGTCTCCAACGGAATATCAATCGAGCGTTGGACGACCTCGTCGCGGCTGGCGCTCGGCTCCATGGCCGCGGTGTTTGCCCTCCTGATCCTTGCCCCCGCCGTGCTCGGCGCCGGTGCGATCGACCGGATGACCGCCCTGTTCATCTATGTGATCCTGGCCGCCATGTGGAATGCACTCGCCGGTTTCGGCGGGCTGGTCTCGGTTGGCCAGCAGGTGTTCTTCGGCCTCGGCGCCTATTTCACCATTCGGCTCGCCGATGCGGGCCTCGATCCCTTCGTCTCGGTCTTTGCCGCCGCGATCGTGACCGGCGCCCTGTCGATCCCGCTTTCGCTGTTCATGCTGCGGCTGAAGGGCGGCGAGTTTGCGATCGGCATGTGGGTTGTGGCCGAACTCACCCATCTGCTGGTCAATCTCGACCGGCTGATCCAGGGGGAAACCGGAACCTCGCTGATCTCGCTCAATGTCTATGACACCGGCACGCGGCGGGCGGCGATCTACTGGCTTGCGCTCACATCCATGGCCGCCCTGCTCGGCGCGCTCTTCATGCTGATGCGCAGCCGCGCCGGTGCGGCGATGCAGGCGATCCGCGACAATGAGGAGGCGGCGACCTCGGTCGGCGTGCGGGTGACCGCCACCAAGCGGCTGCTCTTCGTGCTCGCCGCCTTCGGCATCGCCATCGCCGGCGGCTTGTGGCTGGCGACCGCCACGACCTTCCAGCCGAAGACCTATTTCAGCGTCCAGTGGACGGCCTACATGATCTTCATGGTGTTGGTCGGCGGGATCGGCAAATTCGAGGGCGCCATCCTCGGCGCCATCCTGTTTTTCGTCATCGAGACTTTCTTCGGCAGCGCTGGGGTCTGGTATCTGATCGGGCTTGGCGCCACCGCGCTGATCTTCTCGCTCTACCTGCCGCGCGGCCTCTGGGGCGAAGTCGAGCGCCGTTTCGACTTCCAGCTTCTGCCCGTCGGCTACCGGCTGAAATTGCCGGGCCCGACGAAAATCAAATGGGAAGAATGAACCCGCCTGCTTCCCGGTTTTCTTGCGAAAGGTGAAATCCATGCTTTTTGGTAAAACAATCCTGGTGACCGGCGTCGCCTCCGGCATCGGCGCCCGGACGGCGGAATTAGCCGGCCAGATGGGCGCTGAGGTCATCGGTGTCGATGTGCGCGAACCGGCAAATGGAAGTGCCGCCTTCATCAAGGGCGATCTCTCCACGCCATCGGGCGTTGCCGAGATTGTCGCGCAGCTGCCGGCGCGCCTCGATGCGCTCGCCAATGTCGCCGGTCTTTCCGGCAGTACTGGCGTCGTCTCAACGCTCGCCGTCAATTTCTACGGGCTGCGCGCTTTGTCGGAAGCCGTGGCGCCCCGCCTGCGCGAAGGCGGCGCCATCGTCAACGTCGCCTCGATCGCCGGTTACGGCTGGCGCGCCAATCTCGAACGGGCCAAATCGCTGACCTCGATCGAGGGCTTTCCGGATGTCGCGGTCGTCGTCGCCGAGCACGGCCTTAAGGACGAGCAAGGCTACCCGCTCTCCAAGGAACTGCTGCTGCTCTGGACCATGCGCGCCGCCCACCAGCCCTTGTTCAAACACCGCAGCATCCGCGTCAATGCGGTGAGCCCCGGACCGGTGGAAACGCCGATCCTCAAGCAGTTCCGTGCCGTGCTCGGCGACGCCAGGGTCGAGAGCGACATCACCCGCGTCGGCCGCGCCGGCACATCAGCCGACATCGCGCCCGCCGTGCTCTTCCTCTGCTCGGACGGCGCACGCTGGATCAATGGCGCCAATCTTGCCGCCGACGGCGGCCTCGAAGCATCCATCAACGCCGAAGTGCTCGGCTTCTAGTTTTTGCCAGGAGACCCCACGATGAATATTTCCCTGCTCATAAACGGCGCCGACCGGCCAGCCTCCAGCGGCCGGACCTATGACCGGATCGATCCCTTCACCGAGAAGCTTGCGAGCCGCGCCGCCGCTGCCAGCCTGGAGGATGTCGCCGCCGCCGTCGACGCCGCCTCCACTGCCTTCGGCGCCTGGTCGAAGACCGGCCCCGGCCAGCGCCGCGCCATCCTGATGAAGGCCGCCGATATCATGGATTCGAAAGTGGCCGAGTTTACCCGGCTGATGATCGAGGAGACCGGCGCCACCGCCCCCTGGGCCGGCTTCAACGTCATGCTCGCCGCCAACATCCTGCGCGAGGCGGGCGCCATGACGACGCAGATTTCAGGCGAAATCATCCCTTCCGACAAGCCCGGCACGCTCGCCATGGGCGTTCGCCAGGCCGCCGGGGTGTGCCTGGCGATCGCGCCCTGGAACGCGCCCGTCATCCTCGCCACCCGCGCCATCGCCATGCCGATCGCCTGCGGCAACACTGTTATTCTCAAGGCATCCGAACAATGCCCGGGCACCCACCGGCTGATCGCCACGGCTCTCGCCGAAGCGGGCCTGCCGGCCGGCGTCATCAACATTCTCACCAATGCTCCTGAGGATGCGCCCGAGATTGTCAACGCACTGATCGCCCATCCGGCCGTCAGGCGCGTGAACTTCACCGGATCGACCAAGGTCGGCAAGATCATCGCCGAGACCTGCGGCAAATATCTCAAGCCCGCTTTGCTCGAGCTCGGCGGCAAGGCGCCGCTCGTCATTCTCGACGACGCCGATATCGACGGCGCTGTAAATGCCGCGATTTTCGGCGCCTTCATGCATCAGGGCCAGATCTGCATGTCGACGGAGCGGATCATCGTCGACACGGCGATTGCCGATCAGTTCGTGGCTAAACTGGCCGCCCGCGCCAGCCAGCTGCCGGCCGGCGACCCGCGCGGACATGTCGTTCTCGGCTCGCTGATCAGCCTCGACGCCGCCAGGAAGATGGAGGAGCTGATCACTGATGCCACAGCCAAGGGCGCAAAACTCGTGGCCGGCGGCAAGCGCTCCGGCACCGTGGTCGAGGCGACGCTGCTCGATCACGTCACTCCTGACATGCGCGTCTATTCGGAAGAATCCTTCGGCCCGGTCAAGCCGATCATTCGCGTCTCCGGCGAGGAGGAAGCAATCCGCGTCGCCAACGACACCGAATACGGCCTGTCATCCGCCGTCTTCAGCCGCAACATCCAGCGGGCGATGGCGGTTGCGGCGCGCATCGAATCCGGCATCTGCCACATCAACGGCCCGACGCTGCACGATGAAGCGCAAATGCCCTTCGGCGGCGTAAAAGGCAGCGGCTACGGCCGCTTCGGCGGCAAGGCAGCGATTGCCGAATTCACCGACCTGCGCTGGATCACCGTGGAGGATTCTGCCCAGCACTATCCCTTCTGAGAGGTCAGGCGCGTCCAGCGAATTTTCCGAGGGTGCGAGCGCGCCATTTCAATGCCGTGGCAGGTGACCTGGCGCGATGCTGTCTCAAACCTGACGTCAGCGAATTCCAGTGTCGGCATGGCCGTCACCGGCGAGCGCCGCATCAGGGCACGAATCCGCGCAATCAGCTCGTTAGATCGACGGCGTCTCTTCCAGCAGCTCGCGAACGAAATCGAACATGCCGTGGCGGCGGTCGCGGCGCAGGCGTTCGGCCTTGACGATCGACTGGACGGCGTCGAAGGCGGTGTTGAGATCATCATTGACGATGACATAATCATATTCGCGCCAGTGGGCGATCTCGGCGCGGCTGTTGGCCAGACGCGTCTGAATGACCTCCTCGGAATCCTCGGCACGACGGTGCAGCCGCGACTGCAGTTCCGTCATGGTCGGCGGCAGCACGAAGATCGAGACGACGTCGGCCGACATCTTCTCCTGCAACTGCTGGGCGCCCTGCCAATCGATATCGAACAGCATGTCGCGGCCTTCGGCCATAGCCTGCTCGACCGGCTCGCGCGGCGTACCGTAGAAATTGCCATGCACTTCGGCCCATTCGAGCAGTGCGTCGCTATCGCGCAACCGCTCGAACTCGCGCACGCTCTTGAAATGGTAATGCACGCCTTCGACTTCGCTCGGGCGGCGCTGGCGCGTGGTGACGCTGACGGAGAGGCCGATATGCTTGTCGGTCTCCAGAAGCGTGCGCGCAATGGTGGACTTGCCGGCGCCCGACGGCGACGAAATGACAAGCATCAGACCGCGGCGGGCGATCTGTACGGGCGAAGATTTCGCCGGTTTCATGTCCTACTCCAAATTCTGGACCTGCTCGCGGAACTGGTCGATCACGACTTTCAGCTCGATGCCGGCGGCGGTGACCGCCGAGGCATTCGACTTCGAGCAGATGGTATTCGATTCGCGGTTAAATTCCTGTGCAAGGAAGTCCAGCCGGCGCCCCGCAGGCCCGCCTTTCGCCAGGAGATCGCGCGCGGCGGCGATATGTGCCTTCAGGCGATCGATCTCCTCGCGCAGATCCGCTTTGGTCGCCAATAAAGCGGCCTCGGCGTGCAGCCTGTCACGGTCGAGCGCGGCCATGCCGTCCATCAGCAAGGCAACCTGTGCCGCAAGCCGGGCGGCGATCTCCGGCTGAGATCGCGAGGGATCCAGCTCGATCGTCCGCGTCAGGCCCTCGATCGTCGCAACGTGATCGAGAAGGATGCGGGAAAGCGCCGCCCCTTCCTGTGCGCGCATTGCCTTGAGATCGGCAAGCGCAGCGAGCAGGCCGGCGACAATATCGGCATCACGGGCGGCAAGCGCCTCCTCGCCATCCTCGCCTTCACGGAACTCCACGATCCCGCGCACCAGAAGCAGCGTATCGAGCTTCAACGGCGCCGGATCGATCACGTCAACCAGTTGCTCGCGCATGGCGAGCACGGCAGCGAGCGCCTCTTTGTTCAGAACCGCCTCGAAACGGTTCTCATCGGCGGTGACAGATAGGGTTGCCTGCAGGTTGCCGCGGCTGAAGGTTTCGCCGGCAAGGCGGCGGACCTCCGCCTCCATGCGTTCGAGGCCGGGCGGCAGGCGCAGGCGCAGGTCGAAACCCTTGCCGTTGACCGAGCGCAGTTCCCATGCCCAGCGCCAGCGGCCGCTCGTTCCCTCGCGCCGCGCAAAACCGGTCATCGACTGCAAAGCCATGGGAGCCTCCCGAAAACTGTCAGTTGATTTTCTTTTTCTTCGGCGGCACGACAGCCGCGCCATTGTCGCCCGGCTGCTCTTCCGGCTGGCCGTCGACGGCGATATTCGGGTCCGAACCCTTGTCGGCCTCGAGCTTGCGCCAGCGCTTGACGTTGGCATTGTGCTCGTCGAGCGTAGCGGCAAAGACGTGGCCGCCGGTGCCGTCGGCGACGAAATAGAGATCCTGGGATTTCCAAGGGTTGGCGACGGCTTCCAGCGCATCCTTGCCGGGATTGGCGATCGGCGTCGGCGGCAGGCCCTTGATGACATAGGTATTGTAAGGCGTGTCCCGTTTCAGATCCGACTGATAGATCGGCCGGTCCGCCGGTTTTCCCTCGCCACCGAACAGCCCATAGATGATCGTCGGATCGGACTGCAGGCGCATGCCCTTGCCAAGCCGGTTCAGGAACACGGAAGCGACATGGGCGCGTTCGTCGGGAATGCCGGTCTCCTTTTCGACGATCGAAGCGAGCGTCACGAATTCTTCTTTGGATCGCAGCGGCAGCGAGGCGTCGCGCTTATCCCAGATCTGATCGACCAGCTTCTGCTGTGCAGCCGCCATCTGTTCGATGATTTCCGAGCGCTTGGTGCCGCGCGAGAATTTGTAGGTGTCCGGACGCAGGCTGCCTTCGGCCGGCAGTGCGGCCGGCAAGTCGCCTTCCAGCACAGGATCCTGCAGCATGCGGTCGAACATCTGGCGGACCGTCAGGCCCTCCGGAAAGGACACCGAATAGAGGATGGACTTGCCCGATTTCAGCAGCTCCATGATATCGCTCATCGAGGCTCTCGCCTTGATCTCATATTCGCCGGCCTTCAGGCTCTCGCCGGCGGAAAGATGCGTCGCCGTCAGATATCGGAAGATACGGGCATCGGAGATGATCGCGTTGCGCTCGAGGTTCGAGGCGATTTCGGCGAGACCAGCGCCGTTGCGGACGATGAAATTGGTGTTGGTCTGCAGCGGGCCCGGGCTCTGATAGGTCGAGGTCGCGTAGTAGAAGCCGATGACGGCGAGGACGCAGACCAGCACCGTCATCGTCATGATGAAGTTCAGGAAAAGGACGATCTGGCTGCGAGCGTTCTTGGAGCGTTTCGGCGGCTCGGGAACACGTTCCGGACGCAGGGCTTCGCTCGGCGACTTCGGGATGATCGGTCCCTTCTGCGCCTGGGTATCGTTGCTCTGGTTCGTCGTATCGCTCACCGGCAATCCTCTATAACTCAGCCCTCATTCCGCTATTTCGCGAAGCAATGCGGCAAAAGCAGGTTCTGCCACCGTTCAACGAAGCCGCTGCCGGCCGTTGTGCTTTCACCCGGCCTGCTAAGGCGGACCCTTTACTGCGCGTAACGGCGCAGCACGAGCGATGCATTCGTGCCGCCGAATCCGAACGAGTTGGACAGGGCCACATTGATTTCTCGCTCACGCGCCTTGTGCGGAACAAGATCGATCGCCGTCTCGCGTTCGGGATTGTCGAGATTGAGCGTCGGCGGCGCGATGTTGTCCCGAATGGCGAGCGTGGCGAAGATCGCCTCGATCGCGCCGGCTGCACCGAGAAGGTGTCCCGTCGCCGACTTGGTCGAAGACATGGAGATCTTCGACGCCGCGTTACCGACCAGGCGCTCGACCGCCCCGAGTTCGATCGTGTCGGCCATGGTCGAAGTACCGTGGGCGTTGATGTAATCGATGTCGGCCGGCGTCAGCCCGGCACGCTTCAGCGCCATCGCCATGCAGCGGCCGGCACCCTCGCCGTTTTCGGAAGGCGCGGTAATGTGATAGGCGTCGCCCGACAGGCCGTAACCGACGACCTCGGCGTAGATCTTGGCGCCGCGGGCCTTGGCATGCTCCAGCTCTTCGAGCACCACGATGCCGGCGCCCTCGCCCATGACGAAGCCGTCGCGATCACGGTCATAGGGGCGCGAAGCCTTCTGCGGATCGTCATTGTGCTGGGTCGACAGCGCCTTGCAGGCGGCAAATCCTGCCAGCGAAATACGGCTGACGGGAGATTCCGTGCCGCCGGCGACCATGACGTCGGCGTCACCAAGCGCGATCAGCCGCGCGGCATCGCCGATCGCATGCGCACCCGTCGAGCAGGCGGTGACGACCGAATGATTGGGTCCGCGCAGCTTGTGGCGGATCGAAACCTGGCCGGAAACGAGATTGATCAGGCGGCCGGGAATGAAGAAGGGGGAGATGCGGCGCGGGCCCTTATCGCGCAGGGTGTAACCCGCTTCGACGATGCCTTCGATGCCGCCGATGCCGGAGCCGATCAACACGCCGGTGGCAATCTGATCCTCATCGGTCTCGGGATGCCAGCCGGCATCGGTAAGCGCCATATCGGCGGCGGCCATGCCGAAGATGATGAAGGGATCGACCTTGCGCTGCTCCTTCGGCTCCATCCACTGATCGGCATTGAAGGTGCCGTCGGTACCGTCACCGATCGGAATACGGCAAGCGATCTTGGCGGGAAGGTCGTCGACTTCGAATTCGGTAACCAGACGAGCGCCGTTCTGGCCGGCAAGCAGCCGCGACCACGTCACCTCAGTTCCGCATCCCAAGGGTGATACCATGCCGGTACCGGTGATGACGACACGTCTCATCGCGTGCTTTCCCCCGTCTCTTATGTTCTATGGAGAAATATGCCGAAAAGAAAAGGGCGGACTCCAGGCCCGCCCTTTCTCAAATATACAGGATCAGGCCTGGGCCTTCTCAATAAACTTCACTGCATCACCGACCGTCAGGATCGAGTCGGCAGCGTCGTCAGGAATTTCGACGCCGAATTCTTCTTCGAATGCCATGACAAGTTCGACCGTGTCGAGCGAGTCAGCGCCCAGATCGTCGATAAAGCTGGCGCTCTCGACGACCTTGTCGGCATCGACGCCAAGATGATCAATAACAATTTTCTTTACGCGTTCTGCGATATCGCTCATGTCGGTTTCCTCGACCTTATGTCCTGATCGGAATGCCGTTGCGGCACCCCTACCCTGTTTCAGCCTGCGATGTTTTCAGACATCCTCGGCAAACTCGTTTACCCGGCTTCAGAGATGTCCCAGGCTTGCGAAAAGCCCGCCGGTTCGTCTGCTTTCTCGGGACGACTGTTGACAGTCATTGGCCCGCTTAACATGGTTTAAGTCTGCCGCAAAGCCAGAAAATCAACGCTTCGTGATTGCTCAACATGCTATTGCGGGAAATATCCCCATGCCAACAGTTTGTCGTTTCAGATCATCGCCATGCCGCCGTTTACGTGCAGCGTCTGGCCGGTCATGTAGGCGGCTTCAGAGGATGCAAGGTAAGCAACAGCCGAAGCGACCTCGCCGCCCGTGCCCATGCGCCTCATCGGGATAGCCCCCATGATCGCTTCCTTCTGCTTGTCGTTCAGCTTGCCGGTCATGGCGCTTTCGATGAAGCCGGGCGCGACGCAGTTGACCGTCACGTTACGGGTGGCGATTTCCTGCGCCAAGGACTTGGTGAAGCCGATCATGCCGGCCTTGGAGGCGCAGTAATTGGCCTGGCCCGGATTGCCGGTGACGCCGACGACGGAGGTGATGTTGATGATACGGCCATAGCGGCGGCGCATCATCGGATGCGTCAACTCGCGCGTCAGGCGGAAGGTCGCCGTCAGATTGACCTCGAGGACCGCATCCCAATCCTCGTCGCTCATGCGCACGAACAAGCCGTCCTTGGTGATGCCGGCATTGTTGACGAGGATATCGACACCTTCGAGATCGGCCTCCGCCTTCTGGCCGAGCGCCTTCACCTCGTCGCGGTCCGACAGGTTGGCCGGGAAGATCTTGACGCGCTCGCCGAGCTCGGCCGCCAGCGCTTCCAGCTTCTCGACGCGGGTGCCGTGCAGACCGACGATGGCGCCCTGCTTATGAAGAAGGCGGGCGATTTCCTCGCCGATACCGCCCGATGCGCCGGTGACGAGAGCCTTGCGGCCGGAAAGATCGAACATGGAAAGGTTCCTTATATCTGGAGATATCAATCAGGCCATGAGGGCGGCGACGGCCGCTTCGATATCCGCCGGTCCGCTGACGGAGATGCCATTAACTGTTTTGTCGATGCGGCGGGCAAGACCGGTCAGCACTTTGCCGGAACCGAGCTCGTAAAGCGTCGTTACGCCATTTGCGGCAAACCATTCCACCGTCTCGCGCCAGCGGACCTGACCGGTCACCTGCTCGACCAGGAGGCTGGCGATCTCGTCGGCGCCGGTCACCGGGGCGGCGCGGACATTGGCGATCAGAGGCACGACGGGATCGGACTTGGCGACCGTTGCCAGCGCCGCGTGCATGGCCTCGGCCGCAGGCGCCATCAGCTTGGAATGGAAGGGAGCGGAGACCGGCAGCAGAATGGCGCGCTTGGCGCCCTTGTCGGTCGCAAGGCCGGCGGCCTTTTCGACGGCTGGCTTCTCGCCTGAGATGACGATCTGGCCGCCGCCATTGTCGTTGGCGATCTGGCAGGCGCCGATGGCGGCCGCCTCCTCGCAGACGGCAACGACATCGGCCTGTTCGAGGCCGATGATCGCGGCCATGGCGCCGACGCCGACGGGAACGGCCGCCTGCATGGCATTGCCGCGAATACGCAGCAGCCGCGCCGTATCGGCGAGCGAAAAAGTGCCGGCGGCGCAGAGCGCCGAATATTCGCCGAGCGAGTGGCCGGCGACGTAGGCGACCTTCGACTGCAGATCCAGCCCCTCGGCCTGCAGAACACGGATGACGGCGATCGATACCGCCATCAGCGCCGGCTGGGCGTTCGCCGTCAGGGTCAACGTGTCCTCGGGACCATTGAACATGACGTCGGAAAGCTTTTCACCAAGCGCCTCGTCAACCTCTTCGAAAACGGCACGGGCTTCGGCGAAATTCTCGGCGAGATCCTTGCCCATGCCGACGGCCTGGCTGCCTTGGCCGGGAAAAGTGAAAGCGATGGTCATGTTCATGTCCCTGACTGTGCCCCTCAAGGCTGTTTTGCCTCCAATTGACATTCTTTCCGGCAGAGTCAAGTGGCGCTCCATTCTCCGCAAAGCCTTTCGCGCCCGCGCAAAAGCCCGGATTTTGCTCTTGCGCTCCGTCAAATCCAGCCTAGATTTGCCCAGACCCTTCCTAGGCTCCCCTCTCTCTCCCAAGGTTTTTCCATGAAGTACAATTCCCTAGGCCGAACCGACATTTCCGTTTCAGAAATCTGCCTCGGCACCATGACCTGGGGCTCGCAGAACAGCGAAGCCGACGCTCATGCGCAGATGGACTACGCCGTCGAGAAGGGCGTCAATTTCTTCGATACCGCCGAACTCTACCCGACCACGCCGGTTTCGCCCGAAACACAGGGCTGGACCGAAGACTATATCGGCAGTTGGTTCAGCAAATCGGGCAAGCGTCGAGATATCGTGCTTGCGACCAAGGTCGCCGGCCGCGGCCGGGATTATCTGCGCGGCGGCGAAGGCGCGGATGCAAAGAACATCCGCCTGGCGCTCGAGGCCAGCCTGAAACGGCTGAGGACCGATTATGTGGACCTCTACCAGGTGCATTGGCCGAACCGCGGCCACTTCCACTTCCGTCAGAACTGGAGCTACAACCCCTTCACCCAGGATCGCGACAAGGCCGTCGCCAATATGCTCGAGATCCTGGAAACACTGGGCGCGCTGGTGAACGAAGGCAAGATCCGCGCGATCGGCCTTTCCAACGAAACCACCTGGGGCATCCAGAAATATCTGACGCTGTCAGAACAGAAGGGCCTGCCGCGCGTCGCCAGCGTCCAGAACGAGTACAATCTGCTCTACCGCCAATTCGACCTCGATCTCGCCGAACTCTCGCATCACGAGGATGTCGGGCTGCTTGCCTATTCGCCGCTCGCCGGCGGCATATTGACCGGCAAATATGTCGATGGTCTGAGGCCGAAGGGTTCGCGCGCGTCGATCAATCCCGATATCGGCGGCCGGTTGCAGCCGCTGCAGGAGCCGGCGACCAAGGCCTATCTGGCGCTCGCAGCCCGGTACGGCCTCAACCCGGCCGTCATGGCGCTCGCCTTCTGCCGATCGAGGCCCTTCATGACGTCGGTCATCATCGGCGCGACGTCGATGGAGCAGCTGAAACTCGATATCGGCGCGGCCGACCTGACACTTTCGGATGATATCCTGGCGGAGATCGCCAAGGTGCACCGGCAGTATCCGCTGACGCTCTGATCTATCCTCGCATTGCCCCGACGCTGCGGGTCGGCAGCGTCGGGTTCGAATCTCCGATTGCGCTTGCGTTTCGCGCAAAAATCCGTATAAGCCGCGCTGTTCGTTAACCCGGTCTTCTGGCTGGTGGCTGAACGGAGGGCCGGTTTCCTCTCGGAAATCGTTCGGAACGGAAGCGTTCCAGCCTCCCGTGTCTCCGCTCTCGACCGTCTCGGAAACGCTTTTCTTGCCTGGGTCCGCCCAATCAGGAGCAGTCGTTGAGGCTTAGCCGCCGAATATCGGGTTGAACCAAACGCAAGAAAGGCAAAGCTGTCATGGCTCTTTATGAACATGTATTCCTTGCCCGGCAGGATATTTCCGCTCAGCAGGTCGATGCCCTCGTAGAACAGTACAAGGGTGTGATCGAAGCTAACGGCGGCAAGGTCGGGCGCATCGAAAACTGGGGCCTCAAGTCCCTCACCTATCGCATCAAGAAGAACCGCAAGGCGCATTATGCCCTGATGGACATCGATGCCCCGGCCGCCGCGATCCAGGAAATGGAACGCCAGATGCGCATCAGCGAAGACGTTCTTCGCTACATGACCATCGCCGTCGAAAAGCACGAAGAAGGCCCGTCTGCCATGCTGCAGAAGCGCGACCGCGACGACCGCGGCCCGCGTGAAGGTGGCGATCGTGGCCCGCGTCGCGAATTCGGCGACCGTCCGCCGCGCCGTGACGGCGATTTCCAGCGTGGCCCGCGTCCGGACCGCGCTCCCCGCGAAGACCGTGCATAAGGAGATATAAGAATGTCTGAAGCTTCCTCCGCACCGGTCCGTCGTCCGTTCCATCGCCGCCGCAAGACCTGCCCGTTCTCCGGCGCAAACGCACCGCGGATCGACTACAAGGACGTACGCCTGCTGCAGCGCTACATTTCCGAGCGCGGCAAGATCGTTCCGTCCCGCATCACAGCCGTTTCCCAGAAGAAGCAGCGCGAACTCGCCCAGGCGATCAAGCGCGCCCGTTTCCTCGGCCTGCTGCCCTACGTCGTCGCTTAATCGGCCGATGTGACCAGATTTAGGGGAAGGCATTCGTGCCTTCCCTTCTCCCTTTCGCGATGGGCGCGGATCGGAATTCTCAAAACCCATGTTGAGACGTTTCTGAATTCGATTCAGCAACAGCCTCTAACTGCTTGATGAAGCAGGACAGCGACCTTGAAACGACCGGATCTTAAAACGCTGCTGATCGGCGCACTCGCCGGATTGACCGCCGCCCTGCTGGTGCTGGGCGCGAGCATGCAGCCGTCGTTTTTCAGCGCGCTCCTCTACACGGCCTCGGCACTGCCGATCCTGATCGTCGGACTTGGCTGGGGCAATGCCGCCGCGATTTCGGCCGTCGTCACGGGAGCGGCGCTTGGTGCGGTCCTCATCTCCCCGTCTTTCGCGCTTATCATGACGCTGGTGACGCTGCTGCCGGCCGGCTGGCTCAGCCATCTTGCCAATCTCGCGCGTCCCGCCTCCGAACTCGGCGGTCCCGACCATCTGCTTGCCTGGTATCCGCTCTCCGATATCCTGCTGCATCTCTGCGGGCTGGTGACGCTTGCCGTCATCGTCATCGGCGTGATGATCGGCTATGGACCTGATATCACCGACCCGATCGTCGATCTGCTGATCACCTCGGTCAAGCAGCAGCAGCCGGAATTCATGCCCGATCCGGCGGCAACCGCGCAGACCAAATCGCTGATCCTGCTGATGCTACCGGCCGTGCAGGGCGGCATGTGGGTCAGCATGCTGTTTGCCGCTTATTATTTCGCCGTGCGCATCGTCGCCGCATCCGGCCGGGGCCTTCGGCCGCGCGAGGATATTCCTTCGTCGCTGCGGATGAACCGCAATTCGATCTTTATCTTCCTGGCCGGGCTTGCTGCCTGCTTCTTCGGCGGCGTTCCGGCACTCGTCGGCGCCACCGTTATCGGCACCTTCGGCGCCGGTTTCATGCTCTCCGGCTTCGCCTCGCTGCATTTCCGCACTCGCGGCAAGGACTGGCGCATACCGGCCCTCATCCTTGGCTACCTGGCTTCGCTGCTCATGCTGCTGCCAGCGCTCCTCATCCTCGTCCTGGGTCTCAGCGATACGCGCAAGGCGATCGCGCTCACCCCGGCGAAAGATGCCGATACCTCCAAACAATCCGACACGAAAATCTGAGACACCAGAAAGGAACAAGAAAATGGAAGTCATCCTTCTCGAACGCATCTCCAAGCTCGGCCAGATGGGCGAAACCGTAAAGGTTCGCGACGGCTTTGCCCGCAACTACCTGCTGCCGCTCGGCAAGGCGCTGCGCGCCAACGCCGCCAACAAGACCCGCTTCGAAGCCGAGCGCGCGACGCTCGAAGCCCGCAACCTCGAGCGCAAGTCGGAAGCCCAGAAGGTCGCCGACGTCCTCGACGGCAAGTCCTTCATCGTCGTGCGCTCCGCCGGCGAAACCGGCCAGCTCTACGGCTCGGTCGCTGCCCGTGACGTCGTCGAGATCCTCGCCGCCGAAGGTTTCAACATCGGCCGCAACCAGGTTCATCTCAACACGCCGATCAAGGCGATCGGCCTGCACAAGGTCGAACTGCAGCTGCATGCCGAAGTCGAAATCAGCGTCGAGCTGAACGTTGCCCGTTCTGCCGAAGAGGCAGAGCGTCAGGCCAAGGGCGAAGAGCTCACTTCGGTCGACGCGATTTACGGTGTCGACGAAGACGCACTGCGTCCGGAAGATTTCTTCGATCCGGAAGCTGACGGCCTCGACGAAGACGAAGCATAATTCTCGACGGAAATTCCGTGAGAGGGAGAGCCCGGCCACCGCGCCGGGCTTTTTCTTTTCCGTACGTTCCGGGTTCGCGGAGCCGTTGGTCGCTTTTTAGCGGGGGATTACCCGGATGTTTTTGCTGCGTGCCCGATGTCATCGGGCTAACATATCCTTCTCCGGAACGGATGAGCTGAGTCGGCTCCGTCCCGTGTCCCGCGGGTGACACTGCCAGTATTTCTGAATTGTGGCTCCCGGGACTGTGGAGAAGTCGAACAATGGGCACAGCGTTCAGGATTTAGGCGAGACGAGCCCCGCTCCTTTCGCAGCCCCTTGATTTTCTCCATCCGGAATTGCAAATCCGGAATTGGAAAAAGACAGAACGGATGATGATGAACGACGCCGCTCGAAAGATTGCAGCCGTTGCTCCGTCGGAGCAGCATTACCGCGAAGCACCCAACAATATCGAAGCCGAGCAGGCGCTTCTCGGCGCCATTCTAATGAACAACGACGCCTATTACCGGGTGTCGGATTTCCTGAAGCCGATCCATCTCTACGAACCGCTGCACCGGAAGATCTTCGAGGTCGCCGGCGACATCATCCGCATGGGCAAGATCGCCAATCCGGTAACGATCAAGACCTTCCTGAAGGCCGACGAGAAAGTCGGCGACATGACGGTTTCGCAATATCTGGCGAGCCTTGTCAGCAATGCCGTCACCGTCATCAATGCCGAGGATTATGGCCGGGCGATCTATGATCTCGCGCTGCGCCGGGCGCTGATCACCATCGGCGAGGATGTCGTCAACATCGCCTATGACGCGCCGCTCGATATGCCGCCGCAGTCGCAGATCGAGGATACCGAACGCCGGCTGTTCGAGCTCGCCGAAAACGGCCGTTACGATGGCGGCTTCCAGTCCTTCAACGACGCCGTGGCGCTGGCGATCGACATGGCCGCCGTCGCCAAGGAACGCGACGGCGGCCTTTCCGGCATTTCCACCGGCATCCATTCGCTGGATTCGAAGATGGGCGGCCTGCAGCGTTCGGACTTGATCATCCTCGCCGGACGCCCCGGCATGGGCAAGACCTCGCTTGCCACGAACATCGCCTACAATATCGCCGCCGCCTACGAAGGCGAGGTCCAGTCGGACGGCAGCATGAAGGCGAAAAACGGCGGCGTCGTCGGCTTTTATTCACTCGAAATGTCGTCGGAACAGCTCGCCACCCGTATCATCTCCGAGCAGACGGAAGTCTCCTCCTCGAAGATCCGCCGCGGCGACATCAACGATGCCGATTTCGAAAAGCTCGTCGCCTGCTCGATGATGATGCAGAAAGTGCCGCTCTATATCGACCAGACCGGCGGCATCTCGATCGCCCAGCTTTCAGCGCGGGCGCGCCGCCTCAAGCGCCAGCGCGGCCTCGATGTGCTTGTGGTCGACTACGTGCAGCTGATGACCGGCTCGGGCAAGTCAAGCGACAACCGCGTCCAGGAAATCACCCAGATCACTACCGGCCTCAAGGCGCTCGGCAAGGAGCTCAACGTTCCGATCATCGCGCTGTCGCAGCTGTCGCGTCAGGTCGAAAGCCGCGACGACAAGCGCCCGCAGCTCTCCGACCTTCGTGAATCCGGCTCGATCGAGCAGGATGCCGACGTCGTGCTCTTCGTGTTCCGCGAGGAATATTACGTCAAGAACCAGGAGCCGCGCGATCCTCACGATCCCAAATATCCGGAATGGGAAGCACTGTTCGACAAGGTGAAGGGCACGGCTGACGTGATCATCGCCAAGCAGCGTCACGGACCGACAGGCACGGTGAAGCTAGCCTTCCAGGCGGAATTCACGCGCTTCGCCGACCTCGCAGATCCTTCCTTCATCCAATACGAGGAACATTGACGCGGTTTCCCGCGTCGATTTTCTTCAGAGCCCTGCAGCCCGCAACAGCGCAACCGTTGCGACGCCGACCACGACGCTTGCAAGCATCGGCAGGCGGCGCGCGGCGATTGCCGTTGCCGCGCAGGCCAGCGTCTCCGCCCAGCCGGTCGCAAAGGCGGTCGGGGCGATGACGGCCATCAGCACGGCCGGCGGAATGGCTTCGATCGCCGTTCTCCGGCGCTCATCGATCTCGACATGCCGGATCAGAACGAGACCGCTGACGCGGGTGAAGACGGTTGCGGCAGCCATCGCGAGGATGGCGATAAGGATATCGAAATCCAGCGTCATGCCGCCTGCTCCCGCGCCCTGCCCTGCCAGAGGGCCATTGCCAGCCCAGCCAGCGCACCGGCGGCGATATACCAGACCCCCGGCACGAAATGGTGGGCTGCAACGGAAGCGCTACCACTGGCAGCAAGGACCGCGCCGGTTTCCGGCCCCTTCCAGAAGCCCATGACCAGCACGACGAAGACAGCCGGAAAGGCGAAGTCGAGGCCGATGACGGCAGGATTGCCGAGAAAGGCGCCGAGCAGTGCGCCTGTCAGCGACGAGCCGACCCAGGTGAGGTAAAAGGGCGTGACGATGCCGGCATACCAAGCGGGTGTCAGCCGCGTGCTGCCGGCCCGGAATTCCGCCATGGCCCAGAGCTCATCGGCGAGAAAGAGCATGGCGATATAACGTTTGACGCCGGGGAAGGACTGCATCTTCGTGCCGATCGACGCGCTCATCAGCA
This sequence comes from Rhizobium aethiopicum, assembly GCF_014197535.1. GTDB lineage: Bacteria > Pseudomonadota > Alphaproteobacteria > Rhizobiales > Rhizobiaceae > Rhizobium > Rhizobium aethiopicum_A. The sequence goes on from NZ_JACIFV010000001.1 coordinate 498,467, forward strand.
CGTGGCGGATATTGACCAGCAGGGCCGCGAAGCCGACGCCGATCCAGCTTGCCGGATGCGCCCAGATGTCCATCGCGACGAATTGCGAACCACCCGCAAAGACAAGCGCGCTCATCAGTGTCGTTTCCAGCGGCGAAAGGCCCTTGGTGGCGGCGACCGCGCCGAAGACCAGGCCGATCGGCAAGACGGCGACGACAAGCGGAAAGATGGTGCGCATACCGGCGAGAAATTCGCCAAGACGAAATTCGCCGGATGGCCGGCTGTGCTGCAACATGGCAACCTCCTGATCAAGATCGCGGAGGAGTAGCCCAGCCCGCCACGGCCGTATTGAACGAAAGTGATCAGCCCAGGCGGAACTGGCCAGGAGTTACGCCCGTGCGCGCCTTGAAATGCCGGGTGAAATGCGCCTGATCGGCAAAACCACATTCGAGCGCGATATCGGCCGGCATGCGCCCCTGCCGCAGCAGCCGGCGGGCCACCTGCACGCGCCGATCGGTCAGGAAAGCATGGGGCGTGATGTGATATTCCTTGCGGAAGGCGCGGATGAGGTGAGCACGGCTCAAACCCGCCACTCCGGCCAATTCCTCGAGCCCGATGTCGCTATCGAAATTCTCGACCAGGTATTCGCGGGCGCGGGCGACGGCGCTTCGCTCCTGCGTATCGACAGGCACGACAATCGTCCTGCCGTGACGCGCAAAGATCGCCGCCAGAACCGAGAACATGCCTTCATCGGCCTCCAGCGCGCCCGCGCCGCTTTCGAGCGTGCGGTGGGCGGCATGAAAGGCGTTGGCAAGCTGCGGATCGCGTGGAAGAGCGCCGGAGAAGGACGGCGTTGCTTGGAAGGCCTTGCCGGTGACATCCTCCAGAATATCGACGAACAGCTTCGTGTCAGGATAGATCATGCGGTAGCGGTAGCCTTCACCGCCCGGAGCGCCGTCATGGATGACACCGGGGTCGATGAGGTAAAGGTCGCCCGGCCCGGTTTCCTCCCGCCTGCCGCTGAGGGTGGCGATCTGGGTGCCACTTTCTATCGCGCCGATGCTGAAGGTATCGTGCGCATGCGGCGCGTACTCGTGCGTGAGAAAGGTGGCGCTCAGGCACTCCATGCCGCGGAAACGGGTATCCCGCCAGAAGCGGGCCGATTCCACATTGGCCAGCGGCATGGCCTCCGCGGCCTCTTTCTGCGATACGTTGTGCATCCAATAGAATTAGCGGGGAAGCCGGCACGCGTCTTGAACAAAAGTGATCGGACGAAAGGCAAAGGGTGATATGTGACCGCCTGCGCTTTTCCTTGGCCACAATGCTCTCTAGACTGGGCGACACGGCTCCTTCATTTCTTCACGGCGATTCATGACAGATTTTCCCATCCCCTTCGAAGACGACGATCTTTTCACTTCCGCAGGCCTGCGGCTGACCGTCGATCTGACAGCGCTCACGGAAAACTGGCGCGACATGGCGCGCCGCTCGGGCGCAGCGCGCGCCGCCGCCGTCGTCAAGGCGGACGCCTACGGCACGGGCATCGAGGATGCGGGCGAAGCGCTCTATCTCGCAGGCGCCCGGGATTTTTTCGTCGCGACCGTCGATGAAGGCGTGACCCTTCGCCTCTATGCGCCCGAGGCGCGCATCTTCGTGCTCTCGGGCATATGGCCGGGCACGGAACGGCGGTTCTTCGACAATGATCTGGTGCCGGTGATTTCCTCCGACGAGCAGCTCGCCTTCTGGATGGCGGTGCTTGCCGATTATGGCGATTATCCCTGCGCGCTGCATGTCGATACTGGCTTCAATCGGCTGGGGCTGCACATCGATGACGCCATCGCCCTTGCCGACGACGTCTCGCGGCCGGCGAGCTTCGCGCCGGTGCTGGTCATGAGCCACCTCGCCTGCGGCGACGATCCCAGCCATGCCATGAACCGGCAGCAACTCGAATCATTCCGCAGGGTTAGTGCCGCCTATGAAGGCATCGATGCAAGTCTTGCCGCCTCGGCCGGCATCTTTCTCGGCGAGGATTATCATTTCGACCTGACGCGTCCCGGCATCTCGCTCTATGGCGGCGAGGCAGTCAGCGGCATGGCGAACCCGATGCGGCCGGTCGCCACCGCGGAAGCACGCATCATCCAGGTGCGAACCGTCGGGGCCGGCGAGACCGTCAGCTACGGGCGGGCACTGCAGCTTCGCCGCGACAGCCGGCTGGCGATCGTCTCCGCCGGCTACGCCGACGGTTATATGCGCAGCCAATCAAGCGGCGGCGTGCCTCTGCGCCAGGCTGTGCCGCAAGGCGGACAAGGCTTCATCGCCGGACACAAGGTGCCGGTTGCCGGCCGGATCACCATGGACCTGACGATCTTCGATGTCACCGACCTGCCCGAGAACGCCGTGCGCGCCGGCGATTATGTCGAGCTGTTCGGAAAGAACATGCCTCTCGACGAGGTGGCGCGGGCGGCGGGCACGATCGGCTACGAGATCCTCACCAGCATGGGGCTGCGCCACGAACGGCGCTACGTCGCCGAGGAATAGGCCTCGCTGTCATCGACTGCTTAGGGCAAGACGCACACCGAGCGCCACGAAAAGCGCGCCGAGGCTGCGATCGAGCCATCGTCCGATTTTCGCATTACGCCTGAGCGCATCGGCGAGGCGTCCTCCGAGAAGCACGAGCGGCGGTTCGATGAAGGCGGCGACGGCGATGATGAGCCCGCCATGCAGCATCAGCTGGGCCCATGCCGGCTCCGCCCCCTCGACAACGAATTGCGGCAGGAATGCAAGGAAGAATATCGCCACTTTCGGATTGAGCAGCGACACCAGTATCCCTTGCCGATAGATCCTTGCGGCCGGGACTTCCTCACCAGTGGCATTGATCAGGCCATTGTCGCCGCTGGCGCGCGGAGCTTGAATGCCCAGCCAGACGAGGTAAACGGCACCGAGCCATTTGACCGCGGAGAATGCCAAGGCAGAGGCGGCAAGCACCGCGGAAAGGCCCAATGCCGCGTTCAGAACATGCAGGCACGCGCCTGACCAGACGCCGAACAATGCGGAAAAACCGGCGCGTTTCCCTCCTCTCATCGTATGGCCGAGGATGAAGGCGATGTCTGGGCCTGGCGAGAGGTTCAGCAAAACCCGCCGACAGAAATGCAAGCCAATGCGCGAGCGAATAGTCGAACATCTTCCACCGTTCCTGATGATCAGAGGCGAAAAGCATAGGCACGGCGAAGGCTGATGGGGAAATCATTAGTTTTGATCCATCGCGATAGCCATTATCTCGAGCACGACAATGATTCGGTGAAGCATTCGATGGCTTCATTTGTGGAACGCGACTGAAAGAAAGATTGATGGCGAAGGCCAAGACACAATTCATCTGCCAGAATTGCGGCGCGGTTCATAACCGATGGGCCGGCAAATGCGACAATTGCGGCGAGTGGAACACCATCGTCGAGGAAGACCCGATGGGCGGCATCGGCGCCGGTCCCGGCAAGACGCCGAAGAAGGGCCGGCCGGTGACGCTGACGGCGCTGTCGGGCGAGATCGAGGAGGCGCCGCGCATCCATACCGCCATGTCGGAGCTCGACCGGGCGCTCGGCGGCGGGTTCGTGCGCGGTTCGGCTGTACTGATCGGCGGCGATCCCGGCATTGGCAAATCGACGCTGCTGATGCAGGCGGCCGCCGCCCTCGCCCGGCGCGGCCACAAGATCATCTACGTCTCCGGCGAGGAGGCGGTGGCGCAGGTCCGGCTGCGAGCGCAACGTCTTGCCGCAGCCGATACCGACGTGATGCTGGCGGCCGAAACCAATGTCGAGGATATTCTGGCGACGCTTGCCGAGGGCAAACGCCCGGATCTCGTCATCATCGATTCGATCCAGACGCTGTGGAGCGAGCTTGCCGACTCCGCACCTGGAACGGTGACGCAGGTGCGCACCGGCGTTCAGTCGATGATCCGTTTCGCCAAACAGACGGGAGCCGCCATGGTGCTCGTCGGGCATGTGACCAAGGACGGCCAGATCGCAGGTCCGCGCGTCGTCGAGCACATGGTCGATGCCGTGCTCTATTTCGAAGGCGACCGCGGCCATCACTACCGCATCCTGCGCACGGTCAAAAACCGCTTCGGCCCGACCGACGAGATCGGCGTCTTCGAAATGTCCGACAAAGGACTGCGCGAGGTCGCCAACCCCTCCGAGCTCTTCCTCGGCGAACGCAACGAAAAATCACCTGGCGCTGCGGTCTTTGCCGGCATGGAGGGGACGCGGCCCGTGCTCGTCGAGGTGCAGGCGCTGGTGGCGCCGACCTCGCTCGGCACGCCGCGGCGGGCCGTGGTCGGATGGGATTCGGCCCGGTTGTCGATGATCCTGGCGGTGCTGGAGGCCCATTGCGGCGTCAGGCTCGGCCAGCACGACGTTTATCTCAATATCGCCGGCGGCTACCGCATCTCCGAACCGGCGGCCGATCTCGCCGTCGCCTCGGCGCTGGTTTCCTCGCTCGCCGGTATTGCCCTTCCCGCCGATTGCGTCTATTTCGGCGAAGTCAGCCTGTCGGGCGCCATCCGGCCGGTTGCGCACACCTCCCAGCGCCTCAAGGAAGCCGAGAAGCTGGGCTTTTCCGCTGCGCTGCTTCCTTCCGCCTCCGCCGAGCTGCCGAAGGGTTCCGGCGGGCGATGGAGCGAGGTCGAAAGCCTGCCGGATCTGGTGGCGCGCATCGCCGGTTCGAAGGGGGCGCTGCGTGTGGAAGACGAGGTTTGATCCTTTCATTGCCGGGAATGGTGATGATATAGGAGGCACACGACAAGGCGCGACTCGGCCGCCGAGCGGCAGTCCTGGAGTTGAATTTACATGCCCATTACGATTTTCGACGGTATTGTCATCGGCGTCGTGCTCTTCTCCGCCGTGCTGGCGATGGTCCGCGGCTTTTCCCGCGAGATCCTTTCGATCGCGAGCTGGGGCGGTTCGGCCGCCGCCGCCTACTATCTCTACCCGTACCTGCTGCCCTATGCGAAGAAATACACCGATGACGATCGCATCGCGATCGCCGGTTCGGCAGCCGTCGTCTTCCTGATCGCGCTCATCGTCATCTCCTTCATCACCATGAAGATCGCCGATTTCATCATCGACAGCCGCATCGGCGCGCTTGACCGCACCCTCGGCTTCCTGTTCGGCGCGGCCCGCGGCCTGCTGCTGATGGTCGTCGCCGTCGCCTTCTGGAACTGGCTTGTTGATGTCGACCATCGACCGGCCTGGGTCAACGAAGCCAAGTCGAAGCCCTTTCTGGATTCTATGGTCGTGAAGCTGAAGGCGGTGCTGCCGGAGCAATTCGCCCAGATGATACAGGCGAGCTTCCGTGATAAGATGCAGTCGCCGGCACAGGGCAGCGAAGGCGCCACGCCGCCGGCGGCCGATCAAGCGCCGGCGGAAGACGCGCCTGCAGGCAGCGCGCAGCAGCCGGCGAATTGACGCAGTGTTCAGCAGCTTGACTCGCCTCGCGGCAATTGCCATTTGAGCGGGACGTGAAATAAGGGTCCGGCCGGGCATTCCAGCTCCGCCGGACCTAAGCCGTTTCAGAGCCCGCTGAACGGGCTTTGAATGCAGATGTCGTTCAGCACGAAGCTATCGGAAACCTGCGAGATTTCCGGTATCGTGCTATTGGTAATGCCGATCCATTCTTGTGAGAGCAGAGGCCCGCAGAAATGAACCAGTCCCATTCCTTCCCAATCGACGATCCGCTCGACGGAGATACGCTGCATGAGGAATGCGGCGTTTTCGGAATTCTGGGACATCCCGATGCCGCAGCTCTCACGGCTCTCGGGCTGCACGCCCTGCAGCACCGCGGACAGGAGGCAGCCGGCATCGTCTCCTTCGATGGCAAGCGCTTCTATCAGGAACGCCATATGGGCCTGGTGGGAGACCACTATACCAATCCAATGACCCTGGCCCGCCTGCCCGGCAGCATAGCGATCGGCCACACACGCTACTCCACGACAGGCGAAGTAGCGATGCGCAACGTGCAGCCGCTGTTTGCCGAACTGGAAGAAGGCGGCATCGCCGTCGCCCATAACGGCAATTTCACCAATGGCCTGACGCTGCGCCGCCAGATTATCGCCACCGGCGCCATCTGTCAGTCGACCTCCGATACCGAGGTCGTCCTGCATCTCATCGCCCGGTCGCGCCATGCTTCGACATCCGACCGGTTCATCGACGCCATCCGCCAGATGGAAGGCGGCTATTCGATGCTTGCCATGACCCGCACCAAGCTGATTGCCGCACGCGACCCCACCGGCATCCGTCCGCTTGTCATGGGCGAACTCGACGGCAAGCCGATCTTCTGCTCGGAAACCTGCGCGCTGGACATCATCGGCGCCAAGTTCATCCGCGACGTGGAAAACGGCGAGGTCATCATCTGCGAAATCCAGGCTGACGGCTCGATCAGCGTCGATGCCCGCAAGCCCAGCAAGCCGCAGCCGGAGCGTCTCTGCCTGTTCGAATATGTCTATTTCGCCCGTCCGGATTCGGTCGTCGGCGGCCGCAACGTCTATACGACGCGCAAGAACATGGGCATGAACCTCGCCAAGGAATCGCCTGTCGATGCCGATGTCGTCGTGCCGGTGCCGGATGGCGGCACGCCCGCGGCTCTCGGCTATGCGCAGGAAAGCGGCATCCCGTTCGAATACGGCATCATCCGCAACCATTATGTCGGCCGTACCTTCATCGAGCCGACGCAGCAGATCCGCGCCTTCGGCGTCAAGCTGAAGCATTCCGCCAACCGGGCGATGATCGAAGGCAAGCGCGTGGTGCTGGTCGATGATTCCATCGTGCGCGGTACGACGTCGCTGAAGATCGTACAGATGATCCGCGAGGCCGGTGCGCGCGAAGTCCATATCCGCGTCGCAAGTCCGATGATCTTTTTCCCGGATTTCTACGGAATCGATACGCCCGACGCCGACAAGCTGCTCGCCAACCAATATGCCGACGTCGAAGCCATGGCCAAATATATCGGCGCGGATTCGCTTGCCTTCCTGTCGATCAACGGACTTTACCGCGCCGTCGGCGGCGAGGACCGCAACCCGGCCCGCCCGCAGTTCACCGACCACTACTTCACCGGCGACTATCCAACCCGGCTGCTCGACAAGAACGGCGAATCCATGGGCAACAAGCTTTCGATGCTTGCCAGCAACGGCTGAGCCGCTGCCGCTTTGACTTTCGCTTCCGAGGGGCCTATTGCGCCCCTCACCTTCGCAAGCAAATCCGGAACCGGACAGATGAACATCAATCTTGAGGGCAGGATCGCACTCGTCACTGGTGCGTCGCGCGGCATCGGCTACTTCACGGCCCTGGAACTTGCCAAAGCCGGCGCCCATGTGATCGCCTGCGCACGCACGGTCGGCGGGCTCGAGGATCTCGACGATGCGATCAAAGCCATCGGCGGCAGCGCGACCCTCGTGCCCTTCGACCTTGCCGATATGAATGCGATCGATGCGCTCGGCGGATCGATCTTCGAGCGCTGGGGCAAGCTCGATATCCTCGTCGCCAATGCCGGCGTGCTCGGCGTCATTTCGCCGATCGGTCACATCGAAGCGAAGGTGTTCGAAAAGGTGATGAACATCAACGTGACGGCGACATGGCGGCTGATCCGCTCGGTCGATCCGCTGCTCGCCCGCTCGGATGCCGGCCGCGCCGTGATCCTGTCTTCAGGGGCCGCACATAAGTGCCGTCCCTTCTGGAGCGCCTATTCCGCATCAAAGGCCGCTGTCGAGGCGCTGGCGCGGACATGGGCCGGCGAGAGCCAATCGACGCCGCTGCGCATCACCAGCGTCGATCCGGGCGCCACACGCACGGCGATGCGGGCGCAGGCCGTGCCCGGCGAAGATCCGCAGAGCCTGCCGCATCCCTCCGAGGTCGCCAAGGCGATCTTGCCGCTGCTCGGCCCCGGCGTGACTGAGACCGGCAAGTTGTTCATCGTGCGCGAGAACAAGCTCGTCGACTACCGCCTGCCGGAATAAACGGACGCTTCAGTTCGCGGCAACGGCCGGGAACAGATGTGCGAAACCCGTTTCGGCGGGGCATAAGACATTGAGGTCCACCGGTCCCCGGATGCCGTCCAGGGTGCCGTTATCGGCAAATTGCCAGATCGACCAACGACCGCAGCCTTCCTGCGTCGGCTCCTGGAACACGCTTCGCAGCCAAACATAATGCTCGGGGAAGCGAGCCTCATTGCCCTTCAGATATTGATCGAAAAATTCCTGCGTGACGTAGAAGATCGGCTTTTCCGGAAAGATCGCTTTCAGTTCGGTGACGAAGGCATTCACCTCCGTCACCATTTCTTCGACCGTCGGGACCTTGTTGCAATTGCCGACGAATTCCAGATCGATGGCGATCGGCAGGGTTCGCGGCGCCTTCGGCACGGTCGCCAGGACATTCTGCGCCTGATCCTTGCCCGGGCGGCAGAAGGTGAAGAAATGGTAGGCGCCCCTCACCACCCCAGCATCTCCGGCACGCTGCCAGTTCTCGGCAAATTTGGAATCCTTGTGATCGCCGCCTTCGGTCGCCTTCATGATTGCAAAACGCACGTTCGGCTGGGCGGCCACCGTCTTCCAATCAATATCGCCCTGGTGATGGCTGACATCGATGCCTTGGATCGGATAATGCGATAAGGACGGATTGTTGAAGCGAAGCATGCCGAAATCGTATGCGAAATATGCGGCGGATGCGACCACCAGAATTGCAACCGCACCGATCGTCCATCGAACAACGCTTCCCACTCATTCCTCCCGTATTTTCAGCAGCTTCCGAAGCGGCTATACGCGATTTGCGCCACGAAAATGGCAGACGAGCCTCAGCGGACGCAGCGCACCGGATAAGTCGCTTCAGTTGCCGCTGATCCTTCCTTGCCCCTCTTGACCAAACGCCGTTCCCGCGCCATAAAACGCGGCATGAAAACGGTTATCTGCATTATCTGCGGAAAGATTATTCGCTAGCGCACGCGCTGGCCTGGCCGTTTTCGTCTCCCCAATAGTCAAGATGCGAAACGCCCCGGCCTGCCGGTCGCGGTATTTTTCTGATCGTGCATTTGGGAGAGTGAAATGGGCCGCACGCCGGAACTGAAGCTGTACAACACGCTGACGCGGGAAAAATCGGTCTTTGCGCCGATCGACCCCGACAATGTCCGCATGTATGTCTGCGGCCCGACCGTTTATGATTTCGCCCATATCGGCAACGCCCGGCCGGTCATCGTCTTCGACGTGCTGTTCCGGCTGCTGCGCCATGCCTTTGGCGAAGATCATGTCACTTATGCCCGCAACATCACCGACGTCGACGACAAGATCAATGCGCGGGCGCTCAGAGATCATCCCGGCCTGCCGCTGAACGAAGCGATTCGCGCGGTCACCGAAAAGACCGAGACGCAGTTTCACGCCGATGTCGCCGAGCTCGGCTGCCTCGAGCCGAATGTCGAGCCGCGCGCCACCGACAATATCGCAGAGATGATCCAGATCATCGACAAGCTGATCGGCAATGGGCATGCCTATGTGGCGGCAGGCGAAGTGCTGTTCGACACCAAATCCATGGCCGATTACGGCCAGCTTTCGAAGCGGCCGCTCGACGAGCAGCAGGCCGGGGCCCGCGTCGCCGTCGATGCGCACAAGAAGAACCCCGGCGATTTCGTGCTCTGGAAGCTCTCGAGCCACAACGAACCCGGCTGGGAGAGCCCCTGGGGCCGCGGCCGGCCCGGCTGGCATATCGAATGCTCCGCGATGAGCAGGCGCTACCTCGGCGATATCTTCGACATTCACGGCGGCGGACTGGACCTGATCTTCCCGCATCATGAAAACGAGATCGCCCAGTCACGCTGCGCCCATGGGACCGAGGTGATGGCGAATGTCTGGATGCACAACGGCTTCGTACAGGTCGAGGGCCGCAAGATGTCGAAGTCCGAAGGCAATTTCGTCACCATCCACGAGCTGATGCACACGGAAACCTTTGGCGGCCGCAAATGGCCGGGCGAAGTGCTGCGTCTTGCCATGCTGATGACGCACTACCGCGAGCCGATCGATTTCTCGATCAAGCGGCTGGAGGAAGCTGAGCGCCTGCTCGCCAAATGGCCGACGGCGGAGGTCGGCGATGCGGCGCCAGATGTCAGCGTTCTGAACGCGCTGGCCGACGACCTGAATACGGTCGCCGCCGTGCAGGCGCTGCATGCGCTGGCGCAAGCCGGCAACGATGCCGTCTTCGCCGCAAGTGCGGCGCTCCTCGGGGTGCTGCCGAAGAAAGTCGAAATCGACGAAGCCTTCGCAGCAGCGGTCGATGCGCTGGTCGCCGTGCGCCTCGAAATGCTGAAGGCGAAGAATTTCGCCGAGGCAGACAAGATACGCGACGAACTTGCGGCAAAGGGCATCCAGCTGAAGGATGGCAAGGATCCGGCGACCGGCGAGCGGGTGACGACGTGGGAGGTCAAGCGGTGATCGGGGAATTCGCCGCAAACACCCCTCCCCAACCCCTCCCCACAAGGGGGAGGGGCTACGTTGCCGCGCTGCTCGAAAGTAGCCTCACCGCAATCGCAACTATTCAAGGCGGAAGCGAAGGCGGTGCCACAGGAGAGCCCTCCCCCTTGTGGGGAGGGTTGGGAGGGGTCTTCTTTTTCTCATCGGCATCGTTGCGGAAGGATCGTCCATGACCAAGACCTATACCGGCGGCTGCCAGTGCGGCGCGATCCGTTTCCGCGTCAGCGGCGAGCTCAAGGATTCGTCGATCTGTCATTGCCGCATGTGCCAGAAGGCGTTCGGCGCCTATTATGCGCCGCTGGTCTCGGTGCGCGGCGCCGATTTCGAATGGACCCGGGGGCAGCGCAAGACGTTCCGCTCCTCGAATTTCGTCCTCCGCGGTTTCTGCGGCGATTGCGGCACCCCGCTGACCTATGAGGCCCCTGACGGAATGGCGATTGCGGCGGGTGCATTCGATGATCCGTCACAGCTGCCGCCGACCATTCAATGGGGTGTGGAAGGAAAGATCGGCTTCGTCGATCATCTACACGAACTGCCGGGAGAACGGACCGAGGCGGATCTGACGGCGGGCTCCTTCCTGCACGAACTGATTTCCTATCAGCACCCCGACCACGACACGCCGGTCTGGCCGCCGGAGGATCGCACTTGATGGAAACTGCGAGACACACCGGCGGATGCCAGTGCGGCGCGGTTCGTTATCGCGCGCTGGGCGAACTCGGTTATCCCCATATCTGCCACTGCCGCATGTGCCAGAAGGCGGCCGGCAATTATTTCCTGCCGCTTGCGGCGGCCAAGCGCGAGAATTTCGAACTGACGCGCGGCGATCCCAAGTGGTTCCGCTCCTCCGATCTCGTCCGGCGCGGATTCTGCGGCGATTGCGGCACACCGCTGTTCTACGATATTCCTGAAGAGGATTTCATCAACATCGCGCTCGGCTCGCTTGATGATCCCGATGCGGTCAGGCCCGTGATGCAATCCAACACTGACCGCAAGATGTCCTGGTTCCACGCACTCGACGGACTGCCGGTGGAAGCCGAGCCAGATACGCCCGACCGCGAGAACGCGATCGCCGCAAGCAATCATCAGCACCCGGATCACGACACTTCCCATTGGCCACGGAGAATTCCATGACGGATAAGATCAGAACAGGCGGATGCCAGTGCGGCGCCGTGCGCTTCCGCATATCAGGCCAGTTGGGACGGGCCTCGATCTGCCATTGCCGCATGTGCCAGAAGCAGTTCGGCGGCTTCTTCTCCGCGCTGGTCACAGCACCGGAGGAAGGGATGGAATGGACGCGCGGCGAACCGAGCTACTTTCAATCCTCGGTCAATATCGACCGCGGCTTCTGCAGCAATTGCGGCACGCCGATGACCTATCGCCATCCAGGTGGGCTTGAGCTTGCGATCGGCACCTTCGACGACCGCAACGATCTCGCGCCGCAGATCCAGGTGAATTATGACGCCCGCCTGCCATGGGTCGAGACGATATTCGATGCGCCCGTGCACCAGGATCCGGATTTCTATGCCCGACAGGAGGCGATCATCTCCTTTCAGCATCCCGACCACGACACCCGGGCCTGGCCCGCGAAAGGCGTGAAAATATGACCGAGAGACTGCGCACGCTCTATCCCGAAATCGAAGCCTATGCCTCCGGGCATCTCGATGTCGGCGACGGCCATGTCATCTACTGGGAACGCTCGGGAACACCCGGCGCCAAACCCGCCGTCTTCCTGCATGGCGGCCCGGGCGGCGGCATCTCGCCGGCGCACCGCCGGCTTTTTGATCCCGCTCTCTACGACGTCATGCTGTTCGACCAGCGCGGCTGCGGCAAGTCGACGCCGCATGCGGAACTGAATGCCAACACGACCTGGCACCTCGTCGCCGATATCGAGCGGCTGCGCGAAATGGCCGGCGTCGACAGATGGCAGGTGTTCGGCGGCTCCTGGGGCTCGACACTGGCGCTCGCCTATGCCGAAACGCATCCGGAGCGCGTCTCCGAGCTCATCCTGCGCGGCATCTATACGCTGACCAAGGCAGAGCTCGACTGGTATTATCAGTTCGGCGTGTCGGAAATGTTCCCGGACAAGTGGGAGCGTTTCGTCGCTCCCATTCCGCCGGAAGAGCGGCATGAGATGATGCATGCCTATCATCGCCGCCTCACGCATGAGGACAGAAACGTGCGCCTTTCGGCGGCACGGGCCTGGAGCATCTGGGAAGGCGAAACGATCACGCTGCTGCCGGAGCCGTCGACCAGCGGCAAATTCGAAGAGCCGGAATTCGCCTACGCCTTCGCCCGCATCGAGAACCATTTCTTCGTCAATGCCGGCTGGATGGACGAAGGGCAGCTGATCCGGGATGCCGGCCGGCTCAAGGACATTCCGGGCGTGATCGTGCATGGTCGCTACGATATGCCCTGCCCTGCCAAATATGCCTGGCTGCTGCACAAGGCCTGGCCGAAGGCGGAGTTCCACCTGATCGAGGGCGCGGGCCATGCCTATTCGGAGCCGGCGATTCTCGATCGACTGATCCGGGCGACGGACAGGTTTGCCGGGAAGCCGGACTGATCATTGGGCAGGCAGCCCCTCACCCTAGCCCTCTCCCCGCTCGCAGGGAGAGGCGACGTGCCCTGCGAGGCGGTGCGGCATATGCCTTCTCCCCGTCAGAACGGGGAGAAGGTGGCGGCAGCCGGATGAGGGGCAGCATCCGCAGTACAACAACACCCGCTCGCCGGGAGGAAACGACATGAAAGAACGCATCTATCTCTTCGACACGACGCTCCGGGACGGGCAGCAGACGCCCGGCATCGACTTTTCCGTCGAGGACAAGATTGCGATCGCCGACATGCTGGATGAGTTCGGCCTCGATTACGTCGAAGGCGGATATCCCGGCGCCAATCCCACGGATACGGCCTTCTTCAGCGAGAAGCGTACGAGCCAGGCGACCTTCGTCGCCTTCGGCATGACGAAGCGGGCTGGCGTTTCTGTCTCCAACGATCCAGGCATCGCCGGGCTGCTGCAGGCCAAAAGCGACGCCATCTGTTTCGTCGCCAAGAGCTGGGATTATCATGTCGCCGTGGCGCTCGGCTGCACCAATGAGGAGAACCTCGAATGCATAGCCGAAAGCGTCAAGGCGGCGGTCGGCGCAGGCAAGGAGGCGATCGTCGACTGCGAACATTTCTTCGACGGCTTCAAGGCCAATCCGGCCTATGCGATCGCCTGCGCGAAGACGGCCTATGAAAGCGGCGCCCGCTGGGTCGTCCTCTGCGACACCAATGGCGGGACGCAGCCGCCGGAGGTCCGCGCCATCGTCGAAGCGGTGATCGCGTCAGGCGTTCCCGGCCGCTGTCTCGGCATTCACGCTCACAACGACACCGGCCAGGCGGTCGCCAATTCGCTTGCTGCCGTCGAAGCCGGCGTCCGGCAGATCCAGGGCACCTTGAATGGTATCGGCGAGCGCTGCGGCAACGCCAATCTGGTGACGCTGATCCCGACCCTGGCGCTGAAGAGCGCCTACAACACCCGTTTCGAAACGGCGATCGACGAGGAGCGGCTGCTCAACCTCACCCGGTTCTCGCACGCCTTCGATGAGTTGCTCAACCGCTCGCCGGATCACCAGATGCCCTATGTCGGCGCCTCCGCTTTCGCCACCAAGGCCGGTATCCACGCTTCCGCCCTGCTGAAAGATCCGCGCACTTACGAACACGTGCCGCCGGAAAGCGTGGGCAATTTCCGCAAGGTCATGGTGTCGGACCAGGGCGGCAAGGCGAACTTCATCAATGCCCTCAAGCGGCGCGGCATTATTGTCGCCAAGGACGATCCGAAGCTCGATCTCTTGATCTCGATTGTCAAGGAACGCGAGGCTTCCGGCTATGCCTATGAGGGCGCGGATGCAAGCTTCGAACTCTTGGCGCACCGTACGCTCGGCACCATTCCCAATTTCTTTTCGATCGACGGCTTCCGCGTCATGATCGAGCGCCGCTTCGACAGTCTTGGCCGTGTGAAGATCGTCTCCGAGGCGGTGGTGAAGATCACCATCGACGGCCAGACGCTGATGTCGGTTGCCGATGCCGAAGGCCCGGTCAACGCGCTCGATCTGGCGCTGCGCAAGGATTTCGGCAAGTATCAGCACGAGATCGACGATCTGGTGCTCGCCGATTTCAAGGTTCGTATCCTCAATGGCGGCACGGAGGCAATCACCCGCGTGCTGATCGAATCCACTGACAGCGATGGCGTGCGCTGGTGGACGGTCGGCGTCTCGGAGAACATCATCGACGCGTCGTTCCAGGCGCTGATGGATTCCGTCATCTACAAGCTGATGAAGAACCGGCAGTTGGCCGGCAAGATCGCGGCGGAATAATCTGTTCCGCCGGTTCGGCTAACCGCGGGCAAACGCAGCCAGTGTCTCGCCCGCCATCCTATAGCGGATCCATTCCTTCTGCGGCTCCGCGCCAATCGCCTCGTAGACACGGATCGAGGGTTCGTTCCAGTCGAGCACGCTCCATTCGAAGCGGCCGCAATCCTTCTCAAGCGCGATCTGCGCCAGGCGCCGCAAAAGCGCCTTGCCGGCGCCCGAGCCGCGCGCATCCGGTGTTACGTAGAGATCTTCCAGATAAAGACCGTTCTTCGCTTGCCAGGTCGAATAGCTGAAGAAATAAACCGCCATGCCGATGGCTTGACCCTCGCGTTCGCAGATCAGCGCATGCGTGACCGAACCGTCGCCGAAGATCGCCGCACGCGTGCTCTCCTCGGTCGCCTCGACCTCGTGGATCGCCTTTTCATAATCGGCCAATTCGCGGACAAATCTTAGGATCGTTGCCGCGTCTGAAGGCGTTGCCGGACGTACGGTAAGGGTCATGTAAGAGGCTCCTGATCTGGCGCTTGGCGCTCCAGATGAAAGAACCTGCCGGGCCTGTCAACTGAATGCGCAGATCGTATCAGCGGGTTTGCCAGTTTGTTCCCTCGATTGGTCCGCCTGTCGCCTGCCCGCGGAGCAGCTGGAACAGGATTCGGATTTCGGGAGGCGATACCAGCCTTTGCCGCTATCATACGTTCATTCTTCCGCCATCCGTTTCAAATCCCCTTACCCTTCATTCAACGAAATGAATTGGCCTATTCACGGCGCTTAAGCTAGGCCGGATCAGAAGAAGAACAAAGATGGAAACGCCCGATGTCGACCGATGTATCCGTTCCGCTGGCCAAGAACGAAGACAGTCCGCGCGGTTTCGCCTTCGCGCTGACCGCCTATCTGCTCTGGGGCTTCCTGCCGATCTACATGAAGGCGGTGGCGCATATTCCGCCGGCCGAGGTGATCGCCCATCGCATCGTATGGTCGCTGCCGCTCGCGGGCATCGTGCTGATCGTGCTCGGGCGCACCAGTGATATTGCGACAGCGCTGCGCTCGCCGCGCATGCTGGCGATGGCAGCGCTCACCGCCTCGCTGATCACCGTCAACTGGGGTACCTATGTCTGGGCGATCGGCGCCGGCCATTCGCTCGATGCAGCGCTTGGCTATTTCATCAATCCGCTGTTCAGCATTTTCCTCGGCGCGGTGCTGCTCAAGGAGAAGCTGCAGCCGCTGCAGATGGCGGCGATCGCGCTTGCGGCCCTTGCCGTCGCCATTCTCGCATTGGACAGCGGCGGCATTCCATGGGTGGCGCTGACGCTGGCGGTCAGCTGGGGTTTTTATGCGCTGCTGCGCAAGACGCTGCCGCTCGGGCCCAACCAGGGTTTCTTCCTCGAGGTTCTGATCCTCAGCGGGCCGGCCCTCGTCTACATCCTCTATCTCGAATATGGCAGCGGCCTGGGTCATTTCTACCGTACCGGCCTTGCCGATACGACCTTGCTGCTCGGCTGCGGCGTCATCACCGCCGTGCCGCTGATGATCTATGCCAACGGCGCCAAGCTCCTGAAGCTCTCGACGATCGGTATCATGCAGTATATCGCGCCGACGATGATCTTCCTGATCGCGGTCTTCGTCTTCCGGGAGCCGCTCGGCACGGCGCGGATGATCGCCTTCCCGCTGATCTGGGCGGGACTGTTCCTCTATAGCTGGTCGATGCTGAAGGGAAGCCGCGGAAGGATGTAGCCGTTCTCTCATCGCAAGCCGGAGCGTTGGCTCAAAGCCAGGATAGCAGCGCTGTGCGGACGAGAATTCCGGTCATTGCGCTCAAGACGGCAATCCCCGCCACCGAGCGGAGCGCCGGCACCGAAGCGACAAGAATGGAAAGGCCGGGAAGATCGAGAGGGTTTAGCAGAAATGCGGATCCGTGAATGATTTTCTCCGGCGGAAGGCTCAGTTCCTTGTGGGCGTTAAGCAACAGGGTGACCGCTGCGCTCGATCCTGCCAGGCACTTTGTGAGCAGGAAGAGGACATCCTGCTGCGAGGCGCCGAGCAGTTGAAGCAATGGCTGCGCAGCGGACGTGAAGGCGGAAAGTGCGCCTGTGCTTTGGGTAAGCCTTACCAGAGCCAGTGAAATCACGAGCACCGGCAGGATCGCAGAAACGACGCCGATGGCATCTGTGCCACCGCGATTTATCGCCGCCAGCAGATCGCGCCTCGCCACGTCGTGGTCATTCGCCCTGTCGCAGGAACAGGGCTTTCCGGGCAAGGAACGGCGCCCAACGATCCAATAGGCGAGAGTGGACGCAACGAGCGCTCCGCAAACGCCGTTTATTATGATCAAGCCGGGGTCGATACCGATACTTGCGAGAGGGAAACTGGCATTTGCCGGCGCAGCCGCAAGCACCGCCGCAAAGGCGGCGGCCATAAATTTCTCCGATGTTCTTTTGTGCGCCATCAGCGATAGGGCAGCAACCGGGGCAGCCGAACTTACGAGGCTGAGCTGGATGATCGCCAAGGCCCCAAAACCGTCTAGGCCGAAAACTCTAAAGAGCGGGTTGGCCTTGCCGGCGATTGATCGCAGTGCGCTCATGCCCTCGAGGTAGCGCATCAGCGAAAATGTCACGATCATCAGCGGCAGAAAGGTGAATATGGCGATGTCGACGGCACTTCGTCCGGCATCCAGGATGGCGGTGATCAGAATTGTCATGGGAACGACTGGTTTGATGGACGGTGAACGCGCGGCCGGCTTGATGGAGAAGCGGGCTCCGGATTCGATCCCGGAGCCACGTCGTTCGGACTCTATTCCGGTTTGAAATCTTCCTCGAAGAAGCGGGCAACCTCGGAATAGACCTGCATGCGCTGGCTCTCCATAAGAGCGAGATGCGTCGCCTCCCCGATTTCCGCCCATCGCCTGTAGGAGGCACCGGTCAGTTGTTCGAAATAGGCCCGCGCCAGATCGAGCGGGACGTCGATGTCCCATTCGCCGTGCAACAGCAGCACCGGCGCGCGAATCTCGCTTGGCCGATAATAGGGGGCTCCAGTTCTCCAGTAGGTGCGGATGTCCTGGATCGGCCCGTTCGTGGCCCGGAGTTTGCCTTGCTCTCTGTCGGCCTGCGACGGCTCCTCCGAGAGGGTCAGTGCGGCCCAGAGGTCGAACCAGCCCTCAGGCACAAGACGTTCACGCGCGTATTCGGGTACGGTGCCCAGCCAACGTGCCAGGGCCGCATGGACCGGAACAAGCCTGTAGGAGCCGAGCGCGCCGCCCTGATCGATGGGGATGGCAACGTCACTCAGCCATTGCGGCGCGAGCAAGGCGAGCTTGACGACCTTGTCGGGGTTGCGCGCAGCATATGCACCGGCCACGGTACCGCCCCACGACATTGCAAAGACGTTAACAGCCTTCAGGCCGCGAAGTCGGAGGACGAAATCGATGGCCGTTGCGAAGTCGGCGACGCCGGTATCTGTGGCGACAAGCGGGGGGTTGAGATCGGGCGCCGCCTGCATCTCCGGCGGGCGGGTCGATTTTCCATAGCCCCGGACATCAACCGCAAAGACATCGAAGCCTCGATGAGCGAGGAAGTCGATGAAGGACATCCCGTTGAAGGGTACGTCGTAAAGACTTCCGGACGAGAAGGTCGCCCCATGCACCATCACGATCGTTTTCCCTGCGAGAAAGACTTTGTGGTCCTTCCTTCGCTTATTGCGGAGATAAAGCTTGATGCCGTCGGTCCCGCTATCAACGTAATGCTCGTCAAATACGATCTCGCCGGCGTCAAAAGCTGAAGATGCGAGCTTGTTGTCAGACATAGGACCACCTGAATTTTGCGCCGTCGCGGGTTACATATCCAGCAGACGAACCGGGAAAGTGCGTGGAGAAGTACATGGCGTGATTATCGGCAGCGAGTTCGAGTACGCGCCGTCTGGACTGGGCAGCCTGATCCAGGAATTCACAGAAGACCGTGTTGAGGTCGGGCCGTTCGACCTGGATCGGATGGTGCATGACATCGCCGGCGAAGATTGCCGCTTGATCGTCCGCCTTCAGCAGAACGGACATATGGCCGATGCTGTGCCCAGGCGTCGGCAAGAAGGTAAAGTGATCCAGGAAAGGACCGCCTGCACCGTCGATGAAATCGGCAAGCCCCGCCTCGATCACTGGCCGCACGCTGTCTTCATAGACACCGGCGCTGGGAATGTTGACGTCGTTGTGGCTTGCCGTCGACGCATAATATTCCTGCTCGGCACGCGGGAAGACGTAGCGTGCGTTTTTGAAAGTGGGGATCCATCTTCCGTCCTCGCGCACGGTATTCCAGCCGGAATGATCGACGTGAAGATGGGTATTTATGACGAAGTCGACGTCTTCGGGCTCGACACCTGCCTGGCGCAACCTGTGGAGAAACGGGATGGTCTGCTGATGGAAGGCCAGATTGCGCGGTCTTTCCTTATCGTTACCCGACCCCGTGTCGATGAGGATGATGTGGTCGGGCGTCGTGACAAGCCAGCTGTGGATGCTCACCACAAGGGCATCGCGGCCCTCTTCCATATCGACGGCGGAAAGACGTGGCTCGACCGCCTTGATCTCCTCAGATCCGGCAGTCGGGTAGAGAAATGAGGGCGGAACGTTGTGCAGATACTGCTCCTGCACCTTTCTGACCGTCACGCCGGCAATACGATATTCCTTTCCAAGATCGCTCATGGAATTTCCTTTCGAGTTGAACTGGACCGGGACAGCGCTGTCTGTTGCCTATGGACAGTAGGGAAAATTCATGCAACGATCAAATCGATGAATGAAATTGTCTCCATCGATCATTTCAATTTGTGGTCTTTCGACCTCAACCTGCTCGTCGCCTTCGATGCCCTCATGAAGGAGCGGAGCGTGACGAAGGCGGCTGTCCGGCTGAAAATCCAGCAGCCCGCCATGAGCCATAATCTCGGCACTCTCCGGACCTTGCTTCAGGACGAGTTGTTCGTGCGTGTCGGCCAGGTCATGCAGCCGACCCATCGGGCGCTGCGTTTCGCCGAAGCCGTGGAGCAGATACTCACTCGCACGCAGCAGGCGATCGTAACGCCGGCGACTTTCGAGCCGGGCCGGGCTGAGCAAATATTCCGCATCGGCTTTTCCAGCGAGCTTGAGGTGCTGCTCGTGCCGCGTCTCGCCGCTATGTTGAGCGAGACGGCCCCCGGTATCAAAGTGCTTGCGCGAGCGGTCGACCCCGAGCTGGTCCATAAGCTCTTGGACGACAATGTCATCGACCTCGGCGTCGGCTGCTACGATGACGGCAACAACAGACATCGGCGGAGCCTGCTGTTCGAGCAATCGCTGATGTGTTGCTACAATCCGAAGCTTCTTGATCTTCCCGAAACTTTGGACCGCGACGCCTATGTCGGCCTGAAGCATGCCCTGGTTTCCCAGAAGGACGCCATCGAAGGCTGCATTGATGATGCGTTGAAGCGGATCAACGTGCGGCTCGACGTCTCTGTGGCAGCACCGGAATTCCTCACCGTGCTGACCACCGTCCTCGAAGCGCCCCTGATCGCAACTCTGCCGACCAGAATTGTGAAGCGGTATGCCGGTCTGTTCGGCTTAGCGATGGCCGAAGTTCCCCTCGATCTAATGGTGAGCCCGATATCGATGGTCTGGTCGGCGGCAGGCGACAATGATCCCGCCAATCGATGGATGCGATCTCAGGTGACGCAGCTTGTTTCGGCGTATAGCTGAATTTGCCGGCGAAACGGCGGGATTGCTCCAAGGACTGCTACGCCGCCTACATCTTTGAAATCACTTCGTCCTCGCCCTCACGATCGGCGGCGAGCTGGGCGGCCTGGGCCATGATCGCCGGAATGATGCCGGCGACGTCGTCGACGACGAGCGGCTGCACCCGATGGGCGGTGTGCAGGAAGCCTTCTTCAGTCATATGGCGCATCAGCTCCATCATCGGATCCCAAAAACCGTTGATATTGGCAAAGACCATTGGCTTTTCGTGACGGCCGAGCTGCGCCCAGGTCATGATCTCAACGATCTCCTCCAGCGTGCCGATGCCGCCGGGCAGCGCGACGAAGGCATCGGACCGCTCGAACATCGTATGTTTGCGCGCGTGCATGTCAGGGGTTACAATAAGTTCGTTGAGCTGACCGAGCGAATGGCGAGTCGCTTCCATATCGATCAGAAATTCCGGGATGATACCCGTGACCTGACCGCCGCCTGAAAGCACCCCGCTCGCAACCGCGCCCATGATGCCTTTGGTACCTCCGCCATAGACGAGGCGCAGGCCGTATTCGGCGATCTCTCTTCCGAGAGCACGCCCGGCCGCCATGTGAGAAGGATCGCGTCCCGGCCTTGAGCCGCAGTAAACGCAGATGGATCGAATCGATACAGATTGTTCGGTCATAGGGCAAAACAACTATTCCATTTCAATGCAGTCAAGAAAATTGACTGAAAAGCAGCGTGCCGAGCTTGCGAAATTGCGTTGAATGCTTGTGAAAAGCATCGGAAATCGCTAGCAATTTCGGTTACTACGGCAAATTGCCGCCTTGGGAGACATAATGATGAAGAACCGTGCCGGCTTGCTGGCCCTTGCAGTGCTCGTAATCGCAATCCTACTGATGGTATTCTTCGTCATGCCGCGCATCGGCGGCGATGCATCCAAAGTCGGCGACGCCATCAACCAGGCGGGCACGGAGCTCAAGAACACGGTTAACGAAGCGGCAAAGACATCACGCTCTGCCGTGGCCGACTCGACTGGGGTCGCCGATCAGGTCAGACGCCTTTCGGCCGACGCCGGCGTGGCGCTCGGCGAGCTGAAGGCGCTGTTTGCGGATGGCAAAGGCCCTGCTCTCGATGTCTTCACCGCCGCCAAGACCAAGGCCGTCAATGCGCTCACCGCACTTGTGGGCTTCACCGTTCCCGAGGGCATCGATCCCGCAACACAAGCCATTGCCATCAAGATTAAAGAAGGCGGCGCCAAGGCGCTCGCCATCGTGCAGTCGCTGCCGGAAAATATGGCGGATGCGCCTGCCGCGATTGCCAGGGCCGAAGCTGCGCTGACCGGTGCCCCCGAACCTGCCTCTGCCGCGACCCCGGCGGCCGCAAATGCCGGCCCGAAACTTCCGGCCTTCGACGTCCTGCGCGTCGAGCCTGATGGATCGACCGTCATCGCCGGCTCCGCCGAGCCGAACGGCAAGCTCGAAGTACTCGACGGCGAAAAGGTGGTGACGACGGCCGATATCGGCCCGAGCGGCGATTTCGCCGCCGTCCTCGACGATCCGCTTCCGGCCGGCGACCACCAGCTCGTGCTCAAGGTGACGGGCAAGG
This sequence comes from Rhizobium aethiopicum, assembly GCF_014197535.1. GTDB lineage: Bacteria > Pseudomonadota > Alphaproteobacteria > Rhizobiales > Rhizobiaceae > Rhizobium > Rhizobium aethiopicum_A. The sequence goes on from NZ_JACIFV010000001.1 coordinate 520,587, forward strand.
ATGGCAAGACCGCGCTTTCCGAAGAAGTCGCCACCGTTTCCGTGCCGAAGGACGGCAATGCCGCAAACCTGCTCGCGATGGTCTCCAAGCCTGGCGCGGCGAGCCGCATCATCACTGCGCCGACAGGGGACACCGAAGTCGCCGAGGCCTCCAATCCGTTGGCGCCGGCTGCGGACAGGCCGGCAACTGGCGGGACCGCTGCAGCCGACGCGCCTGCCGCAACAGCAGCACCGACCGGTGAGCTGGCGCTGCAGACGCCCGGTCTGCCCGACGCCTCCGCCGGCGGGACAGATGCGGCGCCGGCCGTTCCCGGTGCTGGCGAAACCAACAAGGCCACTGCGCCGGATGTGATGGTCAACGCTGTCGAGATCGAGGGCAACAAGATCTTCATTGCCGGCACGGCGCGCGCCAACGCCAAGGTCCTCGGTTATGCCGACGACAGCCTTGTCGGCCAGGACACGGCCGGACCCGACGGCCATTTCGTCATCGACGGTGTCGCGGCCCTCTCGGTCGGCGATCATAAGATTCGCGTCGACGTTGTCGATCCCACGGGCAAGGTGATCGTGCGGGCCGCAGTGAATTTCAACCGCCCGGCGGGCGACCAGGTGCGGGTTGCTGCTCAAGCCGGCCCCGCCGATGCAAACGGCGCTTCCTCGATGGTACCGCTCGACGAAGGCGAACTCGGCAAGCTCAAGGCCGAAGCCGGCAAGGCGTTCGGGCTTTTGACGGGGCTGTTTGCCGATGGCAAGCTGCCAGGTGCCGAACAGCTGGCGGCGGCGCGCTCGGCAACGGAATTCGCGCTGCGCTCTGTCGCCGACTTCCGCCCGGCGGCAGATGCGTCCGACAGCTTCAAGCAGGCCTCCGGCGCCTCCTCGCAAACCGCCGCCAAGGCGCTGAAGGTGCTGCAGGATCTGCCGAAGGATGCAAAATCAGTCGGCGCTGGGCTCGACGGACTGGGTGCGATCATCGGTGAACTAACCGACACGCCCGCACCGGCCGCGCCCGCCGCAAACGATGCTGCGAGCAATCAGCCGAAGACGTTCGAACAGGCGCCGCTGACGGCAAACAATGCGGCGGTCATCATCCGCCGTGGCGACACGCTTTGGCAGATCTCGCGCCGAACCTATGGCCTCGGCGTGCGCTATACGACGATCTACATCGCCAACGAGGACAAGATCGTCGACCCGGATCGCATTCGTCCCGGCCAGATTTTCGGCCTGCCGAAGGACGCGCTGCCGAATGCCGAGGAACTGCACCGTAAACGGCTCTCCAAGCAGCACCTCTGAAAAGGCGGCAGCTTAAGCGCAACGCGACATGATGAAGCCGGGCGGGAGAAACGCCCGGCCTCACTTTTCCCGGCCCCTGCACGTGTTGCATTCCTCGGCCCGACGCCCTATCTGCCGGTGGCGGTTCGGGATTCAGGTGGGCGCGAGAGGCGCGCCCCTGCCCCACGCCTTGCCGGACATCGAAGCAAATCATCCGGACTGGAGATACGGCATGGCAAACGGCAAGACAGTCTCGGAATCGCACCTGCTGCGGACGCTTTTCAACCTCTGGCCCTATATGTGGCCGGCCGGGCGGACCGACCTCAAGATGCGTGTCGTCTGGGCGTCGGTCTATCTGCTGATCTCCAAATTCGTCCTGCTGCTCGTCCCCTATTTCTTCAAGTGGTCCACCGATGCGCTGAACGGCAGGATGGATCTTGCCGGCGCGGTACCGCCGCTGCTTGCCGGCGCCATCGCCCTTGTCATCGCCTATAACGTCACCCGGCTGATCCAGCTCGGCCTCAATCAACTGCGCGACGCGCTCTTTGCCAGCGTCGGGCAACATGCCGTGCGCCAGCTCGCCTACAAGACCTTCGTGCATATGCACGAGCTGTCGCTGCGTTTCCATCTTGAGCGAAAGACCGGCGGGTTGTCGCGCATCATCGAGCGCGGCACCAAGGGCATCGAGACGATCGTGCGCTTCACGATCCTCAATTCCGTTCCGACCGTCATCGAATTCCTGCTGACGGCGGTGATCTTCTGGTGGGGCTACGGCTTTTCCTATCTTGCCGTCACAGCCTTTACCGTCTCGGCCTATATCTGGTTCACGATCCGCGCATCCGACTGGCGCATCGCCATCCGCCGCTCGATGAACGACAGCGACACCGACGCCAATACCAAGGCGATCGACTCTCTCCTCAATTTCGAGACCGTCAAATATTTCGGCAACGAGGAGATGGAAGCCAAACGCTTCGACAAGTCGATGGAGCGCTACGAGAAAGCGGCGACCGACGTCTGGACGTCGCTCGGCTGGCTGAACTTCGGCCAGGGTGTCATTTTCGGTATCGGCACGACGATCATGCTGGTGCTGTCGGCGTTGGCGGTGCAGCGCGGCGAGCAGACGGTTGGCGATTTCGTCTTCGTCAATTCGATGCTGCTGCAGCTTTCCGCACCGCTCAATTTCATCGGTTTCGTCTACCGCGAAATCCGCCAGGGTCTGACCGATATCGAGCAGATGTTCGACTTGCTCGAGGTGAAGGCCGAGGTCAAGGACGCCCCCGACGCTGCCGAGCTTCGGATCCGGCAGGGCGCGATCTCCTTCAAGGATGTGCAGTTCGCTTACGATCCGGCGCGTCCGATCCTCAAAGGCGTTTCCTTCGACGTGCCGGCCGGCAAGACGGTCGCGGTGGTGGGGCCGTCGGGCGCCGGCAAATCAACACTGTCGCGGCTGCTCTACCGATTCTACGATATCCAGAGCGGCAGCATCACGGTCGACGGCCAGGATATCCGCACCGTGACGCAGAAGAGCCTGCGCTCTCATATCGGCATGGTGCCGCAGGATACCGTGCTGTTCAATGACACGGTCGCCTACAATATCCGCTACGGCCGCCCATCGGCGAGTGATGGCGAGGTGTTTGCAGCGGCCGAGGTGGCGCAGATCGCCCATTTCATTGAGGCGCTGCCCGAAGGTTTCGATACCAAGGTCGGCGAGCGCGGGCTCAAGCTTTCCGGCGGCGAAAAACAGCGTGTGGCGATCGCCCGCACCATCCTCAAGGCGCCGCCAATCCTGATCCTCGACGAGGCGACATCGGCCCTCGATACGACGACGGAACAGGAAATCCAGACGGCCCTCGACTTGGTTTCGAAGAACCGCACGACCTTGGTCATCGCCCACCGGCTTTCGACCGTCATCGGCGCCGACGAGATCATCGTGCTCAAAAGCGGCGAGATCGCCGAACGCGGCACCCATGCCGCCCTTCTCGAAAGGAACGGCCTTTATGCCTCGATGTGGAACCGCCAGCGCGAGGCGACACAGGCGGAGGAGCATCTGAAGCAGGTGCGCGAAAGCGACGAGATGGGCGTGATCGCGCGGCTTGCCCCGGCAAGCTGAAGCGGGAGGCGGCAGCGTTACTCAGCCCGTACGTAAATGTGGAATGTTGGCCGGTCATCGCTTATAGGCTGCTCGTGTCTTCGCGAACTTTCAGAATACGGTCTATAAGACCCCATTCAAGCGCTTGCTCCGCCGTCATGAAGCGGTCGCGATCCATCCCGCGCTCAAAGTCTTCATAGGAACGTCCGCAATGCTCCGCGTAGAGCCGCGTCATGCGTTGCTTGGTCTTTAATATTTCCTCGGCGTGAATCAGCATGTCGGAAGCCTGCCCTTGAAAGCCGCCGGAGGGCTGATGAATGAGGATACTGGCATTGGGCAATGCGGCTCTTTCGCCGGGTTCGCCTGCCATCAGCAGGAACGATCCCATTGAACGGGCCGTCCCCATGCAAAGTGTATGAACCGGCGCACGGATGAAGCGCATGGTGTCGTATATGGCCAGGCCGCTGGTCACGGCGCCGCCCGGCGAATTGATATAGAGGTTGATGGGCTTTTTGGGGTTTTCCGCTTCCAGAAACAGCAGTTGCGCACAGACGAGGGCCGAAACGGTATCGTTCACCTCGCCATTGAGGAAGATAATCCGCTCGCGCAGAAGCCGGGAATAGATGTCAAAGGATCGCTCCCCCCGGCTGGACTGTTCTATGACCATAGGGACGAGTTGCATCGCTGCGCGCATCGGCGACCTCCAGACTTTCAGAATTTTAAGGGGAGGCTCGCCGTGTCAGGCGGCGAGCATGAGGGGCGGGCTGTTGCTGTTCGCCGGCGCTCTTGCCATTCCGTCGAATCTTGCGTCCGTCAGTTCGTGGACGATCCGAAGGCAGGTGCCGCCAGTGGCATTCGGGGTGATCGTGAACGTCACGGTGCTTTCAAGGAAAGGCGGGTTATCGTCACGCAGCTTGTAGCGAACTTTCTGGCCGGGGGTGACGGTGATCGCATCGGGATCAGCCAACGCATCCTTCGGCAACCACCTTTCCCGAAGTTCGGGAATGGTGACGGCACGCCAGACCTTTTGCGGCGGATCGCCCAAGTCAAACTCCAACTCGACGCCGCTATCCTGCTCCTTGGTCTTCCCTTCGTTCATTGATCCATGTCCTTCAGCAAGACTTTGAGTGCTGCGATACGCTCCGGCCAATAGGCGCGGTATTTTGCGAGCCACTGGGCGATGAGAGCCAACCCATCGGGGTTGACTTCGTAATTCACGAAGCGACCCTGTCGTTCTTCCCTCACGAGCTTTGCACTGCGCAGAACCGCGAGGTGTTGCGACATCGCCGGCTGGCTAATCTCCATGCCCTCGCGCAAGGCACTAGCATTCATGCTCCCTGCCGCCAGCTTCTCAAAGATCGCACGGCGGGTCGGGTCTGCCAAAGCTCGGAAAAAGTCATTCTCGATCATGCGGACACATAAGCACGTACTTATGCGATTCGCAAGCTATTTTGAGGCAGCTTTCTGTTGCTGCGGAAATCCTAGACGATGTCCGCATCGGGCCGAAGCCGGTCAAAAGCTACAAAGTGGGATCATAAAACCTTAGCAATTCCGCATTTACGTTAGTGGTTGGGTAGCGTTACCGGCTTTTGTTGTTCAGAACCACGACGACGGAACCAGGGCCAGGGTCGCAGCATTGCTCAGGAGCCGGTTTTTCGCTAACCAGCAAAAACCGAAAAGCAAGGAGACCGGCAGCCATGAGCCTGTTCAACACGGTTCGCAACACGATCGTGCCCGTGCACAAGGAGGGTTACCCCTTCGTCGCCGCCTTCTTCGTCGCATCGCTGGTGCTGGGCTGGATCTTCAAGCCGCTCTTTTGGATCGGCATGATCTTCACGCTCTGGTGCGCTTATTTCTTCCGTGATCCCGAGCGGGTGACGCCGCAGGACGACGATCTCGTGATCTCTCCCGCCGACGGCAAGGTCTCGGCGATCCAGATGGTGACCCCGCCGGCAGAGCTCGACCTCGGCTCCGAGCCGATGCTGCGCATCTCGGTCTTCATGAACGTCTTCAACTGCCATGTGAACCGGGCGCCGATGCGTGGGCGCATCGTCAGCATCAATTATCGCTCCGGCAGCTTCGTCAATGCCGAACTCGACAAGGCGAGCGAGGACAACGAGCGCAACGGACTGGTGATCGAAACCCGGCACGGCCAGATCGGCGTCGTGCAGATTGCCGGTCTCGTGGCGCGGCGTATCCTCTGCTGGGCAAACACCAACGAGCCGCTGGACGCCGGCGAACGTTTCGGACTGATCCGTTTCGGCTCGCGGCTCGACGTGTTCCTGCCCGCCGGTGCAGCGCCTCGCGTCTCGCTCGGCCAGACGGCGATTGCCGGGGAAACGGTCATCGCCGAATTCGCCTCGGCCAAGGGTCCAGTTATCAGTCGCCGCGGCTAAGCCGCGGAACCCCGCGCCCTTGCCGGAATTGCTCTAGGAACGATTGGAACGCGACATGGAAACACCCTTTCCGCCTTTCGAGCCAAACGGGCCGGATGATTCCGCCCGCGGTCCGCGCCTGCGCGAGATTCCGTTCCGCCTCGTCTTTCCGAACCTCATCACCATTCTGGCGATCTGCGCCGGGCTGACCGGCATCCGGCTCGCTTTCGAGAACCGTTACGAGCTCGCCGTCGCGATGGTACTGCTCGCCGCCTTCCTCGACGGCATCGATGGGCGCGTGGCACGGTTGATGAAGGCGACCTCGAAGTTCGGCGCGCAGATGGATTCGCTTGCCGATATCGTCAATTTCGGCGTTGCGCCTGCTCTCGTCGTCTATGTCTTCGCGCTCGACCAGGCCCGCTCGCTCGGCTGGATCGCAGCGCTGATTTATGCGATCGCCGCTGGCCTTCGCCTTGCCCGCTTCAATGTCATGGCCGAGCGCGAAAACAAGGCGAGCTGGCAATCGGAATATTTCGTCGGCGTGCCCGCGCCGGCCGGCGCCATGCTGGTGCTGCTGCCGGTCTATCTCGGCTTTCTCGGTCTGGCGACAGACCGCACCTTCGCCTATCTCTCTTCCATCTACACCGTCGCCATCGCCTTCCTGCTGATCAGCCGGCTGCCGGTCTGGTCGGGCAAATCGGAAGGCAACCGCCTGCGGCGCGATCTGGTGCTGCCGATGATGCTCGGCGTCGTGCTCTATGTGGCTCTGCTGATGAGCTACACCTGGGAGGTGATGGTCTTTACCGTTGCCGCCTATCTCGTCTCCCTTCCCTTCGGCGCACGCAGATGGCGGCGCAAATATGGGACGCTGACGATCGAGGAACCCGGCGTCGGCGACGACGATATCGGCCGGCACATCTGACCTCGGCGCGCTTCCGTATTCTCCCGGGCCACGGAATTGCATCTCTCCTGTTGTCACCTAGTTCCCGGATATACGCCCACGCGTTTTCCCGGGGGGAAAACCGCTTTGCGATTTTTTTGGAACCGCTCCCTTCAGTAAGTATTAACCAACGTAGGCTTCAGTTAAGCCTCGCGAATTATGGTGAGCGTTCACAAATCCTGATAAGCGACGCCGCCGTTTTGTCGCTATTTCCGACGAAAAGCAAAAGTACAAAATACCCAGGGAAGCAACACGCAAGGAGAGTATCGTGACTTCGAAGAAGAGCAGTACCGGCGAACAACAGGCGGCCAAGCCAGACCTCGCCGCCAACTATCGCCCGGTCGGCTTGAAGGCCGTTGCCGCGGCATCGCTGATGACAAAGAACAAGCCGGACAGTGTCAAGAAATCCGCTTGAAGCGCCGAGCTTCGAACAGCAGTCATCCGGTTTCCGCCATGCCGTCATCCCGAAACCGCGGCATGGCTCTCGTGCATGCCTTCAGCATCGCGGCTGAGCCGAACAGGCGGCCGTGCCGGAAGCGGCCGATCCCGTTTTTAGAAAAAGCTGAGCTGGCCGTGATCCGGCTTTTGTTTCGCAGGCGCCTCGAGCGGTCTTTCGATGACGACCGGCTCCTGCAGGTCCGGTCCCATATTGGCAACCTTCTTGACCTTGTCGGAAACCGGTATGGCCTCGAAGAAATCGCCCCGAGCAGGCTGCATCAGGTCGACCACCTCGCGCGGTTCCTGCGTCTTGCAATCGAGCCAGCGCGAGAGGTCCTCCGGCTTGATGACGACAGGCATGCGATCGTGAATCGCGGAGATGCCCGCATTGGCTGACGTTGTCAGGATCGCACCGGTATCGACCTCCGAACCGTCGGCCGAAGACCATGTCTCCATCAGTCCGGCGAAGGCGACGACCCCGCCCTGGCGCGGCCTGATCCAATAGGCCTGCGGCTTGCCGCCGCTCTCCTTGGACCGGCGATGCCATTCGTAAAAACCTGAGGCCGGAATAAGCACGCGGCGATGACGCATCGCCGCCCGAAACGAGGCCTTGCCGATCGCCGTCTCGGCGCGTGCATTGATCAGCAGCGGGAAATCCTTCGGGTCCTTGACCCAGCCCGGCGTGAAGCCCCAGCGTACGAGCACGGCGCGCCGGTCGGGCAGGTTGCTGCCCCGCTCCCTGCCCTCACCTGCGATGACGACGAGGATCGGCTGCGTCGGGGCGATGTTGTAGCGCGCCGGGAAATCGTCGAGATCGAGACCGGAGAAGAAGTCGCTCAGATCGGCAACGGAGCTTGTCAGGGCGAAACGTCCACACATCGGCCTGTCTTTGCACCCGGTCCGAGTCCGGTCAAGGCGCACTTGCTTTTGCATGACGTGTTTCAGGCTCGCGGCGCAAAGAGGATGACGCTCGCCCCGGCAAGGCAGATCAGTCCGCCGCCGATATCATAACGATCGGGCACAAGGCCTTCGATCAGCCATAGCCAGAAGAGCGAGGCAAGAATGTAGATGCCGCCATAGGCTGCGAAGGTTCGGCCGGCGGCATCGCTCGGCACCAGCGTCAGAAGCCAGGCGAAAAGCGCGAGCGAGATCATGCCCGGCGCCAGCCACCAGATGGGCTTTTCGAGCTTCAGCCACGCCCAGAAGGCGAAGCAGCCGGCGACCTCGAAAACGGCGGCAAAGGCGTAAATGAGATAGATCACGCAAAGCCCTTTCGAATATTTTGACTCCTTGTTGCACAGATGTCGTTATCTCGGGAACCGCTGCGCAGATTTTGGGGCTTGTCTCGGGAGCTATCCCACACGAAAATCGGGCTGGCCCGCAGCCGCGGCCCGCAATCATCAGCCCGTCGGATCGAATAGGCCGTCACAGCAAGAGCAGCCATGACCTCCACCGCCAAAGCCGCTTCCTCCGCCATTCTCGAACGCGACGGGCGATTCCTTCTGGTATTGCGACGCAACCCGCCCTCTGCCGACATGTATGCCTTTCCCGGCGGCCGCGCCGAGCCGGGCGAAACGCCGGAGCAGACGGCGCTGCGGGAGTTCCGCGAGGAAACCGGCATCTCGGCGCATAATCCGCGGCTGTTTTCGACCTATGACCTTAAGACACATGGGCCGGACGGCAGCATCAGGAGCCATTTCTTCCTCTCGGTCTTTTGCGTCGACGCCGACCGGGAAATGGTGGCGGAAGCCGCCGACGATGCGGCGGCGCTTGGCTGGTATACGGTGGAGGAGATCCGGCGGCTACATGTGCCGCAAAGCGTGCTCGAATGCGCGGAACGGCTGGCGGGCGGTGAATAGAAGTGGAAACTTTCAGGCGCGCCTTGTTGCCGTCACGCTCAACGTATCAACTGGCGGCATGATTCCCGTTCGACGCGTTGTCCTGTCCCTGATCGTGCTTGTCGGCCCCGCCATGGCTCAGGGCAAGAATACGCCGCCGCCGCAGGAGGAGATTGCGCCGCCGGTCGCGACCGTACCCTATGACGACAAGCTGGCGCGACTCGCCGAAGTGCTGGGTTCGGTGCATTATCTGAGAACGCTCTGCAAGGCGCCGGGCGGGGATGAGTGGCGGGAAGGCATGAAGCAACTGCTCGATTCGGAGACCGGCAGTGAGCCGCAGCGCAAGGAAAGGCTCACCGCCGCCTTCAATCGCGGCTACCGGGCCTTCGCTTCCGTCTATACGGATTGCACCCCGGCGGCCATCGTGGCAGAAGAGCGCTACCGTAACGAAGGTGCAACACTCGCCACAGAAATTACCTCGCGCTTTGGAAATTGACGTTTAATTAACCTGTTTTCGCATGCGGGCGTGTCGTTTTGGGAAAAGGCTGTTAGTGTTATTAACGGTGCAGTAAGACATGAGAAGTTCTGAGGAAAAGACAATGGAAGCAAGCCTCAACGACATCGACGACATGATCGTCCACGAAAAGATGCAGGCGGCTCTGGAGTACCAGAACGAGGCTTGGGCCGACGGCATGGCCGACGGGATCGAGCCGGAGATCATAGCTGATGCCGCCATCGCGCATGCCCTGCGCGAAACCATCCGATTGCACGGGGAAAACAGCGCCGAAGCTCTGCTCGATTCGCTGCGCGACCGTATGCTTGCCGGCGAATTTTCCGCCAACCGCACCCTGCAATAATTATTTTCAGAGAGTTCGATGCGCATCGGTAAAGAGAAAGTTTCGCGAATTCGGCTCGCGCCGGTGATGCTTGCGCTGAGCTTTGCCGCCGGCAACGTCCTCCTCGCGCCCTCAGCCTACGCACTTTCCGAACTCCACAAGATCCCCGGCCAGGCCCCCAGCGATGCGCCGCCCGCACAAGGAAGTACTGAGGGGCAGAACCAGCCCCAGGGCACCACACCCGGCGTTCCCATGGCCGAGCCGCTGGTCAACAGCCAGAACAGTCAGGGCGTCGACAAGACGCCGGGCGCCCAGGACGCATCCAAGCCGGTCGAGGTGATTTACGACATCAACAAGGCGCCCGAGCCGGTTCGCAAAATGCGCCAACAGATCGTCGAGGCCGCCGCCTCTGGCGATCTCGAACGGCTGCGGCCGCTGATGGGCACCGGCAAAGACCAGACGCAGGTGACGGTGGGTGAAGCGACCGACGACCCGATCGGCACGCTGAAAGACCTCTCCGGCGATCCCGACGGAGATGAAATTCTCGCCATCATGCTCGATATCGTTTCGACCGGTTTCGTCCATGTCGGCCAGGGCACATCAGACGACATGTATGTCTGGCCCTATTTCGCCGAGAAGGATCTGAAGTCGCTGACGCCGCCGGAGCGAGTCGAGCTGCTGCGCATAGTTACCGCCGGCGACCTTTCCGACATGCAGGAATTCGGTGGCTATAATTTCTACCGCCTCGGCATTACGCCCGACGGCAAGTGGAAGTTCTTCACGGCGGGCGACTGACGCCGCCTCGCATGCGTCTTCCACATGTCGCATGGCGCTTGCGATCCACTTCACGAAGTCATACCTCTGAGTGACGACCAACGCGACAGGTTCCGCCATGCCAGCCGTATTCCTGAAAGACCGCTCCCTGCTCTCCGTCGGCGGTGCGGACGCCCAATCCTTCCTGCAGAACCTGATCACCACCGATATCGTTTCGCTGGCGCCCGACGAGGCACGCCCGGGAGCCCTGCTGACGCCGCAGGGCAAGATCCTGTTCGACTTCATGGTCTGGCAGGACGGCGAGGGCTACCTGATCGAAACGGATGCCGGCCAGAGCGACGGGCTGCTGAAGCGCCTGACGATGTACAGGCTGCGGGCCGCCGTCACGCTTGCGCCCCAGCCTGAGAATGGCATTACCGTTTGCTGGGGCGAGGATGCCGATCGCATCGGGGGTGCCCGAGACAGCCGCTTCGCCAAGGCGGGTGTCCTGCTCAGCCGCCGGGCAGGAAGGCATGGCGATGACGCGCCCGCGCTCTATGAGGCGCTGCGCATCCGCCACGGTATTGTCACCTCCGGATTGGACTTCGCCTTGCAGGATGCCTTCCCGCATGACGTGCTGATGGATCTGAACGACGGCCTCTCCTTCAAGAAAGGCTGCTATGTCGGCCAGGAGGTCGTCTCGCGCATGCAGCACCGCGGCACTGCGCGGCGGCGCGTTGTCACCGTGTCCGCCGCTACGGCCTTGCCTCGAGCGGGCACGGAGATCACGGCCGCCGGCAAGCCGGTGGGAACACTCGGTTCGGTCGAGGGCGGAAGCGGGCTTGCGATCGTGCGAATCGACCGCGCCGGTGCTGCGATGGCGGAAGGCACGCCGCTGCTGGCCGGCCAAACGTCGGTCTCTCTTGCCCTGCCGCAATGGTCCGGCCTTGTCTTCCCCACCAGCGCCGACGAGGCCAGCGCGTGACGGCCAAAGCCCCGCGTGCCTGGCAACGCATGCTGTCCGGGCGCAGGCTCGACCTGCTCGACCCCTCGCCGCTCGATGTCGAACTCGCCGATATCGCCCATGGTCTCGCGCGCGTGGCACGCTGGAACGGTCAGACATCAGGCGATCATGCTTTTTCGGTGGCGCAGCACAGCCTCGTCGTCGAAGATATTTTCCGCCGCTTCAACAATGCGCGGCCGGAGGAATGTCTGATGGCGCTGCTCCATGACGCGCCCGAATATGTGATCGGCGACATGATTTCGCCGTTCAAATCCGTGGTCGGCGGCGGCTATAAGGCGGTGGAAATGCGGCTGGAGGCCGCGGTGCACCTGCGCTTCGGCCTGCCGCCTCATCCATCGCGCGATCTCAAGGACCGGATCAAGAAGGCCGACACGATCGCGGCCTATTTCGAGGCGACGGTCCTTGCCGGCTTCACGCCCGCCGAGGCGCAGAAATTCTTCGGCCAGCCGCGCGGCATCAGCAAGGAGATGCTGATGATCGAACCTTTGCCGGCGGTCGAGGCACAGCGGTTGTTCTGCGAGCGCTTTACGGCGATCGAAGCCGAGCGGGGGATAGTATCGTGAGCTTTATCGTCGTCTCGCCGCTCTCGCGTATTGCCGAAATGGCGGTGCGCCACAAGGCGCGCGACATGATCAGCCTGATCGCCAAAGAACAGGCCTTTCATCGGCCGGGTGTGGTCGCGCCCGATCGTCACCTGACCCTTTCGATGAACGACATCGCTTTCAAGGGCACGGGCGGTCTCGTGGCGCCTGACGAAACGCATGTGCAGGCGATCATCGAGTTTGCCGCATCGTGGCGGCAGGACACCCCGCTGCTCATCCATTGCTGGATGGGCGTGTCACGATCGCCGGCCGCCGCACTCATCGCCGCGCTGTCGATCGCGCCGGATCAGGACGAGGAAGGACTTGCCCGTCGGTTGCGCGCCGCCTCGCCTTTCGCGACGCCGAACGCCCGGCTGATCGAGATCGGTGATACATTGCTTGACCGCGGCGGCCGGCTGGTTGCCGCCGTAAAGGCAATCGGACGTGGCGCCGATGCCGACGGCAACGCGCCGTTCCTGCTTGGGCTCCGCGACAACGCCTGCGGTTGACGCTGCCGCCCTCCGCTCCATCTTGGCCTCGACCCCGCAATAGCCACAGGGCCTGATCATGGAACAACAAGCAGCCGATGTCCTCCTCGCCACCCGCACGGCACTCAGCCAGGCAAGCGCGCTTGCAGTCCAATATTCCTTCTCCGTCCTCGGGGCGTTGATCCTGCTCGTCATCGGTTGGACGCTGGCCGGCTTTGTCAGCCGCTGGGCCTATGAGGGCCTGTCGCGCATCCATGGCATCGACGAGACACTGGCGCGCTTCTTCACCAATGTGGTGCGTTATGCGCTGCTGATTCTGGTGTTCATCACCGTGCTCGGCCAATTCGGCGTCCAGACCGCCTCGATCATCGCCGCCCTCGGCGCAGCCGGCCTGGCGATCGGGCTGGCGCTGCAAGGGACGCTGCAGAATATCGCGGCCGGCATCATGCTCCTGATCCTCAGGCCGTTCCGGGTCGGCGAATATATCGAGACCAGCAGCGTGGCCGGCACGGTGCGCGAGGTCGGATTGTTTGCGACAGAACTGAGAACCGGCGACGGGCTCTATCGGCTGGCGCCAAATTCAACGCTGTGGAATACGCCGATCACCAACTTCAGCCGTGAACCTACGCGGCAGAACGACCTGAAAATCAGCATTTCTCATGAGGATGACCTCGATCTGGCGATGGAGACGTTAATGGGCATTGCCAAAGGCAACCCAAGAGTGCTGCCGTCACCGGCACCCAGCGTTTTCATCGACAGCCTCGGTGACAGCACGATATCACTAACGCTGCGCTACTGGGCAAAGACCGGAGACTGGTGGCAGGTCAGCCGCGACATGGTGAAGCGGGTAAAACTTGCCTTCGAAGAAAAGGGAGATCCGGCCGCCATGCGGGATGATGGAAATTCCGCGCTGGGGAAAAGATCCAACGGCACGGCGACGGAAAAGCCGACACGGCAGTGAAACATTGCAGCGCGGGGCGATCGTCGGCCTATTCGACCACTCCGCAGGCAAGTCTTTCCCCCGCGTCACCGGAAGGCTGACTGCGATAATCATCGGAATTGGCGTGCACCATCAATGCGCGGCCGCGAATGCCGTCTTTCTTGCCATCAAGCGTGACCATGCCGTCGAAGATCTGGGCTCTGAGCACGCCGTCCTGTCCGACATATTGATTGGGCATGTCGCCGGCATGCGGCCCTTTGGCGGCAAGGAGGCCGTGCTCGGCCGAGCCCGGGTTGAAATGACCGCCTGCCGATTCGTAATGGCTCGCCGCGTCGCAGCGGCCGGTTTCATGAACATGAAAGGCCACCCATTTATTCGCCGGCAGACCCGATATCTCCACTTCGATCAGGACGCCGCCATTGGCGGCGGCCGTCAACTGGGCGCGGCCATTTTCCTTGCCGTCCTTGCCGACGAAATTGGCGACCGCCGTCTGCTTGTCCTGAGCACCTGCCGGCAAGGCAATCGCCAGCAGGCTCAGGGCGGCGATGATGCGCATGGCTTTCATGGAGATCTCCTTCCTTCCGGTTGTCCTTCTGAACGTGTCAGACCGGAAGGTGTTCCTCTGCGGGCCATCCAACGAGAAAAGCCGACCAACCGGCCGGCTTGCAGATTAGATGAATTCAGACATCGTCAGGCGACGGCGTCGAAATCGAACTGGCCGTAGGTGTTGCGGTAGAGATCGTCGGATTGGCTGCCGGTCGCAGACGCGCTCTGCTGCAGCGGATAGGGCACGGCGATGCTGCTTGTCGTGCCGCTGTCGTGGGTATCCATCATCAGCGCAATCAGGCTGCCGGAAAATTTGGGCTGAGTCTCGCTGCCCATGTCTTCCTCCAGGAGTTCCTTGATGATGCCTGGCTTTTCATCGGCGGCACGTTCGCCGCGGCTCAATACGCCGTCGCCGTTTAGATCAAGCCGCGAAAGCGTCGCAAGATACGCATATGAAGTGTCTGAAACGGATGTGGTGCGGGTCATACAAACCTCCATTCACCGCCTTTTGCCGGTGGTGTTTGTACGCAATACGAGGTGGGAAATCACTGTTGACTCGGTGGTTAAACTGATTTGCGCAGTGCGTCAATAAGTTGTTAACTTCTCATTAACAATGGTTGACAGAAATTAACGGAGCGCGCTCGGACCCGGTTTCCGCGGCTGCCCGCTTTTGTATTTCAGTAATTTTCAATATAGAAAGCAACCTGTCTGACGACGTGCACCTCTGCTGCACTGCAACCGAATATTAATCCGCCCGCTCCAAAATAGTCATCAGGCATTACCCCGTACGTCACTCATAAAAATTGATTTCAATCGTCTCTCTCAGAAAGGTTTTCATGTCCGATATTTTGAGGCACGTCCATCAGACGCTGACGGCTTTTGCTATGGCCGTCGGCCAAGATGCTTTTCCATGAAGGCTGAAGCGCTCTTCTGGCGGCAATGTACGGAGGCTGTCATGGCCGACGGATCAATCGACGCGCAGCGTCTGATGGAACTAGTGATCGCAACCTATCACAGCTATGAAACCGATTATGAGGCAATCGAGAGAAGCACGGAAACGCTTCTGAGGGAAAACCAGACGCTGAGAGGGAATCTATCGGCGCTCAGTCAAGCGTTCGACGGACAGAAAAAACTGTTCGAGATAGTCCTGAACAACCTGCCGCTCGGCCTCAGCGTTTTCGACGCCGGCCAGCGGCTGACGCTTTACAATATCCGCTTCCCTCAGCTCTTTGGCCTGACACCGGAAGATATCGCCGCGGGCGCGACGATTGCCGAACTCATCGGCAAAATGCGCGGCAACGAAAGCACTGCCTCCAAAACCGTCCGGCAGACAGCACGAACTTCCCTCGCCAAGACAGGAAGCAGCAGCATCCGCCGGCGCGAATGGCAGATGCATGATGGCCGCATCATTCAAAGCGTGGTGACCATCCTCTCCGACGGCAGCAGCATCGCCATTCATGCCGATATCACCGAGGATCGAAAGGCCGCCCAGCGCATCACCTATCTCGCCCATCACGATCCCCTGACCGGTCTTCCCAATAGGATGTATTTCCGCGAGCAGGTCGATGCGACGCTCGCCGAGCGCAAGCCGCACGAGCAGATCGCCCTCGTCCATCTCAATCTCGACCGGTTCAAATCGATCAACAACACGATCGGGGTGTCGGTCGGCGACAAGATCCTGCAGCAGGTCGCGGAGCGGATCCGAGCCTGGGCCGGGTCGGAAAACATGCTGGCGCGCCTTGGTTCGGACGAGTTCGCCATCCTGCAGACGGGCAAGCAGCAGCCTAGAAACGTGACGGCGCTGGCCGACCAGATCCGCCGCGCGCTTTCCGAGCCATTTCTGAACGGCGAGAAACAGGTGACGCTCAGCGTCTCCATGGGTATTGCGATCGCTCCCGAGAATGGCGGGGAACCCGATATCCTGCTGAAAAATGCCGGCGTGGCGCTGTCGCATGCCAAGGCGGACGGACGCAAACGCGAGCGCTTCTTCACCGGAGAAATGGAAGCACAGATGCAGTTGCGCCATGCGCTGGAGGTAGATCTACGAGTCGCGGTCGAGAATGAGGGATTCGAACTGCATTACCAGCCGCTCTACGATCTTGCCGAGCGGCGAACCTGCGGTTTCGAAGCATTGATCCGCTGGAACCATCCGGTGCGAGGCCGCGTGCCGCCGATGGATTTCATTCCGCTTGCCGAGGAGGTCGGCCTCGTCGTCGATATCGGCCGCTGGGTTTTGCGCCAGGCCTGCAGAGATGCTGCCCAATGGCCGGAGAGCATCAAGGTCGCGGTCAATGTTTCGGCGATCCAGTTCCGCAGCGGCAACCTGATGCAGGACGTCAGCGAAGCGCTTGCCGCCGCCGGGCTGTCGCCATCGCGGCTCGAACTGGAAATCACCGAGAGCGTGCTGATGGAGAACCTGAACGAGGTGCTGCCGATCCTGCATGCCCTGAGGGACCGCGGCATCCGCATCTCGATGGACGATTTCGGCACCGGATACTCCTCGCTGAGCTATCTCTCGAGCTTTCCCTTCGACAAGATCAAGATCGACAAATCCTTCGTCAACGACATCGTCGACAACAAGGAGGCACATGCGATCATGCGCGCGATCATCCTGCTCGGCGATGCGCTCGGCATGCGCGTCACAGTCGAAGGTGTCGAGACGGCCGCCCAGCTGACGCTGCTCGAATGCGAGGAATGCGACGAGATTCAGGGCTATCACATCAGTCCGCCGCGCCCGGTCCGTGACGTGCCCCATCTTCTCTCCCTGCCGCCGAAGAGCAGCGGCGCGACGGCTTTTCCGACGCTCGAGCGCTGACCTCCCTCGATTGCGACTCGCACGTTAAGCCGCTACAAACCGGCTTCGAGATCCCCGGGTTTCATAGCGGCGTCGCTTCCTGTGAAGCTCCCTTCGCTTTCGGCCGGCGCTCTTCGACGTTTTTCTTCCGACAAGAGGTGGCGCAATGTTCGAGGCCGAAGCCTTTTCCCCTCATGAAACGCTGGCAGCGGCGCTGATCGCACACGCGGCCGGAGGCGACGACGGCTCACACGATCTTGCCCATATCCTGCGCGTCTTCAGGAACGCCATGCGTATCCATGCGGGAGAAGACGGAGATGGGCGGATTCTTGCCGCCGCCGTGTTGCTGCACGACTGCGTTGCCGTCGAGAAGAACTCGCCCTTGCGGGCACAAGCATCGGCCTTGGCGGCGGAAAAGGCTTCGGTGATCCTTTCCGAACTCGGCTGGAGCGAAGCGGATATCGAATCCGCGGCCCACGCCATCACCGCTCATAGTTTTTCCGCGGGGGTGGCGCCACAGACGCTCGAGGCGAAGATCCTGCAGGATGCCGACCGGCTGGACGCGATCGGCATGGTCGGCGTCGCACGCTGCTTTTATATCGGCGGACGAATGGGATCGGGGCTCTACGATCCGTTCGACCCTGCGGGTGCGAACCGTGCGCTCGACGACAAGCGTTATGCCATTGACCACTTCCAGACGAAGCTGTTCAAACTGGCGGAGGGATTCCAGACCGAGACCGGCCGCCGGATTGCGGCCGCGCGCGACAAGGGCCTGCGCGATTTTCTCGCGGCCTTCATGGATGAAATCTAGGGGATCAGATCAGGAGAACGACATGCATATCAGCGACCTCTTCATCTATCCGCTCAAGAGCGCCCGCGGCATTGCCTTGCCTGCCGCCGAGATTGACGCCTGCGGGCTTGCCGGCGACCGGCGGGCGATGATCACCGACCCGCAGGGCCACTTCATCACTCAGCGCGAATTGCCTGATCTCGCGCGCATCGCGACACGACCGGAAGCAGGCGCCTTTCGGCTGCTGATGGAAGGAAAGTCCGAACTGTCTGTGCCGCCGCCTCGGCCTGAAGTCCGCATGGATGTGACCGTCTGGAAATCGACCGTCAGCGCCGCCGTCGCCGATCCCGACAGCAACCGGCAGCTTTCCGAATGGCTCGGCCGCGAGGTGCGACTGGTCTTCTTCGACGGGCAGGCACGGCGGACGGCGAATGCCGAATGGGCCGGCGATGGCACGCCGGTCACCTTTACCGACGGCTACCAGATCCTCGTGACGACGACGGGTTCGTTGAAGGCGCTGAATGCCGATCTCGACGCGCATGGCGAAGGCGCGGTCGGCATGGAACGTTTCCGTCCGAACATCGTCATCGATATCGACGAGGCCTGGCCGGAGGACCGCTGGGCGGCGATCGAAATATCAGGCATTCGTTTCGATCTCGTCAAGCCCTGTTCCCGCTGCATCATGACGACGCAGGACCAGCTGACCGGTTCGCGCGAGGGGCCGAACCCGATGCCGGCCATGGGCCGCATCCGCATGTCCGCCGACCGGCGTGTGCCAGGGCCGCTCTTCGGCTGGAATGTCACGCCGCGCGGCAGCGGACGGATCACGATCGGCGACGAGGTGAAGATCATCGAGGCGCGGCCGGAGGGCTGGGCGATCAAGGTTCGCACACGAGGGTAGGTCGAATTGCGGAAGGGCTGAGGGCGCTTTGTCCCTTATCCATCGCAAAGAGCGTGGGGAGGAGTTTCACCGTCTCTCACGCATGTCCGAGTGCGGCGTCGATAGCCGCCATGATCTCGGCCGACAGCGGTCCCTTTTCCAGCGCGCCGGCATTTTCCTCCACCTGGGCGACGGTGCGGAAGCCCGGAATGGGAAAGGTGCGCGGCGACCTCGCCAGGAGCCAGGCGAGCGCCCCCTGCGTCAACGTGCGACCGCCCGACGTCAGGAGATCGCGGACGGCATCGAGCATTGCTGCAAATTCCGGAGCCATGCGCCCGTCCTTGAAATAGACCATCCAGGGGAGTGCCGCGCCGCGGACATCCTTGGCGCCCACTGGCTTGTCGGCGGTGAACTTGCCGGTGAGCAGCCCCATGGCCAGCGGACCGCGATTGATGGAGATCAGGCCCTTCCCTTCGATCACCGCGATCATCTCCGGCACCGGATCGAAGACGTTCATCGTATGCTGGACCGAGACAAAGCCGGCGCGGCCGGCATGGCGGGCGGCGCGATCGGGATAATCGGTGCTCCAGCCGAAAGCGTCGATCTTGCCTTCGGCGCGCAGCGCCTCCAGCGTGTCGAAGACGGCATCCGACTGTTCCAGCGGAAAATCGTTGATGTGAAACTGCAGCAGATCGAGGCGGTCGCGCTTGAGACGGCGCAGCGATGTCTCGACCGAGCGGCGAATGAACGCCTCATCGGCGAAGGCGCCGATTGCCTGCTTCGTCTCCGGATCGGTCGCGAAGCCGAACTTGGTGGCGACGACGATGTCGTCACGATTGCCGATCGCTCGGCCGAGCACCTCCTCCGAATGGCCGGCGCCGTAGTTCGAGGCGGTGTCGAAGAAGCGGATGCCGAGGCCGATGGCGCGATCGATCGCTTCGACGGATTCATTGTCGTCGACTTCGCCCCAGCCAAGCGGCGTGTCACCAGCGTAGAAAGGGCCACCGATCGCCCAGCATCCCATGCCGAGGCGCGGGATTTCGCGACCGTTCCAGAGCGTGATCGTCGTCGGTGATGCGGTCTTGGTCAGCATGGGATCCTCCTTGATTGGCAGTCAAGAGATAGGTGCCGCCCATCGGCAGGTAAACCGCCAAATCCGGAGGATGTTTTGCAGCAGTAAAAAACCAGGTCAGGCAGGGACGCCGTTCGGATCGGAAAGCGTCCGCGAGGTTGGATCAAGCGCCCTGAGCGCCGCCCGCACGAAACCGTCACGAGCTGCCGCAGCCTCGATGCCGCGCGGCTCGTAAACATGGCGATGCAGGAAGAACCCGGTCAGACGGAACGCGGCTGCAAGGCTGTCGAAGTCCGCCGCGTGATTGGCTTCAACGCCGAGGAAGGGCGGCAGGATCAGCATCTTGTCGGCCCAGGGCGCGCCGGCGCTGCGGCTGACCGCGCGGCCGGATTTCGGCGAGACATAGGCGAGATCGGACCGGGCGCCCGTCGCCGCGCATTCGGCAAGATCGAGACCGAAACCGAGATCATTCAGCACCGCCAACTCGAAACGTACGAAAAGCTCACCGGCATCGGCCGGGTTATACAGGTGATCGAGGATCACCTGCAGAGCGTCGAAGAGGTGGGGATGCGGGTCTCGTTCGGGCAGCAGCCGCAGCAGAGCGCCCATCGCCTGGACGCCGTAGACGGCGGTGGCCGTTTCCATCAGACGGGCGGCGCGCAGCGTCACAGGCTCGACGCGGAATTCGCCGAGATGTTCGTCGAGCCGGGCGCGCCAGACGACCTCGACGGCATTGCCCGGCTGCAGCACCGGCTGCATGGCGCGCGAACGGCCGGAACGCACCAGGCCGAGGTGACGACCGCGACCACGCGTCATTACTTCGGCGATGACGCTCGTCTCGCCGTGGCGTTTGACGCCCAGAATGATTGCCTGGTCCTGCCACTGCATAAGAAGTTCCTGCGACCGATTATCTTATCGTAGCGCATAAGTCGGGAAACCGGAATCGATTTCCCGAAGGATTGCCCGCAGTTTCAAAGTGATAACATCAGGCGCTCTCAAGCAGATCCCGCCTCCGTCACGGACTATGTTAGGCCGCAGCCGGCAGAAGCCTCTGCAGGAATTCGCGCATCGCCTTTTCGTCGAACGGCTTCACCAGCAGCGGTATATGCTGAAGGTCGCACGGGAAGTCCCGTATATCGGAATAACCGCTGACGAAACCGAAGGGAATGCCGGCATCGAGAAGATGGCGTGCAAATCCGAAACTCATGCCCTCACCGAGGTTGACGTCGAGAAGGGCGAAATCGTATTTCTCCGCAGCGATGGCGGCTCTTGCCTGATCGAGACTGCCGACAATATCGATGCTGTCGACACCGGCCAGGCGCAGAATATCCTCGGCCTCCATCGCGATGATCAGACTGTCCTCGAGAACCAAAACACGGAGTGCATTCATGATTCCGTGCCCCTCGTCGGGCGCTTGTCGCAGCGCCCCGGCCTTTTCGCCAACATCATTGCCCTCCGGTGCCCCGCATGGCACGCTATCGGTGAATTCCGCCACCAGTTCTGAATAAACCATTTTTCTGCCCGGTCGATAAGAATCAAAATCGGAGGAAAGATGACGACCGACCTTATTTTCCCAACAGCTAAACTGCATTTAAAAAAGACATAGGGCGTTCGGCTAAATGAAGGGACGCTTGCCCTCTCCCAGCCCCTCCCAGCCGGCCATCATCATTAACTCCTCACCGTTTTGGACTTCGCAGCCGCGTTCCTGCCAGCGGATCAGACCGCGTTCTCCAAGCTTTCTCAGCGTCTTGTTGGTGTGAACGATGGAAAGACCGAGAGTGTCGGCGATGTGCTGTTGAGTGATGGGGATGAATTTGCGGCCGTTGAAGAGATCGAGCTTCCTGCCGCGCTCATACAGGAAAGCGATCAGATAGGCCGCTCTTTCCAATGCCGTGCGGCGGCCGATGGAGAGGAGATGCTCATCCAATATTCGTTCTTCGCGCGCGGCAATCCAGGTAATGTCGAAGGCGAGCGAAGGATGTTTGTTGTAGAGCGTCATCAACCGATCTCGCTCGAAGACACAAAGGGAAACGGGTGAAAGCGCTTCAATGGAATGCTGCATTTCGCCGGCGATCGTTCCCTGCAGACCGATCAGGTCACCAGGCATGATGTAATTCAGAATCTGGCGGCGCCCGTCCTCCAGCATCTTGTAGCGAAAGCCCCAACCGGACAGCACGGTGAAAAGATGGGCGCTGTGGGCGCCCTCGACAAGGATGGTGGAGCCGGCATCGACGGCAAGCTCGCCGCGCTTGAAGCGTGAAACGAATTCCAGCTCGTCGCGGCTGAACTCCCTGAAATGCGGCAGAGGCCGCAAAGGACATAGCTCGCACGGGGTCTTGAAAGAATAGATGCGTTTCGACGTTGCCATGCCTGCCCTGCGGTCGCGGATACGACGACCCGTCTGGCGCGTCGCCGACCGATGAATGCGCGAAGCTTAGATTCGTTCCGCAACGAGACGGATTTTTTCCTAAGAAACAAGGGGCTGGAGGCTGCCCGATGAAATCGTTGCCATCCCTATTTAGGGAAGTCGAGGCCCATTTCGCGGAAGCGCTCGGGATCATCGCCCCAGTTCTCGCGGACCTTGACGAAAAGGAAAAGATGAACCGGCTGCTCCAAAATCTCCGCCAGTTCCTTGCGGGATGCAGTGGAG
Source organism: Rhizobium aethiopicum (assembly GCF_014197535.1). Classification (GTDB taxonomy): domain Bacteria; phylum Pseudomonadota; class Alphaproteobacteria; order Rhizobiales; family Rhizobiaceae; genus Rhizobium; species Rhizobium aethiopicum_A. Next base: position 542,886 of record NZ_JACIFV010000001.1, read on the forward strand.
ATCGCTTTGATGGTTTCGCCACCTTTGCCGAGGGCGATCTTCTTCTGGCTGTCACGCTCGACATAGATCACCTGCTCGATCCGTACCGAGCCGTCCTTGCGCTCCTCCCACTTTTCCGTTTCGACATGCGAGGAGTAGGGAAGCTCCTGGTGCAGGCGCAGGAACAGCTTTTCGCGGGTAATCTCGGCGGCGAGCTGACGCATGGGGAGATCGGAGATCTGGTCTTCCGGATAGTACCACGGCCCCGCCGGCAAGGTGGTGGCCAGATAATCCATGACGTCGTCGCAGCCGGAACCGGTTTCGGCCGAGATCATGAAAGTGCGTTCGAAAGCAATCTTCTCGTTGGCGCTCGCGGCCAGCGCCAGAAGATCCTCGCGGTTGACGCGGTCGATCTTGTTCAGCACCAGAATCTTCGGTTGCTGGACTTCCTTCAGGCCCTCGAGAATGGCTTCGGCGTCGCCGCGCAGACCGCGCTCGCTGTCGATCAGCAGCATGATCAGATCGGCATCCTTGGCGCCGCCCCAGGCAGAGGTTACCATGGCTCGGTCGAGCCGACGGCGCGGCTTGAAGATGCCGGGCGTATCCATGAAGACGATCTGGGCATTGTCATGAATGGCAATGCCGCGGACGATCGCGCGCGTCGTCTGCACCTTGTGACTGACGATCGACACCTTGGCGCCGACGAGGCGGTTCACCAGTGTCGATTTGCCGGCGTTGGTCGGCCCGATTAGCGCAACGAAACCCGAATGTGTCGGACCATTGGCTTCTACGGCAGCTTCGGCCGCGATATCTTCTTCTTGTGTCATTGTCCCGTCAGTTTCCGGCAGACGATTGCTGCCAAATGCCTTCACGCTCGAGCATCTTGGTCGCCGCAACCTGTTCGGCGGCACGCTTCGACCGCTCTACGCCGGTTTCCGGCTTTATGCCAGCAACTTCCACCGTCACCTTGAAGCGGGGATCATGATCCGGTCCGCTGCGTTCATCAACCCGATAGATCGGTGTGACGCCGAATTTCGCGTGTGACCATTCCTGCAGCTCGGTCTTGGCGTCGCGCTTGGCGCCGTCGGCCCTGACCGCCCTGCCCTGCCAATAGCGCAGGATGAACCGGCGGGCGACTTCGAGACCGCCATCGAGATAGATCGCGGCGATCAGGCTCTCGACGACATCGGCGCGAACATTCATCATGCGCTTGCCGGTCAATTTCTTCACATCGGCGCCGGTGCGGATATAAAGGTGGAGATTGAGTTCGTCGGCGACCGCGGCACAGGTTTCGGCGCTGACGAGCTGGTTGAGACGAACCGAGAGCTCGCCTTCCCCCGCCGTGCCGAAGGTGCGGAACAGAAGCTCGGCGATGCAGAGCCCGAGGACCCTGTCGCCGAGAAACTCCAGCCGTTCGTAATTGCCGCCCTTTTCCGTGCGGGCGCTGGCATGGGTCAGCGCCCGGTCCAGGCGTGCCTTTTCGGCGAAGTCATGGCCGATTAGGCTTTCGAGCTTTGCGCGGTCCGCCGCAGAAAGCGTCTGCGCCTTACTCATTCAACGACCTTGAAAAGGCGGTCCCAGCGCATGTTGGTCGGCCACTTCCAGATTTCGCGGAAAGACGTGTCGTTGCCGAGCGAGAAGAAGATGACGCTGGCGCGACCGACAAGATTTTCAGCCGGCACGAAGCCGACGTCGAAGCGGCTGTCGAGCGAGTTGTCGCGGTTGTCGCCCATCATGAAATAATGGCCTTCCGGCACGATGAATTCGCGGGTGTTGTCGCCGCGCGACACCGGCGACTGGTCGAGCGTGTCGTAGGTCTTGCCGTTATCCAGCGTTTCGCGGAATACCGGCACGTCCTCGCCCGGATCGAGCTTGTAATCCGAGGTGAAACTGCCATCCGCCACCTTAGGAACCGGCTTGCCGTTGACGTAGAGAACGCCGTCGGTGACTTGGATATGGTCGCCGGGCAGGCCGATGCAGCGCTTGATATAATCGACATCGGGATTCGGCGGGAAGCGGAAGACGACGATATCGCCGCGCTTCGGATCGGAGCCGAAGATGCGGCCGCTGAACAGATCAGGCGAGAAGGGCAGCGAATATTTCGAATAGCCGTAAGCGAACTTATTGACGAAGATATAATCGCCGACGAGCAGCGTCGGCATCATTGAGCCGGACGGAATGGTAAAGGGCTGGAACAGCACGGTTCGGATCACCATCGCCAAAATCAGCGCCTGAATGATGACCTTGATATTTTCCCAGAGGGCGTTCGGCTTGGTATCGACTTTTTCGGACACGCAGTCTCATTCCTTCAAGACGCCGTAAAGGCGCAATTCTTTCTGCCGTTCTCTCTAGCGGCTTCGGCCGGTTGCGGCAATGGCGACAACATGAAAAGCGACGAGAGGTCGCGTCGAAACGCTTCCGCGGTCGCGATCAAATGCTCCCGTGGTCGCGTTGAAACGCTTCCGAGGTCGCGGCCAAACGCTCCCGAGGTCCCGTTGAAACGCTCCCGGGGTCACGATCATGGGCTCTCGGGCAACGCCTCGATGATGACGAAGGCCTGCGCCAAGGGATAATCATCGGTTATTGTCAAATGAATGGCGGCCCGATGGCCCGCGGGCAGCATCGCTTCCAGGAGCACGGCGGCGGTACCGGTCAACTGCATGGTCGGCTTGCCGCTCGGCAGGTTGACGACGCCCATGTCCTTCCAGAAGACACCCTGGGCTATGCCGGTGCCGAGCGCCTTGGAACAGGCCTCCTTGGCGGCGAAACGCTTGGCATAGGATGCGGCGCGGTTTGCCCGGCGGTCGGAACGGGCGCGCTCGATCTCGGTGAAGCAGCGATTGGTGAAGCGCTCGCCGAAGCGCTCGATCGATTTCTCGACACGACGAATGTCGATCAGATCGCTGCCAATGCCGATGATCATGCCGGAACCTTCCGTCGCCTAAGAATTCTGCACCGGTTCATACGCTCGGCATGTCGCCGGCCGGACCCGCCAGGCGCAGGCGCGCCCGCTCTATTAGCCGCGTGCGGCGGCGGGCCTGAAAACCCCTGACGGTGTAGAACGTCAGCGCATAGAGCGCAACGGCGGTCACGATTCCCGGCGGAATGGCGCCGATCAGCATCGGCTCCAGCACCGGCCTCCACAATTCGGTGAAGTTCAGCTTGTGAAAGAGCGCGGCGAGATCCACCATCTGACCGGCCAGATGATCCTCACGGCTCAACAGCAGATGGCCGATCTCCCAGGTGATACCCCAGATGAAAGGATAGGTCAGCGGATTGCCGAATGCGGCGCAGCCGAGAGCCGCGGCCACCATATTGCCGGAGAGGAAATAGGTGATGACGAAAGCCATGACGAAATGCACGCCGATGAACGGCGTCCACGAGACAAAGACGCCGGCGGCAACGCCGGCCGCAACCGCATGCGGCGAAGCGCTCAGGCGCAGGATGCGCATTGTCAGGTAACGGATCGGGCGAAGGAAACCTTTTCGGGGCCATAGAAGCTCCCGCATCTTTTCCTTGAAACCCGCAGGCTTGCGACGGCGAAACAACATGGTCGCTATTTAGTGCAGTGCACCGGACCATGACAAGAGCGGCAAATGGTACCGCCCGAAACAGCCCCTTCATTTTTCTTGCAAAGGAGCATCTTCATGCCGAGGGGCGCTCGTTATACGTAACGTCCCTCACTCGACCAAGTATAAAGGTGGTATCAGCGATTGCGGAACAGACCGCGGTCGACCTGACGCTGACGAAACTCGAGATCGATACGATCAAGCGAGCCGTTCAAATATGCCATTTCACGTTCCTGAGCAGTCGGAGCGCGAAGGGCGCGAGCGATTTTCCTGATAGGGTCAAACATTACCTTGTCTCATCTTCTGTTTACGTTTTCGATGACCAGAAGATAGTCCTGCCAAAGGTTAATTACCACCGCTGCAACATGGACACAGCTATGCGCTCAACGCATTCCTCGCCCTATTGCTGTGCCGTCACGATTATAAACCGATCATAAAATGTGCATTTTTGTCGATCAGGTCCATGGCAGGCTTAACAAAAGCCTACTCATAGAGCCGCCGGACCGTGGCGATGCAATCCAGGTCCTTCATCTGGGCGAGCAATTGGTTGAGCTGGCGCAGATCCCACACCTCGACTTCCAGCATCATCTCGGTGAAATCGGCTGCCACGCGCACCGTATTCAGCATGCGAATATTGACGTCGAGCCCGGCTACAGTCTGGGCGACCTTGGCAAGCGTGCCGGGCTCATTCAACGCATTCACCATGATGCGCGCCATGAAACGCGACTTGTTGGCCTCGTCGAGATCCCAGCGCACGTCGATCCAGCGATCGGGCTGATCGTCGAAACGCTGCAGACTTGGCGACTGGATCGGATAGATGGTGATGCCCTTGCTCTGATCCATGATGCCGACGATGCGGTCGCCGGGCACGGCGCCGGTCGAGGCGAACTTGACGTCGACATTGCCGGACAGGCCGCGGATCGGGCCCACATCGACATCGGCATCGAGTTCCGATTGGCCGCCTTCGGCCCCGGCCTTGGCCTTGCCGGGAATCTTGAAGATCATGCCTGCGGCGCTGCGGACATTGAACCAGCCGTCATCGCCGGAGGGCTTGACGGTGACGCGCTCGTCCTGATGGTCGGGATAGACGGCGCGCAGCACGTCGAGCGATGACATCTCGCCGCGGCCGACGGCGGCGATCGCATCCTCGACATCCTTCTGGCCCAGACGGTGCAGCGCCGGCTTCATCGCCTCGCGCGAGAAAATCTTGCCGGCCCGATTGAATGTGCGCTCGAGGATGCGGTGGCCGAGGCCGGCATATTGCTTGCGGATCGCCATGCGGGTGGCGCGGCGGATGGCAGCGCGCGCCTTGCCGGTGACGACGATCTCCTCCCAGGCGGCCGGCGGAACCTGCACGCCGGAGCGGATGATCTCGACCTCGTCGCCATTCGCCAGCCGCGTCACCAGCGGCATGATGCGGCCGTTGATCTTGGCGCCCACCGTCGTGTCGCCGATATTGGTGTGCACCGCATAGGCGAAATCGATCGGGGTGGCGCCGCGCGGCAGCGCAATCAGCTTGCCCTTCGGCGTGAAGCAGAAGACCTGATCCTGGAAGAGTTCGAGCTTGGTGTGCTCGAGGAATTCCTCCGGGCTGTCACCTTCGGCGAGCGCCTCGATCGTATGGCGCAGCCAGGAATAGGCATTGGATTCGCGCGAAAGAATGTCGCCATCGGCATTGGTGGCGCCGTCCTTGTAGAGCGTGTGGGCGGCAATGCCGAATTCGGCGATTTCGTGCATGCGCTTGGTGCGGATCTGCAGCTCGATGCGCTGGCTGGAGGGGCCGACGATGGTGGTGTGGAGCGAACGGTAGTCGTTCTGCTTCGGCGTCGAGATATAATCCTTGAACCGGCCGGGCACGACGCGCCAGCGCGTATGGACGATGCCGAGCGCCCGATAACAGGAGGGGATGTCTTCGACGATCAGACGGAAGCCGTAGACATCGGAAAGCTGCTCGAAGGAGAGCGACTTCGACTGCATCTTGCGAAAGACCGAATAGGGCTTCTTCTGCCGGCCCTTGACATAAGCGCTCGTCAGGCCGCTTGCGACTAGGAGGTCGCGCAATTCGGCCTCGATCTTCTTGACGATGCCTTCGTTGCGCTTGGAGAGCTCTTCCAGTCTTTTCGTGACGGTCTCGTAGGCCTCCGGGTTCATGTGCCGGAAGGAAAGCTCCTCGAGTTCCTCGCGCATGTCCTGCATGCCCATGCGGCCGGCGAGCGGCGCATAGATTTCCATCGTCTCCTCGGAGATGCGGGCACGCTTGTCGGCCGACATGTGATCGAGGGTACGCATATTGTGCAGGCGGTCGGCGAGTTTGACGAGCAGCACCCGTACGTCATCTGATATGGCGAGCAGCAGCTTGCGCAGGTTCTCCGCCTGCTTGGCTTTCTTGGTGACGAGATCGAGCTTCTTGATCTTCGTCAGCCCCTCGACCAGGCGGCCGATATCCTCGCCGAACAGTTCGTCGATCTCGGCGCGCGTCGCCGTCGTATCCTCAATCGTATCGTGCAGAAGGGCGACCGCGATCGTCGATTCATCGAGATGCATATCGGTCAAGATGGCGGCGACCTCGAGCGGATGGGAAATATACGGGTCGCCGCTCGCGCGTTTCTGCTGGCCATGTTTCTGCATGGCGTAAACATAGGCCTTGTTCAGCAGTGCTTCATTGGCATCGGGCTTGTATTGCTGAACCCGCTCCACGAGCTCGTACTGCCGCATCATTCCAAAGCCACTCCGACAAAAATAAAAGCGCGCCAATCAACGATTGGCGCACACATGGGCAATAATATGCCTAAGCAATAAAGGCGCAAGATTGACGATTGGTAATCGTCGCTCTTTTCCGAATCAGATCCGGTCGAGACGCTTAATAATCGTCGCTCTTTTCCGGCGGCACGAGGCCTTCGATACCGGCAAGCAGCTCTTCTTCCGACATCTGATCGAAAGTGATCGTCTCCGGCAAGTCGTCCTGCTCCTCGCTGTCGGCGGCAGCAGCGCCGCCGGCGGCGATCATGCTGGCCGGATCGGGCTCGGGCTCGTCGACTTCGACATGCTTCTGCAGCGAATGGATCAGATCTTCCTTGAGATCATCGGGCGAAAGCGTCTCGTCGGCGATTTCGCGCAGCGCCACGACAGGATTCTTGTCGTTGTCGCGATCGATGGTGATCGAGGCACCCTGGGAAATCAGCCGGGCGCGGTGGCTGGCGAGCAGAACCAGCTCGAAGCGGTTCTCCACCTTGTCGATGCAATCTTCAACTGTGACACGGGCCATTGCCTGTCCTTTACGGTCGTCATTTCGGGATTAGCACGCCCGATACAATTAAAACCGGGCAAATACAAGTTTTTCGTTCCGGCTCCCCTCGTCTTTATCCGCAGCCGAGCTAAATTTCCATGGAGAATGTGACAATTCCACCAAAGGTTGCTTGGAATATGCGGAACCGTGCCCTAAATCTCCCTTATATGAACACTTAGTAAAGTACGCATCAAATCAAAAATCACAATAAGCCGTTGTATTTATTGAAATTTGATGCCCTGCGAATTTCGATTTCTCTCATTGGAATTGGTAAGCGATGTTTGACCCACGCGAAAAAATTGCACTCTTCATTGACGGCGCCAACCTCTACGCTGCATCCAAGAGCCTCGGTTTCGACATCGATTACCGCAAGCTCCTGAAGGCATTCCAGAAACGCGGCTACCTCCTGCGCGCATATTATTACACCGCGCTGATCGAGGACCAGGAATATTCATCGATCCGTCCTCTGATCGACTGGCTCGACTATAACGGCTATAAGGTCGTCACCAAGCCCGCCAAGGAATTCACCGACTCCATGGGCCGGCGGAAGATCAAGGGCAACATGGACATCGAGCTTGCGATCGACGCCATGGAGCAGTCGGAAACCGTCGACCATCTGGTCATCTTCTCCGGCGACGGCGACTTCACGAACCTCGTCGAGGCGCTGCAGCGCAGAGGCCGCAAGGTCTCGGTGATCTCGACCATGGCGACGCAGCCGCCGATGATCGCCGACGACTTGCGCCGGCAGGCCGATCATTTCATCGACCTCTTGTCGCTGAAGGCTGAGATCGGTCGCGATCCCGCGGAGCGGGCGCCGCGCCCGGTCGAAGTCGCCCCGGCCAGCGATTTCGGGGAGTAATCGAAAGCGCCGCGAGCCGATCGGCTGTGGCGCGATGGGTTAGCCGTTATCCTTCAATAAGCGGCTCTTTTGCCGATTCCAGTCGCGCTCCTTCTCGGATTCGCGCTTGTCGTGCAATTTCTTGCCCTTGGCGAGCGCCAGCTCCATCTTCGCCCGACCCCGGTCGTTGAAATAGATCTTCAGCGGGACCAGCGTCATGCCTTCGCGGTTGACGGCGGAGCGCAGGCGATGGATTTCACGGCCCGACAGCAAGAGCTTGCGGCGCCGGCGCGGTTCGTGATTGAAGCGGTTCGCCTGCAGATATTCCGGCAGGTAGGAGTTGATCAGCCAGATCTCGCCATCCTCATCCGACGCATAGGATTCGGCGATATTGGCCTTGCCTTCGCGCAACGACTTGACCTCTGTGCCCTTCAGCACGAGACCTGCCTCATAAGTATCGATGATCTCGTAGTTGAAGCGGGCCTTGCGGTTTTCGGCCACGACCTTGTTCACCACGCGCTGGCTGCCTTTGGGGGCCATGACGATATTCCTTCGGGGCGCGAAAAGCCGCGCCCTCATTGCTTGTCCTTATGTAAGGGACCGACCTGGCCTTGTGAAGGCCGGTCTCCTCAGTTCAGCAATCCTGCGTGACGCATGGCGGCGTCGATCGCTGCTTCGGTTGCCGGCTCCAGTGTCGAAAGCAGCGGCGAGCGGACATTGCGGCTCATCCGGCCGAGCTTGGCGAGGCCGTATTTGGCGCCGCAGAGACCGGGCTCAAGGAAGATCGCCTTATGCAGCGGCATCAGCCGGTCCTGATATTCGAGCGCGCGGGTGTATTCACCGGCCAGCGTCGCGGCCTGAAAATCGGCGCAGAGGCGCGGGGCGACATTCGCCGTCACCGAAATGCAGCCGACGCCGCCATGGGCGTTGAAACCCAGCGCCGTCGCGTCCTCGCCGGACAATTGTCTGAAGTCCTTGCCGCAGGTGATACGCTGCTCGGAAACACGCTCGATCTTGCCCGTCGCGTCCTTGACGCCGACGATATTGCTGTGTGCCTTGGCGAGAGCCCCCATCGTTTCCGGCGTCATGTCGATCACCGAACGGCCGGGAATATTGTAGATATAGATCGGCAGGGCGACGGCCTCGGCAATCGCGGAAAAATGCGCGATCAGACCCTTCTGCGTCGGCTTGTTGTAATAGGGCGTGACGACGAGCACGGCGTCAGCGCCGACCTTTTCGGCATGTTGGGCGAGTTCGACCGCCTCACGCGTATTGTTCGAACCGGCGCCGGCCATGACAGGAACGCGTTTTGCCGCCACTTCGATGCAGAGTTCCACGACCCGCTTGTGCTCGGCATGCGACAGCGTCGGCGATTCGCCAGTCGTGCCGACCGGAACGAGACCGCTGCTGCCTTCCTTGATCTGCCAGTCGACATGGGCGGCGAAGCTCGCTTCGTCGATCAGTCCGGCATCGGTGAAGGGGGTGACGAGGGCGGGGATGGACCCATTGAACATGCAAAGCTCCTCACGACCAAATCCTTGCTTCGGCCGCATTCCATGAATATTTTGCGCACCATAGAGCGCCGAAATCATCGCGACAAGCGCGGAGAGTTCGGTTTAGGGCAAATTCCGATAGCAGATGTGAATGAATTTTACCTGGTACGGTAAGGCTTCGTTAAGATGCCTCTAGCCAAATGGGCAGGGCGTGTTTTCATTGCGAGATCCCGGATGAAGAAAGCTGTCCTGATTCTGACCGCCTTCGGCTTCGTTGCCGCCGCGTGGGGCAGCCTCGCGTCGCCGCTTCCCGGCGAAAGCATTCCGACGCCCGGCATCAAGCCGATCGGCTTCGTTCCCGAGACATCGATACCGGAAGCGCTGACAACCGGCGCCATCCCGCGCAATCCGGCCGTCGCGGCCGTCGCCAATGATCTGAAAAGCGGCCTCGATGCGCTTTCCGCCAAGAATCCGCAACTGGCTCTGTCGATCCGCGACAGCCTGCGCGAGGGTACGCTCGACCGCCATATCCTCACCTGGGCGATCGCCGTCTCCGGATTGAAGGGCGTTCCCTCTTATGAAATCGCCAGTGCTGCGCAGGAGCTCAAGGGATGGCCCGGCCTTTCCAGGCTGCGAGCCTATTCCGAACGTGCGCTCTACGACGAAAACCCCGCCCCGTCGGCCGTGCTCGCCGCCTTCGGCGATACCGCGCCGGAGACGATGCAGGGCGCCGTCATTCTCGGGCGGGCGCTGACTGCGTCAGGCAAGCAGGCGCAGGCAGCAAGATATATCCGCAAGGTCTGGCGCACTGAGGCGCTCGACAAGGCGAGCGAAGACAAGATCCTCCTCGAGTTTTCCGCCCTGCTGACGCCAGCCGACCACAAGGCGCGGATGGATTATCTGATGTATCGTGGCCGGGTAGCGCAGGCCAAGCGCTTCGGCGATATGGGCGAAGCGCAGTCCCTCTACAAGGCCTGGGCCGCCGTCGACGCCAAAGCTGCCAATGCCGACGCGCTGCTCAATAGCGTCGAGCCAAAATGGCGTGGCGATGCCGGCCTGCTGTTCGCGCGGATCGAATATCTGCGCAAGCAGGACAAATATACCGAAGCGGCGGCGCTTCTGGAAAAGATGCCACGCGAGCCAGGCGAACTCGTCAATTCCGGAGAATGGTGGAACGAGCAGCGGATCGTCAGCCGCGGCCTCGTCGATCAAGGACAATTCAAGCCTGCCTATCGCATCGTCGCAAGATCCGCGGCAACCAGCCCGACTGATATCGTCGAGGCCGAGTTCCATGCCGGGTGGTACGCGCTGCGCGGGCTGCAGGACCCGACAACGGCAGAAAAGCATTTCCGCAAGATTCTGGCGACTTCGAACGGTCCCATCTCGGTGTCGCGCGCCTGGTATTGGCTCGGGCGGGCAGCCGAGGCCGGCGGCCCCGGCAACTCCGGCGAATTCTATGGTAAGGCCGCGAATTTTCCAGGCACCTTCTATGGGCAGCTCGCGGCCGAAAGGCTTGGACGCAAGACGCTCAACGTCAGCTATCCCACCCCGAGCGCAGCCGACCGCCAGAGTTTCCAGGCGCGCGAGGCCGTGCAGGCAATCGCCCGGCTCGAGGGAGCCGGCCATGGATGGCGGGCCGACATCCTCTATCTCGCGCTCGCCGATCAGCTGCAAAGTCCCGGTGAACTGGCGATCCTTGCGGCGCAGGCCGAGCAGTCAGGCAATCATCATCTGTCACTGCAGGTCGGCAAAATCGCCTATGGCCGCGGCATCGACGTCGCAGCACTCGCTTTTCCCGTCGGCGTAATCCCGGCGAATGCCAATATCTCCGGCTCCGGCAAGGCGCTCGCCTATGCGATTGCCCGGCAGGAAAGCGCCTTTAACCCGGCCGCCGTTTCGGCGGCGAATGCGCGCGGCCTACTGCAGCTTCTGCCCGGCACGGCCCAGGCGGTGGCCAAGCGCCACAACATCACCTTTTCGAAGGACAAGCTGACGGCCGATGCCGGTTATAATGCGACGCTCGGCGCGCATTATCTCGGCGAGCAGATCGAAGCCTTCGGCGGCTCCTACATCCTCACCTTCATCGCCTATAATGCCGGGCCGAAGCGGGTGCCGGAATGGATCGGACGCTACGGCGACCCTCGCGGCAGGCCAGTCGACGAGATCGTCGACTGGATCGAGCGCATCCCCTTCCCCGAAACGCGCAACTACGTGCAGCGGGTGATGGAGAATTACGAAGTCTACAAAGCCCGCCTCGGCCAGCCGGCGGATATCGAGCGCGACCTGATCGGCGGACGCAGCGCCTCCTGAAGCCATTCGGCACGGCTTGAAAAGCAGGCTGGTCTTTGTTTTTCCGCATGTCTTTATCGCAAAATCGCTGCACAATTTTGCGAGACATGCTCTACACCTTCCGGATCAGACAGCTCTCGAGGATGCGATGCCGAACGTGGATGCAGGCGATTTCCAGGAACGATTTTACTCTTCCTCCGATGGGCTGAGGCTTTATGCACGCGACTACCGGCCCGAGAAGGCGGCAGCCGCCGAACGGCTGCCAGTGATCTGCCTGCCCGGCCTGAGCCGCAATGCCCGGGACTTTCATCCGCTTGCGCTGCTTCTCAGCCGCGACAGAACAGGCGCGCGCAGGGTGATCGCGCTCGACTCGCGCGGCCGTGGCAATTCCGCATGGGATGAGAACAAGGCCAATTACAATCTCGCCGTCGAGACCGGCGACATCATTGCCGCCTGCACGGCATTCGGCATCGAGCGGGCGATTTTCATCGGCACCTCGCGTGGCGGCCTAATCCTGCATTTGATCGCAGCGACACGGCCGGATCTTCTCGAAGCCGTGGTCCTGAACGATATCGGACCGGCGATCGAGGCGAGTGGGCTGGCGCTCATTCGCGACTACCTCAACAGCGGCAAGGCGCCGGCCGACTGGAAAGAGGCGGCCGATCTATTGCGGGAAAATCACGGCGCCTCGTTTACCGCGCTTGCAGACGAGGACTGGCGCGAAATGGCGCTTGCGCTATATCGCGACGTCGGCGGAAGGCCAGTCGCCGATTTCGATCCAGCGATCGCCGAGGCGCTGAGATCGATCGATTTCAGCCGGCCGCTGCCCGATCTCTGGGCACAATTCGAAAGCCTGAGCCGCTTTCCGCTGATGCTGATCCGCGGCGAAAATTCACCGCTGCTGTCGCAGGAAACCGCGAGCGAAATGACCCGACTGCACCCCGGACTGATCCTTCATTCCGCCGGAGGGCAAGGACATGCGCCCCTCCTCCATCTCGGCAATATCCCTGCAGCAATCCACGCTTTTCTCGCCGCTTTGCCGGTAGGCTGATTAATCGGAATCGGATGCCCCCGGCGTGTGTCGGAGGCCCTTCCTCAGTTCGGTTCCCGGATGGCATCATCCAGGCCGCGCAGCAGCGGGTAGAGGAAATAGGAGATCACCGTCCTGTTGCCCACCTTGATTTCTGTGGAGACGGTCATGCCGGGCAGCAGTCTGACCGGCACGTCCGAGGCGTTCAGCCTCGTATCGGCAAGCAGAATGCGAGCCTTGAAGAAGGGGGCGGCCGGCTGGCTCGGGGTGGCGGTCTGTTCCTGCTGCTGGCCGGTCATAAACGTGTCCTGGCTGATGGTGCGAACCTCGCCCGAGGCGGTGCCGTATTTCTGGAAGGGATAGGCGTCCAGCTTGATGCGGGCCTCCTTACCCACGGCGATGCGGCCGATGTCGCGGGTGTTGATCGAGACTTCCGCTTCGAGCGGCACGTTGATCGGCACCAGCGTGACGATCGGTTCGGCTTCGCGCACGACGGAGCCGATGGAACGCTGGGCGAGATCGAGCACGACGGCGTCGGCAGGTGCTGTCAGCGACACCATGTTGCGGCGCAGCTCCATCTTCTTCAGCTCTTCATCCGCCATGTCGCGCTGGCCGCGCAGCTCCACCAGCTGTTCCATCGCGGCGCGGCGGAAATCCTCGATGAAGGCCTGCCGGTCGGCTTTCAGCTTGGCAAAGGCATGCGCGGCCTCGTCGGCCTTGCCGCGCACGGCAGTCAGATCGGATTCGACGTCGAGGCGGGCGTCGCGCGAGCCGAGCATGGTGATCAGCGAGCCGCTTTGCGTGTTAAAGAGCCGCTCGCGCGCGCCTTCGATCTGCGAGAGCGTGTCGCGTCGGTCGATGAGCACGGCCTCCTGGTTCTTGGCCGCGGCAAGCGCTGCCGACTGGCCAGCGATCTGCTGCTCGAAATTCTGCAGCTGCGCCGTGTAGAAGGCCCGCCGCTGGCCGAAGAGCTGCACTTGCAGCATCTCGTCGGGCGTCGTTCCCGCCATCATCGTGTAGTCGTCGCCGGCAAGTTCCGCCTCGATGCGCTTCACCTGGGCGTCGAGTGCCGAGAACTTCGCCTGCTGCTGGCCGACATCGGCCTGACTGAAGGTGGCATCAAGGGTTGCGAGCGTCTGTCCGGCATGTACCACCTCGCCGGCCTTCACATCGATCGTGCGGATGATCGAGGTTTCGAGCGGCTGGACGACGATGGTCGGCTGGGTGGTGACGAGCTTACCGGGCGCAATCACCACCTCGTCGATATCAGAAACGGAGGCCCAGATGATGGTCGCAGCAATCAGTGCCGTCACACAATAGAGCGTCATGCGCGCAACGCGCGGCGGAGCACGTTCCTCGAGCTCGACGGCGTCGGACTGGAATTCAGCAATTGCCGGCGGCAGCGGCATGCGGGCGACGAGCTGCCCGCCCCTGCCTGGCGGCCCCTTGTCTGAGGGACCATGGTCTGAGGCTACGGGCAGGTTCGCGCCGGATTTTCTGACACGCGCGTTCATGCGACCTGCCTCATTTGCTGTGCCCACAGGTGGCGATAGGTCATGCAGCGCGACACCAGCTGGTCGTGCCGGCCGATATCGGCGACCTTGCCCCGATCGATGACGAGAATGGCATCGGCATCGACGAGGGTCGAAAGCCGGTGCGAGACGATGACAACGGTGCGCCCGGCGGCGATCCGGCTCAGATTCTCGCGGATGATCGCCTCGCTGTCGGGGTCGAGCGCACTCGTCGCCTCATCGAAGATCAGGAGCTTCGGATCGGTGATCAGCGCCCGCGCAATGGCGAGCCGTTGCTTCTGACCGCCGGAGAGGTTTGCGGCATTTTCTTCCAGCATCGTGTCGAAGCCGCGTGGCAGCCGCTCGATGAATTCTTGCGCACCGGCAATGCGGGCGACCTCCATGATCTCCTCGATGCTGGCATCGGGTTTGGCGGCGGCGATATTGTCGCGCACCGTGCCGCGGAAGAGGAAATTATCCTGCAGCACGACGCCGATGCTGGTTCTCAGGTGCACGAGGTCGATCTCGCGGCTGTCATAGCCGTCCATGCGCACCAGCCCTTCCTGGCTCTGATAGAGTCCCTGGATGAGCCGCGTGATCGTCGTCTTGCCCGAGCCGCTCTTGCCGACCACGCCGAAGACGCAGCCCGCCGGAATGGCGAAGGACACATTGTCGAGCGCCGGCGCCGCATCGGGAGCATAGCGGAAGGTGACCCTGTCGAATTCGATACGGCCATGCAGATGCGGCCGCACCCCTCGGCCGCGGCCTGCCTGCTCCGGCCGCTGGTTCATGATCTCGCCGAGCATGCGCACCGACAGAGCCACTTCCTGATACTCGTGCACCATGGTGACGATCTGCACCAGCGGTCCCGAGACGCGGCCGGCCAGCATGTTGAAGGCGACCAGCGCGCCGATCGTCATGGAACCGCTGAAGACATCGAGTGCGCCGAGCCCGATGATCGCCACGCTCATCAGCTTCTCCAGAAGCCCGGTCATCGACTGGGCGATGGTGGAGATTTTTTCGACCCGGAAACGCACCGAGATCGACTGCGCCGAATAATCGTCCCACACCTTGCGCTGGCGCGGCTCCAGCGCCAGTGACTTGACGGTGCGCATGCCATGCACGGTTTCCACCAGCAGGGCCTGCCGGTCGCCTTCGGCCTGATAAAGCGCCTGCAGGCGACGCTGGAACGGCCCGACGAGCAGCATCACCACGAGCCCGACGAGCGCCGCAAAACCGAGCACCACGAGCGTCAGCTTAACGCTGTAGAGAAGCAGGATCGGCAAGAAGACGAAGAGTGAAACACCATCGAGAAGCGTCAGGAACAGCCGGCCGGTGAGGAATTCGCGGATGCGCCCCGTCTGCTGCATATGCTTGACGAGAACGCCGGCCGAGGCCTGTTCGAAGAGCGCAATCGGCAGGTTGAGCAGATGGCCGAAGGTGCGCGTCGCCACGCGGATGTCGATCCTGTTGGTGGCGTAGAGCAGCAGATAGCGGCGCAGGAAGCTGAACGTCGCGTCGAAGACGAGCGCCACCGCGATGCCGGCCGTCAGAACCGTCAATGTCGCGTAGCTCTGATGCACGAGCACCTTGTCGATGACGAGCTGAAAAAACATCGGCGTCGTCAGCCCCAGGCCGTAGAGCACGAAAGCTGCGAGGGCCACGTCACGGAAGAAGCTGCGTTGGCGGATGATTTCGGGGACGAACCAGCGGAAGCCGAAGGGCCGGTCCTCATCCGACATGCGATAGTTGCGCTTCAGCAGAACCACCGATCCGAGCCAGGCCTTGGCGAATTGCTCCTCGCTCAGCAGAATGACTTCGGGACGGGTAGCGAGCGGGTCGAGAACGCGGATCCGCTCATCCTCGCCCTCCCCGAGAGCGCCTGATATGACCACCCAGTTGCCGTTCGAAAGTTCGGCAAGCACCGGGAAAGCCTCGCCGAGCTGGAACAGGCTTCGCCAGTCGAGGGTCAGATGCCTGGCCCTAAGGCCAGCGTCCTTGGCCATTCTGAGCATTTGCCGCACGGCCACCGGATCGTTGCCGACGGAATAGTCGTGCTGCAATCGCTCAGGAGAAAGGTCGACGCCGTGGTGACGCGCGACGAGCGCAAGACAATGCAGGTTGGTATGCAGAAAACCACTCATGGCCCACCCGAAACACTACGAGACCGAGGCTGTCCCGTTGTCAGTTGAAATTCGGCGATGCGTTCGAAGCGCCGCCCTGCACCGACTGGATATCGCTGGCGGCTGCAGCCGACATGTCACCGATGCGACGGACCGCGCCCGCCTCTACCAAGCCGCCAAGCGCCTTCTGCATGAGGTCGACCGCATTGGCGAAGGCCTCGACAGGCATGATGATGCGCTGGCGGAAAACCGGCTTCGGATTGTTGTTGGCGTCGCGATCGGTGGCCGAGAGCGACATCAGGTCGATGCGCACGATCGTTCCCGTGACGGTGATTTCGCCGATACCGTCTGCATAAAGTTCGCTGCTCATTGTTCTCTCCTCTGGTTGATAATCAAAACCTGTTCACCTTTGAGTCGACGCATCGGATATCCGAAAACCGCTTCACACTTTTCGGTCCAATGCGTGCGTATCGTGCCGCCATGCCGGAAACGGATCGCGAAGGCCGACGGCGGTCTGTGGATCGAAACCCGTCTCCTCCCCGGTCAGGGAATCGTCGAGCGCGGTGCGGATGGCGCCCTCGTCGAAGCCGGAGCCGATGAAGACCAGCTCCTGGCGGCGGTCGCCCCAGACATCGTCCCAATGCCGGTCAAGCAACTGGCGGAATTGCGGATGGCGCGGCCAGTGCGCGCGCGGCACCGAGGCCCACCAGAAACCCCTGGTACCGATGCGGCATTGCATGCCGGCAATCGACAGTAGGCCGATCTCGTCCGGCCGGGTCGCCAGCCAGAAATGACCTTTCGCTCTGATGATGCCGGGCAGTGGCTGCTCGAGCATGCGGCTGAGCCGTGCCGGATCGAAAGGCCGGCGATTGCGATAGACGAAGCTTGAAATGCCGTATTCCTCTGTCTCCGGCACATGATCGCCCCAGCCGTAAAGCTCCTTGTGCCAGAGCGGATGGCGGGCGGCCCTGGCCTCGCTGAAGAGCCCGGTTTCCATGATTGCGCCAAGCGGCACCTGGCCGAAGACCGCCTCGATGACGCGGGCATCCGGATTGAGTGCTGCGACGACCCGGCGAACCTCGGCAAGGTCGGTCGAGGGCACGTCGCCCGCCTTGTTGATGATGACGACATCAGAAAATTCGATTTGCTCGACGAGCAGTTCCACGAGCTTGCGCTCATCGTCCCCGTCACGCCTTTCGCCGCGATCGGCCAGGAACTCGTCGCTCCGGTAATCGACAAGCAGATTGACCGCGTCGACGACGCAGACCATGGTGTCGAGCCGCGCCACGTCGCAAAGGGCTGCTCCGCTCTCGTCGCGGAAGGAGAAGGTCGCCGCTATCGGCAGGGGCTCGGCGATCCCCGTGCCCTCGATCAGCAGATAGTCGAAACGGCCGGCGGAGGCGAGCCGGCGGACCTCGCTCAGGAGATCGTCGCGCAATGTGCAGCAGATGCAGCCGTTGCTAAGCTCGACCAGGGTTTCGTCGGTCCTCGAGAGGTTGGCGCCGCCGTCACGGACGAGATCGGCATCGATGTTCACCTCGCTCATGTCGTTGACGATCACGGCGATCCGGCGTCCCTCGCGATTGTTCAGGACATGATTGAGGACCGTCGTCTTGCCGCCGCCGAGAAACCCCGCCAGGACCGTCACCGGAAGTCGATTGTCTGCACCCGTCATCGATACCCCCGCTCGCCTTTACGCCGCGAGCTGCGGTTTGAACGCCACGTCCACATAGTAGTTTGTGCTGTTGTAACTGCTCGTCGGGAACAACCCGCTCGATCCATAGGCGTAGATGCCGTTGTCACCGCTGAGCGCCCTAAGGTCGCCGCTCGTCTTCTCGGTGCTGAAATAATTGCCCGTCGCCGAGTAGTTGCCGTTCGTGCTGTAGGAAACGACGTAGGTCGTATCCGCTGCGACAGCGACCTGCTGGGTGAGCGTGGCAGTCTGCCAGCCGCTTGTCGTTTCGTTGCTGAAGGTGATGCTGGCAAGCAGCGTGCCCGAGGCGGTCCAGAGATAACCGTTATGCGGGCCGGTATTGTCGGCGCCCTTATAGAAGCGGATGCCCGTGACCCAGCCTGCCGTGTCCGCCTGAAATTTCATGCCGAGATTGACCGGGTGATTGTCGTTCACGGAGACGATTGCAGGCGTTTCATTGGCGCTGAAGAGGTTCTGCTCGCTCCCCTGGGCGTTGACGGTAAGCGCAACCTGGGCGGATGCCGTGCCGCCCTGACTGTCGGCGATGGAATAGCTGAAGCTCGCCGGCCCGGTATATCCTGCCGTCGGCGTGAAGGTGACGGTCTGCGTCTGGCTGTTGTATGACACCGAACCGTTGACCGCGCCGCTGACGCCGGTGACGACAAGCGGGTTGCCATCGGCGTCGCTGTCATTTGCCAGCAGGTTTGCAGCGGCGATCGACAGAGCCGTATTGGTATAGGTCGTATAGCCGTTGTCATTGGCGGCCACCGGCACCGTATTGCCCGTCGACTGATTGAAGACGACATCGACCCAGTAATTCGTCGACTGGTAGCTCGACGTCGGGAAGGGCGAGCCCGATCCGACCGCGTAGACGCCATTGCTGCCTGCAAGCGCCGTCAGCGAGCCATTGGTATGCGCCGTGTTGAAATAGTTCGAGGTCGCCACATAGGTGCCGGTCGTGTGGTAGGAGGCGACATAGGTCGCACCCGCCGTGATCTGCAGCGGCGTGGCGAAGTTCGCGGTCTGCCAGCCGGAGAGCGACTCGTTGGTGAAGGTGACCGTTGCGACGAGCGTGCCGTCGGCTCTCCAGATGGAGCCGGTATGGACGCTGGTATCGCCGGCAGCCTTGTAATAGCGGATGCCCGAGATGGTGCCGGTCGAGGAAGCCACGAACTTCATGCCGAGTTCCAACGCCGTATTGTCGTTGAAGCTGCCGCCGGTCGGTCCCTCACTTGCCGTAAACAGTGTCTCGCCAGCCGAACCCGTCTGGACGGTCAGGCTGACATTGCCTTGATCCGTGCCGCCGCGCCCGTCCGACAGCGTATAGCTGAAGCTCGCCGGTCCTGAATAATCGTTGGCCGGCGTGAAGGTGATGGCGCCGGTCTGCTTGTTGAGAGCGACCGAGCCGTTGACGGCATTGCCGACGGCCGTGATGGTCATCGCATCGCCATTGGGATCGGTATCGTTTGCCAGGAGCGAGGAAATGGAGATAACAACCGTTCCGTTGTGGCCGATGATCAGCCCGCTGTCGTCGGTCGCGACCGGCTGGCTGTTGGGGCCGGCATCGAAGACCACGTCCACCCAGTAATTGCTGCCGCCGGGGTTCTGGCCGGGGAATGTGCTGGGCGTAGTGCCGTAGGCGAAGACGCCGCCGCCATCGACGGCCTTCAGCTGGCCGCTGGCATAGGGCTCGTTGAAATAGTTCTGGGTGAGCGAGTAGTAGCCATTGCTGTGATAGGAGGCCACATAGGTCGTGCCGGCCGCGATCTGGATCGGGCTGGAGAACATCACCGTCTGCCACCCTGAGAGCGATTCCCCTGTCGCTACGCCGGTCGCCAGCAGCGTTCCGGTGCTGCTCCAGAGGCTGACGACGTGTTCGCCGATGTTATAGAAGCCCTTGTAGAAACGGATGCCCTCCACCGAGCCTGCCGTCGTCGCCTGGAACCGCAGGCCGAGCTCGACGGAATCGCGATCGACCGCTACTTCGGTCGCGGGCTTTTCCGCCAGCGTCCACAGGCCCTGTGTGCCCGGCAGCGTGACGGTGACCTGCTTGCCGGCCGATGGCGCCTCCAGATTGACGCTGTCGTCGACGGCGCGTGACAGGATCGCATAGGTGCCGCTCGCCTGGATGACCCAGTTATAGCTCCAGTTCTCGCGGCCCGTGGCCTTGAACCAGTGCTGGCCGCCATCGGTGGAGACCTCGACGCCGGCAATGATGCCGCCGCCGAAATCCTGCGCCGTTCCTGATATCGTCACATGCTGCCCTTCGAGGAAGCTTGCGCCTGATATGGGCGAGGTAATCGACGAGGTGGGCTTCAGCATGTCGGTCGATTGGGTCGCGAGGATCAGGCTCGCATCGAGCGTCGTCGGCTGGATGCCCATGTCCGCGAACATGTTGACCATCGCCTGCTGCACGTTGCGATCGGTTGACGTTGCCGGCCCCTGATGCTGATCGTTCAGCCCCCAGGACCAGAAGACGGTGCCGGCGCCGAAGACGAGTGCGCCGCTTGCCGCCCGGTACATGGTCAGGCTGTGGGTCGCCACCGCGTCGCCGACCGTCGAGCCGTAATCGCGGAGATAAGTGTTGACCGCGACCGAGGAGAGCGACAGGTCGATCAGTCCAGCCGGACGGAATCCATTCTCGACATCCGAGTCCCATTCATAGCCGAGCAGGTTCTGCACCAGATTGTAGGTCTCGCCCGGCTGCAGCTCTGCCACATCGGTATTGCGCCAGAAGCGAAGGTTCGAATAGTCGTAGGGGATGGAGATCGTATCCTGGCGGTAGCCGTCCACCTGAAACATCGTTCCCGTCAGCGAATTTTCCGGCTCCTGCTCCGCATCGGCGTAACGCGGATCGCGCCAGGTGCCGGTGCCGATATTGCTCGGGTCCGTGCTCGTGCCGTAGGTCTCCTTGTAGCAGACCATGGTGCGGTAGGCCTGGCCGCTGCCGTCGATGCTGCTTTCCCAGCGAACCTTCCAATAGACTTCGTTGCCGCTCCAGAAGGCGAGGTTCACGCCGGCATCGCGCGCGGCCTCCACATTGGTGCGCTGCTCGGCCGACCAGTATTCGTCATGGCCGACCGATAGGAAGGCATCATGGTTCAGCAGCAGGCTACCGCTACGCGTCGCATCGACACCGGAAACATAGGACACGTCGTAACCGTTCTGCTCCAGCCACTGGATGGCTGAATGCTCGACGCCAAAAATGAAGTCGTGCGAGCCGCCGACCGGGCTCGTATTGGTGATGATCGGCCTGTTGTAGCTGACCGCCGAGGCGCGACCGATTGCGGTCAGGCCGCAGCTGCAGTTCGGCGGCAGGTAGCCGATCATGTCAGCGGGATCGACGGGGACATCGCCGTAATAGAGGCTGGCGCCGCCCCAGGCATTATAAGCCTGCCACGTCGTGTCCGAGGTCTGGAAAACGATATTGCTGTGCGAGGAGTCGTCGCGCACGACGAAGGGGATGATGCTGGCATCCTCGGTGCCGTCCTCACGCACCAGCTTGGCGAAATAGACGCCGGAGACGGCATCGGTCGGAATCTGCCAGCTCGCCGAGACCGACCAGTTGCCGCAGTCGATGAGACCGAGCGACATGTCGACGATCGGATGCGGCTGGATCTGCGCCGTGGTCAGCTGCTGCTCGATCGAGCCGACCTTGCGCGCACCGGCCCCGCCGTAATAACCCATCCGGTAGATATCGATGCGGTAATGCGTGGAATCGGTGGCGACCTTGAAATCGACCGTCTGGCCGATATTCGTGCTGATTTCGGTGGCGAAGCCCTGAATGGTGCCCTTGCCGTCGCCTTCCAGGCCCCACTCGCTAATCGGGTTGCCCTGTTTCAGATTTTCCAGTGCGATAATGTTGAGCGTCACCGCAGCCGGAGCCGCCGCCGGTGCGGCCAGCGCTGAGACCGCCGTCGTCTCAGCCGAAGCGTCCTGGCTGGGCTCCACCGAGAGGGATGCTATCGAGGTCTGAAGCCGCAACGAAGTCGTGTCGAGACTGCTGGAAGACGTCACCGGCGCCGCCGTCGTGGCGCTTCCGGTGTCGGCATCGCTGGTAATCCCCGTCAGCGCGGGGGCGGCAGGCAGTGTCGCAGCCTCTTCGTACGGATCTGGGGCAAGTACGGTGTCTTGCGATGTCGAGGAGGTCGTGTCGAAGACCGTCGCAGCCGACGCCGTCTTCGTGGAACTGTCTTTTGCGCCGCCATCTGCCTCAGGCGCCGGTATCGCCGTCGACGGTGCGGGGGACGATTGCATGCCGCCTGATGACATCAGCGAAGTTGTGACTGTGCCGATGAAAGAGGATTGGACGGTTGCGCTGCCTTGATTGGCAAAGCCGGAAGAACCCTGAGTGCTCGAAGACACTACGGTCGGAGTTCCAAGCAGTGCGGCCCAGGCCGAGGTTGCGTGACTGATGCACGGCGTGCCTCCGACAGCAGTCAAGTATTTGCGATTCCTCACATGAAATCTCAGCAAGAGCGGCGTCCCCATTTCCCGTCGACCAGCATTGAATGGCTTCATCCTGCCAGCTTTCGGAGCGGAACGTACGACAGCAATCTTGGGTATGTGGGAGGTACTCCATACGCCGATATGATGATCCTCACCGCATATCCGGTTCTGGAGCTGTCCGGTGCTTCCGCTAAGCCGCGGACTCTGTGTGAGAGGAAGCTGGTCGGTCTTGTTTTGCCGGTCCGGCTGGTCGAGCCGGTAAACTCCGGCTCCGCCCGTGCTACCAGGCCGGAAAGGGATCTTCGAGAGCCGACCAGTCCCGCGGATCCGAGCTTGCCAGGCAGTCGTCCAACGCGTTGCGGACGCCTGTCTCGTCCATATCGACACCAATGAACACGAGTTCCTGCCGACGATCGCCCCAAGCGCTGTCCCATCGGCGCTCGATATGCTGGCGAAACTGCTGGTGGCTCGGCCAGTCCTGCCGGGGAACGGCCGCCCACCAGAGCCCCATGGGTTCACAGCGTCGTTGCGCTCCGGCCGCCGACATCAGACCCACGTGACGCGGTCGCGTGGCCAACCAGAAATGACCTTTGGCGCGGATGACCCCCGGCCAAGGCTCGTCCAGGAATGCCCTAAACCGCGTCGGGTCGAAGGGACGCCTGGTGCGATAGACAAAGCTCGATACCCCATATTCCTCCGTCTCCGGAACATGAGCACCGGGGCTGTACAGTTCCTTGTGCCATAACGGGTGAGCGGCGGCCTTTGCTTCGTCGAAGAGGCCCGTACTGAGAATGGTTGCAAGCGAAACCTTACCGAAGTCCGTCTCCACCTGGTGCGCATCCGGGTTGAGCGCAGCCACCGTCTTGCGGACTTCTGCGCGAATTTCCTCGGTCGCGTCCGAGATCTTGTTGATCACGACAACGTCGGCAAACTCGATCTGGTCCACCAACAGGTCGATGAGTGTCCGCCGGTCCTCGCCGTCCCGCTGCATGCCGCGATCGCGAAGCAGATCGGCGCTGCTGTAATCAGCCAAAAGGCTGGCGGCGTCGACGACAGTCACCATCGTGTCAAGTTTGGCAAAATCGGAGAGCGAAACGCCGTTCTCGTCGCGGAAGGAAAAGGTGGCAGCGATGGGGCGCGGCTCGGCAATGCCGGTTCCCTCTATCAGCAGATAGTCGTATCGCCCCTCTTCGGCGAGTCGCCGCACTTCCGTCAGGAGGTCATCGCGCAGGGTACAGCATATGCAGCCATTGCTGAGTTCAACCAGTGCCTCCGTCGTATGCGACAGGTTGCAGCCGCCGTCTCGAATGAGACTGGCGTCTATGTTCACTTCACTCATATCGTTGACGATGACGGCGACCCTGAGGCCCTGACGATTGGTCAGCACGTGGCTGAGAAGCGTCGTCTTGCCGGCGCCGAGAAAGCCGGCGAGCACTGTCACCGGGAGCCGGCCCTTGTTCATCGCTGTCGCTTGAATGGGAGCGGAGGCCGCGTCCCTCTCTGCGATCCGCATTTGCGTCGTGTCAGCCTCATTCGAAATCGATCCTAACCTTATCCTTTGCATCACGCGGCCAGTTGCGGCCGGAAGACGACGTCGGCGTAGTAGTTGGTTGAATTGTAGCTGTTGGTCGGGAAAAGACCTGCGGTGGCGGAACCGCCATAGGCATAGACGCCATTGCCGCTGGCCGGCGCCGTCAACGGACCGTTGGTGACGGCGGCCGTAAAGAAATTGCTGGTCGCCACGTAAGCGCCTGTCGTGTGATAGGAGGCGACATAGGTGGTATTGGCGGCGATGGTGACGGGATTTGTGAAGTTCACCGTCTGCCAACCGCTCGCGGTGGTGGTGGTGAAGGTGGCGGTGGCAAGCTTGGTGCCTGTCGTGGTCCAAAGGTCGACGACATTCTGGCCGTTGTCATTGGCGCTGCGATAGAACCTGATGCCGGTGACATCTCCGGCAACGTTCGACGTGAACTTGACGCCAAGTTCGAGCTGCTGACCATCGTTGAAGGTCCGGCTCGGCGTGCTGGAAGCAGAGAACAGGCTGTAGGTCGTCGGCGCCGTCGACACGGCGATATTGAAGGTCTCGTTGGCCGCAAGGCTGCCGAGATCGGTTGCCGTCACCTTGACGCCGTAAGTGCCTGACGTCGTCGGCGTGCCGGAGAAGGTGCGTGTCGAGGCGTTGAAGGTTAGCCAGGAAGGCAGGGCCGTGCCATCGGCGGACGTTGCCGCATAGGCGAGCGTGTCGCCGCTATCGACATCGGTGAAAGTGGTCGTCGGCAGCGTGAAGGAGAAGGCAGAGCCGACGGTGGCATTCTGGGTGGTCGTCTGGACGGCCAGCACCGGTGCATCGTTGGCGCCATGG
>NZ_JACIFV010000001.1:567605-638849 GCF_014197535.1 Rhizobium aethiopicum
GGTGTCGTTGGTCAGCACGTTGCCGCTGGCGGCCACGCCGCCCGAACCATTGGCCACACCACCCTTCTCGGTCGCATCCCCCGTATCGGCAACCGCTGTCGGCGTCGTGTTCGAACTCGGCGTCGTAAACATCACATCGACCCAATAGTTCGTCGACTGGAAGGTGCTCGTGGGGAACAGGCTGTTGCTGCCATAGGCATAGACGCCGTTGCCGCTGGCCGGCGCCGTGAGCGGACCGCTGGTTACATTTGAAGTGAAGTAGCCGGTCGTTGAGGAATAGTGACCGGTATTGGTATGGTAAGATGCAGTGTAGGTTTGTCCGACCGTCAGCGATACCGGACTGGTGAAATAGGCGGTCTGCCAGCCGCTGGCAGTCTCGTTAGTGAAGGTGAGAGTCGCAATCCGCGTGCCGGTACTCGACCACAGTGAACCGGTATGCGTGCCGGTATCCAGACTGCCCTTATAAAAACGAATGCCGGTGACGGTACCTGCCACGGACGTCTGGAATTTGAAGCCGAGTTCAACCGCCGAGGTATCGTTGGTGTTGACGACCGCTGGCGTCCCCGAACCGAAGAGAGAGGTGTAACTCGGCCCGCTGACGGTGACCGTTCGTCCCGCCGAGGGCGTTTCCAGGTTGACGTTATCATCGACTGCGCGAGACCGGATGGTATAGGTGCCCGCGGTTTGCGGCTGCCAGGTATAAGTCCAGTTCTCATCTCCCGTCGCCGGATGCCAGCTCGCGCCGTTGTCGGTCGAAACCTCGACCGCGGCGATGACCCCGCCTCCGGTATCGGCAGCGGTGCCGGTAATCGTCACGGTGGATCCAACGGTCGCCGTGGCGGGCACCGTAATGACCGATGTCGGCGCAGTGTGGTCCAACGAAGCGGTCGCGGCGGTGAGCCCGGACTGTAGCGTTCCAGGCTGAATGCCCATGTCAGCAAGCAAATTGACCATTGCCTGCTGTACGCGCGAGTCCGTCCGGGTCGCCGTGAGGTCGTGATTGTCGCTGAGACCCCACGTCCAGTAGACCGTGCCGGCGCCGAACACCAGCGCGCCGCTGGGGGCGCGATAGAGCGTCAGATTGTGGGTCGCCGTCGCATTGCCGGTCGTGTTTCCGTAATCGAGCAAATAGCTGCTGACCGGAAGCGTCGTCGACGACAGCTTCACCAGGCCAGCCGGATCGAAGCCGTTATCGGGCGCTTCGTCCCACTCGTAACCGAGATAGTTTTTGGTGAGCGTCGCCGTCTGCCCCGGCTGAAGATTGGCAACGCTCGTATTGCGCCAGAAGCGCAAATTAGCGTCATCATAGCCAACGGTGATCGCGCCGAGATTGCTGCCGACATCGTCGACCTTGAACAGTTGACCGGTCAGCGAATTCTCCGGATTGCCGCCGCCAATGGCAGGTGGGCTGAAGCGTGGATCGCGGAAGGTGCCTGTCCATTGGTCGGAAGGATCGATATCGCCGCCCGCCCATGTCTCCTTGTAGGTGATCAGGGTGCGGTAAGGCGTGCCGTCGGCGCTATAGGCGTTGCCCCAGCGAGTTCGCCAATAGACCTCGTTACCGCTCCAGAACATCAGGTTGACGCCCGCATCGCGCGCGGCCTCGACATTGGTTCTCTGCTGTCCCGACCAGTATTCGTCATGCCCGGCATCGACATAGGTCTTGTGATTGAGCAACAGGCTGCCATAGCGGTCGGCGTCGACACCCGACAGGTAGGAGACGTCATAGCCGTTCTGTTCCAGCCAGTAGATGCCCGCATATTCAGCACCGAACAGATAGTCCTGGGGACCGGCGTAAGTGCCGACCCCGCCGCGAGTCGCGATCGGCCTGTTGTAGCTAACGGCATAGGCGCGACCGGCACCCTGCCCTGTCGCCGGACCGTTGCCGCCATAGAGGTTTGCGCCACCCCAACCATTGTAAGCTTGCCAGGTCTCATCCGCGGTCTGGAAGACAACGTCGCTGTGGCTGTCGTCGTCGCGCACGATGAACGGGATGTGATTTTCGCCGGAGGTGCCATCCTGACGGACGAGCTTGGCGATATAGACGCCTGAAACGGCATCATCCGGAACGGTCCAGGACGCCGAGACGGCCCAGTTACCGGCGTCCACCGTGCCGGTCGTCGCATTGCGCAACGGACTAGGTTGGGTCTGCAATCCTGTGTGCTGCATGGTCGCGACCTTGCGCGCCCCCATGCCGCCATAATAGCCGAGCCGATAGATATCGATCCGGTAGTTGGTGGAATTGGTATTGATCTTGAAGCTGATCGTCTTGCCATTATCGACGCTGATATCGGTCGCAAACCCTTCGATGTTGGAGCTGCCGGCACCGTCGATGCCCCACTCGCTCTCCGGATTGCCCTGCTTCTGGTTTTCCAGCACGATCGCGTTGCTGACCGCCGCCGCAGCCGCCAGACTCTGCGTCGTCGAAGACCCCTGCGTGGAAGGCTTAGGTGGCTTCGTCACAGAGCCGGACAGGATACCGATATCCTTGGATTTTGTTCCCGTTCCCGTCTCTCCCCCGCCTGGCAGAGTTCCATTGGTGAGCGCCGCGTCCGACCATGTTGCAGTGCCGGTCCAGCCCGAGAGTGGGGACAAGTCACGATCGAGAAGCGGATCGCTGACCGAGGCGCCGATGGCCTGCTTGATCGTCGCCACATAATCCGGCCCTTCGGTCAGCCTGGTCCCCGGCAATTGACCGTCCTGTTGAAGCAGGGCGCCGCCATGGGCCCAATCGAGAATCCGCGTGGGGGAGGTAAAATAGCCGCACCCGCACACGCCAAAGGGCATGCCGAAGGCCAGCGAATTCGCGCCGGCGTCGTGCGCAGTCGCCTGGCCTGACGGGCTCGATTCGAGAATGACGACCTTGCCCGAATGAGCACGCCCGGCCGCCACCTTAGGAGCCCCACGCCCCGAAGCTGTCGGTGCGGGGCTTTGCGGCAGATAGGGAGCCAGAGGATCGTCGCCCATGGAGCTCATTGCGGTATCGGTGCGCTGAAGGGACGATGCGGCCCCGAACGCAACTCCATCCGCGTGCCATTGGAAACGTGCAAAATCCGGCTTAAGCGCCGACAGCGCGGCCACATCGCCGCTTCGAATTCCCATTTCGCCAGGCGTTGCGAAAGTGTCAGGCAACGGTCGCTCTTCGAGGCTGTTGACCGCGTCGCCGTTCACGTGCGCTCTCTGCCCGCCATCATGCTCGTTGAGGGCCGCATCCTTATAGGGATCGTCGACAAGGGTGCCCTGCTTGTGTCCATCGGCGGTTTGCACAGATGCCGCAAGTTGAGCACTATCCTTATGTTTTTCGGCAGGTTTGCGCGATCTTTCTTTTCCGCCGACGGTCAACCATCGGGGCACCAACGAATCCACCAGAAGTGAGTGCGAAATCCACCGGCGAGCGTTGCGATACATGGCGGGTACCTCTCGCTATATTTATCAGGATCAAATCTATGAGGATCGTTTGACACGACTCTGGGAAGTATAGTCGAAAAGTAAGCGAGTATATCCTACGCCTTTCGCTCTACGGGCGCCATCCTTTGGGCAACAGCCGTGTTGTATGAACTAGTGACGGGTGCGACGGGCCGTGAAGCTGCGCCGCGTCCGGTGCAGGGGCTCAAGCCGCGGCGGCGGCTTAGTCCACCATCGCCACTTGGCGGCACTGACGCTGGAAACGCCCAAGCAGGAAGCAACGGACCGGGTCGACCAAGCGATGCAAAGGCCGTCTGCATCGGGGCGCCTTCGATCCGGCACGCTTATGCGATCGCGGTCCTTCACTGCGAGCGCACCTATTCCTGCGTGCATGATCTCGTGATTTTTCAGGATGATCCCTCTCTGAGATATACGCTCCTGCTCGATTTAGACTGAGGCACCCACCCCATCTCATCAATAGTGATGAGGCAAAGCAAACGACCTTCACCTTCCTCAAGCCTTCGCCAGACGGCACACTAACGATGCGGCTTCGGACCTGCCGGCCGGCGGTCGAATGGCGTCAAGGCATTGGATCAGCATCCGTTCAAGGATGCTTCGCAGGCGAGATATGTATATGAATTCATCGCACCGCATCCCTCAGCTGCTCTTTCGCACGACGTTTGTCATCGGTGCACTCGCATTTCTTGCCGGAGCGGTGTCGCCGGCTCTCGCCGACAGCGCGTTCTTCGCTCCACAAACGAAAATCCGACTGAGCGTCGTGCAATGGATACCGTCCAAGGGTCAGTTTGATCGGTTGGATGGGATCAGTGGGGAATACACTGTTTCGGATTCAGGCATAATTTCCCTGCCCTTTTTGGGGTCGCTGGCGGTCGCCAATCTCGACAATGAGGGCCTTACCATCGAGATTGCCAAGCGCCTTCAGGCGAAAATGGGTCTGACCCAGGCACCTGCAGTGACCATCGACGTTCTGGACTATTCCTCCATTTACGTGGTGGGAGACGTGATGGCGCCCGGAGAATACAAGTTTCGCTCCGGCCTCAGCGTCTTGCAATCCCTCGCCATGAGCGGCGGCCCGTTGCGGGCGGCGGCGCAGCAGCAATCGCAGGCGATCAGGCTTGCCGGCGATTTGCGGGACATTGACCACTCGCTGCTGCGCAGTTCGGCAAAGCTCGCGCGGCTGCAGGCGGAGATGGCCGGTGCGAAGGAGATAGTCTTCGATCAGCCGTCCGCCGCCGATCGGCAATATGCCGAGAGTATCTACGAGGAGGAGCGGGTCATTTTTCAGGCCCGTGCAAGCGCGCTGGACAGACAGTCGGTAGCGCTCGTCGAATTGCGTAATCTCTTGACTGCGGAAATCGAAACGCTGGAAGAAAAGCTGAAAGGCTCGGATGACAATATCCAGTCGGTGGAGGAACAACTGACGAGCGTGAAGACGTTGGTCCAGAAGGGCCTGTCGATCAGCTCACGTCAGATGGATCTGGAACGATTGCTCACCACCTATCGTTCGGATCGGCTCGATCTCGTGACCGCCATCATGCGGGGACGCCAGGCAATCAACGAGACGACGCGCAGTCTCGAGGGCCTCTCCGACACTCGCCGCAACGAGCTCGCTACCGAGCTACAGGCGGAAAAGGCCAACCTCGATCAGCTCAAATTGAAGCGTGACACCACGCAACAGCTGCTTGTCGAAGAACTGGCGAGCGGCGCCAGCGTGAAGAATTACAATGAAGAACTTCCGCTGACGTTCATCGTGAGCCGGCGGGAAAAGGGTGAGGTCAGTCAGTTCCAGGCTTCCGAAATGACGGAGCTGGCACCGGGCGACGTGGTCAAGGTGACTCGGGTACGCACCGCCGATGCGTCATCCGAAGACGCCGCTGCGCTGCCTGTCCAGACAGGGGCGAATGTCAGTCAGGTAAGCCGATGATAACGGGCTGGGATTTTCGATGACTTTCAGAATGATCCCACCAAGCCAGACCTATACCCAGATCCTCAAATCGACGATGCTGATGGGCGGCTCTTCGCTCGTCAACGTCGCACTCAGCATCGTCAGAAACAAAGCCATGGCCGTCCTGCTCGGGCCGGAAGGCATCGGGCTGATCGGCCTTTACAGCTCGATCGTGGATATGGCGCAGTCCCTCGCTGGTCTGGGCGTCGGCGGCAGTGGCGTGCGTCAGGTCGCTGAGGCAGCCGGCACCGGCGATACAACCAGGATTGCCCAATCGGCGACCGTACTGAGACGCATATCAGTGGTGCTGGCGCTCTTTGGGGCGCTCCTTCTTGCCGCATTGGCGTATCCTGTCTCAAGTTTCACCTTCGGTGATTACCAGCACGTCGGGGGCATTGTGCTGCTGTCGCTCGCCGTTTTCTTCCGGCTGGTGTCTGCGGGGCAAGGCGCATTGATTCAGGGTATGCGCGGAATTGCGGATCTTGCCCGTATCAACGTGCTTGCCGGGCTCTTCGGTACAGCGGTGAGTATCCCTCTGATCTATCTCTTCGGGGTGCAGGCGATCGCACCGTCGCTTGTGCTCATTGCAGCTGCCTCAATCGTTCCGACGTGGTGGTACAGCCGGCGGATCTTTCCAAATCCCTACCCGATGTCGGCGCGCCAGTTCAGCCGGCAGGTGTCGGCGCTGCTCCGGCTCGGGTTCGTCTTTATGGCAAGCGGGCTTCTGACCTTCGGCGCGGCCTATGCCATCCGCATCATCGTGCTGAAGGAAGGCGGCGTCATGGCGGCGGGATTGTATCAAGCTGCCTGGGGTCTCGGCGGTCTCTACGCCGGCTTCATCCTGCAGGCCATGGGGACGGATTTCTATCCTCGCCTGACTGCAATGATCGACAACAATGTCGAATGCAACCGGCTCGTCAACGAACAGGCCGAAGCCAGCATGCTGCTCGCCGGCCCCGGCCTGCTCGGCACGCTGACGCTGGCGCCGCTCATGATGAGCCTGTTCTATTCGGCAGAATTCCACGGTGCAGTCGAACTTCTGCGCTGGATCTGTCTCGGCATGATGCTGCGCATTATTTCCTGGCCGATGGGTTTCATCGTCGTGGCGAAGAACACCCAGGCGATTTTCTTCTGGACTGAGGTTGCGGCTGCAGTCGTGCATGTTGGGCTTGCCTGGCTCCTGGTATCGCTGCTCGGCACCCAAGGAGCCGGCATGGCATTTTTTGGCCTGTATGTCTGGCACGCCATCCTGATCTATGTGATCGTCCGCAAATTGACCGGTTTTCGCTGGTCCGCCGCCAATCGCCGACACGCGTTGCTTTTCTTGCCCGCATCGGGACTGGTATTCCTGATGTTCTCAATTTTGCCGCTGTGGCCGGCGACGGTGATCGGCTTCGTCGCCGTCCTTGTCTGTGGGTTGTATTCACTGCGCATGCTGGTCGACCTGCTTCCGCCGGAGTCCGTGCCGGCCATGATTCGCGGATGGATCACGAAGTCAGCCTAGAGCGATTCAGCTCTTCACGGAAACGCAGGACCGCTCCAACCTTCTGCGTTTACGGCAATTCCCGGCAAAAGCGCTTCGCGCTTTGCCCGGGAAAACCGCTTCGCACTTACCTGGTGCTTTAACGAACAATGCGCGCATCCTCAGATCCGCGCATTGTTTGTTATGCAAATTGCCGCGTCAGGCAGATGGCATTCAGGCGACAGCGATATCCATGGCAGGCTGGACGCTGGCGGCTCCGACGGTCGCCTCCTCAAGGGCTGCGCGAAGTGCCTCAACAACCCTGACGATGTCGAGGTCGGTCATCTGGGCGAAGAGCGGCAGGATTATCGTTTCCTGCTGCGCTGACACGCTTCGCGCCAGGCCAGCGGCGGCTCGATGGACGCTCTGGCCGGAATAGGCTCCTTCCAGATGAATGTTCATCACGCCGCGCCTGGTCGATATCCCTTGATCGAGCAGCACCTGCATGACTGCCCTTTGGTCGACGGCATCAGGTAATCTCACACAAAAGCTCTGCCAGTTGCTGCGGGCCCAATGAGGCTCCATCGGCAGCGTTAG
The DNA here is from genome assembly GCF_014197535.1 of Rhizobium aethiopicum. Lineage (GTDB taxonomy): Bacteria > Pseudomonadota > Alphaproteobacteria > Rhizobiales > Rhizobiaceae > Rhizobium > Rhizobium aethiopicum_A. Next base: position 575,036 of record NZ_JACIFV010000001.1, read on the forward strand.
GCCGGCGATCGTCGACAGGCGCTCGCAATATTGAGCGGCAATCCGCCTTCGCTCTGCAACCAGCTCCGGCAGCCGGCGGAGCTGCACCCGTCCGACCGCGGCCTGGAGGTCGGTCATGCGATAGTTGTAGCCCAGTTCATCATAGTCTTCGAAAATCACCTGTTTCGAGCCGTGGCGGACAGCGTCGGTGACGCTCATGCCATGCTGGCGCCACAGCCGGAATTTTCGGTCATATTCCGGATTCACAGTCGTCAGCATGCCGCCATCACCGGTGGTGACGACCTTTCGGGGATGGAAGGAGAAGCAGGCAATGTCGCCATGCGGCTTGCCGATCTTTTCCCAACGCCCGTCCCAAAGGATTTCGCTTCCCGTCGCACAGGCCGCGTCCTCGATAACCGGTATCGAATGGCGTTTGCCGATCTCAACGATCGAACGGAGATCGCAGGGCATGCCGAGCTGATGCACGCACAGGATTGCCTTGGTGCGGGGCGTGATTGCCGTTTCGATCAAGCTGGGGTCGATATTGTAGCCACCCGGCTCGATGTCGACGAAGACGGGCACTGCGTCGCAGTATCGAACGGCGTTCGCGGTGGCGATGAACGAATGGCTGACCGTGATGACTTCATCGCCGGCACCGATGCCGACCGCCATCAAGGCGAGATGAAGCGCGGTTGTGCAGTTGGAAACCGCACAAGCGTGCTCGGTGCCGACGAGGGCTGCGAATTCCTTTTCAAATGCCGCGACTTCCGGCCCCTGCGTCACCCATCCCGACAGGATGACGCGACGCGTGGCCTCAGCCTCTTCTTCTCCGAGAACGGGTTTGGCGACGGGAATCGTCGATAATAACGGGCTCATGCAGCCTGGCCTCCTGCCGAAGCAGTCTTCGACTGCCACCACGCGACAAGGTCACGAAGCCCCTGCTCCATCGAGATTTCCGCCTTGAAGCCCAGAAGCCTTTCGGCCTTGCTGGTGTCGGCAAGACGACGTGTGACGCCGTTGACGGCGCGCGCCTCTTTGTGCTGCGGCTCGAGTGAGGATCCCATGATATCGCTCAGCATCTGCGCGAGTTCCAGCAGGCTTATTTCCCTGCCGCTCGCCACGTTGAACACCTCGTCCGTAACGTCGCTCTTTGCCGCCAGAATGTTTGCCCGCGCGATATCGCGTGCATCGACGAAGTCCATCGTCTGGCTGCCGTCTCCATAGACGAGCGGCGGCATTCCAGCCGCCAAACGTTCCATCCAGCGGATCAGAACTTCCGTATAGGCGCCGTAAACGTCCATTCTCGGCCCGTAGACGTTGAAATAGCGCAGCGCCACATAGCGCAGGCCGTACATTTCCGCGAAACTGCGCAATAGACCCTCGTTGAAGGTCTTGGCCGCGCCGTAGATCGTCCGGTTATTATAGGGATGATGCTGCTCGGTCGTGGGGAAGCTTTCGGCAAGCCCCAGCACGGAGGCGGAGGAAGCAGCAACGACCTTCGACACGCCAGCCTTGACCGCAGCTTCGAGGACGTTGAACGTGCCCTCGGCCAGAACATCGAAGGCGAGCCGCGGTTCTTCCGCGCATTGCGTGATGCGGATCGCAGCCTGGTGAAAGACGATGTCGACGCCGTCGAAGGTTTTCGCCAGCAATGCCCTGTCGCGGATATCGCCCTCGATGATGTTGACGGAGCCGCTTGATATTGCCGTGCTGAGATTGTCCCGCCGCCCACGCACGAAATTGTCGAGGACGATGATCTCGCGAGGCTTTTCCAATGCGACAAGATCGGCAATATGCGAACCGATCAGACCGGCACCGCCGGTGATGAGCACCCGTTTGTTTCTCATGATCTTCCCTCACGCGACATGTTCGTCATGGGATCATTCTCCGAACGCCAACGTATGAATTTCGCCGGTACACCGGCGGCAACCGAGAACGGCTCGACGTCGGAAACGACGACGGCTCCCGCTCCAATGATTGCCCCCTTCCCGATGGTCACGCCGGGAAGAATGGTCGCATTCGTTCCGATATCGGCCTCTGCACAGATGCGTACCGGCTTGATTTCAAGATCCGTACGGATGATCGGCACGTCTATCGGCAGTGCGGTGTGGGTCGAGCCAAGCACCTTGGCGCCCGGCCCCCACCCGACAGAATCCTCGATCACCAGGTCGCGCGCGTCGAAATAGGCCATCGGGCCGATCCAGACATTGTCGCCGATGACGCAAGTGCCATCGTAGCGTCCCTGGATGTAGGCCTGAGCGCCGATGAACACGCCATTGCCGATTTCGAACGTTTCCGGATGTTTGAAACCGGCGCCGCTTGCGACCTGCAGACCTTCGCCGCAACTCCGTGTGATAGCCTGCCAGATGGCTTTGCGCATCAGCGCGTCGACGACGCCGTCGCCTGTCGCGAAGCGGCCGTAGAGTTCGATCAGGCCGGCGCGCCCATATGCTTGCCTGAGTTCTTCGGCGAGGCCCGCCTGATAGGCTGGATCTGCCGGCTTCTGGCCGCGGCCGTGGACGGCCTGCACGACGCGAGCCTCGCGTGGACTAGCTGACATAGGCATACTCCAGCGCAGCCGCGACCTGATCGACGTGCTGCACGGGCATTTCAGGATAGATCGGCAAGGAGAGAACCTCGCGTGCGGCGGCTTCCGAGACCGGGAAGTCGCCTGCCTGGTAACCGAGGTCGGCATGGGCCTTCTGCAAATGAACGGGAATAGGATAGTGCAGACCGGATGGAATGCCCTCTGCTGTGAGCACACGTTGCAGGCCGTCCCGATCATGGCTTCTGATGGCGTAGACATGGTAGACATGCCGCCGCTCCGGCACTTCGACAGGCGTTCGCAAATGCGGCGATCCTGCAAGCAGCGAGGAGTAGCGGCGGCCATGCGAACGACGGGCTTCGGTCCAGGCTTCGAGATGCCGGAGCTTGACGCGCAGAATGGCTCCCTGGATGGCGTCCATGCGATAGTTGAAGCCCTTCAGCAGATGGTGATAGCGCTGCTCCTGACCCCAATCCCGCAGCATGCGCATTGTCTTGGCCTGCTCATCGCTGTTCGTGACGGCGATCCCGCCCTCGCCGCAGGCGCCGAGGTTCTTGCCCGGATAGAAGCTGAAGCAGCCAGATGCGCCGATGCTGCCGGCGCGCGCACCCTTATACCGGGCGCCATGTGCCTGGCAGGCGTCCTCGATGACCGGGATCTGGTAGTGATCAGCGACTGCCATGATGCCATCCATATCCGCCATCTGACCGTAGAGATGGACGGGGATGATGGCCTTGGTCCGGGAGGTGATCTTCGCCTCGAGCTGAGCCGGATCCATGGTCAGCGTCACCGGCTCGACATCGACGAATACGGGTGTTGCGCCGGTATAGCAGATCGCCGACACAGTCGCGACAAAGGTGAACGGCACGGTGATGACTTCATCGCCGGGACCAATGCCCGCCGCAAGCAAGGACAGATGCAGGGCACTCGTCCCGGTGTTGACGGCGATCGCGTGTTTGACATTGCAATAATCAGCGAATTCCTGCTCGAGGCGGATGACTTCCTCGCCCAGTATGTATTGCCCAGAGGCGAGCACGCCGAGCACGGCGGCGTCGATTTCGCTCTTGATCGATTGATATTGTGCTCTGAGGTCCAGAAAGGGGATCATGCGATGCGCCTCGCCTCTTCGAGCTCGACGATACGACCGCGCTGTGCGAGCGACCGGCTTGCGGCTTCAAGGACTCGAACGACACGCAACCCGGCATGCCCGTCCGTAATGGGCCGGGAATTCTGCTCGATGCACTCGACGAAGTGATCCAGTTCGCGCTTCAATGCCTCGGTCATATCGAGCTTGGGCGCCCACATATCGCCGCTGCGGTAGCCGACCAGCATCTGATGCACCTTCTCGCCATACGCATCGGAATTTGGGCACATGGTGATGCCCTTGTCATAGACCTTGATCTTTTCGCTGGGCTCGAGATCGTCATAGACGATCATCTTGTTGCTGCCGCCGATCAGCGTGCGGCGCACCTTGACCGGCGCCAGCCAATTGACGTGGATGTGCGCGATGAGCTTGCTCTCGAAAAAGAGCGTCAGATAGGCGATGTTCTCCGGCTCGCCGAGCACGTGGCTCATGCCCGTCGCAGAGACAGCCACCGGTTTTTCCTGCAGGACGTGGTCCAGGATGGAAAGGTCGTGCACGGCGAGGTCCCAGATGACGCTGACATCATGCTGGAAGAGCCCGAGATTGACCCGAACCGAGTCATAATAATACATGTCGCCAAGGCCGCTTTCGACCAGTTCGCGCATTTTGCGCACGGCGCCGGTGTGGACGAAGGTGTGATCCACGGCCAGCACGAGGCGTCGGCGCGCAGCTTCGTCGACCATTCGCGAGGCTTCTTCCGCCGTCGCTGCCATCGGCTTTTCGACGAAGACATGCTTTCCGGCCATCATCGCCTGCATTGCAAGCTTGAAATGCGTCGAGACCGGCGTCGCGATGGCGATCGCGTCCACTCTCGGATCGCGCAAGACTTCCTCGAAATTGTCGGTGACCGTTGTTGCGGGGTACCGGCTTTTGACGGCTCCCAACCGTTCGACATTGAGATCACAGACTGAAACAAGGTGGGCGCCGGCCGCTTCCGAGATGTTACGAACCAGATTCGGACCCCAATACCCATATCCGACAACAGCGATACCGATCATTCCATTTCTCCCAACGCAAACATATCCACCGGTCCGTCATTGACGCGGCCGATCACCCGAGCCGGAACGCCCGCGACGATGGCGCCGTCAGGCACGTCCTTTGTTACAACCGCTCCGGCGCCGACCTGCGCGGCCTCTCCGATGGTCACGCCAGGCAGAATGGTGGCATTGCTGCCGATCGAAGCGTGGCGCTTGACCAAAGTGGGGATGAGTATCCAGTCGGTCTCCGTTTGGAGGCTGCCGTCCGGGTTAATGGCGCGCGGGTAGGTGTCGTTCGTAAACATGACCCCGTGGCCGATGAACACACCGTCTTCCAGTGTCACGCCCTCGCAGAGGAAGGAATGGCTGGAAATCTTGCAGTCTCTCCCGACCACGACATTCTTCTGGATTTCGACAAAGGTGCCGATGCGCGTTCCTGCGCCGATCGTGCAGCCATACAGATTCACGAGATCTCGATGGTGAATGACGCTGCCGTCACCCAGCTTGACATCTGATGCAATCATCCCTGAAAACCCCTACTACTCCTGACAGGGCCCGATTTTCAGTTGAAACAAACAATCGGGCGATTGCGTCCAAGGTTTCAAACCAACAGGACAAATATTTCCCTACACTTCAAAGAGAATTGTTTTCGTCATCCGAGTAAAGAAACAAAACGGTTAAGCTCACTCACCTAAAGGCGTATCTACTTATGACGACTTACGCCCTGGCTAACGCTATCGACCAGCACTGGTGGCTTGGGTCACATCCCGCACGCAATGCGGGCCTACGCTGGAGACAGCGATTGTTTCCATGCATTTAGTGGCTTGTCATAAAACTGATATGTAAAAACAGAGACTATCCTGCGGGGAATCCAGTAAGACCTAAGTCTATACTCATGATTACCTTCCAATTTCCAGCCATTTATGGAAGTTGTGCTGTACTTAGCCTATATTAGCTACTGTAACGTTCCGCGAATTGTGGTATTCGATTCCTACTTTAGAGTTTCCTAAACCCCCGTATTGAGAGGGGTCGGTACTCGGGTCGTAGTGAAGCGTAACGTGTTAGAGGGAGGGTGAAGCTGTGAATTCAGCACTTATACCGAATTTGGACCTCAGGCAGGAAAACGTAGCTCTTCCCCTTAATAACGCGCACACACTTGCCCTGTCGGCAGGACAGACGCATTCGCTCGTCATTCTCGATAATCGCGAACTTGATCGTCAATGCCTGGCGCAATGCATGGCTGCCCAAAAGGCGGATTTGCAGATTCTGGCGTTTGGATCGATTGAGGAGTGGAAGCAGAAGCGCGACGAATACGCTCCGCTTGCGGCAATCCTCTTGAACGTCGGCGGCAAGAAGGTCGATGAACCGGCCGTTTCGGAGCAAATCCGGAAACTTTCGTCGGAATTCGCGTCTACACCTCTTATCGTATTGGCCGATAGCGACGACTTCGGCCAAATCGTTAGGGCTCTTGAGTACGGCGCCAAAGGGTTCATACCCGCCTCGGTCAGCGTCAGTGTCTGCATGGAGCTGATCGCGCTGTCGGTGGCAGGAGGAATATTCGTGCCTGCAAGCGCCCTGTTCGCCATGCGTCACCTGCTGGACTCGAGCAACTCGACGGCCCGCCCGCTCTCCGGCATCTTCACCGATCGTCAGGCAGAAGTGGTGGAGGCGCTCCGACGCGGAAAGGCGAACAAGATCATCGCCTATGAGCTCAATCTTCGAGAGAGCACCGTCAAGGTGCATGTTCGCAACATCATGAAAAAGGTCAAAGCGACCAACAGAACGGAAGTTGTTTTCAAGCTCAACGACTTGTTCCAAAGTGGTGTTCCGGCGTGATGTGCTGATACAATTCTTCGGGTAAATCTTTTCGTATTTTGCAGCACATTTGTGCTCAAATCACCCGGTGGCGCGAAATGCGTCACCGGGTTTTTTATACCGGGCAGGTCTGTCGTGTATGGCGTGAAGAGCGATCGAGCGCTCAGCTGCCGACCGTTGTTCCCGTACTTGCAGATGAACTAACCCGGTTCCTGCGCATGCATCCTGCAACTCGTCGCGCGATGGACTTCAAGGCGTACCAATGCTTCGGCCCGATCGTTTGCTTGCAGGCCAATTTGAGCCGGGGCAACGAATTTCGCAGCTCAGGAGAGACCTCCAGTGCAAAACGCTGAATGGCCGCGGCCGTTGGAAGGTCGAAGTTGTTGAAGGCGATGCCAGCCTGTTGAAGCGCCTTATTTCCGAGCTCCCTGGCAAGAAAGCGTCTCAGCATCTGATCCTTTTTGAGGCTATCTGTCGCTTGGCTAAACAGGGCATCAAAAGCCTTTTTTCTTTGCAGAAGGTCCGAAAGAATGTTTTCTCCGTAGTATTGCAGCGACATATTCGAAGCATGTCGGCGGTATACTGCTTGATCCTCTTTGATGAAGCCTACATCAGCATGTGATGCGAGCCGCAGCCACATTTCCATATCCCCGGCATGCGGCAGCTCCTTACGATAGCCGCCAACCTGCTTTTGCAGGGCTGTCCTCACGACAGCCGTCGGCGTTGGAACGAGATTGCTTGCCCCACTCAACCGTATGAATTGCAGACCGGACAAGACCTGCATGGGACGCACGTTATTGTCGCCGAGAGGATCAGCGCGGCTCGTATTACCGTCCGGCTCAGCTATGAGCGCGTTCCCGAACGCCATCCCCACATTCGGATAGGTGCGCATCAGTTCCGCCGCGCGGCCCAGCGAGCCCGGCAAAAGATAATCATCCGCAGAAAGAAGCAGGAATAAGTCACCGCCTGCCCAATCGATTCCCTCATTGTAGGTGGCGATGTGGCCCATGTTTGTCGTGTGCCGCCGATAAGTGACCCGATCATCCCGGGACGCCAGCGCCTTTCCGACTTCAGGTGTATTGTCCGGCGAGCAGTCATCCAGAATAAGCACGCGCACATCGACGCCTGTTTGTGAAAGGACACTCTCAACAGACTCCTGCAGGAAATGAGCGTAGTTATAGCAGGGAATGACGACATCAACACGTTGCAAACTTATTCCTCCGCTGGTACAGCGCCATGCTTGGTTCGACAGATCTTCCGCCCGCGGCATCGTCTTGTTGTTAAGTGGCGTTTGCTTCCCGCTCGCAGGTGCGTTGAGAGATGTTTCCGCCTCGGCACTCATGTTTTGGCTCCGAGATAGGAATACGGGGAAAGTCTTGACAGCGCATATTGACCGACCAGCTTCGCTACCGTGCGCCGCCTGAGCGGAAAGCCGAAATCCTGCCAGATGCGCCAGCGGTCTCGAACCGGAAGGGACTTGAACCAGTAGTAGGGCTGGTCAGTGAACGCGAGGGTCTTGCTGCCCGCGGGGGCAGGTTCACCCATCCGCTTGTAGTCGGCTTCCCAAGTCGTGCGGTAACAGACCGTCGAGATCGGCTCATGAGAGCGCGACAGCCCAGAGCTCCGTATCGAGCTCCAATAGACAGAATCTCCTACTGGATAGAGTTCCCTCGGCATGTGAGCCCAACGCGCGATGATCGGCAGGCACGGCCGCGTGAGAAACAAGCAGTTCGTATCCACGTGCGTGCGGCCGTCGCTTTTTGAGTCGTCGAACATGTAGGTACCGTCTGCGCGATGCATCGAACGTCTCGATGAGCAAACCGCAGCACCGGTACGGTGGTGAAGTTCAAGCAGACGCAGGATGTGGTCGGATCTGTACCAGTTGTCCGCATCGAGAAACGCCACCGCGTCATAACCCTGGGCGAAGGCGCTGAGGCTGCCGATTACGCGAGCCATGTTGCCCGCGTCGCCGTGAGCATTGGGCAGGATGAAATGTTTTGCGCCCCAGCGACCGACGGAACTGTTCGGAAAGCCGTCGGCAACAAAGACATGGTCGCATGCAACGGTTTGGTCGACAACGCTCGCCCGGCACTGCTCAAGGAGTTCGTTAGGCTCCTTGTAATATGGTGTAATAACAGCAACGCGCATTGCCCATGTCCTCAGCGTTTTTGCGGCGATTTGCACGTCCGACGATCGCCGCCCCTTTTTACAAACCGCGATATGGGCTCGGTTCAGTAAACCCAAACCCGAGCCATGATTTGCGCTTTGACGTTGCCGATCACGTTCCCAAGGGCGCAGCGTGCGGAACGGGAACGCCGACGGCCGGAGCAGGCGGACTGGTGAAGGCCATCTGCGGAAATCTGACGCCGGGCATGCTTCTGGCCTCGCCGGAAAGCTTCCACTCGAAATAGGCGATCGTTCTTTCGAGCCCTTGGCGCAGGCTCACCGTCGGCTGCCAGCCCAGTTCCTGCTTTGCCCGGCTGATATCGGGCTTGCGCTGGGTCGGATCGTCGATCGGCAGGGGTTTGAAGACGATGCTTGATTTCGATCCGGTCATGTCGATGACCATTTCGGCCAGTTCCCGGACCTGGAATTCTCCCGGGTTGCCGAGATTGATCGGACCCGTTACGCCAGCCGGCGTACCCATCAGGCGGATAAAGCCCTCGATCAGATCGTCGACATAGCAGAAGGAGCGCGTTTGCGTGCCATTGCCGAAGATGGTGATCGGCTCGTTTTGAAGCGCCTGAACGATGAAATTGGAGACGACGCGGCCGTCATTGGTCTGCATTCGTGGCCCGTAGGTATTGAAGATCCGCGCCACCCGGATTTCCACACCATATTGACGGTGATAGTCGAAGAACAGCGTCTCGGCGCACCGCTTGCCTTCGTCATAGCATGCCCGCGGGCCGATGGGACTGACGCTTCCGCGATACTCCTCGGGCTGCGGGTGAACCGCCGGATCGCCGTAGACCTCGCTCGTCGATGCTTGGAAGATCTTCGCCTTGGTGCGTTTGGCCAGGCCGAGCATATTGATCGCCCCGTGCACATTGGTCTTCACGGTCTGCACGGGATCGTGCTGGTAGTGGACCGGAGATGCTGGGCAGGCGAGGTTGTAGATCTCATCGACCTCCACATAAAGCGGGAATGTGATGTCGTGGCGGAGTATCTCAAAACGAGGATCGTCAAGAAGATGCAGCACGTTATCGCGCGAGCCGGTATAGAAATTGTCCACGCAGAGGACATCATTGCCCTCTCGCAAAAGCCTTTCGCACAGGAATGATCCCAGGAATCCGGTGCCGCCGGTAACCATAATTCGCTTCTGTCCGTGCATTGATTTGCTCCGTTGTTAATGTTTGCCCACAGGGATGGAGAACATGTCAGCAGGCTCCCTTGCCTTTCAGGACCGCAGGAATTGTGCTGAGAAGGATGTGCCAGTCGAACCACAAGGATCGATTGTCGATGTAGAACTCGTCGAGTTGCTGCTGCAGTTCGATATCCGCGTTGCTTCGTTCGGATATCTGCCAAAGCCCCGTCAGCCCCGGCGTTACCGAGCGCCGCTTGGCACGAAACTCGCTATCCATCGCCGAAAGGTGATACTCCGGGAAGGGGCGCGGCCCCACGAAGGACATCTCTCCTGCAATGATGTTCACCAGCTGCGGGAGTTCGTCGAAACTCGATGCGCGAAGGACATGCCCGATCACCGGCAGGATGCGCGGGTCCTGCCGAAGCTTGAAGTGGTTCGACCACTCGGCTTGTATGTCCGGATTGTCCCGGAACAATGTTTCGAGCCGCTGCTCCGCATCTCTGTACATCGTTCTCAGTTTCAGGACGCGCACCGGCTTGCCAGACAAGCCTTCCCTGGCGTGTCTGAAGAAGACGGGACCCGGATCGATGGCATAGATCGCGGCGGCGGCAACCAGAATACAGGGCATCAGCACCAGCGTCGCAGGGATAGCGATCACGAGATCGAGGACTCGACGAACCAGGTTCGAGCTTGCCGATCTCCCGCCGACGGCCAAGCGAACACCGATCTCTCCGCCGACGTCCGCCGGTCGCAATCCGGTTATCTTGAGGTTCGGCGTGTCGGAGAGGAGGATGACTTCGGCGAACTGCCGACGCATCGTTGCCAACTCGGCGATAAAGGAGCCCGTATCATCAGCGATCAAGGCAATCGACGGCCCGTTGTCGGCTAATACTTCCGAAGTATCGGGAGAAAAGGATTCCGGCCGAATGCCGTAGTGCCAATGCTCTGAGAAATACGCCATGAGCGAGGGGATGCGATTGCGGGCACCGACGATCACTGCCCGCTCACCCCAGATACCAAGCCTCCAGGACAGTCCTCGTGCGGCCCCGCGCATAAGAGGTTGAACAACCAATCCGAGGCCAAGGAAGCCGATGATCGGAAACAGCAGTCCTAGCCCTTCCGGCAGAAGGATCGCCCCAAGCGCTGCTATGATGGACACCTTGAAGGACGCCGTCGTGCGGCGGCGCAGATGTTCGTGGTCGTGAAGGCGATATCCGGGATAGAGCCCGTTCGATGCATAAAGAACGATCGCTGCCAGTGCTGCGAGAGCGAAAGCGCGCTCCAGCACCATTTTCTCCGAACCGTGCGGAAGAAACGGCAGGAGAAGAAGATAGGCTATCAGATAGCTTGCGATGTCGCCGGCAACCAGAAATGACGACGTAGCAAGCCGAGGCAACCTGCGCCTGAATGGAACCGGTATCTTCAGCCCTGCCCGCGTGCTGAATTCGGCGGTCGGCGTGGGGTTTGCCACGAAAGGGTTCGCCTTCCGCAGGTCGGACGTGATTGCTGACGGCGCAAATAGGGACATGGTCGCTTCACACCTTTACGGCTGTTGCTTTTGGCGCACTCGATCCAAAAACCTCGTCTTCGATCGGAAAATTCCGAAGACCCAGTCTCTGGAATGCTGTCAGTGAGATGAAGGTCGGCACGACGAGCGCATAGCGCCGCCACAGCCGTCGCGGCTCGCACAAAAGACGAAAGGCCCATTCGAAGCCGCTTCTTTGAATGAATCTTGGAGCTTGCCGCTTGAGGCCGGCGTGAAAATCGAATGCAGCTCCGACGCCGATAAGCATCGATGCATCCAGACGGTCACGCATGCGCGCCATCCAGAGTTCCTGCTTGGGACTGCTCAGCCCCACCCAGATGATATCGGCGCCGGATCGATTGAGCCGGTCCGCAATATCGGCTTCCTCTAGCGGTGACAGTTTATGAAAAGGCGGTGCATAGGAGCCGGCTATCTCAGCTTCCGGGAATTTCGCGAGAAGCCGCGCCTGCAAGTGCTGCAGCGTCTCGGGCGTTGCGCCATAAAGGAAGTGGCGTATACCCTTCGATGTGCCGGCCTCGAAAACAGACAACATCAGATCAGGTCCGTAGACCCTGTCGCTCTCCACATGGCCAGCACGCTTCAACGCCCATACCAACGGCATGCCGTCGGGGGTTACGAGGAAAGCCCGGTTATGTATCGACCGGAGCTCTGGGTCATCTTGACATCGGACGACACCGTGTGCGTCGCGAACACACACATATTCCCTCCTGCCGTCTTCAATCCCTTTTTGAATAAAACCGGTCGCGCTTTTAAGATTAACTGCCGAAATGCGAACACCAAGGACGTTAGTCCATTCCAGGGAGTCCTTTTGTTTAAGAACTGAAGTTTGGCCTCTGTCTGCTGGTTGCTTTCCCATGACATACGCTTTCGCGATTTAAACTGTCACCAGAATATGCCGGCAGAGCGATTGTCTCCATACTTTCAGTTCCAACTATTGGACGTAGAAGACACTTCATATTCCTACGCCTTCGGCCGAGATAAGTTACAATATTCGAAGTAAGGCGGCGTACTCCCACGGCTTGCCACGTTGCTCTTTTTGATGAGTGCGACCCCGAAAGAGCGGTTTGACCTTCACAACGCCGCGGAAGATAGTCACTCTCGCGCCAAGCCTGGGCGGACCTGCGCGCGAACGAAGCGGGGGAGAGATGGTTAACCCGACAGGCGAGATGACGGGCCCGGCTGGCGAGCCTTCAGAGCTGCCCGGCAAAACCAACCAGCTGCAGAAAGACCTGAGCTCTGATGGGTATATCATCATCAGAGAACTATTGTCCCCTGATCAGGTGGAGCGCCTACGGCTGGTTATCAAGCAACACCTGAAGTCGGAAGGTCGTTACCAGTACGGCGGCAAATTCCAACTTCATGCCATGTATGTCGCAGAGGAAATCGCCAAGTTTCTGAGTTCCGATGTGATCCTCAATCGCCTCAAGGAAATCACGCGGCCGCTTGACGTCGTTCTCACGGGCGAATGCGATATGATGATCAACACGACATCGTCATGGCATAACGACGTTCCCCACCACCCTGCCTGCATCGACGGAGCCATCTTCGCGGACGAGTCTTTCAGGGTCTACAAAATCGCATTCTACCTACAGGATCAGGACGAACATTCGCCGGCGACATTGAAGGTTCGACCAAGATCTCACCTCAAGGGCCTGGTTGAGAGCATGCCGGAGAAGGGCTTGGGTATAGGGGCAGGCGATGCCATCATCTTCGACGTGCGCATCGAACATGCCGGCCAAATGCCGACACTCGTCGACAGAAGCCTACGCAAGTTCTTTGAGCGGATCGGGCCGCGACTTCGGCTCGACTCGCAAAAGGCTTTCACCCTGACACGTTCAGCCCTCCGACGGATAGCCGGCACCCCCGACCGCATGGCGCTTTTCATGACCTTTGGTCCGTCCGATTCATGCACCCATTCTTATGCCGAAGAAGGCTGCAATCGCCATTCCGGCGTTCGGGGGACGCTGAGCGCAGAGGTTCTGAAACAGCTCGCGGCCAATAACATCAGTCCGCCCATTATCGGCAAGCCGGTCGCACCCCAGCAGGTTTCCGGGCCGGGAACTTGATGCGTAGCTGTGTCGGCGTATGGATTCGAACCTGACGCACGATCCGTTGGAATTTTCGCTCTGGGCCGGTTCGCCGAGGCCATGATGTCATAGCTCCTATCGGCAGCAGTCATTTCCGTCGCGTCGCCGGTCTTGTTATTCGGCGTGCGACGCTACGCTGCCTGTATCGATCCCAGCCTTCTGAAGATCGCTTAGACTGCCAAACTCTCCCGAAGGCATGATCTCCGGGTGGATCCTGAAGCTCTTGTCGTTCAGATTGCCGCTGTAACGGTTACGCGCAAATTGCACCGATCCGAGCTTGTGGTCAGGCACGTAAATGTATGCTGCAAGCCCATTACCGCTGTCGACCGACACGATATTGTCCTCGATACGATTGGGGCCTGCCCAAGGCGGACGCCACCCCCGGCCCGTACCGTCATCGACGCGAAAGGCAGCCCCAGATCCGCCTGTAATGGTGTTCCCCGTCACCAGGTTGCTCCAGCCGCCGTTTATGCCGATCGCCGATATGTTATCCAAAAGCCTATTTCCTTCGATGCGCACTCCACTCGCCTTGCCGTCGGTATAGATCGCCCAACTGATAGGAGAAGGCCATTCACTGGTATTTTCATATCCAGGCGGCCAGAATGTCCCATCGATCCTGTTCATAAGCTGACCTGTTCCGGTGACGAGATTGTAGCGAATGCTGCTGTTCAAAGGGTCCGTCTGCTCACCCATCAGCTTGATGGCGCCGCCGTCTGCCGTTTGCTGATTGGCGTTGCGGACCACGTTGTGTTCGATGACCGCGTCATGGACTGCGTCCTGATCTCCCCATAGGGAGCCACCGGCGATACCGAACTGGGCTGCGTTTTCGATGAGATTATGAGCGATCCTGACATTGTCGGCAGCTTGGAACCAGATCCCGGCCGTTTCGAAATAGACCCTGCCGATGTCATGGATGTGGTTCGACAGGATTGTCGCACCGTGGGATTTGAGGAAGGTGCCATAGGTCGTGCCGACATAAATTCCATTGCCGGCCACATCCGCAATCACGTTGCCGGCAATCAGGACATCTTTGCTCTCGGAAACATGGATGCCGACGCCGACATTGTCGATGGAATTGCCGAGCAGCCGGACGCCGTCCGCCCGGTCGAGCCGTATGGCGCCAAAGCTCCTGGTGTCGGTACCGAACTTGCCGCTGCCGCGCGGATCCCCATCCCGGAACTGGAGTCCGGATACAACCATTCCGTCGGCCCCATCCAGCCTGAAGAATGTCGGCAGGATGCCGGTGACAGCCGTAGAGCTGATTGGCAATCCATCGGTCGGGAGGTAGACGAGTTGCTCCTTGGCGCGGTCATACCACCACTCCCCGGGAGCATCGAGCAGGGCCGCCGCCCCGGTCAGGAAATAGCGACTGCCTTCCGCGGTGAAGAAATAGGCAGTGCCTCTGGTGTTGATGGCCCGGTTCGCGGTGTCGATTGAGACCACTGGGAGGGTGTCACTGCCCCATTGGCTGCCGGGGCGAAAACCACCGACGATGTGGGCGACAAGCCCCGCTGTATTTTTCGAGATCGGAAGATCGCCGGCATGGAAGCAAAAGCGCGTGTTGCCATGCCATATGTCGTCATCCTCAGTGCACTTGGCCGCAAAAAGCCATCCTTTGCGCGGATCTCCATCGAGCGGGGCGTTGGGAAAGCGTGCCTGCGTCTGCAGCGCGCCCTTGACGAAAAGGTCGCCCACCTCCCTGCCTGCAGGCAGCTTCAGTGATGCCGTCCAGCGGCCATCGGCCTGTGCCGTCCAATTGCGTACAAGCGGGCCGCCGTGCAGAACCGGCGTTTCGTTGCACCTTGCCGCGATGACCAGGCCCGCGTCGCGCGCGTCGAAGACGATCGGTTCAGTGAGATAATAGTCTCCGCCGCCCATTGCGATCGTGTTTTGGCCGCGCTTCTCACGCGCAGCATCCCGAGCTCTCTCGATGCTGACAAAAGGACCGTCGGTATGCTGAGGATTGGGTTTGGGAAGACGCCCACTCCAACTGTCCTTGCCATCAGGAGAAACATAGAATACTGCCCGGGCCGCAGATGTGCCCGTCAGTACTTTGCTCAGTGAAGTCCCCTTCAGCCTGTCCGAAAAGGTCGCCGGCGACGCTTCCGCGCAAGTCGCTTCCCTGAGCGCCGTCTGCAGCTTATCGGGCGCATCTGCGTCCCGAGTCACTGGGGCCAGGTTGCTCGGCTGCGGAAAGAGCGTCGCAAACAGAATGCTCAAGATCGGTGCGAAAGGCAGCCTCAAATCTGCCGCTCCGCCGTTTTGCTGCGCGCCGATGCCCGCATTTGCTGGCCGGGGGTCATCGAAACAACGGGCTCGTATAGAGAGAACATGATGATGCCCGACATAAACAGAACGAAAATCGCGTCATTCTGGATTAGGAAGATTGTCTCGGTCATGTTCATCACCAAAATGACGACGGTGAAGACATTCAGCCAGAGCCAGCAATAGCGCGGATCCCGGCATTGGAGGACCGCCCCTTGGCGCAATGCCTGTAGAAGCATCAGAGCGAACAAAATCATTCCGCTTATTCCGAAGTTCAGCAGCGTATCGCGGAATCCGTTATGGGCGTGGGGAGCCATCCATCCGATCTTCGACCAGATAATCCAGGCGTCGGGATTAGCTTCTGTCCAAAAGGCCTGGTAGCCGAAGCCGAGCAGCAGATGATCGGCAATCTGACCATCGACCAGTTCCCACAAGGGTACCCGGCCGGTCAAAGTGGCATCCTTGCCAAGCGCCTCCAGGAATGGAACCAGGAATTCGTGAAGCAATAGGAGGAGCCCGATGAACATTTGAACAAAAAACAGGATGAGGACGATGCGACTGATGCCGCCGATCCGCCGCAACAGGGTATAGAACCCGATCAAGCAATAGGCAGATACCGTCGCAATGATCGCGGTCATCGATCCGGAGCCCATGAGACAGGCCCCACCCGCGATCAAGAAAAGCAAAGCGGTTCGCCGTAAACCCCGGTTACCGTCCATTAAAACGGCCGTCGACACCAGTGTCATCATCGCGGCATACCAACCGAGACTGTTCTTGTGGATGAATATGCCACGCACGGCGCCGTCCATCGGCATGCGAGCGAGACCCGGCGACGCCACGAAGACCAGCAGGCTGAGGACGATGCATGTTCCGAAGGTGGCAAATGCCAGGAGAAGCAACTGCCGTGGTGTGAAGCGTATCGCCAGCACGTAAGCCAGAAGCACAGTAAAGAGCAGGCCGATGGCTCGCCTGAATGTCGTTGATGGGCCTACCGACCAGAAGACGGACACAAACGGCATGGCGACCATCAGCGGGACAAACCAATTTCGCTTGAGCGCCGTTAGAAATTGCGGAAAATTCCGTACCAGCATCAACAATGTAAAGCCGTATACGGGTAGGCAAAGCAGACGCAATATAGACCTGGCGTGATCGCTAAGGGCTCCGTCGGCGTCCGCCAGCATGAGCGGGAAAAGGGCGCCTGTCTGAAGGAAAAGGCAGAAGCCCGCGCCCCAGCATTCTATCGCTCGCCAACTGACGGTCGGCCCATTCGCGGCTCTAAGCGTATCGGCTCTCATTATCGGTCCCGATTTGCCTGGACAGATGAGGGGCTGTTGATCGCGGCAATTTGGAAAGACATGGGTCCCCTTTCACAGCTGCGCTGCTTACCAACGAACATCCCGACACCTCCCCAGTCAACTGACGCAAACGAAGACGGAGCTAAGCCTAACGCGCATACCCACCGTCCAAGGACGTTGGTTGGATTAAGCTCACGGTCGACCCCTCCCCCAAAAGTTGGTGCTTGGGCCAATGGCATTGCCCATAAGAGCAGATGTCACCGGTGACCAATCGCCGGTAGCTTGGCGATGAAAACATACCGCGAAGATCGCGCTGAGCCGCAGTTGGTGGTGAAGTGAGGCAATAATTCTGGCGCAGCTGGCTGTTTGGCAGTGACGCTTGGAAGGGTTGGGATTCTTATGGTTCTGCGTCATGGTCCTGGTTTCGTATGCACTATAACGGAAGCGTCACGCGTTGCGGTGGTGACCCTACGAGCTCAGGGCAGAAGCCTGATCGCGCAGAATGATGCCTGTCCGCCTCTCATCTCTTTCCATCAATTCGCGTTGCCGAACGAACGAGCGTTCGCAACTCCGGCGTACCGATGTGTCGCGCAGCAACGCGCTTGAGAGGGGTGTCATGGAGCGGCCGACGATCAGCGTCCTCATCAACAACTACAACTATGGTTGCTTTCTTCCTCGGGCGATCGACAGCGCCTTGCGCCAAAGGGCGTCTGATGCCGAGATCATCGTCGTCGATGACGGCTCGAGCGATCAGTCGCGCTCGGTTCTCGAAGGTTATGAAAAGCGGGTGAAGGTGGTCTTCCAGGAGAACCAGGGACAGGCCGCCGCCATTAATGCCGCTGTAAAGGCAAGCAGTGGTGACATCCTCTGTTTTCTCGATGCCGATGACTGGTGGGCGCCGGGCAAGCTGTCGGCAACAGCCGCTGCTTTCCAGTCGAATCCTCATGCATCGCTTGTTTATCACCGACTTCAGCCAACGCAGACCGATGGCTCAATAGCCTTCAAGCCAATTCCTCGAACCCTGTGTTCGGGAGATTTGTCGCCGCGCCTTGCGAGATCGGCTGGCTGGTGGCCCTTCCCACTGACATCAGCCATCGCTGTAAGACGCAGCGCCTGGGATGCGGCAGGAGAGATTCCCGAGCAGTTTCACATTTCCGCCGATGCCTGGCTCGCGGGCATCTACCCATTTCTGGGGGATGTTGTCGCCCTGTCGGATTCACTCGGATTCTACCGGATTCACAACAACAACTGGTATCGGTCAGTCGATGACGCCGCCATGCTGCGAAAGCGGATGGCCCATTGGCGGACTGTCGTTGACGCGACGAACCAGTTTCTTTCCGCGCACGGCTTAGCCGGAAGGCTGCGTCTGACCGATCACTTTCCGTATCGGGTCGCCTCAGCCAGGCTGGAGGGCGCAGATGCACGCACCCGGTTCAGACTTGTCGCCGAAGGACTTTTTTTCGCCGGAGAACCAAACTTGCTGAGGCGTATGCGTGAGGCATTGCGGACAGCCCGCGACCTTCCTCGACGCGGTCAGGCGGTTGGCTTGTCGGAGTCGGCACGATGAAGGCGCTGATGCTGGTTTCCGAACTCGAAGACTACACCATCTCCTTCGCCAGCGGTGTTGCGCAACACCTGCAGGTCGTGCTCGCAGTCCCGCGTCGGCGCTACGCCAATCTTGTCTCCTCTTTCGATCCGGCTGTCGATCTGCACCTTTTGGACTGGCCACGGCACCGCTCACTCTCCAATCCCTGGTTTCTGCACCAACTCACGCGTCTCATCCGGCACGAGCGGCCGAACGTCATTCACCTTTTGAGCAATTCCACACTCTGGTTGAACTTTGCTGCGCCATTCTGGCGGCCGATCCCGCTCGTGACGACCGTCCATGACGTTGACGTGCATCCCGGTGATTCCGACACCCGAACGCTCCCGGCCTGGGCTCCGCAATTGATCGTGCGGCAATCGGGTCATGTCGTCGTCCATGGCGAGGGGCTGAAACGAATGGTTCTCGAGCGATATTCAAAATCGCCCGAGTGCGTCCATGTCCTGTCGCATCCGGCCATTCATCGCTACGCGGAACTCGCTCGGCAGCACAAGATGGCGCGGCGCCACGCAGATGGAACCTTGCGCGTCCTGCTTTTCGGGCGGATTTTTGCTTACAAGGGGTTGGAACATCTAGTCCGCGCCGAGGCGATGCTGAAGGATCAGCTCCCCAACCTGCGCATCACGGTCGCCGGCCGCGGCGATGATCCCTGGATCTTCCAGCCTCTTATGGGCGAAGCCGGCCGCTATGATATTCGCAACCGCTTTATCGAGGACATGGAGGTCGCCCAGCTTTTTCTGGATGCCGATATCGTTGTTCTTCCCTACACGGAAGCCTCGCAAAGTGGTGTGCTCAACCTTGCCGCGGCATTTGGCAAACCGGTCATCGTGACCGATGTCGGCGAATTGCGCGCCACCGTTCTGCCGAACGGACTGGGAATGGTGGTTCGGCCAGGGGACGTCGAACAGCTCGCCAGTGCCATCCGGACACTGGCTGATAACAGCGAACTGAGAAGCAGCTTCGGGACCAGCGCGCTCGCCTGGGCCACAGGTCCGAATTCGCCTGAACAGGTCGGGGCACAGGCCGCGGCCGTTTATCGTGAGGTGGTCGGAGCATGCGAATGACGGCGCTCACAGAGGGGGATCGGACAGCGGTGCGGAATGCAGCAGCGACCGTGCGCCACTACGTCCCGGGTGGTCGCGAGAACGGCGGCGGAATTGGCAGGATGGTCGGCTATATATCGAGCACGGCCAAGGAGGCGGGCGAAACGCATCTCGTCACCGACACCAGAGGACCGCGCTGGTCCCTGGTTACGTCGCCGATGCGCATGCTCAGCGCCATCTTGATGATGGCCAAGGATCGGATAATTGCTCCGGCACGCATTCACCATATCCATATCGCCGGTCGCGGCAGCACAACAAGAAAACTGATCCTCACCGAGGCGGCCCGCCTCCTCGGATGCTCTCACATATTACACCTGCACGATTACGACTATGCGAGTGACTTTGCCGCACGCTCGCCACGGCAACAAATGCTCATACGCCGGATGTTCCAACATGCCGACCAGGTCGTAGCGCTGGGGCAGCGCGATCGTGTGACGCTAACGACGCTTCTGGGCGTGGACGAGCGCCGCGTGGCCGTCATCCGCAATTGTGTTCCCGACCCCGGGGCGCGCAGTGTCCACGTCGGCAAGATGCCGTTGATCGTCTTTCTCGGCCGACTGAGCGAACGCAAAGGCGTTGGGGAGCTTCTGCTTGCCTTAAGTCATCCGATTATGAAGGCGCTCCAGTGGCGAGCCGTGCTGGCAGGCGACGGACCTGTGGAGGACTACCGACGCCAAGCCGCGGCCCTGGGCCTTTCAGATCTGGTGAAAATGCCGGGCTGGCTCGGCGCCGACGAGGCGCAAGCCTTGTGTGCACGGGCAGATATCCTGGTCCTACCTTCGCATGCCGAGGGCTTGGCAATGGCTGTGGTCGAAGGGCTCGCCCACGGGCTTGCGGTCGTTACCACGCGCGTCGGCGCGCATGGCGAAGTCATCTCCGACGGTGAAACGGGCATCTTCGTGCCTGTCGGAGACAAGGATGCCCTGGCTGCGGCGCTGGCAAAACTCGTCAGCGATCCGGAAATCCGCAACCGCCTCTCGGCCAAGGCCCGAGCTCATTATCTCAATCAGTTCAGTATGAAAGCTTACATGCGATCGCTGGAAAAACTCTACGACGCCGTCTCCGCGCAACCTCAAACGTCGGTTGGTGAACGATGACCATTTCAACTATCCCGCCAGACCGCAACGCCTCGCTCTCGTCGATGCGTTACGATCCCCGGTTTCAGGTAGAAACGAGGTCGGACGACTTTGACCTCACATCGGGCCTGCGTCTTATCCGGCGAAGGATGGTGATGATCGCGGCTATCATCACGCTGTTTATGGCGATCGCCGCGATCATGGTTTCGGGGTTGAAGCCGAGTTTTCATGCCGAGTCCCGGCTGATAATCCACACACCTCTGGCGACGAAACTCGGGCCTGAGGATTCCGGTCGCAACGATCCGCTGGACGCCGCATCGGAGACCGAACGGCTTCTTTCCAGAAGCATTGCAGAGCGGGTAATCCGCGACCTGCGGCTCGATCAGTGGCCGGAATTCAATCCGGCGCTGCAGGAGAGCTCGCTTATCGACAGAGTCCGAGCAATGTTGCGCGGTCTGGTCGACAGAGAAAAACCATTCTCGCCGGTACGAAACAGCATCGAGCCAATCATCCCGAAGTACTACAAGGCATTGCGCGTATGGCGCGATGGCCAGAGTGACGTTATTCAGATCGGCTTCGATGCGAGCGATCCCCAACTGGCAGCCTCAGTCCCGAACCGGCTCATCAGCATCTATCTCGAAGAGCGGAAGGACGGTCTGCGGGGGCGCCTGGATGCGGCAGAAGAATGGGTTCTGCAGCGCATCGCCGAACAGAAGGACCGCGCTGCGGCAGCACGCGATGCCGCCGACGCGTATCAGAAAACGATGGACGTCGTCTCAAATGACGACGATCAGGTTGAACAGATCAAGTCAATAATGGAGCTGGGCGAGCGGCAGACAAAAATCGAACAAAGCCGCACTGAAGCGAGAGCAACGATATCTGCACTGGAAGCGGCTGACGACCTCTCGCTTGCCCTGCAGAATATGGTTATTCCCGACAGCATTGGCGCGGCGCAACGGGAGCTTCGTTCGCAGGAGCAAGATCTCGAGCGCCTTCTCGAGATATATGGCAACACCGCCGAAGCCGTGGTCGATATGCGGGCGAAGATTCTTAAATCCCGCACCGATCTCAGCCTTGCGGTCGATCGATATCTTCAATCCATCCGCTCCAAGCTTGCGGCGCTCGATCATGAGGATGACGCGGTCCGGTCGGCCTTGGCGGTTGCGCATGAGAAACGCGCTCGCTCTGCCCTGGCGCAAACGGAGCTGGCGCGACTCCAACGCATGTCTGACAAGGAGCAGACCGCGCTTGATAAGCTCGAGGAGCAGCGCCGTGGCCTGGCTGCGCAAGCCATGCTGCCGGGAGCGGAACTGGAAGTTTTGTCACCGGCAGCAGTGCCGCTGGCACCGCAGGGGCGCGGACGACTTTTCTATCTGGTCGGCGCCCTCCTGGCTTCGATATCGATCGCGGTAACAGCCGCTTTCGTGGTCGAGATGCTGGATAACTCGGTCCGCAGCTTCGATCAGATGGCCGGAATGCCTCGCATAGTGCCAGCCGGATTCATCCCGCGCCTGAAACGGAAGGACCGGGGGGATCCATCTATGCTCTTTGGGTACATTCAAGACGGGATGTTTGACGAAGCAATTCGCTCGGTCATAACTTCGCTCAAACAGTCCAACGGTGGAAAGCTGCCTAACAGTATTGTCGTGACGTCGGCTCACAGCGGAGAGGGCAAGTCGCTTGTCGCCAGATCACTGGCAATCGATCTCGCCGCCAACGGAATTCCGGTGCTGCTTGTTGATGGCGACCTCAGACACGGAAATCTCGACTCGTTTTTCAGGTCAGAACTACAGCAGGGGTTGAACGAATTCCTGTGTCGACAGGCTGGAATCCGGGACATCATCGATCACCATCCGAGCGGCATCGACTTCATTCCGGCCGGCAATGCCACTCTCCATCGGCGCGCCCGTATGACGGATGCGGCCGACATCGTCTCGATGGCCGCCTCGCTGGGCCAAGTCGTCATCTTCGACAGCGCACCCGTGCTCGCCTCGGCTGATACGATGCATCTGACGGCGTTAGCAGAACGAACGCTCGTAGTCGTTAAATGGGGTAAGACGAGCCGTCGCGCCGTCGAATTTTGCTTACATCAGCTGAGGACCGCACGCAACGCAGAGCTCTGCGTTGCCATAAACAACGTCAATCCGAAACAACACGCCATGTACAACTTCAGCGATTCGGAATTGTTTGTGAAATCACTGAGGAAATACCACGAATTCACCTGAACCGGGAGTGCATTCACATCTGGTTCCGCCGAAACAAATTACGGAGACCGTAGTGAAGAATAAAAACAAGGTTGCGCTGATTACGGGTATAACAGGTCAGGACGGTGCTTACCTGGCCGAGTTTCTCTTGGAGAAGGGTTATATTGTTCACGGCCTCAAGCGACGCTCATCGTCCTTCAACACCAGCCGCATCGAGCATCTATACGAGGATCCCCATGTCGAGAATCCCCGGTTCATCTTGCATTTCGGGGACATGACCGATTCAACGAACCTCATCCGTGTCGTTCAGGAAACGCAGCCTGACGAGATCTATAACCTCGCAGCACAGAGCCACGTTCAAGTCTCCTTCGAGACGCCGGAATATACGGCCAACGCCGATGGAACCGGCACACTTCGGTTGCTTGAAGCAATTCGCCTCCTGGGACTGACCAGGAAGACTCGCTTCTATCAAGCGTCCACCTCGGAACTCTACGGCAAAGTGCAGGAAGTCCCGCAAAGCGAAACGACGCCTTTCTACCCTCGATCACCCTACGCAGCGGCCAAGCTCTACGCGTATTGGATCGTGGTCAATTATCGCGAGGCATACGGCATGCACGCCTCGAACGGCATCTTGTTCAATCATGAAAGCCCGATTCGCGGCGAAACATTCGTGACCCGTAAAATCACCCGGGCGGCGGCTGCGATCCATCTTGGACTGCAGGAAAGGCTCTATCTCGGCAATTTGGATGCACAGCGCGACTGGGGACATGCGCGCGAGTATGTCCGTGGGATGTGGCTGATGCTGCAGCAGGACGAACCGGAGGACTATGTCCTTGCAACCGGCGAAACGCACTCGGTTCGCTCCTTTGTCGACAAGGCCTTTACCAAGGTGGGCATGCCAATTGATTGGCGTGGGACCGGAGTTGAGGAAAAGGGGTATGACAAGACATCCGGTCGCTGCGTGGTGGAAATCGATCCGGCTTATTTCCGCCCGACTGAAGTTGACCTTCTGATCGGCGATCCGACGAAGGCGCATACGAAGCTTGGCTGGAAACACGAGACCAGTCTTGATCAGCTGGTTACGGAGATGGTCCGCGAGGATCTGAAAGTCATGGCACGAAATGTTCCGGCGGTGAGTGTAACCAAAGGCTTTGCCTATGCCTGAGGTGATCTACAGCCTTGCCGGAAAAAGGGTCTAGGCCGCCGCTCCCCGCGGCATGGTTGCTCCGCGATCGTGCGATCGTCTCGCTCCGAGGGCTGCGAGATTCAAATGCTGCCCCCGCATAAATGCAAAAAAAGCCCGGCTCGAGAGCCGGGCTTTCCTGATCGACCGAAGTCAGACCAGATTAGAACGAACGCTGCAGGCGGAAGTAGCCCGACGTGGAGTCGTCGCCGTCTTCCGGATCGAGGTACTGAACCGAAGCCTTGGCGTAGAAGTTGTCGACGATCTGGTAATCAACCGTCAGACCAACCTTCCAGGCATCGCCGTCGGCGAAGTCGTTGCCGTCAACACCGTAGTCGCTGTAGTACTGGACGCCGGGGGTGATCTTGAGCTTGTCGGTTGCCTTGATTGCGTATTCGGCAGCGATAGCCCATTCAGCTGCAGTGTAGTAGGAGCTCGGGCCGGTGGCGTAGACGGCTGCGAGGCCGAGCGTGCCGGGACCGATGTCAACCGTACCCATTGCGCGGATAGCGCCTTCTTCGTTGTCGACGTCGTAGCCGGCAGTGATCTGGTAGCTGAAGATACCACCCTTGCCGCCGAGACCGACTGCAACGCCAACGTTGTTGGCTTCTTCGTCAGACTTGTAGAAGCCGTCTTCCAGTTCGTCGACGCTGATGCCAGCGTAGAAGGCGTCGGTTTCGTACTGATAACGGATGGAGTTATGCAGCGTGACCGGAGAACCGATATCGTCGGTTTCGCCAGAGAGGCCATCGTCCCACCAGCTGTAGAAGAGACCAGCGCGGAAGCCTGCGATGTCGAGGTAAGCGGAGTCGAGCTTGGCGCCCTGATCCGATGCGTTGTCAGCATTGAACTGCATGACGATGACGCCGGTCAGCGGACCATATTCGGTGTCGCTCTTAGCAGTGAACTGAACCTGACCGCGAGTACGGGCATCCCAGTCGCTGTCGTTGCTGGCCGAGCCGTTGAGCGGCTGATCACCAACGTCGACCTGGAAACGGATGTAACCGTTGATCTTCAGGCAGGTTTCGGTGCCGGGGATGTAGAAGTAGCCGGTGCCGTAAGCGTCGCAGACGCGAACATATTCAACCGGTTCCGGCTCGGCAGCAACGATAGCGTCAGCAGCCTGAGCACCGGAAACTACTGCCAGAGCAGCAGCGGAGCCGAGAAGAAGGCTCTTGATGTTCATAAATGACCTCCAATTCAAAGTTTCGATCGGGTTTGGGATCTTTCGCTGAGCAGCGTTCCCTGCCCCATCCCCGTGTTTTAAGAAGTGGACGATCCGTCGCCCTTGCTTCCGAGGGTGAAAATACAAGACGGCGGCCGTCACGCAATCACCAACTTACTCGAATGGGTGGTTTGCGGGAGCCTTCCCGACACTCTGTTGCCGAAAGGACACAAGTCGGGCAACCGGCCCTGATTTCCTTTATGCTTTGTTAAGAAAAGCCTGATTTTGCCGCAGCTTAGGCGAGCCAAACAAAGAGATGGACATGCGCCCTTCGACGCATTTTGGACACGTTTTTGACAAGTTCAGGCTATTGCGGTGGAGATGGCAGTTCCCGAAAGCGTAACCGGACGTTCACCCATCCGCTCTCGCTACCGCCTGAGGGCAGAAGCGCGGGACGTGATTCCCGCCAGCGATCTCTCTCTTCGAAGCGATTCTCCCTTGCGCGCGACTGGCAGGGATAGCCGATTAAGCGGCCGTGATTCGCCGACGGAAGTTGAGATCAGAGATACGCGGTGGAAATCAAAGTGGCGGAGAAGATGGGATTCGAACCCACGATACGCTTTTGACGTATACTCCCTTAGCAGGGGAGCGCCTTCGACCACTCGGCCACCTCTCCGGTGCCGCCTAACTAGGGTGAGCGGTCTGTGAATGCAAGGGTTTTTTGAGTTTTCACCAGAAGAAATGCAGGGGCCGGCGTTTCGGCTTTTGACGGACAGCGCCTGCCCCCAAAAGCTCGGCCGATCGATCCTCCAGGCGCACACGCCTTGTAGCGCGCGCTCGCGGACTCAGCTCAATAGGCTCTTGAGATCGGCCGAGGCGTCGGCGAGAATCGCTCGATCGGGATTGGTTCCGGATTCCAGTAGCTTCTTGCCGGTCACATAGGCCTTCGCGTCATTGATCGCATCGACAGCGATCAGCTGACCTTCCCTGAAGTACCAGATCGAATGAGCCCCTTCGCGGGCGCCCGGACGCAAAAGCGTGTCGTCATAACCGAGATTGAAACCGGCGATCTGGAGTTTGACGTCGTACTGGTCGGACCAGAACCAAGGCTTCGGCTCATAAGGCTCGTCGCCGCCGGCGATGAGAGCTGCCGCAGCTTCGGCCTGGTCGACGGCATTCTGCACCGATTCGAGCCTGATGCGCCCACCCTGCCATGGAAGTGCGGCGCAATCGCCGGCCGCAAAAATCGCCGGATCGGAGGTGCGGGCGAATTCGTCGACGATAATGCCGTTGGCGACTTCCAGGCCGGCTTCCTTGGCAAGCTGGTCGTTCGGCACGACGCCGATGCCGACGACGACGAAATCGACATCGATGACCGAGTCGTCGGAAAGGGCGGCGCCGGAAACCCGACCATCCTTGCCGATCAGATGTTTCAGGCCGGTCTTCTCGCGGATCACCACGTCGTGGCTCTCGTGGATGGCGCGCATGAGGTCGGCCGTTTCCTTCGCCGCGACGCGCTGCAGGATGCGATCGGCCATTTCGATGACCGTGACTTCGAGACCACGATGGCGAGCGACGGCCGCAGCCTCGAGGCCGATGTAACCGCCGCCGATGATGAGAACGCGACGGCCGGGGCGCATTTCATCGGCCAGCAGATCGGCATCGCGCTTGTCGCGGGCGACATAGACGCCTTCGAGATCACCGCCGATTGCTGCCGGCAGCCGGCGCGGCGTCGAGCCGGTGGCGAGCACCAGCGTACCATAGTCGAGAACAGAGCCGTCCTGCAGCAGAACTTGCTTGCTGTCCCGCTCGATCTGCTCGGCCCAGGTCGAAAGGCGAAGATCGACGTCGTTGTCGGCATACCAGTGTTCCGGGCGGAACAGCAGGCGGTCGAAGCTCATTTCGCCGAGCAGATATTTCTTCGAAAGCGGCGGGCGCTGATAGGGGGCTACATCCTCGGCGCCGATGAGGGTGATCGGGCGCGTATCCTTCAAAGCACGCAGTTTGGCTGCCAAGGCGAAACCCGCCTGTCCCGCGCCGATGATCACCACTCTATCCGTCACGATCTCACTCCTGAAACTAGGCTCGACATTTACGCCAGGCCTATCCCCTGCCCCATGCGCCGTCAACGGAAAGCGGCTTCTTACATTCAGCCGATTTCGATCCAGCGACGCTCGTGGAAGGACTGTGCCATGGCATGCACCGACTTTTCTATCCTGAGACCGTCTTTAAATGTCACGATCGACGACGGCTCGCCTGATATTGCCCGGATCAGCTCGCGGCACTCGATGATCTTCAGATCGTTGAAACCGAGGCCATGGCCAGGAGCCGGGATGAAGCGATCATAGGGCCGATGGGCAGGCGCCGCCAGTATCTTGCGGAAGCCCTGCTCCGAACCGGGCCCTTCTGCCTGATAGAGTTCAAACTCGTTCATGCGCTCCTGGTCGTAGAGGATCGAGCCTTTCGAGCCGTAAATCTGCAGGGCGATGCGCCCCTTGCGACCCCAGGCGGCGCGATTCGCCATCAACACGGCGGAGATGCCGCCGCCAAGCCGCATCAGCACGTTGGCTGCATCGTGATTTTCGACGGCACGGCGGCCACCCTGGCTGAGCGGACGGTCGGCATAGGGCTTCACCATATCCGTTATGACGGCCTCGACATGGCCGAAAAGATACCAGAGCAACGACAGCGGGTGCACGGCGAAATCGTCAAGCGCACCATAGCCGGCGGAAAGCTCGCTCTTCCAATAAAAGAAGACGTCGGGATCGGCCATGAAATCCTCGTCCATTTCGACGCGGACATGATTGACCGCACCGATGGCGCCGTCGCCGACAAGTTTCCTGATGTGCCGCATGACGGGATTCTGAATGTAATTATAGCCGAGAGCGGCAACCTTTCCGGAGCGCTCTGCCGTCGCCAGCATGCGCTCGGCATCGGCATAGGCGGGCGCCATAGGCTTCTCACACCAGACATGCTTGCCGGCTTCCAGGGCCGCGATCGCCATCTCGGCATGGAACTGGTTGGGCGTGGTGACGGAAACGACGTCGACATCGGGGTCGGCGATCAGCGCCCGCCAGTCGGCCGTTGCCTTCTCGAAGCCGAACTCGCCGGCACGGGCCTCGGCAAGCGCGGCATTGGCTTCAGCCAGGTGCACGAGCCGCGGACGCTCGACATCGCCGAACACGGTCTTTACCGCATTCCAGGCCAGCGCATGGCACTTGCCCATATAACCCGTGCCGATCAAACCGATGCCAAGTGGCTTCATTTTCCGTCTCCTCCAGAACTGTGCGCGGATTTTTGGAATATTTGGATCATTTTGACAAGAGACCGTTGGCAGGCATATGGCCTTCATTCTTCGCTGCGATTGTACAAAACCCTTCAATTACAGGCGATTAAAAACAATTAGGCGCGCCGTTCGAAATCGTCTATGCTCAGGAATATGGAATATTTGTTTCATCCCGTGAGCCGCAAGCATGGATAATGATCCCCAAAGGCACGCGCGCGTGCCGCGCGATTTCGAAAGCCTGCGCAGCACTATCATCGAGCGCAAGGCGAACATGCCGAAGCGGCTGGCGCAGGTCGCCGCCTTCGCGCTCGGCAATCCCGACGAAATCGCCTTCGGCACGACGGCGAGCATCGCGGCCGCCTCCGAGGTCCAGCCGTCGACGCTGGTGCGCTTGGCGCATCATCTCGGTTATGACGGCTTTTCCGATCTGCAGAGCATCTTCCGTGAAAGGCTGCGCGACCGGACGCTGAGCTATGAAGAGCGGCTCGTCACGCTGGAGCAAACGAGCGGCGACGACGAAGACGCCAACCTGCTTTCTGGATTCATTGCCGCGGCGAACCAATCGGTCAACCGGCTGGCCGCGACGGTTCAAAGCGAGACGTTCACGAAGGCGGTGGATATCCTCGCCGCCGCCGAAACGATCTACCTGATCGCCAAGCGCCGCTCCTATCCGCTGACGGCGCATATGAGCTACGCATTTTCCAAGCTCAACATCCGCCACCAGATCGTCGCCTCGCCGAACGGAGTCGATCCTGAAATGGTGCAGTTCGCATCGCCGAGGGATGCGGCGATCGCGGCGAGCTTCTCGCCCTATGCAGCCGACAGCCTTAGCCAGAGCCAGGAGCTTGCCGACCGCGGCGTCCCGGTCATTGCGATCACCGATTCCGCCTTCTCGCCGCTTGCCGCCTGCGCCACACATTGGTTCGAGGTGGCGGAAGCGGATTTCGCCGGCTTCCGCTCGCTTTCAGCCTCGATGGCGCTCACCATGGCGCTGCCGGTTGCGATCGCCGAGCGGCGTCGCAAGCGTCAACATCACAAAGCTGGAAAAGAGAAAATGGAATAAACATTCCGAATTGACAAAATATCGGAACCAATGTTTCATTATCGACATTCGCAGGCACTGGAAGCCGCGCAAAATCTAGCGGGAGGACATCATGGTACAATCGAATCCGGGTTCACAGCCGGAGCCGGCGCTTGATGTAATCACCATCGGCCGCTCTTCGGTCGATCTTTACGGCCAGCAGATCGGTTCGCGGCTGGAGGATATCGCCTCCTTCGCCAAATCCGTCGGCGGCTGCCCGTCCAATATCGCCATCGGCACGGCGCGGCTCGGCCTCAAGTCCGGGCTCATCACCCGCGTCGGCGACGAGCAGATGGGACGCTTCATCCGCGAGCAGGCGGCGCGCGAGGGTGTGGCGACGGATGGCATCGTCACTGACAAGGAACGGCTGACGGCGCTGGTGCTGCTGGCGGTCGAGGCCGAAGGCGTATCGCCGATGATCTTCTATCGCTCCGACTGTGCCGACATGGCGCTCGAAGAAGGCGATATCGACGAGAACTTCATCAAATCCTCACGCGCCGTTCTCGTCTCCGGCACACATTTCTCCCGGCCGAATACCGAGGCCGCGCAACGCAAGGCGATCCGCATCGCCAAGGAGAACGGCCGCAAGGTGATCTTCGACATCGACTACCGGCCGAACCTCTGGGGGCTTGCCGGCCATGCGGAAGGTTTCGAGCGTTATGTGAAATCCGACCGCGTCTCCTCGAAGATGAAGGAGACGCTGCCGGATTGCGATCTCATCGTCGGCACCGAAGAGGAAATCCTGATCGCATCAGGCGCCGACGACGTGCTCGGCGCGCTGAAGGAAATCCGCCGCCTGACGCCGGCGACGATCGTGCTCAAGCGCGGCGCCATGGGCTGCATCGTCTATGACGGGCCGATCGCCGACGACCTCGAAGCCGGCATCGTCGGCCAGGGCTTCCCGATCGAGGTGTTCAACGTGCTCGGTGCCGGCGACGCCTTCATGTCCGGTTTCCTGCGCGGCTTTCTGCGCGACGAGCCGCTGAAGACCTGCGCCACCTGGGCCAATGCCTGCGGCGCCTTCGCCGTCTCCCGCCTGCTCTGCTCGCCGGAATATCCGACCTGGGCGGAGCTCGACTTCTTCCTGAAATCCGGCAGCAAACATCGGGCGCTGCGCAAGGACGAGGCGATCAATCATATCCACTGGGCATCGACGCGGCGCGGCGAAATCCCGCTGCTGATGGCGCTGGCGATCGACCACCGCTCGCAGCTTGTCAGCGTCGCCGACGAACTCGGCGTCGGCCATGACAAGATCGTCGCCTTCAAGCGGCTGGCGGTCGAGGCGGCAGCGCGCGTTTCGAACGGCCGCGATGGCTACGGAATGCTGATCGACGAACGCTTCGGCCGCGACGCCTTCTTCGATGCGGCGACGAAGAACTTCTCCTGGATCGGCCGGCCTGTCGAACTGCCGGGCTCGAAGCCGCTGCGCTTCGAATTCAGCCAGGATATCGGCTCGCAGCTTGTCGAATGGCCGCTCGGCCATTCCATCAAATGCCTGTGCTTCTATCACCCCGACGATCCAGCCGAATTGAAGACGGAGCAGCAGGAGAAGCTGCGCACCCTATTCGAGGCCGCGCGCAAGGTCGGTCGCGAGCTCCTGGTGGAAATCATCGCCGGCAAGAACGGACCGCTCACCGACGATACGATCGCGACCGCGCTGGAGGAGCTCTACGCGCTCGGCATCAAGCCGGACTGGTGGAAGCTGGAGCCGCAGGCTTCCGGCGAAGCCTGGAAGAAGATCGATGCGGTCATCGCC
Source organism: Rhizobium aethiopicum (assembly GCF_014197535.1). Taxonomy (GTDB): domain Bacteria; phylum Pseudomonadota; class Alphaproteobacteria; order Rhizobiales; family Rhizobiaceae; genus Rhizobium; species Rhizobium aethiopicum_A. Next base: position 606,450 of record NZ_JACIFV010000001.1, read on the forward strand.
AAAAATGATCCATGGTGCCGTGGTATCGTGCTCCTGGGACTTGAGGCGCCCGCCGACGAGCTGATCTCCTGCTTCGAGGCGACGCTGGCAGCTCCCTCCGTGAAGGGCTTTGCCGTCGGCCGGACGATCTTTGCCGATCCGGCGCGCGCCTGGCTCTCGGGCAACATGAACGACGAGGAGGCGATCGCCGACATGGCCGGCCGCTTCCGGCAATTGACAGAGGCCTGGCTTAAGACGCGTGGGCTTCACTGAGAATTAAGACCCCTCCCCAACCCCTCCCCACAAGGGGGAGGGACTTACGTTGAGGCATCGCTTTACGCCACAAACGAGCTCTCTTGCGGACGCAAGGTTGCGGTGAAATGCGGTGAGCCACACGAGTTAGCCCCTCCCCCTTGTGGGGAGGGGTTGGGGAGGGGAAACCAACTAGAGCGAAGATTGCGGGAGGCCCCGATGGGCAAGACGATACGGTTGACGATGGCGCAGGCCGTCGCGCATTTCCTGAAAGTACAGATGACGGTTGTCGACGGCAAAAAGGTGCCGATCTTCGGCGGCGTCTGGGCGATCTTCGGTCACGGCAACGTCGCTGGTATCGGCGAGGCGCTCTACCAGGTGCGCGGGGAATTGACGACCTATCGCGCCCACAATGAACAGGGCATGGCGCATGCTGCGATTGCCTATGCCAAGGCGAATTTCCGCACGCGCTTCATGGCTTGCACCACCTCGATCGGCCCAGGCGCGCTGAATATGGTGACGGCCGCAGGTGTCGCGCATGTCAACCGCATTCCGGTTCTCTTTCTCCCTGGCGACGTCTTCGCCAACCGCGCGCCCGACCCGGTGCTGCAGCAGATCGAGGATTTCGGCGACGGCACGGTTTCCGCCAATGATGCCTTCCGCCCGGTTTCGCGCTATTTCGACCGAATCACCCGCCCGGAGCAGATCATCACGGCGCTGAAGCGGGCCATGCAGGTGCTGACCGATCCGCTCGATTGCGGGCCGGTGACGCTGTCGCTCTGCCAGGACGTTCAGGCCGAGGCCTTCGATTATCCGGCAAGCCTATTCGAAGAAAAGGTCTGGACGACCCGCCGGCCGCAGCCGGATGCGGACGAGCTGGCAAATGCCATCGCGCTGGTCAAGGCGTCTGAGAAGCCGGTGATCGTCGCCGGCGGCGGCGTGCTTTATTCGCAGGCTACGAAGGAACTCGCGGCCTTCGCCGAAGCCCATGCCATCCCCGTCGTCGTCACCCAGGCCGGCAAGTCGTCGATCAACGAGACCCATCCGCTGGCGCTCGGCTCGGTCGGCGTCACGGGCACATCGGCGGCGAACGCGATCGCCGAAGAGACGGATCTCGTCATCGCCGTCGGCACGCGCTGCCAGGATTTCACGACCGGTTCCTGGGCGCTCTTCAAGAACGACAGCCTGAAGATGGTCGGCCTCAACATCGCCGCCTATGACGCGGTGAAGCACGACAGCCACCCTGTGGTGGCCGATGCCCGCGAAGGGCTGAAGGCGCTTTCGGCAGGCCTTTCCGGCTGGAAGGCGCCGGCAGCACTTGCCGAGAAGGCAACGGCGGAAAAGAAAATCTGGATGGAGGCTGTCACCAAGGCTATGGCGGCGACCAACATCGCCCTGCCCTCCGATGCGCAGGTGATCGGCGCGGTGGCGCGCACGCTCGGCGCCGAGAACACGACGGTGCTTTGCGCCGCAGGCGGTCTGCCAGGCGAGCTGCACAAGCTCTGGCCGGCGACGGCGCCCGGTAGCTATCACATGGAATACGGCTTCTCCTGCATGGGCTACGAGATCGCCGGCGGGCTCGGCGCCAAGATGGCGCGCCCCGAACGGGATGTCGTCGTCATGGTCGGCGACGGTTCCTATATGATGATGAACTCCGAGATTGCGACCTCCGTCATGGTTGGGGTCAAACTCAACATCGTCGTGCTCGACAATCGCGGCTATGGCTGCATCAACCGGCTGCAGATGGGAACCGGCGGCGCCAACTTTAACAATCTGCTCAAGGACTCCTATCACGAGGTGATGCCGGAGATCGATTTTCGCGCGCATGCCGAAAGCATGGGCGCCATCGCTGTCAAGGTCAGTTCCATCGCCGAACTCGAGCAGGCGATCGTCGATTCGAAGAAGAACGATCGCACGTCCGTCTTCGTCATCGACACCGATCCCTTGATCACCACTGAGGCCGGCGGCCACTGGTGGGATGTCGCGGTGCCGGAAGTCAGCCCGCGCGAAGAGGTCAACAAGGCGCGCAAGGGTTATGTCGAAGCCCGCGGCTCCCAGCGCATTGGCTGAAACAAGTTAGCCCCATTTTTCCGGAGGAGCGGACCCGCTCCTCCGCCATGTCTTTAAGGAGAATATTGATGAAGGCCAAACTCGGCATGTCGCCCATCGCATGGTGGAACGACGACCTTCCTGAGCTTAGCGACGATGTGTCCCTCGAAGAATGCCTGCGGCAATCGCGCAGTGCCGGTTTCACCGGCATGGAACAAGGCCGCCGCTTCCCCAGCAACCCGGAAGAAATGCTGCCGATCCTGCGCGCCGCCGACGTGACGCTATGCGGCGGCTGGTTCTCCGGCACGCTTGTCAATGAAGAGCTTGCGGCCAACAAGGACCGCATCGCGCCGATGATCGAGCTGTTCAAGGCGGTCAACGCGCCCTGCATCGTCTATGGCGAAGTCGGCCGTTCCATCCAGGGCGATCGGTCCAAGCCGCTCGCGACCAAGCCGCGCCTTTCCGACGACGAGATGAAGGCCTATGCGCGCCGCGTCACCGAATTCGGCGAATGGTGCGCCGAGCAGGGCATGCCGCTCTCCTATCACCACCACATGGCCGCCGTCGTCGAAACCGAGCCGGAACTCGACGCTTTCATGCACAATTCGGGCGAAGGTATTCCGCTGTTGCTCGACGCCGGGCATCTGGCCTTTGCCGGCGGCGATGTGCTGCGCGCCATCGACAATCACCACGCCCGCATCAACCACGTCCACGTCAAGGATATCCGCAAGTCGGTGGTGGACGGGCTCGACCGCAGCCGCCGGTCCTTCCTCGACGCCGTGGCGCTTGGCGCCTTCACCGTCCCCGGCGACGGCTCGCTCGATTTCGGCGCCATCGTCCAGCGTTTCGCCGACCACGGCTATGAAGGCTGGTTCGTCGTCGAGGCCGAACAGGATCCGCGCAAGGCGCCGCCGCAGAAGATGGCCGAGATCGGCCATGCCGAACTGATGCGGGTGATGACGGCGGCAGGCTATACTGTGGAAACGGAAGGCTACCCGAAGGGGTAACGAGACGAAAGACCCCTCTCACAAGAGGGACGAACTGGCCGGACCGCTGGAGCAAGCGGCCCCCTCATCCGCCCTTCGGGCACCTTCTCCCCTATGGGGAGAAGCGAAATACGACGGCGCGGCATATCCCTTCTCCCCTCGGGGAGAAGGTGGCGGCAGCCGGATGAGGGGGCCGCGCCCACCAACATACGAGGAGAAACGCCAATGCCAAACCTCAAGGTGAAACCATCCGGCACGCATGGCCGCGTGACGCATGTCACCCCGGAGAATGCCGGCTGGACCTATGTCGGCTTCGATCTGCATCGGATCAAACCGGGTGAGACCGTTTCTGGGGAAACCGGCGAGCGCGAGGTCTGCCTGGTCTGGGTGACCGGCAAGGGCAAGGCGTCGGCCGGCTCGAAGGATTTCGGGACGCTCGGCGAGCGGATGAACCCCTTCGACGGGGCTCCGCATGCGCTTTATATCCCGATGGGCTCGACATGGTCGGTCACGGCGGAGACCGATCTGGAGCTCGCTGTCTGCTCGGCGCCCGGCGGCGGCGGCTATGAGGCAAAGGCGATCCCGCCCGGCACGCATCCGCAGGTGACGCGCGGCAAGGGCACGAATGTGCGCTACGTCAACAACATCATGCCTGAGGACGATAATTCGGCGCATTCGCTGCTCGTCGTCGAGGTGATCACGCCAGGTGGCCATACCTCCTCCTATCCGCCGCACAAGCACGATCAGAACGACCTCCCGAACGAGAGCTTCTTGGAGGAGACTTACTACCACCGCCTCAACCCGCCGCAGGGTTTCGGTTTCCAGCGCGTCTACACCGACGACCGCTCGCTCGACGAGGCGATGGCGATCGAGGACGGCGACGTGACGCTGGTGCCGAAGGGCTATCATCCCTGCGCCGCAACGCATGGCTATGATCTTTATTATCTCAATGTCATGGCCGGGCCGAAGCGGATCTGGAAATTCCACAATGCCGCCGAGCACGAATGGCTGCTGAAGGCATGAAGGCCGCGCTCGATCGCTAAATAATCTGACAGCGCCAAACTGTCGGTGATGGTTCACTGCCTCCGTCCAATGAGGATGGAGTATCATCATGCACAGCTCGCATTTCACGATACCGGCCAGCAATATCCGCTCTTCGCGGCGGCCCGGACTTCTTTCTGCAGCGGCCACAGCAGTCCGCTGGCTGGGGCGCAAGATCAGCGAACGGCGCAACTACAATGCGCTGATGGAACTTTCCGACGCTCAGTTGAAGGATGTCGGCCTCTCCCGCGGGCAGACAGAAAGCGACGTGCACGTTTACAGCCGCTACTGAAGCATCAGACTCGCTGTGGTACTGTGCCCCTGCGCAGCCTTGTCGGGCTGCTGTCTGAACCCGGACGATACGATGTCGCAGTTTTCAACAGCACTGCTCCTGAAAACAAAGACCGTCACCATTCGTGACGTTGTCTGCAATGGCGAGTGCCGCCACAAGAGCGACGAGGAATGTGCGCACAAGACAAGCCTCGTCTATCCCTATCGCGGCGTCTTCATGCGCCATGTCGGCCGCACCGATACGGTGGCTGAAGCCAATCAGGTGTTGTTCTTCAATGCCGGTCAGGGCTATCGGATCAGTCATCCGATCGAGGGCGGCGACGCCTGCATCGACCTGTCGATCGACGAATCCATGCTGGAAGAGCTGGCGCCGAAGGAGCAGTCCCAGCCCGGCCCGGCCTTTTCCTTCCGTCGCCAGCGCCGGCGGATCGACCCGCGCGCGCAGGCGCTGATCGCGCTGCTGCGTCACGGCCTCAGGCGCAACGTCGCCGAAACGCTCGAGGCGGAAACGCTGGCCCTGACGCTGGTTCGCCGCTCGCTCGGCGAGCGCACGTCGCATGCAGCCGGCGCCAGCGTCGGCCGGCAGAAACTCGTCGACCGGGCAAAGCTGGTGCTTTCCTCCGATCTCGCGAGACGCTGGACGCTCGCGGAAATCGCTTGGGAAGTCGGCGTTTCCCCTGTTTACCTCACCCAGGTCTTCCAGCAGGTCGAGGCCACGCCGCTCTATCGCTATCAGCTGAGGCTGCGGCTTGCCCGGGCGCTCGATCTGCTCGGCCAGTATGACGATCTGACCTCACTCGGCCTCGATCTCGGTTTTTCCAGCCACAGTCATTTCAGCGCTTCTTTCAAACAGGCCTTCGGTCAGACTCCGGCCGAATTTCAGCGCTCGGCGCAACTGCGGCGCCGACCCTAATCCCGATTGATCGCTAAAGTTTTCGACAGCGGTGATGCGGTCTTCGATGCTCTTATGACGCTGTCCCGATCCGGGGACGATCAATGGAGGATTACCCGATGAAGAAGACCACATGCGCTGCCTGCGACTGCGAACTCGGCGCCGAGATCATCACCGTCAAGCTGGGCGGCAGGACCGTCGAAGTCTGCTGTCAGGAATGCGCCGAGGCGCTCAACGAGGCGGAAGCGTCGACGTCGGCCGCTCAGAGCAGCAAGGAATAGAGGGCAATCGACAGAGGCCGCGCCAGGAAGCGCGGCTTCCACGTCTCAGGCGGGCAGAAGCCCGTATCGCCAGCCGCGGCGCCTGGCATTCTCAGACAGCACCAGCAGGGCAAGCACCACCATGCCTGCCTCGGCAAAAACAGGCACCATCCAGATTCCCTGCTCGCCGAAGACGAAGGGCAGCAGGAAGGTGAGAGGCAGGGTGAGAAGATAGGGTCGCGACAGACCGAAGATCGCCGCGCGCGGCGCATCGCCGATCGACTGGAAATAGGACGACAGGATCAGCATCTGCCCGAACAGAAAATAGGCGCCGATCGTCCAGGGCAGAATTCGCCTGACCTCGGCGATAATGGCGGGATCGCCGACGAAGGCGGCGCCGATGCGACCAGCCAGCAGTTCCACCGTGATCTCCACCAGGCTGCAATAGACCAGCGCCGAGAGCATGGCGATCTGCAGGCTGCGGCCGACGCGCAACCCAAGGCCGGCGCCGTGATTGTTGCCGGCGATCGTCTGCAGGGCGATGCTGAGACCAAGCAGCGGCAGATAGGTGAAGGTCAGGATACGGGTGATGATGCCGTAGGCGGCAATGGTGGCGGTATAATCACGCGTGCTCCAGAGCGAGACGTTGACCAGAATCGCGGCCGAGGCAAGCGATATGCCGATGAAACCGAGGCTCATGGGCGCGCCCAAGGCGACGATGCCGCGCCATTCGACAAGGGCGAATGTGGGAGAAGGCCTGAGCGTCGCCGGCCGGCGCCAGCGATAGACGAGCACGGCGGCGAGACAGACGAATTGCGAAGCGATGGAGCCTGCGGTCGAACCGAGCACGCCCCAATGCATCACTGCCATGAACAGCCAGTTGGCGAGGATGTTGAGCAGCGAGGCCGAGGCCGTGACCGCCGTCATGAAACCGATCCTGCCTTCACAGCGCAGCCCATCGAGATGCAGTGACAGGAGAAAACTCACTGGCGTCGAGGCGATCATCGCGCCCATGAAAAGCATGGCGCCCTCGGCCACGGCGGTGTTGCCGGCGGCGGCATCGATGATCCGCCCGCCGAGGCCCCAGTAGACTATGATGAGGATCACAATGACGGCGAGCGCCAGCGTATGGGCGCCGGAAAATACCCGGCGCGCGCCCTGCCGATCGCCGGCACCGAGCCGACGGGCGAGGATGCTTCCCATGCCGTTCGAGACGAGCGATTGCAGGGCGACCAGCAGCATAAGCCCTGGGAAGATCAGGCTGACGGCTGAGAGCGCATCGGGGCCGACATAGGCGCCCAGGAAATAGGCGTCGACGACAGCAAAGAGGCCGTTGACAGTGGTGATCGCGACGATCGGCGCCGCAGTCCTGATGAATACGCCCGGCAGCCAGCCGGTGAGGAAAGCATTGCCTTTGGAAGGATTGGTCATGGGGAAATCCGTGCGATATCGGGCGACATCCGCTGCGGCTTGAACAAGCGCATGCGGGCAGCCTGGAAAGGATGAGGAGCAAATCAGAGATCGAGCACCAGATGAGGCACGCCGTTCGAGGTCTTCCTGGGGGAGACGCCGTCGCCATCGATCTGCGCAGTCACGCGCCGCCGAAAGGCTGAAAAGCTCTCGAAGGTGACCACGTCAACCGCTTCGTCGAAATGGATGGTGATCCGGTGGAGGCCGCCCGGCAGAGCCGAAAGCGAGAGGATTTCGCCAGTGAACGGCTGATTGAGATAGCGGCCGCGAATATGGGCGCCGACGATGAGCGGCGTCTTCGCAGCCGCATTGGGCTTTGCCGCCAGAGCGGCCAGCGTGTTCCAGTCACGCACGCCATGCTGGCGGGCGATCATTTCCAAGGCCGCACTGTGGGTCAGCGCGGTGCCGCGATCGTTCATCGCCTGGCGCAGGCGCTTAGCCTGGGCCTTCAGTTCTTCAATGCCGGGATAGGTCGTCATGGAGTGAGCCTTCGCAAGGCATGCTCTTCGACTGTCAATGGGAGCTCGCATTGCCGTCAGTCAGCATGCACAAGGGGCCGTGACCATGATCGCGAGGGCTTCACCATGGATTTTCATCCGCGAGCGGCCGGTGCCTCGAACCGGGGTTTTGTATGCGCGATCGCCGTCTGCATGTCAAGAATGACGCGGCTGCCCGCGGAATTGCGCGAATTTGGAGCAGATCTGGCCGAAATCGGTGCGATTTCCAGCGATTCTTGGCAACAGCCTTCAATCTTAACGATGATCTTCAGCAATCGTCAGCACTCTTGCATTATTCTCTGCCTACGATGAGCGGAGGCTAAAAGGGCCTTTCAGATGCACCTCGACACAGAACACCCCAAGCCGGAACGTGCCTACAGGGAGTTTCACCTCGACAGGCCCGGCAATATCATCTTCGTCGGCCATCACCTCAGCACCGGGACGCAGGTGCGCTGCCTGATCCGCACGATCACGCTTGCCGGCGCGGTGCTCGAAGTCAGTCCGAGCCTGGAGATGCCGAGCCATTTCTTTCTCGAAATACTCGGCATCCATGACGAGATCGGCGCCACCGTGGTCAAACGCGAGAACGAACTGGTGACGATCAGCTTCAACATGCTGCTCAATCCGGAATTCCTGCACCACGTGCTACGACTGAGCTTCGAAAACTGAGGCGTCTTCCAATCGCCGCCCGATCGTGGCGCGGCCTCCTCGTCTCGCCTCTTCTTGCCGAGAGATGCGCAATGATCGGTATGATCCAGAGAAGTCCGCGCCATTCCGGGCCATCGAGCGGATCGGCCATGGGATCGCGGCGCACCCGGTAATTGCGGGACGCGACTTCGTTGAAGAGAACTACCCAGTTGAGAAGCATTGCCTATCCTCCATCTATTGCTGGAGTAGTTGAGCTAGGCCTTCACGCCCTCGCTATGTAGAGGCATGGAGGAAAGGGGGTTTTCATCCATGAAAGAGGCGAGCTGGGACGATCTGCAGCTTTTCTTCCATGTCGCGACCGGCGGCGGGCTTTCGGCAGCGGCGGCGCGGACGGGGCTCAGTGCGCCGACGATCGGCCGGCGCATGCTGGGACTCGAACGGGTGACCGGCCGGTCGCTGTTCAACCGCGGCCCCACAGGCTACCTGCTTGCCAAGGACGGCCAGGAGCTGCTCGATCGCGTCCGGCTGATGCAGGATGCGGCGCGGGCGATCTCCGACTGGCGCGGTGAAGTTCTGACGCTGCCGATTGTGTCGACAGTCGTCGACAGCTGGACGTCGCGCTTCATCGCCGACCACCTGGCCAGCGTCTGGACGCCGAAAGACTGCTTTCGCATGTGCTACAAGACCCGTGACGCGAGTGTCGATTTCACCTATCGCGAGGCGCATATCGCCATTCGCCACAGCCGGCCGGACAGCGGCAACGTCGCGATCCGCCGTTCAGTCAACGTCGCGCATGCGGTTTATCAGGCAGCCGATTATGACGAGACCAATTGCAACTGGATCTCGCTCGGAACGGACATCGCCATCACACCGGCGGACAAGTGGACTTTCGAACAGCCGGATTATTGGATCACCAGCTGGACGAACACGCCGCATATGCTCTTTTACCTGATCCGAGGCGGCGCCGGCCGCGGCGTGATGCCCTGTTTCATCGGCGACCGGGAGCGCAAGCTCGTCCGCGCCGGGCCTATCATCGATGAATTGACCTACGAGATGTGGATCGTCGCGCATGACGACGAGCGGCAAAGGCCTGAAGTCAGGACGGTCATCGATCGCCTGGCCACATTGTTTGCCGATCATGAAGATCTGTTTGCCGGAGAGAGGCCGTTGGTCTGAAGCGAACAAGAAATGCGGGCCACCGGGCCCGCGTTAGCTCACCGGTTGGTTTCATCACGCGGCGAGATGCCGCTCGATCTCGTCGATCGGCAGATTGGTATAGTCTTTCGCCAATTCCGCTAATATCGCTGCCTGCGTCTCGGCGCTCAGCGCCGGCCGCAGGGTGCCGAGCGCCTTCGGCGGCGCGATGAGGACGATACGGCGCGCATCCTTTGCCTGCGTCAGCTCGTCCATTCGCTCCGCCACATGTTTCAGAAATTGCGCTTCGGCCTGCTCCTGCCAGCTGGTCTCTTCGACAGCGCTGCGGCTCCATCCATCAGCGGCATGGCTGCGGCCAGGCTTGTCGGTGCCGAGCTCGCGATCGGGCTCGTTCGGCTGCGTCAGGGTTTCCAACACCTTCAGGTTCATCAGCTGGGCATCGCCGGCATTCTGCATAATCAGGGCCTTGGCTCCATTGCAGACTACGACCCATGATTTCCCGGGGATTCTGATGTCGGTCATCTTCAACTCCTCGCTGTCGTCATCGAAGCGCCCTCGCTTCATCGATCGAAAGCGCGTCGCGATCTTTCAGATTCGCTCCTTGCGCTTTCGGTGTTTGTTTTTACGCATGTCGTTACCGCAAAACCGATGACACTTTTGGGCGACATGCTTTAGGCAGAACGCCCGGCCATTGAAAGAGTTCGGGAAAACTGCGCCGAAATCGGTCGGGGCACAGTCCGTAATGCGTTTTGGCAGCACAGTCTGCGTGCCGATTGTGAACATTCGGCGTCCCGCATGGAAACAAAATTTGAACTCGTTAAAATTGTCTTTTTATATTTGACGAATGTGCAAAACATTCATGTGACCGTGGCTGAAGCAAGATCAGCTTGCTCCAGAGCAAGAACCCCCAATTGTGCCCTGTCTGACGGAGAATGTAAGATGACTATGCTCCGCGCCACACACCTTGCAACGGTCAAGTCCGCCATTTACGACCTGCGCTGGGAAGAGTTCAACGTCAAGCGCCCGGCCCGTATCGTCGCCGTCCGGCCGTGCCTCACCGGCGTCTCGATGCGAAGCGCCGAGATCATCGACATATCGCAGGGCGGTGCGACGTTCATTGTCTCGACCACGGCTGGTCTGCCGAAACATTATTATCTCAACATTCTCGGCCTGGCCTATCGCATCGGTTGCGCCGAGGTCTATCGCAATAAAGAACGCATCGGCGTAAGGTTCATCAACCTCCTGGACCCCGAGGTTCTGCGCCGCGTCGTGCGCGCCGATTTCCTTGTCGGCAATATGGAAGCGATCGACGCCCGGCGTGCACCGATGTTCCGCGAGACGAGGCCGGCGGCCAGTCTCGCATAAGTCGTCGATCGAAGACGAAATCAGGCGGCGATTCAAAGCGCTCGCCGTCCCTGCCGCGTTTGAATAGGCGGGCCGGGCTGCTGTGGTTGCGGAATAATCTTGCTTGCCTTGGCCGTGCCCGGGCCTATTGTTGCGCCTGATCTCAACATGTCCGGGAAACCGCCTTCGCATGTCCGCCTTCTCGCGCTTCACGCCCCTTATCAGCGGCCTGCCCTCCACAGTTCCCTTTGTCGGCCCCGAGGCCATCGAACGCCAGCGCGGACGTGCCGTTCTGGCGCGCATCGGCGCCAATGAGAACGGCTTCGGCCCGGCCCCCTCCGTGCTTGCCGCGATGCGCGAAGAGGCACGCGACATCTGGAAATACAACGACCCGGAAAATTTCGCGCTGAGGGAAGCGCTTGGCGCGCATCTTGGTGTGACGGCCGCCAATATCGCCATCGCCGGCGGCATTGACGAATTGCTCGGCCAGATCGTCCGGCTGGTGATCGAGCCGGGGGCGCCCGTCGTTACCTCGCTCGGCGCCTATCCGACATTCAATTTCCATGTCGCCGGTTTTGGCGGCCGGCTGGTGACCGTCCCCTACGCAAACGACCGCGAGGATCTCGACGGGCTGCTCGACGCGGTCAGGCGCGAGAATGCGCCCCTCGTCTATTTCGCCAATCCCGACAATCCGATGGGAAGCTGGTGGGACGCCGACAGCATTGTCGCTTTCGCCCGGGCGCTGCCCGAGACCACGATGATGGTGCTGGACGAAGCCTATAGCGAAACCGGGCCGGCACATTCGCTGCCGTCGATCGCTTCGCTCATCGAGTTGCCGAACATCGTGCGCACCCGCACCTTTTCCAAGGCTTACGGGCTTGCCGGCTCCCGCACCGGCTACGTGATCTCGACCTCAGGCACGGCGCAGGCCTTCGACAAGATCCGCAATCATTTCGGCATGAACCGGCTGGCGACGGCCGCAGCGCTGGCCGCGCTCAAGGACCAGGCTTATCTGGCCGAGGTGGTCGGGAAAATCCATGCAGCACGGGAGCGGATCGGCCGCATCGCCCGGGCAAACGGTCTTGAGCCGCTGCCCTCGGCGACGAATTTCGTGGCGATCGATACCGGCCGCGACGGCGCCCATGCGCGGGCGATCGTCGATGGCTTGATGGAGCACGGCATCTTCATCCGCATGCCGGGCGTTGCGCCGCTCAATCGCTGCATCCGCGTCAGCGTCGGACCGGAGGCTGAGATGGCGCTGTTCGAGGAAGCGCTGCCGCAGGTCCTGAAAACGCTCGCCTGAGGTTGTCATTCTGCCCGATCGCCGACATGGTCAGGTCTTCGGCATTTGCCTGCGTATTGCGTCAGCTGAGTTCCTGGGCGAGGCCGATCAGAATCCCTTCAGGTCCGCGGATATAGCAGAGCCGATAGGCGTCCTTATATTGAACGACCTCCCCTACGAGCTGCGCGCCGCGCCTGCGGAGCCTTTCAAGCGTCTCGTCAATGTCATCCACTGCGAACATGACGCGGAGGTAGCCGAGGGCGTTGACCGGGGCGTTCCGGTGATCTGCGACGACATCAGGCGCCAGGAAGCGGGAGAGCTCGAGCCGGCTGTGGCCGTCCGGTGTGCGCATCATGGCAATCTCGACACGCTGATCGCCCAGTCCGGTGATCCGTCCGGCCCATTCACCTTCGACCGTGGCCCGCCCTTCGAATTCGAGGCCGAGTTCGCGAAAGAAATCAATCGCCTCTCCGAGGTCTTCGACGACGATTCCCACATTGTCCATTCGCTTGAGCGCCATGTTTTTGATCTCCAAGGTGTCGTTGCAATCGACAAGGTATCGCCTCGTCCAACAAAGGACGTCTGAGGCGTCCCAACACCGACAGCCTCAGAAACGTCTGTTGGAGCGCCGTAGGTCCTTTTGGACACGCGGCGCTCCAACACGTCGAATTGGGGTATTATTCCGACTGAAATCGCTTCAGATTTTCGGTCGATGCGTTAGTGAACCGTCATCCATTCGCGGGCAGCGCGCAGTGCTTCCACGAGCTGCATCTTGTTCATAGCGGCGGCCACGTCGGCGCGAAGCTCGGCGGCGCGGTCGTTGCCCTTGATCGCGGCGATGTTCAGCCACTTGTGGGCGGCAACGAGATCGACGGCGCAGCCGCGGCCGGTTGCGTACATCAGACCCATTTCGCAGAAGACATCGGCGCTGTTGTTGTCGCCACCCATGGTGGCCGTTTCAGCATTGTGCATTTCAAAGCGTGCCATCGGTTTTATCCCTGTTAGCCTGTTTATGACTTACCCTGTTTTACCTTCGGACCCTGCCGTCTATCGCGGCTTTGCGGCCCTTCCGGTCCGGCGGGTTTGGCCCCGCTCGTCTGATGGCTTGACTATGCCAAAGGGCTTTCAAAAAACGCCTAAAATGCATGATTAATTTGAGACAAACAAACTGCAAACGCTTGGTAAAATTGGGTTTTTGTTAAACATCGGATTCCCTGGGATTTAAGCATTTTCGCTCAAATTTTACAAAAAATTCAGATTCCCAAATAAACGGATCATTCATCATGAAATCAGCAGGTGACGGGTTTAAAAGCTCTACGGTCGGCTTTTCGGCTGCTTTCAGCTAGCGGCGAACGGACAGCCGGCTCTATTTACCTTTACGTTCGCGTCAGTTATTTTTGCGACCGGTCAGAGGACATCAGGGAGGAAAAGATGATCCGCAGTCTCATTCTTGCCGGCGCTATCGCCGTGATCGCGGGTACAGCCCATGCCGAGGAACCTATCGTCGGCAAGTGGAAGACGGCTTCCGGCGAAACGGCGGTGATTGCCGCCTGCGGCGGGAGTTATTGCGTGACGCTGAAAACCGGCAAATATACCGGCCGCAAGATCGGCACCCTCGCCGGGACCGGCGGCAGCTATGCCGGTGAGATCACCGACCCCGCCGCCGACAAGACCTATAGCGGCTCAGGAAAGATTTCCGGCAATTCACTGAAGATGCAGGGCTGCGTGATGAATATCCTCTGCAAGACGCAGACCTGGACGCGGCTCTGACGCGCTAAGGCCGACGCAACAATCATCCCAAACATCTAATCATGCCGGCCGAAATGCCGGCGTGCCTCAAAGCCTTCTCCGGCTTGCCGATCCTCACTGCAATCGCCCGAACTGCCCCGCAAGCTGAACGGCGGATGAACCGGCATCTCAGCACTCGTTCAGCCGAGGTGTGGCAAAACTCATGTCACGGTTAGGTTGCGTATCGGGGGCCTGGGATGAACTTCTATATTCTGGCAAGACGTTTCACCATCATCACGCTGTTCGCGGCGATCTTCGCCGTCACATTTTCGGCGGTCGTCGTGCACAATGGCGGCGGCGGCACGCAGTCGCATTTCGGTGCGAGCTATACCTGCCTGGAGAGAAGCGGAACCTTCTGCGCACCCACGGTGCGGTGACCGGCATCAGACTCGCGAGAAGATAAAAAATCGGATTCCGCCGGCGCGCGTCGTTTGCTTGTCAAAAACAACTCTCTATAATGCGTCATGAACAAACGAATCTCCCCTCTGTCGCCCCTCGACATATCCTCTCCGCCTCCTTTCCAGCCCGAGAGTTTCGATGATCCGGCCAAGGCCGTCGAGACGCTGACAGCGCTTTATGAACGCAATACGGCGTTCCTGATCCAGAGCTTCACCGACCTTGCCCAGGGCGCTCCGATCGCCTCGCGCTACCGCGCCTTCTATCCGCAGGTCAGCATCGAGACGACGAGCTTCGGCCATGTCGATTCGCGCCTCTCCTACGGCCATGTCACGGCGCCCGGCATCTACACGACGACGGTCACCCGGCCGAAGCTCTTCAAGCATTACCTGAAGGAGCAGCTGTCGCTTTTGATACGGAGCCACAATGTTCCGATCGTCGTCTCGGAATCCTCGACGCCGATTCCGCTGCACTTCGCCTTCGGCGAGGGCGCGCATGTCGAAGCATCGGCCTCAGCCTTCGTCGACGTTCCAATGCGCGATATCTTCGATACGCCCGATCTTAACACCACCGACGACGAGATCGCCAACGGCGAATATATTCCGCCGCCGGGAGAGCCCTCGCCGCTTGCGCCATTCACCGCGCAGCGCATCGACTATTCCCTCGCCCGGCTGTCGCATTATACGGCGACGCATGCCGAGCATTTCCAAAACTTCGTTCTGTTTACGAACTACCAGTTCTATATCGACGAATTCTGCAGTTGGGCGCGCAAGCTGATGGCGCAGGGCGGCGATGGCTACACGGCCTTCGTCGAGCCCGGCAACATCGTCACCCTGCCCGGCTCGAGCGTGCCGCAAACGGATGCTACACTGACCCGCCTGCCGCAGATGCCAGCCTATCATCTGAAGAAAAAGGGCCATGCCGGGATCACCATGATCAATATCGGCGTCGGCCCCTCCAACGCCAAGACGATCACCGACCACGTCGCCGTGCTGCGCCCGCATGCCTGGCTGATGCTCGGCCACTGCGCCGGCCTGCGCAACAGCCAGCGGCTCGGCGATTACGTTCTCGCCCATGCCTATATGCGCGAGGACCATGTTCTCGACGACGACCTGCCGGTGTGGGTGCCGATTCCGGCGCTGGCCGAAGTGCAGGTGGCGCTGGAAGCGGCCGTGGCCGAAATCACCGGTTACGAGGGTTTCGAGCTGAAGCGCATCATGCGCACCGGCACAGTCGGCACGATCGACAACCGCAACTGGGAACTGCGCGACCAGCGAGGGCCGGTGAAGCGGCTGTCCCAGGCGCGCGCCATCGCGCTCGACATGGAATCGGCCACGATCGCCGCCAACGGCTTCCGCTTTCGTGTGCCCTACGGCACGCTGCTCTGCGTCTCCGACAAACCGCTGCACGGCGAGTTGAAGCTGCCTGGCATGGCGACGGCCTTCTACCGCACGCAGGTGAACCAGCATCTTCAGATCGGCATCCGTGCCGTCCAGAAGCTGGCCGCCATGCCGAAGGAAGCGCTGCATTCGCGCAAACTTCGCAGCTTCTTCGAAACGGCCTTCCAATAGGCCGTTTCTTCATCGGCCCGTCAGGACAGGCGCCGAACTCTGGGCAGGCATCTGCGGCCTGCCGGCAGCAATATTCAGCACTGCAATCAACAGGGTAAAAGCGACGAAGATGAAAGCGACGCGCAGAAGGGCCTTCAGGCCACCGCTTTCGTCGAATGCCAACGCGCGCTTCTCATGGCGCCGCGCCCAGATCTGGCTTGCCAGTGCGATTTCAAGAATACTCATTGCCATTCTCCTCGACAGGTTTCGACGAAGCGTTGTCGAGTGCTGTCTTGCGATTTCGACGCCGGACCGGCACAAAAGATTTTTTTCCGCCGCTGTCGAAATGCGTGCGGCTCGGTCGTCCAGGGTTGTTGAACACGCACAAGGAGGCTGTCCGCGATGAAATATCTCTGTCAGGTCTGGTTCGATGGCGCAGTGCTCGGCGCCAGGACGAAAGAGGAAAAGGCCGAACTCGGCACGGACTCACTCAACTATGACAAGGCGCTTGCCGAAAGCGGGCATCTGATCGTCGCCCATGCGCTGCAGCCGCCGACATCGGCGGTGACCGTCCGGGTACGAAGCGGTGAGACGTCAGTGACGGACGGTCCTTTCGCCGAGACGAAGGAAGCGCTCGGCGGCTTCATCCTGATCGAGGCCAAGGATCTCAATGAAGCAATCCTCGTTGCGGCCGGCATCCCGCTCGCTATGCTCGGCGCTATCGAAGTGCGGCCAATACACGAATTCGGCTGAGGAGGTCATATCATGAAGTTTCTGGGTCAGATCTGGTTCGATACCGAAAAGAGCAAACGTGTCACCCGTGAGGAGTGGGAGGCCGTTACGCAGGAATGCATCGTCAGTGACGACCACTGGCGCGACAGCGGTCATATGTTGAGCGCGCTGGCGCTCTATGAGCCGGAACAGGCCGTGACGCTTAGGGTTCGCAACGGCTCCGTCGCCGCCACAGATGGTCCCTTCGCCGAAACCAAGGAGCATCTCGGCGGCTTCGTGGTGATCGAGGCCAAGAATATGGCGGAAGCACAGTCGATCATTTCCACCTTCCCGATCCTCAAATATGCATCGATCGAAATCCGGCCGGCCTATTCGATCAAGGATGGGAAATAGCCATGCGCTTCGTCTGCCTCATCTATAATCCCGCCGACGCGGACAGCACACTCAGCCAGGCCGAGGGCGATGAGCTCGTGAGGGCGCATTTCCGCTATGACGAGGAGCTCGAGCACAAAGGCATCATGATCCATTCCGATGCATTGGAAGGTCCTGACAGCGCCTCGGTGCTGAGAGTGCGCCATGGCATTCTGTCTTCGACCGACGGCCCCTATGTCGAGACAAAGGAACATCTGGCCGGCATCTACATCATCGAGGCCGCCGATCTCGAAGAGGCGCGCAAAGTCGTCGCGGGCATTCCAAGCGTCCGGGTCGGGGCGATCGAATTGCGGCCGGTGAGAACGCTCACCCTGCCACAGTGAGGATAGGCACTTGGAACGGGTGATCGAGGACCTCTATCGACAGCATTCGCGCCGGGTGCTGGCGACGCTAATCCGCCTGCTCGGAGATTTCGATCGGGCGGAGGAAGCGCTTCAGGATGCCTTTGCCGCGGCCGCCCGGACATGGCCGACGGATGGCATCCCCGGTAACCCGTTCGCCTGGCTCGTCTCAACGGGACGTTTCAAGGCGATCGACACCATCCGGCGGCGAGCGCGCTTCGATGCCTCGCAGCAGCACATCGAGGACAGCCTCTACAGCGTCGACGAAACGGAGATCGGCGATATGGAAGCGATCGAAGACGACATGCTGCGGCTGATTTTCACCTGCTGCCATCCCGCTATTCCCGCCGACGCGCAGACGGCGATGGCGCTGCGGGAAATCTGCGGATTGACCACCGAAGAGATCGCCCATGCCTTTCTCGTTCCGGCGCCGACGGTCGCCCAGCGGATCGTCCGCGCCAAGAACAGGATTCGGTCGGCGAAGATTCCCTACGAAGTGCCGGACCGCGACGCACTGCCTCAGCGGCTCGATCAGGTGCTGCACGTCATCTATCTCGTCTTCAACGAGGGTTATTCCGCCTCGTCAGGTATAGACGTGGTTCGCGCCGACCTGACCGCCGAGGCGATTAGGCTGGCGCGGCTGCTTCTGACGCTGCTGCCACATCCCGACGCAAGCGGTCTGCTGGCGCTGATGCTGCTGCAGGAGTCCCGCCGCCTGGCACGCAGCAAAGAGCAGGGGTCGCTGGTGCTGCTTGCCGACCAGGACCGCTCGCTCTGGGACCATGCAAAAATCGCGGAAGGCCTGGCGCTGCTCGCCGAAGCGATGCGGGCGGCAGAGCTCGGCGCCTATACGGTGCAGGCAGCGATCGCTGCCGAGCACGCCAGGGCGCCGACCGCCGAAAAGACCGACTGGCGGCGGATCGCGTTCTACTACGATCTGCTGCTGGCGGCGCAGCCATCGCCGATCGTGGAACTCAACCGCGCCGTTGCAATCGCCATGGCGGAAGGGCCGGCAAAGGGACTGGATCTGATCGATGCCATTCTTGGGCGCCAGGAACTCAAGGCCTATCACCTCGTCCATTCGGCGCGCGCCGATTTCCTGCGCAGGCTCGATCGCACCGAAGAGGCGATCGCTGCCTATCAAACGGCGCTGTCGCTCTGCCGGCAGGAGCCGGAGCAGGCCTTTCTGCGAAAACGGATTTCAGAGCTTGCCGCGGCGCCCGAGCGGCAGTGAGATTGCGGTGCCCGTCAGCGCCGAGACGATGATCAAGAGATGCGCATTGACGCTTGCCTGCGCCAGCGCAGCCAGAGCCATCCGCTCGCTCGAGGCTCCGAGCGCAATGGCGCCGGCGGTGATACCGGCCGGATAGGTGCCGACGCCGCCCGGCGCGTGCACCGGCAGAACAGAGGAGAGTTCGCCGCCGAGCGCGCCGCCGAAGCTTGCCGCCATCGGCAACACACCCATTAGGCCGAGCGCCCAAGCGAGCACGATCACCTTCACCAGCCAGTTGACGATGGTCATCGCCCAAGCGCGCGCAAAGGCCGCGGCATCGAGCGGCAGCCCGTTTTCGATTTCGACCACGAATTTCTGCGCCTTATCAGGCAACAGCCTGGCGGCGACCCGCAGAAGCGGCTTGCGTGCAGCGAAGGCTGCGACCGGCAGCAGCAGGAAGACCGCCCAAAGCGACCACGCGACGAGCGCATCGGCCGCGGCGAGCGCAAAGCCGATGCCGGCCGCCGCCAGCAGGGCGTGCAGGTCGAGCAGCCGCATCACCAGGAGCGCTGAGGTTCCGCGGGTCAGCGGGATGCCGAACTCGGTGCGCATCAGCAGCGGAAAGCTGGTCTCGCCGGTGCGGAAGGGCAGCATGATGTTCAGGAGATTGTGGATCTGGGTGACGCGAAAGAGGGTCGCGAACCGGCCCGCAGTTTCCTTGGGAAAATAGTCGTAGATGCGCCAGGTGCGCAGGAAATAGGTGCTCGTCAACGCCACGAGCGCGCCGATCACCGGGCCTGCCCCGACATCGGCCCATTGGCTGATGATGACGGGCCAACCCCAGAACCATTGCACGAAGAGCGCATAGGCTGCGACAATTACGACCGTCAGCGCCGTCATGCGATTGCGCATAAACCAGGACTGCTGGCTTTCAACGATCGAACTCTTCATGTAGTAGGCAATCCTCGCTTGGCGTCGGCATGAGCCTCGGCTCCATTGCCAGGCGTTTTAGGAGAAATGAAGGTTGGGCACAACGGCGGAGTTGAAGCGACGGCGGCGAGATCGCTTTAAGGCAGACAACCGCCGCGGCAGACCGACAGATCACGGCGCCTTGCCGGCTTGACTTGGAGATCGATGTTGGAGCGCATTACCAGAAACATTACGAGCGCGAGCATTTTTCTGGCAGTCTATTTCCTGCTGAACATCGTGCTCCGCATCGCATTGCCCCATACGCTCGATCTCGACGAGGCGGAACAATCGTTCTACTCGCAATATCTTCTGGCCGGCTACGGCCCGCAGCCGCCCTTCTACAACTGGATCCAATACGCCATCGTCTCGGTCACCGGGATCACGATGTGGGCGCTCTCGGTTCCGAAGAACATCATTCTCTTCGGCTGCTATCTGTTCTATGGGCTTGCTGCCCGCGAGGTGCTGAAGAGCCGTCTGCTCCCGCCCATCGCCATGCTGAGCCTGATCACCCTGCCACAAGTCGGGCTGATGGCGCAGCGCGAACTGACCCACACCGTTGCCCTGCTGTTTGCGACCTCGCTCTTCCTCTTCGGCTTTTTTCGCACACTTCGGCAGCCGACGATCGGCAGCTATCTCGTCATCGGCATCGCCACCGGCATCGGCCTCATCTCTAAATATAATTTCGCCATTCTGCCGTTTGCCACCTTCGTCGCAGTCCTGGTGGACCGAAAGTGGCGCAGCCGGCTGATCGACTGGCGTCTGCTGCCGGCGTTCGCAATCGCCATTCTGATCGTTCTGCCGCATGCGCTCTGGCTGCCCGATAATCTCCTCAGCGCTTCGGCCCCGACCATGGAGCGGATGACCGCCGAGCACGAGGCCGCCGCTGGCCTTCCCCGTATCGGACAGGGGCTGTTGTCCCTCGTCATCGCCGTCCTCGGCTTCGTCGCGTTGTCGATCGTTCTCTTCGCGGCAGCCTTCCGACGGGATTTCTTCCATGCGCTTTCCGCGTCCAGCCCGATGATCCGGGTCATCGAGCGGATGATGATCGTCAGCCTGCTTGCCTTCGTCGGTGTCGTCATCGTCGCCGGCGCAAGCGATATCCATGAGCGCTGGCTCGACCCGTGCCTGCTCGTCCTGCTGATCTATCTGTTCCTGAAGCTGGAAACCGCAGGCTTCGATCTTTCCGCCGGCCTTGCATGCTTCCGGCCTGTGGTGCCGGTCTTCATGGTCGTCATCCTGGCGATCCTTCTGCTCAGGATCGTCGCCATGCAATATACCGGCGTTTATACGAGAACGAACGTGCCCTTCTCCGGCTACGTGGCCGAACTGACCGCGACCCGCAAGCCGGTGCTCATCGTGGCGGGAACCAAGTTCGTGGCCGGCAACATGAAGCTGGAATTCCCCGACGTTCCCGTCGTGATCCCGTTCTTTCCAGGCCCCGGGGTACCTGAATATGCGGCTGCGAAGGGTCCTGTGCTCGTCGTCTGGCGCGGAGAAACCGCAAATGACCCCACCATTTCTCCCGACTTTGCCGATGATCTCGTGAAATCGGGTATTCATCTGCAGGAGGTGAAGACGCTGACCCTTCCCTATCTTTTCGGTGACGGCAAACATACGTTCTCGATTGGGTATTCCTGGGTCGAAGGCGGCGCGAAGTAGGGTTGCGGCAAGTCGGCCGATTGCGGGGAAAGCGGCATTGCCCGCTGGCAACGGCCGGACACTTCATGTAGTAGGCTTCCGCAAGCGCGGTGGCGGCAGTAAGATTGCAAGGCCGCCCGGCCTTTTGGAGATGCAAAGTTGCAGACAACGGTAGAGCCCATTCGCGGCACGAATGATCCGGTACAATCGCTCGAGCTGTCGCTGGTCGTGCCCGTTTTCAACGAAGAGGAAAGCGTCGGTCCGCTGGTCGAGCGCATCGTTGCGGCGATGGCCGAGTATCCGCATCGCTGGGAACTGATCCTCGTCGACGACGGCAGCACGGATGCGACGCTCGTCAACGCCCGCAGATTCGTCGGCCGCGAGGGCCTGGCGCTCCGGATCGTCGAGCTGCAGCGCAACTTCGGCCAGACCGCCGCCATGCAGGCCGGCATCGATACCGCCCGCGGCCGGCTGATCGCGACGATGGACGGCGATCTGCAGAACGACCCGAAGGATATCCCTGCGATGGTCTCCGAGCTGGAGCGGCGCCAACTCGACCTCCTGGTCGGCTGGCGCAAGAACCGCAAGGACGGCCTGTTCCTACGCAAGATTCCGTCATGGTGCGCCAACTACCTGATCGGTCGCATCACCGGCGTCAAGCTGCATGATTACGGCTGCAGCCTGAAGATCTACCGGGCCTCGATCATCAAGCAGGTGAAGCTGATGGGTGAAATGCACCGCTTCATCCCGGCCTGGGTGGCCGGTGTCGTCCCGAGCTCGCGCATCGGCGAGATGGCCGTCACCCACCATGCTCGCGAGCACGGCGTTTCGAAGTACGGCATCTCGCGCACATTCCGCGTCATCCTCGACCTGCTGTCGGTCATGTTCTTCATGCGCTACAAGGCAAGGCCCGGCCATTTCTTCGGCTCGCTCGGTCTCGGTCTCGGCGCGGTTGCCATATTGATCCTGCTCTATCTCGGCTTCGACAAGTTCATCCTGGGCAACGATATCGGCACACGCCCGATGCTGATGGTCGGCGTCGTGCTGCTGCTTTCGTCGGTGCAGATGATCACCACCGGCATTCTGGCGGAAATGATCGCGCGCACCTATTATCGTGACGATGCCTCCCCGAACTATATCGTGCGGCAGATCTTCGACGATCAAAGCCAAGCGTAAACCGGCAGCACGATGCTTGACCGCGCGACGAGGACGATCAGAACCGCGGCGCTGCTGCTTGCAGCCTATTTCGTGCTGAACATCGCGCTGCGACTGGCGCTCCCGCACGCGCTGGAGCTCGACGAGGCCGAGCAGTCCTTCTTCTCGCAATATCTGCTGGCGGGCTACGGTCCGCAGCCGCCCTTCTACAACTGGATGCAATATGCCGTCGTTTCGGTGACCGGCTTGTCGATGAGCGCGCTTATCATCCCGAAGAACATCCTGCTCTTCCTGTGTTACCTCTTTTACGGCCTTGCCGGGCGCGAGGCACTGAAGGACCAGAAGCTTGCCGCCGTCGGGATGATGGCGCTGATCACCCTGCCCCAGGTCTCCTATATGGCGCAGCAGGATCTGACCCATACGACGGCGCTGCTCTTTGCAAGCTCGCTCTTCCTCTACGGCCTCTTCCGAACGCTCGAGCGACCCGGCATCGGCAGCTACCTCCTGCTCGGACTCGCCACGGGCATCGGGCTGATCTCGAAATATAATTTTGCGCTGATGCCCGCCGTGGCGCTGATCGCCATCCTGCCCGATGCCGAATGGCGGCGCAGGGCGCTGGACTGGCGTATCCTGGCGGCGATCGCCGTCGCGCTCGTCATCGTGTTGCCGCATGCGATCTGGCTGCGGAGCAACCTCGAATTCGCCTCCTCCGATACTCTGGTCAAGATGGCCGCGGGCAATGAACCGGCCGGCGCCTTGCGAATCGGCAAAGGCATTCTTGCCTTTCTCATCGCCATCATCGCCTTTGCAGCGCTGCCCGTCGCCATTTTCGCCGCCGCCTTCCGCCGCGATTTCCTCCGGGCGCTCTCATCCGGAAACCGCTGGACGGGGATGCTGGAGCGAATGATGCTCGCGAGCCTCGCCGGCATTCTTCTGATCGTGCTGTTCACCGGCTCCACGACAGTGCGTGAACGCTGGCTCGACCCGTTCCTGCTCGTGCTGCCGATCTACTTCCTGGCAAAGATGCAGGCGGCCGGGCTCGACCTTTCCGCCGGGCTGCGCCGCTTCCGGCCCGTCGTGCCGGTGCTGATGGCCTGCGTCCTGGTCGCGCTCGGCTTCCGCGTCGTCGGCGCCGGGCTGATCGGCACCTACAGCAGGCCTAATGTGCCGATGGCCGATCTCGCGCACGATATGACGCGGCAGGCCGAACCTGCGCTGGTGATCGCCTCGGATACCTATGTCGGCGGCAACATGCGCCTGCAGTTTCCTGACTTGCCCGTGGTGATCCCGGATTTCCCCGCACCCGGCATTCCGGCCTATGCGACATCGGACGGGCCGGTGCTCATCGTCTGGCGCGGCAAGAAGACGGCGACGGCCGCGGATGCGGTCATGCCGGAGCGATTTTCGTCGGCGCTGGCGGCGGCCGATATCGCACCGCAGGAGATCGGCGCCTTGTCGCTTCCCTATCATTTCGGCCGCCAGGGCGATAATTTCGCACTCGGTTATGCCTGGGTTCGGCCGGGAGCGAGATAGATGAGCGAGACGAGCCTTCGTGACGTCAGGTGGATTTTCATCTTGCTGGCCGCCTATTTCGTCCTTCAGATCGGTGTGAGGCTGGCGACATCGCATTCGCTCGATCTCGACGAGGCCGAGCAGGCCTTTCGCTCGCAATGGCTCGCCGCCGGTTATGGCCCGCAGCCGCCCTTCTACAATTGGCTGCAATATGCCGTCTTCCAGTTTGCCGGCGTCTCGCTTGCCGCCCTGTCCGTCGTCAAGAACCTTCTGCTGTTCACCTCCTATCTGCTGTATGGCCTGACGGCGCGGCTCGTCCTGCGCGACAAGGCGCTCGTGGCGATCGCAACACTCGGGCTGCTCACAATCCCGCAGATGGTTTTCGAGATGCAGCGGGACCTGACGCACACGGTCGCCGTCTTCTTTTCAGCCAGCATCTTCTTCTACGGCTTCGTCCGCAGCCTGAAGCAGCCAAGCCTCGCCTCCTATCTGATTGCAGGTATCGGCATCGGTTTCGGCCTGCTTGCCAAGTATAATTTCGCCATCCTGCCGGCGGCGGCCCTGATTGCCGCGCTGGCTGATGCACGCCTGCGGCCGCGGATCTTCGACCGGCGGCTGGCGCTGACCGCGGTCGTGGCGCTCGTCATCATCCTGCCGCATCTCTTCTGGCTCAAGGACAATCTCCATTTCGCAACCGCGCGCACGCTGGAGAAGATGACCGCGAGCGGCCATGCGAGTTATTCCATGCAGGTCGCCATGGGCATCGGCTCGCTCGCTCTCTCGGTCATCAGCTTCGCTGGATTGACCGTGGCGGTGTTCGCGATTGTCTTCGGCAAGAAGCTTCGCGCAGCGTTCGCCGCTCGATCGGAATGGACCGGGCTTCTCGAGCGGATGATGCTTGTCTTCGTCATCGGCATTTTGTTTTTGATCGTCTTCGGCGGCGCGGCCGGCATCAAGGATCGCTGGCTGGTGCCGATGCTCTTCATCGTGCCGCTCTATCTTTGCCTCAAGATCGAGGCGGCGGGCGCGGAAACCGACGAGGCATTCCGGCGCTTCATGCCCGTCGTCGCAATCATCATGATCGGCGTGCCGGCCGCCCTTTACGGCAGCGTCGCGGCGGCACGCTTCACCGGTCATTACGAACGATTGAACAGACCCTATGCTACGATGCTGGGAAACCTGCGCCAACAGGCGGAACCGGCGGCAATTCTTGCCGGCGACAGCCTGCTTGCCGGCAATCTCAGGCAGGATATTCCCGGGGTGCCGGTCCTCTCCGTCGATTATCCCGGCTTCCATCCGGATCTGACCGGCCGGCGACCGCTTCTCCTTGTCTGGCTGATACCGCCGAACGGAGGCAGCGAAGCGCTGCCGCCTGATATGGCGCAATGGCTCCAGGGCAATCTCGGCGCCTCCGCGCCTGGGATGTCGGTGATCGACGTTCCCTATTTCTACGGCCGCGGCAAGGACAGCTATCGCTTTGGCTATGCCTGGATCAACCAGCCGGGCTGAACGAAATCAGGATTTCATCTCCTTCCAGGCCGCATCCAACGCCAACCTCGTGATCCTCGCCATCTCGTCCACCTCGGCGTGGCTGATGACGAGCGGTGGCGAGGCTAGCATACGGTCGCCGGTGGCGCGCAGCACGAGGCCGTTCGCCAGTGCGTGGTTGCGCACCAGCGTACCGACCTGATCGGGCTTTTCATAACGGCTGCGCGCGCTCTTGTCGGCAGTAAGCTGCAGGCCGCCCATCAGGCCGATGCTGACTGCCTCGCCGACAAGATCGTGTTCGGCGAGCGCTGCCCAGGCCTTGCCGAAATAGGGACCGATATCGTCGCGCACGCGCTCGACCATTCTCTCCTCTTCGATGATGCGCAGGTTTTCGAGTGCGGCGGCGGCGCAGACCGGATGGCCGGAATAAGTGAAGCCGTGGTTGAAGTCGCCGACCTCGTTGATCAGCACGTCGGCAATTTTGTCGCTGACGAGCACGCCGCCGATCGGCAGATAGCCGGAAGACAGTCCCTTGGCGATCGGCGCGAGATCCGGCTCGACGCCGAAATGCTGATGGCCGAACCAGGCGCCGAGACGGCCGAAACCGCAGATCACCTCGTCGGTTACCAGCAGAATATTGCGCGCCTTGCAGATGCGGTCGATCTCCGGCCAATAGGTCTCAGGTGGGATGATGACGCCGGCAGCCCCTTGCACCGGTTCGGCGACGAAGGCGGCGACATTCTCTTCGCCGAGCTCATCGATCTTCGCTTCCAGCTCACGCGCGACCCTGAGGCCGAATAAGGCGGGCGAGAGATCGCCGCCCTCGCCGTACCAATAGGGCTGACCGATATGGACAATACCCGGGATCGGCAGATCGCCCTGCTCGTGCATGTATTTCATGCCGCCGAGGCTGGCGCCGGCAACGGTCGAACCGTGATAGCCGTTCTTCCTCGCGATCACGATCTTCTTCGATGGCTTGCCGAGGGCGCTCCAATAGACGCGGGCCATGCGAAACCAGGTGTCGTTCGCTTCCGAACCGGAGCCGGTGAAGAAGATATGGTTGAACCGTTCGCCGGCATGGGACGCAACCTTCTGCGCTAGCAGCGTCGCCGTCATCGAGGTCGTGCCGAAGAAGGTATTGTAATAGGGCAGTTCATTCATCTGCCTTGCGACGGCCTCAGCAATCTCCCTGCGACCGTAACCGATATTAACGCACCAGAGACCGGCGAAGCCGTCGAGATATTTCCTGCCTTGGCTATCGAAGATGTAGACGCCCTCGCCGCGCTGAATGATGCGCGTTCCCTCGGCATTCAGCTTCTTCATGTCGGCGAAGGGGTGCAGATGGTGCGCGGCGTCGATAGCAGCAAGATTGGAGGGCGGGTAAGTATCGGGCATGACTGGTAAAAGACCCTCGCGGATTGAAAGGCTGCTTTCGATGGGCTAGGAGCTTGGCCTTGTCCCGGAGGATTTTCAAGGTCATGGCGAACGACAGGATGGACGGCAAGGCCGATGGAGACCCGCGTTTCGAGATCCTGATCGTCGGCATGAACGGCGAGCTGCGCGGCAAACAGCTTCCTTCCGGCAGCGAAGGCAAGGTCTGGGCCGGCGAAATCCGCCTGCCGACCTCGACGCAATCGCTGGACATCTGGGGCGACGACAATGACGACATCACCGGTCTGTCGCTGACGATCGGCGATCCCGACGGCATGGTGGTTCCCGACCGCCGCAGCCTCGCGCCGATCCCCTGGGCGCCGGAGGGCTCCATGCAGGTGCTGGCCACTATGTGCGAATTCGACGGCACGCCGAGCTTCATGGATCCGCGCGCGATCCTTGCCTCGATGGTCGAGCGCTACAGGCTGCGCGGACTGACGCCTGTCGTCGCGACCGAATTGGAATTCTACGTGATGTCGGGAGACTGGCGCGAGACCGGGCGCCCTTCCCCGCCCGAAAGCCTCACCTATCGCGGCGAACCGAACGGTTTCCAGCTCTACGACATGAGCGCCGTCGATGCGCTTGACGCCTATCTGCAGACGCTGAGGGCCTATGCGAAGGCGCAGGGGCTGCCGGCGGACGCGACGACAGCGGAATTCGGGCCCGGTCAGTTCGAGGTCAACCTCATGCACCGCGCCAATGCGCTGGCGGCCGCCGACGACTGCCTCTACTTGAAGCGCATCGCCGAACAGGCGGCGCGCCGCCACGGGCTGAAATCGACCTGCATGGCCAAGCCCTATTCCGATCATGCCGGCTCCGGCCTGCATGTGCATGTAAGCGTCATCGACGAACAAGGCCGCAACATTCTCGATGCCAAAGGCGGCGAGCCGAAGCTGCTGAAATCGGTTACGGCAGGCCTGCTCGACAGCATGCGCGAGGCGCAGCTGGTCTTCGCCCCCTTCGCCAATTCCTACCGACGCTTTCAGCCGGGTTCCTTCGCGCCCGTCGATCTGAGCTGGAGCAACGGCCATCGCGGCACGGCAATCCGCATCCCCGAAAAGGATGGACCGGCCGCACGCATCGAGCATCGCGTCGCCGGCGCCGACGCCAATCCCTATCTGCTGCTGGCGGCGATCCTCGGCGGCATGCTCGCAGGGCTCGACCGCGAGCTCGATCCCGGTGAGGAGACGACGCCCGTGCACACGCCCGCCAATACGACGCGACTGACGCATGATTTCCTGAGCGCGGTCGAGACCTTCCGCACCTCGCGTTTCATCGCCGATATCTTCGGTACCCGGTACCAGACGCTCTACGGCGACACCAAACGCAAGGAAGCGCTGGCGCATCTGCGTACGGTCTCCGACTTCGATTACCGCACCTACCTGCCGCGTCTCTGAAGCCTCCGGCTTTTACGCCGCGGGTTCGCGGCGCTCGTCCGCATCGATCTGAGCCGCCAGACCCTGCTTGACGAGAACCTTCAGTTCGCCGGGATGCAGACGGATCAAGACGTCGCGTTCGAGCGGCAGCAGCTCGCCGTCCATGACGCAATTGGCCTTGGAGCGCAGTTTCGGGAAATGCAAGCGCACTTCCGCCGGATGCATCACCATGACATCGGCATTCTCGCGCACCTTGCCACGCAGCATATCGATGGCGAGGCGGGCTACACCGAGCGGCTTCAGCGGATTGGCGGTATAGAAGCCGAGCTCGCCGCTTCTCAGATTATCGGCATAAAGCAGCGCATTTTCGCCGAAGGGATTGTTGGAGACAGAGACTGCCGAGACCCTGCGGCGCTCGCGCCTGCCGGCCGCCTCGAACTCGACCTCGAATTCCGGGGGATTGAAGATCACGCCGAGAGCGGCCTTCGCGCTTGCCCTGATCTTGCCCAGCCGTGAGCGATAGCTATAGGCGTTGCGGTAGCGCACCATGCGGGCATGCAAGCCTGCGGAAAACTGGTGGATGAAGGGGCGGCCGTTGGCGCTGGCGATATCGACATTGTCGATCTCGCCTGATGCAAGCACGTCGAGCGCCTGCCAGATGTCGAGCGGCACGCGCAGCGAGCGGGCAAAGAGGTTCATGGTGCCGGCCGGCACGACGCCGAGCGCGATGCCATTTTTCCAGGCGATGGAGGCCGCTGCCGAAATCGTGCCGTCGCCGCCGCCGGCGACGATGCCGTCGATATCGTCGCGTTTGGCCGCCCGCTCCATGGCGGGGATGATTTCCTTTCCCGAGAAAACGATCGCGTCGAAATCATGCCCGGCGTCGCGGAAAGCCGCTTCCGCCCTCTTCTCGTAGGCCAGCATATCGGTGGTCTTGAAGGTACCGCCGTCGCGATTGAAAAAGCCTACAAGCTTCATGAGGGCTCCCGTTCCTGGCGCGGAAATGGTCCTGTCTTGCTCCTCAGATGGTTGCGCCACCGGCGATTTCAAGCGCCGCTCCTCCACGGCAGGAAATGACAGAAATGCAAATATTGCAACGGATATATGCACATAGCAGGACCCTGCACTGCGAAAATTGCACTCGACGCCGGCCGCTGCATTGCGGATAGATCGGATATCGGAGAGATCATCTCCACTTCCCGCCATTTATCCCGATCGCCTCGCGGCCGACGCCAGGGGTTATTGCCAAGCAGAAAATCTTTCCACGGAGCTCTCATGACTGAGATCGCCATCAGTGATTCCATTGGAACCCGGCCGGATGACGAACTGCCATCGGCAACGACCGTGGCTTTGGTTCAGCTGGCGCTCGCTTGCGGCGGCTTCGGCATCGGCACCGGCGAATTCGCAATCATGGGGCTGCTGCCCAATGTCGCCGATACCTTCTCGGTGACGACGCCGCAGGCGGGGTACGTCATCAGCGCCTATGCGCTCGGCGTCGTCGTCGGCGCACCCGTCATCGCCGTTCTTGCCGCGAAGATGGCGCGCCGCACGCTGCTTTTGACGCTGATGCTGGTCTTTGCCATCGGCAATATATCGAGCGCCATGGCGCCGACCTTCGAGGCCTTCACCATGCTGCGCTTCATCACCGGCCTGCCGCATGGCGCCTATTTCGGTGTCGCCGCGCTTGTGGCCGCCTCGATGGTGCCGGTTCATCGGCGGGCACGCGCTGTCGGACGCGTCATGCTCGGACTGACTGTCGCCACGCTTCTCGGCACGCCACTGACGACGTTTTTCGGCCAATCGCTCGACTGGCAGGTGGCGTTCCTGTCGGTCGGCGTCGTCGGCCTGCTGACAGTGGTCTTGATCTGGGTCTACGTGCCAAAGGACAGGGTTTCCGAAGAGGCGAGTTTCTCACGCGAACTCGGCGCGTTCCGCCGACCGCAGGTCTGGCTGACGCTCGGCATCGCCGCCGTCGGCTATGGCGGCATGTTTGCAATGTTCAGCTATATCGCCGCGACGACGACCGAGGTGGCGATGTTGCCGGAAACAGCCGTTCCGATCATGCTGGTGCTCTTCGGCGTCGGCATGAATGCCGGCAATTTCATCGGCTCGTGGCTCGCCGACAAATCGCTGCTCGGCACGATCGGCGGCTCGCTCGTTTACAATATCGTCGTGCTGACCACCTTCTCGCTGACCGCCGCCAACCCCTATATGCTTGGCCTCTCGGTCTTCCTCGTCGGCTGCGGTTTTGCCGCCGGGCCGGCGCTGCAGACGCGGCTGATGGATGTCGCCGCCGATGCGCAGACGCTGGCCGCGGCTTCCAACCATTCGGCCTTCAACATCGCCAATGCGATCGGCGCCTGGCTCGGCGGCCTCGTCATCGCCTGGGGTTACGGTTTTGCGGCCACCGGCTATGTCGGCGCAGCATTGTCCTTCCTTGGCCTCTTCGTCTTCGCCGCCTCCGCCCGCTTGGAGCGTCGCAGCACGCAGATGGCGTAGCGATCTCCGCCTGCAACGCGCGCAGGTGCGACATTCTGGCGTTAGGCATTTAGCCGGCTTGACTTTTTCCGCGTTCGGGAACACCTAGCATACACTTGGACGGCACCTGTCGGCCACGGATTTCAACGGAGTCATCTTAGCGATGCCAAGCGACAGTAGCAGTCGATTGCCTTTGCCGTACGCGGCCGCCCTCGTGCGCTGACCGACTCCTGTCGGCTCGCCCGATCGGACGCTACGGCGGATCGACGGAAAGGCGAGCCTCATGAATATCAATCGCTTCCCTCTTCGGGCAGGCCATGCCGCCCGCGCCTTCATCAACAACAGCCGCGGCGCAACGATCGCCGAACGCGTCGACGCGTTGAACGCGCTCAGCATTCAGGACGCCGGGCGGGTGCTGTCGGGCATGCCGCTCGACTATGCCGTCAACATTCTCGACCGGCCGGAGCTTCGCAACGCCGCACAGATCCTCGCGCTGATCAGCGCCGAGGACGCCGCACGACTGCTGCACGGCATGTCCAACGACCGTGTCGCCGACGTGCTGCTGGAACTCGACGGCGAGACCCGCGCCCGGCTGTTCTCCAGCCTCGATGAGCCGGTGCGCGTCGCTATCCAGCACCTGATGGGCTATCCGCCGCGCACGGCCGGCGGCATCATGACCACGGAATTCGTCAGCGTGCCGGATAGCTGGACCGTTGCCCAGACGCTCGATCATGTGCGCCAGGTCGAACGTTCGCGCGAGACGGTCTACGCCATCTACGTGCTCGATGAGGTCAGCCATGCGCTGATGCATGTAGTAACACTGCGCCGTCTCATCACCGGCGAGCCGGATGCCTCCATCCTCACGGTCGCTCAGAAAGGCGCTCCAGTTTCGGCCGATCCGCTGATGAAGCAGGAGGACGTCGCCCGGCTGATCCGCAAGCACGACCTGCTTGCCCTGCCGGTGACCGACGAACATGGGCAGGTGCTCGGCATCGTCACGGTCGACGACGTCATCGATACGATGATCTCGGACACCACGGAAGCGGCCCAGAGGTTCGGCGGCATGGAGGCGCTCGGTCAGCCCTATATGAAGATCGGCTTCGCCGGCATGATCCGCAAGCGGGCCGGCTGGCTCGCCGCCCTGTTTCTCGGCGAGATGCTGACGGCGAGCGCCATGCAGCATTTCGAAGGCGAGCTGGAAAAGGCCGTGGTGCTGACGCTGTTCATCCCGCTGATCATGAGCTCGGGCGGCAATTCCGGTTCGCAGGCGACGTCACTGATCATCCGGGCCTTAGCCCTCGGCGAGCTGAAGCTTTCGGACTGGTGGAAAGTGCTGTTCCGCGAACTGCCGACCGGCATCGTGCTCGGCGCGATCCTCGGCCTCGTCGGCTTCATCCGCATCGTCTTCTGGCAGTCGGCCGGGCTCTACAATTACGGCCCGCACTGGCCGATGGTCGCCGTCACAGTGTTCGCCGCGCTGATCGGCATCGTCACCTTCGGCTCGATCTGCGGCTCGATGCTGCCCTTCGTGCTGCAGAAACTCCGACTTGACCCGGCCAGCGCCTCGGCCCCGTTCGTCGCCACGCTGGTCGATGTCACCGGCCTCGTCATCTATTTCTCGGTGGCGCTGCTCATCCTCAGCGGGACGCTGCTGTAGCGGGGTACAGCCCGGGCTGATGCCTGACAGAATGAACCGGGTTGATGGTCGACAAGTCATAGTGTGTCGGAGGGAGGGCTTCCGATGCCATTTGTGGA
>NZ_JACIFV010000002.1 GCF_014197535.1 Rhizobium aethiopicum
CGTTGATAGGCCGGGTGTGGAAGTGCGGCAACGCATGAAGCTTACCGGTACTAATAGCTCGATCGGCTTGATCGTTCTCATTGTTCATGCTCATCAGCCAAAGGCTGATGATGCCTGACCTTTGTCCTGACGCGCCAAGGGCGCTGCGGACGGCCCGCCAAACGATTGGCGACGCGCCTTGCGCTTGCGGCCCACGGCCGAAAGTGCCACGCGAAAGGTCATGAAAGACGTGTTTAAACAAGCAGGCCTTCGGCCTGCACCAGCTTCTCAAATCAATAAGTTGCGCTTTGCCGACCTGGTGGTTATGGCGGGGTGGCTGCACCCGTTCCCTTTCCGAACACGGCCGTGAAACGCCCCTGCGCCCATGGTACTTCGTCTTAAGACGCGGGAGAGTAGGTCGCTGCCAGGTCTGCTAAACGCAACTCAGTTGATAAAATCTTCTCATCACAATCCAACGGCCCAACGCCAACACAAAAGGGTCGCGCAAGCGGCCCTTTCTGCTGTAAAATAATAACGCGGGGTGGAGCAGCCCGGT
This sequence comes from Rhizobium aethiopicum, assembly GCF_014197535.1. Lineage (GTDB taxonomy): Bacteria > Pseudomonadota > Alphaproteobacteria > Rhizobiales > Rhizobiaceae > Rhizobium > Rhizobium aethiopicum_A. Next base: position 536 of record NZ_JACIFV010000002.1, read on the forward strand.
AGCTCGTCAGGCTCATAACCTGAAGGCCGCAGGTTCAAATCCTGCCCCCGCAACCAAATCTTCCCAAAAGCCCGCCGATATGGCGGGCTTTTGTTTTTCCGGGACCTCAAAACATACGTTCAGCGAACGGCGCCGGAGTCCGATCCCTCACGTTCAGCTCGTTGCGGGCCAGGAATTCCGCGGGCCGAATCGTCTGCAATGCATTTGCTCACCAATCCGGCGGACTTTGCGATTCCAGCAGACCTCAATGAATGTGGTCGGCGAAGGCCTGATGAAGCTCACAAAACCAGGCCACTCAAGCCGCCGGGACTTTTCTCGTTTGGGCACATGATGGGTCGTCAAGGCGCAGAGCACTTTTGCTGTCCGCTCTCGCGCAACGGTCATCATTGCTGGAAAATCAGCAGGACGTAGGCCAGGAAAAGCACCAGATGGACCGCACCCTGCATCAGATGCGTGCGGCCGCTGGCAAAAGTGGCACGTCAGGTTGCAAGGCCAGCTAGCTTTGTTTGCAACTTACCATTATCCGAGGCACCTTTAGAGAGTCAGCGCCCTCAATCGTCCTCTCCTCACAGTCTATAGGACGAGCGGTTGGCTAGATGGCGATCGGAGAGTTACTGTCGTCTTCGATCGTGGTGCTCCCTCTGGGCGGGCGCAAGGATAGCATGGGATTCTGCACGGTTCAGCGTGTTGACCAATTCTTCGGCCTCATCGGCGGTAAGCATGTCCATAACGAAGCCATTGACGAGAGCTTTTCGGTCTGAAACCGTATCGATTACCGTCCAGTAGATGTTGAGGTTCTTCTGCAGGGCGTATCTCTGGTTTTGCATGAATGATACCTTTCCTAGTCTTCCGTTTACTCGCGCGTTGCATCAACATCGATGATGTCCGTCCATTGGTGGGGAGGCGCGGACCCGACGCAGATTCTTGCACGAGACGCGATAACATCCGTCCTGTCTCTGCATGTTCTTTCAGCTGGTAAGAGGATAGAGCCGACGGGCTTCGGAACGTATTGCCGAATGAGATAAGCGACCAGCCGAATTGGCACCCCGGCTATCCACCCGTGGCAGGCGCCCGATACTTTGGTCTAGATATGTGAGCCTACCTGACCCACGCCGGCTTCGTCGTCAATCCGAGGCTGTCCGCCATCCGGACCAGGTCAACGAGAGATCTCGCCTGCATCTTCTGCATGACGTGGCCGCGATGAACCTTGATGGTTACCTCGCTCAGGCCCACTTGAGCAGCGATTTGCTTGTTGACGCTGCCCGCGACCACCAGGTTCATGATTTCGCGCTCGCGCGGGGTCAAGGAATCATAGCGGGACCGAAGCTCGGCAATGAGCGCGACTTCCTGCCTGCGAGCGCAATCGCGCTCGATCCCGGCATAGGCGGCATCGAGCAATTCCTGCTCGCGCAGCGGCTTTGTCAGGAATTCGATAGCGCCGGCTTTCATCGCCCGCACAGAGATCGGAATGTCGCTGTGGGCACTGATAAAAATGACCGGAAGCTCAATTCCAAGGGAAGTGAGCATGCTCTGAAATTCCAGGCCGCTCCTCCCCGGCAGCCTTACATCGAGAATGATGCAGCCCGGTACGTCAGGGCGCTTACTATCCAAAAATTCCTGGCTGGAAGCGAATGTCAGTACCTCAAGTCCAACCGAGCGCAGGAGATCGCCGAGGCCTTCGCGGACAGATGCGTCATCATCAATGATGTAGACAATCTCCTTCATCCATGTCCCCAAATTTTGCGCCGGTCAGGCGGCGCCCCGGACATGGATCCATTATTTCTCCTCGGTTGGTAATGTAAACTGAAAAATGGCACCGTGCGGCGCGTTTGGCGTGGCCCAAAGTTGGCCCTTGTGAGCCTCTATGATCGAACGACTGATCGTCAGGCCCATGCCCATACCCTTGGGTTTGGTACTGTAGAACGCCTCGAATATATCGCCGATCTTCGCCAGGTCGAGAATAGGGCCGCTGTCGCGGACTGCCACTACAACGGTATTGGGTGCTGCCTTTTCAGTGTTTACGATGAGTTCGCGCGCTCCCTTTGGCATCGTCGCCATCGCGTCGTTGGCGTTCATGATAAGGTTCAGGATCACCTGCTGGATTTGCACCTGGTCCCCTACGACCAGGGGCAGGCCGTCGGAGAGGTTTGTACGAAGCGACACCGCACTGCGTTCGAGGTCCGTGGACACCAGCGCAATCGTCTCGGACACGATGTCGTTGATATTCAGCCGGTCCCTGCGCTCGGGTGATTTCTTCGCCATTGCCCGAATCCGGTCGATGACCGCGGATGCACGAAAAGCGTCGTTGATCATGCGCTCGATGGCGCGACGGGCGGAGACGATGTCACGGGGATCCGCGTCGAGATAGCGAAGGCAGGCATTGCCGCTGCTGACTAGCCCCGTGAGCGGCTGTCTGACCTCGTGGGCGATGGAGGCTACAAGTTCGCCCATAGTGGTCAGCCTGCTTACATGGGCAAGTTCTGCTCGCGCAAGCTGAATAGCATCCTCGGCCTGCCTGCGGTCGGTGATGTCACGCGCCAGCGAAAGACGAAACCATTGCTCTTCCTGTCGGAATTTACCGACGCGAACCTCAACCGGAAACGTTGTTCCGTCCTTACGCCGGTGGAGCGTTTCGAAAGTCATTGGCTGTCCTGCATCGACGCGATCCACCAATGTCGCAAGCGCCTTTTCGTCGATAGCTCCGTCAAAGTCGCGCGGGTGCATGCCAATCAATTCCTCCCGGCTGTAACCGAGGCTTTCACAGGCTTGGCGGTTGACGTCTATGACGGTCAGATCGTCGGTATGGAGGAAAAAGGCATCGGTGGCGTGGTCGACGAAGGTCCGAAAACGAGTTTCGCTTGCTCGCAGTCTCTCCTCTGCTTTCTTGCTCTCGGAGAGGTCGAGCACGAAAGCCACGGCCTGGCTCCCGGCCCCCTCGAAACTTGCCTCACCGATCATCACGGGTACGTGACCGCCGTCCTTTCGCTGGTACACCTTTTCAAAGGGGCGGACGCTGCCGGTCACTCTGAGCTCGGTCGCGGCTTGGTCGTCACGCTCGCGCCATTCCGGCGGTGTCAGCTCTTTATCCAGCAATTGACCCGCCAAGAGTTCGTCACGGCTGTAGCCCACCATTTGCAGGAACGCCTCGTTGGCCTCGATAATCCGACCTTCGATATCCCGGATAAAAATTCCGATGATGTTCGCTTCGACAAGCCGGCCTATTCGCGCTTCACGTTCTGCCAGGTCGCGGTAAAGTCCGGTGATTTCGAGCGTGCTGGCGGCTTGCGAGGCGATCAGCTTCAACACCGGAATGCGCCCCGGCGCGAAGACACGGCCCGCCAGAGTGTTTTCCAGATACAGCGCACCGATCAGCTTCGCGTGATTGATCAGCGGCAAACAGAGAATGGATCTGGCCGCGCGATGGCGGATATAGGGATCGGCTGCAAAGGCGTTTTCAGCCGACGCATCGTCGAGGCTGACGATCTCCCGCATACGCAGAACGTAATTGAGAACTGATTCCGGCATCACGCCGGTGATGGCCTCATTACGCAACTCTATGAGGACCGCTTCGCCACGGATCGTCGCCTCAGCGGCAATCCGCGGTTCGCCGCCACGCGACAGGATCAGAAGACCACGTTCGGCTCCCGCCTGCTCGACGGCCATTCGCAGCACCGTATCGATCAGCTTGTCGACGACGATTTCGCTGGAGACTGCTTGCGACACATTGATGACGGTGGCGAGGTCGAGATGCTCGATCGGCGCTTCGATCGTGCTTGTTGCAGCCGGCGCCGATTGTCCATCCCGCAGTTGGGGATAGGCTCCTTCGAGCTGCCGCACCTTGCCGTCGGCTCCCCAACTGAGATAACACCGACGTGCGTTTTGAAGATAGAGCCGAGCAATCTGATCGAAACCGCGCGCCCGGTAAAAGGCGAAAGCGCGCTCATACGCGATCGCTTCGTCGTGTGGGAGCGCATGCGCACGCGCCAACTGGATCGCCTGTTCATAGAGGCGCTCGGCATGCAACTCACGGCTTCCCAAGCGGGCGATCTCTGCGCCAAGCAATGTTGCGCGGCTTGCGAAAATCTCCGGGCAGTGCGCGGCCCAAGTGTCGAGCTGCCGGCGGTGAGCGCGTATGGCCTTGCGATAAAGAGCTGTTTCAGTGGTCGATCCTTGCAAAGCAGAGGCCAATGAAAGGCCGGTGTAGAAGTGATATTCCGCCCGCTCGAAAATAGCGGGCGTCATCCAGAGGAGGCTTTCTGCTTTCGCCGCTGCCGAAAGTGCTGTGGAGGTATCCCCGGCAAATACACATGCCTGTAGCTTGCGGATCCAGTACAGGCAACTGCCCGGCTTGCCGTCGGTCTTAAGTTCGAATTGCTGCTCGTCGAACCCTTCATCGTTGAAGCTTCCGAAGATCGGCGTCAGCCCGCGAAGCGTTCGGATGAGTTGGAGCTGCCCGCTGATGAAACCGACGGCGACTCCGAAGCCGGCCTGACGCGCGAAGTCCAGGCCGGCTTCCGCATCGCGCTGAACCTGCGAGAGGGGCTCGCCAGCAGCCAAAAGATAAGTCACAAGGTTATTCCGGCTTAAGACGGCGTAGGTGAGATCGCCGACCTGCTGTGCCGTTTCGAATACGCGTTGCGCAAGCGCACGGCCGATGCGGACATGACGCGATGACGATTTCGCAAGGTTACCGAAGGCGAGGTAGACTCGTGCCTTCAGGCGTTCCATTCCAGGCTGTTCCGTCAGGTCCAGTCCGAGCAGGCCGAAGCGAAAACCGGCTTCATAGTTGCCAAAATAGGGCCCGAGCACCGTGCCCACAGCAGTGAAGGCATAAGGCGATGTGTCGCTGTTGCCGTGCTTGAGGCTGATGTTGCCCATTCGCCCGATAACGAGACAGCGCAGATTCTCGTTGGTAAACAGGGCCGGAGTAACAAGTGAAGTCAGAACGTCCATGGTCGCGAGCGCGACCGGGTCCGACATAGGGGGCGAGTTAAGCAGCGTTTCGATAGGGCGGCCCCCGAGTTGTCGCCAAAGCCGCGCGTATTCCTGGCGCACCTGGCTCCTGGTTGGGTGGGACGACCACGAAATGCCGACCCGGTGCAGGTAATCGAGGCCAAATATGATGGCCTGATCGCTCCGACCCAGGCTCATGTAAAGGTCGACGCGCAGGCGCGTGACGCGGGCCAGATCGGCGAGGCTGGTGGCTCGGCTTGCCAATTCCGCGAGGCGGGCCTGCGCCTCCGCCGGTGCCCCGGTCAAGAATTCGCATTCGGCCCTGTGGAGTTCGAGGGCGAAAGCGAGTTCGTATCGGCGCTCCCAGGCATCATCCGGCAGGTAAGCCGCACCCGTGCCGGCATAGGCCAGCGCCGATTCGTATGCAGCCGACGCCTTGGCGCGGCGAGTGGCAAGCAGGTTCAAGTCCGCGAGACGCTCACGCTCTTCACCCGGCGCGATGAGGGCGCCGCCGCAGTTGAGCTGGCCGACAATCTCGAAAATATTCTCCTCAAGTGCCTGCGGCGGCGTATGCATCAGCAGGAGGCGGCCAATGGAAAGATGCGCTGCCGCCCGCTCATCTTCAGGGATCAGCTCATACGCGGCCTCCTGAACGCGATCGTGCAGGAAGCGGTATGATGACCCCTCTTCAAGCAGCACGAGTCCGGCGCGCGCCGCGGCCCAAAAGGCTGCATGAACCGCGTCGTGATTTTCGCTCCTGATCAGAGCCAGGCAATCAACCGCCGCGTGATTGCCGAGACACGCTAGCATGTTCAGGGCAGCCTGCGTGGTATCGGGCAGGCGCCGCAGCTTGCTTAGCATAAGATCCACGACGTTATCGGTATAGCCTTTGGCTCGTATGCGATCGAGATCCCAATCCCAGCGCGTGTGTTCGCGATTGAATTCGAGCAGGCCTTCGTCCGGCAGCGTGCTCAGGAACTGGAGCGCGAAGAAAGGATTGCCTCCGCTCTTCTTGTGCACTAGCCGCGCAAGCGGCTCGGCACGCTTGCTTCCGCAATGAAGAGCGTCTGCCAGCATCCGGGTCAGATCTTCCAGCCTAAGCGGTGTCAGTACGATTTCATGCACTTGACCACCGGCCTCCCGGATCGCTGTCAGCCGGCGGATCAGCGGATGGGTGGACGATACTTCGTTGTCACGATAGGCGCCAATGAGCAGCAGGTGACGCATATCCTGCTGGGTGCACAAATCTTCAAGCAGATCGAGTGTTGCTGCGTCCAACCATTGGAGATCGTCCAGAAACAGCGTAAGCGGATGTTCTGCCGTGGCAAATACTCCCAGCAGGCGCCTGATGTTCAAATGGAAGCGGCGTTTGGCATCCTGAGGCGGCAGATCCGCAACCGCCGGAAGCCGGCCGATGAGAGATTCAAGTTCCGGAATAAGCGTTACCAGCAGCCGACCGCTCGCGCCCAGTTCTTCGGTTAAAGCAGCGCGCCAGGGCGCGAGTTCGGCTTCACTCTTGCCCAGCAGCACTCGGACGAGGCCTTGCAGGGCCTGCGCTACGCTCGCATAAGGAATGTGACGCTGGTTCTGGTCGAATTTGCCGGAGGCAAACAGCCCACGCGGCGGTACGAGCGCGCGGTGGAGCTCATTCACGACCATCGATTTGCCCACGCCGGCATGACCCGAAACCAGCACCAGCGTCGGCCCAGCGCCCGCGACGACCCGGTCGAATGCGGAGATTAGTGCGGCGATCTCGCGTTCGCGACCGTAGGGCCGCTCGGGAATCACCAGTCTGTCCGGCACATCGCGTGTCCCGAGCGGAAATTCTGCGATCCGCCCATACTTCTCGCTCTCGACGAGGGCACGTCGCAGATCCGCCTCTAGCCCCGCGGCCGTCTGGTAGCGTTCCTCTGCGTTCTTGGCGAGCAGCTTCATCACGATTGCCGAGATAACCCCTGGTAGCTCTCTTGCACGCTCGAACGGCGGCACCGGTCGCTTGGCAACGTGGCAGTGCACCCATTCCATCGGCTCCGAAGCAGTGAACGGCAACTGGCCTGTGATCATTTCGTAGAGCGTGATGCCGACGGCGTAGAGGTCACTACGCGAGTCCACCGATCGGTTCATGCGACCGGTCTGTTCGGGCGCCATATATGCGAGGCTGCCAGCAATGACCTCAGGGGGCTCGGCGACCTGGCGCTCACGAGAAAGATGCGACGCCACTCCGAAGCCCGTGAGACGGACCCGCCCTTCCGCCTCGTCCGCCAGTATATTCGCCGGCTTGATGTCCCTGTGAATGAGGCCGCATCCGTGAGCCTTGCCGACTGCCGCCGCAATGCCCTTGGCAAGACGCAGAAAGACAGTGAGTTCGCCGGCCATGCCATGGCTGTGCCGTGCCATCAACTGCGGGAGGGGCACGCCGCCGCAATCTTCGAGGACGAGCACCATACGACCATTTTCCGTTGTGAAATCCAGCGGTTTGGCTGCCCACTCCCGGTCGAGTTTGTCTTTCAGGCGATATTCGTGGGCCAGTCTATCGAGGCTGGTTCGACTGGGATGTTCGGCTGCAAGCTGCACCCTCAGAACGGCTTTTGATGCGCCGTTGCCGCTCCGGATCAGCTCTCGTGTAAAAATGCGATCGCCGTCACTCCAGGAGGATTGTGGCTCGTGGTACCGAAGGTCAGTCGAAGTCTGCTGGCCGATGGAAGCGAGAGCGCGCTTCCGTCCGAACATGTTCTTCCTGGTCTCCTGCGCATCTTTGACCGTGTCGTCCATGGCACACCGCTCGCTTCGATGCTGCCCGCATACCATCTGAGGTGCAGGCATCGCAGATCCAATCAAGCTTCACCGACTTTCCTCTCATGTCAACGAGCCTATGCTTCGGATTATTGCGGCGGTCGCATCTCTGCTGATCCTCCTCCTCCGAAAGTTCCAGTGCATGTTGTCAAGGCAGTTCCGCCAGGAGCAAAGCTCGGCAAATGCGGTTTCATGCTGTAAGAGGCGCCGCGCCGGCAGGGTGAAGGTCTCGCGGTCAAGCAAAACGCCGGCGCGGCAAGTCGGCCCGTGATGGGAGGGCGTTTCTTTTAGGGCCGTTGCCACATTAACTCTGCCTGGAGCACCCTCGCTATTATGCCAAAGTATATTTGTTTAGCCCTTTCGCCCGATTTCCTAAACCGGACCAACCCTGCCGGTTGTATCAGGTCGCCCTTTTTCATGCTGATCACCCAGCCGCTAGCATTCAATGCCGGCGGATCCAATTGGAGGCTATCGGCAGCGAGCTGCGGCATAACGGCGACGGCATTGTATGAGGTGCGTTGCCGTTGTACCATGTAGTTTGACAAGCGTGCGCAGTGCTCATTGTAGAGCCGGAACCAAAGCCCGGTCGCGCGCTTCAACCCGATGAATAAGTAGTTCGGATAGTGGAACTTATCGTCGCCCTTGGCCTGATCGTCTTGAAGGTCGCGTTCCTGATTGCGATCCTGCTGTTGCTACCCTTGCCGCTCACCTGGCTGGAACGCAAGGTCGCCGGGCACATGCAGCAGCGGATGGGGCCGATGCGCGTGGGATGGCACGGGCTGTTGCAGCCGGTGGCGGACGGAATCAAACTCCTGACGAAAGAGGATCACATTCCGGCCGAGGCCGACCGGTTCCTGTTCAAACTGGCGCCAATCCTGGCACTCGCCCCGCCCTTTGTGGTGTTCGTCGCCATCCCCTTCGGCGAAACTGTCTCGGTCCTCGGCCACGGGATCATGCTCTACGCCTCCAACATGAATGTGGCGCTCCTTTTCGTTTTCTCGGTGATCGGGATCGAGGTTTATGGCGTCATCTTCGGCGGCTGGGCCTCCAACAGCAAATACGCTGTCCTGGGCAGCCTCAGAACGTGCGCGCAGATGATCAGCTACGAAATCCCGATGGGTTTCGCGGTCATCGGCGTGGTCATGCTGGCGCAATCCATGAGCCTTCTCGAGATCGTGCGGGCGCAGGCCAATGTCTGGAACATCGTCTACCAACCGGTCGGATTCTTCGTGTTCTTCGTCGCCGGATTGGCCGAAGCGCAACGCATCCCCTTCGATCTGGCGGAAGCGGAAGGCGATCTAGGGGCCGGATTCCATACCGAATACAGCGGTATCCGCTTTGCCTTCTTTATGGTCAGCGAATATGCCATCGTATTGCTTGTGTCGACCCTGGTGGTGATTCTGTTCTTCGGCGGCTGGAACGGAGTTCTGATTCCCTTGCCACCACTCCTGTGGTTTGCTCTCAAGGTCGCGTTCTTCGTCTATGTGTTCATCTGGTTCCGCTTCACTTTCCCCCGCTACCGCTACGATCAGTTGATGGCGATCGGATGGAAAGTCTTGCTTCCTCTGTCGATGGCGAACATAATTATAACTGGCGTACTTTTAGGGGCCGTGACGGCCCCATAGCGAGGCGGCGATGTCGCGCGCGCAGGACAGAGTTGGAACATGGATTGGCTGGGCGTTCTTCGCCGATCTGGCGAATGCCTTGGCTCTGACCTTCGGATATCTGTTCGCCAAATCCGTCACCATGCAGTATCCGGACAACGAAAAATGGTTGCCCTACTCGCGTTACCGAGGGCATCACTTTCTGAAGCGTGATGAGGAGGGCGAGATCAAGTGCGTGGCCTGCGAACTCTGCGCGCGGATCTGTCCCTGCGACTGCATCGAAGTCGTCCCGTACGAGGACGAGAAGGGCAACCGGCACCCGGCGAAATTTGAAATCGACACAGCACGCTGCCTGTTCTGCGGGTTGTGCGAGGACGCCTGCCCGGCGGATGCAATCGCCCTTGGGCAACAATACGAATTTTCCAGTTTTTCCTCCGCTGACCTGGTGATTGGGCGCGATGATCTGCTCGTCAAGCCGGGTAAGGCGGCAACCGGCGGCGGCGTCGTTGCCGCGCGCCTGAATACGAAGAAGGACGTACTTGTGCAGACGAAAGAGACGCAGGGCTATAACTGGTGGCGGAATATCCGGCGAACATGAACGCACACCAGCCATCAAACCGAAGCGCTCGAACAGGAGGCTCAGATGTTTGTCGGTGAAATCATGAAGAACAAGGGTGCCGGTGTCATCGCAGTCGCTCCCGATCAGACGATGGTGGAGGTATTGAGGTTGTTTCGAGACAATAATATCGGCTTCGTCGTCGTGAGCCGCTCGAACAGCAAATACCTCGGTACACTGTCGGAGCGGGATTGCTGCAATGCGATGGCCGAATACGGGGCCAAGGCGGCGGCGATGCGGGTCGCGGACATCATGAACCGCAATGTGGCGATGTGTTCGACACAAGATTTGCTGCCCGTTGCGATGGGGATCATGACCCAGCGGCGTACGCGCCATGTGTTGGTCACGGATGGAGGCAACGTTGTCGGCGTGGTCAGCATCGGAGATGTGGTTAAGCACAGGCTCGACGAAGCGCAGCGTACAGAGCAGGAGCTGCAGGATTACATATGCGGGACCAGGTATCACTGACGCCGTCAACTCGATGGGATGACGCTGGGGGCGGGCAGCTTGCCGCGGAGCCTTGCGGTGCCCCGATCCTAGAGCAATTCCAGGAAAAGTGCGAAGCGGTTTTCCGTCCGGAATTGCGTAAAAACAGAAAGTTAGAGCGGTTCAGCGCTTCCGTGAAAACCTGAACCGCTCTAAATCTTCAAACCCCACGCCAGATCCGGCCTGGGTGGTCGACGTCAGGAGTGGCATGCGCCTTCTGGACTTCCACCGCGCATGGATATTCGCCCCGCCGCAGCAGGCTGTTGAGACGCAAGGCTCTATAGTTTTCCGGAACGAAGACGAGGCCCTTGGGAAACCGCCTGTCGACCTTGAGCTGCGCTGTCAGTTCGCCACGGCCGGAACGCACGATTACCTGATCGCCATCCGAAAGGCCAAGCTCCGCAGTATCCTGCGCGCTCATCGCAACATAGGGGTCGTTGGCGACCGTGTTCAGCATGTCCGACCGTTCGGAAAGATACCCGTTGTGGAACAGGCAGTCGCCGGTGATCAGCATGAGCCGGTCGGCTGCTGCTGGAACGGACGGCGGCGCAAAGAACCTCGTCACAGGTGGCGTCGGCACCGCCTTGGTAAATGCGCCGCCAGCGCCAAGTTCGCCCTGCATCAATCCCTGATAGGCTGGAACCAGGCGGGCAATCTCGGCGAAAATTTCCCCTTGCGTCGATGGCCGCAGTGCCTGGTTGCAAAGCGCCGCGACGAAGTCGAAGATCGCCAGATTGCTCCGCGCCTCGAAGGCGGGTTCGCGGAATTTGCGAACATTCTGGATCCGGCCCTCGTTGTTGGTGAACGTGCCGGTTTCCTCGCCATAACCTGCCGCGGGCAGGACGACCTCGGCAAGGCCCGCCGTATCCGTGAGGAACGCGTCCTGCACAATCAGGAGATCGGCGGCGACAAGCGCCCGCGTTACGAAATCCCTGTCGGGATAGGCAATCAGGGGGTCGGTTCCGACGATATAGAGTGCGCCCATCCGCCCGCCGACGCAGAGTTCCAGAATGGCGTCGAGATCCGCGCCGGGTTCAGCTGGGATTTCGGCGCCCCAGTCCCGCGCAAGAGTTGTGCGCGCCACATCGTCGGCGACCGCCCGCAGGCCCGGCAGAGCCGCCGGCAGAACTCCCATGTCCCAGGCGCCCATCTGGTTGGCACGGTCGAAGAGGAACTGCATCGCCAGACCCTTGCCGAGCAGGCGCAGAACCTGCAGCAGGTTATTGATCTGCTGCAGTGTCGCGCGCGCTTCGGGGGATCTCAGGAGGTCGACGCTTACAAGCACGGTGACGCTATGGCCTTCATTGAGCGCGGTGGCCAGATGATCCGACCCGTTGCTGCCGGTGCCCGCTGCCGTCCTGCCGATCGTCGTACCGATGTCCACAAATGCGTCGCCCGCCAAGGTCTGACCGGCCGCCGCCATGAGCGCGCTTACCACCGCCGCAAGGCTCGCCTCTTCTCCGCCCGGCGGCACGCGAACCACCACCCTGGCATCGGCGTCCAGACGCGAGGGCCGCGCCGAAAGCATCAGCAATCCGGTCTGCCGCCGCCGCACGGCGTCTCGCAGCAGGTATTCGGTGACGGGATTCTCCTCGGTCACGTTGCCGCCGACGACGAGCACGCAGTCGTTGCCGATTACGTCGTCCAGCGGTGTGCGGCTGTAGAAAGTTCCCAATAGCGGGCCGAGCGTATCGAAGGGCGCGGCCCAGCGTGACGAACAATCAATGTTGTTGGTCCGGAATACTGTTCGCATCAGCTTCTGGAACTGATAGAGCACCTCGTTGGGCAGGCGAGGCGAGGCCAGCCCGCCGGCATCCTTGCTCTCGACAGCCAACAGTCGCCGGCGCAGATAATCCCCCGCTTCGTCCCAGGAAACCGGAACTAGGGCGCCATCCTGTCGGATCATTGGCTGCTTGATCCGGTCCCGGCTTGCAACGAAATCGAGGCCGAAGCGTCCTCGCACGCAGAGAGTTTCGTGGTTGACACCTTCGTCCCACTTCGAGCGCACCCGCATGAACTCGCCCTTGCGCGTGCCCACTGTCAACTGGCAACCGGTGCCACAATGCGGGCAGATCGTGTCGGTCTCTACGAGATCCCAGGGGCGCGCCTTGTAGCGGTAGGGGAAGCTCATCAGCGCGCCGACCGGGCAGACCTCGACACAATTGCCGCACTGGTCGCAACTCGCCAGACTGCCCTCGAAGCCGGTGACGGCGGTATCCATGCCTTTTTCGACGGTACCCAGCGCCACCGCGCCGACGACCTCCTCGCACATCCGGACGCAGCGCTGGCACTGGATGCAGCGGTTGACGTTCATGATGATAACCGGGCTCAGGCGAATGTCCTCGGAGTGGAACACACGTTTGTCATCGCGGAACTGGCTTTCGCGGGGCCCATAGGCCATGACCATGTTCTGAAGCTCGCATTCGCCGCCCTTGTCGCAGATCGGGCAGTCGAGGGGGTGGTTGGCGAGCAGCATGTCGAGCATGGAAGAGCGCGTTTCCTCGATCAGAGGCGTATTCGTCCGCACGATCATGCCATCGGTGATCGCAGTCGCGCAGGACGGCTGCAGCCGGCGCAGGCCCTCGATCTCCACCAGACACATGCGGCAGGAGGCCAGCGGCGGCAGACGCTTCAGATAGCAAAAGGTCGGGATATCGATGCCCAAACGCCGGGCGGCCTGCAACACTGTCGAGCCAGCCTCAACTTCCAGCGTTTGTCCATCGATTGTCACTTTAAGCATGGTTTCCTCACAACCCTGATCCAGCACACTCCTTCAGTGAAACGGGCACCTCCGCTCCTCGACATGGGCGACGAATTCATCTCGGAAATGCGCGAGTGCTGCCCGCAATCCCATCGCTGCACCGTCACCCAAGGCACAAAACGTGTTGCCGAAAATGCCTTTGCAGAGCATCTCCAGCTGCTCCAGATCGCCGGGTGCGCCATCCCCGCCTTCAACCCGACGCAGGACCTTTACGACCCAGTTCAATCCTTCCCGGCAGGGCGTGCACTTGCCGCAGGACTCATGGTGGAAGAACTCGACGATCCTGGTGGCGACCTTGACCATGCAGGTGCTATCGTCGATCACGATAACGCCAGCCGAACCGAGCATCGAGCCGGCGGCAGCCAGCGAGTCGAAATCCATCCTCACGTCCAGCCCGGGCTCAGGGATGACCGGCGCAGAGACCCCGCCCGGGATCACTGCCTTGATCTTGCGTCCCGGCAAGGCCCCGCCGGCATGTTCCTCGACCAGTTCGCGCAATGGTATGCCCATCGGCAACTCGTAGAGGCCGGGTTTGCGCACCAGCCCACTGAGGCAGTAGAGCTTCGGGCCGGGGCTCTTGTCCGGGCCGATTCCCCGAAACCAGTCCGACCCCCGCATAACGATGTGCGGCACGCAAGCCAGCGTCTCGACATTGTTGATCACAGTCGGGCTGGCATAGAGCCCGGCCACGGCCGGAAATGGTGGCTTCAATCGCGGCTGCGCCCGCTTGCCCTCGAGCGACTCGAGCATCGCAGTCTCCTCGCCGCAGATATAGGCGCCGGCGCCGCAGTGGATGTGTACCGCGAAATTGAAATCCGAGCCCAGAATGCGCTTTCCAAGATAGCCGTTTGCGTGGGCCTCGGCGATCGCTTGCTCCAGACGACGGATCGCCTTCACATATTCTCCGCGAATGTAGACATAGGCGGTTTCGGCCCCAATCGCGTAGGCACTTACCGCCAGCCCCTCGATCAGTTGATGCGGGTCACGCTCCATGATGATCCGGTCCTTGAACGTGCCCGGTTCGCCCTCATCGGCGTTGCAGCACAGATATGTCGGCTTGCCCATGCGCTTCGGCACGAAACCCCATTTCATGCCCGTCGGGAATCCGGCACCGCCGCGACCGCGCAGGTTGGACCGCTTGACGAGGTCGATAACCTCGTCAGGCGTGTACTCGCGCAGCGCCTTCGCCAGCGCCTGATAGCCGCCTCCAGCCTCGTAGGTCGACACCAAATGACCGTCCGCCACATCGACATTTTTGAGAAGAACCGGCTCGGACATGGCGCTACTCCCCCGGCAGCCGCGCAGAGATGTGCTCGACGCTCGCGGCTCCCGCTATCGCCCGCAGGCTGTCCAGCAGTGCGTTTATCCGCGTCACATCAAGGTGGGCGTGGTAATCGTCGCCGACTTGCATCACCGGAGCCATCTCGCAAGCGCCGAGGCATTCGACGGTCGAAAGCGTGAACAGCCCGTCCGGGGTGGTGCCGCCTTTCCTGATCCCCAGCACTGTTTCCAGATGGTCTAGCAGGTCCTCCGATCCGCACAGCATGCAGGAAACATTGTTACAGAGTTGCAGGTGGAACATCCCCACCGGTTCGGTATGGAAGAGGGTATAGAAGGTCGCCAACTCGTAGACCCAGATCCGCTCGACTCCGAGAATGTCGGCGACCTCTTCCAACACCGGCCCAGGCAGATGGCCATGTTCTTGCTGCGCGATCAGGAGCGCGGGCATGATCGCAGAGCGCTGGTCGGGATACCGCGCCGCCGCCTCTTCGATCTTTTCGCGCATGGTCATCGCATTCAAATCCTTGCTACTTGTCCACCTCCGCCATCACAGGGTCGAGGCTGCCGAGCACGGCGATCATGTCCGCCAGATAGCGGGCGTTGGTGACCCCGAAGAGGGCCTGAAGATTGACGAACGAGGGGGCCCGCACCTTCATGCGGAACGGTTTTGGCGACCCGTCGCTGATGATGTAGAAGCCAAGCTCGCCCTTTGGCGCCTCGATTGCCGAATAGACCTCGCCCCTCGGCACCTTGAAGCCGTAGGCCGACAGGTCGAAATGCTGGATCAGCGCCTCCATCGAGCAGTGCACCCGATCCTTGTCCAGCGGGAAGGCGATTGTCGGCATGTCGATCTGGAACGGCCCCTCAGGCATCTGGTCGATGCATTGTTCGATGATCCTTATGCTCTCGCGCATCTCATCGACGCGGCATCGCCAGCGTGCATAGCAATCACCCTCGTCACGGGTGATGACCTTGAACGCGAGCCGGTCATAGATCTCGTAGGGCTCGTCGCGGCGGATGTCCCAGTCGACGCCGGAAGCACGCAGGTTCGGGCCGCTGAGGCCGAGATCGATGCCATCCTCTGCGGAGATCACGCCGATCCCCTTCGTGCGATTGAGAAACACCCGGTTATCTTCGAGCAGTCGCTCATAGTCGCGGATCCGGTTCGGGAAGATGTCGCAAAACTCCCGGATCTTGGCGAAGAACCCGTCAGGCAGGTCTTCGCGCACCCCGCCGACCCGGCAGAAGGACGTGTGCATGCGCGCACCGGTTATCATTTCCAGGAGATCCATGATCATTTCGCGCTCGCGCATGACGTAAAGCAGCGCGGTCATGGCGCCGAGGTCCATCGGCAGCGCGCCGGTGATCAGGAGGTGACCGGAGATCCGTGCCAGCTCGGCCATCATCACGCGGATATATTGCGCCCGGATCGGCGCTTCTATGCCGAGGAGTTTCTCCACCGCCAGTGCGAAGGCGAGGTTGTTCGAGGGCGGGCAGAGATAATCGAGCCGATCCGTCAGCGGGAAAATCTGGGTATAGGTGAAGCTCTCCGCCAGTTTTTCGGTGCCGCGATGGAGATAGCCGATATGCGGATCGACGCGCTCGACGAACTCGCCGTCCAGTTCGAGGACGAGCCGAAGAACCCCATGGGTGCTGGGGTGCTGCGGACCGAGGTTGAGAAGCACTTCTCTGGTATTGAGCGCTTCACCCTCAGGCCTGCTGAGCTCGGTGACTTCAGTCATCTCAACGTTCCGGCGTAGAACGGCCTCCCTTACGGAATGTCTCTGGTGGCAAGGTCGGGCTGCGTTGGCGGCGGACCCTCGGCACCGAAGGGGTTCAACTTGTCCTTATAGCCCCTGAGGGGGAAATCCTTGCGCTGTGGGAAGCCCTCGAAGCCTTCCCACATGTAGATCCGGCGCAGATCGGGATGTCCCTCGAACCGGATACCATACATGTCCCAGGCCTCACGCTCATGCCAGTTGGCGGTACGCCAGACTCCCGTGACCGAAGGCACTTCAGGAGGATCGCCAAGTCGGCACTTGATGCGGACCCGCCACCTGTTGGGCAGCGAATAAAGATGGTAGACCGCCTCGAACCGCGGCGTTTCGGGATAATGATCGACGCCGCAAATGTCCGAAAGGAAATTGAACTGCAGCGCCGGATGCTCTTTCAGGAACCGGCAGAACTCAACGATCCTCTCGGGCGGGACGGCAAAGACGTCGATACCGTGCGCAGTGCCGAGGTCCTCGATTGTTTCTCCGAAGCGCTCCATGATCGGGGCGCGATTGAGGGACGGCTCCACACTCATGACGCTATAACCCGATCCAGAGGTGTGCCGGCGAGCGCCCGCGACCTCTTGATCTTTTCTTGAAGCATGAGAAAGCCGTGCATCAGCGCCTCGGGCCGGGGGGGACAGCCAGGCACATGCACATCGACGGGTACGAAGGTTTCCGATCCCTGCACCACGGCATAGGTATTGTAGACCCCGCCCGAAATAGCGCAGGTGCCCATGGCGATCACCCAGCGCGGTTCCGGCATCTGGTCATAGAGTCGCCGCACGACGGGCGCGAATTTCCGGGTCACCGTGCCGGCAATGATCATGACGTCGGATTGTCTCGGCGAAGGGCGGAACACCACGCCGAACCGGTCGAGATCGTAGCGGGCGCAACCGGCGGAGATCATCTCGATGGCGCAGCAGGCGATGCCGAAGGTCTCCGGCCATAGCGCCGATCTCCGGCTCCAACTGATAATGCTGTCGGCCGTGGTGAACAGCACGCTGTCGCGGATCGCGTTGTTTACGCCTCCCATTCCAGCGCTCCTTTCAGCCAGGCGTAGGCGAAGCCTACGAGAAGCAGCAATATGAAGACGATCATCTCGATATAGCCGACCAGCCCGATCTCTTTCAGGACGACGGCCCAGGGAAAGAGGAACATCGCTTCGACATCGAAAACGACCAGCAGGATCGCGAGAATAAAGAACGGCACCCTGAAGCGGCCCGCCGCCGCCTCGCCCGCGGCGTCCATGCCGCATTCATAAGGCATGTTCTTGGCGGGATAGGGATTGGATGGGCGCAGCAGCGAGGAAACGAACAACGTCACCCCCGCCACCAGAACGACTCCGGCGATCATGAAAAGAACCGGCAAGAATTCCATTGCAGTCATATCACTGCACCGGTTGCCCACCGACCTCATCGCGAACCGGTAGATCGGTCACGCCGCGGGGCGACTTGGGCAATCCTTCCTCCGCCTTCAAGTTTATTCCGTCGGTGTGATCATTGCAAATCCAATCGCTCACCCGCCAAAAACCGAATCTTGGGCAAGCTTCAGAAACCACGACGGAAATAGGCCGATGCCGATGGTGCCGGCAGCGGTGACGGCGAGTGTCGCGCCCACCAGAGGCGTCAGCGCCGGGGCGAACGCCCTCTTCGGCTCGTGCATATAGATCACCATGACGATGCGGATGTAGAAATAGGCGGCGACTGCGCTGAACAGCACTGCGATGACCGCCAGCATGACGAAACCATGCTCGACGAGGGCGACCAGCACGTAAAACTTGGCGAAGAACCCGGCGGTCGGCGGAATGCCGGCCAGCGAAAAGAGATAGAGCAGCATCAGAAGCGCCAGCCCCGGATGTGACTTGGCGAAACCCGCATAGTCTTCGATGACCTCGCCCGAGAAATCGCCACTCCGCATCATGATGACGGCGCCGAAAATGCCGAGATTCATGAAGGCGTAGATCAGCAGATAGAGCATCACGCTGGCGATCCCATCGGCGCCGCCAGCGGCCACGCCGAAAATGGCGAAGCCGGCATGGGCGATGCTGGAATAGGCCAGGAGACGCTTGAAATTATCCTGCACCAGCGCCACGAAGCTGCCGAGCGCCATCGTCACCACCGCAATGACGGCGACGATGATCCAGACGTCCGAGGCTGCGACCAGAGGGTTGAGGAACACCCGCAGGATCACCGCGAATCCCGCCGCCTTGGGGCCAACCGACATGAAGGCGGTGATCGTTGTCGGCGCGCCTTCATAGACGTCCGGCAGCCACATGTGGAAGGGAACCGCGCCGACCTTGAAGACCAGCCCCGCGACGATGAAGACCACCGCCAGCAACAATCCTGGATCGAGCGGACCGGCGGTCACGGCCGCAGCCATCCCGTCCAATTGCGTTGTGCCGGTGAGCCCGTAGACCAGCGAAACGCCGTAAAGGAAAATCCCGGTCGAGACCGCGCCAAGGATTACATATTTCAGCGCTGCTTCGTTCGACCGCCGCTCACGCCGCAGGAAGCCGGTCAGCACATAGGTGCAAATCACCATCAGTTCGAGGCCAACATAGATCGACAGGAGATCGGTCGCCGAGGCCATGATCATCATGCCCGAAAGCGCAAAGAGCAGCAGGACATAGTATTCGCTGCTCGCGATCCCTTCGATATCGGCATATTTTCGCGAAAGGAGGAATGTCAGAACGGTGGCTAGGTAGAAAACGAACTTGAAGAAGACCGCGAAGCGGTCGGCGACGAACATGCCCGTGTAGGCCGGGCGTACCTCGCTCGCCAGCATGAGTGTCGCCAAGGCGGCAATCAACACGATCGCGAGCGACGCCCAGACAAGCAAATGTTCCTGTCCCCTTCGCACAAACTGTCCCAGGATCAGCAGCATGCAGGCTCCGGTGATCACCACGATTTCGGGCAGGCTCGCTAGGGCCGACTGGAAAAGCATGGCGGCGGTCATTGGCCGCTCCCCCTACTGTGCACGTGTGTCAGCAGATGCTTCACCGAGGCATCGATGACGTTGAGGAAGGGTTTCGGATAGAGCCCGACCCAGAGCACGAAGACGGCCAGCGGCAGAATCGCAGCCATCTCACGGGCGTTCACGTCGCGTATCTTCAACCGGGCGCCGACGCTGGCCGGGCCGAGCGCGACTTTCCCATACATGCCGAGCAGATAGGCGGCCCCGAGCAATGCGCCCAAAACGGCGGCCGAGCCGGCGACCAGGTTGGCCGCAAACCCGCCTGACAGCACCAGCAACTCGCCCACGAACGAATTCGTTCCCGGCAGCGCCATCGACGACAGGGTAAACAGTGCCAGAAACGTGGTGTAGACCGGCGCCACCTTCATCAACCCGCTATAGTCGGCGATGCTGCGGGTATGGGTCCGCTCGTAAATCAGCCCGACGAACAGGAATAGGGCGCCTGTCGTCACGCCATGATTGAACATCTGCAGGATACCGCCCTCGAGCCCGCGGAGATTCAGCGCAAAAATCCCCAGCGTCACGAAGCCCATGTGGCTGATGCTGGAATAGGCCACCAGCTTCTTCAGATCGTCCTGCGCCAGCGCGAGCAACCCGCCATAGACGATCGCAAGCCCCGAAAGCGCCAGCATCAGCGGCGAATAATACGTCGATGCCTCCGGCAGCATCGGCAGCGAGAACCGCAGGAATCCGTAGGCGCCCATCTTCAGGAGCACGCCGGCGAGGATAATGCTGCCCGCCGTCGGCGCCTGCACATGGGCGTCCGGCAGCCAGGTATGGACCGGCACCATCGGCACCTTGACCGCAAAAGCGATCAGGAAGGCGAAGAACAGCCAGGACTGGATCCGGAACGGCAAGTCCTGTTCCGTCAAAGCGAGGATATCGAAGGTCCTTCCACCGTAGAAATAGAGCACGATGACACCGATCAGGAACAGGAGGCTACCTGCCAGCGTGTAGAGGAAAAACTTGATCGCCGCATAGACCCGACCCTCGCCGCCCCAGACGCCGATGATGAGGTACATCGGGATCAGCATCGCCTCCCAAAAGACGTAGAAGAGGAACAGATCGAGTGCGCAGAAGACCCCGAGCATCAGCGCCTGCATGGCGAGCAGGCAGATCATGAATTCCTTTACCTTACGGTCGATCGCGACCCAGGAGGCGAGCACGCAGATCGACCCCAACAATGCGGTCAGGAACACGAAGAGCGCGCTGATTCCGTCGATGCCAAGCGCATAATTGATCCCGAGGGCAGGCACCCACGAGCGCGTCTCGGTGAACTGCATGGCATGGGTCGTGGTGTCGAAGCTGACCAGCATGGCGATGCAGAGAGCAAGGTCGAGGACGGTGAAAGAGAGCGCAGTCCACCGCACCGCATCGTCACCGCGCAGGAACATCAGAACCGCGGCCCCGACAACGGGTGTGAATATGATGAGGCTGAGCAGCGGGAAGCCCATGGCACCCCCTACCGCCACGCCACGACGAAGACGGCGGTGGCTGCGATCAGGCCGACGATCATCGCCAGCACGTAATGGGTCACGACACCCGTCTGGAGCCGCCTGAGCCGCCCGCCGCCGTGCAGGATCGAGTGGGCAATGCCATTCACGACGGCATCCACGCCGGCAAGATCGAGCCGGAGTCCTGCCCGCGCCGCGCCGTGCAGCAAGGGCAGCGCCGCCGTCTCGGAAACATTGCTCACCGCCTGCTCATAGCGCGCCAGCGGCCTTTCGGCGAGCCACATGAAGGCCCGCGCACCCTTGCGATAAAACCAGTCGGTGTCGAGGCTGATCGTGTTCTCGGGATCGAGCGCCCAGAGGAACAGCACGAACCCCAGGGCGGTGAACATCAGCAGTCCGAGGCTCTCCATGACATGCTGGCCCGTATAGGGTTCGAAATCCACCGGATAGGGCAGAAGCGCATAAAGCGGTTGAGGGAACACCCCGATCGCAATGCAGAGCACCGCCGCCATGCCCATGGCAATCAGCATGTTGCGCGGCGGCTCCCGCGCCTCCAGTTTCCGGTCCGTCCCGAAGAACATGTAATAGGGAAGCTTGAGGCCAGTGTGCAGGAACGTCCCGGACGATGCCATGGTCAGCGCCAGCACGACCAGTGCGCGGTGATCCGCTCCTGCAGCCGCTATCACCATCGATTTGGTAACGAACCCCGAGAAGAACGGGAAGGCCGAGATCGCGAAGGCGCCGACCATGTAAAGCGCCACGGTCAGCGGCATGGTTTTGTAAAGCCCGCCGAGCTCGGTGAGCTTGCGTCGGCCGGTGACGTAGATGACTGCCCCGGCACCCATGAACAGCAGCGCCTTGTAGAGGATATGCGCGAAGGCGTGGCTGGCGGCTCCGTTCACTGCCATCTCGGTCCCGATGCCGATACCCGCGATCATATAGCCCACCTGGCTGACGATGTGATAGGCGAGAAGCCGCCGGCAATCGTTCTCCAGCACTGCGTAGATGACGCCGTAGAGCGCCATGATGGTGCCGAGCCAGACAAGGAGCTCGGTCCCTGGAAACGCCCGCGCCAGCACATAGACGGCGGTCTTGGTGGTAAACGCGCTCATGAACACCGCCCCGGTGACGGTCGCCTCCGGATAGGCATCGGTCAGCCAGGCATTGAGCGGCGGCACGGCCGCGTTGAGGATGAAGCCGGCGAGGATCAGGTAGTCGCCGACCCCCATTCCTCCGTTGGTGAGGGCCCCCACGATCGGGCCGAAAAGCAGTGAACCGGTGGCGAGCCCGTGGGAAATGATGCCGCCGAGCAGGACGACACCGCCGGTGATATGGACCATGAGGTAACGGAACCCGGCCCGGATCGCCGGCCCACCACGCTGCGCGAAGACCAGATAGGCGGAGGCGAATGCCATGCCCTCCCAGAACAGGTAAAGGCTCAGGTAGTCACCGGCAAACACCACGCCAAGCGCGCTGCCGACATAGACGAATGCGGCCACGTGCTGGCCGGCATCCGTCAGGTGCAGCGCGTAGACCATGCCGATCAACGCCATGATGGTGAAAACGGTGGCGAAGACGATGCTGAGCTTGTCCACCTTCGCGATCAGGATCTCCTGCCCGATGAATCGCGCTTCGCCATAGCTGCCCGGTTCCATGGCAAGTACGGCAAGGATTGCCAGCGCAGGGATCAGCAGCAGATAGGCCTTGCGGACCGACCCGCTGAGGAAAGGGATCGGCAGGGCGCCAAGAATAAAGAGCAGAGACGGATGGATGAAGTCAGTCATAATAGTCCTCGCGCCGCATCAGCCCGACCCGATGGCCGAGAAACTTGGAAACGAAGATCAGCAGGACACAGGAGACGAATCCGTAGACGGCGGACCAGCCCGGCAGACTGTCCCACAGATATTCGGCGTGTTCGCGAGAGACCAGAAAGTCGGCGACGACGATCAGGACGAGCAATAGGTAGAACAGTCGGCGGCGCGGTCTCGCATATTGCTCGGCACCAAAGAAGTCGACGACACGCTTGATCATCGGGTCACTCCATCTGCCAGGGTGAGAAAATAGCCCGGGAAAATGCCCATCAGCACCGACAGGATCGCCGTCGCGACCAGCGGAATCGTGACCAGCGGAATTTCACGGATCGTCGTCCGGCTCTCCTCCTGCTTCTCCACCTGGAAGAAGGCAGCATAGCTGATCGGCAGGAAATAGGCGGCGTTCAGAATCGAGCTCACAAGGAGCACGACCAGGAACGCGGTCTCGCCCGCCGCTACGGCGCCCTCCGCCAGATACCACTTGCTGACGAAGCCCGCGGTTGGCGGTATCCCGATCATACTGAGCGAGGCGACGAAGAATGCCCCCATCGTCCAGGGCAGCCTGCGGCCGATACCGGCCATGTCGCTGATGTTCCTTTTGCCGGACGCGCAATAGATCGAGCCGGCACAGAAAAAGAGCGTGATCTTGGAGAATGCGTGCGCCGCGATGTGGATGATCCCGCCGACCATCGCGACCGGCGATAACAGAACCGCGCCCAGCACGATGTAGGAGAGCTGGCTGATTGTCGAATAGGCGAGCCTGGCTTTCAGGTCGTCCCGCGTCAGGGCGTAAACCGACGCCATCAGGATCGTGAACGAAGCCAGATAGGCCGTGGCGATGCCGAGACCCAGCCCCGCCACTAGTCCGATGCCGAAGACATGGAACACCACCCGCAGCACGCAGAACACGCCCATCTTGACCACTGCCACTGCATGCAAAAGCGCGCTGACCGGTGTCGGCGCGACCATCGCGGCGGGCAGCCAGGCGTGCATCGGCATCACCGCGGCCTTGGCGAAGCCGAAAAGATAGCAGAAATAGACGACCGTCAGCAGCGCCGCCGACGCATCACTCCCCGCCAACAGCCCCCCCGCGACAAAATCGAGCGACCCCGCAATATGGTAGGTCAGCGCCAGTGCGGCGAGCAGCGCGCTTTTCGAGGCGCCCATCAGATAGACGAGGTACTTGCGGCTGCCCCTCCATCCCTCCTCGTCCTCGTGGTGGTACACGAGCGGATAGGTGACTAGACTCAGCACTTCGTAGAAGATCACCAGCGTAAACAGATTGGCGGCGAAGGCGCCTCCCGCGGCGGCCGCAAGACTGCTGGCGAAGCAGGCGAAGAACCGGGTCTGCGCATGCTCGTTCAAATGCCGCATGTAGCCGACGGAATAGATCGCCGCCACGATCCACAGCAGCGACGAGACGGTGGCAAACACCATGCCGAGCGCATCGACCCGGAAAGCAAAGTCGATCCCCGGCAGAATCTCGAACAGGCGCAATTCGACCGTCCCGCCCGCCAGCACCGTGGGCGCCATCGACATGACAATCGCGAACATGGCGATCGCGGCCAATGGCGAGACCAGATCGCGAAGTCTCTCGCGGTTATTCAAAAGGAGAACTGCAAGGGCCGCCAGACCGGCGACGGCGATGGCAAGCAACGGCCGGATCGATACAACCGGGTCCAAAGCCGCTATCCTTTCATCACCGTCACGTCGTCGATCTTGAGGGTGGATTTGTTCCTCACGAGGGCAACCAGGATGCCGAGGGCGACGGCAACTTCCGCCGCGGTGATTGCGATGACGAAGATCGCGAAGATCTGCCCGCGAAAATCGGCGTGGTAACGCCCGAAAGCGATGAAATTGATGTTGACCGAGTTGAGCAGCAGCTCCAGCGACATCAGTACGACGAGAATATTGCGCCTGAGCAGCACGCCCGCCGCTCCGATCACGAACAGGACCACTCCGAGCACAATATACCACCAGAGCGGAACCATCATCCCTGCTCCTTCCGCGCCAGCATGATGGCGCCGACCAAGGCCGCCAGCAGGATTACGGAGGCGGTTTCAAACGGCAGGAGATAGTCGGCGAAAAGTGCTGTGCCAAGCTGCCTGACGTCATCGCCGCCGCCCATGGCGACGGGCTCCACGACCGAAAAGCGGTCGCTCCAGAGCACCAGCACGAGCATCTCGACCCCGAGCAGGACGAGCAGTATCAGAGCCGGGAGGTTGCCGCCCGGCAAGAACCGCTGCAACACTGCTTCGCGCACATCGATCATCATGATCACGAACAGGAACAGGACCATGATCGCGCCGATATAGACGAAGATCTGGATGACCGCGAGCAACGGTGCCTCGAGCAAGACGAAGATCGCCGAGACCTGCAGGAAACACGCCATCAGCGCCAATGCGCTGTGAACCGGATTGCGCGCCAGGACCACCGTCAGGGCCGTGATCACGGCTACCGCAGCGAACAGAAGAAAGAACCCCTGATCCATCGACGCCGACCCTCCGACGCGAACTGCCACTCGGCGCGAGACGGCCGGATTCGAGACTGCGCCGCAACTTCAGATGCCTTCGCAAATTGTGCCCTAGTATCGGATTTTTCACAAGATTATTGTCATCGGGGGAGCAAGATCGAGTCGGTCCGGATGTGGCGAAGGTCGCTTGCCAAGCGCGCGCTTTCGATGGGGCCTGCAAGCAGGCGAAGCCGACGACGCGGGACAGAAAACAACAAATCCTGCTTCCCAAATCAACATTCCCCAAGCCCGCCAATAGGCGCATTGGTATAAGCTCGGGGCCGAGAAGGTAGAGCATGGACGGGCGAGAAATTCCTCTTGCAGGCCATCTTCGTCTCGCGGTTGAATGGTGGTCGATGAGGCTGGAGCGGCTGTCTCGATTGCCTTCTTGACATCCGTGGGCGCTTACCGCGCACCCTGATCCAGGCGCGTGCGGATCGCGTTCATCTGCTCGATCTCCGCACGCTGGCCGCGCGAGATGTTGGCGCAGAGCGCTACCAGTTCAGGATCGTTGAGGGCTGCTTCGCGGCACATGAGGATTGCACCTGAATGATGAGGCACCATCGAGGCGATGAATTGGCGGTTGCCTATGAGAGCCTGTGTGCGAGTGCCTGCAAAGGCCGCGACGAACAAGATCACCAGGCCGACATGGATGGCGGCGTTTAGCTTCCTGTTCCCGTACATGCCGCCCATGGTGGCGAGCATGATGATGCCCATCGGGGCCACCATCGTCAGCGCCATGTAGAGCATGTTGAGGTTGTGCCGGAAATCGCTCCAGCCGTCGATCATCGAGAACATCACGAAGTACATGACGATGAGGCTGAGGATCATGTTGACAGCGAACATGGAATAGGGATGCCTGCTCATCCCCTCATGTCGGGAATTGTGGTGGTCGCGCATCGCTGGCTTCTCCTTCCGGCCTTCGAACGGAGTTGGAAGGCGGTTAGAGCAATTCCAGGAAAAGTGCGAATCCGTTTTCCTAGGCAAAGCGCGAAGCGCCTTTGCCGGGAATTGCGTAATTCCAAAGGTAGATGTTTCCGAGGCAACAACTCGGAGGCATATCGCCTTAACCTTGCATAGGCGGGTTGGTTCCCCGGTCGCCAGTAAGACACGATCAGGCGTGCCAGGTGGCTTCGTGTGATCGGCTGACTAATCCCCGTCTTTGAGAGAGAAGGCGAGTACATAGTCGCTGATGTCAGTCGAATTTGCTGCTCCGCCAACCGAGACCAGAACATATTGTTTGCCTGTCTTCGGTGAGATGTAGGTCATCGGCGTCGCACTCGAGCCGACCGGCAGAGGATATTTCCAAAGCTCGTTGCCGTTCTCGGCGTCATAGGCGCGGATGTAATAGTCCTGGAAGCCGGCAAAGAAGACGACGCCGCCGGCAGTCGTAGATGTGCCAGCATAGGTCGGCAGGCCCATCGACATGGGTAAATTCATCTTGATCTTGAACGGTCCGAGCTGTTCAGCAGTCCCGGCCGGCACCTGCCATGCGATTTGGCGTGTGTTCAGATCCACGGCTGTCAGCGTGCCCCATGGTGGTTGCGTGCAGGGAATGCGCAGTCTCGACGTCCATTTCTCGGTCGTCATACCATAAGGTGTGCCGCGCTGTGGGGCGGAGGGGCCGTGCGCGGTCGTGACGAGGGCGAAATCGACGTAATCGGCCCGCGGAACGAGGGCGAAGATGCTGGGGACTCGAATGTCGTTCATGAAGGCGCGGTTGTTGGGCAGGTCGACCGAGACGCTTCCCCAGTTGAGACCGCCCAGATTTCCCGGCTGCTGAAGTGCGGGATGCGTGCCGATCGGGGTGAAATCGCCGTCGTAGCGCATCTTGCGAAAGGCGATGCGGCAGGCCAGCTGATCGAACATAGTCAGGCCCCAGGCCCGCTGCTCCGTGACACGTTCCGCACCGATCGTCGGCATGCCGACGGAATAAGGCTGTGTCGGTGACAGTTTCTCCTCCGGCGCGCCGCCCGTTTGCGGCACCGGCTTTTCCTGAACTTCGGCGAGGGGAAGGCCGGTCTGGCGATTGAGCAGGAAAAGCTGCCCACGTTTGGTGGTCTGCAAGATGGCCGGCACGGTGGCGCCATTGCCATCGGGCAGGTCGATCAACAGCGGTTGGGCCGGCAGATCATAGTCCCAGATATCGTGATGCACGGTCTGGAACTTCCATCTCTCCCGGCCCGTCGTCACATCGAGCGCCACCAATGTCGCGTTGTACTGATCGGCGAAAGCTTGGCGATTGGCGCCGTAATAATCCGGCGTGGTATTGCCGAGCGGGGCATAGATGAGGCCGAGCTTGTCGTCGAAGGCGGCTGTCGTCCACATATTGGGCGTGGCGCGCGTATAGGTCTCGCCTGCCGGCGGAAGCTTGGTGATCGCAGGATTGCCGAGATCCCAGGCCCATTCGAGCTCGCCGGTGACCACATTGAATGCGCGGATGACGCCTGACGGCTCGCCGACCTCCTGATTGTCGGTGACCCAGCCTCCGATGACAATCAGGTTGCGGGCAATCAGCGGAGCCGATGTCTGGAAATAGTAGCCGGTCTTGATTTCACCCATGCCCTGAGAGAGCTGCACGGTGCCGTTGTCGCCGAAGTCCGTGCATGGCGCGCCGGTCCTGCTGTCGATCTCGATGAGGCGGGCATCGATCGTCGTCTGTATCAGGCGCTCGCTGCAGAGGCCATCGGGCGATCGTCTCTCCTCCGGCATCCTGTAATAGCCGAGGCCGCGGCAACGCTGCCAATAAGGCGCCGACGCCTTCGGATCGAAGGTCCAGCGGGGTTTTCCGGTATCGGCATCAAGGGCTGCGATTACATCCGTCGGTGTGCAGGTGTAGACCGTATCGCCGATCTGCAAAGGCGTGTTCTGGTCGACGCCGTCGCCTCTTCCGGTGCGATATGTCCAGGCAAGGTCAAGCTTGGCAATGTTGCCGCGATTGATCTGGTCGAATGGGGAATAGCGATCTCCTGCCGTGCTGCGGCCGTAGGATGTCCAATCGGAGGGGGAGTTGTCGCCTCTGACCGTCTTGTAGGCAGGAATATCGCCGGAGGGGCGGATCACCTCATGTGGCGTGAAAGCAAGGGCAAAGCCCGCGGCAAACAGAATGGCGGCAAGCAGGGCGCCGCCGTGGAAGAGCTTTCGGTCGACGGTCGGCAAGCGCGCTGGTGCAAAGAGCAACGCAAATCCCGCAAGTGCGATGGGGGACATCAAGCGTGCGAAGAGTGCCCAAAAATTGGTGCCCGATTCCCATAACGCCCAGGGAAGAGTGAAAACGGCGACAAGCAGGACAATGAATGCGCCGAGAGGCTTCCGGCGCCACAGCAGAACCGCCGCAACGAAGTAGGCAAGTCCTGTGATTGCGTAATAGGGCGAGCCGCCGAGGCTGAGCAGCAAGGCGCCGCCTCCCATCAGGCCCAATCCGATAAAGGCGAGAACGATACAGAACAGAGCGGCCAGTAATTTCATCGTCTCCTCATCCAATTCGCTGCGCGATAGCCCGCATTCGTCTCCGACCATCGAACGGCGCCTCCGGCAGCACAGGGCGTTGGACCGATCGTTAGGTGTTCGTCCCGAAGACAGGCAGTCCCCTCAAAATTTCATGATGTAGCTGTGGTCACTGACACGTGTCCCCGAGCCGGCGAAGATGCTTGCGATTGCGTCAAAACTTCTGAAAGGGGCACAGATGGTTCTCGGCGAAAAACTTGATCTGGCGAAGGGGCGGCCGACAGGATTCGATTATATGCGATTGCTGCTGGCCTTTTCGGTGCTTTGGATCCATACGGCGCGCGTCACCTATGGCGATGATCTGTTTTTGTGGGAGACGGCCCTGCGTCCATTTCTCAAGTCGGTGCTGCCTATGTTCTTTGCCCTGAGCGGGTTCCTGGTTGCCGGCAGTCTCGCGCGGTCGAAGACGTTGATCTCCTTTCTTGGCAATCGATTTATCCGGATTTATCCCGCTCTTGCAGTGGAAGTGTTGCTGGCTGCTTTTATACTGGGAGCGATCTATACCGAGTATGACCTCAGTAACTACTTCACCGACCCTCAATTTTTTACATATCTCCTCAACGTCACCGGGCACATTCACTTCAATCTTCCGGGGGTGTTCCTGAACAATCCCGACGCCGCGATGGTGAACGGGCAGCTCTGGACCGTGCCCTTCGAACTTGAATGCTACGTCGCGATCGCCGTGCTTTTCCTGCTCGGCGTGGTCAGGCGGCGCGTGCTCGCGCTCGTTGCAACGACAGTATTGATCGTGGGTTTTGGGCTTGCGAGATATTGGAAGCATGAAAGCAATTGGGCGTCCATGCCAACGACCGCTTCGGGGAATCTGCTGATCGGCGCCTTCCTCGTGGGCGTGACCATTTATCTCTACAAGGACAAGATTCTGTGGGATGTCCGCATTTTCATCGCCTCCGTTGCCGTCGTATTGTGGGCTTACTGGTTCACCTCTTTTGGGGACTTCGTTGCCATTCCGGCTATCGGATATGTAACGGTCTTTCTCGGCCTCACTTCGCCCCGCAAGCTCGGAGTGCTTCAGGGGGCCGACTACTCCTACGGCGTATTCCTCTATGGCTATCCCATCCAGCAGGCCTTCGTCGCGCTCGGGCCCTGGGCGCATAACTGGTGGCTGAATGGGATCGTCTGCAGCCTCGTTGTCACTTGTTTTGCCGCCTTCTCATGGCGATTCATCGAAAAGCCGGCGTTGGAATTCAGGAAGCAGGTGAACTGGCTCGAGAACCTCTACCTGCAGCGCGGCACAAGACGGGAATTGGCCGGCGCGGTTTCGAAACAGGCTTCTCGGCGACCCATCCGGGACTTTGGTCATTGAGCGAAGATGCCCGGCTCAGCAAAGAGATCACCGGGGTTTGCGGTCGCTGCGCCAAACCCGCTGCACATATTGCTAGAGCTGTCTAGATTCCGTCCCCGGAGATATTTTTCCACTTTTTCCAGCCTTCGCCCTGAATGAGCCCGTGATCGGACAAGTCCTTCCAGCTCGTGTAAGTGCCCGTATCGTCATGGACGAAGTCGCCCATGTCCTTGTCGGAGGAGTAAACGGTGTATTCTTCCGTGTGCTGAGAACGGTGGGCGGCATCGGCAACCTTGTGTACGAAGGTCGATAGGAATTTGAAATGGAGAAGGGCGCCGGATACGCCGAGCGCGCCGCGCATGTCGCCGAGATTCAGGGAAAGCGGCCAGACCTGGTGCGACGATTTGAGAAACAGCCGTTCACCTGTCACATAGACGAGAGGGATCTTGTTGAGTGCCGGCCCGTCCCAGAGCCGATCACGAAAATAGATGCGTCCTCGAACGCCGCCTTTGATCCATATCGTCGCGTTGCGTTCGTCGAAATGAGCGACATAGCCGGATCGGTCGAAAAGATTGCAGACCTCGAGAGGATTGCGGCCGGGTTCACAGATGTTTTCGAGAACGGGACGCGGGCTGTACATGTCGATCATGACCGAGCGGAGGGAATGACCGCCGGTGGATTCGATATAGGCGGTCAGCTGATCGATCGGGCAGGTGTCGCAATGGGGATAGACCAAGAACTCGTCTGCATCGACATAAAGGACCCATTTCTCCCGGCAGTACCGGTTGATGACCTCGTTGATCCAGTCGTTTCCGAACCTCGCCGCCTTGTAGGAGCCATAAGCCGATAGGAGCGAGACATCGTCGAAGCCGGATAGCAATTCGGCCGTTCCGTCCGTCGAGCCGTTGTCGATGCAGATAAAATGTTCGAAGCCGAGATCACGATAATATTGCAGGAAGAATGCCAGCCGGTGGCCTTCGTCACGGATGACGCAGATGACGACGTGGCGGGCCTGCCTGAGCCCGCTGCGCAGCAGGTCGTAACGAAGCTGCCGAGCCTTGAGCGACCGGCGCAGGCGGGCTTTTGCGTAATGCGAAATACTGGCGACGGAAGCGCGATAACTCATATTTCATCCTGAACATTATCCATTCCTGGAATGGATAGGCTTGCTGCGTAAAGCCCGACGGACGGAGCGCAGAGCAATTTCCGCTGGCGGTCACGGGCTGCGCGAAAGAGGACGATATAGTCTTTCGGGCTGATCAGGCTGAGTTCCATAGCGCTGATCTTCATTCTCGGGTGGGAACAATATGCGGCCATCATACGGCGTAATCGCCAACCAGCAGGCTCTGGACCCGCGGGTGGGGGCCGTTCCTCTCGATCGCGTGTTCGATACGTGCCCGCATCGACCGATATTTATAGAGTATCTTCCGATCGAGGCCTATTCCGCGATAGAGCGCGTTGTAAATCGGATGGGCTTTGCGCAGATCGACATAGACTTGGCTTTCCCGATCAGTCCATGGAAAAAAGGTTCCATGCCATGGCTTCGGATGCGCCATATAGTGGACGATCGCCAGTGACGACATGTTCACCAGATGCAGAAACTGCTTGGGAAAGTTCCAGCGGTTGGACACAAGAATGAGCGACGAACCGCAGACATAATTCAATGCACCCTGGTCGTGTTTGCCCTCGCAAGCCTCCGGATTTTTGACAAAAAGCGCAAGCGCCTCCTGTCCGATCCAGCCGTTGCGATTGAATTTCAGGACCCCCGCATTGAAGTAGTGGTTATCCTTTCCAGTGTTGAGGAAGTCCTGAATTGCCGTGTAATCGCGGGCCGCGAAAAACCGGCCCTCGGGCACGGTGGCGTTTTCGAGTTTGCCGAGATCGCTGACGATCTGGGTATCGCCATCGAGATAGATGATCTGGCTGTAATGCGCGGGCAGGATCTCGCAAAGGACCAGTTTGGCCATCGTGCTGACGCTGATGCGCCCCTGAAAATGCGAACTGTCGAGCTTGCCGAGCGAGTCCTGCAGTGCGTCGGTCGCATCTGCCAATTCGACCCCGCTCGCGGCGAGCAGGGCTTTCAACTCGCTGAAATTATCCAGACGTTCAGACATAAGTACGCAAACGTCGGTTGCGGAGCTTGCGAATTTGCGAGCCTGGAGCGCGGAAAGAATAGTTGGAAATGAATATTCGACATCCGTGACGTAGACAACGCACTGATTGTTCATGTCATCATCCTTCCGGTTGTCTTCAATGCGAGTGAATGGCTGCTCTCTTCAGGGGTGAGGGAACAGTTGTTGATCGATCCGGCAGGCCTGTCGTATGACAGTCCGGTTCGGTATATATTGCGGATCGCCGGACCGCTCGTTTGTTGAAACGGCATCCGGCCGCCGACGGTTTTTGTGTGTTCCATTGTTGAGACGCTCATCATGAAGAATGCCGTGCCTGTCACAGGGCTGTGTTTCGACATCTTGAACTGCGGCAGGACGACTGATGCCGGGACTCTGATCGAAATGCAGAGGGAGGGAAGATCGTCATGCTGATCACCACCTTGGTGGCGGCCGTGATTTCGATAGCTGCCGGCGCTTCGATCCGCGCCTGGGCCTTCGCGATTTTCGCAATCCTTGTGGCAATCGGCTTCGGCAGCGTGGCTTTCGCCGACGGGTCCTCGCTGATTGGGGCGATCGTTTCCGGTATCGCTTTCCTCGTGCTCATGGAAATCGGCTACCTGGCAGGCGTCTTCCTGTCGGGTTTCGCGCGGCGCAGCGCCAGGCTGCGACAAAACAATTCCGCCGCTGATAGCGTCGCAGCCACCAGCGAGCGCCAGCAGAGCTGAGGCCGAAACAGAATCGGCAGCCCGTGCTTCCCGGGAGGGGGGTGCGGAACCGCATCCCTCCGAGCCGTTAACACCAGCATTTCCTGACATATGCGGCGCGGGTGATTGGCTGCGAATCCGCCCGGGCAGGCGCATGGCCGCAACGGCGTGCCGTCCTCGACCCTGAACGAAATTTGCGGCTGACGTCATCACGTTGCAAACACCGGCGCTCTCCTGAGAGATGCCGATGCCTCCGGCAGATGCCGATTTGCGAGAGGTCGGGCCACCCGATGCCGCGACACATAGGGGGTGGCCAGGCAACCGGCAGCCAAACCCGCCGTGGTGCTGAACAGCAGGCCGAGATCGGTGCCGCTTCCTGAAATCGCCGCAGAGGCGATCTGCGAGATCGACGCCAGAATGGCGGCGTTTCCGATGGCATGCGTCTCCCGATCGCCGGAGACGTGCCGGCCGGAGGCTCTGACAAGGCTGTACAGGAACGCGACGAAGAGAAGCGTGCCGGTCAATCCGACGTTGGACAACAATGCGGCGATGAAACTCGACGCTCGAACCGTTCCGAGGCCGGCGCCGAAGGTTGCGGTATCGACGAATGCGATCAATGCCAGCGTGTTCCAGGCGGTGCGCTCTTCGCCGGATTGTGATTGGAGTTTGTCCGACACGGTGGTGTTGACGAGGCTGGTGATGGAATTCCACGCATCAGGGACAAGGCTGAGAGCGACGATGGCGCAAGGGATCAGGAAGAGAGTTATCGCCAGGAAAGTCACGTGCGAGGTCTTGGCCGATCCTGCGATCATACGTTTGCAGCAGAACAGCACGAGCATGCAGACAACGAAAAGCCCGGCGATATAAGCGGTTGTCGATGTGCAGAGCAGGATCGTCGGGCCGATGAGAAGCGTTGCCATACCGGCCATACGGCTTCGAACACGCTCCAGCCAGAGCAGAAGCGTGAACGAAAAATAAGCCAGTGCGACCGTCCCGTATATGCTTGCTTCGGGAAAGGTGCCGACGATGCGTTTGAAGCCGCTGATCGTCTCGGCCGTATGCATGGTATAATTCGCGTTTCTGATGACATCGAGCAGGTAGGACTGGCCGGTCAGGAACGTTCCGATATCAAGCAAGGCCAGCGCAAAACACGCGATTGATGCGACGATCAACTGATGTGCGATGAAACGCTGATATCCGAGCCTTGCAAGTCCCGAGACCACGGCAAAGCAGGCGAGGTCGCCAAGCAGATAGACAGATTGGCTAAGATTGGATGAGCCTGGCGCCAGGGGCGCGGCGACAGTCGACATCATGCCCGTCGCATCCCTCGCAGAGGAGTAGACGAGGGTCGCGCCTGCAAAAATGCGCGGCAGGAAAAATGACGACACGACGGAAAACAGGATATAGGCGGCAAACCAGAAGCCGGGACCCGGATAAGCGATGCTCGCCAGCGCCGCTTGCGTCTGGACTGGACGCAACAAGGTGGCGGCGACGATAAACAAGAGCAGAAGATGGCTTGGCTGAATACTGCTGCCGCCGAGCGCAGGCAATTGCAGAGCCGCCGCGGCTCCCAGCAGCGTCAACAGGCAGAGGGTCGTCACCGCAAGACGAGCGCCGTTGACCATGGCGAGCAGGCCAAGCAGGAGAACGATGAAACCGAGCGGCTCTATCGACATGCATCTAATCCTGGGCGAGGCGAAAGCCGCCAGCTGTCTTCGCTGATCATCATCGCCTCCTAATTCGATCCCGTCTGGGACATCCAGCCGCGGCCGGCTCGATTATCCCCGGCCACATCAGACGAGGGGAGTGTCGAGCTCTGCGTCTGGGGTGCGGGCTGCAGCGGCGACGCCGGCGCCTGAAGGTTGGTGTCCAAACCGACCTCGACGAGATCGTGCGGCAGCAATGCGGTTTGCTCGTCGGCCACGATGTTGCTGGAGGTTCCGTCGTTATTGCGGCGCACGATCCTGTAGTTCTTCTGCGTTCTGCCAATTCCCGGCGCGTCCGTGTTCATCTGAGCAAGCTGAGCGTCGTAGCCGGCCTGTTCGCCCAGAAGCTGGGCCACCTGTATATCGATGGCTGCCCTGCCGATCGCCAGATTGACCTGGTTGAGCAGTTCCTGATTTTCGCTATTCTGCCTGTTGACGATATTGATCTTGGAACGGTCGGCCTCACTGAGGCCTTGGCGAGCCGTGGTCAGGGCAACTTCGAGATCGATCAGGGTACCTTGCGCATCGGCAACCCAGCGGTCGACAGAAACCTGGCGGGAATTGCTGACCAACCCCTTGCTCACCAGACTGTTGACGTTGTCCAGTTCCTTCTGGGCAAGGTCAATCTGCCGCTTTTGCGAGCTGATCTTGGCCTCGAGCGACTCGACCTGCTGGCCATAGAGGCGGGCGAGGTCATTCGCCGCTTCGATCTGACTGTCGATATCGACACGGCGCAGCCGCATCAGGTTCAATTCCTGCGCCTTCAGCTTGTCCATATCAGGCGTTTCCACGAGTTCGGCAGGAACCTCAAAACTCTGCTCGCCCGCGATTTCCGCCCGCAGCCGCGCCTGGCGCATCAAGAGGTCACGCCGGTTGAGGACGGCGGTTCGATAGGCCCCGGCTGCCTGAATCCGGTCGCGCTCGAAGTAAGTATTGTCCTCGCGTTCCCGCAGAAAGCCGCCAGCGATGCTGACGGCCTTCATGACCGTCATCCGCGGTTCAAAAGGGTAGCGTCCCGGAGTTTGAACGGTGCCGGTCACAAAAATCGGCGCATGCTCGGCAACCTCCAGGGCGATGTATGGCTTGCCAGGAAGTTCCGCCTTTTCGGCGAGCGCGCTGGCGATAGCATCGGCGAGTTCTTCGGATGTTTTTCCAGACGCCTGTACATGGCCGGCGATCGGTATCGACAGGTCGCCGGTATCGTCGATGGTGTAGACGCCATCGACAGCTTCCCAGCTGGCATAGCGGGAATCCGCTGAGCGCCATTCGACGACACGAAGTCTGACCTTGTCTTCCGCCACGAGGGTGAATGTTTGTGCATGGGCGACGCTCCAGCCGGTCAGGCAGCAGAAAACCAGCAAGGCGAGGGCCGCGGAGATAACGCGATCGAGCAAGAATGTGGACTGCATTGATCTATCTCCGTTTCGTTGCGATTGGCGGCGAGGGCGCGCGGGAGGGCGGATTGCCGAATTCGAGAATGCGGGACGGTGCCGCGCGGCTGGCAAGGAGATCGATGAGCGCCAGCCAATTGCCGTGCAAACGTCCCCATCGGTCGACCAGCCGATCGTTGAACACTATGCCCGATGCGTTCGCCAGAATGTTGCGGCCGATCTGCGCTATCGCCCGGCCTTTCGACATCGTGCCTTTGCGGATCAGGTAGACGGGATTGGCAACCTGCGAATAGCCGAGTCTCTGGCCGGGCTGTCGCCCGGATCTGACGCCGAGATGCACTCCGCGGGCGCCTTCAACGCGCACGGATCTGCCGTAGCGGGCGATGGACCTGCTGAAATCGACATCCTCGAGCCAGCCATAGAGCGGCAGTTGCTCGTCAAACGCCAGCGCGTGTTCGAGAACGGGGGCGAGGCGAACTGCCATATTGCACCCGTAGGCATTATAGACATCCGTCACCCGCTCGGACCCTTCGCCGGCAGTGTGAAGGACCTGCAGGGCCTTCGACATGTCGAGCCCCCCAATGAGGACGCCGTCGGCCAGGACCTCACCGGTGGCAATCGCGACGTCAGGATTGGCTGCCAAGACGGCTGCCATCCGCGCCAGGAAGGTTGCGGCCGGAATGAAATCGTCGTCCAGGAAGATCAGAATATCTGTGTCGGCGGCGGACGCCCGGATGATGCTGTTGCGCTGGGAGGTCAGGCCGCGGCTGCCGATAATGACTTCCACGTCGAGACGGTCGGCGAGCCCGGCCGCATCGTCGTTCGCCGGCACGCAGACGATCAATCGCTGCGGCTGGACCGGCAGGCCGACGAGATAATCGACCGTTTCCAGCAGGATCGAAGGACGTCCCGCCGAAGCAATTCCGACGGCAATCCGCAATGGCCGGCTCGCGCGCCGCGCCGTCGCTCCCGCGTCGCAAGACACAGGCGCCGAACTCAAGCCGTCCTGCCTGGTCGCTTTTGCCGAATGCGCGATCATGGCTGCATGCTCCTCGGAGCGTGATTGATGATCGCGCCGAGGATCTCCGCGCCGACGTTACGCATCGTCTCGATGACGCGCATGGCGTCGTCGATCGATGTGCGTCCGTGCGAGGCGACCACGAGAACACCGTCCAGCTCCGGCGCGATCGCGTTGGCATCCGGTGACTCGGAGAATGCGGAAATGTCGACGAATATGGTGTCGAACTCTTTTTTCAGCTCGGCAAAGCTCAATTGGGTGCGGCGGGAACTCAGGCGAATGGCCGGTGTTACCGCATCCACCTTGCCGAGTGGCAGGAACTTCAGCGTCGGGGTGAGCGGGAGGGCCGCCGTCTGGAAGAGGTCGCCGTTGTCGAGGACGTCGACGAGGCCGCTGGCACTATCGGGCGCGATCGCCTTGCTCAGTGATGATTTCTGCGCGGCCGCATCAATCAGAAGTGTCTTCGCTCCAGATACCGACGACAGCACGGCAAGTTCGCTTGCGATGGTTGATGCTCCGTTGCCGGGATTGACGGCGACCACTCCGATGACGATCCGGCGTTTGCGCCGAAGCCCGACAACCGTTGCGCTCAGCTCCGTCATGCCTGGAATAACCGGATAGGCGGCTGTACTGCTGCCCATGCCGGCGGGGAAACGAGCCGGGTCGCCGTTCCCAATCCTTTTCGATGTCGCCAGCACCGTGACGAAGGGCAGATCGCAGGTCTCTGCGATCTGATGCGGGCGGACGAGCCGGCGGTCGCTGGCGTGCCTTATCATCGCGAGTGCGAGACCTGCACCGAGGCCGACAGCCGCCGCAAAGGCGGCGATGAGCGTGCTGCGCGGTCTCGCCTTCGAAAGAGGCAGCGTGGCTTGCGAGACGATCGTGGCATCGGACATCGGATAGGTGATGCGCTGCTTTGCTTCGGTCAGCTGGTTCAAGGTGCTTTCATAGAGAGAGCGTCGGGCGTCCGTTGCGCTCTGCAACTCCGCAAGCTTGAACTGGTCGCGCGGATTGCTGGTGAAACTTGCCAGGGCGCTGGCGGCTTCCGCCAGCCCTCGCTGTTGCTCGGCTATGAATTTCGCCAGCCAGTCGCTGTATTGGCGGGCGGCGTTGGCCTTCATCGCGATATTCTTCTGGATATATTGTCCGGCGAGCGTGTCGGCGATGTCGACGGCCTTCTGGGGGGTCGATGCCGCAGCCGATATCTCGATGATCGTCGAGCTTCCGATCCGGCGGATGTCCATCATGTTCAGCAGTTTGGCGGTTGCCCAGTCGTGGAGCCGCTCCTCCTCCGTCTGCGCTTCGATCGTTCCCTTGCCCGCTGCGTCTTGCGATGGCGTATCCAGTTGTGAGGAAAGCCCCATCAGCCAATTCTTTGCTCTGCCCTGCAGCGAAGGCGTCTGATCGACAAACTCCGGATCATGGACGAGATCAAGCGCCGCTACCGTTCCGCCGACGACGTCGCTCGATCTGGCGATCTCCA
The DNA here is from genome assembly GCF_014197535.1 of Rhizobium aethiopicum. GTDB lineage: Bacteria > Pseudomonadota > Alphaproteobacteria > Rhizobiales > Rhizobiaceae > Rhizobium > Rhizobium aethiopicum_A. The sequence goes on from NZ_JACIFV010000002.1 coordinate 38,778, forward strand.
GCTGTCCTTCGATGAACGCATCTTCGGCGAAAGCCCTCTGTGCTTCAGAGCCGCTCACCTGGGGGAAAATCACGAGCTGCGTGCTGGCGACGAAAGTCGGTTCGGCGGTCAGCAGATAGGTTCCGGCGATCGCCAGGAAAGCGATGGTCGTCGCGACGATCCAGTGCCAGCGCATTCTGAAAAAGAAGAGCATATCCCGCAGGGTCAGCGGCGAATTCCCGCCGCCTGTGGCTGCTGCAGGCAGGGATATGGGAGAGACACCGCTGAAGATCGTGCTGGAGGTCATGTCATAATCCGGAAAGGGGAATTCACCAGGTAAATGTCAGCTTGGAGGAGACGGGAGAGGCGCATCGCATCTCGGGCACGGTCGGCGGTCTCCCCTGAACGCTCAGTACGATCCGCGCTGGGAAAACAGCGCAGGAATGGTCTTGGCGATGATGACGAAGTCTCGGGCGAGCGACCAGTTGTTGAGATAGTGGACGTCGAGCGAAACCCGGTACTCGTAACTGACGTCATTGCGTCCGCTGGTTTGCCATTGACCGGTCAGCCCCGGACGGACCGCCATGTAGGCCCACATATGTTCACCGTAACGCGGCAGTTCCTCGGCTGTGACCGGCCGGGGCCCGACGAGGCTCATTTCGCCACGCACGATATTGATCAGCTGGGGAAGCTCGTCGATGCTCGAGCGCCTGAGGATGTCGCCGACAGCTGTAATCCTGGGATCGTTCTTCAACTTGCGCGTCGCTTCCCATTCGCTGCGGGCGGCCGGGTTGTTTTGCAGCAATTCCGCGAGCTGAGCGCTGGCATCGGGCTTCATCGTTCGAAATTTGAGACATCCGAACGGCGCTCCGCCGAAGCCAATGCGCATATGGGAATAGAAGACAGGGCCGCGGTCGGAGAGCTTCACGATGATCGCGACCATCAGCAGAAGCGGAGAGAGCAGGATCAGAGCGGTGATTGCGACAAGAAGATCTATCGCACGCTTCGACGACCTGGCGGCGGCGCGAGGCCGGGAATCGGGTGAATCGTCACCCTTAGTAGCCCGTCCGACGCGTGACCAAGCCTCAAAACTATGTGCTTCCCATGCCATCGCGGTCTCCAAAACATTGCCCGTCAACAACCGTTGAAAGCTTGCTGCGCCGCACCCAGATTGTCTGTTACCAAGGTCATAATCGTTAATTAATTCTTTATGCTAGGAAACCGCACACAGATTTCCGACTACAGATCTGTGTCATCAATTCTTTTAGTTGGCTCTATAATCTGCTGTTAATGATCATTTTTCGTGCTAATTCAACCAGTCGTGTTGATATCGTAATATCAATAATTGATCATTTTTAAATCAGTAAGTCTTTTTTATAAGCAACTTGTGATGATTTCATAGAAACTATTCGCGTATTTTAGAATTGTCTATTTTATGTGAGAAGTTATTCGCGTTTGTGTGAAGGTAGACTTAAATTTTAGTTGGGATCGTTCCGATGTTATTTGACTAATGTGTTAATCCAATATAATTGATGCAATGCAGCATAGGTGAGACACCATTCTAGTATTAGGAGTGAATTGCATGGACGGCATCATACATGCATCTGATCGCAGGCCCGGCATCAGCAAAGCCGCGATCTCGGCCAGCGGCATTCACCTGAACAGTCGCATTATCATCGAAGACGAATTCCTTTCCTGCCGCTCGAGCATACGGCGTTTCCGTCGTGGCGAGATCATTGCCGGGGCTGGCATCCTTGTCGACATGTTCGCTCGCGTGCATTCGGGCGTGGTCAGTGCAAGTACGATGTTGCCTGACGGCAGGGAATTCATCGTCGAGATCATTGCGAAATCAGGTCTGATCGGCGAGCTCGAGGTCTTGCGCCGGCAGACATTGAACCTCGAATACCGGGCCAGCTCCAATTGCGAGCTGCACTTCTTCGAGGGCCGGCTCCTGCGCGACATGTATGCCACCGATCCGTGCTTCCGCGAAAAAGTCTTCTCAAGGGCTTTGGCGCGTGTCTCGGAGCTTGAAAATAGAATAATCGCCAATGCGGCGTCGACCCTGCAGGCAAGACTGGCGAGCACGTTGCTGCGGCTCTCGGCTGTTTACGGAAAGGATTCCGCAAACAGCGGCAACGAACTGACTATCTCGCAAAATGATCTGGCCGCAACGCTGCCGGCGTCCCGCGAGAAGGTCAATCAATGCCTGCGGCGTCTGCGGGAATGCAAGATTATCGACGGGGGGCAGGGCAGGATCCGAATTCTGAACCGCAAGGCGCTCGAGGCCTGTGCGAATGGCGCGCTTTCGGTGAAGTGATGCGTCCGCCGTTTCCCGAAGCCCTGCGATCCGCCTCAAATGTCAGCCGCTTTCCCGGCCGGGGCAGGACGAGGATCGATCGCGTGGTCGTCATCGACGACTACTCGGTGGCCAGGGGCGGGGCGACGGGGCTGGCGGTGCTGTCGGCCAAGCTTTTTCGCAGCCTGGATATTCCAGTGACCTATATTTGCGGCGATGACGCCGCCAATCCGGAGCTTGCTGCGCTCGGCATCTCGATGGTCGGATTGAACAGCCGCGACCTGCTTAGCGCTGAGCGTGCGAAGGCTTTCGTGACCGGCATTCACAATGGTGCGGCTGCTCGCATGGTCGCGAACTGGGTTGCCGCGGACGATACGGCGAATACCGTCTATCACGTCCATGGCTGGCATCAGATCCTGTCTCCTGCGCTTTTCAAGGCATTGGCTCCGGTCGCGGGACGGTGCGTTGTTCACGCGCATGACTTCTTCACCGCCTGTCCCAACGGCGCCTTTTTCGATTACCAGACGCAAGAGATCTGCCTTCGGCGTCCGCTCGGTGCGGGCTGCATTGCGACGGCTTGCGACAAGAGAAGTTATCCGCACAAATTGTGGCGGCTCGCCCGCGGCTCGAATATCCTCCGGCTGCTGAGGGCTGAAGCCGATTTCGGCCGGATCATCCTGCTGCATGAGAAGATGGCTGGCTTTCTCGTCGGCGCCGGCTATCGGCCCGAACGGTTGACGACGATCCGCAATCCCGTCGCCCCCTTGTCGATAGAGCGCATCGAGGCGGAGGCGAACGATGAATTCGTCTTCATCGGTCGGCTGGACGAGGAAAAGGGCGTGGAGGACGCCGTGGCCGCCACACGCAGAGCCGGCGCCAGGCTCTGCGTGATCGGAGACGGACCGCTGATGCCGTTGGTCGCAGCGTCCGGCGATCACGTCAGGGCCGTCGGCTGGCAATCGCACGCGGAGATCGGCACCACCATCCGCAAGGCCCGCGCCCTGTTGATGCCCTCGCGTTATCCCGAGCCTTTCGGCCTCGTGGCGATCGAAGCGGCCAGAAGCGGTCTGCCGGTCATCATGTCACGCAGCGCCTTTCTTGCCGAGGAAATGGAACGAGCCGGCATGGCGTTTGCGTGCGACACGGCTGATGAAACCGCCTTTGCCGACACATTGACGCGATTCAGCCAAATGCCGAGGCACGAAATCCGCGCCATGAGCGAGCGGGCCTTCCTGATGTCGCCGGCTCTCGCCTCGACACATGAGCAATGGCGCGACGCGCTCCTTGCCGAATATTACAGCCTGCTTTCGACGAATGCGGTTCCCGAGCTCACAGACCGTGTGGCGACACAAGGAGTATTCCGTTGACCTTTAAAGCAACAACCTCTCTTTCCGACGCAAGGGCATTTCTCGGCGATGCGCCCGTGATGGCGAAAAGACGCACGGCCGAGGCGGAAAGCGTCAAGGAAACCAGGCAGCTGCGCGTCGCCATCGTGCATTACTGGCTCGTCTCGATGCGCGGCGGCGAGAAGGTCGTCGAAGAATTGTGCCGCATGTTTCCGCAGGCCGACATCTTCACGCTTGTCTGCAACCGGGATCGCATCAGCGATTTTCTCAAGACGCGCAACATCCGCACGTCCTTTCTGCAGAAGATTCCCGGCGCGCAGAGGCATTACACCAAGATGCTGCCGCTGATGCCCTTCGCGCTCGAGCAATTCGATCTGCAGGACTACGATCTCGTGCTGTCGAGCGAATCCGGGCCTGCCAAGGGCATCATTACCCGCGCCGACGCTCTCCATGTCTGCTACTGCCATTCGCCGATGCGCTACATCTGGGATCAGTTCCACGTCTACCGCCATGGCCTGCCCTGGGTTGGGCGTGCCCTGATGTCGGTCACCGCGCCGATGCTGCGCGCCTGGGATGTGACGACGTCGTCCCGCGTCGACGTGTTCGTTGCCAATTCCGACTATGTCGCAAACCGCATTCGCCGCTTCTACGATCGGGACTCCATCGTCATCCATCCCCCGGTTGCCACCGATGATTTTTCGGTCGGGAAGGGGAAGGGCGAATTCTATCTCTATGCCGGTCAGCTGACGGCCTACAAGCGGCCGGACATCGCCGTTCGCGCCTGTACCGAGGCCGGGCGTAAGCTCATCGTGATCGGAGAGGGAGAACAGTTGCCTTATCTGAAATCGATCGCCGGCACGACCGTCCAATTCCTCGGCCACCAGCCGTTTGATGTCCTGCGTGATCACCTCTCGCGATGCCGCGCCCTGCTGTTTCCGGGCACGGAGGATTTCGGCATCCTGCCGGTCGAAGCCATGGCATCAGGGCGGCCTGTCCTGGCTTTCGACGCCGGCGGCGCAAGGGAAACGGTATCTTCGCCGCAGGTCGGTTTTCGCTTTGCTGAGCAAACCACCGAAGCCCTGCTGGAAACCATGGCGGCGTTCGAAGAGGTGGAGGACGATATCGATCCGCAAGCCATCCGCGCGCATTCGCTGAAATTCTCCTCGGCAGTTTTCCGCAATCGGATGGCCGGGCTCATCGAGCAACAGCTCTCCACCCATGCCGACCGGTCCGTCGATGCCTTCAGTAGACGGCCGGTCTGAGGGCAAGACTGGAGCTGCCTGTCTTGCTGCCGCGATCGAAACCGTCTCAATCTGCCGACGAGGAATAGACAAATCATGTCAAGCCTATCTCAGAGGACGGCGACGGCGAGCATCTGGACGATCAGCGGAAAATTCCTCGCGCGACTGCTGGATTTCGTCAGTCTGCTTGTCCTGGCAAGATTGTTGAGTCCCGCGGATTTCGGATTGGTCGCCATTGCGACATCGGTTTTGGTCATCATCGAGGCGATCCTGGACCTGCCGTTGACGCAGGCTCTGATGCGTCAGCCGTCCCCTTCCGACGAGATGTTTGCGACGGCTTTCACGTTGAGCCTGTTGAGAGGGTTGGCCATCAGCCTGCTGATGATGATCATTTCCTGGCCGATGGTCGTGATCTACGACGATTCTCGACTTTTTGCGCTTGTCGCCGTGCTTTCGATCGCGCCTGCCATGCGGAGCATGATCAGTCCTCGCATGGTCCTTTTCATGCAGCATTTCGATTTCAAACGCGAGTTTGCGCTTGATCTCATCACCAAAGGATCGACGCTGCTGTTCGGGGCAGGGGTGGCCGTGGCGACGGGCAGCTATTGGGGGCTCGCGGTCGGGGCGGTCGCCGGCCCGACCGCGGCGATGATCACCTCCTATGTCTTTGCACCGATGCAGCCGAAGTTCAGCCTGTCGGAATGGAAGCGTTTCCAGGATATGATCAGCTGGAATACCGTATCGCAGGTGCTGAGCGCGATTAATTGGCAGCTCGACCGGCTGCTTTTGCCGCGTTTTGCCGGGTTATCGACGTTTGGCGCCTTCAGCGTCGCCGACAATATCGCCGGCATTCCCTATCAGACCTTTGTCGGCCCGTTGCTGCGCCCGCTGATGGCGGCGTTCTCCACTGTCGAAGATCGTCGCAACCTGGTTGCCGCCTATTTGAAGGCAACGAGTGCAATCACCTTCGTCGCGGCGCCCATTCTTATTGCGCTCGCCTTTCTGGCCGAGCCGACGGTGCGTATCCTCGTCGGCGAGAAATGGGCCTCCGCCGCACCAATTCTGCAATGGCTGTGCCTGGTGAGCCTGCTCGGTCTGCCGACGAACATAGTGCCGGCATTGGCGATGGTCATGGACAAAACCCGTTCCCTCGCCTTGCGGATGTTTGCCGAGTTCGCGGTCAGAGTCCCGGTCACCATCCTGGGTATTGCCTATTTCCAGGTGGCGGGTGCGCTCGGCGCGCGGGTTGTGGCGGTTCTCGTCGCTTATGCCGCGTCGCTTATCATCACTCGGCGGTTGATCGGGGCGAGTTTTGCCGCGCAGCTGAAATCCTTTTGCAGGCCTCTGGCCGCGAGCCTGCCGATGATCGCTTTCCTGCTCTGGATAGGCCCCAAGCTCGCCGTCATGCCTGCCGGCTTCGGCCTGATCGTCGGCCTGGCGCTTTGCGGCGCGGCGGCGGCGACGATCTTCTGGGGCTTCGCGCTGTTGCTATGGCAGATTCTGGGAAGGCCCGACGGCATCGAGACCATCGTCGTTCACCGGCTCATGCCGCGACGAAACAGAATTCTCATTTCATAAAAAGACCGTTGCAGTCCAATGATTGTTTTGGCGGTTTCGGAGGAGCGCAATGCGTTACGGCATATCTTCTAAGAGCTTGGGTCTGCTCGTTGTTCTCGGTCTGGGGGCGTTGCCCGGCCGGCCTAGCGTCGCCCAAGAACCGATCAACATGAATGCCTATCAGCTGACGTTCGAGGAGAATTTCGACAGCCTTGATGTCTCGGCATGGGGAGAGAGAAGTTCCCGTTGGATCGCTCATACGCCCTGGAACGGCGATTTCGGCGACGCCCGTTTCACGGATCCGGCGCCCGATTTTCCGTTTACGACCGATCAGGGAATCCTGAAGATCGAAGCGCGTAAGGGAGAGGATGGAACCTGGCGGTCGGGCCTGCTCTCGGCGGTCAACCCGAAGGGTGAGGGCTTCTCGCAGCAGTTCGGCTATTTCGAAGCGCGGATGAAGCTGCCGCCGGGCAAGGGTGTGTGGCCGGCCTTCTGGCTCATCGGGCTCGACCGGTCGAAATACACCGCTGAGATCGACGTGCTGGAATATTATGGACGCGCGCCCTACGAATTCTCCATGGGCTTTCATATCTGGCGCCAGGCCCAGGGCGGTGAGAATTCCAATGGCGGCTATTGGAAAACCGTCCAGGATGGAATTTTGAACAGCGAGTATCATACCTACGGTGTCGATATCCAGGCCGACAAGACGACCTTCTACCTGGATCGCCACTACCTGTGGAGCTTCGACACGCCGAAGGAGTTCCATATGCCATTCTATCCGCTGGTGAACCTGGCGCTCGGCTCGGGTTGGCCGATCGATGAAACGCCAAATCCTTCCATCCTGCTCGTCGACTATATCCATGTCTACAAGCGCAAGCCGGCCGACGCGGCGAATTGAGCGAGCGATCGGTTGACCGCACTATTCCCCGCGGAGGCAACTGAGACCGGTTTGCGCATCGAAGAGATGCATCGCCTCCTCGTCAAAGAAGAGCGTGAGTTTTTCGCCGTCGCGGACCGGGGTGCGCGGCGGCAGGCAGGCCATCAGCCGTTGGTTTCCCGCGAGGGCGGTGACGACGAGTTCCGGACCGGTCAACTCCGCAACCTCCACGGTTGCCTCGAGCGAAGCCCCGGATCCACCCGTGCGAAGCGCCTCGGGGCGGATGCCGAGGACGACATCACGGATATTGCCGGCGGCATTGCGAAAACGGGCGGGCAGGGGCAGGCTGGCATCCGAGTTTGAAAGCGCCAGACGGCCGCCACGCACCGTCGCCTTAAGCAGGTTCATTGGCGGCGCACCGACGAAGGTGGCGACATAGAGCGTCGCCGGACTGTTGTAGATCTCCTCCGGTGTGCCCAACTGCTCGATGCGGCCGTCGCGCATGACGGCGATGCGGCTTGCAAGCGTCATCGCCTCGATCTGGTCATGGGTGACATAGACCACCGTTGTCTTCAGCATCTGGTGCAGCCGCTTAATCTCAGTGCGCATTTCCATGCGCAGCTTGGCGTCGAGATTGGAGAGCGGCTCGTCGAAGAGGAACACCTCCGGCTTGCGCACCAGCGCCCGTCCGATCGCGACGCGTTGTCGCTGACCGCCGGAAAGCTGGCTCGGCTTGCGATCGAGCAGATTTTCGATCTGCAGGAGCTTTGCCGCATCGCGCACGGCCCTGTCGCGCTCCGTCGCCGGAACTTTGCGCATTTCCAGGCCGAAGCCGATGTTCCTGTGCACCGTCAGATTGGGATAGAGCGCATAGGATTGAAAGACCATGGCGATGTCGCGGTCCTTCGGATGCACGCGGAGCACCGAGCGGCGGCCGATCCTGACGTCACCGCTCGTCGCCTCGGCAAGGCCGGCGATGATGTTCAAGAGCGTTGACTTGCCGCAGCCGGAGGAACCGAGCAGCACGAGGAATTCGCCGCTTTCCAGGGAAATATCGATGCCCTTCAGCGTCTCGACGTCGCCATAGGTCTTGCGGATATTTTCGATATCGAGCGCGCTCATGGCTGCGGCTCCTGAGGAGAGATCGGATTGCCATAGCTGCGGGGAAGGGTGGAGATGGCGCGCGAGGCGACCTCGGTTCCCGCTCTCAGGCAAGATATCAAAGGCTCGTCCTTTGCCAGCGCTGCGAGGAAGGCGGCATTGAAGACGTCGCCGGCGCCGATGGTATCGACCACCGTCACAATAGGCGCAATCACCGAAACCAGTTGGCCGTCAGGTCTGATCGCGATTGCGCCCTCAGGGCCGCGTTTGACGACGACGATCGCACCTTGCGGCATATGCGAGCTGATGTGCCGGGCGGCTTCGATCGGATCGGCGATGCCGGCAAGCGTCGTCGTCTCGACCTCGTTGAGCAGTGCGATGCGGCTGCGGGAAAGCCAGGCGCGTGTCGCAGCGCAATTCTCGTCCGTCCAGCCGTCGAGCGGCCAGCCGGTGTCGAGGGCGACGGCGATGTCATGGCTCTCGGCCCAGTCGAAGAAGGCTTCATATTGGCGGGTCAGATCGTCGGTCAGGAAGCCGCCGCAGAGAAGTGCGTAACCGCCGCGCAGCCTTGCGCCGTCGATGACGGCGAAGACATCGGCCAGGCTGAAGCGCGGCAGGTGGCCCCGCGTCGTGAAGAAGGTGCGCTCGCCGTCAGGATGGGTGATGCCGACGGAGAGGGTCGTTTGTTCAGGGCGCACGGGCCACTTTTCGGAACGATGGCCGAAGGCTTCGGCCAGCCAGCGGCCGAACTGGTCGCTGCCGATATTGGCGGCGATCTCGAAGTCGACGCCGAGCGCCTGCCAGGCGAGCGCGCTGTTGCCGGCCGATCCGCCGACCCTGAGCTCGTCATGGTCGACGATGATCTCGGTGCCGGCTTTCGGCCAGGGAGCAGCCGGTCCGAGGATCAGGTCGACGTTGACGTTGCCGATGACTGCAAGCGGCCGCATTCATTCGCTCCGGGTAATCTTGGTTGAACGGACCGGCGTTCCGGCATTCTCGACGCGGGTTTCGGCAAAGGCGATCATCAGCCGCTGCGCAACCGGCAGCATGGCGAAGATCGCGGCAAGGCCCGTTGCCGGGGAGAAACGGATCGTCATCGCGCCAGCGACCGCAGCTTCCGTGGATGAATCGAACAGGATGACCGGAGCGCCGGTCTCGACGGCGGACACCGCCATTGCCGTCACCAGGCCGGCGGTTTCATCCTGACCGCGGAACAGCACGACGCCGATCTTCGGCCCGAGCATCTCCATCGGACCGTGGCGGAGCTGACCGCCCTCCAAAGAAAAGCACGGACGGCGCGACAGCTCCGTTAATCCAAGCGCCAATGCTTCGGCAACGCCTTGCAGGCGGCGGCCCGAGGTGACGACAGTCGCAACATTTTCAAGCGTGGCGAGGGCGGCGGCGATGTCGCGGTCTTCAGGCGCCTTGAGCACGGCAAGAGCTGCCGCGGGATCTTCGCCAAGGGCGGAAAGGATGGCCAGATGCAGGGCGAAGGTCACCGTCAGGCTGCGGGTAGCTGCGAAGGCGAGTTCCGTGCCGCCAGCGCCGATCAGGGATGGGGCAGTTCTGGCGAGGAAGGAGCCGGCTTCGAGCGTCAAGCCGAAGGTTTCCTCCGTTCCGCCGGTCTCGTTGAACCAGCGTAGCACTTCGGCGCTTTCACCGGACTGCGAGGTGACGAAGATCGTCCTGCCGGCGATCGGCAGCGGCTGGCCGAGCTGTTCGGACAGTGGCAGGGCAACGGCGTCGATGCCAAGACCACGGTAGAGCGGCTCGACAGCGCGGTTGACCGCATGCGAGCCGCCCATGCCGATCAGGAGCAGGCGGCCAGTTTTCTCAAGCGAGGCGGCGGCTCTTGCCGCCATCGGCCCCGCCGATTCATAGGAGGCGATCGCATCGGCATGCTGGCGGGCCATTTCGCGGTCGATCGCCGCAAGCCCGGCCGGCCGGTTTCTTTCTGTGGTCATGTTCATCCCTTGACGCCGCCGCTGGTAAGCCCCGAAATCAGGGCGCGTTGCATGACGAGACCGATCAGCACCGGGGGCAGGGCGGCGAGCACTCCTGCCGTGGCGATCAGCCCGTAATCGGAGACGCGGCCGCCGGCGAGATCGGCGATGGCGACGGTCAGCGTCTTGGCGCGCTGGTCCGAGGTGAAGAGCAGCGCATAGAAGAATTCATCCCAGGCCAGCAGGAATGCGAAGAGGCTCGAGGTCGCGACCACGGGGGCGGCGAGCGGCAGCGTGATGATCCGGAGCGTCTGGAACAGGCCGGCGCCGTCGATCATCGCCGCCGATTCGATCTCGCGCGGGATGGAATCGAAGCCGGATTTCATCAGCCAGGTGGTGAAGGGGGCCAGGATCGTCAAATAGACGAGGGCGAGGCCGAAGACGTTGTTCAGCATGCCGAGATGGGAGAGGCCCATATAGAGCGGTACGGCGAGCGCCACCGGCGGCAGCATGTAGGTGGCGATCACCATCGACAGCGACCAGCCGACGGAAGGCGTGCGCGACACGGCCCAACCGGCCGGAATGGCGAGCGCGATGGCGGCGATCGTCGCCATGCCCGCCACCTCGATGCTGTTGCGCAGCGATGAGGTAAAGGCAGCGCCGGCGCTGTTTTCAAGCGTCGACAGCAGAAGCTGGTATCGCGAGAAATCGACGGCCTGCGGCCACCAGCGCAGCGGCTTTGCTGCGAGATCTGCAGCCGGCGCGATGCTCATGATGAAAAGCCAGAGGATCGGCGCCAGGATGACGGCGGCAAGCAGTAGGGCGCAGAGGTGAATGAAGGCTGAGAAGAGCGGGCTCCGGCGTTCCATCAGGCGGCACTCCCGGCGGTCTTGCGGACAAGAGCCGCGTAGCCTGCGGCCAGCAGCGTCACCAGCAGCGTGACGATCAGGGCGAGCGATGCGCCCGAGCCGGCGCGCTGGAAGGAGAAGGCCTCCTGATAGACCAGGATCGACAGCGTGCGTGTGCTGTTGGCCGGGCCGCCACGGGTCATGACCCAGATGATGTCGAATACCTTGAAGGCTTCGATCGTGCGCAGCACCAGTGCCACCATCAGCGGGCCGGCGAGATAGGGCAGGATGACGAAGCGGAAACGGGCGAAAGGGCCGGCGCCGTCGACGAGCGAGGCGGCGGTGATGTCGCGCGGCACGGCCTGGAGTGCTGCGAGCGCGATCAGCGCCACTAAGGGAAAATTCTTCCAGCAGTCGGCGACGATGAGGGCGGCGAGCGCCGTGCCCGGTTCGCCGAGCCAAGAGCGATAGGCGTCGAGCAGGCCGAGTTGCATCAGCGCGGCGTTCAGCGCGCCATATTCGGGATTGTAGATCAGCCGCCACAGCGTGGCGTTGACGACGGTCGGCAGCGCCCAGGGTAGGATCATCAGGGCGCGCAACGCGGTGCGGCCACGGAATTGCTGGTTCAGCAGCAGAGCCGCAAGAACGCCGATCACCATTTCGGCGGCGACCGAGACGATCGCGAACCATGCGGTGGTGATCAGGGTGCGCTGGAAATTCGAGCCGGAAAGCATCTTCACGTAATTGTCGATGCCGACGAAGCTGCCCTCGGTGCCGACGAGCTTGGCATCGGTGAAGGAGAGGCCGACGGTATCGACCAGAGGCCAGCCGATCACCGAGATCATCACCACGAGAAGCGGCAGCATCAGAAGCCACGCGCGGGTTGTCAGCCAAGTGCCCGACATCGAGGCGACCCTTTTCATTCATAGGTTCTGGATGCCGGGCGACGACGGGCGCCGCCCGGGGTTTCATGCCGGGCTCAGAGACCGCTGTTTTCGGCGGCGGACTTCAATGCATCCTCGGGAGTGGACTGGCCAAGCAACGATTCCTGGATCGCCTGCTGCAGCGCGGTCGACAGCTCCTGATATTTCGGGGTCGTCGGGCGTGGATACATGGCGGCAAGGCCGACCTTGGCGGCGGAGATCAGCTCTTCCTGGCCTTTGGTGACATTCGGGTCATCGTAAGAGGATGCCCAGATCGGCAGGCTGAGCTTGGCATAGGCATTCTGTGTCGCCTGCGAGGTCATGAAGGCGATGTACTTCCAGGCCTCGTCGGGATGCTTGCTGGCGGTGGTGATGCCGAGGCCCATCGAGCCGTTGACGGCGGAAGCCTCGCTCTTGCCGGCAACACCCGGTGCCGGCACGACGCCGACCTTGCCAGCGACCTTGCTGTCCTTCGGATCGTTGGCCATGTTGTACATGTAGGTCCAGTTCAGCGCGAAGGCGGCGTCGCCGTTCTGGAAGACCTTACGGACGTCTTCTTCCAGAAATTCCTTGGAGTTCGGGTTCGTCAGGCCCGATGTATAGCTCGCGACCATGTATTTCAGCGCGTCGAGACCGCCGCCGGTCTGGAAGGCCGGCTTGCCGCCTTTCAGGAAATCGCCGCCATAGGCGCTGACGAGCGTGGTGTAGTCGCAGATGGCGGCTTCGGCCTGCGACCAGCTCCAGGAGATCGGCGTGGCGAGCAGGCCCTTGTCCTTGATGGTCTTTGCCTGCTCGGCCAGTTCGTCCCAGGTCTTCGGCGGCGCCTTGATGCCGGCCTTCTCCAGGATCTCCTTGTTGTAGAACAGGTATTTGGTGTCGAGGATCCACGGCATGCCGTAATATTTGCCGTCATACTGCACAGTGGTCCAGGCGCCCGGCAATACGCCCTTCTTCATCTCGTCGGTAATGCGCGAGGAGACGTCGACCAGCACCTTGTTGGTGGCGTATTCGGCCGGCCAAATGACGTCGAAGAGGACGACGTCATATCCGCCGCCGGAACCCTGGGCCAGCACCGTCTTATCGTGCAGGCCTTCATAGGGGACGAATTCGAGATTGACCTTGATATCGGGGTTCGCCTTGACGAAGGCATCGGTCATAGCGCGCACATCGGCTTCGCTGTAAGCGGCCTGCGCCATGAAAAGTGCGTTCAGCATCGTTTCGGCGAAAGCATGCGGAGCAAAGGATGCGCCGATCAAGGCCGCACCCAGAAGCGTCTTGTTGAGAGATTTCAGCATTGCAGCCTCCAGTTTTTGAAATTTACGCATGGCCGAGGGCGGTTTGGCCGCCATCGGTTTTCGAGAAGGCACGCGTGAAAAAACGTGCCGGGTTATCATCTCGGAGCGTCGGTGGAGGCCCTTGTGGCCTCCTGCGTTCCCTGGAACTCTCCGGTCCCTCATTAAGTCAAATGTATTGACTTATTACTTCGCCAACATTCTACTGGAGTCAAGAGGCAATTGACACATGAACGACATCAGGCCGATCCGAGCCAAGAGCGGCACCAATCACGAAGGCACCAGCGCCCATAACCGGCGTGTGATGATCGATGCCTTGAGGATCAACGGTGCGCTCTCGCGCGCCGATCTGGCACGGGCGACGCGGCTGACCAAGCAGACGGTGTCGAATATCATCGAGGAACTCGAGCGCGATGGTCTCGTCGGTTCGCGGGAGGCTGTGCGCAAGGGCAGGGGCCAGCCCTCGACGCCTTATGTCTTGGTGCCCGAAGGTGCTTTCGCGATCGGCCTGCAGATCGACCGGCATGTGACGCGGGCGGTCGCCGTCGACCTCGTCGGCAGCGTTTTGGTACGCGCAGAAACCGGGCTGCCGCCCGGAGGTCCGTCGACGGGAACAAAGGTCATTCTCAATCTCGTCGCCGGCGTTCGTTCCAGGCTTGCCGGTATCGTGCAGCAGTCGGAAAAACGGCTGGTCGGCCTCGGCGCCGCAATGCCTGGCCCGTTCGGCATGGAAGGCAGCGGCGACGATCCCTGGATGATGGAGGCTTGGCAGAAGTTCCCGCTTCTGGAAACGCTGAGCGACGGTACCGGCCTCAATGTCGGCCTTCAGAACGATGCGGCGGCGGCTGCGACCGCCGAGCGCATGGTGGGAGCCGCCCACGGCATCGACCATGCCGTCTGTCTGTTCGTCGGCTACGGCATCGGCGCCGGCCTGATCCTCAACGGCGAGCTCTATCGCGGCGCCAACGGCAACGCCGGCGAGATCGGCATGGCGCTGCTCTTTGCCGACGGCAAAACGACGCCGCTCGAACACCGCGCCTCGCTCGCCTCGCTCTACCAGCACCTATCGGCCGATCCGGCCGATCCCGATCTCCATGCGCGCATCAACGACCTCGCCTCCAGAGGGGATCCAAGCATCGAGGCCTGGATCAAGGCGGCGGCTGCCGATCTGCGCTGGAGTATCCATCTCATCGAAACGGTTTTCGATCCGCAGACGGTGATCCTCTGCGGCAGCGCGCCAGAAGCGCTGGTGAACAGGCTGATTGCGGCGATCGGGCCACTGCTGCCCTCGGTCGCCGAAAGGCGCGGCCGGATGCTGCCACGGCTGCAGCCCGGCATGGCCGATTCCTGGTCGGTGGCGCTCGGGGCGGCCGCCGGACCGATCAGCCGTGCATTCGATCCGCGCTTTGCTGCAATTTTGAAGGATTCCCAGTAATTTTAGGGCTGAAACTGGGCGTTGCACAGCAGTGCAACGGCAAAAAAGCGTATGTTTTTGCAAGTTTCATTGTTTTGGCTGGCACGAATAACGATGCTCTCCTATAGTATAAATAAATGTTACATTCTCGCAAAATTGACGGTTATTCGAATATAAATGCGTATGTCCGGCAATATATTTGCGGAAGTTGGAAATAATCTTTAAATATTTCTGTGGCTGCCGTGAATAACGATTGCATGTCACTTTTGTGACGACTAGATTTGCAACATTTCATGTCATGTAATATTCATTGGCAGCGGCAATTTGAACCAGCTAAATGGGCGTGCGCTTAAAACGCGCCCCTTTCTACGTTGGAGGTTCTCATGCAAGCCAAGCTTCTCGGCGCCGTTGGCGCCCTTCTCGCCACAGCGTTTCTTGCTGGGCCCGCTGCCGCCGCCGAAAAGACCAAGATTGATTTCTGGTTCGGCAATTCCGGTGATATCGCCAAGCGTGTCCAGGAACAGTGCGATCGCTTCAACCAGTCACAGGGCGATTACGAAGTCGTCTGCACCAGCCAGGGCAGCTATGACGCCTCCCTGCAGAACACGATTGCCGCCTTCCGCGCCGGCAAGCAGCCGACAATCGCCCAGGTTTCCGACGCCGGCACGCTCGACATCATGCTTTCCGGCGCCTTCTACCCGGCAAACCAGCTGATGACCGACATGGGCTACACGGTCGACTGGAAAGACTATTTCTCCGGCATCGCAAACTATTATGCGACGTCGAAGGGCGAGATGTACTCCTTCCCCTTCAACTCGTCGACCGCTCTGCTCTATTGGAACAAGGACGCCTTCGCCAAGATCGGCAAGGACCATGCACCGGCCACCTGGCAGGAAGCCGGTGAAGATTTCAAGGCTCTGAAGGACGCCGGCTACGCTTGCCCGCTCGCCTTCGATATCTCCAACAACGAAGTCTGGCAGTACATCGAGCAGTTCGAAGCCGTCAACGGCGAAGCGATCGCGACGAAGAAGAACGGTTTCGAAGGTCTCGACGCCGAGCTGGTGTTCAACAAGAACCCGCTTCTCGTCAGCTACATCAGGGACCTCAAGTCCTGGTACGACAACAAGCTCGCCGTCATCAAGAACAAGACCGTTGGCCAGACCTTCGTCGAAGCCTTTGCTGCCGGCGACTGCCAGGTCATCCTGACCTCCGTCGGCGACCATGGCAATATCGGCCGTACCGCCAAGCAGGGCATGAACTGGGGCGTTTCGATGCTCCCGACCTACGGCAATGCAACCCGTCACAGCTCCTTCGTCGGCGGTGCTTCGCTCTGGGTCTTGAAGGGTCACACCGACGCCGAATACAAGGCGGCCGCTGCCTTCTTTAACTTCATCGCCAAGCCGGAAGAAGCTCTGACCTGGTCGACCGTCACCGGTTATATCCCGGTTCGTAACTCCGGCTTCGAATATCTGAAGAAGCAGGGCTTCTACGACAAGGCTCCATACGTCGGCCGCGAGCTCGCCATCCAGAGCCTGACCGCATCGCCAGCTGATGATACGGCTCCGCACGGCATCCGCCTCGGCGGCCTGCTGCAGGTTCGCACCGAGATCGCCAACAGCCTGCAGGCGATCTTCGTCAACAACGCCGACGTCCAGGCTTCGCTCGACGGCGCTGCCGATCGCGGCAACCAGCTGCTGCGCCGCTTCCAGCAGACCTACAAGAACGTTCAGCTTCCCTGATCAATCGATATGAGCCGCCCCCGGTCCACCTTGCGGACCGGGGGCGTCCTTATACATTCATACCGGCTGCGGAGGCGAAGTCGTCGCCCGCGCCTAAACCAAACCGGGGCGAAAACGACCACCCATGGAAAAGCGTGTCACTTTCTCCTCGACGACGATCGGCATCCTTTTCGCATTCCCGATGCTGCTGCTGATCTTCGTCTTCTTCTATTGGCCGAGCGCGCAGGCGCTTTATTGGGCGTTCACGCTCGAACAGCCATGGGGCGGCGGCAATGCCTGGGTTGGTTTCGACAATTTCAAGCAATTGCTCACCGACCCGATCTATTGGGAATCGATCAGCCGCAGCATGGTTTTCGCCTTTAGCTCGACGATCATTGCCATGGGGTTTGCGCTCATCCTGGCGCTTTTGACGGATCGTGAACTGCGCGGCCACAAAATCTATCGGTCGGTCTTCATCTGGCCCTATGCGATCGCTGCTCCCGCTCTCGGCCTCGCCTTCCGCTTCATTCTGGCGCCGGAGGCCGGCCTCCTGTCTGTTATCAATCACGTATGGCCCGGCCTCTGGAACCCGGCGCTCGATGGCAAGGACGCGATGATCGCTGTCATCATCGCCTTTTCGTGGAAATATATCGGCTATAATTTCATCTTCTTCCTCTCGGCTCTCCAAGGCATCCCGCGTTCGCTGATCGAGGCCGCGGCCATGGACGGCTCGGGGCCGCTGCGCCGCATGTGGGACCTCCAGCTGCCACTCTTGACGCCGACCTTGTTTTTCCTGCTCGTCATCAACATCACCGAAAGCTTCCAGGATTCCTTCGGTATCGTTGACGTCATGACGCAGGGCGGACCGGCACGGGCGACGGAGCTCATGGTCTACAAGATCTATTTCGACGGCTTCAGGGGGCTCGATTATTCGGGCGCCGCCGCCCAGTCGATCATCCTGATGGCGCTCGTCGTCCTTCTCACCGTCTTCCAGTTCCGCTTCATTGAGCGGCGGGTGCACTACAAGTGAGGTCGCTGACATGATCGAACGCACGCCGATATTCAACTTCGTCTGCTATACGCTTCTGGCGCTCGGCATGGTGATCGCGCTTCTGCCTTTCGTCATCGTCATCATCGCATCGACGCTCGATCTGGAAACGGTCAATCGTGTGCCGTTGCCGCTGATGCCGAGCTCACATTTTTGGGAAAACGCAAAAGAAGCTTGGATTCGCGCCGATCTCGGCAACAAGCTGATCCATAGCATCATCTTCGCCACGTCGGTCGCCACCGGCAAGGTCATCCTTTCTGCGATGGCGGCCTTCTCGATCGTCTATTTCCGCTTCCGCGGCCGGCATCTGATCTTCTGGATCATCTTCATCACGCTGATGCTGCCGCTCGAAGTCCGCATCGTGCCGACCTATTCGATCGCGGCCAATGCGCTGGCGCCGTTCCAGGCGATCCTCGACGTCACGGGAATTACCGCACTTGTCGCCTGGGTGTCCGGCATCCAGATCAAGCTCGAATGGGGCTTGCTGAATTCTTACACCGGCCTGGTGGCGCCGCTCGTCGCCACCGCGACCGGGACCTTCCTCTATCGCCAGTTCTACCTGACCGTCCCCGACGAGCTCGCCGAGGCCACGAAGATGGACGGGGCAGGCGCCGTCCGCTTCTTCGTCGATATATTGCTGCCGCTGTCGCGGTCGAACATGATCGCGCTGTTCACCATCATGTTCGTCTGGGCCTGGAACCAGTATCTCTGGCCGCTGCTCGTCACCACCGATCCGAATTTCGGCATTGCGGTGACGCAGCTCAAGACCCTCATCCCGTCCGAATTCGGCCTGCCCGACTGGAACGTCGCCATGGCCGGAACCCTGATCATCATGTCGCCGCCGCTGCTGCTCGTCATCCTGATGCAGCGTTGGTTCGTGCGCGGCCTTATCTCCACCGAGAAGTGAAGGAACAGTCCTGTGGCACAGATCTCAATCCGTGATGTGAAGAAGAGCTACGGCAAGCATCCCGTCGTTCACGGCGTCGACCTGGAGATACAGTCCGGCGAATTCATCGTCATCCTCGGCCCCTCCGGCTGCGGCAAGTCCACGCTGCTGCGCATGATCGCCGGCCTCGAGGAAATCAGCGGCGGCGAAATCGCCATCGATGGCCGCGTCGTCAACCAGCTGGAGCCGCGCGAGCGCGGCTGCGCCATGGTGTTCCAGAACTATGCGCTCTATCCGCATATGACGGTCGCTGAGAATATCGGCTATGCCTTGAAAGTGGCAGGTGTCTCGAAGGCTGAGCGTAGCCGGCGCATCTCCGAGGTCGCCAAGGCGCTCAGCCTCGAGCCGTTCCTCGATCGCCGCCCGGCCGCGTTGTCCGGCGGCCAGCGCCAGCGCGTCGCCATGGGCCGTGCGATGATCCGCGAGCCGAAGGTGTTCCTCTTCGACGAGCCGCTGTCGAACCTCGACGCGAAACTGCGTATTGCCATGCGCGCCGAAATCCGCCGCCTTCACCGCCGCCTCGGCGCCACCTCGATCTTCGTCACGCATGACCAGACCGAGGCGATGACGCTGGCCGACCGGCTGGTGGTGATGAACGGCGGCAGGGTGGAGCAGGTCGGCACGCCGGAAGAGGTCTATCATCATCCGGTCTCGCGCTTCGTCGCCGGTTTTGTCGGCACGCCGGCGATGAACCTTCTCGAAGGCACGATCAACGACGAGGGCGTCTTCGTCTACGACCAGAGCCGCAAGATCGCGCTGCCGCGCGAACGCGCCGCGCCGCTGAAGGGCAAACGCGTCGTGCTCGGCATGCGCGCCGAGGCGGCCCGGTTGGTGGCTCCGGATGCGCCCGGCGCATTGGTGGCAACGGCCGATTTCATCGAAGAGCTCGGCGCAAGCCGCGTCGTTCATGCCGATTTCGACGGGCTGCCCTTTGCCGTGGCGCTGACCGAGGCCGTGACCGTGAAATCAGGGGATCCGATCGGTATCGCGATCGATCACAATGCGATCCACCTCTATGCCGCCGATACCGGCCGGATCATCGAAAATCCGGCGGTGAACAGCGCCGGCGCCGTTCACGCCTGAGCGGCGTCAGCGATGGATGGGATCGATCCAGACGACGTCTTCCGGTTTCTCGACCGGTTCGATATCTAAGTTGACGACGACCGGTTCCTGGCCTGAGCGAAAGAGCACGCATTCCAGCGTCTCGTCGCGGCTGGCATTGATCTCCTGGTGCGGCACATAGGGCGGAACATAGATGAAGTCGCCGGGGCCGGCTTCGGCGGTATATTCCAGATGCTCCCCCCAGCGCATGCGGGCCTTGCCCTTGACGACGTAGATGATGCTTTCGAGATCGCCGTGATGGTGGGCTCCGGTTTTCGCATTGGCATGGATCGTCACCGTGCCGGCCCAGATTTTCTCTGCGCCGGCACGGGCATGGTTGATCGCGGTCGCGCGGTTCATGCCCGGGGTCTGCGCGGTGTTCGGGTCGAGCGAATTGCCGGGAATGACCTTGACGCCGTGTTCGCGCCAGTCGATGTGAGAATGCTGGTGGTCGCCGCTCATGCCTAGCCTCCGCCTTGATTGAATCAGTCTAGGCGGGACTACCGCGACGGCCAAGCGGATTTACCTTGAAGCAGCAGAAAGAGCGGAGCCGATGAGCCACCTCCCGCAGATCGATTACGACACCGCTTCGCCTGAGGTTCGCGCGGCGCATGATGAAGAAATCAGACTGCGCGGACGCATGACCAACATGAAGCGGACGCTCCTCCATTCGCCGGTCGCCCATCGCATCTATGCCGAATGGTTTACGCTGCGGGCCGAGCTCGATCCTGTCATCAGCGACCGCGAGATCTGGATCTTCTCGCATGCGATCTCGAAGGCGGCGAAATCGAAGATTGCCATCACCTTCTTTCGCAGGGCGCTGATCAACAAGGGGTTTGATCCCGATGCTATGGAATTTTCCGAAGCGGAGGCGCTCCTCGATGCCTTCGGCAGGGCTGTTGTCGCCGATTCAAACGCCGTTCCGGCCGAGCTCTGGGAAAGGCTGAAAGAACGCTACGAAACCAAGGCGCTCGTCGATCTCGTCGCCTTCGCCGGCATCATGCTGGCGACCGCTGTCTTCAACAATGTCGTCGAGGTCGAATTCGACCTGGAGCTTGAGGCCTTCGCAGAAGGCACCGGCTCCTAGCCGTTTAGCGAGGCGATCGCGGCTTTGACCGCGTCCGCACCGGCCCTCGTTGGCCGGTATTCAAGGCCGACGGCGCCGTCATAGCCGTTGGCGAAGATCCAGTTGAGGCGATGGGCGAGGTCGATGCCGCCGGAGCCCGGTTCGTTGCGGCCGGGATGATCGGCGACATGGACGTGGAAAACACGGTCGAGGCGGCCGTCCAGCACGTCTTCGGTGCGTTCGTCCATCACGGCGGAATGGTAGATGTCGTAGACGATGCCGATCTCGGGGCGGCCGACGTCATCGACGATGTCGAGGCCTTCGCGGGTCGAATCGAGGAAGTAGCCGATATGGTCGATACGGATATTGAGAGGTTCTACGCCGAGCCGCACGCCGCTCCCTTCCAGGATATCGGCGCCTGATTTCAGGGTGTCGGTGAGGGCCACGCGCTGTTCATCACGGCTGAAGCCGGCGAGATCGTCGCCGGCCTGGGCGATCAGCACCGGCGCGCCGAGGCGTTTGGCGACTGCGACGGATTCCGCAAGGCCCGCCAGCCAGGCCTGCCGGTTGGCGGCATCGGTCAGTGCGATCATCGGCTCGGCTACGAGGCTGGTGACGGCAAGGCCGGTTTCCTTCAGCGCTGTCTCGATCGCATCCAGATCCTTGTCGGTCCAGCGCCAGAATTCGATCGCCGTCAGGCCGCCGGCATGGGCGCGGCGGATGCGGTCGGCAAAGCTGTCGCCCTCTTCGGCAAACAGCCATTCTATGCAGGCCGAATAACGTCGCATGAAAATTCCTCCCGGTGCGGATGCAGGCTGCGACAGAACGGAGCCTGCCGCAAGAGGCGTTTGGGTGCTTGACGCAAGGATTCATTGGCGGAACACTCATCCCCTAATCTAGGGCCGGGATCGCTGGCCGCTTCGGGAGGAAGATATGGATCTGGGATTGAAGGGAAAGATCGCCGTCATAACAGGCGCGTCGGTCGGCATCGGGCTCGCGATCGCCGAAGGGCTGGCGGCTGAGGGCGCAGACCTCGTTCTGGCGGCGCGCGGCGGCGAACGGCTGGAGGCGGAAGCCGTCCGCATCGCCGAGAAATTCGGCGTCAGCGCCGTCGCTGTCGCCGCAGATGTGGCGACAGTTGAGGGAACCGAGGCGATCATTGCGGCGGCTGCCGAAAAGGGAGGCGCCGATATCCTCATCAACAATGCCGGCACCGGATCGAACGAGACCGTCATGGAGGCGCCTGATGAGAAATGGCAGGCCTATTGGGACCTGCATGTGATGGCCGCCGTCAGGCTTGCGCGCGGCATCGCACCGCAGATGAAGCAACGCGGCGGCGGGGTGATCCTGCACAATGCCTCGATCTGCGCCGTCCAGCCGCTCTGGTACGAGCCGATCTACAATGTCAGCAAATCGGCGCTGATGATGTTTTCGAAGACACTCTCGACCGAGCTCATCCAGGACAATATCCGCGTCAACTGCATCAACGCCGGCTTGATCCTGACGCCCGACTGGATCAAGACCGCCAAGCAGCTGACGGCCGAAAGCGGCGGAAACTGGGAAGGCTACCTGCAGAGCGTTGCCAATGAACATGCCGCCTCCAAACGCTTCGGCACACCGGAAGAACTGGCGAATGTCTTCGTCTTTCTGAGTTCGGAGCGGGCGAGCTATTGTATCGGATCGACCTATTTCGTCGATGGCGGCATGCTGAAGACAATTTGATCGAAGCTGCCGCAAAGAGCCGACCGGGGACGTTGCCGATACAAGCTATAAATATTAGCTATTTTGTTGTATCTTCACGATTTCGACGTTATTTGGCTGCAATTGACGGGCAAATATTTCGGTTTCCAAAAGGCGACGACGATGCTGACGAAGAAGGGAAAATACGGCCTCAAGGCCCTGGTCGATCTGGCGCGTCTGGCGCCGGGCGAGACCGCCTTCATCAATGACGTCGCAGCGCGGAACAATATTCCGAAGAAGTTTCTCGACACGATCCTGCTCGAACTGCGCAATGTCGGTATCCTGCGTTCAAAGAAAGGCCCTGGCGGCGGGTATTCTCTCTCGCGGCCGGCATCCGAGATCCGTATCGGCCATGTCATCCGCACGCTCGATGGTCCGCTCGCGCCGATCCGTTGCGCCAGCCGCACGGCTTACGAGGCGTGCGACGACTGCGCCGACCCGGAAACCTGCCAAGTGCGGCGTTCGATGACCGATGTTCGGGACGCGATCGCCGCCATTCTGGACAATATGACCCTCGACCAATTCGTCGCCGCCGGTGGCCGCATTGAAGACACCGGGGATGAACTGCCGATCTCCGCCGCCAGCTGAGACGCTTCGTTTCATGTGGCCTGCGTTACTCCCAGGGCGTCATGCTGTGATCGTTCAGCGCTCACCTTGACATATGGTCGCCGGCGCGGTGCAGCAATCGATCGCGCGGCAGCGACAGCGCGTGGATACGTGCATTGCGCCAATGGCGGTCGAGATTGAGGCCGATGCCGGTTGACGCTTCGCCCGCAAGTTCGAACAGCGCATTTGCGGCGCTAAGGGCCGTTTCCCCGGCAGTTATTGCGGCCGCCGAGGCAGAAAAATAGGCATCCGCCATCGCCGCCTCTACAGGATTGACCTGGGCAATATCGAGTTTGCGGCCCGCCCGCTCCAGAGCTGCCGCCGTGATTTCGATGCCGACCGCGTGTTCGCCGAGCCGGGAGGGGAAGACGGTGCGATCGCCAATGGCTGTCATCAGGTCGGCCCATGCGGCTCGCGCGATGCCGAGGCCTACGCCCGCCTTAAGCAGCAGGCCGAGCGAAATGCCCGTCGAATATGCGGACGAGGGGGCCGGCGCGATTGTGCCGACATCGACATGCACTGCGCCGGCGATCGTCGTTGCCGACCCATTGGTGCGCTGACCGAAACCGTCCCAATCATCGACCACCTGCACGTCCTCGCTGTTGCGGCTGAAGTAAAGCGTCACAGGGCGGCCGGGCGGAAGTGTGAGGTCAGCGGCAATCCAATCGGCGTAGAGAATACCGGGCGCCTGCCGCATCCGTCCGCTCAGGCGGTACCCCGATCCTTCTGGCGACAGCTCGCTGCCGTCGGCAACGGCTGCGCCGGCGAAGCGGTCGCCGAGCAGCACACGGGTAAAGAGCGATGCCTTCAGATCCTCGGGCGCCTGGGTGCGGAGGGTTTCCAGGACGGAAAAGTGATTTTCCAGGGTCTCGCCGATCGAGGCGTCGGCCTCGGCAATGATCGCGATGATTTCGGCAAGCAGGGCGTTCGGCACGTCGAGCCCTTCATGTTCGGGCGGAACAGAGATTGCCGTCAAACCCGAGACCGACAGCGCGTCGAGCTCGGCAAAAGGCAGGATGCGGTTGATATCGCGCTCGCTTGCCTGGTGACGGAATGTGTCGGCGAGGTTGCGAGCCGTGGATATCGCCTCCTCTTCGTTTTCGATGCGGCGTGCCGGTGGCCGGATGCGGTCTTGAAACTGCGATACTGTTCCCATCGCTCACTCTTTCCTCGACGGGTGACAGGAGTGAGGGATTTTCCTCCGGATGATAAGAACGGTTTTTCCAGAAAAACCCAAAGCTTCGAATTTTCTCACCAACTTGATCGCCTCGCCTTGCACTCTACTTATGGTTAACCGGGCTATCCAATTGAGGAATATGATGGGTGAAGCACTTGCTCGCCATAGCGAGGTTTGGAAAATGGGGCGCCAGCCGAGACCGCGCCTGACGCTGGATATCGCCGAGATTCCAACTTATGCGATCGGCGACATTCACGGCCGCTACGACCTGCTTCTGAAAGCTGAGGAGGCGATTCTGCAAGATGGCGCGCGATTGCCCGGGCAAAAGCTGATCGTGACGCTGGGTGACTATATCGACCGGGGCCCGGAATCGGCACAGGTCATCACTCACCTCATGGAGCCGCCGCCTGACGGTTTCGACCGTATCTGTCTTGCCGGTAATCACGAGATCGCCATGCTCGATTATGTCGACGGCTGGCTCCCTTATGACGACTGGATGCGGATGGGATCGGCGGAATCGCTTAAATCCTATGGGCTCGATCCGGAGCATCTGCCGCTCGTCTTCCCCTCCGGCGCGCAGCTCGACGCCTTTCTGCGGCAGTCGCTGCCGCATACGCATATCGATTTCATGCGGGCGCTGCCGATCATGCTGGACACACCGAGCGTGGTGTTCGTGCATGCCGGCATCGATCCGATGCTGCCGCTCTCCGCGCAGACGGAGGACGACCTGGTCCTTATCCGCCACCGCTTTCTCGAAAGCAGGGTTCCTTTGCCGAAACTCGTCGTGCACGGCCATACGCCCAGCGACGAGCCCGACATTCGCCCGAGGCGGCTCAATCTCGATACACGCGCCTTTCGCAGCGGCAAGCTGACCGTCGCACGGTTCTGGCAGGGCCGGGTGCATCTGTTTTCCACCTGACATCGTCCCAGCACGAGGCTGTGTCATAAAGCGCGTCGCAATCTTTCAGATTCTCCCCTGCGCTTGAGTCTTAGTTTTCAAAACATGTCGTTGCCGCAAAACCGCTGCACACTTTTGCCGACAGGCTAGAGTGATCAGACTGTCTCCCTTTCGGCCGGAACGGCTTCGACAGGCCTTTCAACCAAGCGGCTGCGGCGTCGGCCGCGCAACACGACGTAGAAGACCGGCGTCAGGAACAGGCCGAAGAGCGTCACGCCGAGCATGCCCGAGAAAACGGCTGTTCCGAGTGACTGACGCATTTCGGCGCCGGGGCCGGTGGCGATGGCAAGCGGCAGAACGCCGAAGATGAAGGCGAATGCCGTCATCAGAATCGGGCGCAGGCGAAGATGGCTGGCCTCGATTGCGGCCTCCACCGGCGATTTGCCTTCCTCTTCCGCCTGTCTTGCAAATTCGACGATCAGAATGGCGTTCTTCGCCGCCAGTCCGATCAGGACGATCAGGCCGATCTGGGTCAGGACGTTGTTGTCCATGCCTCTTACCCACACTCCAATCAGCGCCGCGAGTACCGCAAGCGGAACGATGAGAATGATCGCAAGGGGCAGAACCCAGCTTTCATATTGGGCGGCCAGCGCCAGGAAGACGAAAATGACGGAGAGGGCGAAGATATAGACGGCGGTGTTGCCGGTATGAGTCTCCTGATAGGCGAGTTCCGTCCATTCGAAAGTCGTTCCCGGCGGCAGGATCTTGGCGGCCAGTTCCTCCATCTTTTTGATGGCATCGCCGGTCGAGGTGCCGGGCGTCGGATTGCCTTGGAGCGGCACCGAGACATACATGTTATAGCGCTGGACAAGCGCCGGTCCGCTGGAATCCTGAATGTCCATCAGCGTTCCCAAGGGCACGAGCGCACCGGTGGCCGAGCGCACCTTCAGGGCGAGGATGTCTTCCTTGTCCATGCGGTATTGTCGGTCGGCCTGGGCGCGGACCTGGTAGACACGGCCAAACGCGTTGAAATCATTGACGTAAGCGACGCCGAGATTGATCGAAAGCGCATTGAAGATATTGGGGATCGGCACGTTCAGGAAGCGCGCCTTGTCGCGGTCGATCGACAGGAAATATTGCGGACTGGCATCGGAGAACGTCGTAAAGACACCGGTGAGACCCTCGGTCGTAGCCGCCGCCCCCATCATCTGGCGGGCAAGGCCGAGCACGCGCGTCATATCAGGGTTTTCAAGATCGGAAATCTGCATCTTGAAGCCGCCGGAGTTGCCGACGCCGCGCACGGACGGCGGCGGGATGGCAATGATGAAGGCTTCCTGGATGCTCTGCAGCTTGCCGAAGAGTTCGCCGATGATCTTGTTGGCGTTCTCTCCGCCTTCCTCGCGTTCGGCAAAGGATTTGAACGGAACGAAGACAACGCCCGAATTCGAAGCATTGGTAAACGTCGCTCCGCTGAAGCCGGCAAACTGCACGGCGTTGCCGACGCCGGGCACGGTTCGGGCGATATCGCCCACCTTTTTGACGACTGCATCGGTACGCGCAAGCGAGGCACCGTCGGGAAGCTGCACGACGATGATCGCGTAACCCTGGTCCATAGTGGGGATGAAGCCCGAGGGAACCCTGGTGCTCATGTACCATGTTGCGCCCAGAAGGGTGGCAAAGGCCAGCATCGAGCAGGTCAGGCCTACCCAGCTTCTGACAAGGTGCCGGACAATCCATGAGTAGCCCGAACTCATCCGGTCGAAACCGCGATTGAAGCCGCTTGCAAGACCTGTCCCCAGCCGTGAGGCGATGCTCTTGCGCTTCGTCTGGTGATCATGGGCTTTCAGCAATATGCCCGCGAGGGCCGGCGAAAGCGTCAGGGAGTTCAAGGCCGATATGGCAGTGGTGACGGAGATCGTCACGGCGAACTGCCTGTAGAACTGGCCCGATATGCCGGGGATGAAAGCCGTCGGCACGAATACCGCGATCAGGACCAGCGAGATCGCCACGACAGCGGTTCCGACTTCGTCCATCGTCACGTGCGACGCCTGCCTCGGCGTCATTCCGCGCGCCAGATTTCGCTCGACGTTTTCCACCACCACGATCGCATCGTCGACGACGATGCCGATCGCCAGCACGAGGCCGAAGAGCGTCAGCATGTTGAGCGAAAAGCCGAAGGCGAGCAGAACCGCGAAGGTGCCGATCAGCGATACGGGAATGGCGACGATCGGTATGATCGCGGTCCGCCAGGATTGCAGGAAAACCAGAACGACGATCGCCACCAGGATGGCCGCTTCGGCGATGGTTCTATAGACCTCGTTGATCGAGTCCGAGATGAATTCGGTCGTGTCGTAAACGATGCGATATTCCAGGCCTTCCGGGAAATTCTGGGAGATATCCTTCATCAGCGTCTGGACCTGGTGGGCCGTGTCGAGCGCATTGGTTCCCGGCCGGGCGAAGATGCCGAGCGCGACCGCAGGGTCGTTGTTGAGATAGCTGTTGGTGACGTAGTCCTGGGCGCCAAGTTCGATGCGGGCCACATCCTGCAGCTGCACGAGCCGGCCTGCTCCCGTCGATTTGACGATGACATAGCGAAACTCGCGCACATCGGAGAAGCGCCCGTCCGTTCGCACCGTATATTCGAACGCGTTCCTGCCGGTCACCGGCGGTGCGCCGATCTTGCCGCCCGATACCTGGACGTTCTGGTCCCTCAAGGCCGAAACGACGTCGTCGGACGTCATGCCGTAGGCGGAGAGCTTTTCCGGATCGAGCCAGATGCGCATCGAATACTGGCGTTCGCCGAAGATCTGCACGTCGCCGACGCCGTCGAGACGCACGAGCACGTCGCGGATGCGGTTGCGGGCGTAGTTGGAGACGTAGAGCTGGTCGTAGCGATGCGATGGCGACAGGAGGTGCACCACCATCATCAGGTCGGGCGAGCTCTTGTCCGTGGTCACGCCGAGGCGCTGGACTTCCTCGGGAAGGCGGGGAAGGGCGATGGAAACGCGATTCTGGACTAGGACTTGCACCTTATCGAGATCGGTGCCGAGCTTGAAAGTGATCGTCAGCGACATGGCGCCGTCGGCGCTGGAATAGGAAGACATGTAAAGCATGTCTTCGACGCCGTTGATCTGCTGCTCGAGTGGGGTCGAAACGGTGTCGGCGATGGTCTGCGGGTCGGCGCCCGGATAGGAGGTGCGCACGACGATGGTGGGCGGCGCGATCTCCGGATATTGAGAGACCGGCAGCTGCGTATAGGCGATGCCGCCGACGACCAGAAAGAGGATGGAAATGACGGCCGCGAAGATCGGCCGGTCCACGAAAAAGTGCGCAAATCTCATTGTCCGGTCTCCGCATTCGCGGATTCAGGCGCAGTGTCCTGCCGCTCCTGCGGCAGTTCGCTCATCTGCGGGGTGATGGTCGAACCGGGCCGGGCGCGTATCACGCCGTTGACGATGATGGTTTCGCTGCCGTCGAGACCCTCGCGTATGACGCGATAGCCATAGAGCCGTGGTCCGGGTCGCACGGGCTTGGTCGAAACCTTGCCTTGCGCATCGACGAGATAGACGACGCGTTCATTCTGGTCCGAGCCGATCGCTTCGTCGGGGACGAGAACGGCCTTGTAAGTGTTGGAGGCTTCGACCTGAACACGGCCGAAGAGGCCAGGCTGGAGGATGAAATCGGGATTTGGGAGACGGGCGCGGATGCGGATGGTGCCGCTCTCGTTGTCCACCCGGTTCTCGGCGAAATCGAGCTTGCCCTTGAAGGGTTTGGCGGTCGGGTCCGAGATCGTGACGGAAACATCCACGCCGCCGCCGCCCATTTGTAGGTCCTTGCCCTGCTTGCGCGCCGTGTCGGCGAAATTCAGTAGGCGGCGCTCATCCACGTCGAAATAAAAATCAATCGGATCGAGGGAAACGATGGTGGTGAGCACCGTCTGATCGGCCTGCACGAGGTTGCCGGGCGAGATCAGGCGGCGATCGATGCGGCCGCTGAGCGGCGCTTTGATCTCCGTATATTCCAAATCGAGGGCCGCGCGGTCGGCTGCGGCTTGCGCGCCGCGGACATTGGCCTCGGCCGAATCGAACTCGCGGCGGCGGTCGTCCAGCGTCTGCGCGGACTGGCTGCCGCTTGACGCGAGTGATTGGGCGCGCTTGTACTGCGCATCGGCAAAAACGAGGGCGGATTGCGATGCTTCGAGCGCCGCCTTCGCCTGGTTGAGTGCTGTTATAAACGGCCGCTGGTCGATGACGAAGAGCAGGTCGCCCTGCTTGACCAAGGCGCCGTCTTCGAAATGAACTTCCTGCAGGTAGCCGCCGACGCGGGAGCGGACCGAGACTTCGTCAACCGGCTGGAAGCGGCCGATGAACTCGTCATTGTCGACGACATCGCGCACCACGGGTTTTGCGACGGTGACGGGAGGCGGAGCGGACGGTGCGCCCTGCGCCATCGCGGCCAGAGGCATGAACGTGGCGATGCAGCCGAGCATCAATATCCGTCGAAGCGCGAAAGTCATATCGGTCCCTCCAATCGCGGCGGCCGATCGACTGCCACCGAACTTAAGATGAAGTGATGCTATTCATGTCTTGCTGCTTTGAACGAAAGCCTTGGGCTCCCGTGATCTCCCCGGCGCTCAATCGTTGGAAGGGAAAGCCGGTATGCGATGCACAATGGAAAATCGTAACGCTATGGAACGGGATATAAGCGGCAGCGACGAAAAATAGCAAATGCCAATTATTCGCTTTTCTGGATTCCATGAACTTCATGGAGCGGCATCAGCTTTCGACGATCTCATCTCGGCCGGGCGGCAGAACGGCAAGCTCAGCCCAATCAAGCTCCTGTTCCAGCATGTGAAAGACGTCGTCGTCGATCTCGCCGGCGCGGCGCATCGCGGCCAGTTTGCGGCGTTTCGCACCGATGATATTGCGGCGCTGTTTGTCGAGCCTGCTGACCTCGCGCGGGTGTTTGCCGTCGGCGGCGATCTCGCGCTCGGAGGTATAGACGTCACGCAGGATGCGGGTGGATTTGTCCTCGCCTTCGAGCTCGGCAAGCGCCGCGTCGATCAATGCCACGCGGGCTTTGGTGAGATCGCGGTTCAGGGATTTGTCCGGATCGAATTTCAGGAAGCGGATCAGCGGCCCGAGCGTCAGCCCCTGGACGATGAGCGTGCCGAGAACGACGGCCAGCGCGCTGAGCAGGATGATATCGCGATCATGGAAGTCGATCGGCAGGGCGAGCGCAGTTGCCAGCGTGACGAGACCGCGCATGCCGCACCAGCCGGCAAGCAGGCTCGCGGCAAATGTGGGAGCGGCTTGTGTCGTGAGACCGCGCTCGGTAAGAAAAGTGATGGCGCGGTTATAGACGAGCACCCAGGCCAGGCGCACGACGATGACGGTGATGAAGACCGCGGTTGCCAAGGTGATCGCAAAATTCAGCCGGCCGGGATCGAGATCGAGGACGATCTGGCGGACCTGCAAGCCCATCAGCAGGAAGGCGAGCACGTTAAGCAGGAAAACCGCGGCCTCCCAAACTGAATAGGAATGAATGCGGTGGCGGGCCGTCTGCCGCTCCGGCATGTAGCGGGCGATCACCATGGCATATGCGACAATCGCCAGGATCGCCGAAAGGTGCAGTCGCTCGGCGATGATCCACGTGCCGAAGGTGGCGACGAACTCGAGCAGTGTGCCGCCGAGCGTGCCGGCGAGCTTCAGACCCACGATCATGTAGAGACGGCCGAGAAGATAACCGAGGATGAGGCCGCCCGGCGCTGCCAGCGTCAATTCTGCCAGAATGCCGGTGAAGAAGGCGGGATTGGTGGCGGCCGCCACTGCGGCGCTGAAGATGAGGAGCGCGACGGCGTCATTGAGCAGGCTCTCGCCCTTGAGGATTACGTAGGTCTGGCGCGGCAGATTGAAGCGGTCGAGCATGACGGTCGCCGCGACCGCATCCGGCGGCGCCACGATGGCGCCGAGTGCGACGGCCACGGCAAGCGGCAGGCCGGCCATTGCGACGCCGACGGCGGCGACGGCCGCGGCCGTCAAAATGACGGCGATTGCGGCGAGCGAAAAGAGCGGCAGCCAGTTGCGCCTCAACGTCCTTGGCGGCAAATCGTAAGCGGCATCGAAAAGTACGGGTGCGATGAAAAGCGCCAGCGCCAGCCTGGGATCGATCGCCACCTCCGGCGCCCATGGGAAGGCCGCGACAATGATGCCGGCGATCGCCAGCATGGTCGGATAAGGAACACGGAACTTCCTGGAGAATTGCAGGAAGATGATCGCCACCAAGAGCAGCGTCAGCATGCTTTCGAAGAACGCCATAGGCCCTCCAGACCATTTCAGCGGATGGTTCTTGCCAGAAACTAGGGCCAGGCGATGCCGCGGCTACCGTTCGAGCCTAAAGCTGTGAGGGACGGCAAGCTGCTGGCCCCGGCCTGCGGCATTTTGGCCGCGGTTGCAGAATCTGCGGCTTACGCTCTTGTGCGAGCGTCTGCGCTCAATATATGTGAGCACATCATAAGTATGCTTATAAATATCCGGCATAGGTTTCGATGAACGCCACGCCTACACTCGGTTTCCTTCTCCACGATGTCGCACGACTGCTGCGCAAGCGCTTCGAGCAACGTGCTAAGTGTCTTGGGCTGACACGCTCGCAATGGCAGACGCTCGCCTACCTGTCGAACAACGAGGGCATCCACCAGAGCGGCCTTGCCGAAATTCTCGAAGTCGAGCCGATCACGCTGGTGCGCATTCTCGACAAGCTGGCCGAACGTGGGCTGATCGAGCGCCGCCAGCATCCGACTGACCGGCGGATCTGGCTGCTCTACATGCGCGACGAGGCGCATCCTCTGCTCGCCGAAATGCGCGAACTTGGCGATGTCACCCGTGCAGAGGCACTGGAAGGTGTCTCAGCCGAGCAGCGCGAGCTGCTTTTCCAGGTCCTGTCCGTAATGAAGACCAACCTGGTCCAGGCATGCCGGACCCCGGTTGACGAGAATGAGATGAACGATGGCTGATCAACCCCCCCTCCGCGTCGTTGCCGACGCCAATGCCAAGTCACCCATTGAAGAAAACGAAGCGAAACAGCAGGAAACGGTAGCCGAAGCGCCTTCATCCAATTCAGCGCCGGCTGCTGTCGTGGCTGCGCCTGGCGGTAACAAGGTCCGCCGCCGGCGCAGTTTCACGCGGCCCATCCTGTTCGCGCTCCTGCCGGTGGCGCTCGTCGTCGGCGGCTATTATTACGTCAATGGCGGCCAGGTGATGTCGACCGACAACGCCTACATCCAGGCCGACATGGTTGGAGTCACCACCGACGTCTCCGGCATCGTCGAGGAGATCAACGTGCATGAAAACGAGACGGTCAAGGCGGGGCAGGTGTTGTTCAGCCTGAGTGCCGACTCCTTCAAGATCGCACTTGCCGGCGCCGAAGCCCAGCTCGGTGTCCAGCGCAACCAGATCATGAATCTCAAGGCGAGCTATCAGCAGTCGCTGGCCGAGATCACGCAGGCGCAAGCGGACCTACCCTATTACCAGGATCAGTTCGACCGGCAGCAGAACCTCGTCAACAACGGCAGCGCGACGCAATCGGCCTATGACGAGGCCAAGCATAATCTCGAAGCCGCTCAGCAGAAGGTTGCCGTCGCCAAGGCGGAAGCCGCAACGACGCTCGCCCAGCTCGGCGGTTCTGCCGACCAGCCGGTCGAAGAAAACCCGCTCTATCTGCAGGCCAAGTCGAATGTCGACAACGCCCGGCGCGAACTCGACCACAGCGTCGTCAAGGCGCCGTTCGACGGCATCGTTACCAATGTCAACGCGCTGCAGGTCGGCTCCTACCTGCAGGCTTCGCAGCAGGCCTTCTCGCTTGTCGCCACCGATCATCTGTGGATCGCCGCCAGCCCGAAGGAAACCGAGCTGACCTATGTCAAAGCAGGCCAGACCACCGAGATCTACGTCGACACCTATCCCGGCGTGACGTGGAAGGGCAAGGTCGAGAGTATCAGCCCGGCCTCCGGCTCCAGCTTCTCGCTGCTGCCGGCGCAGAACACCACCGGCAACTGGGTGAAGGTCGTGCAGCGCATTCCGATGCGCGTCAGCATCGAGGATGCAGACGGCAGGCCGCCGCTTCGCGTCGGCATGAGCACGGTGGTGGATGTCGAGACCGGCCATGCCCGCGGCTTCCCCGATTTCGTCAACAAGCTTCTGGGACGGCCTCAGGGCAAGGACCATGAGTAACGCTCCGGCATCTCCGGCGACCTCGGTCGCCAATCGCGGCGCGATCACGGCCTGCGTCATTCTCGCCGTGATCATGCAGGCGCTGGACACGACGATCGCCAACGTGGCGCTGCCCTATATCCAGGGCAGCGTGTCGGCGTCTGCCGACCAGATCAACTGGGTGCTGACCTCCTATATCGTCGCGGCGGCAATCATGACGCCGCCGTCGGGTTTCCTCGCCGGCAAGTTCGGCCGCAAGCGCGTGCTGCTCGTCGCCATCGCCGGATTCGTGGCCGCGTCGGTGCTCTGTGGCTTGGCGCAATCACTGAACCAGATCGTCGCCTTCCGCCTGCTGCAGGGCCTGTTCGGCGCATCGCTGGTGCCGCTTTCCCAAGGCATCCTTCTCGATATCTACACCGTGGAGGAGCGCGGTTCGGCCATGGCGCTTTTCGGCGTCTCGGTCATGGTCGGGCCGGTCCTCGGCCCCGTCATCGGCGGCTGGCTGACTGATAATATCAGCTGGCGATGGGTGTTCTACATCAATGTGCCGATCGGCGCACTTGCTTTCGCCGGTATCGTCATCTTCGTTTCGGAAACGAAGAGGGATGCGCTCGCCAAACTCGACTGGTTCGGCTTCGGGATGATGAGCCTGTTCATCGCCGCGCTGCAGCTCTTTCTCGACCGCGGCGAGCAGCTCGACTGGTTCTCTTCGGGCGAGATCATGGTCGAAGCGATTGTCTGCGCCGCGGCATTCTATCTGCTTCTGGTGCACACGCTGACGGCGGAGAAATCCTTCGTCAATCCGAAGCTGTTTCTCGACCAGAACTTCACGGTCAGCATGATCTTCATCTTCGTGGTTGGCGTCACCTACCTCGCCTCGCTGGCGCTGATGACACCCTATCTGCAGACGCTGATGGGCTATCCCGTCATCACCGCCGGCATCGTCATGGGGCCGCGCGGGCTCGGCACCATGCTCTGCATGTTCATCGTCGGGCGGCTGATCGGCAAGGTCGATACGCGCGTGTTGCTGGTGCTCGGTCTCGGCCTGACCGCCTGGGCGATGTACGACATGACGGGCTGGACGCCCGATGTTTCGCAATGGACGATCGTCTCGGTCGGCTTCATCCAGGGCGCTGGCCTCGGCTTTCTCTTCGTGCCGCTGACGACGATTGCCTTCGCGACGCTGCCCGCCCAAATGCGTGGCGACGGCACCGGCCTCTACAATCTGTCGCGAAACATCGGCTCGGCGGTCGGCATCTCGATCGTCTCGGCACTGATCGTCGAGAACACACAGAGCAATCACGAGTCGATCGCGGCCTATGTGACGCCTTTCAACCACGCCTTCAATGCGGTGGCGGCGCAAGGGTTGAGCCCCCTGACGGCCACTGGCCGCGCTTCGCTCAACGAGATGATCACCCTGCAATCGACGATCATCGCCTATATGGACGATTTCAAGCTCTTGATGCTGATGTCGCTCGCGGTCATCCCGCTGGCGCTGCTGCTGCGCAAGCCGAAAGCGGCGCCCGCCGTCGACCATAGCGCGGTGATGGAATAGACTCGGACGTTTACGCAATTCCTGGGAAAAGCCGGTTTCCCGGTTTTTCCCGACAAAACCGCTTCACACTTTTGCTGGAATTGCTTAGCGAAACGGCTTGCTGAGATACCGCGATCCCTGGATGCCGAAGCGCCACGGTGCTTCGGCATTTCTAGTGATGCCGATGCGTTTTCCCGAGACAACAGGCACCGGCGCAGACGGCGTCAGCGCATAGGGCGGGCGGTCGAGCAGCCTGTCATTGATTTCGATGTCGACGCCGAGCGCCTGACAGAGCTTGCCCGGGCCGCTGCAGAGCGCCGTCAGCATATCGGTGCCGCGCCGCTCCATCATGGCGGCAATTCCCGTTTCCGGCTCGAGCGCCCGGATCAGCACGGCCGAGCCTGGATGGCAGACGAAGTTCAGGCACCAGTACATGCCATAGATGCGGTAGATGTAGACATTGCCGGGCCGGCCGAACATGGCGCCGTTGCGCCTGGTGGGCCCGTGAAAACTGTGCGAGGCTTCGTCATCGGGGAAATAGGCTTCGGTCTCGGTGATGCGGCCGCCGGCGCCATCCACGGTCAGATGGCAGCCGAGCAGGTCGCGGGCCACAGTAATCGCGTCGCGCTCGAAAAACGCCCTGAGGCCTTCGCCGGCAAGCGCGCCGGCGCCGATCGCGCCCTTTGTCATTCCACCATCGGTCATAACCGAGGCAGATAACATTCGCTGCCGCCGCCGTCATCCCAAAACCATTTGATGCCGCCTCAGCGGCCGGCATTCGGATCACGCATGGGGATCGAGGATGATGTAACCGAGACCGGATCGCTCGCCGGGAAGGAATCTTCCAGGCCTTCCTCCAGTTCCTCTTCGAGCAGGGCCGGATCCTTGCTGCGCGCGCCGTCGCCATGGGCTGGTTCGATTGCTGCCGCAAGCAGGACCTTGGCGCGCGCGACCGCGTTTTCCAACGTCAGTTCGGGTGCGCTCCGCAGCGTTACGGCAATGCTGTCTTCACCTTCACCGCCGAACTCGACGACGAAGCCGTCTTCCGTCTGGTAGACGGTAATATCGCTGAGTGCCATGGCCCTTCCCCCAACCGCTCATATTAGCAAAGCGTGTTTTTGGAATTTTGTCGAGCGAAGACCTTCACCAGCCAATCGATGAAGACGCGCACGCGCGGCGAAAGCTGGCGGTTGCGGGGATAGAGCAGGGAGACCGGCGTCGGGGTCAGCGGAAAATCCGGAAGCACTTGGACCAGCGTGCCGTCGGACAGGTCTTTTTCGGCGTGGTAGCGCGGGATCTGGATCAGGCCGAGGCCCATCCTCGCTGCAGCAACATAGCTTTCGGCGGCGTTGACGGTGACGGTCGCGGGAATGATTATGTTGCGTACGGTGCCATCGACGATGAATTCGAGCGGCAGCAGACCGCCGGTGCTGCTCGAGCGGAAGCCGACCATGCGATGGCCGGCAAGCTGGTCCGGATGCTGCGGCAAGCCGCGGGCGGCGACATAGGCGGGAGCGGCGAGCGTGATCTCATCAAGGATGGCGACACGCCTGATGATCATATCGCTTTCGGCAGGCGTACCGACGCGCAGCACGCAATCGATGCCTTCGCGCACCAGATCGACCAGCCGATCGCCTTCGCTCATATAGAACTCGATCTCGGGATAGGTCTCCAGAAAGGACGGCAGGCTCGGCAGCACGAAATGGCGCGCGAGCGTGCCGTGCACATCGACGCGCAGCAGGCCTTTCGGTCTGGCGCCGGCAAAGGCCCCTTCCGCATCCTCGATGTCGGCGAGGATCGACAGGCAGCGCTGGTAATAGGCTTCGCCGTCGAGCGTCGGGCTGACATGGCGTGTCGTGCGCTGGAGCAAGCGCACGCCGAGGCGGGCCTCGAGCTGCTTGACCGCGTCGGTAACGGTCGAGCGCGGCAGGCCCGTGTCTTCCGCTGCGAGGGTGAAGCTACGGCGCTCCACAATGCGGCAGAACACACGCATGGCATCGAATCTGTCCATCTTGTTTGTTCGTATTTCCCGGATAGTGATGCCGTAGAATGCATGATTATCCGCCGCGGGAAAAGGCGCATCTTCTTCTCATCGGAAAACGCGCCGTGGCGCAGAAGGGAGAAGAACAATGGCTTTCAACAAAAACAACAAGGTCGCACTGGTCACCGGCGCTTCCCGGGGTATCGGCGCGGCGGTTGCCAGACGCCTCGCCAGCGATGGTTTCACCGTCGTCGTCAACTATTCCGGCAGTGCGGCCGCGGCCGAGGAGCTCGCCCGGGAGATCGAGCAGGCTGGCGGCAGGGCGCTGACGGCAAAGGCGGATGTCAGCGATGCCGGAGCCGTCCAGCGGATGTTCGACGCTGCGGAAGGCGCCTTTGGCGGCGTTGATGTGCTCGTCAATAACGCCGGCATCATGATGCTGTCGCCGCTCGCCGAGGCTGACGACGAAAACTTCGATCGCCAGATCGGCGTCAATCTCAAGGGCACGTTCAATACGCTCAGGGAAGCGGCCCGGCGCCTGCGCGATGGCGGCAGGGTCATCAACTTTTCGACTTCGGTCGTCGGGCTGAAGCTCGAAACCTACGGCGTTTACGCCGCCACCAAGGCCGCCGTCGAAACGCTGACGGCGATCATGGCCAAGGAGATGCGCGGCCGTAACATCACGGTCAACGCCATCGCGCCCGGGCCGGTGGCCACCGATCTTTTCCTCAACGGCAAAACGGAGGAACTCATTGCCCGCATGGCGAAGATGAACCCGCTGGAACGGCTCGGCTCGCCCGAGGATATTGCCTCCGCGGTCGCCTTTCTCGCCGGCCCGGACAGCGGCTGGATCAATGGCCAGACACTGCGCGCCAACGGCGGCGTGATCTGACGAAGGCGCCCTCATCGCAATCATGTGAACGAAGATTGTAGGTCTTCCCCCTTACAATCGTGTGGAGAGTGCCTATAGTTGCTTTATCGGCGAGAGAGTGGAGTTCCCTGACGCTCTCTCCCGAACCTCCAGAGCCTGCCGCGCCCAGTCTGCGGCGCGACAGGTCCGATGTTCAAAATTTTACGGCCCGTCGAAGGTTTCCCTTGCCTTCCGGGCCGTCTCTGTTTTGCCGCCGCGCGACATGCTCTAGAAATCGTTCAGCTTGGCCTCGACCAGGAGCTTGACCAGCCAATCGACGAAGACGCGGACCTTGTTGCTGAGGTGGCGGTTCGGCGGATAGACCACATAGAGCGGTATCGGATCGCGGCGCCAGTCCGGCAGCACGCGGACGAGTTCGCCCCGCCGCATCGGTTCACGCGCCATGAAGGTCGGAACCTGCGCGACGCCGAGCCCCGTCAGGGCCGCGGTCAGATAAGTGCGGCTGTCATTGACCGAGGCGATGCAGCGCGGGGTGGTCTCGACCATTTCGTTGCCCCTGCGAAATTCGAAGGGCAGCGTCCGGTTGTTCTGAGCGCGGAAATAATTGACGGAATAGTGCGTGGCCTCAAGATCCTCCGGCCGTTCGGGCATGCCGAATTTCTGAATGTAGCTCGGCGAAGCGCAGGTGATCAGTTCCATCTCCGAAACCCGTCGGGCGATCAGTGACTGATCGGTAGGCGTGCCGGCCCGCAGCGCGCAATCGACGTTTTCGACCAGGTAGTCTACCGTGCGGTCGCCGACCCCCAGGTCCAGACGGATATCGGGATAGCGCTGGTAGAAATCGCAAAGTGCCGGAACGACAATGGCGTCGGCAAAGGCGCCGCTCATTTCGATGCGCAACCGCCCGCTCGGCAGGCTTTGCGAATTGGAGAGGCTGCCATCGAGTTCCTCCAGCTCGGAGATGATCTGGGCGGCGCGTTCGTAATAAAGTGCGCCGTCCGTGGTCACCATGACCCGGCGCGTGGTGCGGTTCAGGAGCTTGGTGCGCAGATGCGCTTCGAGGCCCTGAATGAGGTTGGTCACCGTCGCCTTGGGCATGGCGAGCATGTCGGCGGCGCGGGTGAAATTGCCCGTCTCCACGACGCGGATGAAGACGCGCATTGCCGAGAGCTGATCCATCGGTTTCAAGTCCGCAGTTTGCGTTGCACCATTATTCGAAAATCGGAACAGTGTAATCGCGATATTGCTTCTTATTCCCTGTGCTGAATAACAATATCTTTTTTGTGCAAAATGCAAGCGGCGGAATGTGCCTGTTTGCTCCCATGCGGAAAGAGACCGGAAGCATGACGGTGGAGTGGAAAGATATGATGCTGGACAAGGTGGCCATTGGCCCCGTTTCCGCACGTATCTACCAGGGCGCCGATTATGGCAAGGGTCCGCCGATCGTGCTTTATCTGCATGGCGGCGCCTTTCTCGACAGCGAGACCAATGTCGATCGCCCGGTGGCGATGAGCCTCGCCAAGGCTGGCGCCATCGTCGCCGCCGTCGACTATAGCAGCCTGTCCGACAACCTGTTTCCGAAGGCATTGGAAGTTTCCTTCTCGGTTTTCAGCTATCTCGCCAACAAACGTGCTGCCGGTCTGGGCGACCGCAAGTCGCTGCTTTTTGTCGCCGGTGAGGAGGCGGGCGGCAATGTCGCCGCCGGTGTGGCACTGAAGGCGCGCGACCAGTTGCCTGATGCACTCGATGGCCAGGTGTTGATTTCGCCGCTGCTTGATCCGTTCATGGGCACGTCCTCCATCCGCAAGGCGGAAGCCGTCGGTATGCGCCAGCGCTGGACCGATGGCTGGAGTCATTACCTGAGCGGCGGTGGCTGCCATCCCTATGCGGCGCCTTGCCTCTGTTCGCGTCTTTCAGGCGTCGCGCCGGCACTGATATTCACCGCCGAGGACGATCCTCTGCACGATGAAACAATCGGTTATGGCGCCCGCCTGAAAAAGGCCGGTGTCGGTGTCCGCCAGCATGTCCTTCCCGCCGGGACGGGCTGGCCTTCGATTTATGGTGGGAAATCCGGGGAAGCGCCCGGTTGGCAGGAACACGTCAGCCGCCATTTCGGGAGTTTCCTTCAGGACGTAAGCGTCCAACCGCAATTGCATTGAAGAAGATCTGATATTTCGGCGGCTCGAGGCCGCAAGGAGAGTACTGATGACGTCCAGAAGCAAGCGCTGGGCCCTGGTGGGCGCCGGCTTAGGTCTCATTGCGTCCGTTTCCGGCGCTGCATTGTTTTTCGAATTGCCGATGAGCACGGCTGCCACGGCCGCATCCGAGCCGGCGCAGCCTCCGGCCGTGCCGGTGACGGTTGCCGTGGTCGCGGCGCGCGACGTGACCGCCTGGGAAAGTTTCTCCGGCCGCCTGGAAGCGGTCGACCGCGTACAGGTGCGCTCCCGTGTCGCCGGGGCCATTCTGTCGGTGGCGTTCCGTGAGGGCGCACTGGTCAAACAGGGCGACCTGCTGTTCACCATCGACCCGGCGCCCTACCAAGCGAGCGTGGCGCAGGCGCAAGGCCAGGTCGCTTCGGCCGAAGCCAAGGTCAGCCTGGCGCAGACCGAGCTCGATCGCGGCCGCAGGCTTTCCGACAACCGCACCATCTCCCAGAGCGATCTCGATCAGCGCCAAAGCGCACTGGCCGAGGCGCAGGCCGGCCTGCGTTCGGCGCAGGCCACATTGCAGTCGGCCCAGCTCGATCTCGATTACACGCAGGTTCGCGCTCCGGTATCGGGCCGTATCGGCAAGATCGAGGTAACCGCCGGCAACCTCGTTGCAGCTGGATCGACCTCGCCGGCGCTGACGACGCTGGTTTCGGTCGATCCGATCTATGCGAGCTTCAACGCCAGCGAAGAGATGGTGACGCGGGCGCTTGCCCAACTGCCGCAGACCGACAGCGCTCTGCCCCCGGTCGAGCAAATCCCCGTCGAAATCGGCACGCTGGCCGATGACGGTACGCCGATCAAAGGCAAGCTGCAGCTGATCGACAATGAAGTCGACGCATCAAGCGGCACGATCGGCGTGCGCGCCGTCTTCGACAATCCGGGCGGACGCCTCATTCCCGGCCAGTTCGTGCGCGTGCGCATGGGCCAGCCGAAAGCCGAGAACAAGATCGTCATCAGCGACCGGGCCGTCGGCACGGACCAGGACAAGAAGTTCGTCTTCGTCGTCGACGGCGAGAACAAGGTGGCCTACCGGCAGGTCCAGCTCGGCACGCTGGCTGACGGCCAACGGGTGGTCGAAAACGGCCTGAAGGCCGGCGAGAAGATCGTCGTCAACGGCCTGCAGCGCATCCGTCCCGGTGCCGTCGTCGTTCCGCAGATGGAAGAGAAGGTCGCGACCGCTCAGTAAGATCCCGCCTTCCCCTGCGGGGGAAGGCCGACACCCGAAATATTATGACCCGCCGGCGGCGTCTCACCCGCCGGAAAGGGACGTTGCATCCATGTTCACCCCGGAGAGGGCTTTGATATGAACATCTCCAGATTCTTTGTCGACCGGCCGGTCTTTGCCGGCGTTCTTTCGGTCCTCATCGTGGTTGCCGGCCTGATCGGCCTGCGGGCGCTGCCGATTTCCGAATATCCCAACGTCGTGCCGCCGTCGGTCGTCGTGCGCGCCACCTATCCCGGCGCCAATCCGAGCGTCATTGCCGAAACGGTGGCAACACCGCTCGAAGAGCAGATCAACGGGGTCGAGGACATGCTCTATATGTCCAGCCAGGCAACGTCGGACGGCGTGCTCAACGTAACCGTCACCTTCAAGCTCGGTACCGACCCAGACAAGGCGCAGCAGCTCGTCCAGAACCGCGTCAGCCAGGCCGAACCGCGCCTGCCGGCGGAAGTGCGCGCGCTCGGGATCACAACGGTCAAGAGCTCGCCCGACTTCATCATGGTCGTCAACCTTGTCTCCGATGGGAACAGCCACGACATCACCTATCTTCGCAACTACGCGACCTTGAACAT
Organism: Rhizobium aethiopicum; assembly: GCF_014197535.1. Classification (GTDB taxonomy): domain Bacteria; phylum Pseudomonadota; class Alphaproteobacteria; order Rhizobiales; family Rhizobiaceae; genus Rhizobium; species Rhizobium aethiopicum_A. Next base: position 80,492 of record NZ_JACIFV010000002.1, read on the forward strand.
CAAGGATCGGCTCGCCCGCATCCCTGGCGTCGGACAGGTGCAGGTCTTCGGCGCCGGCGATTATTCGATGCGTGTCTGGATCGACCCGCAGAAGGCCGCTGAGCATGAACTCGCCGCCAGCGACATCAGCAACGCGATCAGCTCACAGAATGTCCAGGCGGCCGCCGGCATCATCGGCGCGTCACCGAGCCAGCCGGGCGTCGACCTGCAGCTTAACGTGAATGCCCAGGGCCGCCTGCGCACGCCCGAGGAGTTCGGCAACATCATCGTCAAGACGGGCGCCAATGGCGAGATCACCCGCCTTCGCGACGTCGCCCGCATCGAGCTTGGCGCCGCCGATTATACGTTGCGGTCGCTGCTCGACGGCAAGCCGGCCGTCGCCGTAGCCGCCCTTCAGGCGCCCGGCTCGAATGCGATCGAAATCGCCGACAATGTGCGCGCAACCATGGATCAGCTGCAATTGGCCATGCCTGAGGGCGTCAAATACGAGATCGTCTACGATACGACGAAATTCGTGCGCTCCTCGATCGAGAAGGTCATCGACACGCTGCTCGAAGCCATCGCGCTCGTCGTCCTCGTCGTCATCGTCTTCCTGCAGACATGGCGCGCTTCGATCATTCCGCTGATCGCGGTTCCGGTCTCGATCATCGGCACCTTCGCGGTCATGTATGTCTTCGGCTTCTCGATCAACGCGCTCAGTCTGTTCGGGCTGGTGCTTGCGATCGGTATCGTGGTGGACGACGCCATCGTGGTGGTGGAAAACGTCGAGCGCAATATCGAGCATGGCCTGTCGCCGCGCGCGGCCACCTATAAGGCGATGAAGGAAGTGTCCGGTCCGATCATCGCGATCGCGATGGTGCTCGTAGCGGTATTCGTGCCGCTCGCCTTCATCTCTGGCCTGTCGGGTCAATTCTACCGTCAGTTCGCGCTGACGATCGCGATCTCGACCGTCATCTCGGCCTTCAACTCGCTGACCCTGTCACCGGCGCTTGCCGCCCTTCTGCTGAAGGGCCACGACGCGCCAAAGGACTGGCTCACGCGCTTCATGGACGCGATCTTCGGTTGGTTCTTCCGTGGCTTCAACCGCGTCTTCGGCGCAGGCTCGAATGCCTATGGCAAGGGTGTTGGCGGCCTGGTGTCGCGCAAGAGCATCGTCATGGTGGTCTACCTGGCGCTGGTCGGCGCGACCTACAGCATGTTCACCACGGTTCCGGGCGGCTTCGTGCCGTCCCAGGACAAGCAGTATCTGATCGGCTTCGCCCAACTGCCGGATGCCGCAAGCCTCGACCGCACCGAAGACGTCATCAAGCGCATGACCGACATCGCCTTGAAGCAGCCGGGCGTCGCCAATGCGATCGCCTTCCCCGGCCTGTCGATCAACGGCTTCACCAACTCCTCGAATGCCGGCATCGTCTTCGTGACGCTGAAGGATTTCGAGGAGCGCAAGACGCCGGATCTTGCGGGCGGCGCCATCGCCATGGCGCTCAACCAGAAATTCGGTGCGATCCAGGATGCCTTCATCGCCATGTTCCCGCCGCCGCCGGTCAACGGCCTCGGCACGACGGGCGGTTTCAAGCTGCAGATTGAGGATCGGGCGGGTCTCGGCAACCAGGCGCTCGACGAGGCGACCAAGGCGGTGCTTGCCAAGGCCTATCAGACGCCTGAGCTTGCCGGGCTGTTCTCGAGCTTCCAGATCAACGTGCCGCAACTCTATGCCGATCTCGACCGCGCCAAGGCTGAGCAGCTCGGAGTTTCCGTCACCGACGTCTTCCAGACGCTGCAGATCTATCTCGGCTCGCTCTATGTGAACGACTTCAACGCCTTCGGCCGCACCTACAGCGTCCGCGTGCAGGCCGACGCGAAATTCCGTGCCCAGCCGGAAGATATCGGCCAGCTGAAGGTTCGTTCGGCATCGGGCGAGATGATCCCGCTGTCGGCGCTCCTCAAGGTGGAGCCGAGCACGGGTCCGGAGCGGGCGAACCGTTATAACGGCTTCCTCGCTGCCGATATCAACGGCGGTCCCGCGCCGGGCTTCTCGTCCGGTCAGGCCCAGGCGGCAATCGAGAAGATCCTTCGGGAGACGCTGCCTGCTGGCATCGATTTCGAATGGACGGATCTGACCTATCAGCAGATCCTTGCCGGCAATTCGAGCGTCGTCGTCTTCCCGCTCGCGCTGTTGCTGGTGTTCCTGGTACTGGCCGCCCAGTATGAAAGCCTGACGTTACCGCTGGCGATCATCATGATCGTACCTATGGGTGTCCTGGCCGCTCTGACAGGCGTCTGGCTCACCGGTGGAGATAACAATATCTTCACCCAGATCGGCCTCGTGGTGCTTGTTGGTCTATCGGCGAAGAACGCGATCCTCATCGTGGAATTTGCCCGCGAACTGGAGTTTGAGGGCCGGACGCCGCGGGAGGCGGCGGTCGAGGCCAGCCGCCTGCGCCTTCGCCCGATCCTCATGACCTCTATGGCCTTCATCATGGGCGTCGTGCCGCTGGTCGTTTCCACGGGCGCCGGCGCGGAAATGCGTGCGGCCATGGGTGTCGCGGTTTTCTCCGGCATGATCGGCGTGACCTTCTTCGGCATCTTCATGACGCCGGTGTTCTACGTGCTGCTGCGACGGCTGACGGGCAATCGTCCGCTCATCCAGCACAAGCCGGACGAGCACAAGGAGGAAGAGGCCGAGGTCATCCGGCTCGCAGCGGAATAGACGGAATTCAACCTTCCTTTGTCGAGTAAATCGGGCGGGAACTTCGGTTCTCGCCCGTGTCGTTTTTCAGACACCCGACGAAAATGCGTTACGTTCATCAAAACGGTTGCAACCGTGAACGAGGGGACTATCAAAGACGGGTAGCAGCTGGGAGGATCGGCGCGGGCCTGCTGTCCGGATTTAAGCAAGGCCGGCAAAGCCGGCGCGCTTGCCGAAGTTGGTGAGGCGGACTGTCTCCGCTTCTCGACTTCGAAGAGAAGAGTGGCCGATCGGGAGGATAATGATGACGGACCGCCAACCGAAGAAACGCCGCCTGCGTTCGCAGGATTGGTTCGACAATCCCGATCATATTGACATGGCGGCGCTCTATCTCGAGCGTTTCATGAATTACGGCATCACGCCGGAAGAGCTGCGCTCGGGCAAACCGATCATCGGGATTGCTCAGAGCGGCAGCGATCTCACGCCCTGCAACAGGGTGCATGTCGAACTCGCCAAGCGCGTGCGCGACGGCATTCGCGACGCAGGCGGCATCCCGATCGAATTTCCGACACATCCGATCTTCGAGAACTGCAAGCGCCCGACCGCCGCCCTCGACCGCAATCTCGCCTATCTCGGCCTCGTCGAAATCCTCTACGGCTATCCGCTCGATGGAGTGGTGCTGACCACCGGCTGCGACAAGACCACGCCTTCGGCGATCATGGCTGCTTCGACGGTCGATATTCCGGCCATCGTGCTCTCCGGCGGGCCGATGCTCGATGGCTGGCACGAGGGGGAGCTGGCCGGTTCCGGCACTGTCATCTGGCGGATGCGGCGGAAATATGCGGCAGGCGAGATCGATCGGGAGGAGTTTCTACAGGCAGCGCTCGATTCGGCTCCATCCGTCGGCCACTGCAATACGATGGGCACAGCCTCAACGATGAATGCGTTGGCGGAAGCACTCGGCCTGTCGCTCACCGGCTGCGGCGCCATTCCGGCCGCCTATCGCGAGCGGGGGCAGATGGCCTACCGTACCGGACGGCGCGCCGTCGAGATCGTGTTCGAGGATCTGAAGCCATCGGATATCCTGACGCGGGCTGCGTTCCTCAATGCGATCCGCACCAATTCGGCGATCGGCGGCTCGACCAATGCGCAGCCGCATCTGGCTGCGATGGCCAAGCACGCCGGCGTCGAACTCTATCCCGATGATTGGCAGGTGCACGGCTTCGATATCCCGCTTCTGGCCAATGTCCAGCCCGCGGGCGCCTATCTCGGCGAGCGCTATCACCGCGCCGGCGGCACGCCGGCGATCATGTGGGAGCTGCTGCAGGCCGGAAAGCTCGACGGCGACTGTCGCACGGTGACGGGGAGGACCATGGCCGAGAACCTCGACGGGCGCCAGGCCAGCGACCGCGAGGTCATCCGGCCCTTCGACGAACCGCTGAAGGAGCGGGCCGGCTTTCTCGTTCTCAAGGGCAATCTCTTCGATTTTGCGATCATGAAGATGAGCGTCGTCTCGGAGGATTTCCGCCAGCGCTATCTTCTGGAGCCCGGGCGGGAAGGTGTGTTCGAGGGCAAGGCGGTGGTTTTCGACGGTTCCGAGGATTATCACAAGCGCATCAACGACCCTGAACTCGGCATCGACGAGGATACCATCCTCGTCATCCGCGGCGCGGGGCCGCTCGGCTGGCCGGGTTCGGCCGAGGTCGTCAACATGCAGCCGCCGGATCATCTGTTGAAGCGCGGCATCCGCAGCCTGCCGACGATCGGCGACGGCCGTCAGTCGGGCACCGCCGACAGCCCCTCGATCCTCAACGCATCACCGGAAAGTGCGGCCGGGGGCGGCCTCGCCTGGCTTCGCACCGGCGATTTCATCCGCATCGACTTCAACCAGGGGCGCTGCGATATGCTCGTCGATGACGCCGAGATCGAGCGGCGCAAGGGTGACGGTATTCCGCCGGTGCCGGCGGATGCAACGCCGTGGCAGCGGATCTACCGCCGTTCGGTCACGCAACTGTCGGACGGCGCGGTTCTGGAAGGGGCTTCGGAGTTCCGCCAGATTGCAAAAAAACCGCCGCGGCACAACCATTGATCTGGCGCAGGGCAGCCATAGTGGCTGATTTCCGCTCAAATGCTTCCTCGTCCTCCGGGTTGAGTAAGCGGAGATTTGGTCGCGACATTTATTCGCGCGGGCAGGAAGTTATTGGGCGCCAAGTAATTTTCTTGAGCTTGCAACGGCATTGTTTCATGGTAATGCGGAAACGAAGCTTACTGCATTGCATCGAAAACGATTATACGCGTGGTCAAGACCATCGGCGCGGCTTCTCCATCATTCGTCCGGTGCGATCGAATGGCGGTGATCTGACAATTGCTTTGCCGTTGGCGGGATGGACTTGCGGGACATTCAATCTGGGAAGGTCGCATGAATTCGGAATTTGCCGTTCGTTCGATGCGGCCCGGCGAATTGGAGCTCGTGCTCGAATGGGCGCGTCAGGAGGGGTGGAATCCGGGTCTCGACGATTCGATTGCGTTCCTCGAAGCCGATCCGTCAGGATTTTTCGTCGGCTCCATCGGTGAAGTCCCCGTCGGTTCGATCTCGATCGTCAAATATGGCGACAGCTTCGCCTTTCTCGGCCTCTACATCGTCCACCCGGATTTCCGCGGCAAGGGTTACGGCAAGGCGATCTGGGAAGCGGGGATTGCCACGGCGGAAGACCGGACGATCGGTCTCGACGGCGTTGCCGCGCAGCAGGGGAATTATCGGAAGGCCGGCTTCGAGCCCGCCTATACCACCATTCGTTACGGCGGTGTTGCCTCCTCTTTGCCGACTTCGACGCTTGCCGCGCAGCCGGTGCTGGATTCACGCCTGGAAGGGCTGCAGCGTTATGATGCGGCGGTCTTTCCGCAGCCGCGGGATGCCTTCCTCGCCGCCTGGTGCACCGCCCGTAAGGGGCGCCGCACTGCCGTGGTCCGCAAAAGCCACAAGATCCGCGGCTACGGCACGATCCGCCGCTGCTACGAGGGCTATAAGATTGGCCCGCTTTTCGCCAACGATGCAGACAGCGCCGCGGCGCTGCTTGCCGAATTGATCCCCGAAGCAAAGGGGACTCAGATATTCATCGACATCCCGGTCGAAAACCGCGAGGCGATCGCGCTTGCCGAAGGCATGGGCCTTCAGCCGGTGTTCGAGACGATGCGGATGTATCGCGGGCCGGCGCCAGCCATCCCGCTGAAACACGTCTTCGGCGTGACGACGCTGGAGCTTGGTTAAGCCTAATCCACGGGTGAGGCAGGCACGGTGGGAGCGGACGCTTTCGGCCGGCCCCTTTCGGCGATCGCGATGCCACCGAGCGTCAGCATCAGCGCGACCATATGGAAGGACTGAAGCCTTTCTCCGATCAGGACGACTGAGAGCAGTGTTCCGAACACCGGCACGAGATTGATAAAGAGACCGGCGCGGTTGGCGCCGATAGCCTCGACGCCTTTGATATAAAGGATCTGCGCCAGCAATGAGGGGAAGATCGCCGTATAGAAGGTGATGCTCCAACCGGCTTGGTCCGGCCACTGCGCCGCGCCGCGGCCGATCTCCCAAAGAAGCAGCGGCAGCGAGGTCAACATGGCGGCGAGGGCGGGGAAGACCATCAGCGTGCGCCAATCAACCGCCGGTTTCCAGCGTAGGAAGATGGTGTAAAGCGCATAGGCGGCAATGGCGATCAGCATCAGCCCGTCCCCGCGGTTGAGCTGCAACTGCAGCAGCGTGGCGAGGTCGCCATGGGCGGCCGTCAGCGCCACGCCCAGCAGCGTCATGCCGAAGCCGAGACATTGCGCCAGCGAGATGCCGGTGCGGAAAAAGAAGAAGTTCAACAGGAAGATCAGCATCGGAATGCCGGCCTGCTCGATGGCGACGTTGATCGCCGTCGTATATTGCACCGCCGAGTAGAGCATGGCGTTGAAGAGAGTGTAGCCGATGGCGCCGTAGCAAAGGAGCAGCGGCAGGTTTTTCCTCGCCACCGGCCAATCCTTCTTCAGCTGCGGCAACGAAATCGAGGTGATCAGTGCGACGGCGAGGAACCAGCGCAGGAAGGTCAGCATCATCGGGCTGATATGCCCGACCGCAAGCTTGCCGGCGACGGAGTTGCCGCCCCAGCAGAGGGTGGCGATGACGAGGCAGATATAGGCCGTGGCTTGCAAGAGCGTTCTTCCTCGTCTTTTTGCTAGAAATAATCGGCTTTTTCCCAGGGGAAATAGACTGCCCGCTGCTGATTTGTCACGTAAAAAGCCCAATCGGCTGTGACAACAGGGTCGCTTTCCCAAAAACAAAGCTTTATAGATGCGCGGGTTTGAGCAGGTGCGCGGTTCTGCGCCGGTAACAGGAAGAGTTAGATGACGAACGTAGTCGTGGTCGGTTCGCAATGGGGTGATGAAGGCAAGGGCAAGATTGTCGACTGGCTTTCGGAACGTGCGGATATCGTCGTGCGCTATCAGGGCGGACACAATGCCGGCCATACGCTCGTCATCGACGGCACGAGCTACAAGCTCTCGCTGCTGCCCTCCGGCGTCGTGCGCCCCGGCAAGATGGCCGTGATCGGCAACGGCGTCGTCGTCGATCCGCACGCGCTGATCGCCGAGATCGGCCGACTGGAAGCGCAGGGCGTGACTGTTACGCCTGACAATCTGCGCGTCGCCGACAATGCGACCCTCATCTTGTCGCTGCACCGCGAACTCGACGCGATGCGCGAGGATGCGGCGTCCAACAGCGGCACCAAGATCGGCACGACCCGCCGCGGCATCGGCCCGGCCTATGAAGACAAGGTCGGCCGCCGCGCCATCCGCGTCATGGACCTTGCCGATCTCGATACCCTTTCCGGCAAGGTCGACCGTATCCTGACGCATCATAACGCGCTTCGCCGCGGCCTCGGGGTCGCCGAAGTCAGCCACCAGGCGATCATGGACGAGCTGACCTCGATCGCCGAGCGCGTCCTGCCGTTCCGCGAGACCGTCTGGCTGCTGCTCGACCGGGAGCGCCGCAAGGGCGCCCGCATCCTGTTCGAAGGCGCGCAGGGCAGCCTGCTCGACATCGACCACGGCACCTATCCCTTCGTCACCTCCTCGAACACGGTGGCCGGTCAGGCGGCAGCCGGTTCCGGCATGGGTCCCGGCTCGCTCGGCTATATCCTCGGCATCACCAAGGCCTATACGACACGTGTCGGAGAGGGCCCTTTCCCGACGGAACTGAAAGATGAGATCGGCGAATTCCTGGGCCAGAAGGGCCATGAGTTCGGCGTGGTGACGGGGCGCAAGCGTCGCTGCGGCTGGTTCGACGCCGCGCTGGTGCGCCAGTCGGTCGCCACCAACGGCATCACGGGGATCGCGCTCACCAAGCTCGATGTGCTCGACGGTCTCGAAGAATTGAAGATCTGCGTCGGTTATATGCTCGACGGCGAACAGATTGATCATCTTCCCGCAAGCCAGGCAGCGCAAGCTCGGGTCGAACCGATCTATATCACGCTCGAGGGATGGAAGGAATCGACCGTCGGCGCCCGCAGTTGGGCGGATCTTCCGGCGCAGGCGATCAAATATGTTCGCCAGGTCGAAGAACTGATCGGGGCGCCGGTCGCGCTCCTTTCCACTAGTCCGGAGCGGGACGACACGATACTTGTGACCGATCCGTTTGAGGATTAAGGTCACGGCCCACTGTTGAGGACAGTTCGGCAGAAGGCCGGACTTCTTGAGAAAGTAAGAATGGCGGATTTTATTGCAGTTATTCGGCGGGCTGTCGACGGCCTGGCTGAAAACACCCCCGAGATGCGGGTGAAAGTCTACGAACGTGCTCGCGGCGCGGTGCAGCGGCAGCTCGAGAACATGAAGCCGCGTCCGCCGGAAGCCATGCTGCAACGCCAGCTCGAAAAGCTCGAGGCCGCCATTCGCGAAGTGGAGGCTGAACACTCCGAAGCGTTGCCCCTCGATGAGACGGCTGGCGCCGGTGCTGCGCCGGAAAGCTTGGAAGAACAAGCGGTTCCTGACGAAAGCACGTCACCGCCTGCGCCCCAGACAGCTATCGACGAGCCGGCCGGTGAAGCCGATGCGGGCTCGCCGACGGCCGACGCCGTCCACGAGCCCGATCACCTGGAAGCCGACGCACGGCAGGAAACTGAGGAAGAGGTCGCGGCCGAGGAGCCGCCTTCCGCGGAACCTGAGCCCGAACAAACGCCTGTTTCCGCTGAGACAGCTACACCCGTCGAGACCTATTGGCATCCCTCGCATGAGGAGGAGGCGCCGGCTGAGGAATGGCATGCCGGCGAGGCGCGTGACGTCGCCGCCGAAGAAATGCAGCCGGAACATCACGGCTTCGAAACGCCGCCTGCCGGTCATTCCTACGAGGAAGCCGACGAGCATCGTGCCGATGAAGAGCATCCTGTGGCGGCCGAGGAGATTCCGGCCGAACCGGCGACGGCGGAAAGCCACGAGCCGAAGGCCGAGGCGGCTTACGAGCCCATCGAGTCGTTTCAGCCGATCACACGCGGCATGGAGCATGCATCCAACCGGCTCGTGGAGCCGGTCGCCGATTTCGATCGTGCGCAGGAATTCGTCGAACATAGCCGCGAGGAGCCGCTGCAGGCCGATGCTGCGGGACATTTCGATCCTGTCTGGGCTGAGCCTGCCGTCGAGACGCCGGCTCCGGCGCCCAAGGATGCCGAGACCGAATGGGCCGAAGAGGAGCTCCGGCAATATTCGGAAACGGCGCCAGTTACCGCCGACGCTTCGGCGCGTGCCTTCGAAGACGTCATATCGAATCTCGAGAAAATGGCGCCCGCCGCTGTCATGCCGGCCGCCAAGGAAGCTTTCTCCTGGGAGAAGGCTGCCTTCGACGACTTGCCGCCGATCGAGGCGGGCACCGACAAGAAGACGCCGGTTTCCTCGCATTTCGACGACGTTGATATCTTTGCGGAGGTGCACGACGGCAAGCCTACACCCGCCGCCGGCGCGCCGAGCGAGGGGTGGCGCGAAGCGAAGGCCCTGCGTGGCTATGACCGCCGCGGTCCGATCGCCACTGACGATGACGACGCCAATCCGGCGATGGATATCGATCAGATCGTCGCCTCGAAGCTGCAGGGCAAGAATTTCCGCATGGAACCGAAGCGCCGCCGCTTCGGCATCGGCACGATAATAACTCTCCTCTTCGCACTTATCCTGATCGGTGGCGGCGCCTATGCCGGCTGGATGAACAGAGAAGCGCTGGTGGCGATGGTCGATGGGCTTGTCAGCTCGGCGCCATCGCAAGCTACGAGGAACGAGGCGGCAATGACGCCGTCGGGGTCCGAGACGCCGGCCCAGACCACGCCGACGCCAGCCCAGCCAGCTGCGCCGGAAGCGCAGAATACGCCGCCGGCACCGGCACAGCCGAACCAGCAAGTGGCGTCATTGAACAATGACGGCGCGGCGGCCAATTCCAAATTTACGCAACGACTGCTTTCCGACGGAACTGAAGTCGACAGCGGCCCGGCGACGGTGCCGGGAACGCCGACGGCCGAAGGAAAATCGGTGGCCGAGCAGAACGTCGCGGCAGCGGATACGCCTGCGGCCAGTGCGCAAGGCGATGCGGCTCCGCCCGAAACGCTGACGCTGAACGGTCCTGCGGCATCGCCGCAGCAGGCTGCGCCGGTTGGTTCATCGGAAAAAATGTTCCTCTATGAGGAGCGTATCGGCCAGAGCTCGCCGACGGCGATCGAAGGAACTGTTGTCTGGAGCGTCCAGCATGAGGCCGGCCAGGACGGCCGGCAGGAAGCGACGGTACAGGGCAATGTCACCGTTCCCGAGCGCAACCTCTCGGCGCTTGTCACCTTCAAGCGCAATTCCGATCCGTCGCTGCCGGCAAGCCATCTCGTCGAGATCGTCTTTTCGGTGCCGCCCAACTTTGAAGGCGGCAGCATCGAAAGCGTCCAGCGCATCTCGATGAAGCGCACCGAGCAGGATCGCGGCGACGCGCTGATCGCGGTTCCGGCCAAGATCACCGATGATTTCCACATGATTGCGCTCAACGACTACCCCGATGCACGCAAGGCCAATCTCGATCTGCTGTCGACCCGCAACTGGATCGATATTCCGATCACCTACCGCAACGGCCGCCGCGCGCTGCTGACGATGGAGAAGGGTGGTACGGGAACGAATGCCTTCAACACAGCCATCAAGGAATGGACTGCCCTCGGGGATGTCTCGACGAGCCAGTGAGTGGGTTCTCGGTACGTTGTGCCACCGGCACCCTCATCCGCCCGTCGGCACCAGCCGGGGTCGAGCCACAGGTCTCGACCCGTCCTTCGGACCCCCGCTGGGGAGAAGGGAATCGTGGCAGCGTCCTGTATTTCTTTAAGCATTCTTTTGGAAATGAGGACCAGCAGCTTGCTCCTCCTCTTCTCCCCAGCGGGGAGAAGGTGGCCCGAAGGGTCGGATGAGGGGTCTGCACGGCACGCCCTTCAACGTCCTTCCTGCCGGCATCGCCCGCCACAAAACAAAAACGCCACCTCCCGTCTAAGGAGGTGGCGTTTGCAATTCTCGAGTTCAGCCGATCAGGCCGTGGCTTCGACGACGCGAATGGCCTTGGCGCGTTCCAGGGCCTCCTTGCGAACAGCATCCTGCACCTTTTCAAAGGCGCGGACTTCGATCTGGCGGACACGTTCGCGGCTGATGTCGAACTCGGCCGAGAGATCTTCCAGTGTCACCGGATCCTCGGCAAGGCGGCGGGCCTCGAAGATGCGGCGCTCGCGTTCGTTCAGAACACTCATCGCTTTCGCCAGCATGCGCCGGCGGGTTTCGAGCTCATCCTGTTCGATCAGCACGTCTTCCTGACTGTCGTGGTCATCCACAAGCCAATCCTGCCATTGACCGCTGTCGCCTTCGGCCGCCTTGATCGGCGCGTTCAGCGAGGCGTCGCCGGAGAGACGGCGGTTCATCGAGATGACCTCCTCCTCCGAGACGTTCAGCTTGGTGGCGATTTCCGAGACGTGCTCCGGCTTCAGGTCGCCGTCGTCGATCGCCTGGATGCGGCCCTTCAGCCGGCGCAGGTTGAAGAACAGGCGCTTCTGGTTGGCCGTCGTGCCCATTTTCACCAGCGACCACGACCGCAGGATATATTCCTGGATCGAGGCCTTGATCCACCACATGGCGTAGGTGGCGAGGCGGAAGCCGCGTTCGGGATCGAATTTCTTGACGGCCTGCATCAGGCCGACATTACCTTCAGAGACGACTTCGCCGATCGGCAAGCCGTAGCCGCGATAACCCATCGCGATCTTCGCGACGAGGCGAAGATGGCTGGTGACGAGCTTATGGGCAGCGTCGCGGTCGCCATGCTCAGCATAACGCTTGGCCAGCATATATTCCTGCTGCGGCTCCAGCATCGGGAATTTGCGGATTTCGTCGAGATAACGGTTGAGACCGGCTTCGCCGGCGGTAATGGACGGCAAGGTATTTCGGGCCATAGTGCACCCTCCTAAAGTGAATTCCGGCTCCCGATGGAAACGCGCGCCCCCGCGTTAAAAGGCGAACCGGGACGTGCGGCTTTTGTTCCAAGCCCGCACTAAGTCTATATACAGATAAGTATGGCGAAACGGCGGTTCAAGGTGCCGCTCACGCAGGTGTGAGGCGGCGAGAGCGGGGTCCCGAAGCCGCCTTTATTGCCTCAATGCCTCGACCAGTTTCACCAAATCGGCCGGCAGCGGTACCTCGAAATGCATGAGTTCGCCGGTGCGGGGATGCTCGAATTGCAGCATGAAGGCATGCAGTGCCTGACGGCCGAAACCATTGACGACCTTGCGGATCTCTTCGGGCAGAAGATTGGCCTTGGTCCTGAAGCCGGCGCCATAAACGGTGTCGCCAACGAGCGGATGACCGATATGGGCCATGTGCACGCGGATCTGATGGGTGCGGCCGGTTTCCAGGTGGCACTCGACCAGCGAGGCGAGCGCGGTCGCGTCGGGGTTCTCCTGGAAGCGCTCGATCACTTCATAGTGCGTGATCGCCGCGTCGGCATCCTGGCTGTCGGGGCGCTTGACGGCCCGGCGGGTGCGGTCGCCGGTGGCGCGGCCGAGAGGCGCATCGATTGTTCCCGACAGAGTGCGGGGACGGCCCCAGACGACTGCCCGGTAAGCCCGCTCCAGCGGCATGGTGCGGCCGTGGTCGGCAAATTGAAGCGAGAGGTGGCGATGGGCGACGTCGTTCTTGGCGACGACCATGACGCCTGTCGTGTCCTTGTCGAGACGATGGACAATGCCGGGACGGCGCACGCCGCCGATGCCGGAGAGCGTATCGCCGCAATGATGGATCAGCGCGTTGACCAACGTTCCTGTCCAGTTACCGGAGCCGGGATGGACGACCAGACCTGCCGGTTTCGATATGACGATAAGGTCATCGTCCTCATAAAGGATGTCGAGCGGGATATCTTCGCCCTTTGGGGTCGGGTCTTCAGGCTCGGGCAGGGTGATTTCGAAGCTGTCGCCGACGCGCACCTTGCGCTGCGGATCGGTAACCTGCTCGCCTCGCAAAAAAACCAGCCCCTCCTTGATCAGCGCCTTGATGCGGCTGCGGGAAAAATCCTCACCGACCTGCGCGGTCAGCCATGCGTCGAGCCGGCCTTCGGCGGTTTCATCAGCGGTCAGGACTTTTCTAATGCCGGCTGCTTGTTTAAAGGGGTCGCTCAAGACGCTTCTTCTCCGACGTATTTTTAGAACGGAACGCACAGATGACAGCAATCGAGCCAGACGACCAGGAAGAGAAGCCCCTTGATCCGGCGATGGAAAGTGTCCGGCGCAAGATGGTGCGCCTGCAGATTGTATCCGGCGCCATCATGTTCGTCAGCCTTATGGCGGTCTTCGGCGCTGTTGTCTACAAGACGATGCGCGAGCCCAAGGAGACAGCGTCCACTGCCGCAGCCTCCGGTGTGCCCTCGGATGCACCGCTTGCGGCGACCCTTTCCCTGCCGCTCGGGTTCAAGGTGCAGTCCACCTCGTTTTCGGCGGGACAGATGCTGTTCTTCGGAGAAACGGTTGAAGGCACGAGGAAGGCGCTGGTATTCGATCTGAGGACCGGCCGCACGGTTGCCGACGTCACCGTCGCGGGGAATTGAGGCGGGATGGTCGCCCCGATCGTTATCGACAGCGCCGACGATCCACGCATCGCTGAGTTTCGCGATATAAGAGAGCGTGACCTGACGGGGCGGGAAAACCGCTTTATCGCCGAAGGCACTGTCGTGCTGCGCATGCTCGCCGAGGCGCATGCGGCACGTCGCGGCTTCTCGGCCGAGAAAATCCTGCTGCTGCGCAATCGCGTCGATGGCCTGCAATCCATTCTGGAACGGTTTCCGGCTAGTGTGCCGGTTTATGTCGCCGAGGCTGAAGTGCTCGATGGTATCGTCGGCTTTCATCTGCATCGCGGCGTTCTCGCCCTCGGCAAGCGAGAGGACCGCGGCGAGGCAGCACTTCTCGACGCATTGCCGGAACGGGCGCTGGTGCTGGTCGGCTGCGGCATTTCCAACCATGACAATGCCGGCTCGATGTTTCGCAATGCCGCCGCCTTCCGGGCGGATGCCGTGCTGCTCGATGAAACCTGCTGCGATCCGCTCTATCGCAAGGCATTGCGTGTGTCGGTGGGCTCGGTGCTGAGCATTCCGCACCGGCGCGGCGGCAAGGCGCTGGACCTGCTCCTGGCGCTTGCCCAACGTGGCTTTGCGATCTGGACGCTTTCGCCGCATGGGAAGACCGACATCCGCGCCATTCCGGCTGCGGCACGCATGGCGCTGGTCATCGGCACGGAGGGGGAGGGCTTGCCGGAGGCACTGCTGGCGCGCTTTCAGAGCGCCCGCATCCCACAATCGGACGAACTCGACAGTCTCAACGCGGCGACTGCGACGGGAATCGCATTGTTTTCCATGGCCTCCGCCATGGGGCGGATATGAGCTTTAGCGCCCCGGATTGACGATGATGGCGGCCGCCCTGTCGGCAAGGCTGACGCGATCGCTCGGGTTGTTGTTGCCGGCGTCCGGCAGCAGCGCGTGGATCGGTGAGGAAGGGCCTTCGTTGAGTGCGGTCAGCGCCACCATATTGGCGGCTATCGAGGCGATCTCTTCGCGGATCGCACCATCGCGTCCGGCGACGGACTTTGCCTTCTGCAGGCGCTCGGCAAGGGCGGCGCTGCGCTTGCGGACATCCTCGCCTATCTCAGCCGTCACAGCGGCCATGTCGAGTACGGATGAGGTCGTGTCTTCGGCCGTCAGTTCCGCCGGTAGTTCCGCCGCTATCTTCGCCAGGCCAGCATCGCGCAGCACCCGGTTGATCTTGCGGATCTCGGCATTGGCGGCTTTCAACTGCTCCTTCAACTTGGCGATCTCCTGCTGACGGCGGGCGAGCTGCGTTTCCTTCTCGGCGGCGGAAGCGCTTTCGCGCGCAGCCTTGTCCTCCAGGCGGATCACCATATGCTGCTGCTGCGTCAGTTTCTGCTCGGCATCCCTAGCCCGCTTCTGCAGCAAGTTGACGTCCTGGCGCAATGTGTCGCGTTCGTCGCGCAGCGCGTTGGCACGGAATTTCAGGCTTTCCGCTTCGGTCTCACGCGCGGCGAGGTCGATTCTCAGCCCGTCGACCTGTTCACTGAGTTTGCTCAGCCGCGTCCGCATTGCCGCCAGTTCGCTCTCCTTGTTGGAGGCGGATTGTTCGGCAATATGCAGATTGGTCTTCAACTGGCTGATATAGTTTTCATCCTTGCGCAGGTGCGAGCGCTGCTCGGCCGCCTCGACATGCATCTCGCCGATCTCGGCCTGCAATTCGCCGATCTCGGCGGCGAGCCTGCCGGCATCGACGGCGAGCGCATCGTGCCGCAGCTGGAGCGACAGGGATTTCTCGCGCTCACGCAGAAGGTCCTGGGTGGTGCGGGCATTTTCGGCGGCATGAAGTGCGCGCACCATATCCTTCTGGGCACGAACCTCCTGCGGGCTCAGCGGCATGGTCGCCTTGAGGCGGTTTTCGGTATACCAGACAATGCGGCGGTGAACGGCCGGCGAGACCAGAAAGACGAGGAAGGCCGCGGTCAGGAAGCCCAATCCGAACAAGAGAGCATATTCGATCACGGCGCGGCCATCGGTTCGACAGTTGATGCGGGGTCAGCCGCGATGATTAAGCAGGCATGGCACGCATGGCAAGGCCGCCGATGCCGGCGGCGGCCGATTCCTGCCGCTTTAAGCCTCAGAAGGGGTTCCAGGTCGGCGCCTGAGTGATTTTGAGATAGCCGACATTGACGCCGAGGCGGGCGCCGACGCCGGTGCGGATCGGCACAACCAGCACATCGTTGTTTTTCAGCACCGTCATGCCGAAGCCGGCGATCACATAGGCCGAGCCGCTGACGCCGCCGAAGCGGGCATAGATGCCGTCGATGGAGGGCAGGTCGTAGACCAGCATCATGACGCGCGAACCCTGGCCGCCGTAATCGATGCCGAGAGACGGGCCCTGCCAGTAGAGCGGATGCTCGCCGGCGTTCTTGGTGTTGAGTTGGCCTTCGCCATAGGTGAGACCGGCGATGAAGGCGCCGCCGCCTTCCTGCCCGAGAATATAACCGTTCGGCAGACCGTATTTCTGGAAGGCGCTCTCGACCACCTTGGCAAGGCCGCCGCTCGCGGACCCGAAGAAGGAGTGGCCGGTATCGATGATTTCCTGCATCGTATACTGACCGTTGTTCTGGGCGGCGGCCGGCCCGGCAATCATCAGCGAGGAGAAGACGAGGGCCGAAAGCAACCTGCAGAAGCCAATGAATTGGTGCGGAAATCGAGGGCGCATCATGTCATCCGTTCGTCGTTTGCTGGAGCGGGCACCCGCTCGCGTCGATTGCTGCATTTTGCGCCGATGATCTTAACAATCGGTTTACCAAATATGGTGTCATTATGGCACTGAATACGATCGCAAACTTCGCGCAATTTTGATGAAGCATATTGCGGGCGCGATGAGATTGCCGCCCTTCAGGAGACGATGATGTCCAAGAACCCGAACCTCACCCTGTCCGGCCCGGATCTGGCCGCGCTTCTATGCAGCCGCGTTTGCCACGATGTCATCTCGCCCGTCGGCGCGATCAACAACGGCCTGGAACTTCTGGATGAAGGCGGCGCTGATTCCGATGCAATGGATCTGATCCGCACCAGTGCGCTCAACGCTTCCGTCCGCCTGAAATTCGCGCGCCTCGCCTTCGGCGCATCGGGTTCAGTCGGCGCCTCGATCGATACCGGCGAGGCCGAGCGGGCCGCCAAGGATTTTGCGATCGCCGAGAAGAAGACCGAGGTGATCTGGAACGGACCGCGTGCCATCGTGGCCAAGAACCGCGTCAAGCTGCTGCTCAACCTCTTCCTCGTCGCCTATTCGGCGATTCCGCGCGGCGGCGTGCTCGAGGTCACGCTCGAAAATCCCGAATTCGATGCCAAGTTCACGCTCACGGCAAAAGGCAAGCTGATGCGTCTGCCGCCGAAATTCGTCAAGATCTCGACGGGCACGATCGAGGAAGCGATCGACGCCCATTCGATCCAGCCGTACTACGCCGTGCTTCTGGCCGAGGAGTGCGGAATGACGCTCGACCACAGCGCAAGCCCGGACGAACTGGTGTTCACGGCGACGGTTGCTGCGGTCTGATTTTCGGGGTGCAGCAGCATGCTCTCGCCCGTCTGGTAACGATTCCTTAGCCTGATGGACCTATTCTCTTAGGTTGTGGAAGACCCCTCGTTGCGACGAATGCGGGGAAAGGAGCAGTCATGCAAAGGTTCATGATCACCGATAATTCGGACATTGTCCGTAAGGTCGGCAAGCGCATTCTCTCCGAACTCGACTTTCTCGTCAGCGAGGCCTCCAATGCCGCCGAGGCGCTGCAGCGCTGCCAGACAGAGTTGCCGGAATACCTGATCGTCGATTCCGGCATGGAAGGGGCGCTCGACCTCATCGCGGCCATCCGCGCCATGGACGGCGGCAAAGAGGTCAAGATCTACTACTGCGTCATCGAGGCGGATCTGAAGAAGCTGATGGCGGGTAAACGAGCTGGCGCCACCGATTTTCTGCTGAAGCCGTTCGATCGTAAGATCCTGACCGCCGTTTTCGGAAACCGCGCGATTGCTGCCTGACGGCAGCTTTCTTCCCGGCCGCATCGGTCGTCCCTGAGCATAGTGCCGAAAGCGCCGCCGGGCTCCGGCTGACGCTGCGCTTTTCCTTGAGCGGGATATCAACCTGTTCGGTCAGATCAGGCGGGATCCCTCTAACGGGGCGGCAGCGCCGGCAGCACAAACGAAAAATCCCGCCGAAAGGGCGGGATTTCGTCATCCGATAAGGGGGATCGGAAGATCAAGCGGTTTCCGCATATTCGGTGCCATCCGGCTCGCGAAGAACGTAACCACGGCCCCAGACGGTTTCGATGTAGTTGGCGCCGCCGGCGGCGTTGGCCAGCTTCTTGCGCAGCTTGCAGATGAAGACGTCGATGATCTTCAGTTCCGGCTCGTCCATACCACCGTAAAGATGGTTCAGGAACATTTCCTTGGTGAGGGTGGTGCCCTTGCGGAGCGAAAGCAGCTCCAGCATCTGGTATTCCTTGCCCGTCAGGTGGACGCGCTGGCCGCCGACTTCGACGGTCTTGGCATCGAGGTTGACGATGAGCTCGCCGGTCATGATGACCGACTGGGCGTGGCCCTTGGAGCGGCGAACGATAGCGTGGATGCGGGCGACCAGTTCATCCTTGTGGAACGGCTTGGTCATGTAGTCGTCGGCGCCGAAGCCGAGGCCGCGAACCTTGTCCTCGATGCCTGCCATGCCCGACAGAATGAGGATCGGTGTCTTGACCTTGGACAGCCGGAGAGTGCGGAGCACTTCATACCCGGACATGTCGGGCAGGTTCAGATCGAGAAGGATGATGTCGTAATCATACAGCTTGCCCAGATCGACGCCTTCTTCACCGAGATCGGTGGTATAAACATTAAAACTCTCTGATTTGAGCATCAATTCGATGCTCTGCGCCGTAGCGCTGTCATCCTCGATGAGAAGTACCCGCATAATTATCCCCTTTACCGCCGCCGAAAGGTGGTCTGGCCCCCTACACGCTACCCGAACAAGCTACGTGATTTGGAAGCTGCCACGAAATGGTTAACAAATTCTAATTCACTCTGGCAAGGAGTATCGAATTTATTAAATAATTTTTCCATTTCTCTGTTTTCCAATAGGAATCTCAAAAAGGTGCTCCTCAACATTAACATTAGGAAACAGCGCTAAGTGATTCATCCGACTCGCCAATGAAAAGGTTCGAACTTCATGCCGTGGCATTTACCGACCCTTAAATCATCGGGTCTATCATTAACGATGCCCGTAAACGAAAGGTTACCAGCGGTAGGTTTTTGTTAATATCGCAGGAAATTTTTTAGCAAACCGTGTCAAAGCGGCGCGCAGGGCGGTTTCAAGTTGAGCCGGGGTCTCGCATCACGGGAGTAATGCGTATGAAGTCGCGAGAAAGTCTCGTTCGCCTGAAAGAGTTTCAGGTGAACGAAAAACGACGTCAATTGCAGCAATTGCAGATGATGATGTCCGAATTCGAACGGATGACGAAGGATCTGGAGAGCCAGATCGTCGTCGAGGAAAAGAAGTCCGGTATATCCGACCCGAATCACTTTGCTTATCCGACCTTCGCCAAGGCCGCGCGTCAGCGGGCCGACAACCTGCAGGTTTCGATCAAGGAACTGAAGATGCAGGAAGAGGCGCTGGAACTGGCGCTTGAGGAAATGCAGGCGGAATATGCAAGGGCCACGGCGCTGGAGGAACGTGACAGCGGCGCCCGCGCCGCCAGGGCCTGAGAGAAAATGCGGGCGCCGGCGTCGGCGCCCCGGGAATTGTCACAGAGAAGCCATGTATGATGGGCGTGCCGTCCGTCATACATGGCTTTTGGTGTTTCCCGCGTGTTGCGTCCGCACGCCGCCGCTCCACACGGCGACCGCTTCAGGCGTCGCGAATCAGTTCACGACATCCTGCCATTCCGGATGACGTTGCGCCTGCGCCTTGAAGAACGGGCAGAGCGGAATGATCTTCCAACCGCCGGCGCGAGCCGCTTCCACCGCGTGCAGCGCCAATGCCTGGCCGACACCCTTGCCGCGCAGGGCATCGGGAACCGCCGTGTGATCGATGATGACGAGCTTTGGCGAGGCGCGCGAATAGGTCATCTCCGCCTCGTGCCCCTCGACGTCTACGGCATAACGACCGCCGGATGCGCCTTCCTCATTTCGAATGTCCATCGTCTTTCCTCGTACACAGATATTTATCGCAGCCGACGGTGACACGGCGGCGCGGTCGTGCCAAGCCGGCGGAACAGTTCCTCAGGGAGACGCAGTGTTCATGAAAAATGTCGGATCGGCGCGAGGTTTGGGGCAATGAGCGCGCTTTCGATCGTCCGCCCCGCGCTTCTCGTGGCAGCGCCGTTCCTCCTGGCGCTCGGGCTGATCTTGCCGCTGGTCCGTTTCGAGACGCTGTATTTCTTCGATCAGACCCCTTCGCTCATCGACATCGTCGTCTCGCTCTGGCAAGGCGGAGATGGGCTGCTGGCGGCGATCGTCGCGCTGGTCTCGATCGTGCTTCCGTTTCTGAAGATGATCGGGATTGCGGCGGAAGCGACGGCTGCCGGCAGCGGGGCCGGGAGCCTGTTCTATCGTCGCGTCGTGCCGCATCTGTCCAAGTGGTCAATGATGGACGTGCTGCTGGTCGCGATCGTCATTGCTGCGGCGAAGACAACGGGGTTGGCGGATGCCTTCACGCAGCCCGGCCTCTGGTGCTACGCCGCCTCGTCAATAATTTCGGGCCTTCTTCATTCCCTGATGGGAGATGCGCCCGGCCCGAAATAAATGTCGACGATGGCGTGCGATCAGTGGCGATATTGCTGGATGCGCGTGGTGCGCAGGCCGGCGAGGCCGTGGCTGTTGATCGACGACTGCCAGGAAAGGAATTCTTCGACCGTGAGCGTGTAACGCTCGCAGGCCTCTTCCAAGCTCAACAGGCCACCGCGCACAGCCGCGACAACCTCTGCCTTTCGGCGGATCACCCAGCGCCGCGTATTGGGCGGCGGAAGGTCCGCGATGGTCAGGGGGCTGCCATCGGGGCCGATGACATATTTCACTCGGGGACGTATCATTTCGGTCATTGGACTCTCTACACAACGCAAGACCACGAGCGCCACTCTAGCCTGCCACATTTAAAAATTGCCTAAGCCCAACGTAAGACTTTGATAACAAATTTAGATGCCCGGAGCGGCCGGTGAACGAGCCAGGCAAAATGCCGCCGGCACTCACGAGCACGTCGATCTCTTCTAAGGCACCGGTGACGGCGATGAAGCGGACGGTTCCGCCGATCTTCTGCGAGGAGGAATCGATTGCGGACGGTGCGGCCGATCAGGAAAATTGCCGCCGCGGCGCGCTCTTCCAGGTGGCCGGCCTGAAGAACGGCTCCGCCTTCGCTTTGCACGACACTGACCTGAAACAATACATTTTCGCTACCGGCCAGCCATGTCGGCATGGGAGCATTCTATGGCAATGCGCTGTGGCTGCGTGAGCTTCTGGACCAGCTCTCACGCAACAGCAATCCCGAAGATGGCTCGCCGGAACGTCTAGCCGGCGCCAGATCGAAGGGCTGCGCTGTCGGCGAATCGCAAGAGCAGCGATGAGATTGCGATCATTCTCGATCTCTCGTCGCACGCGGTCGATGGTTATCTGAAGAGCGCGATGTACACGCCATATACGGTCAACCGCACACAGGCGGTCGCCAGAAAGGAACCGGCCGCCCTGAGGCAGCCGGTCCTTTCTCACAAAAAGGCTAGAACAATTCCAGGCAAAGCGCGAAGCGCTTTTGCCGGGAATTGCCTAAAAGTACAAAGGTTAGAGCGGTTCTGCGCTTCCGCGGAAAGCTGAACCGCTCTTAAAAGCCTTTTCCGCCGGCCACTTCTGATACGACGGTCCCGACGATGATGCGCATGTCCATCAAGATCGAGAAATTCCCGACGTAATAAAGATCACAAGCGATGCGGGCGCGCGCCTTGGCGGGACGATCGGTCGGACCGCGCAGGCCACGCATCTGGGCAAGACCGGTCATGCCGGGGCGCATCGCGTGGCGCTGATGATATTCCGGCACGAGCTCTTCATAGAGCATGCCGCCGGCGCGCATGCCGATTGCATGGCAGCGAGGACCGACGACCGACATGTCGCCCAACAGCACGTTCAACAGCTGCGGCAACTCGTCGATATTCGTGCGGCGCAGAATAGCGCCGATACGGGTGATGCGGGGGTCGTTCTTCACCGTCTGGGCAACGCCCGAGACATCGCAAAGATCGGTGCGCATGGAACGGAACTTGTAGACCTTGATGGCCTTGCAGTTCTTACCCCAACGGGTCTGCTTGAACAGCACCGGTCCGGGGCTGTCGAGCTTGATCAGCAGGGCGACAAGGAGAAGGAAAGGGGCGAGGACGAGGAGGGCGCTCAACGACGAAACTATGTCGAACGCCCGCTTCAGGGCTAGATCCACCAACGGCGCCTGGGAGGCATCGCTATGGATGACAGGGGTTTGAATCTTCAGGCTCGGCTGCTGGCGGCGGCTCGGCCGGAAGGAATCAGTCGAAATGGTGTTGTTTAATTCCGTGATGCTCAAGGATCGTACTCTGTTGTCTTCGAGGGGCGCGGCGGCAATAGGCGATCAATGGTTTGCCCTGTGACCAAGGCTGCACTCAGGTGTTGGTAACCCTACTAAAACGGAAAAATGCGACAATTGTGTAATGGTGTCCAGAGAAATATCGCATCGCAACAAATCTTTCGCACTTGCGTTAAGTTGAGGCAACCTCATGATATTTCGTTAATAATTGGAATTTCGTCAAGGTTTTTAGGCCCTTGGCGAGGGCTTCCACAGGTCTGTCCTCGTGTTGTTTCGACACGCGACCGACGGTTGGCAGGCGGCGTTTTTAACGAATTCCGACGTGAATTTTTTTGCCGGATATGTTCGGCCGTTCTCAAAATGTGTCAGAATATGACAAAATCAAGGCCGAATCGACAGGGCTCAAAATCGTAAGGGATGGAGAGTCAGGCCAGGCCCGGAATCAAGCGCCCGCCTTGGCCAAATCACTTTCCGATTTCTACGACTGTCTGCGGTGCGGCTCGAACGCGTCAGGACGATATTTGAACGATTGAGAGCAGGGGCCGCAGTGGTCGCATGCGCCAAGGCATTCGTGGAGCGCGCGGCAGGCGCAGAACACATCATGAGCAATCATGGCATCTGCGAACGCCCGCGGACGGTCACGCCGGTTCGAGGACACGTTTCCTGCCGCCCCAGGAGATGAAGTTCGGGTTGGCAAAGTCGAAATCGGCCGCCGTCCCCGTCTTGCCATAGGTCAGCAGCGCCCCGTCGAGCGTCACCGTCGATCCCCCGGCGGCGCGCAGCACCGCATCGCCGGCCGCGGTGTCCCACTCCATCGTGCGGGTGAAGCGTGGATAGACGTCGGCCTTGCCTTCCGCCAGCAGGCAGAATTTCAGCGAGGAGCCGATATTGGTGCATTTGGAGATCGCGTGATCGGCGAGGAAGGTTCCCGTCTCCGGGCTGTTGTGACGAAGGCTTGCGAGCGCAAGCCGATCGTCCGGCTGCTCGCGCACGGCAATTGCGGTGCGCGCCCCGATGGTGAAGTCCTCGGTGACATCAAGCCTTTCGGCACGGCCGCGCTCTCCTAAGAAGGCGAGCCCGAGCGCCGGCGCGTAGACGATCCCGGCGACAGGGGCGCCATTCTCGATATAGGCGATGTTGACGGTGAATTCCTGCCGTCCGTCGACGAATTCACGGGTGCCGTCGAGCGGGTCGACCAGGAAGAAGCCCCTGCCGCTGATGTCGGGCACGTTTCCAGCGGCAACCGACTCTTCCGCCACGACGGGTATATCGGGATAATCCCTGGACAGATGGGCGAGGATGATACGTTCGGCCTCCTCGTCGGCAACCGTAACCGGGCTCGCGTCCGCCTTCATGGCAATGGGAAAGCCTTCGCGCAAAACCGCGATGATGGCCTTACCGGCTTCGAGCGCCGCCTTTTCAAATGTCGTCAGCATTGTCCTTTTGCCGTTCGCCGCGCGGCGAGCGCCCGCTGTCGCTCGTCGTCAACCATCCCTGTCGCACCAGATATCGATATGGTGATTCTCGCCGCGCCCCGCACCCCCGATAACGCAGCGTGAAGATGCTACCATAAGTTCCCGCAGCTGTCAGGCGAGGATG
Source organism: Rhizobium aethiopicum (assembly GCF_014197535.1). Lineage (GTDB taxonomy): Bacteria > Pseudomonadota > Alphaproteobacteria > Rhizobiales > Rhizobiaceae > Rhizobium > Rhizobium aethiopicum_A. Next base: position 104,450 of record NZ_JACIFV010000002.1, read on the forward strand.
GCGGCATTCACCTGTGAAATACCATTCGCAAAAACTACGGGTTCAAGGGTTGAATTTGCGCTTTCTTCCAGCCTTGTGGAATAGCTTACGCGGGAAGCGACACAGGAAAGCGACGGCGCGCTTGCCGGATGGTTAAGCCGGCAGCCGGTTTTGGCGAAAAATGGGTCGGTCTTTGCCGATTTTCTGTGGATTTTGGTTCAAAATGCGCCATTTAGGCTTGTTCGAACAAGAATCTGCTGGAGTAAATCCTTTTTGTCTTCACATTTTCAACGAAACCGCTATGCATGCGGCCTATGAGGTTCCTCGAACGGGGAGCCGAATAACCAAAAAGAGATGCAGCATCTTCGGCTCGCATCCAGGGGAAAACGACATATGGAGTATTTCGTCCAGCAGCTCTTCAATGGGCTGACGCTCGGATCCATCTATGGCCTTGTGGCTATCGGCTATACGATGGTTTATGGCATTATCGGCATGATCAATTTCGCCCATGGCGACATCTTCATGCTCGGTGGTTTCGCCGCTCTTATCGTCTTTCTCGTCCTCACATCCATCTTCGCAGGTCTCCCGGTGGCAATTTTGCTGCTGGCGATGCTTGTCGTCGCGATGCTGATGACGAGTTTGTGGAATTGGACGATCGAGCGTGTCGCCTACCGTCCGCTGCGCGGATCCTTCCGCCTTGCACCGCTGATCACCGCGATCGGCATGTCGATCGTGCTGTCCAACTTCATCCAGGTGACGCAGGGGCCGCGCAACAAGCCGATCCCGCCGATGGTGAGCACGGTTTACCAGTTCGGCAACATCTCGGTGTCGCTGAAGCAGATCATCATCATCCTGATCACGGCGGTGTTGCTGACGGTCTTCTGGTATATCGTCAATCATACCGCGCTTGGCCGCGCCCAGCGCGCCACCGAGCAGGACCGCAAGATGGCTGCACTGCTCGGGGTCAATGTCGACCAGACGATCTCGATCACTTTCGTCATGGGGGCGGCGCTGGCTGCGGTCGCCGGGACGATGTATCTGATGTATTATGGCGTCGCTTCGTTCGCCGATGGTTTCACGCCGGGTGTGAAGGCATTTACCGCAGCCGTTCTCGGCGGCATCGGCTCGTTGCCGGGTGCCGTTCTCGGCGGGCTGATGATCGGCCTGATCGAGTCGCTGTGGTCAGCCTATTTCACCATCGCGTATAAGGATGTGGCGACCTTCGCCATCCTCGCTTTCGTGCTGATCTTCAAGCCGACGGGCATCCTCGGACGGCCGGAAGTCGAGAAGGTATAACGTCATGGCAAACATCGAGAATTCCGCAGGCAAGCCCGATGCCGGACTTGTCCGCAAAGGTCTTATCGAAGCCCTTTTCGCCGCCGTTCTCTCCCTCGGCATGTTCGTTCTCTATGTCGGCCTGAAAACCGATCAGAACATCAACAACGAGCTGATCATCGTCCAGCGCTGGGGACTGCTGGCGATCTTTGTCGCTATCGCCGCGATCGGCCGTTTCGCGATGGTCGTTTTCGTCAAGCCGAATATCGACCGCCGAAAACTCCGCAAGGCGCGGGAAGGCGATCTCGACATTTCGACCGAGAAGAGTTTCTTCCATCGGCATTTCCTGAAGATCGCGCTGCTGGCGCTGCTGCTTTATCCCGTGGTGATCGTGGCGCTTGTCGGCGCTCAGGGCTCGCTGAAATGGGTCGACAATTTCGGCATCCAGATCCTGATCTACGTGATGCTCGCCTGGGGGTTGAACATCGTCGTCGGCCTCGCGGGTCTCCTCGATCTCGGCTATGTCGCGTTCTATGCGGTCGGCGCTTATTCTTACGCGCTACTGTCGAGCTATTTCGGCCTGTCCTTCTGGTTGCTGCTGCCGCTTTCCGGCACCCTCGCAGCGCTCTGGGGCGTCATTCTCGGCTTCCCGGTGCTGCGTCTGCGCGGCGACTATCTCGCCATCGTCACGCTCGCCTTCGGTGAGATCATCCGCCTCGTCCTGATCAACTGGACCGACGTGACCAAGGGAACCTTCGGCATCTCGAGCATTCCGAAGGCGACGCTCTTCGGCATTCCCTTCGATGCGACGGCCGGCGGCTTTGCCAAGCTCTTTCACCTGCCGATGTCTTCCGCCTACTACAAGATTTTCCTTTTCTATCTGATCCTGGCGCTGTGCATGCTGACGGCCTACGTCACCATCCGCCTGCGGCGCATGCCGATCGGGCGTGCCTGGGAAGCGCTGCGTGAAGACGAGATCGCTTGCCGTTCGCTCGGCATCAACACAGTGACGACCAAGCTGACGGCGTTCGCGACGGGAGCCATGTTCGGTGGCTTCGCGGGCTCGTTCTTCGCCGCTCGCCAAGGCTTCGTCTCGCCGGAATCCTTCATCTTCCTGGAGTCGGCCGTCGTTCTCGCCATCGTCGTTCTCGGCGGCATGGGCTCGCTGACCGGCATTGCGATCGCCGCGATCGTCATGGTGGGCGGTACCGAAGCGCTGCGCGAAATGAATTTCCTGAAAGCAGTCTTCGGGCCCGACTTCACGCCGGAACTCTACCGGATGCTGCTCTTCGGTCTCGCCATGGTGGTCGTCATGCTGTTCAAACCGCGCGGTTTCGTCGGATCGCGTGAACCAACTGCCTTCCTCAAGACACGCAAGGCCGTATCCGGAAGCTTCACCAAGGAGGGCCACGGTTGATGAGCCCCGTCACCAATACGATGTCGAGCGACACGCTTCTCAAGGTCGAGCACCTGTCGATGAAGTTCGGCGGCCTGATGGCCATCAACGACTTCTCCTTCGAGGCCAAGCGCGGCGACATCACCGCGTTGATCGGTCCGAACGGCGCCGGCAAGACCACCGTCTTCAACTGCATCACCGGCTTCTATAAGCCGACGATGGGGATGATCACGCTTAATCAGAGAAGCGGCAAGCAGTACCTGCTGGAGCGCCTCCCGGACTTTCGCATCACCAAGGAAGCCAAGGTGGCGCGCACCTTCCAGAACATTCGGCTGTTTTCCGGCCTGACCGTTCTTGAAAATCTGCTCGTCGCTCAGCACAACAAGCTGATGCAGGCGTCGGGTTATACCATTCTCGGCCTCATCGGCATCGGCCCTTATAGGCGAGAAGCCGCAGCAGCCGTCGAGTTGGCGCGTCATTGGCTTGAAAAGGCCGATCTGATCGAGCGTGCCGACGATCCGGCAGGCGATCTGCCTTACGGCGCCCAGCGCCGTCTCGAGATCGCGCGTGCAATGTGCACGGGCCCGGAATTGCTCTGCCTGGACGAACCGGCCGCGGGCCTCAACCCACGCGAATCTGCTAAGCTCAACGAGCTTCTGCAGGGCATTCGCGCCGATACCGGAACCTCCATTCTCCTCATCGAGCATGACATGTCTGTGGTTATGGAAATCTCCGATCACGTCGTCGTCCTCGAATATGGCCAGAAGATTTCCGATGGCACGCCGGATCATGTGAAGCACGACCCGAAGGTCATTGCGGCCTATCTCGGCGTCGAGGATGAAGAAGTGGAAGAGGTGATCGCAACCGTCGAGCAGCTCGAAGGAGGCGCAAACTGATGGGCGATGCAGTCATGACGGGTCAACCGCTCCTTCAGGTGAATGGCGTCGAAACCTACTACGGCAATATCCGCGCGCTGGCCGGCATCGATGTCGCGGTCAACAAGGGCGAGATCGTCAGTCTGATCGGCGCCAATGGCGCCGGCAAGTCGACGCTGATGATGACGATCTGCGGCAGTCCCCAGGCCCGCAAGGGCTCGGTGGTCTTCGAGGGTCGCGAGATCACCCGTATGCCGACCCATGAAATCGCACGCCTGCGCATTGCGCAGTCGCCGGAAGGGCGCCGCATCTTCCCGCGCATGACGGTCATGGAAAACCTCCAGATGGGCGCGGGTCTCGATAATCTCAAATATTTCGCCGAGGACGTCGAGAAGATCTTCACGCTCTTCCCGCGTCTCAAGGAACGTCACGCCCAGCGCGGCGGCACGCTTTCGGGCGGCGAGCAGCAGATGCTGTCGATCGGCCGCGCACTGATGGCGCGTCCGAAGCTCTTGCTGCTCGACGAACCTTCGCTCGGCCTGGCGCCGCTGATCGTCAAGGGAATTTTCGAAGCGATCCGGAAGCTCAATGAGCTGGAAGGCCTCACCGTGTTTCTCGTCGAGCAGAACGCATTCGCGGCGCTGAGACTCTCGCACCGCGCCTACGTGATGGTGAATGGCAAGGTGACGATGAGCGGCTCCGGCAAGGAACTGCTTGCAAACCCGGAAGTCCGCGCCGCCTACCTCGAAGGCGGAAGACATTAGTCGAAGGGAGAGTTTGACATGCAGGGACTTTTCTTCGAAAGCGACGACGGCGTCCGGGTTGTCATTCGCGCCCTCGTCGTACTGATCGGCTTCTGGACGGCTTGGCGAGCCGGCAAGGCGGTTGCAGACGGCTGGAACAATTATCCGCTCGCCGTCGTCTACACCTTCCTCCTTGCCTGGGCGATGCAGTTTCTACACCATGCCCTGTTCAATGGACCGATGCTCAGCGGCCTCTTCTATGGCATCGACTTCGTGACCTTGCTGGTCTTCTCGACGGCCGGCTACCGCTTTCGCCGTACCAATCAGATGGTCAACAACTATTACTGGCTGTACGAAAAAACTTCCGCGTTTTCGTGGAAGGACAAACATTGACAGTCCGTTGAAACTAGGCATGAATTGCCTTCAGAGTGGAACAGCTTTCCTGGCGCAGTCAATGGTGGGTAATGCGCCGGGCCTTGGACCGGAACCCGCCCAAAAATTGGGAGTAACAATATGAAGAAGTCTCTTCTGTCGGCAGTGGCTCTGACGGCGATGGTCGCCTTCAGCGGCAACGCTTGGGCCGACGTCCTCATCGCTGTCGCTGGTCCGCTGACCGGCCCGAACGCCGCTTTCGGCGCTCAGCTTCAGAAGGGTGCCGAGCAGGCAGCCGCCGACATCAACGCTGCTGGCGGCATCAATGGCGAGCAGATCAAGATCGAGCTCGGCGACGACGTTTCCGACCCGAAGCAGGGCATTTCGGTCGCCAATAAATTCGTTGCCGACGGCGTCAAGTTCGTCATTGGCCACTTCAACTCGGGCGTTTCGATCCCGGCTTCGGAAGTCTATGCCGAAAACGGCATCCTCGAAATCACCCCGGCCGCCACGAACCCGAAGTTCACGGAACGGGGCCTCTGGAACACGTTCCGTACCTGCGGCCGTGACGATCAGCAGGGCGCCATCGCCGGCAAGTACCTCGCCGACCACTTCAAGGACGCCAAGATCGCCGTCGTTCACGACAAGACCCCCTACGGTCAGGGCCTTGCAGACGAAACCAAGAAGGCGATGAATGCCGCCGGCCTGACGGAAGTCATGTACGAAGGCATCAACGTCGGCGACAAGGACTTCTCGGCCCTCATCGCCAAGATGAAGGAAGCCGGCGTCTCGATCATCTATTGGGGCGGTCTGCACACCGAAGCCGGTCTCATCATCCGTCAGGCCGCAGACCAGGGCCTGAAGGCAACGCTGGTTTCCGGTGACGGTATCGTTTCGAACGAACTGGCCTCGATCGCAGGTGACGCTGTCGCCGGTACGCTCAACACCTTCGGCCCCGATCCGACGCTGAACCCGGCGAACAAGGAGCTCGTCGAAAAGTTCAAGGCCGCCGGTTTCAACCCGGAAGCCTATACGCTCTACTCCTACGCTGCCATGCAGGCGATTGTCGGTGCCGCCAAAGCTGCCGGTTCGGTGGATCCTGAAGCGGTTGCCACGGCCATGAAGGAAAAGGGTCCGTTCCCGACGGTTCTCGGCGACATTTCGTTCGACGAAAAGGGCGACCCGAAGATTCCTGGCTACATCATGTACGAATGGAAGAAGGGCGCGGACGGCAAGTACACCTACGTGCCGCAGGGCATGTAAGCTTTGCTTCCTAGGAATATGATCATTGAAGCCCGGTTCGCCGGGCTTCTTTTTTGGCGGCGCTTCATCCACGGCGCGGTCAGGCGGTGAAGCGGCGCTGTTCGGCGCTGGCTTGGATGGATGGAGAAGGCGATACTGCTGCCGCTTGTCAGCGGTGCGGTGGAGGAGACGTGATCCACGGAACGCCGTCCGCTATCCCTCAGATCTCATGCAGAACATGCGTCGCCTTCACGGCCGCCGACGCCCGGTTTTCGACGCCGAGTTTCACGTAGATCTGTTCGAGGTGTTTGTTCACTGTGCGCGCCGACAAGCCCAGTATTTCGCCGATGTCACGGTTTGCCTTGCCCTTGGCGATCCAGAGCAGCACTTCGGATTCTCGTTGGGTGAGCGCAAAACGCTGGCGCAGCATCTCGTCGTCGCTACGCTGGCTGGCGGCGGTGAGGCGGAATAGATATTCATCCGGGCCAATCGAACCGAGGAAGGCAAGCTGCAGCGCCGCCTGGCCGGCATGGGTGATTGAGATGATGCCGTCGCGCACTGCTGCCATGCGATCGCGCATCCAGCCGGCGATATGGCGGACGACGATCTCCATGCCGTCGTCACTGCCCATGGCGGCATTGACCAGCCGGGTCGCCTGCGGCGTCGACCAATGTATCGCGCCGTCGCCCTTGACCGCCAGCAGATGACGGCCGGCAGCGTCGAGCGCAACGCGGGCGCTCTGGGCCGAGCGGGCATTGCGCAGATGGACGCGGATGCGGGCGCGCAGTTCGTCGATGTTGATCGGCTTGGTGAGGTAATCGACGCCACCGGATTCCAGCGCGTGCACGACATGCTCGGTCTCCGTCAGGCCGGTCATGAAGATGACGGGCACCTGCGCTACAGTGGCATTCGCCTTCAGCCTGCGGCAGGTCTCGAAGCCGTCCATCACGGGCATCACGGCGTCGAGCAGGATCAGATCGGGCGTGATCCGCTCGACGATGCCAAGCGCTGCCGTGCCCGAGGTGGCGATCAGCACGGAGAAGCCGGATTGTTCGAGCGCGTCTGTGAGGAAACCGAGCGCTTCGGGCGAGTCGTCGACCAGCAGAACGATGTCGCGAGGGAGGGCCGGCTCAGCCAATGGATTCCACCTTTTCGTCGAAGTCGTGCAGGAAGGACATGAAGCCGGCCAGATCGAAGGCGGCCACATAGGGTCGAAGAGCCTCGGTGAATGGCCGATTTGCCTCCACCTTGGCAAGGTCCGAAAGCTTGGCTTCGATGCCCCTGATGTAACCGATCTCGCCGAGCCGCAGCAATTCCTGCACATGGGCGGCACCTGGGCCCCGCATCGGCGCCTCCATCTTTGCAGGAGCGGCGGGCGCGTCATCGGCATAGATCCAGTTCAGGCCGAGATGCAAAGCGAGCTTGTCGCGCAGCTGGCGGATGTCGACCGGCTTGCCGATCGCATCATTGTGGCTGTCGTCGCTGTCGCTCAGAACCGTCGCATCGCCGATGTTGGCCGAAAGCATCACAACCGGTGCTGTCTGACCAGCCTCACGCAGACGCGAGACGAGCTGCCAGCCGCTCATGCCGGGCATCAGTATATCGACGAGGAACAGATCGGGCAGGATGCCGTCGATCAGTGTCAGGCATTCGGCGCCGCCTGCCGCTGTCAGCACGATGAAATCGAGCGGCGCCAGGATTTCGCGCATCATCTCGCGGTGATCCTCGTTGTCGTCGACGACGACGATGGTGCGGCGCGGACCGTCGTAACCGACGATGCGCTTTTCCTGCGGCGGGGCGGCGGCGCGCATGACGGCGGACAGCATCAGCCGCACACGGAAGGTTGAACCCTCGTCCTTGACGCTCGAGACCGCAATCTCGCCACCAAGCGTGTTGGTCAGAAGCCGGGTGATGGTGAGGCCGAGACCGAGGCCAGGCATCGGCCGCACGCTGTCTGCCTCGCCCCGCTGGAAAGGTTCGTAGATGCGCGTCAGGTCCTTCTCGGCGATGCCGCGGCCGGTATCGGTGACGGTGAAGGTCGCGACCTGGCTGCGATAGGCGACATCGAAGGTGACGCTGCCTTCGTCGGTGAACTTGATGGCATTGGAGAGCAGGTTGACGAGAATCTGGCGCAGGCGCTTTTCGTCGGTGCGGACGAATTGAGGCAAGGCTGGCGAGCGATCATGGATGAAGGCGAGCCCCTTTGCCTGCGCCTGCGGCCGAAACAGTTCGATGATCTGGTCGAGGAAGTCATGGATGTTGATCTCGTTGGAATAGACCTGCAGGCGGCCGGCCTCGATCTTGGAAATATCGAGCAGGCCGTCGATCAGCCCCGAGAGATGTTCGGCGCTGCGGCGGATGACCTTGATCGAGGATTGGCGCGGCGCGGGGATCGTTTCGTCGCGTTCGAGGATCTGGGCATAGCCGAGCACGGCATTCAGCGGCGTGCGCAGTTCATGGCTGAGGCCGACGACATAGCGGCTCTTGGCGCGGTTGGCAGCCTCGGCCGTCTCCTTGGCATTCTGCAGGGCGGCATCGGTTTTCTTGTGGGCGGCGATTTCCTTGAGCAGCAGCGTGTTCTGGCGCGAGGATTCCTCCTCGGCGACGACGCGGCTGTCATGGGCGAGCACATAGAACCAGCAGACGACGCCTGAAATCACCGAGAAGACAAAGAAGACGATCAGAATGGTGCGATCGACAACCTCTGCCGTTTCCGGCGAGGCGGAGGCGACCTGATGGGCGATCATCGCCAGGATCGCGCCGATGGTGGTCAGCGCCAGGGCGACGGCGATGGCATAGCGGCCGAGTCGCGTCGTCAGCTTGCCCAGAATACTCTCCGGCAGCAGCGTCCTCGCGACCGTACCGACCTGGGCGTTAAAACGCGCGGCCGGCTTGCACATGTCGTGGCAGCGGCTGTCGAGCGAGCAGCAGAGCGAGCAGATCGGGGCGGCATAGGCCGGGCACCAGGCCATATCCTCCGGTTCGAATGGGTGCTCGCAGACGGAACAGGTGATGTTCGTCTGGTTCTTCCAGCTCTGGCGCGGCTTGCGCGCGAGGTAGAATTTCCCCTTTGTCGCCCAGGCGATCGCCGGCGTGGCGATGAGGGCGATGACGAGGGTGATATAGGGGGCGAGCGAAGCGGCTGTCTCGCCGAAGGCGCCGAAATGGGCGACGAGCGATATCGTCGCCGAAAGCGTCATGGCGCCGAGGCCGACCGGGTTGATGTCGTAGAGATGGGCGCGCTTGAACTCGATGCCGGGAGGGGCAAGCCCCAGCGGCTTGTTGATGAAGAGATCGGCCGAAATCGTGCAGAGCCAGGCCATGGCGATGATCGAGAAGATGCCGAGCGTCTCTTCCAGCAGCCTGTAGATGCCGAGTTCCATCAGGAGCAGGGCGATTGCGACGTTGAAGACAAGCCAGATGACACGGCCGGGATGGCTGTGGGTCAGCCGTGAGAAGAAATTCGACCAGGCGAGTGAGCCGGCATAGGCGTTCATCACGTTGATCTTGAGCTGCGAAACGACGACGAAGGCGGCCATCAGCAGCAGTGCAGCGTTATGCCAGGGAACCATGTAGCCGAAGGCGGTCAGATACATCTGCGCCGGATCGGCAGCACGGTCGAGAGGCACGCCCGAGGCGAGGGTCAGCACGACGAGAAACGAACCGGCAAGCAGCTTCGGTGCGCCGATGATGACCCAGCCGGGACCGGCGAGGAAGACGGCGAGGCGATGGCGCCACTTGCGCTGCGGGACCGGCGGCAGGAAGCGCAGGAAATCGGCCTGTTCGCCGATCTGCGACATCAGCGCCAGGATGACGGCGGAGGCTGCACCGAATTCAACCAGATCAAAGCCTGCGACGGTGCCGGGAGGACCCGAAGCATGATGGATGCCGGCGAAGGCGCGCCAGAGATCGAACTTTTCCCAGTCCATGAAGGCGATGAAGATGAAGGGCAGGATGTTCAGCACGATCCAGAAGGGCTGGGTCATCAGCTGGAACTTACTGATCAGCCGCACGCCGTGCGTCACCAGCGGGATCACCATGACGGCGCTGATGATGTAACCGATCCAGAGCGGAATGCCGAGGGTGAGCTCCAGCGCCCCGGACATGATTGAGGCTTCGATCGCAAACAGCATGAAGGTGAAGCCCGCGTAGATCAGCGAGGTGATGGTCGAGCCGATGTAGCCGAAACCGGCGCCGCGCGTCAGAAGATCGATGTCGACGCCGTGGCGGATGGCGTAGCGGCTGATCGGCAGGCCGATCGCCAGCATGGCGATCGAGGCGACGATGATGGCGTAGAAGGCGTTGGTGGTGCCGTAAGAGAGGGTGATCGCGGCGCCGATCGCTTCGAGCGCCAGGAAGGAGATTGCGCCGATCGCCGTCTGCGAGATGCGCTCGGAGGAAAAATGGCGGGCGCTCTTTGCGGTGAAGCGCAGCGCGTAATCTTCCAGCGTCTGGTTGGCGACCCAGCGATTATATTCGCGTCTCACCGGAATGATGCGTTGGCGCGCTGTCATGCCCTCTTTCCGGCACTCTCGTTGGGCTCATCGTTTCCACGGCAGTTTTGGCGGGATGGACGGGAAAGGCAAGGGGTGAGCACTGGCGGATTTGCAGAACAGTCATATTTTTGAAACGGCGCTGTCACGTATCCGCTCTAACCCTACCGCCGTTCGTTAAACCATTCCGGGTATACTCATGTCTGTTTCAAAACTTTGCCGCCTGAGCACCGCTCTCGTCAGCCTTCTTTCGGTCGTGCCCTCGCTTGCCGCGGCAGAGCAAGCCACAAGCGCGAAAGCGCCCTATGCCGAGACCGGAAACACCAACAAGCGCGGTGACGCTTGCTTCTCGACCGCCGACACCAACGCCGCCGTCCATCTTCTCTCCGGCTTCTTAGAAGTATGGAGGCCGCGCACGCCCTTCGTCGATGCCGGCGTAGAAGCTCCGGCCAAGGACAATTGCCCTGCAGTCGCCAAGACAGATTGGGACGGCATCCCCTTCAGCAAGACCGACGGCCAGATCGTCAACAAGCTCGTTCATGATGCGAATATCGGCTATGTCATCAAGGCGACAAAGGCGCGTACTGCCGAACAGGCAGTCGCGGCCTATCTCGACGACCGGCGCGGCAAAAATGCCAGCATCGTCGATGGCCTCGGCCCGCTGACCGATGCCTGGAAGGCCGGTTCCAAGCAGACCACCACGATCACCGAAGTCGCGGCCGATGCGACGACGGTCAAATATGACGACAAGGGGAACAATCGCGGCGCCGGCAGCAAACCGGACGCGGAAAACAAGACCGACGCCAACCTGGACATGGGCCTCGCCATCGACTTCATCAATGCCGCAAGCGGCGATGGCTCGACGGAGCCCGCCAAGCGCTATTTCAAATATGGCCGTCCCTATCGCTGGAGCCCGGACGTCTCGGTCGTCCCGACGCTCGAGCCCGTCAAAAGCAGCAAGCCGGTCGAGGACGGTGGCTTCCCCAGCGGACATACGGCGGAAGCCTGGCGGGATGCGCTCGCCATGGCCTATCTGGTGCCGCAGCGATTCCAGGAAATGATCGCGCGCGCCAGCGAAATGGGTGAAGACCGCATCCTTGCCGGCATGCACTCTCCGCTCGACGTGATGGGCGGCCGCATGCTTGGCACCGCCACGGTCGTCTATAACCTGAACAAGTCCGACAATTCAGCGCTGAAGAGCGCTGCCTACGCCCAGGCGCAGTCATGGCTGATCGCCAAGTCGGGTGTTTCGGATGCGGGGGCGCTCGAAGTCGCCGCCCATGCGGCGCCGCTTTCGGCGGACCGTTTCGCCGATCATGATGCCAATCGCGCTTACATTCTGCAGCGCCTGAGCTATGGCCTGCCGACGATCCATGCGACCGATCAGCCGGCTCGCGTGCCGCAGGGCGCCGAAGCGCTTCTGGAAACCCGTCTGCCCTATCTCGATGGTGAACAGCGCCGCGAGGTGCTTGGCACAACGGAGATCGCTTCGGGCTATCCGCTTCTCGACGACGCGGAAGGCTACGGCCGCCTGAACCTGTTTGCCGCCGCCGATGGCTATGGCGCTTTTGACCAGGATGTGACGGTGACCATGGATGCGGCAAAGGGCGGCTTCAATGCGATCGATAGCTGGCGCAACGACATCGGCGGCAAGGGTAAGCTGGTGAAGCGCGGCAGCGGCATTCTCGGTCTTTCTGGCGCCAACAGCTATGCCGGCGGTACCGTGCTGGACGAGGGCGTGCTGGTGGCCGGCTCGCCTTCGGCCTTCGGCGCCGGCGGGCTGACGGTCAATGGCGGTTCGCTCATCGTGGCGGCCGACAAGCCCTTGGCCGTGGGCGGCGACTATCTGCAGCTCGCCAGTGCGACGGCGAAGCCGACTCTCGGCGCGAATGGCGCCGGCACGCTGGTCGTTGCAGGCAAGGCGACGCTTGCCGGCGATCTCGACGTGGCGCTCGCCCATGGCCTTGCCCCGGCGCCGGGAACGAAGATCGAAATCCTGAAGGCTGCCGCCATTACCGGCACCTTCGGCAATTTCACAATCTCCGGCCATAGGGCGACCCTGTCCTACGGCCCGACCTCGGTCACCTTGACGATGGACGACTAATATCGAACCGACAGGACATCCCCTTTGGTGGGGATGCCCGTGCTTTGCCGGCCTGCGCATTCGACCCCTGCGCCTACGTCATTTTGCGTATGTGTTTTTGCGCTGCAGCACCCGATAGTCCCCTCGGCAACAGTTAACTCCGTTTCCGGCCTGTTGCGGAACAAGAGAGGGGATCAACCATATGAATCTCAAATCCACGATTACAGGCGCCGCGCTCGGCGCCGTCATGGCAGCGTCGGCTGCCTTCAGCAGCGCGATTGCCGCCGACGATACGATCAAGGTCGGCGTGCTGCATTCGCTCTCGGGCACGATGGCGATTTCCGAAACCACGCTGAAAGACGCCATGCTGATGCTCATTGACGAGCAGAACAAGAAGGGCGGCCTTCTCGGCAAGAAGCTCGAAGCCGTCGTCGTCGATCCGGCGTCCGACTGGCCGCTATTTGCCGAAAAGGCGCGTGAGCTGATCGAAAAAGACAAGGTCGCCGCCGTCTTCGGCTGCTGGACCTCGTCCTCGCGCAAATCCGTCCTGCCGGTTTTCGAAGAACTCAATTCGCTGCTCTTCTATCCCGTGCAGTACGAAGGCGAAGAATCCTCGCGCAACATCTTCTACACCGGTGCGGCTCCGAACCAGCAGGCAATTCCGGCCGTCGACTACCTGATGGAAAAAGAAGGCGTCAAACGCTTCGTGCTCGAAGGTACCGACTACGTCTATCCGCGCACGACCAACAAGATTCTCGAGGCATACCTGATTTCGAAGGGTATTCCGAAAGAAGACATCATGACCAACTACACGCCGTTCGGCTTCTCCGACTGGCAGACCGAAGTTTCCAAGATCAAGGAATTCGGTTCCGCCGGCAAGAAGACGGCGGTCGTCTCGACGATCAACGGCGATGCCAACGTTCCGTTCTACAAGGAACTGGGCAACAAGGGCATCAAGGCAACCGACATCCCCGTCGTCGCCTTCTCGGTCGGCGAAGAAGAGCTTGCCGGTCTCGACACCAAGCCGCTCGTCGGCCATCTCGCTGCCTGGAACTACTTCGAATCCGTGGAAAGCCCTGCCAACAAGAAGTTCATCAAGGACTGGCACGCATTCACCAAGAACGACAAGCGCGTGACCAACGACCCGATGGAAGCTGCCTATATCGGCTTCAACGCCTGGGTTAAGGCCGTCCAGGCTGCCGGCACGACCGATACCGATAAGGTTCTCGACTCCATCATCGGCGTCAGCGTTCCGAACCTCTCCGGCGGCTATGCCACCGTCATGCCGAACCACCATATCACTAAGCCGGTGCTGATCGGTGAAATCCAGGCCGATGGCCAGTTCGAGATCGTCCAGCAGACGCCCGCTGTCGTTGGTGACGAATGGTCTGACTACCTGCCTGACTCAAAGGACCTGATCTCCGATTGGCGCAAGCCTCTCTCCTGCGGCAACTTCAACGTCGCGACCGGTAAGTGCGGCGGCAAGGGCTCCTGAGGAGATCCAACTGTTGACAGCCTAAAGACTTCCGTCCGGAGCTGATCCGGGCGGAAGCTCCGTCCTTACCGCTGCGCCGAAAGGCCGACGACACTCAAGGCGAGAGAGCCGATGTTTCGCGCCATCACGATTTTTCTTCTGACATTTTGCCTGATGCTTTCCGGCCTGACGTTTCCGGTGGCCAGCCTGCGCGCCGAGGGTGACGTGCATGCTCTCGTCGATGCGCTCGGCGTCGGCGGCTTTCCCGAGCGCGACGCGGCCATCCGGGCGCTTGCCGCTTCCGGGGATTCGCATGTCAGCCAGATCCTGCAGCAACTGAGCGGCGGCCAGCTCTACGTCAATTCGGAGGGCGGCCCCGTTCTCGTTCAGGGCGGCACGGAGGACGAGCCCACCTATTCCGACCCGATCACCGGCGAGGCGGTTGCCGATGTCGACCCCGACATGATGTCGAAGGTCAAGATCAACAATTCGCTGCGCACCACGATCACGACTGTGATGAGCCAGCTGACACTTTTGAGCCCGGATCGCTCCGCGCGGCTCGCAGCGGCCGAGGGCATGCTGAGGGATGCCGATCCCGCCAATCTCGAACTTCTGAATTCGGCTCTTTCAGCCGAGAAGGACGGGGAGATCAAAAGCACGATGGAAGCGGCGCGGGCTGTGATGGTGCTGAAGAGCGATGCCGGGAGCGAGGAGAAGCGGGCCGCCATTGACATGATCGCCGCCCGCGGCGGCCGCGATGCGCTGACGATCCTGACGACCGCGATGGCGAATGCCCCTGACGATCTGAAGCCCGCGATCCAGACGGAGATCAATTCAATCAACCGCGACCTGGCGCTCTGGGACGTCGTCCAGAACGTCTGGTACGGCCTGTCGCTCGGCTCGGTGCTGCTGCTGGCTGCAATCGGCCTTGCCATCACCTTCGGCGTCATGGGTGTCATCAACATGGCGCATGGCGAGATGGTGATGATCGGCGCCTATACGACCTATGTCGTGCAGGAAACAATCGCTTCGGCCTTCCCGTCACTCGCCGATTATTCGCTGGCTTTCGCGGTGCCGGCCGCCTTCGTCTTTACCGGCTTTGTCGGTCTCGTCATCGAACGTGCAGTGATCCGCTACCTCTACGGCCGGCCGCTGGAAACGCTGCTTGCCACCTGGGGCGTGTCGCTGATCCTGCAGCAGGCGATCCGCAGCTATTTCGGCCCGACTAACCGCGAGGTCCGCAATCCGAGCTGGATGTCCGGCGCCTTCGATTTCGGCGGGCTCGTCATCACCTGGAACCGACTCTGGATCATCGTCTTCTCGATGGTCGTTTTCCTGACGCTGTTGATGCTGCTCAAGCGCTCCGCCTTCGGCCTGCAGATGCGGGCGGTGACGCAGAACCGGCGCATGGCCTCGTCGATGGGCATTCGCACCGGCTGGGTCGATGCCTTCACCTTTGCGCTCGGCTCCGGCATCGCCGGCATGGCCGGTGTGGCGCTCTCGCAGATCGACAACGTCTCGCCGAACCTCGGCCAGAACTACATCATCGACAGTTTCATGGTCGTCGTCTTCGGCGGTGTCGGCAATCTCTGGGGCACGCTGGTCGGCGCGCTGTCGCTCGGCGTCGTCAACAAGTTCCTCGAGCCCTTCGCCGGCGCCGTGCTCGGCAAGATCCTGGTGCTCGTCCTCATCATTCTCTTCATCCAGAAGCGGCCGCGCGGGCTCTTCGCACTCAAAGGAAGGGCGGTGGAAGCATGATAACGGCCTTCCTTCTCCGGTCTCTCGATCGCAGGATCTCCATCGCCGTCGCCCTGTTGCTGGCGGTCGCCATTCTCGTGCCGGTGCTGAACCTTGCCACCGGCCCGACGCACCCGCTGCACATCCCGACCTATATCATGGCGCTGTTCGGCAAATACCTGACCTACGCTTTGCTGGCGCTGGCGCTCGATCTCGTCTGGGGTTTCTGCGGCATTCTCTCGCTCGGCCACGGCGCTTTCTTCGCGCTCGGCGGCTATGCGATGGGCATGTATCTGATGCGCCAGATCGGCTCGCGCGGCGTCTACGGCGATCCCATGCTGCCAGACTTCATGGTGTTCCTGAACTGGAAGGAACTGCCCTGGTTCTGGTACGGCTTCGACCAGTTCTGGTTCGCGGCGCTGATGGTGCTCGCCGTGCCCGGGCTGCTCGCCTTCGTCTTCGGTTGGTTTGCCTTCCGCTCGCGCGTCAACGGCGTTTACCTCTCGATCATCACCCAGGCGATGACATACGCGCTGCTGCTTGCCTTCTTCCGCAACGACATGGGCTTCGGCGGCAATAACGGCATGACCGATTTCAAGGATATCCTCGGCTTCAACATCCAGGCGGACGGCACGCGCGCCAGCCTCTTTGCCGCGACCGCGATCTTCCTGGCGCTGTCGCTGACGATCGCCTCGGCAATCGTGCGTTCGAAATTCGGCAAGGTGCTCGTCGGCGTGCGCGATGCCGAAAGCCGCACACGCTTCCTCGGCTACCGCGTCGAGCATTTCAAGCTCTTCACCTTCGTCGTGTCGGCGATGATGGCGGGCATTGCCGGCGCGCTCTATGTGCCGCAGGTCGGCATCATCAATCCCGGCGAATTCGCGCCCGCCAACTCCATCGAGGTCGTCATATGGACGGCGGTCGGCGGGCGGGGAACTCTGATTGGGCCGATCATCGGCGCGATGCTCGTCAACGGCGGCAAGACGATCTTTACCGGTCTCTTCCCGGAGTTCTGGCTCTTTGCGCTCGGCGGCCTCTTCGTCGCCGTGACGCTGCTCCTGCCGAAGGGCGTCGTCGGCACGATCTCGCACTATTTCGCCAAGCGGAAGACCGTCTCCGAGCCCGCGCCGCAACCGGCGAAGGAAGACGGGATCGAGCCGAAAATCCAGGCAGCGGAGTGAGCACCATGATTCCCGACGTCAAACCCACCAGCGTGCTCTATCTCAGCGGCGTCTCCGTTTCCTTCGACGGCTTCAAGGCGCTGAATTCGCTCTCGATCGTCATCGAGCCGGGCGAGCTTCGCGCCATCATCGGCCCGAACGGCGCTGGCAAGACGACGATGATGGATATCATCACCGGCAAGACCAGGCCTGACGAGGGAGAGGTGTTCTTTAACGGCACTGTTGATCTCACCAAGAAGGATGAGGCCGACATTGCTCAGCTCGGCATCGGCCGCAAGTTCCAGAAGCCGACGGTCTTCGAAAGCCACACGGTCTGGGACAATCTGGAATTGGCGCTGAACCGCCGCCGCCGGGTGTTTTCGACGCTGTTCTACCGGCTTTCGGGCGAAGACAGGACGCGCATCGAGGAAGTCCTCGAAACGGTGCGGCTGACCCACCGGCGCGACGAGCTGGCCGCCAATCTCTCGCACGGGCAGAAGCAGTGGCTGGAGATCGGCATGCTGCTCGCGCAAGAACCGAAGCTGCTGCTGGTCGACGAGCCCGTTGCCGGCATGACGGATGCGGAGACGGCGGAAACGGCGATCCTGCTCAAGGACATCGCCAGGACCCGTTCGGTCGTCGTCGTCGAACACGATATGGGCTTCATCCGCGACCTCGGCGTCAAGGTGACCTGCCTCGCGGAAGGTTCGGTGCTTGCGGAAGGATCGATCGATTTCGTGAGTTCGGATCCGAAGGTGATCGAGAACTATTTGGGGCGGTGATCAATGCAACTTCCAGGCTTGAACCTGACAAAAGAACAAGCTCTAAAAACGAGTGGGTATTCTTGTGGGGTTTCAGCATGGCTTTTCTCGGCATTCTGGTCGCGGCGGTCAGCGGCGCGGTCATCTGGTATTGGCGTTTCAAAATGATACGTGAGGCTGGAAACGAGATCATCGATTCCGTCGAGCGTATGCGGGGCGCTTATAGGCGCGGAAAGCGCCGCAGGCAGGCTGAGGCAGCGCCGCTGGCGTCCATCGCCGACCCGGCGATTGCGGCGGTGGCTTTCTTCTTCTGCCTTGCCAAGGAAAAGCCGATGTATGTCGACGCGGCGAAGGATGTCGTCCGCAGCCATATGACGGGCATCATCCGGCCAGGCGACATGGAAGAGGTGCTGGTGTTCGGCGAATGGGCGTCCAAGAACGTCACCAGTCCCGAAGATCCGATCCGCCGGTTTCGAGACCTCTGGATGAAGGCGCTCGACATGCAGGAGCGCCAGCAGCTGATCGGTATTGCCGAGGACGTAGCTGCGGTCGGTGGCGGGAGAACGAAAGAACAGGACTATGCCCTGCAGACGCTGAGGCGCAGCCTGATGAACTGATGGGGAATGGGTGAACGGATGCTGACAGTCGAGAACGCAAATCTGCATTATGGCGCGGCGCAGGCGCTGCGCGGCATCTCCATCAAGGCGGAGATGGCCAAGATCACCTGCGTCCTGGGCCGCAACGGCGTCGGCAAGAGCTCGCTGCTGCGCGCCGTCACCGGCCAGCATCCGCTGTCGGCCGGCACCGTCACCTTCAACGATACGAAGCTGAACGGCCTGCCGCCCTTTGCCCGCGCTAAGCAGGGCATCGGCTACGTGCCGCAGGGGCGCGAAATCTTTCCGCTGCTCACCGTGAAGGAAAATCTCGAAACCGGCTTTGCCCCGCTTAGCCGCCGCGACCGCAATATTCCCGACGATATCTTCAGTCTCTTTCCGGTGCTGAAGTCGATGCTGTCGCGTCGGGGCGGCGATCTTTCCGGCGGACAGCAGCAGCAGTTGGCGATTGGACGCGCGATGGTGACGCGGCCGAAGATCCTCGTGCTCGACGAGCCGACCGAGGGCATCCAGCCGTCGATCATCAAGGATATCGGCCGGGCGATCCGCTACCTCCGCGATTCCACCGGCATGGCGATCCTGCTCGTCGAACAATATCTGGATTTCTGCCGGGAGCTTGCCGATTACGTCTACATCATGGATCGCGGCGAGATCGTGCATGAAGGACTGGCGGAGACGCTGGACACGCCGGAAGCCCGCCGTCATCTGACCGTCTGACGGGCAGATGCCGTATTTTGCGGCAGTTGGAGCGGCGCTTCGCCGATCTGCTGCACCTTTCGGGCGGCATAGGAATTGCTTGCTTTCCGTTATCCGCGCGATGGAATGAAAAGCGGTAGCGCGACCGAAAGGGACGATATGACGATTGCGGCGGCCAGCACCAGACCGCAAAGAGCGGAGGGACGCGGGCATCTGGCGGCGAGGCTGCTCGATGGCCGCACGCGCATTCGCGAGCTCTATCAGGAGGGCGCGGCGAAGATCCGCCTGCCAGATACGTTCGATGTGTCGATGGAAGCCGTGATCATCAACACCGCGGGCGGGCTGACCGGCGGGGACCGGATGGATTGGAGCGTCGTTGCCGGCGCCGGCACGAAGATCGACGTCACTACCCAGGCCTGCGAGAAGATCTACAAGGCATCGACAGGCACCGCCGAGGTGACGACCCGTATTAAGGTCGGCGCGCGAGCACGCGTCGACTGGCTGCCGCAGGAGACGATCCTCTTCGACCGGGCTTCGCTTTTCCGCCGGCTCGATGTCGATCTCGACGAGAACGCCGAATTCCTGGCCGTCGAGGCCGTGCTGCTCGGCCGCAAGGCGATGGGCGAGGCGGTGGAGACCGGGCTCTTTCGTGACCGCTGGCGTATCCGCCGTCCGGGCCGGTTGATCCATGCCGAGGAACTGAAACTTTCCGAAGGTATTTCGGCGCTGGCTGCACGTCAGGCCGTGCTCGGCGGGCAGGTCGCCTTCGCGACCTTGCTTTACACCGGGCCGCTGGCGGAGGCCTATCTCGGCAAAGTGCGGCCGCTCGTCGAAGGGCTGATGGGTGGTGCCAGCGCCTGGAACGACAAGCTCGTCGTGCGTCTTGCAGCAGCCGACGGCTTCTCGCTCAGAAAAATCCTGATCCCGGTCATTTCTACCTTGCGCAATGGTGCGCCTGTGCCGAAAGTCTGGAATCTATGAATTTAAGCACGAAGCAGATGGGTACGTAATGAACCTCACTCCGAGAGAAAAAGACAAGCTGCTGATATCGATGGCGGCGATGGTGGCGCGGCGGCGGCTGGAGCGCGGCGTCAAGCTGAACTATCCCGAGGCGATAGCACTGATCAGCGATTTCGTCGTCGAAGGCGCCCGTGATGGCCGCCCCGTCGCCGAGCTGATGGAGGCCGGCGCCCATGTGATTGGCCGCGACCAGGTGATGGAAGGCGTTGCCGAGATGATCCACGACGTGCAGGTGGAGGCGACGTTCCCGGATGGAACCAAACTCGTCACCGTCCACGAACCGATCCGGTGAGGAAAGAGCATGCTCAAGCTCAGGCCCAATTGCGAATGCTGCGACAAGGACCTGCCGCCTGATAGCGCGGAGGCGCGGATCTGCACCTATGAATGCACCTTCTGCGCCGATTGCGTCGACGGCGTGTTGAAGGGTGCCTGCCCGAACTGCGGCGGCAATCTCGTTGCCAGGCCTATCCGGCCGGCCGCCATGCTTGCCAAAAATCCTGCTTCGACAAAACGTGTGCTGAAGGCCGAGGGCTGCGCGCCCAAGGCGGCTTAAGGAGAACCCTATGATTCCGGGCGAGATCATTGCCGCAAGCGGCGACATCGAACTCAATGCCGGCGCGCCGACGGTGACGCTGGAGGTTTCCAATACCGGCGACCGGCCGGTGCAGGTCGGCAGTCACTACCACTTCGCCGAAACCAATGCCGGGCTTTCCTTCGACCGCGCCGCGGCGCATGGCAAGCGGCTCGATATTCCGGCGGGAACGGCAGTGCGCTTCGAGCCAGGGCAGACGCGCTCGGTGACGCTGATCCCACTTTCCGGCAAGCGCGAGGTCTATGGCTTCCGCCAGCTGGTGATGGGCAAGCTTTAGAAGAACGGGAGAGGTGAATGCGTCTGAATATTTGCCTCATCGGGGCGGCGATGCTGTTTGTGGCCGGCGGTGCGTCCGCGCAGGATGTCGATTGCAAAAATCCGCAGACGCAATCGGACATGACCTCCTGCGAAGAGGCGCGCCATGAGGCGGCCGACAAGGCGCTGAACGAGCAATACAAGAAGACGAGGGCCGCCATGGTGGCGATCGACAAGGATCTGGATGGCGACATGAAGGGCGCGGAAAAGGCGCTGGTCAAGGCGCAGCGCGCCTGGATCGATTATCGCGACGCCGAATGCGACGCCTTCGGCTTTCAGGCCCGTGGCGGCACGATGGAGCCGATGCTGGTTGCCGGATGCCTGGCCGAAGAGACGGATAAACGCACGAAAGAGCTGAAACAGCTCGAAGATACGATGAGCAATTAAGGTGATCAAAAAGATCGTAATCGTCGGCAATGGCGAGGTCGGGGAAGGACAGGCAGGCATCATCGATGCCGCCGATTTCGTGATCCGCTTCAACGATTGCCGCTCCTACGGCGCCGGCGGCAGCCGCACGGATGCCGTTGCGGTCTGCAATACCGGCCGGCCGGCAAAGGCAATGCTCGGCTCGCCTGAGTGGCGCGCTCATCCCGGCATCATCGCGGCGCGCGAAATCTGGAGCGCGCGCGACCCGGAAAAATTCGCCGCGATGCGGGCGCCGCTTGCCGTCTCGCATCCGGAGCTCGACGATTTCTGCGACGACTATACGGAGGCGTTCGGCGCCTTCTGTGCGGAGACCGGCAAGAGGCATGTCGTCATCGGCAAGGCGGTCCACGAGGCCGTCGACGCCTCGCTTTCGGCCTTTGCGCCGGCGCCCTACGTGGTGCCGAGCAGCGGCATGATCGTCATTGTCGAGGTGCTGAACAAATATGCCGAGGCCGAGGTAATGTTGGCCGGCTTTGGTCACGCCGGCTGGGAATGGCACCCGTTTGCTGCCGAACGGCATCTTGTCGATAGCTATATTACCGCCAGCCGCCTCACGCGGCTCGGCGAAAAAACACTTGTCTCTTCCTCCCACGGAGCCTGATGAATGCCCTACAAGATCTCCCGCGCCGCTTATGCCGGCATGTTCGGACCGACCATCGGCGACAAGGTGCGCCTTGCCGATACCGAGCTCTTCATCGAGATCGAAAAGGATTTCACCACCTATGGCGAGGAGGTGAAGTTCGGCGGCGGCAAGGTGATCCGCGACGGCATGGGCCAGAGCCAGGTGACGCGGGCGGACGGCGCGGTCGATACCGTCATCACCAACGCGGTAATCGTCGATCATTCCGGCATCTACAAGGCCGATATCGGGCTGAAGAGCGGACGCATCGTCGCGATCGGCAAGGCGGGCAATCCTGACATGCAGCCGGGCGTCAATATTATTGTCGGCCCGGGCACGGAGGCGATCGCCGCCGAAGGCAAGATCGTTACTGCGGGCGGCATGGACAGCCATATCCACTTCATCGCGCCGCAGCAGATCGAGGAAGCGCTGATGTCTGGCATGACCTGCATGCTCGGCGGCGGCACAGGGCCGGCGCATGGCACGCTTGCCACCACCTGCACGCCCGGCCCCTGGCATCTCGCCCGCATGATCGAGGCGGCGGACGCCTTCCCGATGAACCTGGCCTTCGCCGGCAAGGGCAATGCCTCGCTGCCGGGAGCATTGACCGAAATGGTGCTGGCCGGCGCCACCTCGCTGAAGCTGCACGAGGATTGGGGCACGACGCCCGGCGCCATCGACTGCTGCCTGTCGGTCGCTGACGAGTATGACGTGCAGGTGATGATCCACACCGATACGCTGAACGAAAGCGGCTTCGTCGAGGATACGATCGGCGCCATCAAGGGCCGCACCATCCATGCCTTCCACACGGAAGGGGCGGGCGGCGGCCATGCGCCCGATATCATCAAGATCTGCGGCCAGCCGAACGTTATCCCGTCGTCCACCAATCCGACGCGGCCCTATACGGTCAACACCATCGCCGAGCATCTGGACATGCTGATGGTCTGCCATCACCTGTCGCCGTCGATCCCCGAGGATATCGCCTTTGCCGAAAGCCGGATCCGCAAGGAGACGATCGCGGCCGAAGACATTCTGCACGATATCGGCGCCTTCTCGATCATCTCCTCCGACAGCCAGGCCATGGGCCGCGTCGGCGAGGTGGCGATCCGCACCTGGCAGACGGCCGACAAGATGAAGCGCCAGCGCGGCCGGCTGAAGGAGGAAAAGGGCGATAACGACAATTTCCGCGTCCGCCGCTATATCGCCAAATACACGATCAATCCGGCGATCGCCCACGGTCTCAGCCATGAGATCGGCTCGGTCGAGGTCGGCAAGCGCGCCGACCTCGTGCTCTGGAACCCGGCCTTCTTCGGCGTGAAGCCCGACATGGTGCTGCTCGGCGGCTCGATTGCCGCCGCCCCGATGGGCGATCCGAACGCCTCGATCCCGACGCCGCAGCCGGTGCATTATCGGCCGATGTTCGCCTCCTATGGCAAGAGCCTCACCAATTCCTCCGTCACCTTCGTCAGCCAGGCTTCGCTCGATGCCGGGCTGAAAGGCAGGCTCGGGGTCGCAAAGGAACTCGTGGCGGTGAAGAATACGCGCGGCGGCATTTCCAAGGCATCGATGATCCACAATGACCTGACGCCGGAGATCGAGGTCGATCCGGAGACCTATGAAGTCAGGGCGAATGGCGAATTGCTGACCTGCGAACCGGCGACGGTGCTGCCGATGGCGCAGCGCTATTTCCTGTTTTAGGCCAGCATCCGTGCGTGCGGGGCGGCTGATGAGGATGGGCATCCGCTGGCTGTTGCAGGCCCTATTCCTGCTTCTGATTCTGGCAGCGGGCGGGACCTTCATTCCCCGGCCGCTGATTGCTCCGGTCAAGGCGTCGTCCGCGATGCCACCCCACCAGGTGCTTCTGCTGTCGGGACCGATCCATACCGATATTGCCATTCCGCTCGATGAGGAGACGCGGGCGGCCTTTTCCTTCCTCGATGATCCCGATTTTCCGCTCGGCCATCCGAATGCGGAATGGCTCGTGGTCGGCTGGGGCGGCCGCGCCTTCTATCTGGAAGCACCGACCTGGGCTGAGCTGAAGCCGCTGCCGGTGCTACGGGCGCTGACGATCGACCGTTCGGTGCTGCATGTTGATCTCGCCGGCCATATTGCCGAGCCGCAGCCTGATGTTACCGCATTCGATATTGGTGATGATGAATTGACGCGGCTGCGCCAATTCATTGCGGACAGCTTCGTCCGCAATGCGGGCGAGATCGCGCCGATCCCGGATGCGGGTTACAGGGAGATCGATCGGTTTTTCCAAGCCAAGGGATACTTCAACGCCCTCTTCGGCTGCAACACCTGGACTGCCGCTGCGCTCCGTTCGGCGGGGCTTCGGACAGGCTTATGGAACCCGCTTCCACAATCATTGCGATTGTCTGTTGGTGTCTACAATTGACGCATTCGCCGGGCCGTCCGCGCTTAAACGAAATTGTGAACGGAACTCTCCGTTCGGTTGTAGAAATCAGTGGGAGAACCTGCGTTTTCTCCGATTAGACCATTCTGGAACAGCCCGGCGGTAGGGCCCGGGAAAGCTATTATATATCAATCCATTAGGTGCTTGCATGCCTTGTTCTATTCAGGGATTGGAGACTTGCAGCCCATGCTAGAAAAAATCTCTCCAGAGAATCGTCTGAAATCGTTCAAATTTTAGCGAGTCGATTAAGACACCCGCAGCAATTGGGCTCTTATCAATGCCTTGAAACGCCGGGCAGGAAGGTCGATTCTCATGAGAAACTGGATGTCGCTGCAGGCCGATTTTGGCGATTTTCACTATCGCAGGCATGTCTACGTCTTTGCGTTGAAGATGAGCTTTCTTGCCGTCATTTTCTCCGGCGTCATCACTGCGCTGACGATACCGCCACTCGGTTTTCTCGGGCTGCTGCCGGTGACCCTTTCGCACGCGATCGGTTTCGGCGCCATTTTTTCCTGGCTTGTCGGCGGCACGGTTTCCGGAATGCTGTCGCTGGCCACAGGCTTCACCATGCATGAGCTGACGCTATCGCGGGCGAAGTTCGAAAAGCTCAGCCGCACGGATACCCTCTCCGGCCTGTTGAACCGGCGCGCCTTCACCGAGGCGCTGGATCGGATCGAAGGCGACGCCTCGCTCGTCATTTTCGACGTCGACCGTTTCAAGGCGATCAACGATCGCTTCGGCCATGCCTGCGGCGATGCGGTTATCACGGCGGTCTCGGCGGTGCTGATCACCGCCTTCGACGAATCGTCCGTCGTTGCGCGCCTCGGTGGCGAGGAATTCGGCGTCATCGTCTCCGGCGAACCGCTGGAGAAACGCTTGGAGCGGATCCAGGCCGTGCAGGCCGATATCGCTGGCAGGCCGCTCGTGGCAGATGGAAACCATATTGCCATCACCATTTCCGGCGGCGTGGCAGATCTCATTCCTGGGCGCAACAAACAGCAGGTCTACGCCTCGGCCGACCGGGCGCTTTATCTCGCCAAGGCGCTCGGACGCAATCGCGTCGTGCACGAGCGGGAGGGGCTGCATCATGCCTGGCATGGACTTGCCGAGGCTGGTCCCGACGCCGAGGGCAGGGGGCTGGGCAGCGACAACGTGATGCAGGCGTGCGGAATATAAAAGCCGGTCTTCCAAACGAAAGGCCATTGGTGCTTGCATCGGGAAAGGCTATTTTGCATGGTCGTCGTCTTAACAAAACGGACATATCATGCAGCGCGTCACCTCCTATCTTCCTGCCGGAACCCCTTCCTCCCACCCGACCGCCCAGGTCAAGCTGCCGCATGATCTGCGCCATCTGCGCCGCAAGCTGCTGCATCTGGAAAATGGCGAGATGGTCATGCTCGATCTCAAGGATCCGGTGCTTTTTGCTGATGGCGACCTTCTCGTGCGTGAGGATGGGGAACTGATCGAGATCCTCGCGGCCGACGAGAAGCTCTTTGAAATTCGCGGACGCAACCGCACGCATCTGGTCGAGCTTGCCTGGCATCTCGGCAACCGTCATCTGGCCGCACAGATCGAGGAAGACCGCATCGTCATTCTCCGCGACCATGTTATCCGCTCCATGCTGCAAGGGCTCGGCGCCACCGTCATCGACATCGAGGAGCCCTTCCAGCCGGCGCGGGGAGCCTATCATTCGCACGGCGGACATTCACATGATCACGGGCATGCCCATCATGACCACGGGCACGATCATAACGATGGTCATGACCACAAACATGATCACGGCCATGACCACGTGCATGGACCGGGATGTAATCATGACCATGACCACGGGCGGGATCACGATCACGACCACGGGCATCACGGCCACAAGCACGACTGAGGCTCGATGACCGAGGATTCTGAGCTGCAGGCATTGCTGCGCCTGACGGCATGGCTCTCGCCGGCCTTTCCGATCGGCGGTTTTGCCTATTCTGGCGGTCTGGAGCGTGCGGTGGCTGACGGGCTCGTCACCGATGCCGCCTCGCTTGCTGTCTGGATCGGCACGCTGATCGGCCATGGCTCGGTCTGGAACGATGCCGTGCTTCTGGCTGAGAGCCATAGGTGCCATTCGGAACCAGCGCGCCTTGCCGAGGTCGCCGCACTTGCCGAGGCGCTTGCCGGATCGCGCGAGCGCCATCAGGAAACCACGCTGCTCGGTGAGGCCTTCCTCGCGGCGGCGCGGGCCTGGCCGGACGAGGTTTTCGAAAAGCTGCCTGACAGGGCCGCCTATCCCATCGCAATCGGAGCGGTTGCGGGCGCCCATCGCATAGGGCCCGAGAAGGTGCTCGCGGTCTTCCTGCATGCCTATGCCTCGCAAGCGATCTCAGCAGGCATCCGCCTTGGCGTCGCCGGGCAGGCGAGTGGCGTTGCCATGCTTGCCGCTCTTGAAGAGCATATTGCGGAGGTCGCGCGGCGGGCGGCAGGCTCGACGCTCGACGATCTCGGTTCGGCGACGGTTCAGGCCGATATAGCCAGCCTGCGTCACGAAACTCAAACTACGAGGCTTTTCCGCTCGTAGCGGACCAAATTATCCGTGCGACTGCGTCATTTGACGGTGGCGCACGCCGATGGCGTGGCTATCATCGGGATCCTATTGGAGTGAAACACATGAAATCAAGAAACGGACCTTTGCGCGTCGGCATCGGCGGGCCGGTCGGCTCGGGCAAGACGGCGCTGACCGAAAAGCTCTGCAAGGCGATGCGTGACGACTATTCCGTCGCCGTCGTCACCAACGACATCTACACGACCGAGGATGCGGAGGCGCTGGTGCGCATGCAGGCATTGCCTTCGGACCGCATCGTCGGCGTCGAGACCGGTGGCTGCCCGCACACCGCGATCCGCGAGGATGCGACGATCAATCTGCAGGCGATCGCCGGCCTCAACGAGCGGATTCCCGACCTCGACGTCGTCTTCATCGAATCCGGCGGAGACAATCTGGCGGCAACCTTTTCGCCGGATCTCGCCGATATCACTATCTATGTCATCTCCGTCTGCCAGGGCGAGGAAATCCCGCGCAAGGGCGGGCCCGGCATCACCCGCTCCGACCTGCTCGTCATCAACAAGAAGGATCTGGCTCCCTATGTCGGCGCCGATCTGGAGGTGATGGACCGGGATGCGACGCGCATGCGCGCCTCACGCCCCTTCGTCTTCTCCGACATGAAGCGCGGCGACGGCGTCAGCTCGATCGTTAGTTTCTTGAGAGAGCAGGGCGGGCTTTGACGCCAACTCCAGAAGGTTGAGGTTCGCTGGCCGCAGCGAGAACGGCAAAATGAAACGGGCCGGGAGATTGCTCCCGGCCCGTACCGTTTTCCACGCTCTGCTTATTCTGCGCTTATTCCGCCGCAAACGGCGGCAGGCGGAGCACGTTAGTGTCGTTGGCGCCCTTGCGCTTGCTTTCCGGTTTTTCGATCGCCGTGATGCGCCCCTCCAGCGCTTCGATGTCGCTGCGGTTCTCGCGAGTGACGCGGGTGAGATCTTCGCGTGATAGCGGCAGGTCTTCCTGATCCTTCCTGCCGACCAGGCGGCCGAATATCCAGCCGAGCAGGCGGGAGAGATCGTCCATGATCAGGAAGAAGGAAGGTACGACGACGAGCGAAAGCACCGTCGAGACGATGATGCCGCCGATCACCGCGATCGCCATCGGCGCGCGGAACGAGCCGCCTTCGCCGACGCCGAGCGCCGAGGGCAGCATGCCTGCCGACATGGCAATCGAGGTCATGATGATCGGCCGGGCGCGTTTGCGGCCGGCTTCGACCATGGCTTCGACCCGCGTCATGCCCTGATGGCGCATCTCGATCGCGAAATCGACGAGCAGGATGGCATTCTTGGTGACGATACCCATCAGCATCAGAATGCCGATCATCACGGGCATCGACAACGGATTGCTGGTGATGATCAGGGCTGCGGCGACGCCGCCGATGGCGAGCGGCAGCGAGAACAGGATGGTGAAGGGCTGGATCACGTCCTTGAAGAGCAGGATCAGCACCGTCAGCACCAGCAGCAGGCCCATCAACATGGCATTGACGAAGCTCTGCTGCATCTCGGTCTGCACCTTGGTATCGCCACTTTCGGCAAGATGCACCGCCGCCGGGATCTTGGCCTCGTTGACGATCTCCCGGAAACGGGCCGAGGCCGTATCGAGGGCCACGCCCTGCGGCAGGTCGGACCCGATCGAGACGACGCGGTAGCGGTTGTTGCGCTTGATCGAGCTTACGCCTTCGGAATAGTCGATATTGGCGACGCTCGAAAGCGGAACGGTGCCGCCGCTGGCGGTCTGGATCTTCAGCGCCCGGATCGCCGCGAGATCGCGCCGCATGTCGAGCGCCGCCTGTACGCGGATCGGGATCTGGCGATCGTCGAGCGAGATTTTGGCGAGAGCCGCGTCGACATCCCCGATGGTGGCGACGCGGATCGTCTCGGAGATCTGCTGCGGTGTGATGCCCAGGCGGGCGGCCTCGTCCTTGCGCGGGTAGACCTGCAGCTCCGGACGGGGCAGGGCGCCGTCGGCGCTGACATTGGCGAGCAGCGGATCGGCGCGGAGCTTCGATTCCAGAATGCCGACGGCTTCGTTCAGGTCCTTCTCGTTCTTGGAGAGGAAGTTGAAGGAGAGGTCACGTTCGCCGCGGTCGTTCAGCTTCAGGATATGGACGTCCGGAATGTCGCGCAGCTTGGCGAAGACTTCCTTTTCGATATCCCATTGCGGGCGTTCGCGGCCCTGGACTTCTACCTTCGGCAACATCGGCCCAATGGCTGGAATGCGGCCGAATACATCGTTGACCACCTTCTTGACCAGCGACTGGTCGAGCTTGTGAAGCGCCAGTGTGATGGTCGCACGGCGCAGTTCGAGATCACCCTTCGGCGACGCGCCGCCGAGAACGAAGACGCTTTCGACGCCATTGATGTCCTTGACCCTGTCATAGATCGCCTTCGTCGTCTTCTCAGTGTCGTCGAGCCGCGCATTGGGCGGCAGTTCGACGGACAGAACGATGCGCGAGGCATCTTCCGGCGGCAGGAAGCTGCCCGGAACCTTCATCAGCAGGAAAACGGAACCCACGAGGAAGCCAACCGCCGCTAGCAGGGTCAGATATCGCGAATACTTGTGCCCGGTCGTACCGCGGATCAGGCGCGTATAACCCTTCATCAGCAGACCGTCATTGTCATGATGGTCTTCCATGCCGTCTTCGGCGCGCATGAGATAGGCGGCCATCATCGGGGTGATGAGGCGCGCCACCATCAGCGAGAAGAAGACGGAGAAGGCGACGGTCAGGCCGAACTGGATGAAGTACTGGCCCGGAATGCCCGGCATGAAGGAAACCGGCACGAAAACCGCGATGATGGTGAAGGTGGTGGCGATGACCGCGAGGCCGATTTCATCCGCCGCCTCGATCGCCGCCCGATAGGGCGTCTTGCCCATCTTGATATGGCGGGCGATGTTCTCGATTTCCACGATCGCGTCGTCGACCAGGATACCTGTCGCGAGCGTCAGGGCGAGGAAGCTGACGAGGTTCAGCGAGAAGCCCATCATGTCCATGACCCAGAAGGTCGGGATCGCAGAGAGCGGCAGCGCGATGGCCGAAATCAGCGTCGCCCGCCAGTTTCGGAGGAACAGCAGAACGACGATGACGGCGAGCAGGGCGCCTTCGAGCAATGTATGAATGGCGGCTTCGTAATTGCCGTAGGTGAAATAGACCGAATCGTCGATCATCTCGATCTTTACGTTCGGATTTTCGCTTCGCACCTTGTCGAGGCTCTGCGCGACCGTCTCGGCGACGCTGACCTCGCTGGCGCCCTTCGAGCGGAAGACGCCGAAGGTGACGACGGGTGTGTCGTTGAAGCGCGAAAAGGATTTCGGCTCCTCATAAGTGTCCTTGATGACGCCGAGATCGGACAGCTTGACGAAGCGTCCGCTCGGCAGCGCAATCGTCGTGTCTGCAAGTTCGGCGACGTTGCGGGCGTCGCCAAGAACGCGGATTGCCTGTTCACTGCCCGCCACCTGGCCGCGACCGGAGCCGAGATCGACATTGGTGCCGCGCAGCTGATCGTTCACGCTTGCAGCCGTGATGCCGTAAGCATCGAGTTTGCCGGGCGTGAGTTCGATGCGCACTTCGCGCTCCGCGCCGCCGTAACGATCGACGCGGCCGATGCCGGCCTGGCCCTGCAGGGCGCGCTTGATCGTGTCGTCGACGAACCAGGACAGTTCTTCGAGCGACATGTCGGGTGACGACACGGCGAAGGTCTGGATCGCCTGACCCTCGACATCGACCTTGGTGACGATTGGTGCTTCGGCCGTCGCCGGCAGATCGCTGCGGATGCGGTCGATCGCGTCCTTGACGTCCTGTACGGCCTGTTCCGTCGGCACTTCCATCCGGAACATGACGTTGGTCTGCGAGCTGCCGTCGGTTACCGTCGACTGGATTTCGTCGATACCGGTGATCGAGGCGATCGCGTCTTCGATTTCCTTCGTCACCTGCATTTCGAGTTCGGCCGGAGAAGCGCCGCTTTGCGTGACGCTGATCGAGACGAGCGGTACGTCGATGTTCGGGAAGCGCGTGATCGGCAGTGTGTTGAAGGACTGAATGCCGATGAAGATCAGCAGGCAGAAGGCCAGCAGCGGCGCGATGGGGTTTCGGATGGACCAGGCTGAAAAATTCATCGGATGGTCTCTTTAGTTGGAAGCCGAAGGCTGTTCACGCACCGGCGTGATGTGGTCGCCGTCGCGGACATAAGCGCCCGCCTTGGCGACGACCTCGTCGCCGCTCTTCAATCCATTGACGACCTCGACATAGGCGCCGTCCTGGATTCCGGTCTCGATCTTGGCAAATTTCACTACGCCATCTTCGACCTTGCGGGCGGAGGCACCTTCATTGCCGGTGAGCACCGCAGTCAGGGGAAGCGATACGCCCTCGGTTTCGCGGACGATGATCTCGGCGCTGCCATACATGCCGGAACGCGCCTTGCTGTCATCGTCGATGGAGATATGGACGAGGCCGAGGCGGGTCACGGAATCGACGGTGGGTGAAACCAGGCGCACGGCACCGGAAAGCTTTTCGCGGCTGCCGGAAAGGAAAATCGTCGCCTTCTGGCCGGCCATGATCCTGACGATATCGCTTTCGGCGACTTCGGCGACAAGCTCGATATCGCCGTCGCGGATGATGGTGAACAGCGGATCGCCGTTGCCGGCGGCGATCGCGCCGACCTTGGCGTTCTTTGCAGAAACTACGCCGGCAACTGGCGTCTTTACGTCGGTGCGGGCGAGCTTGAGATCGGCGTCGGCGATCTGGCTGTCGAAGACCTTCAGATCGGCTTCGGCGACCTCGATCGCCTGTTCGGCGGAGACGACGCGGGCATTGGCGGCAGCGGCGGTTGCATCAGCCTGCTCGACCTGGGCGGTGGAAACCGTCCCCTTCTTGACCATTTCCTGGGCGCGGGCCTGCTGCTGTCTTGCCTGTTCGGCATTGGCCTGCGCCTCGATGAGCTGAGCGCGCAACTGGGCGAGACTGGCCTCGCCCTTGGCCTTCGTCGCCATCATCTGGCTCTTCTCCAAGACCAGCGCATCGTCGTTAAGCGTCGCCAGGGTGCTTTCGGCCTGAACCTTGTCGCCGATATCGGCTTTCAGCGTGCGGATCGAAAGGCCTTCGACCTGCGGCTGGATATAGACTTCCTCGACGGGCTTGACCGTTCCGGTGCCGATGACACGGTCGACAAGAGTGCGATTCACAGCTGTGGTGACGACGATCGCCGGCAGGTTCTGCTGTGGCTTTGCGACCGGCGCCTCCTGCGAAAATGCGGTGGATGCAGCCAGCGCCGCTGCAAAAAGGGTGGATGCGCCTAAAATTCCAGTCGGCTTGCGTGCCATGCGTTTTCGTCCAATCTCGTCATAAGGTTAGCCGAATTCGCGCGTCTGCCATTGAGCTCGCGACCAGGCCACTGCCTTTCCTGCATTCTCAGGGGTATCCACACATCATTTGCCGTCTTCATCCCTCGCCGGCAAATCGGCTTCTAGTTGGTATCGATTTGCTCGATATGCAAGCCCGGCAGAAAACAATTCCCCATGAACCGATAATAATTACCATCAGAACCTGAATCAATCATCGTAGGATTATGCGAACATGACGATGATTGATCTTGCTTCTCCCCTAATGACGTTTGACGTCCGATAAATGCGACAGCTGCAAGGTATTTTTTTAGTGCGGGGAAAAACGGAACGCGCGGGAAATAGTCCCCGCGCGTTTGCCTCAAATGTAGCCGTCCTTACTTGGACGCGGCGTCGGTGATCTCGTGCGTCCAGGCGCCCGATGGCTCCTTGCTGATGATCTTCTGATCGAGCAGCGCCTTTGCCGTGCGGGCATAGAGCGACTCGTCCAGCTTGCCGGAGCCGTCGCCGACCAGCTTGGCAACTTCGCCCATCATCCGCTTCTGGTGGTTTTCGTCCTGGCCGCCATTGTCCACGACGATCTCTGCCGCCTCATCCGGGTTCTCGGTCGCATATTTCCACCCCTTCATCGAGGCGCGGACGAACTTGACCATCTTCTCCTTGAAGGCCGGGTCCTTCAGCTTGTCTTCCATGGCGTAGAGGCCGTCCTCGAGAAGGTCGTTGCCCATTTGCGTATAATTGAAGACCGTCAGTTCCTCCGGCTTGAAGCCGGCATCGATCGCCTGCCAGTATTCGTTGTAGGTCATGACGGAGATGCAGTCGGCCTGCTTCTGGACGAGCGGCTGCACGTCGAAGCTCTGCTTCAGCACGGTGACGCCGTTCGGACCGCCTTCGGTGGAGAGGCCCAGCTTGTTCATCCAGGCGAAGAACGGATATTCGTTGCCGAAGAACCAGACACCGAGCGTGTGGCCCTTGAAATCGGCCTCGGTTTTAACAGGACCGTCCTTACGGCAGATCATTTCCAGGCCGGACTTCTGATAGGGCTGGGCGATGTTGATCAGCGGAACGCCCTTTTCGCGGGCAACCAAGGCGCCGCCCATCCAGTCGACGATGACATCGGCGCCGCCGCCGGCGATTACCTGCTCAGGCGCGATATCGGGGCCGCCCGGCTTGATGTCGACGTCGAGACCTTCTTCCTTGTAGAAACCCTTCTCCTTGGCGACGTAATAACCGGCGAACTGGCTCTGCGTGACCCATTTCAGCTGCAGCACCACCTTGTCGGCGGCCATCGCATGAGCAGCGGCCAGCGTCATGGCGCTTGCCATCATTGCAACCATCAACTTTTTCATTTTCTTGTCCTTACCCTCTGAAGTTATGCCCAGACCCCATTTGCGAAGCCTGCGCGCGCCTAGCCACCACGGATAGACGGATGCCAGAATGTCACCGCCCGTTCGGTCAGGGCGATGATGCCATAGAAGATCGAGCCGGCCAGCGCCGCGATGGCGATTTCCGCCCAGACCATGTCGACATTCATGCGACCGATCTCGGTCGAGATGCGGAAGCCCATGCCGACGATCGGCGTCCCGAAGAATTCCGCAACGATGGCACCAATCAGCGCCAGCGTCGAGTTGATCTTCAGTGCGTTGAAAATGAAGGGCATGGCCGCCGGAAGCTTGAGCTTGAACAGCGTCTGCCAGTCGCTTGAGGCATAGGTGCGCATCAGGTCGCGCTCCATGCCGCCGGAGGCGGAAAGGCCTGCGACGGTGTTCACCAGCATTGGGAAGAAGGTCATGATGATGACGACGGCGGCTTTCGACGGCCAGTCGAAGCCGAACCACATGACCATGACGGGAGCGATGCCGATGATCGGCAGGGCTGACACCATGTTGCCGATCGGCAGGAGGCCGCGGCGCAGGAAGGCGATGCGGTCGGCCAGCACCGCGACGGCGAAGCCGCTCAGACAGCCGACGATATAACCGATCAGCACTGCCTTGAAGATCGTCTGCCTGACGTCGTCGCCGAGGATGGGCAGAGAGACCATGATGCGGGAGCCGATGGCGCTCGGCGGCGGCAGCAGGATGAACGGAATGCCGGCGCCGCGCGTGATCGCCTCCCAGAGGATGAGAATCCAGGCGCCGAAAATCGCCGGAATCAGCAATTCGAGCAGCGATGCACCGAAAGCGGCGGCAGGCTTCACTTTCGAAAGTTCGGTGACGCATCGCCAGGCGAGCAGCCAGGCGGCGAAGAGCAGCAGGAAGTAGGCTCGGGTTGCCGTGCCCTCGTTGCCGGAAAGGGCGGCAAGCAGCAGCCAGGCGGCGCCATGCGCGCCGATGAACAGCACGGTGGCGCGATAGGCTGGCGATTGCGGCGCAAAGGACAGGAGAGCAGCCGCGGCGATGACGATGAAGATAAGGCTCGCGGTGCCATCGGTTAGCGGACGCGCTGCGCCGTCGGCCAGAAGGGGTAGGGTTGCCAGCGCCGCGACGCAGAAAAGAAGAGCGGCCGCGCCTTGCCAGGAGAAGGTCAGACGTCTCATGCCGGTCTCCCGCCCATGGCGCGGTCGACGATCTTGCCCGCAACGCCGACAATCGCGACCAGGACGCCTGCAAGCAGCGAGCCGGCGACAAGCGCCGCCCAAATATCGATCGTCTGGCTGTAATAGGAGCCGGCGAGAAGCTTCGAACCAATGCCGGCAACCGCGCCCGTCGGCAATTCGCCGACGATGGCGCCGACGAGGCTTGCGGCGATCGCGACCTTCATCGAGGTGAAAAGGAAGGGGATCGAGGCAGGAACGCGCAATTTCCAAAAGGTCTGCATCGGACTGGCATTATAGGTGCGCATGAGGTCGAGATAGAGGATTTCGGG
The DNA here is from genome assembly GCF_014197535.1 of Rhizobium aethiopicum. GTDB lineage: Bacteria > Pseudomonadota > Alphaproteobacteria > Rhizobiales > Rhizobiaceae > Rhizobium > Rhizobium aethiopicum_A. The sequence goes on from NZ_JACIFV010000002.1 coordinate 139,515, forward strand.
TGACCGCAGCCCCTTCACCATGCCGACGGCGACGGGAAAGAAGGAGAGGTAGGTGGAGATCAGCGCCTTGGAGACGAGGCGGGAGGCGTCGGAATCGAGATTCAGCAGATGCGCCAGCGCATTGTCGCCGGTCAGCACGTTGTAGGAGATGATGACGATCATCGGCGCGATGGCGAGGATCGGTATCGTCTGGCTTGCCACTAGCCAGGGCATCAGCGAGCGGTCCATGGCGCGGTTATGCACGATCAGCACGGCGAGAAGAATGCCGAGCAGCATGCCGAAACCGAAGCCGAGCAGGGTGGAAGAGAGTGTTACCCAGCTGTGATAGACGAGGCTGCGGCTGCTCGAAAGGCTGCGCAGGAAGGTGTTCTCGTAGACATTCTGCGCCACCTGATGCGGCGCCGGCAGGATCGGCTTCGGCTGCGCCAGCGTCTTGCCGATGAATTCCATCGTGGTCGGCGTGACGCCGGCGCGGCTGTCCATGTCACGTTGGAACGGCGCATTCATGAGAATGGCGGCGACATACCAGATGGCGATGAGGGCGAGCAGGATGGTGGTGACGGGGACGATCTTGTCCTTGAATGTGTCTGACTTCATGCGGCACGCTCCTTCAAGAATGGAGCGGCATGTTTCTCGATGGTGATGAATACGTAGTCAGGTCCATCAAGCACTTGGGCATTGTCGAAGCGGAGCACTTTGAAACCTTGGTCGCGCAGGAATGCATTTCGGGCTAGATCGTGGCGCCGGCCAGCGGCGGTCTCGTGACTGTCGCCATCAACCTCGACGATGATGCGTGCCGACAGCCAAGCGAAATCAGCGATATAGGGACCGATCGGCGTTTCTCGTCGGAACCTGCCACCGCAGGGTCTGAAATCGCGAAGCATGTCCCACATGACTGCCTCTGCCTTTGTCAGTTCGCGGCGGAGGCGTTTTGCCGTTTCGCGGGTTTTAGGGGTGATGTTGGAATGTGGCATCTAAACCCCTCCCATGCCGTTTGAGGCAAAAACCCCTCCCCAACCCCTCCCCACAAGGGGGAGGGGCAAGCCTACGGCCCGCGTTGTCTTCCATAGCAAGATCACAGCTTGTTGTAGCGTTGCGTCAGAAGACGAGGGATTGCTGCGAGCGCCAAAGCCCCTCCCCCTTGTGGGGAGGGGTTGGGGAGGGGTCTTTTCCAACAACTCGCGCCTAAACCTCATGGCTATGCCCCGTCCTCAGCCCCTCGCGCACGCGGTGGGCGATTTCCAGGAATTCCGGGGTGTCGCGGATGTCGAGCGGGCGTTCGGCCGGCAGGGTGGAGTCGATCACGTCGGTGACGCGGCCGGGGCGCGGCGACATCACCACGATCTTGGTCGAGAGGTAGACAGCCTCGGGGATGGAGTGGGTAACGAAGCAGATCGTCTTGTTGGTGCGGGCCCAGAGCTTCAGTAGCTCTTCGTTCAGATGGTCGCGGACGATCTCATCCAGCGCGCCGAAGGGTTCGTCCATCAACAGCAGGTCGGCATCGAAGGCGAGTGCGCGGGCGATCGAGGCGCGTTGCTGCATGCCGCCGGAAAGCTGCCAGGGAAATTTCTTTTCGAAGCCGGAGAGACCGACGAGGTCGAGCGCCTCGGCGATCCGCCTTGTCCGGTCAGCGCCGCCATAACCCATGATCTCCAACGGCAGGGCGATATTGTTTTCGATGGTGCGCCAGGGATAGAGCGCCGGCGCCTGGAAGACGTAACCGTAGGCGCGGGCCTTACGGGCTTCTTCCGGCGTCATGCCGTTGATCGAGATCTCGCCTGATGTGCTCTTTTCGAGATCGGCGATGACGCGCAGGAAAGTGGTCTTGCCGCAGCCGGACGGGCCGATGAAAGAGACGAAATCGCCCTTGCGGACATCGAGATTGACATTGCTCAGCGCCCGCACCGGGCCGTCATTCGCCTGGTAGGTGAGACAGAGGTCCTTGGCGGATACGACGGAGGGTGCTTGCATCAATGCGACCGATCTTGTTTTCCCCGCTTGACGGCGGTTTGCATGTTACCATCGCTGCCGGCTTTGCCGGCGGCGCAATTCTTGGAGGAAGAAAATGGACGCGACATCAAAACCCACCTGCCACATCGTTCGTCCCAAGCACGCCTATGACGGCAAGCAGGGGCTCAGCTATTTCGAAGGGATAGCGGCCGAGACTGTCGGCGCCACGGGCATCTGCATGCACCTCCTGACGATCCCGCCCGGCGTGCGTGCCAAGGCGCACCTGCACGAGGCGCATGAGACGGCGATCTACGTGCTCTCCGGCGAGGCTCATACCTGGTACGGCGACCAACTGGAGAATCACGTCATCACCCATGCCGGCGAGCTCTTCTACATCCCGGCCGGCGTGCCGCATATGCCTGCGAACCTCAGCAGCACGCCCTGCACGGCGGTCATTGCGCGCACCGATCCGCACGAGCAGGAAAGCGTCGTGCTTCTGCCGGAGCTGGACGCGTTGGTGCCGGCGTGAGGTCATCCGCATGGAGGCGTCGTTCCCCGGTTGATGGCCGTATCGTCATGCGCCATCGTCATACGCCGGTTGCCGGGATGCCGCTGCGTTCCACTTTGCGCGGAGAGGTGATCTCCTTCCAGGTGGACAGTGCCTTGCTGACGGCTGTCACCGGTTCGCGCCTGACGAACTCGCCGTGCCCCTCGCGGGTCTTGATCGTGCTTTCCTCGATGGCCACCACGCCACGCGTCAGCGTGTAGCGGGGCAGGCCAGTCACTTCCTTGCCCTCGAAGACGTTGTAGTCGATCGCCGATTGCTGGTTCTTGGAGGAGATGACCTTCGAACGGTTGGGGTCCCAGACGACAATATCGGCATCGGCGCCGACGAGGATCGCGCCCTTCTTCGGATAGATGTTGAGAATCTTGGCGATGTTGGTCGAAGTGACGGCGACGAACTCGTTCATCGTCAGCCGGCCGGTATTGACACCGTGTGTCCATAGCATCGGCATGCGGTCTTCGAGGCCGCCGGTGCCGTTCGGGATCTTGGTGAAGTCACCGACACCGAAACGTTTCTGCGCCGTGGTGAAGGCGCAATGGTCGGTTGCGACCACCTGCAGCGAACCGGAGGCAAGTCCGGCCCAGAGCGAGTCCTGATGCTGCTTGCTGCGGAAGGGCGGCGACATGACGCGGCGGGCGGCATGATCCCAGTCGGGATTGGAATATTCGCTCTCGTCGAGCGTCAGGTGCTGGATCAGCGGTTCGCCGTAAACACGCATGCCCTTGGCGCGGGCGCGGCGGATCGCCTCGTGCGCCTGCTCGCAGGAGGTGTGAACGATATAGACGGGGCAGCCGGCCATGTCGGCGATCATGATGGCGCGGTTGGTGGCCTCGCCCTCCACTTCGGCGGGGCGGGAATAGGCATGCGCCTCGGGGCCGTTATTGCCTTCGGCGAGTAGCTTTGCCGACATCGAGGCGACGACGTCGCCGTTTTCGGCATGCACCAGCGGCAGCGCGCCGAGTTCGGCGCAGCGCTGGAACGAGGCGAACATCTCGTCGTCATCGACCATCAGCGCGCCCTTATAGGCCATGAAGTGCTTGAAGGTGTTGATGCCTTTGTCGCGGACGATGGTCTCCATCTCCTTGAAGACCTGCTCGCTCCACCAGGTGACGGCCATGTGGAAGGAATAGTCGCAATTGGCACGGGTGGATTTGTTGTCCCACATGGTCAGCGCCTCGAGCAGCGATTGGCCGGGGGCGGGAAGGGCAAAATCGACGACCATGGTCGTGCCGCCGGAAAGGGCTGCGCGCGTGCCGCTCTCGAAATCGTCGGAGGAGTAGGTGCCCATGAAGGGCATTTCGAGATGGGTGTGCGGGTCGATGCCGCCGGGCATGACGTAACAGCCGGAGGCATCGAGTACCTCGTCGCCCGAGAGGTTCGGACCGATTTCGACGATCTTGTCGCCGTCGATCTTGACGTCGGCCTTGTAGGTGAGGTCGGCCGTGACGATGGTGCCGTTCTTGATGACTGTGGTCATGATCGTTCCCTATTCTTTATCGTTGTTCGGCGGGGGAATAAAAGCGCGGCAATTCGGAGCTGAATACGAGTCGGCCCCGCAATGCAGCCAGGATCGTTTCAAGAACCGAACGTCGTTCACGCGAGATTTCGTGGTTCCAGAAGCGCAGGACCGAATAGCCGTTGGCATTGAGCCATTCGGTCCGAGGTTGATCGGTGACGCTATCGGCATGCTGGAAGCCGTCGACTTCGACGATCAAGCGTTTTTCACGACAGAGGAAGTCTACAATGAATGGGCCGAGCGGGACTTGCCGTGCGAATTTGTAGCCGTTCAGTCGGCGGGCACGCAGGTCGCTCCAGAGGTGGTATTCCTCTTCGGTTTCATTTTGACGCAGTTGTCGCGCTTGTGCTGTTTTGACCGGACGATGTTTGCGGATATCCTGTTTGATAATTTTGCTTGCGCCAGGAGCCCCCTCATCCGCCCTTCGGGCACCTTCTCCCCGAGGGGAGAAGGGGGAGGCCGCGACGTCCAACATTTCCTTCTCCCCAGCGGGGAGAAGGTGGCCCGAAGGGTCGGATGAGGGGGCTCCGGGCGCTGCGTTGGACATCACGCCACGATCTCCGCCGTCTCGACCACCGCATGGAACAGCACATCGGCACCCGCTGTCGCCCATTCCTTGGAAATCTCTTCCGCTTCGTTGTGCGAGAGCCCGCCGACGCAGGGGCACATGACCATGGTCGCGGGGGCAACCTTGGCGGCCCAGCAGGCGTCGTGGCCGGCGCCGGAGATGAGGTTCATGTGGCTGTAGCCAAGGCGTTCGGCGGCTGATCGAACGGAGGTGACGAGCTTTTCGTCGAAGGTGACCGGCGCGAAATGGCCGATCGCCTCGATGGAACAGCCGACGCCCAGCGCATCGCAGATGCCGGGCGCGTCGGCCTCGATCTTTGCCCGCATGCGGTCGAGCTTGGCCTTATCGGGCGAGCGGATGTCGACGGTGAAGACGACCTTGCCCGGCAGCACGTTCCGGGAATTCGGCGAGAAGAACACCTGGCCGACGCCGCCGACGGCGCCCGGCTGTTCGCCCATCGCCACGCTCTGCACCATTTCCAGTATGCGTGACATGGCAAGGCCGGCATTGACGCGCATGTTCATCGGCGTCGAGCCGGTATGAGCTTCCTTGCCGGTCAGCGTGAATTCCAGCCACCACAGGCCCTGGCAGTGGGTGACGACGCCGATCTGCTTGTCTTCGGCTTCGAGGATCGGGCCCTGCTCGATGTGATATTCGAAATAAGCATGCATCTTCCGGGCGCCGACCTCTTCGTCCCCGACCCAGCCGATGCGCTTCAACTCGTCGCCGAAGAGATTGCCCTCGGGATCCCTACGGTTATAGGCAAAGTCCAGGCTGTGCACGCCGGCGAAGACGCCCGAAGCGAGCATGGCCGGTGCAAAACGCGCGCCTTCCTCGTTCGTCCAGTTGGTGACGACGATCGGATGCTTGGTCTTGATGCCGAGGTCGTTCATGGTGCGCACGACTTCAAGCGCCGAGAGCACGCCAAGCACGCCGTCATATTTGCCGCCGGTCGGCTGGGTGTCGAGATGCGAACCGACATAGACCGGCAGGGCATCGGGATCGGTGCCGGGGCGGGTGGCGAACATCGTGCCCATTTGGTCGACGCCCATCGTCAGGCCGGCTTCGTCGCACCATGTCTTGAAAAGGCTTCGGCCCTCGGCATCCGAATCCGTCAGCGTCTGGCGGTTATTGCCGCCGGCGATTCCGGGGCCGATTTTCGCCATGTCCATGAGACTGTCCCAGAGACGGTCGCCATTGACGCGCATGTTCTCGCCTGGTGCTGCCACCATTCTTCAAGCCCTCACCTGTTTGCGGCAGTCATGCAAGGGGCATGCCCGCCTGTTCCCGTGGTCCTTTCCCGCGCCTGTTGTTGGTTTTGTCGAGCGCCGGAAAATCGCCAGTTGCCTTTGTTTTTCATCTGGCGGATATTTGACCGATTGGTAAACATTACAACTTCCACCGCGGGGCTCAAGACGAAAATCACGAAATTTGCCGATAAAAATGCGGGCAGTTGCTCAAGAAAACGGCAGGGGCCGCCTCAGCCGAAACTTGAGCGAAGAAGTTGAATATCAAGGGGAAACAATAGCCGATGGCTATTCCGAGAGCAGCGAAGACCCTGAGGCGAACGCGAATCCAGGAGGAGAAGGAGGAGCAGATTCTGGAGGCGGCGCTCGACGTGTTTTCCGCACGCGGCTTTCGCGGTTCGACCATCGACCAGATCGCCGAAGTCGCGGGCATGTCGAAACCCAATCTGCTTTATTATTTCCGCACCAAGGAAGCGATGCACCGGGCGCTGATCGACCGGGTCCTCTATACCTGGCTTGAGCCGCTGCGGGCCTTCGACGCCGAGGGCAACCCGGAAGAAGAAATCCGCAGCTACATCAGGCGCAAGCTGGAGATGGCGCGCGATTTTCCGCGCGAGAGCCGGCTGTTCGCCAATGAGGTGCTGCAGGGCGCACCGCATATCGAGGACGAATTGAAGGGCCCGCTGAAGCAACTGGTCGACGAGAAGGCGGAGGTCATTCGCGCCTGGGCGAAATCAGGCAAGATCGTCGAATGTGATCCCTACCACCTGATCTTCTCGATCTGGTCGACGACGCAGCATTATGCCGACTTCGACGTCCAGGTGCGCGCGGTGCTGGGGCAGGAACATTCCGGCGAAGGGCGCTTCGAGGATGCCGCGCGGTTTCTGGAGCAACTCTTCATCGGGGGGCTGCGGCCGGAGCTTGGCTGACAGCTCGATTTCCTGAGAGGGTGCCTTTTTCAGCTCATGATCGCCGGCAGTTCGGCAGCCAGCGTGTCGATGGCAAGACGCACTTTCGGCAGCATTACCGGCGATCGCGGCCAGACGGCATAGGCTTCAAATATGGTGGATGGTGTATCGGTCAGAACCCGCACGAGTGCACCTGAGAGGACCTTGTCCCGCACCAGCCAGCAGGTCAGCCAGGCAAGCCCGCGGCCTTCAACCGCGGCGTCTGCGATCGAGGCGAGATCGTCGAGCCGCAGCCGTGATTTCGGCAGAACTTCGCGTGGGGGACCGGCCGGAGTCGGGAAGGTCCAGGCCTTGTCATTGTCACCCCTGCGATAGACGATGCCGTGATGGCAGGCGAGATCATCGAGCGTTTGCGGCACGCCGTAGTTTTCGAGATAAGAGGGCGAGGCGCAGACCGTCATGGACTGCCGGGCGATCGTTCGCGCCATCAGGTCGGGATTGTCCTTCAGCGGACCGTTGCGGACGGCAAGGTCGAAGCCGTCCTCCAGGAGATCGACGACGCGATCGCTGAAGGATAAGTCCAATTCGAGATCGGGGTGGTCGTCGAGCAGGCGGGTCAGGATCGGAGCGGCGCAATGGCGCCCAAACAGCGCCGGCATCGATACCCTCAGCCTGCCGCGGACCTCGCGCCTGCCCGATTCAAGTTGGGCCTCGCCGATCCGGATTTCCTCGATGGCTCTTAGGCACCGCTCATAGAAGAACCGGCCCTCGTCGGTCAGGCTCTGGGTCCGGGTCGTGCGGTTGAAGAGCCGGACGTCGAGTCGCTGTTCGAGCCTTGCGATCGTCTTGCTGACTGCCGAGCGGGTGAGGTGAAGCCGTTCGGCGGCGGCGGAGAAACCGCCGGCTTCGACCGTTTGGACGAAGATCGAAATCCCCTTCAATTGCTCCATCTTTGTTTCCTTTATGGCACCAGTTTGACGATATAATATCGCAACAGGCGATGAATATTCAACGATATACCTGCCGCTCCTCCAATCGAGAAGGAGCAGGAGATGCAGACGACAAATCAGTGGCAAACCGATGCCGTTGGGCCGGAAGCCAATCTGAAGATCGGTGAAGCGAGAATTCCCGACGTGTCCGGCAGGATGATCCGGGTGCGGACGCAGGCGGTTTCCCTCAATTTCCGCGACAGGCTTGTGCTCGAGAGCGGCATGGGACTGCCGCTGCAGTTTCCCTTTGTGCCGGCCTCGGACATGGCAGGCGTGGTCGAGGCCGTCGGGCCGGACGTCACACGCTTCAAACCCGGAGATCGAGTTATCTCCACCTTTTCCCCGGATTGGATCGACGGACGCGGGCCGGGCACCGCGCGTAATCTACCCTACCAGACGCGCGGCGGTTTCTATCCGGGCGTGCTGACCGAATACACGGTGCTTTCCGAGGAGTGGTTCACGCCTGCGCCGAAAACGCTCGATGCCGCCGAAGCGAGCACGCTGTCCTGCGCCGGACTGACGGCATGGTTCGCGCTGATCGAATGCGGCAAGCTCAAGGCTGGCGACAAGGTGCTGGTGCAGGGAACCGGCGGCGTCGCGCTCTTCGGCCTGCAGATCGCCAAGGCGCATGGCGCCGAGGTCTTCATCACGTCAGGCAGCAGCGAAAAGCTCGACCGGGCGTTGGCGCTCGGCGCCGATCACCTGATCAACCGGCACAAGGGCGACTGGGTGGAGCAGTTCCATCAATTGACCGGCGATTACGGCGCCGACCACGTGCTCGAAATCGTCGGCGGACAGCATCTCGGCCAGGCGCTGAAGGCTGTGGCGGTTAACGGCCGCATTTCGGTGATCGGCGTCCTCGAGGGTTTTGAGATCTCGGCGCCGGTGGCGCCGTTGCTTCTCAAAGCGCCCGTCATACAAGGAATTACGGTCGGTCACCGCAGGGCGCTGGAGGATCTGGTGCGCGCCGTCGACCAGATCGGGCTGAAGCCTGTTATCGACAGGCGTTATGGCTTCGAGGAGCTGCCGCAGGCGCTCGATCACCTCTATCGAGGCCCCTTCGGCAAGATCGTCATTGAGTTTTGAGAGATGAGGCTCCCCCGCATCGTGGAGGGGGGCCTTCTGTTATTCGGCAGCGATGGTTTCGGTTTCGAAGGCGAAACCCTCATCGGCCCAGCCGGTCATGCCGCCGATCATCAGCTTGGCTCTGAGGCCGAGCTTGGCAAGGCGAAAGGCCGCCTTGTCGGCGCCGTTGCAATGCGGGCCGGCGCAATAGACGACGAAGAGCGTGTTTCTTGCCCATTCCGACATGCGATGCGCGGTCATCTTGCCGTGCGGCAGGTTGATCGCGCCCGGCACATGGGACTGCGCAAACAGCGCCGGCGAGCGCGCATCGAGAAGAACGAAATCGACCTTTCCAGCTGCGAAAGCGGCGCGGACATCCGAACAATCGGTCTCCAAGGCGAGCTTGGCGGCATAATGGGCGGCGGCGAGATCAGGCTCGGCGGCGGGGATTTCGGAGACGGCGCTTGGCATCGGTCTTTCCTTTCGTGCTGGATTGCCGCCTGGTATCGCCGATGTTAAAGCTTGGCGAAATTGGCCATCATGACTGACAGCGTAAAGATCATGCCAAACGTATCTCCGAACACGATCGGACCGCTGGTCGCGGTGCTTGCTTATGACGGGCTCTGCACCTTCGAATTCGGGATAGCCTATGAGGTCTTCGGCCTGCCGCGTCCCGAGATGGGCGAGGGGTGGTATCGCTTCTCCGTCTGCGGCATCGAGCCGGGGCCGCTTCGCGCCGCCGGCGGATTGACGGTCGCGGTCGACAGGGGGCTGGAAGTGCTCGACGCGGCGGACCTGATCGTCGCGCCCGGCTGGCGGTCGATCGATGCGCCGGTGCCGGAACCGCTTGCGGTAGCGTTGAGGGCAGCGCATCAGCGCGGCGCGCGCATCATGTCGCTCTGTTCCGGCGTTGCAGTCCTTGCCGGCGCCGGACTGCTTGCCAACCGCAGGGCGACAACACATTGGCGCTATGTCAATTCGATCGCGGCGCGTTATCCCGACATCACGCTCGACGCGGATGTACTCTACATCGACGAGGGCAGCCTGCTGACAGCGGCCGGCAGCGCCGCCGGCATCGATCTCTGCCTGCATGTGGTACGCGGCGATTTCGGCTCGGAGGCGGCAAACAGCGTCGCCCGCCGCCTCATCGTGCCGCCGCACCGCGAAGGCGGGCAAGCGCAGTTCATCGGCGCGCCGGTTCCGGAGGAACGTGAGGGCATACGCCTCAGCCCGCTGATCGACTGGATGCGCGCAAGCCTTGCCGAGGAACAGCCGATCAGCCTGCTCGCCAAAAGGGCCGGCATGAGCATACGCACTTTCCAGCGCCGCTTCGAAGCGACGACGGGTCTCAGCGTCGGCGAATGGCTGCTGAAGGAGCGGCTGCGCCATGCGCGCGACCTTCTCGAAAGAGAACTTGCCGTATCGCTCGACGATATCGCGATATCAAGCGGCTTCGGCACTCTGGCGACGATGCGGCACCACTTCCGCAAGCGGCTGGGCACGAGCCCGCATGCCTATCGGAAGTCATTCGGCGGCTGATCGCGTCATTCCAACATAGGGTGCAACTTTTCAAAGGGTTCGAGATCGCCGAAAACCGTCACTCCGTCGGTTGGCAAAGCGCGCACCGGCGCGAGAGCTTCACTTACATTCTATCGCGAAGGTTTCGTACGGCTTGAGCTCAACAGTTTCGCTGATCATGTGCACTGGTTCATAATTGCAGATGAGGCATTCTCCGTTGATAGCGAGCTCCGTCGGCAAACTCAGCGTAATGTCCCTGGGTGTGAAGTTGGCGACCACAATGATCCAGCTCCTGTCGAGCGTGCGGGTATAAACGAAGACATCGGGGTGTTGGTCGAGCCAGGATCTGTACTCGCCATAGACAATGACAGGGTGGGTCTTCCGCAGAGCGATCAGCTTGCGATAATGGTTCCAGATCGACTTTTCGTCCTTGATGGCCGCTTCGGCGTTGACCTTCGGATAATTGGGATTGACCTCGATCCAGGGGACGCCTGTGGAAAAACCGCCATGGGGGGCGGCGCTCCATTGCATCGGCGTGCGAGCGTTATCGCGGCCGTTCTCGTTTGCTCCGCGGATGAATTCCTCCGGTGAAAGGCCGGCCTCCACGTGCAGCCTGTGCATGTTGATGGTTTCGATATCGCGATATTGTTCGATCGAGGTGAAGGGGACGTTCGTCATGTCGATCTCCTCGCCTTGATAGATGAAAGGCGTGCCTTTCAGGAGATGCAACACGGTCGCCAGCATCTTGGCCGACTCGACGTGATAGCCGCTGACATTGCCGTAGCGCGAAACGGCGCGCGGCAAATCGTGATTACCCCAGAAGAGCGAATTCCACCCATCTTCGGATAGGGCAAGCTGCCACTTGCTGAGGACCGTCTTGAGATTCACGAGGTCGAACGGCTTCGGGCGCCATTTCCCATAAACCGCGTCCCATTGCTGGGTGACGTGCTCGAACTGGAAGATCATCGACAGTTCCCGGCGTTCGCGCCCGGAATAGAGGAGAGCTGCGCCGGGTGTGGCGCTCCAGGCCTCGCCGACCGTCAGGATATCGCGGCTGCCGAAGGTCTTGGCATTCATCTCCTGCAGATAATCGTGCAGATGCGGTCCGTCCTTGACGAGCTCCCGGTCCACCTGCTTGCCGATATAATCGATGACATCCATGCGGAAGCCGGCAATGCCGCGCTCGAGCCACCAGTTCATCATGTCGTAGATTTCTGTCCGTACCCTTTCGTTCTCCCAGTTGAGGTCCGGCTGGCGGCGGGAAAACATGTGCAGGTAATATTCGCCCGTCGTCGCGTCGAGCGTCCAGGCCGGCCCGCCGAAGGAGGATTTCAGGCCGTTGGGCGGTCCCCCGTCCGTGGCGGGTTTGCGCCAGATGTAGAAGTCGCGAAACGGGTTGTCCGGCCCCTGACGGGATTGAAGAAACCACGGATGCTCGTCGGACGTATGGTTGACGACGAGGTCGAGCATGATGCCGATCCCACGGTCTTTCGCCTCCGCCACCAGCTGGTCGAAATCAGCGAGTGTGCCGAACTCGGGGGCGATGTCCCTATAGTCGGATATGTCGTAGCCGTTGTCGTCCATCGGCGACTTGTAGATCGGCGACAGCCAGATGATGTCGATCCCGAGTTTCTTCAGGTAATCGAGCTTGGAGGTAATGCCCGGAATATCGCCGATGCCATCTCCGTTGCAATCGCAGAAGCTGCGCGGATAGACCTGGTAGACAGTTGCCGTATGCCACCATTTCGGTTGGAGAGGTGATCGCGCGGGACCTCCCAGCGGTGTCGTGGAATGATCCATCGGAAGCTTTCCTAGTTGTTTGGGATCTTGGGAGAACAACGGTGATGCCTGCGGGTTCCCCCGGGCCGGACCTTCATCCGGCTTCCCGTGGCCTCGGTGGAGCTGGCGCAACCCAAGGAACCCCCTCCTTCCGGAACCGTTAGAAGGTGTGCAACAGAGATTAACGGGAGACCGTCGCGGTGCCGAACCGAAGCAACAGCTGGTATGAGGAGGCGGTGATCTACAGCATCGATGTCGAGAAATTCGCACGAATTCATCGAAAACTACGGCCGCGAGGTGATGCCCGCTTTCAGGGCCGGCGCGACGGCTGCTGCATCCGATCTCTCAATCGGGGGGAACTTGAAGGGCAGGCCAGGGGTCGACTGATAAGGACTTCAAATGCGGCTGATATTGCACTCGCCGCACCAGTTGCCTGTCCAAAGGAGGTATCATGTTCAAGAAATACGCCTACGCCTGGATCACCGTCGGCTTCTTTCTATTTTCGCTCACCGGCCATTGGTTATTTGGTTGGTTTGCTTTTGTCGGCGAGCAGCAGAGCCACGGTCAAGCCCCTGATATCAATGCCTACCTCATGGAGATGGGCAGAGACACCTTTGAAAATTGGCAGTCCGAATTCCTGCAATTGCTCTGGCAGGTCGTCGGTCTTGCCTACTTTCTCTACATCGGATCTCCGTCTTCGAAGGAAAACGATGACCGTGCGGAAGCGAAGCTGGACGCTCTGATCCGATTAAATGCCGGAGAGAACGCTGAAGCGATCATCGCCGAAATTGATAAGCACTTCATGAGAACCGGTGGACATGCGGGACCATACGCCCACGATCTGGAAACTCGTAGGGGGCCAGAGAGGATCGGCGGCGCCACCTGACTTCGCTCACGAAACGGAGCTGCCGATCAGCTACGCTTCATGGGACGGTTATGCGCAGTGATATTTGAGTCAGAGGCCAGCGTCTTCGGCTCGCGAAATACCGGCTTGCCAGCTCTTGATGGATACTTCTGAGGCGTTTCGCCGGTTGCCGACTTCTACGGATGCGAGAACCAAAGCGATATCCCCGTTTAATACCCAACGCTTCTGGAAATCATAGGGCCGGCGACCGCTGCCACCATATAAGGGATCCTCACTTGACCACGAGAGACGCCATTGATGACCTTGTGGTGAAGCAAAAAGCGGATCCGGCAGACTGTCGATCACGAGATCATTGCCGAAGTTGATCAGCAATAGTCTCTCGTCAGAGGGCTCCTCCGCGAAGAATCGCAGGAGAAAGGCGGTGCTGGACAAGATACTGCCATCCATCTCGCCGTCGCGGGCGCAGGCCTGGCGAGTAAAAGCCTTATCCGTCTGGCGCAGATTCAGCAGGTCGCAATGAAGCTGAACGACTGCCGCGTTCCTCTCCCATTCAGCCCAATCAAGCTTCACCTTGTCGAACGTCGCGCGAGCACATGGGTCTGCCATGTGTCTGATGAGTTCTTCATCCCGCAGGTTCGGGAATTGGCTGATAAAACTGCGCCGTCCCTGCCGTACGATGTCGGCGATTTCTCCGTCGTGATCGGCGAAATAATAGAACGGAGAAGAGGAACCAAACTCCTGCCCCTGAAACAGCATGGGCGTCTGCGGCCCCAGCAGTTGGAGCGCCGTCAGGGCTCGAAGGCGAGCCGGCGATGTTATGTGACCGATCCTGGCTCCTGTGCCGGAGTTGGCGACTTGATCGTGATTTTGGAGAAAGTGTACGAAATTCCACGGCTTGAGATCGAGCCCCGCAGTGCCCCGTGGTTTGTCCTGCCAATCATATCTTTGTCCCTGAAACAGGCAACCATATTTGGCGGCGGAAACGAACTCCTGAGCCGTACCGCGATAATCATGATAATAGGCTTCGTTGCGGCCCGTCAGCGCCACTGTCGCGGAGCGGTGGAAATCCTCATTCCACAGGGCGTCCAGCCCATGCCCTCCCACCTCAGCCGGCCGCACCATATTGGTTTGTTGCGGCTCATTTTCGCTGACGAGATAGATTTGACGCTGTCTCGCTGCTGCGCGAGCTTCCCTGACGATAACCGTGACGATGTGTTCGCGGCTTGAGTCGAACAAGGCCTGCGTTGCATCGATGCGCAGGCCATCAAAATGAAATTCGTCGATCCAATAGGCCGCGTTCTTTGCGACATATTCGCGAACGCCACGGCTGTTCGGACCATCGAAGTTGATCGATTTGCCCCACTCGTTCGAATAACGCTCGGTAAAATAGTCTGGTGTGAATTCGCAAAAACGCTCGCCCTTACCGAAGTGATTGTAGACCACGTCGAGGATCACCCCGATGCCGATCCGGTGGGCTTCGTCGACGAAGGCGCGCACATCATCCGGTGGTCCATAGAGCCGGGTCGGAGCATAGAGCAACGTGCCGTCGTAACCCCAGCCGAACTCGCCTTCAAATTCGTTGATCGGCATTACTTCCAGGCAGTTGATGCCAATCGACCGGAGTCTTGCCAGCTTTTCCCGGGCCGCCGCAAAGGTCCCCTCCCTTGTGAAGGTGCCGACGTGCAGCTCGTAGAGAGCGGCTCCGAAGGGAGACATTCCTTGCCAATCGTGATCATTCCACTGATACCGCGCCGGATCCACGACAACTGACGGCCCCGATGGACCATCCGGCTGAAAACGCGAGGCAGGATCGGCAAGAAGATCACCTGCGTCCCCAAAGTGAAACCGGTATCGCGTCCCTGCAGCCAGACCGGGCAGATAGAGGCAGAAGTAGCCGCCTTCCTCCGCCGTCATCTCGTATTCGGAATTTTCCTCGATCACGAGGAAACAGCGTTCCCTGGCAGGGGCCCATAGCCGGAACGAAACGCCGCCGGCATCAACCTCCGCTCCGATCGGGAGGCGTCGGCTCCAATGGGGGGGTGCCGGTCTCGATTTTTCGTTGCTTGAGTGGTCGTGCATGGCTCTCTCGCGGAGATCGCCTGCGCTAACTTCGGCAGCCTCATGATGTTCCCGCTTCAGGGTCGTCCATCAAGCCGGAAATCCGGATTTGCAATCTAGCGTTACGCCGCGGACGCGCTGGTCCGCGGCGTTGCGAAGCCGTCACTCCGCCGCCTGGCGGGCCATCGGATTGTTCGGGTGGGTCGTCCAGTTGGCATAGTTCGGATCGACGACACGGCCGGTACGCCTGTCGACGGTGCCGGCAGCAAGCGGTTCCATGGTGATGCAGTTCTCGACCGGGCAGACGTTGACGCAGAGATTGCAGCCGACGCATTCCTCTTCGATCACCTCGAAATGACGCAGACCGTTGACGACGTTGGTGATCGCCTGGTGGGAGGTGTCCTCGCAGGCGATGTGGCAGCGGCCGCATTTGATGCAGGCATCCTGATCGATCTTCGCCTTGGCGACGTAGTTGAGATTCAAATACTGCCAGTCGGTGACGTTGGGCACGGCGCGGCCGGTAATATCGTCGAGGCTGCGATGTCCCTTTTCGTCCATCCAGTCGGAGAGCCCCGTTATCATCTCCTGCACGATCTTGAAGCCATAGGTCATCGCCGCCGTGCAGATCTGGACGTTGCCGGCGCCGAGAACCAGGAATTCGGCTGCGTCCCGCCAGGTGGTGATGCCGCCGATCCCCGAGATCGGCAGGCCGTAGGTTTCGGGATCACGGGCGATCTCGGCCACCATGTTGAGCGCGATCGGCTTGACCGCCGGGCCGCAATAGCCGCCATGGCTGCCCTTGCCGCCGACCGTCGGGTTGGGGGCGAAGTTGTCGAGATCGACGGAGACGATCGAATTGATCGTGTTGATCAGCGAAACGGCGTCGGTGCCGCCGGCCTTGGCGGCCCGCGCAGGACGGCGGATATCGGTGATATTGGGCGTCAGCTTGGTGATGACGGGCATGCGGGTGTACTGCTTGCACCAGCGCACGACCATTTCGATATATTCCGGGACCTGGCCGACGGCCGAGCCCATGCCGCGCTCCGACATGCCGTGCGGACAGCCGAAATTGAGTTCGATACCATCGGCGCCGGTCTCTTCGACCAGCGGCAGGATCGACTTCCAGGCCTGTTCCTCGCAGGGCACCATGATCGAGGCGATCAGCGCCCGGTCCGGCCAGTTCATCTTCACCTGCTTCATTTCACGCAGGTTGGTGTAGAGGTCGCGGTCGGTGATGAGCTCGATATTGTTGAGGCCCAGCAGGCGGCGGTCGGCGCCGAAGATCGCGCCGTATCGCGGGCCGTTGACGTTGACGACGGGCGGGCCTTCCTCGCCGAGCGTCTTCCAGACCACGCCGCCCCAGCCGGCCTTGAAGGCGCGCTCGACGTTATAGGCCTTGTCGGTCGGCGGCGCGGAGGCCAGCCAGAACGGGTTCGGGGATTTGATGCCGACGAAATTGTTGCGGAGATCAGCCATTGTTCATTCTCCCCTTCAAGCAACCGCGACAGCCGGAGCGGCTGTTGCGGAGAGGGCGCGATGGATGGATTCAGCCGCGTCGCGGCCATGGGCGACGGCGGAAACCGTGAGATCTTCGCCGCCGAACACGCAGTCGCCGCCGGCCCAGACGCCGTCGAGCGAGGTGCGGCCTTCGACGTCGACCGCGATGCGGCCGGACTCCATGCGCAGCGCACCGAGGCCCGCGGCATCAAAGGTCTGGCCGATCGCCTTGAAGATCTGGTCGGCGGCAATTACGCCGGTCTCGCCGGTGCCGACGAGGCGGCCTTCGACGATCTTGGTGTATTCCACTTCGATCGCGGCAACTTTGCCGTCCTGCGACAGGATCGATTT
Source organism: Rhizobium aethiopicum (assembly GCF_014197535.1). Taxonomy (GTDB): domain Bacteria; phylum Pseudomonadota; class Alphaproteobacteria; order Rhizobiales; family Rhizobiaceae; genus Rhizobium; species Rhizobium aethiopicum_A. Next base: position 156,391 of record NZ_JACIFV010000002.1, read on the forward strand.
CGGCGCCAGCCAGTGACGGATGATGACGCCCTTCGAGCTGGCCAGATCCTGCTCGTATTCCGAGGCGTTCATGTGCTCCTTGCCGCGGCGGTAACAGATGGTCACTTCCTCGGCGCCAAGCAGCTTTGCCTGCACGGCAGCGTCGATCGCCGTCATGCCGCCGCCGAGCACGACGACGCGGCGGCCGATGGCGATTTCGCTTTTGTCTTCAGCCTGGCGGAGCGCGGCGATGAAATCGACCGCGTCGTCGACGCCGGCTAGGTTTTCGCCCTCGATACGCAGCGCATTGACGCCGGCAAGACCGATAGCGAGAAAGACGGCGTCATATTGCGACTGCAGATCGGAGAGCGAGAAATCGCGGCCAAGGAGGGCGCCGTGGCGGACGTCGATGCCGCCGACCGAGATGATGTAATCGACTTCCTGCTGGGCGAAATCGTCCACTGTTTTATAGGTGGCGATGCCGTATTCGTTGAGGCCGCCGGATTTTTCCCTGCCGTCGTAAATCGTGACGGAATGACCCTTCACGGCCAGGCGATGGGCGGCGGCAAGGCCTGCCGGGCCGGCGCCGACGACGGCAATCTTCTTTCCTGTCGCCTCAGCGCGGACATAGAACTGCTTGCCGGTCTGCATAGCGGCATCGGTCGCATAACGCTGCAGGCGGCCGATCTCGACGGGCCGTTCCTCGGCCGTGTTGCGCACGCAGGCCTGTTCGCACAGCTCTTCGGTGGGACAGACACGGGCGCACATGCCGCCGAGGATGTTCTGGTCGAAGATCGTCTTGGCCGAACCCAGCGGATTGCCGGTCGAAATCTGGCGGATAAAGAGCGGAATGTCGATCGAGGTGGGACAGGCCGTCATGCACGGCGCGTCATAACAGAAATAACAGCGGTCGGCGGCGACCAGCGCCTCGTGATTGTCGAGGCGCGGATGCAGATCGGAAAAATTAGCCTCATACTCAGCGGGCGAAAGCCGGCCGGCATGAATCCCAGTTTCCAGTCGTTCCATTGAAGTTCCCTCATTATTGGTAAACGGCCTGTGAGGGGAAGCGTAACTCAGGTTTAAAAATTTATCAAACGGTAAAATTTTGACGGATCCTCCTGGGCGAAGCGCCGGTAAATATCTGTTTTTCAAACATTAATTTCTTCGGTTCTGACCGATGATTTATGTGAGCGTGCGGCGAGGGAAGGGCATCGGAAAAAAGATCAAAAAAACACGATTTTTTTCGAATGCCAGGGAACCAAACACGAGCTTCACCGTTATTGCGGTATCCGGATGGTGATCGCATCGACCCAACATGCGCGCCCCCAACCCACTATCCGGACGTACTCACGGTCCCCTCCCGGTGAGTGAAGACAGCCGGTGCGCCGCCCTCGCACCGGCTGTTTTTCGTTGTTAGCGGTGTCGGGCTTCACACACGCTTGAAGATTTCGAATTCGGTTTCCGGAATAGTCAGACGATATTCGATGCGGCCGGGCACAAGGCTCAATTCCGCTTTGCCGTTGACAGACGAGGGCACGACACGCTCGAGCACGGTGCGGCCGAAGCTGTTGTCGCTGAACTCATGGACTTCCGACTGGTCCTGCAGCACTTCGGCCCAGGCGATCTCGATTGCCTTCCTGTCGTTGATCATCGCTTCGCGGCAGTTCAACGTGATTGAGGCGGCGCCGCCTGATATAGCCCCGTAGGAGGCGGAGTTGACAATGAGCTCGTGGAGGGCGAGGCCGAGATGCACGGCGGCATTCGGCGTCAGATGGGCATTGATGCCGTAGATCGGCATGGAGCCTGATGTCTCCGGCCAGTAGGGAGCGAACTGCTTTTCAGCGAGCTCGAAGAGATAGGCGCCCCGCCAGCTCGAATCCGTGACGAGGTCCTGGGAGTTGGAAAGCGATTGCAGCCTGCCGCGGAACTTGAGGAGGAAACTGTCGAGCGAGAGCGTGTTGCGCGCTGTTTGGGTCGCAATTCCCTGAATGATAGCGAGAAGGTTCTTCGAACGGTGCGAGAGCTCACGCAGCAGCGATTTCAGCACTTTTTCGCGATGTCGGCTTTCAGTGACCTCGGTCATCACGGACAGAAGTCCAAGTGTGCCACGGTCGCCGGTGCGTTGGATCTTCAGTTCATAGGTACGCATTTCGCCGTCGACATCGATTTCGACCTCGGCATTGTTGGGAATGCCAGTCTCCAGCACCTTGCGTTTCAGCGCCGTCAGATATTGCCCATGGGCATCGCCGAAAAGGGTGGCATCACTGCCGCCGGGCATAAAAAGCCCTGCGAAATGAGGCGGCAGATTTTCGACGTAGAAGATTGAAAGCCGGGCGTCCTGGCAGAGGATCGAAATCCCGGCGCTGCCGAGCGCCCGCTCCATCATTGCGGCTTTGCCTTCGAAGGTGAAAGGCGTGCCCGACAATGGTTCAGTCGTATTCACTCGGCCGCCTTTCCCTGTGACATCTCGGAGCGTCGCTGAACGGGACGCCCGCGAGAAACCGCCTGCCAACTCTAGAATAAAGCGCTGCAAAAACCGTTAAAGTCATCGGGGCGCCCCGGTAGCACCGGAACGCCTGTCTCGGCGGTTTGGTTCCGAGAACCGGAAAATTGCGTCTCAGGCGGCTACTTTGGTCGATTCATTGAAGAAAAGCGCTTGACTGATCAGGGCCTTGACCATGTCGGGGTTGAACGGTTTGGTGACGAGGAAAGTGGGTTCGGGGCGTTCGCCCGTCAAAAGCCGTTCCGGGAATGCGGTGATGAAGATCACCGGCACGCTCGACGTCTTGAGGATGTCGTTGACCGCGTCTATGCCGGAACTGCCGTCGGCAAGCTGGATGTCGGCGAGCACCATGCTCGGTTTGGTCTTGTTGTAAAGCGCGACGGCTTCGGCATGCGTGCGGGCAATGCCGGTGACGCGATGGCCGAGGCTTTCGACCATCTGCTCGATATCCATAGCGATCAGCGGTTCATCCTCGATAATCATGATGTCGGTTGCGACCTGACGGGAGATTTCCTGCGAGGCCTTGTCGAGCAACTGCATGACGTCCTGTTCATCGAGTTCGAGAATTTCCGCGATTTCTCCAACGCGGAAATTCTCCACCGAAGCGAGCAGGAAGGCCTGACGGGCGCCCGGCGAAACCTTGGACAGGTTGAGTGTGGCGCGCTGTTCCCACGCATAAGGGGAGGTCGGCTCTGGAATCTGGACCGCAGTGGAACCAAACAGTTGCGTGAACAGTTTGTAAAGCGCGACCCGGTCATTTGGCGTATCCGGGAAGATCGACAGGTCGGCTATAATGGCTTCGAGAACGGCGGCGACGTAAGCGTCACCTGAAGTCTGGGTGCCGGTAAGGGCGCGGGAATAGCGACGCAGATAAGGAAGGTGCGGCGCAATTCGAGTAGAAAGTGTCATCAAAGGCTCCCGTATGCAGGCCGGTCGTAGGTTCAATGGGCGGTTAACGCTGCCTTGGTAAAAAAGTTCCGGAAGGGCAGGAACTTTTTTTGTCGCGCCGCATTATCCCACCCGACAAAGAAAGGGCGTAGCATTTTGACCCATGCCGCGGCAAATACCAGCGACATCGATAGTGGAACGGTCGGTGTCGGTGGTGGATTTCGTGATTTGCACGCCTCTGGAACAGATAACGGTGAGAAGACGAGTTGATGACTACACGCAATAAAGAGGCGGCGGATCAGCGGAAGCTGGAGCTGCGGGCAAGCGATATTCTGGACCCGAACAATCAGATCGGCGTCAAGCTGCGGTCGCTCTATGCCGCGGCACAGGAAGAGGCGATCCCCGATCGTTTTCTCGACCTTCTCGAAAAGCTCGACCATGCTGAAATGATGGCTTCTGCCAAGATGGCCGAATAGGATCGTCGCATGGAAGAGAAACTGCAACCCAGCTTCAAGCGGGAATTGCTGGCGGCCCTCCCTAGCCTTCGCGCTTTTGCCATTTCGCTGATCGGACGGCATGATCGCGCCGACGATCTCGTCCAGGACACGATCATGAAGGCCTGGGCCAAGCAGGATCATTTTGAGATGGGCACCAATATGAAGGCCTGGCTCTTCACAATCCTGCGTAACGAACTCTACAGCCAGATGCGCAAGAGCGGTCGCGAGGTGCAGGACAGCGATGGGCTGTTCACGGAATCGATGGCCATGCATCCCTCGCAATATGGCGCGCTCGATCTGCAGGATTTCAAGAAGGCGCTCGATCAGCTGCCGCCGGACCAGCGCGAGGCGATCATCCTCGTCGGCGCCTCGGGATTTTCGTACGAGGAGGCCGCGGAAATCTGCGGCTGCGCCGTCGGCACCATCAAGAGCCGCGTCAACCGCGCGCGGCAGCGCCTGCAGGAACTGCTGCAGATTTCCGGCGAGGCCGATTTCGGCCCCGACGCCACTTCGGCGCCGCTGACCTCGAAGGCTTTTGCGTTTTGAGAGGGATTGTGAATGGGAGGCGCCGGGCGTCCTTCCTGGGCGCGCATTTTGGGTCGTTGGATGGGCGATGACGCCCCACGTGATGGCTTCGCCATTCCAGCGCTTACCTTTCCTCCCTCATTCCTGTGCTTGTCCCAGGAATACAGTGCGCCCAAGTCCTTGGGCGCGAGAGACTAATTTTGTTTTGATGAGAGTCATTCACGGCGCGGACGCGCCATGGCTGGATTCCTGTGACAGGCACAGGAATGAGGGAGGTTGGGGTGGGCGTCCTACCCAAACCCTCCGTTGGTGTGCAAATTCGCTTTTCATCGCCCCTTCTCAGAACGATCAGGAGCATCTATGCCGATCAATCCTCCCGCTTCGAACCCATAAGGTTGGCCGCGACAATCGCGGCTAGAACCCCGGCGGTGAGCAGCGGTTGGGCTCGGACGAGGCCGATGCCTACCGTCGCCAGAGATTCCAGCGCCGCGCGGCGATCGCGGGCGCGGCGTGCCTCGCGGGCGTTGATGATCGACATCACCACCAGCACAATGATTGCGACCAGCAGCGCGCCGAAGGCCAGGAAGAGGACGGCGGCGAGCGGACCGTAGATGCCGGCGAGCCAAATGGCGCCGGCGGCCACCGCCAGCGCATAGGCTGTGAGGAGGAAGAGCGCGGCAACCGCGATGAAGATGCTGGTGCGTTTGGCGCGGGCGAGGGTGCGATGCACGCTTGCGCCCGTCAGCAGGCTGAGGATCGACAGCATCGCGCTTCCTCAGCGACGGGCGAGGAAGGCGATGGCCAAGCCCAAAGCGGCAGCGGCGCCGATTGTTGCCAGCGGATGATTGCGCACCGTCTCGCGCATTTCTGTTGCGCCGCGCTCGTAACCGTGCTGCAGTTCGCGCAGCAGATCCTCGCTGCGGCCGAGCAGTTCCTCAAAGCCGGCGCTCGCCTGGCTGCGAAACTTCTCGCTCTGGTGTCGTGAGTTTTTGCCGACCAGACGCGTCAGTTCGGCAAGCTCGTCGCGCAATGCTTCGATCTGGTCTTCTATACCGGATTCGAGATTGTGGAAGGTGCCGTTGCGGCGGCTGCGGCCGGACTGGAATATAGAATAGCTCATGGCTGTCTCCATTGGTGGGCGCGCGCAAGCCCGCCTATTTTCGCACGAGGGGTCACCACCGTCCGTTGCATGAATGATGTCGCCCGGCATTGACCTAGATCATTGCCGACAACGTGTTGCGGGGGCAAAAGTTCCGCCCGCGCAGGCTCCGGCAGGGGAGAGGGCGCTGTGGGGCGAGGGCGAAAGGCGTGCCGTCGGCCGGGATCTGGTTGATTCGCAGCGCGCAACCGAAGGCCGAGAGCATCGTCTCGTCTGTCAGCACTTCCTTGATGCTTCCGGCGGGGCGAGCCGGGTGATTTGATCAGGACGACGCGGTCGGCAAAAAGAGCGGTCAGGTTCAGGTCGTGCATCATGATCGTCAGCTGGGGCTGATGTCGAGGCTCGAAACGGTTTTCGTCGAGCAGCAGCCAGCAGGGCTTGCCGTCGACGACGGGTTCGGAAATCTGACAGAGAACGCGGGTAAGCTGCACGCGCCGCTGCTCGCTGGCAAAAGCGGCCGTCGAAGCCGACAAGGTCGACGGAGGCGAGAGCTGCGGCGGTCGTCTGATCTGATTTGACGGGGTGCAGATTTTGGCCCGAGGTCAGGCCCATGCGCTTTCGACGATCCGGTGCTGCGCCGGCAGCTCGCAGGACGGTGGCACATTCTTAAAGGTGTCTGGCTTTTGACCGTTATTTCGGCTGGCAATTCCGTGAGACCGGCCATCTACGCTCTCCGATTGGGTTTACAATTAACTTGACTTTCAGACTCATGGTTTTTTAAAAACGCAATAGAAGACTAATGCAGTCAAGTTTGTGAGATTGCTGCTACGAAGCCGTCCGTTGACGGCTCGCGACAATGCGGAGACGATTATGACGGGTAGGTTTGCGGCCTTTGCGGCCAGCTTGGTGATGACGGTTGCAAGCGTAGCCCAGGCGCAGGATGCGGCGCCGGCAGCCTCCCTCGATGTCGAACTCAATGCGCTGGCGCCCTCGCAGAAGGGCTGCATGATGACTTTCGTGGCGCTCAACACGCTACCCGCCGCCATCAACAAGGTTTCCTTCGAGCTTGCCTTCTTCAACGACAAGAATGCCGTCGACCGGATCACCGTTCTCGACTTCCGCGATCTCCCGCAAGGCAAGAAGCGCGTGCGCCAGTTCGACATGCCGAATGTCAAATGCGAGAGCGTGACCCGCATCCTCATCAACGACACACCGGTCTGCGACGGGCCGGTCGCCGGTGAATGCATGAAGGGTCTCGTCACCCGCTCGCAGATCTCCGTTCCTTTCGAAGGATGAGAAGACGCCGGGATGAACCCGGCGGACATGTTTTCCGGCTGTCCGAGGCGTAAAGAATGGCGATTTCAGCGAAATCCAGATCGAGACACGTGCTCATCGGGGAGGAGAGCGCCGACACCAGCCTGAACGACAACATGCCCGGCATGCACCCCGGCCACGAGCTTCCCGAACTGCGCAACGCGCAGCGGCAGCCTGCCGGCGAGACGGTGATCCACTACACGCGTTTTGCGCAGATCTCTTCCTTTCCCGATCATCCGGAACCCGAACCGGCCGCTCCCGCTTCTGCGCCGCCGATGGATGCGGCGGTGGAGAAGCAGGAAGACGAGCAGAAGCCGGTGCGGCGGCGGGTGGCGCTGACGTGTGTCGGTTCGTTCCTTTTTCACGCAGGTTTGGTGGTTGCTCTCAGCTTATTTGTGTCACGACCGCCGGACGAAGCAATCGAAGACGCTGGTGAAGCTGTCAGCGTCGTCGTTTATGGCGATTCTGACGTTAATCAGACATCGGCGGGTGATCCGGAATTAGAACGGCAGCCCGAGCAAGTTGCGGCGGAAGAGGTTGAACCGGCTACAGTTCAATCGGAAGAGGCCACTGAGCTAAATGCTACGGCCCTGCCGCCGGAGCAGATCCAGCCGGTAGAAACCGAAACGGCGGAGTCCGTGCCGCCGGTGCAGGACGTTACGCACGTTTCTCCTGAGACCGTTGTTGCCGCCGAGCCAGAGGTGCTTGTCTCGGAGAGTCCTGCAGAATCTTCCGTCATTCAGCCGACGGCGACGACTTTGCCCGAACAGCCGACGCCTGAAGTCCAGCAGGCATTAGTACCGGCAGAGATAGCGCCAATGGCGCTACAGCCCACCGAAGTTCCGCCGGAAGAAATAAAACCTGTCGAGACTGCAGAGGTCTCGCCGGAGCCTGAAGAAAAGCCGGCGACAAAACCGAAGCCAAAGGCTGACAAGCCGAAACCGGTGGAAAAGAAACAGCTTCAGAAGAAGGCGAAACCTGCGGGTGGGGACAAGGGCTTAGATCGTGAAGACCGGACGAGGGGCGTGGTCAGCGGTCAGAACGGGCCGGAAATTGATGGAACATCAACCGCGACGGGCGGAAGTGATGGTGTGGGAAGCGCGGCCGTAGCCAACTACCCGGGCAAGGTACAGAAGCGGATCCGGCGTGCTGTTCGCGTGCCCAATGAATACAAGAACAAGGGCGGTAGTATCACCGTCAAGGTTCAATTGACGATTAACGGAACAGGTAGGGTGGCATCGGTTTCCGTTGCTCGCAGTTCGGGTGTTGCGGAGTTGGATAAAGCTGTTTTGGATGGTGTGCGGCGCGCGGCGCCTTTCCCACCTCTGCCTTCCGAGTGGGGGAAGGCTAGCTGGACCTTTTCCCAGGAGGTCCAGGTCACAAGATAATATGATAAAAGTAATCAACTTTATACTTTACTGCATAAATCCAGTTTAATAATGTCCGTCTGCACACGCAGGAATCGTGTGACGATCAACGAGCGAACGGGTGGCATATGGCTCGCAAGGGCAAGAAGGGATCGAACCGGGAGGTCCGCGACAGCGCGGGCGAGGAGGTCGGCCAGGCATCCAACGGACGAACCAAACTGGATGGCCGCAGTTTCCTTTATGTCGGCGGCCGCGACTGCCAGGTGGCGCATCTGCGCCAGATCGCCAGTAATTTCGGCGCCGAGCTCATTCATCACGATGGCGGCCTGCGCGAGGCGGTTTCGCGCATCGACACCTTGCTACCCTCTGTCGACTGCGTGTTCTGCCCCATCGACTGTATCAGCCATGATGCCTGCCTGCGCGTGAAGACCGGCTGCAAGAAGTTCAGCAAGGCCTTCATCCCGCTTCGAAACGGCAGCAAGTCCAGCCTGGAACGTGCGCTGCAGACGATGAACGAACGAGACAATTCCCGATGAATGACAAGCGCCCCGACGGCTTCACCATGATCGGCCTGCACAAGCTCGCCGCGCAGAGCGGCGACGGCCTCGTGCCCGAGCTTTACGAGCTTTTTCAGCAGCATGCCGAACGCCGGCAGATCTACCAGAATGTGACGCTGTTCCCGACCTGGGAGGCGCGAATGCCTGGGGAAGCGGCGACAAGACCGCTTGGCGCGGCGGCGGCAAACGGCAATAATATTCTCGCCTTTCCCTCACCTGCGATAAGGGCGGGCAAACGGAAAGCCTGAGGAGATTCCATGTATATCGCAATGAACCGCTTCAAGGTCGTAACCTGGAGTGAGGGCGATTTCGAGACGGTCTGGCGCAATCGCGATTCCGGCCTGGCCGAGGTGCCCGGTTTCGTCGAATTCCGGCTGCTGCGCGGCAAGGGCAACGAAGAAGAGGGTTATACGCTCTATTCCTCGCACACGGTCTGGAAGAGCGAAGAGGATTTTCAGAACTGGACGAAGTCCGAGAATTTTCGCGCTGCGCATCGCAATGCCGGAGACCACAAGGCGATGTATAAAGGGCCGCCGGTTTTTGACGGTTTTAATTTTGGTCGAGGGTATCTGATAGCGGTTGATGCGTTTGTATGGAGAAGGCGAGGGTTCTTTATCCTCCCTCATTCCTGTGCTCGTCACAGGAATCCAGCCACGGCGCGTCCGCGCCGTGATTAACTCTCTGCAATGAATGAGTCTTCCGCGCCCAAGGACTTGGGCGCACTGGATCCCTGTGACGAGCACAGGGATGAGGGAGGAGAGGGGGTGCCTTCCATACGCCGCCCAGTTGCGGATGAGTCAAAGCTCTCTCAGGAGCGAACTCGCAAGACAGCACCCGCCGCCACGGCCAGCCAGCCGAGCATCATCGCCCAGCCGCCGGTGGGCGCGGCATAAGGGAAGAGGCCGGAACCGGCAAAACGCAGCGAGACCAGATCGCCGGCAAAGAGCAGCGTTCCGACAATCATCAGAAAACCGGCCAGCCAGGCGCTTTTGAGCTTGGCGCTGCCGAGAGCCAAGGCGAGCAGGGCGGGGGCGTGCGCGAGGCACATGGCGGAGGCGGATGCCGCAAGGTTGGCCTCACCGCCGCCATGGGCGGCAAGCGCGGCGAGCGCCACGCCGGCGACGCCGAACAGGCCGGCAAAGAGATAGAGCACCGGCTCCAGGCGCGCGTTCAGGCTCATGGTTGTTCCTTGTCGTCAGGGGCCTTATTCTGCATGTGATAGGCAAGGCGCTCGACCGGCGCCCAGATGAGATCGCGCAGCGCCTGGCTCGATATCGTCTCGTCGAGCGCGCGGCGGAAACAGAGCAGCCATTCGTCGCGCTCGACCGGGCCGATCTCGGCGACGAAATGGCGGCTGCGCAGGCGCGGATGGCCGCGCTTGTCGGTATAAAGCGACGGGCCGCCGAGATAGCCGGTCATATATTCGTAGAATTTCTCTTCGCTGCCTTCGAGGCTCGGCGGGTGCACAGCACGCACGTTGCTTGCCTCCGGCAGCGTATCCATCAGCGCATAGAAGCGGTTGGTCAGCGCCCGCACGGCGGGATCGCCGCCGATCGCCTCGTATAGAGTGGTGACCTTCTCCGTCACGAAACCATCCCCGATATCATGCCATTCCCCGATCCTTCATGCACCTGATGGAAAATGATCGCAACTGTCATCAAGGTGCCGCGGCGTTTCGCGCATAATGCCTGTGGAGCAGGGGTTTGCACCGATTCCTCTTGACAAAACCGTCTGGACGGTATCTTTATTTTTCATGTCAAACGCTCATCATCGCAAGAAACAACCGGCTCTCGTGCGCCAGGAATTGCTGGAGGTCGCAGCGCGTCTTGCAGCCAGCGAAGGCATGGCGGCCGTGACACTTGATGCGGTCTCCGCCGCCTCCAGCGTCAGCAAGGGCGGATTGCTGCATCACTTCCCGACGAAGAATGCGCTGCTCGACGCGCTTTTCGAGAGTCTGCTCGAAAGGTTCGATGCGGATATCGAGGAGCTGATGCGCGGCGATCCCGTGCCGCAGGGGCGCTTCACCCGGGCCTATCTCAGGGCGGTGTCCGGTCTCAAGGATCGCCCCGACGATTCCAGGAGCTGGACGCAGGTGACGATCGCGCTTCTCGCCGAACCCAGGCCGCGCCTTCGCTGGCGCCAATGGGTGCAGGCGCGGGCTGAGGAATATGTCGGCACCGACTCCTCGCTCGATGCACAAATCGTGCGGTTCGCCGCCGACGGGCTGTGGTTCGCCGACACGTTGGAGAGCCACGACATCAGCAGTGCTCTGAGGCGGAATCTCATCAGCCGTCTCGTCGAGCTCACGGGAAAGTAATCCGAAAAGGAATTCGTCATGAGCCAGGCCGCCATCTACGGGCTGCTCTTTGCAGCCATCGTGCTCGAAGTCATCGGCACTACGGCGCTGCAATTGTCGCAGCAGTTTACCCGCATCGGGCCGACGGCGCTTGTCGTCGCCTGTTATGCGGCGGCCTTCTATTGCCTGTCCTTGACGCTGAAGAGCATTCCCGTCGGCATCGCCTATGCGATTTGGAGCGCTTTGGGAATCGTGCTGATTTCTTCGGTCGGCCTGATCTTTTTCAAGCAGCGCCTCGACCTGCCGGCCATTGTCGGCCTCGGACTGATCATATCGGGCGTCATCGTCGTCAATCTGTTCTCGAAATCCGTTTCTCATTGATTTCATTGTTATATCTCAGAGGATCCTCCGGCGTCTCACGAGAGAAAATTTCCCCTTTGTCAAACTCCTGACAAAGCGCTATGTGTTGCTCGGACGTTGTGGAGATCGAGGCGCACCCGGCGCCTTTTTCCAAAGCGCTTTGAATTCTGCCTTTCCCACCTAACGATCCTTCCAGCTTCCAGAGGAGCACAGCATGGCCATACGCACCGTCGTCTGGGGAGAGAATATCCACGAGAATACCAATGCGGTCGTCCGGGGCATCTACCCGGAAGGCATGCATACGACGATCGCCAATGCGCTGAATACCGATCCCGCCATCTCCGCGATCACGGCGACGCTGCAGGAGCCGGAGCACGGGCTGAGCGAGGCCCGCCTTGCCGAAATCGACGTCCTGACCTGGTGGGGTCACAAGGATCATGGCGCGGTCTCCGATGTCGTCGTCGAGCGCGTCGCCAAGCGCGTCTGGGAAGGGATGGGGCTTCTCGTCCTGCATTCCGGCCATTTCTCGAAGATCTTCAAGCGGCTGATGGGCACGCCCTGCGCGCTGAAATGGCGCGAGGCGGGCGAGCGCGAGCGGCTGTGGACGATCAACCCCCGCCATCCGATCGCCGCCGGCATCGGCGAGCATTTCGAGCTCGAGAACGAGGAAATGTATGGCGAGCAGTTCTCGGTGCCGGAGCCGCTCGAAACGGTGTTCATCTCCTGGTTCCAGGGCGGGGAAGTGTTCCGCTCGGGCCTGACCTGGCGCCGCGGCGCCGGCAACATCTTCTATTTCCGCCCGGGCCATGAGACCTATCCGACCTATCACGACGCCACCGTCCAGAAGGTGCTGATCAACGGCGTCAAGTGGGCCTACAACCCTGAAGGCGCGTTGACTGGCATTACCGACGCTCCAAATGTGCCGGTGGAAAAGGCATTGGAGCCGATCGTCGAACGCGGCCCGAAACTGCACCACGCCGGCGAAGCCGGTTACCGCTGAGGAGCATTCATGCGACTACTCGTTCTTGGCACGGGCGTGATGGCGAAAAACCAGCTCACCCACTTCAGCAAAATCGACGGCGTGACGGTGGTTGGCGCCGTCGACACCGATCCCGATCGGCTTTCCGCCTTTGCCGACAAGTTCAACATCGAGAAGCGGTTTCATTCATTGGATGAGGCGATCGCCTGGGGTGAGTTCGATGCGGCGACGAACATCACGCCCGATCGCATCCATCACCCGACCACCATGGCGCTGATTGCGGCCGGCAAACATGTGCTCTGCGAGAAGCCGCTGGCGGAAAACTATCCGAAGGCGCTGGAGATGACGGAAGCGGCCGAAAAGGCCGGTGTCATCAACATGGTGAATCTCACCTATCGCAACGTCGCGCCGCTGCAGCGCGCCCGCGAAATGGTGCTCGCCGGCGAACTCGGCACGATCAAGCATGTGGAGGCCTCCTATCTCCAGAGCTGGCTCGTCTCGCGCGCCTGGGGCGACTGGCGCACCGAATCGACCTGGCTGTGGCGGCTTTCCACCGGCCACGGCTCGAACGGGGTGCTCGGCGATGTCGGCATCCACATCCTCGATTTCGCCGCGTATGGCGCCGCGACCGACATCGACCACGTCTTTGCCCGGCTGAAGACGTTCAACAAGGCGCCGGGCGGCCAGATCGGCGAGTATATGCTCGACGCCAATGACAGCTTTACCATGGCTGTCGATTTCGCCAACGGCGCGCTCGGCGTCATCCATGCCAGCCGCTGGGCGACGGGCCATCTGAATGAGCTGAAGCTGCGCATCTATGGCGAAAAGGGCAGCCTCGAGGTCATCCATCGCCCGGCCGAGTCCGAGTTGCGGGGGTGCCTCGGAGAGGATGCCGAGACCGCCACCTGGAAGGAGATCGAAGTGCCGCCGGTGCCGACCAACTACCAGCGCTTCGCCGAAGCGGTGGCAAGCGGCATCCAGCCCGACCCCAACTTCCGCCACGCCGCCAACCTGCAGAAGGTCCTCGACCTTGCCATGGTGACGGAGCGCGAGCGTCGCGAGCTGAAAGTCTGATCTCCGCTTGGAATATGGAAGCCGCCGTTCAGACGACGGTTTGCCGTGCTATCGCGCGCCGATTGATTGTTGGTGCAAACGTAGAAAAAAGGCCCCGCCGAAGCGGGGCCGGAGGTGGTCGAGCCGCAGCAGGCGGTCTCGACCGCTTGATTATTCGATGACCTGCACGACTCTATGGGTGCGGGGTTCAACGATCACACGACGATCGTTGACGACCGTATAGGCGTATTTCGGGTTGTCGGGCACCGGAGTGACGACGACATCGGCCGGAAGCGGCTTGCCGACGACGATCGGCTGCTCGACGACCACGCGGGAGGTCGGGGCCGGCTGCTGCTGAACGTAGGTAACGACCTCACGCGGCGGCGGATCGACCACGGCGCCGGCAACACCGCCGGCTATGCCGCCCACGGCAGCGCCTACGGGGCCACCGACGATCGCGCCGGTGATGGCGCCGCCGGCAGCGCCGGTCACGGCTCCGTCAGCCAGGGCGTTGGTGGCAAGCGACGACAGCGCAAGGGCGCTGGAGACAAGTAGAATCTTGTACATTTTGCTTCTCCTTTGCTGGGGTTGCGTTTGGGTAACGACGACGCCAAATCGAGGTTCCAGCAGCAAAGAGTCACGCTTTGGAAGGCCGGTTTACATTCTGTGAGACGGCCGCAGCATGTGTGGGACTGGGATTATTCCAGGCGCCGGCGGAAGAGCCAGGCGGCGGCGCTGAGCGTGACGGTGGCGATCAGCGCCAGCGGGATGGTCTGGTTCACCACTTCGCTCAACGGGATATCCTTGAGGAAAACGCCTTTGACGATCACCAGGAAATAGCGCAGCGGATTGACGTAGGTTATCGGCTGCAGCCAGCCCGGCATGTTTTCGATCGGGGTCGCGAAGCCGGAGAGCAGCATGGCCGGGACCATGAAGAGGAAGGCGCCGAGGATCGCCTGCTGCTGCGTCATCGACAGCGCCGAGATGAAAAGACCGAGGCCGGCGACAGAACCGAGATAGAAGATGGCGCTGCCGTAAAGCAGGAAGAGCGAGCCGCGCAGCGGCACCTCGAAGAGGAAGACGGCGGCGAGGATATAGACGGTGATGTGGAAGAGGCCGATCATCATCGGCGGGATCAGCTTGCCGATCAGGATCTCGTGCAGGCGCAACGGCGAGACCATCAGTTGGTCGAAGGTGCCGAGCTCGCGCTCGCGGGCGATCGACAGCGCCGTGACGATCAGGCCGATCAGGAGCGCGATGCTGGCGATCAGGTTCGGCACCATGAACCATTGATAGGTGAGGTTCGGGTTGAACCAGTTGCGCGGCACGGATGAGACGATGCTGGCGCCGGCGCGTTTGCCGGCCGGTGTCTCGGCGGCAAGCGTCGCGCCGATCTGCGAGAGGTAGCCCGCGACGATCTGCGAGGCGTTGGAACGGCGGCCGTCGAGCACCACCTGCAGGTCGGTCGGCGTTCCCGCTTCGATATTGCGGGAGAAATCCGGGCCGATTTCGACCGCCGCGATGACCGCCTGATTGTCGATAGCCACCTGGACCTGCGCCTGTTCGGCGGCGATCTCGATATTGCGGAAGGTCGGCGAGCCATCGATGCGCTCGATCAGCTCCTGGCCCCAATGGCCGCTGTCGCGGTTGAGGATCATGACGTCGACATTGCGCACTTCGAGCGTCGCCGCATACGAAAAGACGAGGAGCTGGACGATCGGCGGGCCGATCAGGATGGCGCGGCCCTTGGGGTCGCGCAGCACGGCGAGCAATTCCTTGACGATGAGGGCGTAGAGCCTTGTCCATCCCATCTCAGCCGATCCTCTTTCTGGTGCTGCGTGCGGCCAGGACGAACATGACGCCGCCGATCGTCAGCATGACCGAGACTGCTCGACCGAACATCGGCCAGATGTCGCCGGCGAGAAACACCGTCTGCAGGCTGGGGATCAGGTAGCGCGCCGGCACGATGAAGGTGATCCACTGGATGATCTTGGGCATGGAGTTGATCTCGAACAGGAAGCCCGAGAGCAGGAAGGCCGGCAGGAAGGCGGAGATCAGCGCCAGCTGCGAGGCGAGGAACTGGTTCTTGGTTGCCGTCGAGATCAACAGGCCTTGCCCGAGCGCCGGGATCAGGAAGGCGGCCGACAGCGCATAAAGGCCGGCGACGGAGCCGCGGAACGGCACGCCGAAGAGAAAGACCGCAAGCAGCACGCAGAGCGTCATCGAGGTGAGGCCGAGCAGAAAATAGGGCAGGATCTTGCCGGCAAGCAGCTCGACGGCCGTCACCGGCGTCGCCATCATTGCTTCCATCGTCCCGCGCTCCCATTCGCGGGCGACGACGAGTGAGGTCAGCAGCGTGCCGACCAGCGTCATGACGATGGCGATCGAGCCCGGCACGAGGAAATTGCGGCTGGTCAGCTCCGGATTGAACCAGAAGCGCTGCTCGACTGTGATGGCGGGACTGTGGGAGGCGACGTCCGCCTGCCTCTGCTGTTCCCAGTTGACAACGGCGCCCTGCGCATAGTTCTGGACGAAGTTCGCCGTGTTCGGATCGGAGCCGTCGACAATCACTTGGACCTGCGGGCGGTTGCCGGCGGTATAACGGGTGGTGAAATCGGCCGGGATGACGACGATGCCGCGCACCTGTCCGATCACGAGATCTTCTTCGAACAGGCGGCGGTCACGGCCGATCGCCACGTCGAAATAGCGCGAGGCCCGGAAGCTGGCCGCGAGGTCCTGCGTCAGCGGCGTCATCTCCTCGGTCACGAGGCCTATGCGGGTACGCGTTGTATCGAGCGAGACGCCGTAGCCGAAGAGGAAGAGCAGGATCAGCGGCAACACGAAGGCGATGAGGATGCTGCTCGGGTCGCGGATCGCCTGGAAGCTTTCCTTGCGCACCAGAGCTGCAAGACGCCGGAGCCGGCCGGAGGAAATGCTCATGCCGCATCCTCCGCTTCCGATTGTTGCACCAGCGCGATGAAGGTGTCCTCCATCGTCGGATCCGGCGCGTCCTTTGTCGCGACGCGTGCCTTCAACTCATCGGGAGAACCGAGTGCGATCGAGCGGCCGCGGTAGATCAGCGAAATGCGGTCGCAATATTCCGCCTCGTCCATGAAATGGGTGGTGACGAGCACGGTGACGCCTTTTTCGACCAAGCCGTTGATATGCGTCCAGAACTCGCGGCGAGTGATCGGATCGACGCCCGAGGTCGGTTCATCGAGGAAGAGGGCACGCGGTTCGTGCATGACGGCGCAGGCAAGCGCCAGGCGTTGCTTGAGCCCGAGCGGCAGGTCCTTGGCGGGTTCACGGGCGTGGCGGCCGAAATCGAAAATATCGGCCATCAGCTCTATGCGCTCGCGTCTTCGCTGCCCGCGAAGGCCATAGACGCCGGCGAAGAATTCCAGGTTCTGCATGACTGTAAGATCGCCATAGAGCGAGAATTTCTGTGCCATATAGCCGAGCTGATTGCGCGCTTCGGCAGCGTCGCGGCGAAGATCGAAACCGGCGACACGGCCTTCGCCGCCGGTCGGTTTCAGCAGGCCGCAGAGCATCTTGAAGGTGGTGGACTTGCCGGCGCCGTTTGGCCCAAGCAGGCCGAAGATCTCGCCGCGGCGGATATCGAAGCTGATGTCGTCGGCGGCGGTGAAATCGCCGAAGCGCTTGGTCAAGCCCCTCGCCTCGATCACCGGGCGGTCGCCCTCGGCCTTCAGCGGCTCTTGCGCTTCGGCGAGCCGGGAGCGGCCGCCGGGGCCGCCGCCGAGCATATCGACGAATGCGTCCTCGAAACGCGGTGGGGCAGGGGAAAGCGATGCGCCGTTGCCGGCCTTGCCGATATCGGGCGTCTTGCCGCTGGCCGCGACGAGGCGGATCGCCTCGCCCTGAATCACGCCGTCGATGACGCCATCGGCCTGCAGGAGTTCGGCGAGAACCTGCCGACGGCGGCCGGTGACATCGGATACCCGGAAGACGCGGTCGCTGACGCGCTCGGTCATTTCATTCGGTTTTCCCGAGAAGAGCAGTTTTCCCTGGTTCAAGAGCAGCACGTGGTCGCAGGCTTCGGCCTCATCGAGATAGGCGGTCGACCAGACCACGCCGATGCCTTCCTTCGTCAGGTTCTCGACCATCTTCCAGAGGTCGCGGCGCGAGATCGGATCGACGCCGACGCCCGGTTCGTCGAGCAGCAGCAGGCGCGGCTTTTTCAGAAGCGCGCAGGCAAGGCCGAGCTTCTGTTTCATGCCGCCGGAGAGCTTTCCGGCGAGCCTGCCGGTGAAGCGCTTGAGGTCGGTGAAGGTCAGCAGTTCGTCGAAGGCGCCGGCGCGTTCGCTCTTCGGCAGGCCGCGCAAATCGGCATAGAGGTCGAGGTTCTCCTGCACCGAGAGATCCTCATAAAGACCGAAGCGCTGCGGCATGTAGCCGATCGCCGTCTGAATGGCGGCGGCGTTCTTTCTGGTGTCGAAGCCCAGAACTTCCATCGTTCCGGTGTCGGGCAGCATCAGGCCGGTCATCAGCCGGATCAGCGTCGTCTTGCCGGCGCCGTCGGGGCCAACGAGGCCGGTGATCGCGCCGCCGCCGATGACGCCGGAGACGGCGTCGAGGGCTGCGGGCGCATCACCGAAGCGTTTGGTGACGCCGTCGATCCGAACGAGCGGCTTGGCGTCCCGACCGGGTTCGGGGGCAGTCATTGTCCGCCTGCCGGCGGCGTGGACAGCCGCACGGTGACCGGCATGCCCTGCCGCAGGTCGGGGCCGGGCCTGTCGATGACGATCCTCAGGCGATAGACGAGATCGGTCCTCAGTTCAGGCGTTTCCACCGACTTCGGCGTGAATTCGGCGACCGGCGAGATGAAGCCGATGGTGCCTTCATAGGGTCTATCCGGCAGGGTATCGGAGGCGACGGATACTTTCATGCCGGGGTGGATGCGGCCGAGATCGGGTTCGGCGACATAGCTGCGCACCCAGACCGGCGTTGTCAGGGAAAGCACGAAGACGGTATCGGCCGGCGAGACGATCGCGCCGTTCTCCCGCACCCGCGAGAGGATGACGCCGTCGTTCGGAGCACGCAGTTCGGTGTCTGCGAGCGAGGTTCGGGCCGAGGCGAGTGTGGCCTCGGCGGCCTTCAGCTGGGCGTCGGCGGCGGCGATATCCTCGACGCGCGAGCCTTCCTGCAGCAGCTTCAGCGCCTCGTTGGCGGATTGCGAGCGGGCGGCGGCCATCGCCTTTGCGGCGGTCGCCTGGTCGAGGTTCGCTTCGGAAATCGTGCCCTGCGGGCGAAGCTGGCGGGCGCGGTCGTAAGCGAGGTTGGCATTCTGCAGATCCGCGAGGCTTTCGTCGTAGGCAGCTCGCGCCTGGGCGATCTCGGTCGGCCGCGGGCCAGCCTTCAGCTTGTCGAGCGTCGCGCGAAGGGCCGCAGCATTGGCCTCGCCGGAGCGGACGGCGAATTCATAGGGGGCGGCGTCGAGCTTCGCCAGAACCGTGCCGCTCCTGACGACATCGCCCTCGTCGACGCGCAGTTCGGAGAGGCGGCCGCTGACGCGGAAGCCGAGCGAGACCTGACGAATATCGACATTGCCGTAAAGAACGAATTCGCGCCGCGCCTCGGGCAGCCAGCCGAGCCGTTCGGGCAAGCCATACCACCAGGCGGCGGCACCTGCGGCAAGGAGGAGAAGGATCACGAGCGGAAGGATGCGTTTCATGCTGCGCCTCCTTTCGGCGGGCCGATGACATCGACCAGTTCGGCAGCAAGGCCCCGCAGGATTTCCACCTGTTCCGGGCCGAAGGCGTCCCATTCCATCTGGGCGAGTACGGAGGCGTGGGCAAAGCGGAAGATGAGGATGCTGCCGACGAGGTTGAAAGTGCGCAGGCGCACATGTTCGGACGCCGGGTCCTCGCCGAGAATGGCGCCGACCAGGCGCCGGCCCATTTCGATCATCGGCCGCATGATGCCCCGATAAACCCGCTTGAAAGCTTCGGTCGGCTCCATCTGCTCGCGGATGAGGAAGCGGGCCCAGGGTTCTGATTCCTTGGCGACGAAGAGCGTCACCATGGTCTGGAGAACTTCGGTCAGGAAGAGGCGGGCGTCGGCTTCGACGAGCGGCTCGCCGGCCGCGTCGAGCGCCATCAGATGCGCGCCGATGCGCGCCCTCATGCCGCTGACATGCGCATCGATCCTCATCATCAGATATTCGGCGGTGGCGATGTAGAGGCCTTCCTTGCTGCCGAAATAATAGGGGATCGCCTGCAGGTTGACGCCGGCGGCTTCAGTCAGCTGGCGCGTCGAGGCGCCATCGAAACCGTAGCGCCCGAAGACATCGAGAGCAGCGGACAGCATCTTCTGGCGCGCGATCTCGGCGCGGGCTGAAGCTGGCGGATTTAGGTCGTCGCGTTCTTGGATCATGACATTTTATAGCGCCTTTGATAAAATAAGTCAATCGATTGATTATTTGTGCGAGCGGCGCTTCCGGGCGAGGACGCAAGCTGCGACTTTCCTACTCTCGATCAGGATGAATTCCACGCACGGCGCTCTGATATGCCCGGCGCCCCATCTCAGCGGCTCTTAAAGCGTATTGTTTCGCGTTATACGCTCATTTTTTGACACAAAACTGCCTTGCTCTTTCCGTATCGGCAGATCGATGCGTATTCAGATCTATATTATCGCGCTGCTGTTGAGCGCCATTATGTGGTCGATCTCGTTCGATGCGGCGCGAGAGTCCTATCATGCCGCCCAAAGTGCGGGATTGATGCCGAACCTGCATATCAACAAGAAGCTGGATCGCATTCTCTAGATTGCGATCAGCGTCCAATCATGGACGTTTTGCCGATGCCGCCGTCCAGCCGCCGGCCAAGGCATTTTCATGCCTGCCTCGAGCCCTTCCGTATAGAAAGTCAAATTTCGTAAAATTTGATCGATCTGCTTAAAAGCCCTGCAAATACTGACGTGTAGAGTGTTCTCATGAAGGCGGACGAAGCGTGGACAGACGCGTCGATCGCTTGGAGCCGGGCGAAACGAAAGCCCGCCGATCCGAAAACGGGGACTTCGACATGCAGAAAACTCTTGCCGCCATCACCCTGACCTTGAGCATTGCCGCGGCCGCCGGCCCGGCCTTCGCCATCGGGCCGGCGAGCCTCGCGCGCGACCTGATCTACACTTCCGCCATCGGCCATTCGCCTGAAATTCCCCTGACGACGCGCGCCGGTTTCGTGCGGCCGAGCGTTCCTCTCGTTCTGCGCGGCCCGGCTGCCGTCAAGGGTAGGGGCTCTCAGCTCAAGGCCCATTCGCAGAGCCTGAGCATTGCCACCGGCTATGTATTCTCGACGGCGGTCGGTGCTGTGGAAGCAGTCAGGCTTCTCCGCTAAGCAATTCCGGGAATTGCGTAAATCTAACAACGCGCTTCAGGCGTCCAGTTCGCGACGCACGTCGATATACCAGTCGACGAAGGCCTTGACGCCGACATCCAGTGTCGTGTCGGGCTTGTATCCTGTCAGTGCCACGAGCAGATCGGGGGCCGCGAAGGTGCGCGGCACGTCGCCCTTCTGCATTGCCAGCATTTTGCGGATGGCAGGACGGCCGAGCGCTTTTTCCACCGTCTCGACGAAATCCATCAGGCTGACGGGCTGACCGCCGCCGATGTTGACGACGCGGAAGGGCGCTTGGCGCGAAAGCGTTTCGATCCCAGCGTCGCCGAGACGATTTTCCTCGCTCGGGGCAATTGCCGACAACCTGACGATCGCTTCGATGAGGTCGTCGATATAGGTGAAGTCGCGGCTCATATTGCCTTCGCCGTAGATCTCGATCGGCTGGCCTTCGAGCATGTTCTTGGCGAATTTGAACAGCGCCATATCGGGTCGGCCCCATGGGCCATAGACGGTGAAGAAACGGAAGGCCGTCGTCGGAATCTTATGCAGATGGGCATAGCTGTGCGCCATCAGCTCCATCGATTTCTTCGTCGCGGCATAGATGGTCAGTGGTTCGTCGGCGCGATCGGTCTCGCGGAAGGGTACAGTCGCGTTGGCGCCATAGATCGATGATGTCGAGGCCAGCATCAAATGGCGGACTTCAACCCGCCGGGCGATTTCCATGATGTTCCAGGAGCCTTCGACGTTCGAATGTATATAGGCTTCGGGATTTTCCAGGCTGTAGCGGACTCCGGCTTGCGCGGCGAGATGGATCAGGATGTCAGGCGCGGCCGCGGAGACTGACGCCTCCAGCGCCGGCCGGTCCTCAAGCATTGAAATGACAGGTCGGAAGGCCGGAAACTGAGAGAGTGCCGCGTGACGCATCTCTTTGAGCTTGACGTTGTAATAAGGAGTGAGGCCGTCGAAGCCCGTCACCTCATGCCCTTCCTGCAGCAGGCGCCTGGCCAGATGAAAACCGATAAAGCCGGCCGTGCCTGTAATGAAGTAGCGCATTCCCACCTTTTTCTCGGCTCCCTGCCGACGGCAAAAGCCGATTCCGTAAAATGGCACCCACTTACAGGATAAAAAGAGGCCGAGTCGATAGGCGTTTGAAAGATAGCACCTGATGTGAGGCCGCTGTCGTCGTCTCCGGACATTATGCTGCATTGCAACATAATAGCTTGCATGTTATGGGCGGCGGGTCGTCTTGAGCATGATGCCGAAAGGGTTGAGCGGTTTTCGGGCGACATCCTGTTCAGGGAACCAGGGATTGATGAGAAACATAGTTTATTGGATTCTCTCTGCGTTTCTGACCCTGGCCATTGCGGTCGTGTCGCTGCGTTATCTCACGAACTTCTGGCTGCTCTCCTTCATCTACAGCTTTCAGATCCATCTCTGCCTCACATTCGCTGCTGCCAGCCTCGTCATCCTGGCTGTCAGAAGACATGCCTACGGCTTTGTCCTTCTGCTTGTCTCGCTGTTCCTCACGGCGCACGGCGTTATCATGCTGCGTGAATTTGCGGAGGACGACAGGGGAACGGGAACGGCGCCGCTTTTCCGGCTGATGTCGTTCAACGTTGCGATCGATAACTGGAAAAATTCGACCGCCATCGCGGATGTGGTGATCGCTTCGAATGCCGATGTCGTCAATCTGCTCGAAGCCAAGCCGCTGACGTTCCATCTGCAGCGATTGTTCAAGGTCTATCCGTATCATATCGGCTGCGACAACGGCAAAGACAGCTGCGATACGCTGGTGCTGTCCAAACGCCCGTTCGTGACCCGCCGGGTCGCGAGCATCGGCAGCTTGCGGAAAGACAGGCTGGTCGCAGCGAGCGTCGATTTTGGTGGGCAAACCGTCAATCTCGTATCGGCCCATCTGACCAAACCCTATTTCGACGATTACCAGATGGAAGAGTTGGAAGATCTCAGCAGAGCGCTTGATGCGATCTCAGGTCCGCTGGTGCTGTCCGGCGATTTCAATTCGTCGTCGATCGCCCCCAGCATTCAGCTTCTCCTGCGCAAGCAGAAGCTGAAGACTATGGCGCCAGAACCGGCGACATGGCCGATCGCCGCCGGTCGGTTCGGGATCGCCATCGATCACATATTCGCGCGCGCGCCGCTTCACCTGACGTCGTTGAAACGCCTCGACGACAATCTCGGCTCCAACCATTCAGGGCTGATCGCCGAATTCGTTGTCGACAAGAGCGGTGAGACGGCGCCGGCAAGATAAACAGGCAAGATAAGCCGGGCCGAAATCAGAATCTGGTTCGGCCGCCCTTGCGGTCGATCATCTGAAAATTCTTGCCGTCAGTCTTTACGTTGACGCAGTCGGTCGACTTGTCGGGAAACCGGACACAGACCTCGCCATTGTTGATCTTGTAGCCATTCTTGCTGCCCTCACGATATTCATAGCCGTTGCTGCTTTCTTTCAGCTCCGACGTGCCGGGCAGATGCTGGCGGATTTCCGCCTCGCTTGCGGCGCGCATGTTCGCCGTCTGGGCAAAGGCGATTGCCGGCAGCAGGATTGAAAGAGATCCGGCGAGGGCGGGCAGGGTACGCATCAGAGGACATCTCCTGTCAGGTCTGTCGGCTCATTCATTCTACGAGAATCCCGCAAGGGAATTCAACAGGGATGGTGGGCATGCCGGAACGGCCGGCGGGCTGACCTGGCCCGCCGGCCGTTCCGGCGCTTGGCTTACGTTCTTCCGAATTCGTCGACGATGCGGATGATATCGTCCTCGCCGAGATAGGAGCCCGTCTGAACCTCGATGAGCTCGAGGACGATCTTGCCGGGGTTGGCGAGACGATGGACTTCCCCGAGTGGGATATAGACGCTTTCGTTCTCGCGCAGCATCTGCACATTGTCGCCGATCGTCACCTCGGCCGTTCCCTTTACGACGACCCAGTGCTCGGAGCGATGGTGGTGTTTTTGCAGCGAAAGCTTCTTGCCCGGCGTGACGAAGATGCGCTTCACCTGAAAGCGGTCGCCGTTGAAGATAGAGGTATAGCCGCCCCACGGTCGGTACGATGTCGGATGCGTTTCGGCGAATTTTGCCGTCGCCGAGGAGGAGGCCAGCATCTTGACCAACTGCCCGACATTCTGGCTGTCCTTCAGCGGTCCGACATAGACGGCGTCTTCGCTGGCGATGACGGCGACATCCTCCATGCCTTGGACGGCAAGGTGCACGCCATGCGTCATGACCAGCGAGTTGCGGGTGTTGACGACGGTCGTGTTGGCGGCGGCGACATTGCCGTTATCGTCGCGTTTGCCCGATTTCCAAACGGCATCCCAGCTTCCCATGTCCGACCACCGAAATGGCGAGGGGACGACCGCGGCCTTCGAGGTCTTTTCCATGACCGCATAATCGATCGATATATCCGGGCTCTTGGCGAAATGGTCGGCATCGAGGCGGGTGAAGTCGAGATCGCGGCTTGCCTTGGAAACAGCCTTGCTTGCAGCCTTCAGCACCTCGGGCGCATATTCCTGCAGCTCGGCAAGAAGTTCCGTCACCGGGAACATGAAGATGCCCGAGTTCCAGTAGAAGCCGCCGTCGGCGAGCATCCGCTGGGCTTCATCCAATATCGGCTTCTCGACGAAGCGGCTCACCTTGTGGGCGCCATTATCAAGCGCATCGCCGATCTCGATATAGCCATAACCCGTCGCCGGCTCGGTCGGGTTGATGCCGAAGGTGACGAGCCTGCCGTCGGCCGCCGCCTCGCGAGCGATGCGGATACAGTCGAAATAGCTCTTGTCGGCGAGGATTTCATGGTCTGAGGCGAGCATCTGGATGATGGTGCCCTTGCCAAAGAGGTCAGCGGCAAGCGTCGCGGCGGCAGCGACCGCGGCGGCGGTGTTGCGGGCGACCGGTTCGAGCAGCACGGCGGCGAGCGGGATGGCAAGCTCGCGCGCCTGCTCGGCGACCAGGAAGCGGAACTCCTCATTGGTGACGACGATCGGAGCTTCATAGAGCTCGGGATCGGAAACGCGTTCGAGCGTTTCCTGAAACAGCGTCTTATTGCCAACGAATTGGATGAATTGTTTCGGCGCGGTCGCACGGGAAAGCGGCCAGAGCCGCGTGCCTTTGCCGCCGGCCATGATCACGGGAACGATTTTCTGCGTCATAGGCGGGTTCCTTGAGATAGACGACCTTAATGGTTGCATGTCAGCGGGCTGCTGCCCAGCCTCTTATCCTGTTGAGACCGGCGTGCAGCAGGTCGAGAGCTGCAGGCTCGCTGCCGGCTTCCACGTAGCAGCGCATTTCCGGCGCATTGCCGGATGGGCGGAAATGGATGATCCGGCCGTCCGTCAGTGTCACCCGAAGCCCGTCAATATCGGATTTGGTCGCGACAGCGCCGATCGGCTGCAGGAAAGAACGGAGATTTTCATCCGAGGCGCGCAAGTGTTGCATCAGCGCTGCGCTCGTCTCCACCGGGAAATTCTCCAGACGATCGGCAGCGGCGAAGGGCAGCTTATAGGAGGTCGCAATGGCAGAGAGCGGCTGCCTGCGAGCGGCCGCAAGCGACAGGACTGCGAGCATCGGAATAAAACAATCGCGCGTCGGCAGGGCGCGGACGTTCTGCCCGTTGACATCGAAAGGGCTGGCGGTCAGCAAACCGCCATTGGCTTCAAAGCCCATGACGCGATCGTTGCCGGCGGCCACGGCCTCTTCCATGCCTGTTATGACGAAGGGAGAGCCGACACGGGTGCGCTTGACGGCGAAGGAGCCTGCGACCTCGATGCCGGAATTGGAGGTGACGGGCGTCACCACTATGCGAGCTCCCAAGAAATTGGCTGCCATAAGGCCGAGGAGGTCGCCGCGCAGCGGCGCACCGGTTTCATCCGCGACAAGGGGGCGGTCGCCGTCGCCATCGGTCGAAACGATCGCATCGAGCTGGTGCTCGGACACCCAGCGTTTCATCAGCGTGATCGTCTCGTCGGACACGGCTTCGGTGTCGACGGGAATGAAACTCTCCGAGCGTCCGAGAGCGATGATCTCGGCACCGTAATGGGTGAGAACGTCGACCATCAGGTCGCGCGCGACGGTGCTGTGCTGATAGATGCCGATCTTCAAGCCCGACAGCGCGCCTTTTGGAAGCAGCATGGCATTGCGTTCGAAAAAGAGCTGGCGGCAGATCGCTTCATGCTCTTCCATCTTGGCCGGCGCCACGACCGGCGCTTCACCGCTCCGCTCGATTTCGGCTGCCTCTGCAGTAATGGCTGCCTCGTCCGATTTGTCGATTTCGCCGTCCGGGCGATAAAATTTGATGCCGTTGCGGTCCGCCGGGATGTGCGAGCCCGTAATCATCAGGCATGCAGCCTTGCGTTCGAGGCCATAAAGGGCAAGGGCCGGTGTCGGCACATTGCCGCAATCGAAGATCCGGAAGCCGAGCGCCGTCAGCGCGCCGGCGCAATTCGCCGAGATTTCAGGGCTTGAATCGCGAAAGTCGCGGCCGATCAGAATAACGTCGCCCGCCTGCGCCCTGCCGGTCCGCAGCAGATATTTGCCGAACGCGGCGGCGTAAAGGGCGGAAGCGCGTCCCTTGAGATCGACTGAAAGTCCGCGAAGGCCGCTCGTGCCGAATTTCATGTGAAGACATGCCCCGATTGTCACAATAAGGTTCTACTCACCCCGCCAGTCGGCGTAAATACCGAAGCGGGCATATAGTAAACACCGACGATGACGTCTCGAACAAGCTCTGCAGCCCGCTGCCGGTTTTCGATGGGCTGAAGCCGCCGCGAGAGCGCAGGCATTGCGACATCAGCCTATTTTGTTAGAACCGTGTGTCCATTGTTTCGTCCTATGCCGAAGGGTTCCTGATGAGCGATACATCCGTTAGTCTCGATGAGAGCTGGAAGGCCGCGCTGGCAGGGGAGTTTTCAAGCCCCTATATGCAACAACTCAAATCCTTCCTCGTCGCGCAGAAACAGGTGGGCAAGCGGATCTTCCCGAAGGGCAGCGAATATTTCCGCGCTCTTGATCTGACGCCGATTGCCAACGTCAAGGCCGTCATCCTCGGACAGGATCCCTATCACGGACTTGGGCAGGCTCATGGACTATGCTTCAGCGTCCGACCCGGCGTGCGCATACCGCCCTCGCTCGTCAATATCTACAAGGAGATGGAGACGGATCTCGGCATAACGCCAGCGCGCCATGGTTTTCTCGAACATTGGGCCAGGCAGGGCGTGCTCCTGCTGAACAGCGTGCTGACGGTCGAGGAGGGCCAAGCGGCGGCCCATCAGGGCAAGGGGTGGGAGCGCTTCACCGATGCCATTATCGGCAAAGTCAATGACGAATGCGAATCCGTCGTCTTCATGCTCTGGGGCTCCTATGCCCAGCGCAAGGCCGCATTTGTCGATACGGCGCGGCATCTGGTGCTCAAGGCGCCGCATCCCTCGCCGCTTTCGGCCCATAACGGCTTCTTTGGCTGCAAACATTTTTCCAAGGCGAATGCCTTCCTCCAGTCCCGCGGCCGGGCGCCGATCGACTGGCAATTGCCGGCAGATCCTCACGGCGCATGAAGTGAACGCGGCCCGATCTTCGTTCACTAATAATAGACAATGCGTTTTGGTCTCAGGGTCTATTCCGGAGGCCGGGTGAGGCGCATTTATGATCCATCAAAAGCCCGCGAACGGCGGGCAGAAAGGGGTCTCACATGCTCGATCAGATCAAGGGTCTGCACCACGTCACGTCGATGGCGGAGGACGCCCGCACCAACAACCAGTTTTTCACCCATGCGCTCGGCCTGCGTCGCGTCAAGAAGACCGTCAATTTCGATGCGCCCGATGTCTATCACCTCTACTACGGTGACGAGACCGGTGCGCCCGGCACGATCATGACCTATTTCCCGTTCCCGAAGATGGCGCAGGGCCGGCCCGGGACCGGGGAGGTCGGCACGACGGTATTTTCCGTCCCGCAAGACTCACTCGGCTTCTGGAGCGACCGTTTCGCCGCGCTTGGTCTCGGCGGCCTGAAGGCTGAGGAAAGCTTCGGCGAAAAACGTCTGAACTTCTCCGGGCCGGATGGCGACGGCTTTGCGCTCGTCGAGGTCAAGGACGATGGCCGCCAGCCGTGGACGCATGGCGGCATCAGCGAGGATCACGCTATTCGCGGCTTCCATTCCGTTGCCTTGCGGCTGAGGGATGAAGGCGCGACGGGCGAACTGCTGAAGTTCATGGGCTACGAAGTCGCCGAGGAAAGGGACGGGGTCAAACGGCTGATCAGGCCCGGCGGCAACGGCGCGCACCTCATCGACCTTGAAACCATGCCGAACATTGCCCGCGCACTTCCCGGCGCCGGCTCCGTCCACCATGTTGCCTTTGCCGTCGAAAATCGCGAAAAGCAGCTCGAAGTGCGCAAGGCGCTGATGGATACGGGCTATCAGGTCACACCTGTCATCGACCGGGATTATTTCTGGGCGATCTATTTCCGCACGCCGGGCGGTGTTTTGTTCGAGGTCGCGACCAACGAGCCCGGCTTCGACCGTGACGAGGACACGGCTCATCTCGGCGAAGCGCTGAAGCTGCCACAGCAGCACGCTCATCTTCGCGCCTTGCTCGAGCAGCATCTGCAGCCGCTCGAAGCGTAAGGAGGGCGAAATGACCGAAACCGGATATGTGCACCGGCTGCATGCCGGTGCACCTGACAAACCCATTCTGCTCGTGCTGCACGGCACCGGCGGCGATGAAAACCAGTTCTTCGATTTCGGCCGACGGCTGCTGCCCGAAGCAACGATTCTTTCGCCGCGCGGCGATGTTTCCGAATACGGCGCGGCGCGGTTCTTCCGCCGCACCGGGGAAGGGGTCTACGACATGTCCGACCTTTCACGCGCGACGGAGAAGATGGCGGCCTACGTCAAGGCGTTTGCCGATGAATACCGGGCTTCCCAGATTCTCGGCCTGGGTTTCTCGAACGGCGCAAATATTCTGGCCAATGTGCTGATCGAAAAGGGCATCTTCGACGCGGCGGTTTTGATGCATCCGCTCATTCCGTTTCAGCCCGAGGCCCGGTCGACGCTCGCGGGAAGAAAGGTGCTGGTGACAGCCGGGCAGCGGGATCCCATCGCTCCGGTCGCGATGACCCAGGCGCTGTCTGCGCACCTGGAGGGCCGGGGCGCGGAGGTCAGGACGGTCTGGCATGCCGGTGGGCACGAGATCGCGCCATCGGAGATCAATGCGGTTGGCGACTTCCTCGGCGGCTATTGATCTGTGCCAGCACAGTGGCCAAGATATTGAGCGGGACCGGCGAATGCCGGCCCCGCAACGTTGCTGAAATGACAATCATGTCGTCGTTGATCGACAGATTATCTAAAGCGCGCCGCGATCTTTCAGATTCGCTCCTTGCGCATGTCGTTGCCGCGACATGCTTAGGGGCGATGAGGATATTTGCCTCTTATTGCCTTCATGTAAAAATTCCCCGGTGATTCTGCCATCGTCAAACCGACGACGACGCCTTTGGGAACACCTTCATATTCTCGTCTCTGGCCGTTGGTCAGATAGACCCGTAGATGCCGGCTGTCTTCGTCGTAGCTGATCGCCTCGATAAGTTTCGAATCAACCGCAGTTTCCACTTTGCACCCCGCAGTTTTGGATCTGAGCTTCCTGATCAAATATTGTCATTCACGCTCGCAGCGCACCATATTTAGGCGGCGTCGCAGGGTCGTCAAGCGTGATCTGCTTTAACGTTCATTTTTTCACAGCGCCTCTCGCTATAGTTGATTTATGCAGCTTTTTCGGAGGCTTCGCCTGTGGAAAGCCGACGGTTTCGAGTTCTCCCAGCTTTGGAAATGTTGGATGACACAGCTGAAGGTGAAAGAATCGATCCTGTAGACATAAGCTTAACCGGCAGTTAACCATCATGTGCTAAAATACAACCTAATATTAGTCGCGATGTCTTCTCAACTATGGATAAGTACAGAACGCCGTTCTCCGCGGCAGCCGTTTCGCTATCGCTGGCGAGCTGCGGCGCTTCGCACCCAGGTGAAGATCACGCCGGAGACCCTTGCGCTTTCAATCGGGAGCTACAAGGATGGCAAATCCTCATTGCTTGATGTGTTGGACGCGCAGCGTTCTGTCACGGCCGCCCAGGCGAGCATGGCGCAGGCGGTTCAGCAAACGGCGAAGGATCATGTCATTCTGAATATGGCAAACAGGTTCCGGCTACACTGTCGACGCCGCGATCAGGCCAACTTCATATGAACACTGTGATTCGTGCCGTTGCAGCGATAGATGGGAAATCGATCAACCCGCCACGTGGTCGGGTCTCATAAATGGGTTACATGTCTAATTATCTAGGACGGTGGCGACAACAGATACCGATATTGGCCGCCAACCGTAAGCAGCGCGCTCGGCTGAGCTTTGCCGAAGGCGACTTCGCTGCGGTCTACGCCATGAGCGATGTTCACGGATGTTACGACGAGCTCGTCGAGGTGCATCGCCGCATCGAGGAGGACGCAGCACGCATTCAGGGGCCGAAACTCATCGTCATGCTCGGCGATTATGTCGATCGTGGACCCGATTCGAGCGCAGTTCTGGAGTTCCTGAGCAAGAACCCGCCGCCAGGATTTCAGCGCCTGGTTCTTTGCGGCAATCACGATGCAGAACTGGTGAAGCTCTATCGCAAACCGGCGGGCATTCTCGAATGGCTGGGTTTCGCCGGGACGGAGACGCTGCACTCCTACGGCATCGATATCGAGCATCTCCTGCAGTCGGCGGCGGGAAATGAAACGATCGCCCGCGTCATTCGCAATATGATACCCGAGCGGCATATCCAGTTCCTGGAATCGCTGCCGATCATGCTGCGGATAGGCAGGGTGGTGTTTGTGCATGCAGGCGTCAGACCCGGCATCGATCTCAAGAAACAAAAAGACAGCGACCTCATGTGGATCCGGCAGCCCTTCCTGGACGAGGGGCCACAGCTTCCTGTCCTCGTGATCCACGGACATACTCCGGGGCGAGCCCCGACATTCGGTCCGCAACGCATCGGCATCGACACCGCGGTTTCGGCGACGGGCCGGCTGACCGTACTGACGATCAAGGGGACGCGGGTAGGGCTGCTTTAGAGCCCTTCGGACGCAAAAAGGACGCGCTGCCCTATCCGTGTCGTGCTTTCCGAAAATCGATTCCGGCCTTCAAGCCAATGCGCTGGGCGAAGAGAGCGTGGCGCATGCTCCAAAAACAAACGCCGCGGGATTGTGCCCGCGGCGTCAGAAGATTCAGAGAGTTGCCAGGCGCTGTCAGGCGTCCTGATAAAGATTGGTGCCGATACCGGTATAGGTAAAGCCGTGTTTGCGGATCTCGTCGCTGCGGTAGATGTTACGCAGATCGACCAGGACCGGAGCGCGCATCGACTGCTTCAGGCGATTGAAATCGAGGGCGCGGAACTGGTTCCATTCGGTGACGATGACGAGGGCATCGGCGTCGGCAGCGGCTTCGTAAGGGCCGTTCGCATATTCGATGTTCTCGATGACCTTGCGGGCATTGTCCATACCCTCGGGATCATAGCCGACGACCTGGGCGCCGGCGTCCTGCAGCGTCTGGATAATGGCGATCGCCGGGCTGTCGCGCATGTCGTCGGTGTTCGGCTTGAAGGTCAGTCCGAGGATGGCGACTTTCTTGCCGCGAATGTCTCCGCCGACGGCCGAAATGACCTTGCGGCCCATCGCCCGCTTGCGGTTGTCGTTGATCGAGATCGTCGTTTCGATCAGACGGACCGGTGCGTCATAATCCTGCGCCGTCTTGGCAAGGGCAAGCGTATCCTTGGGGAAGCACGAACCGCCGTAACCCGGACCGGCATGCAGGAACTTGGAGCCGATACGGCCATCGAGGCCGATGCCGCGCGAAACGTCCTGGACGTTTGCGTCGACCCTTTCGCAGAGATCGGCGATCTCGTTGATGAAGGTGATCTTCATGGCCAGGAAGGCGTTGGCCGCATATTTGATGAGCTCGGAGGTGCGGCGGCTCGTGAAGACCAGGGGAGCCTGGTTGAGGTAGAGCGGACGATAGACTTCGGTCATGGTCTCGCGTGCCCGGTCGTCATTCAGTCCGACGACGATCCGATCAGGACGCTTGAAATCCTCGATCGCCGCGCCTTCACGCAGGAATTCGGGATTGGAGACGACGGCGACGTCAGCCGAAGGATTGGTTTCCCGCACGATGCGCTCAACCTCATCGCCGGTGCCGACCGGCACCGTCGACTTGGTGACGATGACGGTGAAGCCCTCCACATAGGTGGCAATCTCGCGCGCAGCGGCATAGACGTAGGAGAGATCGGCATGGCCGTCGCCGCGGCGGGACGGCGTGCCGACCGCGATGAACACGACGTCGGCGCCACGAACGCTTTCGCCGACATCCGTCGAAAACGACAAGCGGCCGGTGCTGGTGTTTTCAGCAACCAATTGATCGAGACCCGGCTCGTAGATCGGAATACGGCCCTCGCGAAGGGCCTCGATCTTACTCAGATCCTTGTCGACGCAGATGACGTCGTGGCCGAAATCCGCAAAGCAAACGCCTGAAACGAGGCCGACATAGCCTGATCCAATCATCGTGATGCGCATATTTCCCTCAAATCATTAGAGTAGAACGTCATGCTGCGTCGCAGCATGGCGTTCGTCATACTGAATCTGGGCCAAAAGACAATATCGAAGATCGCTTAATACCCACATCGGAAGTCGTATTGCGGGTGCCGCTGTTTGCTGCCAGCCACCCGCTCGACAGCAAAAACATAGGTTTATGTGGGCGATATGACAAGTCGAGCCGTTCGTGAGTGCCGGCTCGACTTCAATCCTGGAATGAGACGAATTGCTCTATCGGCTGCCTCGGCTGCTACAGCCGGTACCAGACGTACGGGTCCGTTCCCGATTGGATCTTGTCCCAGCGCAGATCTGTATCGCGCCAGTTCTTGATGCTGCTTTGCCTGTTGTCGAGCACCAGATCGCCCTTGTCGGTTCTGACCACGAGGACGGCGTGCCCTTCGCCGGAGGGTGTATAGGCCGTTGCGATCCGCAAGGCGCGCGATGACCAGCCCATCGCCATCAGCCGGCTGCGCTTGGTCAATGCAAAATCTTCGCAGTCGCCGCTGCGCACATTCACCTTCCAGACATCGCCGTTCAGTTCGTTGCGGGAATCGTTGCGGCCAATCATGGTACGATTGACGGTGTTGTTCACATTCTTCAGCTGCAGCATTTCCTTGTCCGTCAGTGCGATCACCGACAGTCCGTTGTTGTCGCGGCATTCGGCAGGGTTCTGGGCGCAGAACAGCACCTGGGCGAAGGGCGGAACGATCTTTCCTTTTTCGGAGATATAGCTGACCTCCGAACCGTTGGTCAGGCCGCGAGCGAAACCTGCGGGGCCGGCCGCGAATGCAGAGCAGGCATTCCCCGCTGTAAAAGCCAGTGCCAGAAGTGTAACGAAGGTTTTCTTCATCTCTTAATCTCCGTCAGGGCAAGCGATTGAGATCAGGCTTGCCTTTTGGCTCAGTCAATGGCATGGCGATTTAGTGATCTGCCAAGTATTGGGCACAGAACGTCTGTCCCGTTTCTGCTGCTTGAAGGAGCATAAGCGGGGTCCTGTCTCGATTGGCTTAAGCCATTCGCGACAATTTTAACGATGTGGAATTCTGTTGCACTTTAACACGCAAGCGCTTGATCTGCAACTTATGTTAGTACGAGTATATTAACCGTAATGGTTGTGATTGCCTCGTTTTGACTGCTGGTGAGTGAAGTCAAATGTTATCCAACCTCATCAACAGGCAGGTCTTGCGGGAGGCGATTCTCGTTGCCTTCATCGGCCTGGTGATATTGACGCTCATTCCTTTTGGAAGTGTCACACCTTTGCCCTTCGCCTTCGCCGCAATCGGAATGTTTGCTCTCGCCATCGTTTCGATATTGCTGTTTGCGGAGCCACGACAAAGCAGGTGGGTGTTCAAGATCGCCTTGCTTTTGCTCGTCGTGCTGACGAGCTGGACATTTATTCAAACGATCGAACTGCCGGTCAATCGGCTGGCAAATCCAGCCTGGGGCGCTGCGCGCGATCTGGCGGGCGTCCAATATGCGGCGATCTCCGTCGAACCGGCGGACACGCTTGCCTCGATACTCTGGGTGGCCCTGCCTTTCGTGACCTTTCTGACCGGACTTATCTTATGCGATACCGATCAACGAGCGCGGAAAGTGCTGGCCAGCCTGGGGCTCGCGGCGGGGGGCATCGCCGTTTTCGGCCTGCTGCAATTTTCGCTGTTTCCCAACATCCTGATCGTCATAGAAAAACACGCCTACCTCGACAGCCTGACAGCGGTCTTCGTCAACCGCAATACCGCTGCGACCTTCCTCGGGCTGGGAACGTTGCTCATGCTGACGCTGGTCAGGGACATTGCCCGTTCCTATTCAATCCACCCGCCCGGCGAGCCGGGCCGAAACCTTCTGCTCTTGAGAACGTGGATCTATGTTTTGCTCCTGTGCGCATGTTTCACCGCATTGATGCTGAGCCGATCACGCGCCGGAATATTCGCGACCTTTATTGCCGCGATCATCTATTTTCCCTGGCTTGTCATCAATTGGAACAGCTCGAGGCGATATTTAACACCGGCGCCGAGATGGCGCTCGGTATTGAAGCTTCTCTCGGCGGTCATTTTCATCGTTCTGCTGTTGAGCATGTTTGCAGGGCAGGCGATTTTGCGCGCGCAGGAGCGGCGGCTCGAGGATGATGATCGTTTCTGTATTCTGCCGGGCATATGGCGTGCCATTTCGGATCATTGGTTAACCGGGACGGGCCTTGGAACCTTCCGCACCGTGTTTTCTGCGTACCGCGATCCGGCCTGCGGCATCTTCGGGATCTTTGACCGCGCACATAATTTCTATCTCGAAGGATTTCTGGGGCTGGGGGTTACGTTTCCGGTTGCGACGTTTCTTACTTTCGCAGTGCTTGCGAAGGTTTTCTGGCGCGGGCTCTCCGAGCGGCGGCGCCTGAGGCATTATGTTCTGCTCGGAATAGCGGCGACGGTTTTGGTCGCCCTTCATGCGGCCGTCGACTTTTCGCTGCAAATCCCTGGTTTTGCGGTATTTTTTTCCGCATTCCTGAGCGCCGTCGTTGCGATCAGCCTCGGTCGCAGTCACGGCCAAACGGATCGCCAATATGTGTAACCGGTCCTCACACAAAGGTTTAAATGAATGGAATTTATGAAGGTTTTTCGAAAATACCGATTGATTGAGGGCTGCGGGTTGACTCTTAAACGCAAGAAATTTTATAGCGGACGCAGCCTTTAGATTATTGCCGGCGTCAGAGAGCCGGGCTGAGGCCGTTCGTTTGCTGAAGGGCTCGGCGTTGCCGGGCTGCCACAGTTAGAGAATGATAAACGGCGTTCGGTAATTATTGATCAGGGATTGTCTTGTAATTTGTCCGATTGCGGAGCAGTAGCTTCAAGGGCGTCAACACGGGTTATTCTATGGGTTGTTTTCCTGTCGGTAGTACACGCGTCGCCATTGTTGTAGCGCTAACGAGTATATTGGCAAGCTGCACGTCCTTGCCAAGATCCGGTCCCGATCACAAAGATGTCGATCGAGGGGCGGCGGTAAAGGTAACAACGAAGGAGCGTCGCGTCGGTATCGACTACGCCTTGGTTGATCTCAGCAAGAACGTCCTGTCCTATTTCACCTCTCCGCAGCCGACCTCCTTCAAGGGTTTTGGCGGTGGTCGTGGCGGTGCGCCTGAAATTCCGCTCGGTTACGGCGATGTCGTCGAGGTTGCGATTTTCGAAGCTCAGTCCGGCGGTCTCTTCATTCCCTCCGACGCCGGTAGCCGGCCCGGCAATTATATCTCTCTGCCGGCGCAGACCATCGATAGAAATGGAACGATCACGATCCCCTATGCGGGTCGTGTTCCGGCTGCCGGCCGCCTGAAGGAGACCGTCGAGCAGGATGTCGAAGATCGACTGGCCAGCCGCGCGATCGAGCCGCAGGTTGTTATCACCACGACGACCAACCGCTCCAGTCAGGTAGCCGTGCTCGGTGACGTCAACAATCCTCAGCGCGTTCAGATCAGTCCGGCCGGTGAGCGCATTCTCGACGTCATTTCCGCCGCGGGTGGTTTGACGACCAATAACATCGAAACGAATGTGACGCTGCAGCGCCGCGGCAGAACGGCTACCGTCGCCTACAATACGCTGTTGAAAAACCCAGCGGAGAATATCTATGTCGCGCCGGATGATACGATCTCGGTCGATCATGAGCGCCGTACGTTCCTCGCGCTCGGCGCCGCCGGCACCAGCGGCCGGTTCGATTTCGAAGAGTCGGATCTAACCCTCGGGGAGGCCATCGCCAAGGCGGGCGGCCTGCGCGACGACCGTGCGGATCCGGCGCAGGTCCTGCTCTATCGCCTTGTCCCGAGGAAGACGCTTGCGGCGATGCATGTAGATACGACGCGGTTTGCGGGCGATACGGTTCCGGTGATTATCCGCGTCAATCTTCGTGATCCGGCAACCCTGTTTGCCGCACAGCAATTCAAGATGGAAGACAAGGATATTATCTATGTTTCCAATTCGGACTCTATCGAATTGGTCAAGTTCCTTGACATCGTAAACTCGGTATCGTCCACTGTTGCCGGCGTGACGGACGACGCACGCGATACTCGTAGTGCGGTGCGAGAGCTCGGGCGTTAATTGAGGAAATGGCCGGCGCCGATCGCAAACGATCGGTGCCGGTGGCCTGTTTCCGATAGCGGATTTGATGAAGGAAGCCACTTATATGGCAAGGTTTAGTGTTCATCGTAAACTTGCATATAGCGGAATTGCCGCGGCAATTTTTGTCGGCATGACTTCGAGCGCCTTTGCGGCTGCTTGCCTGGGTCCCGCAAATCTCACACCCGCAGACGTCGGCGGATTTACCGCCAATCCCGCTGTTCTGCTCGACATGTCCGATCCCTTGGTTCTGTCATCGCGTGTTCGAGCGCTGGTAGGGAGCAGTAACGACGCCCTATTGCCGGTACTCGAGCAGGCCAAGAAGGCCAATGCCGCACAGATGGCGGCGATCGGATCCGGTCTCGGGCGAGCCGCAAACAGTTGCCAAGTCTCGGATCCGCAGTTCAAACTGGCGATCGAAAAAGCTGTTGCCGAGGCGGCCGGCGCCGATCCCAATCTTGCGCCGCTGCTGACAGCCTTTGCAAAGGTTCTGGCTGAAGGCGGGACGGCGGCGCTCGGTCCGGGCACAGGTGCGCCAGCGGCAGCATCCGGTATCGGCAACACCGGTTCGATCGGGCAGACAGGTCCCGGGTCGGATGACGGTACGCCGTTTGACGGCAGCACCACGACTGCCGGCACGCTGAGGGTTTCGGATACGAACGATGAGGACAGCTCGTCCACGAGTTCGACGACTTCGACGACGACAGTCGTCAGCGCGGGAGGAGCGGGGCAGTCGTCCTCTGATACGACGGAGTCGACCAGTCAGAGCATCCCCGTCACACAATAGCTGGAATTGCCTGTAGATCTTAGCGCTTGACGCCATTGTTGGAGATCGAAATTGCTGTCACCAGATAAACTTACGCCGCGTATCGACGCTTCCCGCGATACGGGAAACGAAGCTGATTTCATCGATTTCGACAAGCTTATCGCAATCGTTCGCCGGCAGTGGCGGATCGTCGCGGTGTGCGCTTTCGCCTTTGCCATTCTTGGTGTCGTCTATGTCCTGACTGCGGTGCCGGTCTACACGGCCGAGACCAAAGTGCTGATCGACCGCAGTGACAATCAGATGATTAACCAATTGGCGGCTTTCGGCCAGCTGGACGATGACGAGGGCACGGTCCTCAGCCAAGTCGAGCTGTTGAAGTCCGATACGATTGCCTATGCGGTTGTCGACAAGCTGAAACTTGTCGATGATCCGGTGTTCACTGCACAGAAGAACTCACTCTTTTCTGTCGCAACGCTGAAATCTCTGCTGAATTTTCGCTCCTGGTTTGCCGACGACGGGGCCGTTGCTCCCGATGCGGAAATGAAGCGGCGATGGGCTGCGGAAACGGTCGCCGGAAATATCGACGTCGAGCGTGTCGGCAAATCCTACGTCCTCGACCTCAGCTATACCTCGCAGTCGCCGGATCTGGCGCGAGAAATCGCCGCCGCCATCGCCGATGTTTACCTGGTCGATAAGCTCAATTCGAAATATGAAGCGACACGCCGGGCCGGCGAGTGGCTGCAGGAGCGTATCGAAGAACTCCGGCAGCAGGCGCTGGACACCGATCTCGCAGTGCAGAAATTCCGCAGCGAGCATGGGCTTGTCGAGGCAGGATCGGGCACCTTGCTCAGCGAGCAGCAGCTTTCCGAGCTGAACAGCCAGTTGATCAAGGCTCAGGCCGAAACGGCGCAGGCGGAGGCGAAATATACCCGCATCAAGTCGATCATCGAAGCCAAGCAGACCGATGCGATCGTGACCGATGTGCTCGACAGCTCGATTTCAAACGACCTTCGCAAGAAATATCTGGAAGCTTCGAAGCTCGAGGCCGAGATCGAGGCGCGGCTTGGCCCCGACCACGTTCAGGCAGTCCGGCTCCGTGCGGAGATGGCCGAATACGAACGGCTTATGTTCGACGAGCTGAATCGCATCGCCGAGAGCTATCAGAGCGAACTCACGGTTGCGCAATCCCGCGAAAAATCGCTGCGCGACAGCGTTGATAAGGCAACGGGTGTGGCCGCAACGGCGGGCGAGACGCAGGTGCAGCTCCGCGAGCTCGAGCGGACGCGGGATACTTATAAGAACCTCTATCAGAGCTTCCTGGCGCGTTATCAAGAAGCGATCCAGCAGCAGAGCTTCCCAATTACCGCCGCACGTATCATCACGACTGCGGAGACGCCGACGAAGCCGAGCGCGCCGAAAAGAAGCCTCGTCATCGCTTTCGCCATGTTCCTGGGATGCGCGTTCGGTAGCGGCATTGGAGCTTTCCGTGAATTCCGCGATCGCTTCTTCCGCACCGGTGATGATGTCAAGGATATGCTCGACGTCGAATCTCTTGGCGTGATGCCGCTGATTGAGAACAACGTCGATGATCCGACGCTCGTCGATCCGGGGAACCCGCGAAGCATCGCCAGAGGCGGCAAGACCACGACCTATGTCGAGGAGCATCCGCTGTCGGCATTCGCCGAGACGCTTCGCAGCGCAAAAATCGCGATCGATATCAGTGCCTCCGATCAGCGCTGCAAAGTTATCGGTGTGGTTTCGAGCTTGCCCGGTGAAGGCAAGTCGACGACCGCCATCAATTTTGCCAAGCTTTTGGCCATGCAAGGGGCACGGTGCCTGCTTATCGACGCCGATATGCGCAATCCGGGAGCGACGCGGGCCATCGGCCGCCACGCGGAAGCCGGCTTGCTTGAAGCAATCGTCGACAATCGCCCGCTGAAGGATCTCATTCTCCTTGACCCCAAAACAAAGCTCGCATTCCTCCCGACCGTGGCGCGGTATCGCGTTCCGCATTCGTCGGAGCTGCTTGCGTCGCGCGGTATGGATCAGCTTCTCGAGTTTGCGCGTCAAAGTTTCGATTACATTATCGTCGACTTGCCTCCTCTGGCTCCGGTGGTGGATGCACGTGCCATTAACCCGAAGCTCGACGCGGTCGTGTTCGTGATCGAGTGGGGCAAGACTTCGCGGAAGGTGGTTCAGTCGACACTGTTGTCCGAACCGGATCTCTATACGAAGTGCGTCGGCGCTATATTGACCAAGGTCGATCCGGCGCAGATGAAGCTCTACCGGACGTTCGGTTCCAGCGAGTATTATTATAAGCGCTATTCGCGATACTATACCGAAAGCTGATGCTCGGCATTCGGTATGTTTCGCCCACGAGAATCGTTTTCCTCATCGTCGCCGTGGTCTTTACGGTGCTGGCCGGCCGGGAGCTCTATGCTTCGATAAGGACGGCCAGCATTTCGCTCGTCGCCGAGAGGATAGAACGCGGCGAAACTGTCGCGAACGATGTCACGGCCAGATATGCGGCGCGTACTGTCGAGGTGGTCGAAGGGCACTATTGCCGATCTGACATCGTCGCCGCCGGCGTCACGCTCATTCTGACGCAGCTCGATCGACAGAACGTCAATGTCAACTACGACGCTTGGGCAGCTGCGGCGTCAAATGCGCGTCAATATTTACGGCATGCCCTCTCGTGCATGCCGACGAACAGCAACTTTTGGCTTCGACTTGCGGCCGTGCAGTCGAAAATCGCAGAAGAGCCGGTTTCGATTGCGGAAATGATGAAGCGTTCGGTCGTGCTCGCGCCCCACGATCAAGGAATGATTTTGTCGCGGTTTTATTTCTGGAACGATTTTACCAGCGTAACCCTTTCCGCTGCAAAGATTGCGCTTGATAGCGATCTCACCACAATGCTGAAACTTGGCGATCGCTGTATGGTCAATGCCGCGATAAAGAAGGTCAACCCGCAGCTCCGCCCGATCTTCGATCGAACTTGGGCGAGCGTAGGAGAGGGGGCGACAGCGCGGTTTCGACAGCGCTGCGGCAGATAATCGTTCTCCGCCATTCCTGAAGAGCGTAGCAAGCTTAAGCTGTCTAAACCCGCACCCGCATCTGAGATGAAACATTGCCAGCGCGGACAAAGCACGTCGTGATAACGACATGCGAGAAATAAAGAGCTAGCGTATCAGCGCGAAAAGCGGAATTCGATTTTCGGAAAGCGCGACACGAGAATTGCGAACGTAACAGCGTCCTTTGCGCGTCCGATAAGACGCCCGTTAGTCAGTGATGCCAACGGCCAAATTTCGTGACGGTACTGGTTGATAACCGACAACGTCCGCCGCGTAAGCAGCGGGCGTTGCATCATAGACGGTTTATCGTTGATCAGACGGTGGCGCCGGAGACGACGTCCGTGCCCGTGATGTTGAGCGTTAGAACGCCGACATCCGTATGGCCCTGACCATCGGAGATCTTGTAGTACTGGATGGTTTCGGTGATATGGTCGCCCGGAGCGATATCCGAGGCTAGATCATAGGTAAACGAGCCGTCCGCCTTGACATGGAAGGTTCCATAGGTGCCGGCAATGTTCGTTGTTGCGGTCGGGTCGCCGTTTACGCTGGTGTTGGCGAACTGACGCAGGAAAAGATGGCCATTGTCGCCAGGAATGTCGTTGGTCAGCAGATTGCCGCCGACGGCGTCGCCCTCATTGAAGCTGAGATGGTCGTCAACAGCAATCGGCTTTACCTGAGTGACGCCCTGGATATTCAGCGTGAATAGGCCGAAATCGGTATGGCCGGCGCCATCGGAGATCTTGTAGGAAACCCGTTCGTGGAGCGTCTCACCGGCAGTGAAGCCGACCTTTGCAGCATCACTCAATACGTAAGTATAGCTTCCGTCCGGCTTGACGTAGAACGTGCCGTAGTCGCCTGCGATTGCGGTAATCTGATTGTTGCCCTGCTTAGCACCAACGCTCTGCTGGTCGAAGGCGCGAAGGAAAAGGTTGCCATCGGATGTGTCGTTGCTGAGCAGGTTCCCGGAAATGACGTCGGTTTCCAGAAATGTTGCAGTATCGTCGGTTGCGTGAATAGCCATCTGTGTCTCTCCTTGAAATTGATCTTCGCCGGTCACTTTTGACTTCGGCGAGCCGCATGATTAAGATTATCTTAATACATAGAGTCAAGCGTGTAGTTAACAACAGACAAGCACTTGAGAGTGTATTGATCGATAATTAAACGCGTGCAATGTGCGTAAGTCGATGAAAGTCATAAATATTATAATTTTAACAATTAGTGATCGCCTACGTCGTGGCAATCTCTCTTGGATGATTCTTCGTACTGAGAAAATCGTTATTCTATGACAAATGCAGTAATGTTGTCCTGCGGTGTATTACCCTGCAGGGCTATTGGGTAATCATGACGGATTATTACGCGGAGTTGCAATGTCGTAGGACCCTATTACCTCTTGGTTGTAGTATATCGCCGAAATAAACGCCTCCGTAACCGCATATAGGTTTAGTTGGGGAACGTTGTGCTGCGCTGGAGCGGGGCATATGCCGGCTTCATCTTGCTCCGGATAACAGTGCGGTAGTGTGCCGAATCGAGGTAGAATGGGCGTGGGTTGGCTCTACAACCTTATCGCGATACAATATTTTGAGTACACTAAAATAATCATGCTCAGAATGTAAGAATATTCCGAGATATCGCGCATTTTAGTGTTTCATTTTAGCAGCCGGAGAGATGTCCGCAGTTAGAAGGTCTTCCATAACCTCGGGAGATCGCAGCATGACCGTCTATTACGTGAATTCAGTGACGGGATCCGATTATAACAGCGGAACCGGTGAGAGTTCAGCCTTTGCGACGTTGTCCGCTGTTGAAGCCTTGAAACTAAATCCTGGTGACAGCGTGTTGCTTGCTGCCGGGAGTGTATTTAACGAACAGTTCGACCTGAAATATTCCGGCACTGTCAGCGCTCCGATCACCATCGGCAGCTATGGCATCGGTGATGCGCCAGTCATTCACAGCAGCAATAACGGGATACACGGTTCCAAGGCTTCGAACATCATTGTCGAGAACATCAAGATCGCCGATACTGGCGCCAACGCGATCTATGCCGGGAGTGTATCGAACTGGATCGTCCGCAACGTCGAGGTCTCGAATACCGGTTTGGCCGGAAAGGCCGGCTCGCTCAGCTTTCAAAGCAGCCAGAACATCACGATCGAGAATAGCACCCTGACCGGTGTCCATGCCGATGGCATTTGGATGGATAAGGTCAAGGGCGTCACCCTCGTCAACAATACAGTTACCAACAGTCAGGGGAGCGTGGCTGACGCCATTCAGCTCAACAACAGCAGCAATATCCTGATCAAGGACAATCATCTCGAGCAGACGGAAACCAATAGCGCCAAGGGCGTCCTGGTGCTGATCCGGGCTCAAGATGCCGTGGTTGAGGGCAATACGCTTATCGGCGGCGGTTTCGGGCTGAGCGCTCAGGCGGGCACGAACATCGCCATCCATGACAATGACATCTCTGGATATGGCGGCTACAGCTGGTCGTACGGCATCGGCCTTGGCGACTCCGGCGACGCGAAAAATTACGACATTAGCGGAAATTACCTGCACGACGGCGTCTACGGCGTTCTGGTCAGCGCTGTCGGCAATCCCGCCTATGTCCGCGAGAACATCATTGTCCACGACAATGTCTTCGACGACCTGACCGCGTCGGCACTGAAGGTCGACAGGTCTGCTTCGGGCTCCTTCTACGACAATGTCATCGATAGTTCGGTGTCGACGCTGACGATGCCCGCCACAATCGCTGCGCAGAACACGTTCTCCATCGGTGAAAACAAGACGCTCGAACAAGCGCAGGCCGAGCTTGACAGCGCAGCGGGCAGCGCGAGCGGCGACACGTCGTCGAGCAATGGGCAGACTCCTGTCGCACCGGTTTCCGAGCATGTGGAGGTGCCGGCGCCTCAGGTAGCTTCTCCGGCGCCTAGCGTGGAAACGCCGGCCGCGACCGTGCCTGCAGCGGTCGTTCCGAAAATTGTTGCGGTTCACGATAGCTTGAAGATTGCGGAAGATACCGGCAGTGCCTATCACGGAAATCTGCTTGATAACGACAATGCGAGTAACGGCACAATACTGCTGCGCCGCTTCGGGGACAACGCGGTGGACAAGCACGGCCTGACGCTGACCGGAAAATACGGCGTCATCCACATCGAAAGCGACGGCGATTATAGTTATACGGTCGATGCCACCAAACTCGCAGGCCTCAGCGGCAAAGTCAGTGAGTTCTTCCAATACAAAATCTCCGATGGCGCTTCCCATATCGATACCGACAGCTTGAGCGTGTCGATCAACGTCGACGCATTCCATGGCAGTCACGCCTCGTACGTCCTGGCGTGAGGCTGGACGGGATTCTGGCGCATTCCCGTGAGCCGCGGGCGGTCTCAATTTGCGAGGCAGCCAAGTTTTCGCCAACGGGCGATGCAAAAGGCACCCTCTTAATCGAAAAAATTCGCGTCTGACATAGCCAAAACAAACTATAGATTGCATTTATAGTTTAATTCGTTAGTAAAGGTCGGATTTAAGCTGCCACACGCTCGCCGCTTTTAACCCTTATTGGCGGTTTTGCGATATTCACTTGCTTCGGCTGGTT
Organism: Rhizobium aethiopicum; assembly: GCF_014197535.1. Lineage (GTDB taxonomy): Bacteria > Pseudomonadota > Alphaproteobacteria > Rhizobiales > Rhizobiaceae > Rhizobium > Rhizobium aethiopicum_A. Next base: position 200,284 of record NZ_JACIFV010000002.1, read on the forward strand.
TGCTTATCGTAGTGTTAAAGTTAGACCCCCTGAAATTGCTCGTGATAGGTTTGTATTTTCGGTCATTTTTCAGTGGGATTTATGTTCTATGTTAGGGCTCGCAAGCGGGATCGGCAACGATGCCGGGGATCCGAAGGCAGCCATGTCAATGATCGGGTTTGAGGGCCTGTAACTGCACTGTGGACCAGCATTCGTTGGTGCGCGATGCGGTAGAGAGGATTGCTTCGTGTTTCAAATTTCAGCAGCTGACGTCAATGAACCGTCCAAAGCCTTGCGGAAATGCAAAGGAGGATTGATCTTCATTGGTATAGCCAGCGCGCTTATCAATATACTTTATCTGACAAGTTCATTTTTTATGCTTGAGGTGTATGATCGGGTCATTCCAAGCAAAAGCATACCGACGCTGGCCGCCTTGGCAATACTTGCGCTGACTCTTTATGCTTTCCAGGGCGCGTTCGAAGTTCTCAGGAGCAGAATGCTCGTTCGCGTTGCCGGTGCGCTTGACGAGATGGTGAATGGGCGGGTGTTTCGGGCGTTGATCAAAGCGCCGCTGAAGGTCAAGATCGGCGGAGACGGGCTTCAGCCCCTGCGGGATTTCGATCAGATAAGAACCTTCCTGTCCGGCATGGGCCCGACGGCAATGTTCGATCTGCCCTGGCTTCCTTTCTATCTCGTTATCTGTTTCTTGTTCCATCCGGCAATTGGATATATCGCGATCGGCGGATCGCTCGTTCTCGCCATTCTGACGTTCCTGACCAACCAGGGCACGCGTACGCTCTCCAAGCGGCAATCGGAAGCCGCCAACATGCGCAACGGATTTGCGCAGAGCTCGATCCGCAATTCCGAGGTCATTCATGCCATGGGCATGGCAGGCACCATGGCTGAGATCTGGGACCGCAAGAACGGCGAATACCGGAACATCACCCGGCAGGCATCGGATGTCGGCAACGGTTATGCGACGCTGTCGAAGATTTTCCGTATCGCCCTGCAGTCGGGAACGCTGGCAACAGGCGCGATCCTGGTCATTCAAGGTCAGGCCTCTTCGGGTATTATCATCGCCGGCTCCATCCTGACGTCCCGCGCTCTGGCGCCTGTAGAGGCGGCGATCGGAAATTGGCGCGGTTTCGTTTCCGCCCAGCAGAGCTGGGCGCGGCTTGCGAACCTCCTGAAGACAATTCCGGAGATCCAAGCCCCTCTCGCGCTGGCTGCACCTTCCAAGCAGGTCACGGTTGAAGGCGTCGCCAGCGGACCGCCAGCCGGCCAGCGGCTGGTCATCTCCGATATCAGCTTCGGCCTGAAAGCCGGGAGCGCGCTTGGTGTCATCGGCTACAGCGCCTCGGGCAAATCGTCGCTGGCGCGGGCGATGATGGGCATCTGGCCGACGGTCAGAGGATCCATTCGCCTGGATGGCGCGGCGCTTGACCAGTGGGACGGCGACGCACTCGGCCGGCATATCGGTTATCTTCCGCAGGATGTCGAGCTCTTCTCCGGCACCGTCGCGCAGAATATCTGCCGCTTCGCCAAAGAGATGTCGCCGGAAGCGGTGGTTACCGCGGCGAGGGCGGCGCGCGTTCACGACCTCATTCTGCGTCTGCCGAACGGTTACGAGACCGAAATCGGCGAAGGCGGTGCTGCGCTTTCAGCCGGGCAGAGACAGCGTATCGCGCTTGCGAGAGCGCTCTACGGCGAACCATTCCTCGTCGTGCTCGATGAACCGAATTCCAATCTCGATGAGGAAGGCGAGCGGGCGCTGAGTGCTGCGATCATGAGCGTGCGTGCACGTGGCGGCATCGTCGTTGTCATCGCGCATCGCTCCGGCGTTCTGGCGGTGTGCGACTTCGTGCTGATGATGCAGGAGGGCAGGATGATCGCATTCGGTCCTAAGGAAGAAGTACTGGCGCGGGTCAGCCGGACCGAGGCAGCGCGCACGCCGATTGCCGAGCGCGTGGCTCAGCTTAAGGTCGTGGTCGACGGCAATGCGGCGGAATAGGCCGGAAGGAAGATCGTGAGCAAAGTTATTAGTGAATCCAAACGCTCCCTCAATCGCCATGTGGCGGTTGTCGGCGCGCTGTCCATAGCGTTGGTTTGCGGCATCGGCGGTTGGGCGGCGACGACGGAACTTTCGAGCGCCGTCATTGGCGAAGGCGTCGTTGTCGTCGACGGCGACGTCAAGAAGATCCAGCATCTGACGGGCGGTATCGTCTCGGAACTTCTGGTCTCCGAAAACGAGCATGTGTCGGCCGGACAGGTTTTGATACGGCTTGATGGAACGGCGACAAGAGCACAGCTGTCGATTGTCGAGAGTACGCTTGCTCAGCTTTATGCGCGCCGCGCTCGCCTGAAGGCGGAGCGGATCGGCGCCGAGTCGTTCGAAGTCGAAGAAAACCTCAGCGATCTGACATCCAGCACCGCGGCGCAGCAGCTGCTCGACGGCGAGCGGAAGTTGTTCGACAGCCGCAGGTCAGCGCTGATCGGAATGAAGAGTCAGCTGGCGTCGCGCAAAGATCAATTGGGCGAGCAGATCAAAGGCTTGGTTGTTCAGATCAACGCCACCGGCGATTCCCTCGGCTTGATCGAACAGGAGCTCGAAGCCGTCGATGTTCTCTACAAGAAGGGTCTGGTCACGCTTCAGCGTTTGAATACGCTCAAGCGCGCCCGCGCCGATCTCCAGGGTAACAGCGGTCAGGAAATCGCTGCAAAGGCGGAGGCCGAAGGCAAGGCGATCGAAATCGACCGACAGTCGATTCAGCTGGATGAGGACCGTCGTTCGGAGATCGCAAAGGACCTGACCGATGTCGAAGCTCAAATCGCCGAAAATGAGGAGCGCCGCGGCACTGCGCTCGATCAACTCCGCCGTCTCGACATCACCGCGCCGCTCAGTGGCCGCGTTCACGAATTGTCGGTGCACACCGTCAATGGCGTTATCGAAGCCGGTCAGACGCTGGGGCTTGTCGTTCCCGAAAATGACGATCTTACCGTTCAGGCGAAGGTCGCCACCCGCGATATCGACCAGGTCCATGTCGGCCAATCCGTCGATGTGCGTTTCAGCGCTTTTGATCAGCGCACGACGCCCGATGTGCAGGCGGTGATCACCTCAATTGCGCCTGATATCGTCAAGGATGAGCGGACGGGGATCAGCTATTATCCGGTGCGCGTCAAGCCGGAGGCTCAAAGTATCGCGAAGCTGAAATCGATAAAGCTCTATCCCGGCATGCCGGCCGAAGTCTTTATCAAGATCGGCGACCGGACCGTTATCTCTTATCTTACAAAACCGCTGACCGATCAGATGCAGCATGTATTTCGTGAGGAGTGATTGGCGCTCCTCGGCGTCGTTGCGGCATGTCGAGGCAGCTGCTATCGCCCGGTTGGATGCAAGGCTGACTTGCGCACTGAAGCGGACGTGACAATCTGTCCTTCATGATATTGTCTCAAGCCTGCTGCAAGGCTGGCTTCAACGGCCTGCCAGCCGTTCCACAAGGTTCTCCTGCCGGTGACGTATAGCTCTCGCCGAGATATGGTTCTGTCATGATATGTTTGCGGCTTTGGCGAGCGGCGCCGACCGAGAGGCGACTGGTCTCGGGTCTGGTTCTGCTTTTAGCCTGCCTCGTGATGGTTTTGATGACTGGAAAGAGTGATGCCGAGAACCTTCCACCGCTGAAAATAGTGGCTTTCGGAACATCGCTGACAGCGCGCGGGGGATGGCAGCCCGGCCTCCAGACAAGGCTTTCTGCCTGCCTGCAGAGATCCGTGAGAGTCGACAGCGTAGCAAAGAGCGGCGAGACGTCCACATGGGCTTTGACCCAACTGGATCGGGTCGTTGCCGAGCAGCCGGATATTATTCTGATCGAGCTCTACGCCAATGACGCGACATTGCATCGGTTCGTGTCGCTGGCGCAAAGCCGAAGGAATATTGCCGACATTCTCGATCAGCTTCATCAACGCGTGCCGCGGGCGCGGATCATCCTCATGGCGATGAATCCGTTTTCGGGGCTGCGTGGGCTGATCCGTCCTTTCGTCGGCAGCTATATTTCGGCTCATCAGGCGGAGGCTCGGAAACGCGGCCTAGAGTTTATCGACTATCGGCCCGATTGGGAGCGTCTGACCCCTGACGATCTGGCCGCTGCAATTCCTGACGGCGCACATCCGCGGCCCGAAGTCGCTTCTAAAATCATCGTGCCCCAACTGGCCCGGCACATAGCCGGCCGCGGTTGCGGAGAATGAATCTCCCCCGCCTGTGGGTGTCTGCACCTGTCGGCGGGTTCAACCTGTTGCGAGATAACCCTTCAAATAGTTGACCAGCGACGTCCGGCCGGCATCCGACACGTCTTGATGAGAGGGGCTGTCCAGGTCCTGGAGGAGATAGTCTTTGAGCTCGTCATCGTTCTGGGCGACATAGATGCCCGGCCGGCCGACAAGCTGGCTGACCGTGGCAAGCTGGTGATCGTTTCGGTGCTCACCAAGAGCCGCCTTCCGCGGAACAAGAATGATCGGTTTGCCGAAACGCTTCGCCGTGAGGACGGTGCCGATTCCCGCATGAGAGACGATGACAGTCGCATCGCGAAAGACCCTATCGAAGTCCGCAGGCTCGATATTCTTGATCCATTTCATGTTCTGTGGAGTATAGGTGCCCTTGCCGATCTGCGCCAGCACCGGTCTGGTCAGATCCTTGGCGAAGGTATCGACCGCCTTGACGAGGCGATCAAACGGCAGCTGCGTTCCGACGGTGACAAGGATCAAAGGACAGCTCCTGCGTAATGGGGGCCATCCGGCCGCGAGAGATGTTGCCATTGCGTGAGCCAGAGCGTTGCAATATGGCCGGCCAATTTTCCCGATAAGGACAGTTTCTCGACATTGGCGACGCTATCGATCCAGATCGTTTGTTTGCCCATGAGCCTGCCGGCCAACAGGCAGAACAGGCCTGGAGCTGCTCCCGTCGACAGGATGACATCGGGCTTCAGCTTGAAGACAATGTAGAACGCGCTGAAAAAACACTTGATTGACATAACGATTGAATCCCGACTGCAATCGGGCAAAACCAAGCCATTGCTGATATCGTACTTTTTTAAGAGACCGGGAATCGTGGTGGCGAAAAATACCTCGCTACCCTCGAAGGCGGCGCGCATAGCCATCATCTGTTCCCAGTGACCACCTCCGGACGAAGCGGCGAGAATTTTCCGTTTTTTTCCGTCAGTCATATTAGATCCATCCTCGCACTATCTTATGGTTCGCGCTGCTATGGTGTCTCAGCATATTTAGGCCCGTTGCGAATTGTTCACATTTTGCGAGCCATGCGTTGGAGAGTGTGATTTCCTATTGCAATGCACCATTTTTGAATGCAATGCAATGTGAGTGGCTCGGCCGGCATTGACTTCGCGAGTGACAGTGTATCGTCTTGTATCACCTCGAAAGGACAATCGGATGCACAACAATCCCGTACGCACTTACCGTCCCGATATAGATGGTCTTCGTTCGGTTGCCGTCATTTCCGTTGTGCTGTTTCATGCAGGTTTGAGGTCATTTTCCGGCGGATTCGTTGGTGTCGACATTTTCTTCGTCATCTCCGGGTATCTCATTACAGGACACATTTATGGCGACATTCTAAAATCGGAATTCAAATTCACAAGATTCTATGCGCGGCGGGCACGGCGCATCTTGCCGGCGCTGTTTTTCGTATTGGCTGTTTCGTTTCTGATCGGTTTTCTCCTCTTGTCCCCGGGCGAGTTCAGGAAATTTTCGCATAGTGCCGTTGCCGCCATGTTAGGCTTTTCTAACGTCTATTATTGGCTTTCCAGCAACTACTTCTCGCCGGCATCCGACCAGCTGCCCATGCTGATGACCTGGAGTCTCGGCGTGGAGGAACAGTTTTATATGGTCTTTCCCTGGGTCATTTTGTTCCTGAACCGCTACTTCAAGCGGGCTATTCTTCCCGCAATCGCATCGCTTGTCGTACTCTCCTTCATATTTTCCGTTGCAGCGTTGAAGATCAATCCGGCTTTCACCTTTTACCTGCTTCCGACACGCGCGTGGGAGCTGGGGATTGGCGGCATTCTCGCTGTGATGGAGACAAAGGGTTTGCGTCTCGATCGGGGGGGAAGCGCAGTCGTCAATGCCATTGCATTGATCGGCGCGATATTGATTGTCGTCCCGATCTGCGTCTACAACGATTCCACGCCTTTTCCCGGAGCTGCGGCGCTTTTGCCGGTTCTCGGGTCGGCGCTGCTGATTGCGACGCCAAGCTCGATCTTGGCTTTTGCACTCGGTTCGCGGCCGTTCGTTTTTATCGGGCTTGTCTCATATTCCTGGTATCTGTGGCATTGGCCTCTTTTGAGCTTCGCCAGCGTCGCATCCGTCTGGCCATTGCCGCAATCGACGGCTTTGCTCATCGTTGGACTCTCATTTATTTTGGCGGTTCTGACGTATTATCTCGTGGAGAAACCGTTTCGGCGCCCGGGCCTTTCCAATGGCCGCACACTTTGGCGCTACGCAACGGCCCTGGCGGTTTTCGCGCTTCCTTTCGCGCTGACCGCGCTACTGGCCGGCGTTCCACAGAGATTTGGTTCACAGGTTGCCAGGATTGAAGAGATCGCAGGCGGGCGTGAAGCGTGCCTCGTATCTTATGGTGCAACCGCCCCAGCTCTCGGCAGCAACTGCCAACCTGCAGGCAATACCGAGCCTGCGATAGCCTTGATCGGCGACAGCCATGCGGCTGCACTTGCGCCCGGATTGCGAGCCATCGCGCAAGAGCGGGGTTACCAGCTTTACGTCTTTACCAAAACATCCTGCCCGCCGCTGACAGACGCCACGCGCTATATGCCCAATCATCCGCTCCATGCTGCAGAATGCTCGGCTTATAACGCCAAAGTATTGGGTTTGCTGCGTGAAAACGACGCGATCAAGAAAGTTATCCTGGCCGGGTACTGGTCTGCTCCGATGCGTGAGGCAGAGACCGGTTCGCGCTATATCAGCCCAGGCGCCAATGGCGCAGAGCAGGCCGAAAACCAAAATGGGCCGACCCTGGAGTCGGCACTTGCATCGCAGGTCGCCCAATTGCGGGCCATGAACAAGGATGTCGTCCTTCTGCAAGACGTTCCGCTGTTCAACTTTAACCCTGTCCGTGCCGTGCTCCAGCGTGCGATACCCTTCAGAGCGGCGTTTGGAAGATGGATCGACGGCGATCGTGATCTGACACCATATGATGCTCCGATGAAAGCTGTCGCGAATTTCAACGATCCGGTCAGGGATATCATCACGCGTGTCGCGGAGAAATCACCGCCTGGCGTGGCCCTGGTCGATCCTTTCAACGCGCTTTGCCCGGGAGCTCGGTGCAGTTTTTCCGCCGCCGACGGCGCCCCGTTGTTCATAGACAACCAGCATCTATCGACGGTCGGCTCGGAGGTTGCCGCCAGGGCAGTCCTTCCGGCGGATGGCGAGGAGAAAATGAGGACGACGTCTTTTTCCGACAAACAGTCTTGGGTGACTGGTATTGTGAGGCATATTGATACGCCGGTGCGCTGAATTCGCTTCAGCTCCTGTGTGAACAGTGGTGACTTTCACCTCTACACATCCCGCAACGAATGCGCCCAAGCACCGATTCAACTAATGCGCTGTCATCCACGGCCTCGACGCCGTGTGAGATCGACCAGTTGAAAAATGGGCGGCTTCCAGTGCGCTGGGAGCCGTGCGTCTAGGCATCGTGCTTTCCGAAAGATCGATTCCAACTTTCAGGCCAAGGCGCTAAGCCGCAACAACCTTAGCTCTGAGGCTGATGGATTTGAAGTAGCGCCCCACTGGCTTTTCGATGAACGTATAAATCAAAGCACGGCCACCGGCAGCGATCGCAAAATAAGTAAAACTTCTATCCACTGTGTGTGTTCATCGACGAGCCACCGCTCTTCATTCTGCTTAGCGGAAGCGAGACAACCAGGTAGGGCCAGAGAATGACTGGTGCCAGCATCATTCCCGCTTCCATCATTGAGCCAACCACGATCAGAAGAATGATTGCAACTTCCTTGGAGTGTGTGGCACGAAGCTCGGTAGAACGTTGGATCGTTACTAGACGGCCGCCCAAACGCTGGAGAATAAAGGCTGTCCAGGCAATCATGCCCGGCACCCCGATGTTGAGCGCAAGTTCCAAGTAGGTGTTATGGGTGGAGCGTGCGTCGAAGGTCAGCGAGACATATTGCTCCATAATTTCAGGCTGACGGAAAACGGCAAAACCGTAACCAAAAAGAGGGCGGTCGTATACCAGAGGCAGCAATTGTTCCCAGATGTTGGTGCGTCCGGAAAAGGTAAGGTCTTTTCCAAATGCGTCCGCAATCACTTGTGCAACGCCAAGATAGGCGAAGGATGCCGCCACTCCCAAAATAATGCAGAAGAAGAAAACAATGAAGGAGCGCGCCAGTGAGTTTCTCACGGTTTGCATCATACGTGAGCCGGCCAATGTGGCCACGCCGATAGCCACCATAACAACCGCAGTCGAGGATTTGGAAACAACGATGAGTAGGAGAGTACACAGCAACGCCGCCCAGCGTAGAAGTTGGCTATAGCGTAATGGCCCCCTCGGCATTCCCAGCGACAGCATGGTTATGAAACTAACGGCGCAAAACTGACCTAGGCCGTTCTTGTGGTAGAATAGACCCTTAACCATGCCGGCATAGGATCCTCCCATCACACCATATCTTGGCAAGGCCACGGTATACAGGATGTTCGCAAACGCCGCGAACATACCAAAGGTCGCCAGGAGCCGGAAGGTTTCAACGCTGCCGTATCGATGTCGGTAAAGCAACGGCGCTACTGTCAGCACGGCGACGGCGGCTATGCCGCGCACGGATGCGCTAAAACTGATGGAAAGCCCAAGGGAAATGATTGAAATTATAATAACGATGAAAACCAGAACCGGTATCCTACGAAAATAGGAAAGGAAACGGTTTGGTTCCAATACGAAGTAAAGGCCGATCAGCGGAATGAGGCTGTACAGCATCAGTTTCTGCGCGAACGGATCAACAGATGCATCTTCATTGAAGTTTGAGGGATAGCCATACCACATCCCGGTTGTTCGCAAGAGTGTTAGATAGAACATTCCGGTGAGGAGCACGCGGACAAGCGTTTCCTTTCTGATGCCGCGACGTGGCCGCGGTCGGACGACTGGCCGCAGGATGACTTCCTGGTCCGAAAGATAAGAATGGCCGAGACTCATCCGAGTGTACTCCTGCAAACAGTATCAGAAGGCGGCATTGGGCCTGTATTCCTGGTATGCGTGTCCGAGAATTCCGTTCACCATGCCGGCACCGCGTAGTACATGGGTGAGTGCCCGCATGCCCCAATAGGGTGAAACCAGGATCGCCGGCAGCATGACCAGCCCAAGCATCACTCTCGTGGCGCCATAGGCCGCGCGATAGAGCCGGCGCTTGAGGTTGCCGTGCAGGACTTCGCTGACGGCGAAAGTGTTGCCGAGCCGGTATTGTCGCTGCAACACCCATTTCCAAGTCATGCGGCTGGCGGGAACGATATCATAGACGAGCGCCTTGTCAGCCCAGAAAACCTGCATGCCACGACGAATTGCCTGATTGAAGAAGAGATAGTCAGTGCCGCCGGTGAAGCGCATTTTCTCTTCGAAGCGCAAATTCCACGAGCGGATGAGGGGATAATCGAACATGACATTGTTCGAAGCCGCATAGGAAATGCGCTGACCGTCCTTATTCTTCTTGCGCTCGAACACCCTTGCCTTGATGAAATATTCCGGCGGATTCTCGGGATAGACCGGCTGGACCGGACCGTAGACGCAATCGGCGCGGTTTTTCTCCCGGGTCTCCAGCATTGCATCGAGCCAGCTGTCGACCGGCCATTCGTCATCGTCAAGAAAGCAGAAGAGATCGGTGCCGGCAGGGGCTGAATCGAGCGCGCGATTGCGCGCAAAGGGTATGCCCTGGTTCGGTTCGACGACATAGATCAGATCGTAGGCGCCCGTTTGGCCAAAGGCCTCGACCGTGGCTCTTGCGCTGCCGGCGGCATCGTTGTCGACGATCACCATCGTCAGGTGATAGGGGCGAGCCGGATGCCTGGTCTGGCGTGTCATCACGTCGAGCAGCTTGGCAATTCCGTCCAGCCGCCGATAGGTCAGCACGCCGACGGCGATGTTCAACGGCGACGCGCCTGACGGATCAGTTCCGGCTGATGAACGCGGAAAAGTGTCCTGCTGGTTCATGACTGTCCTCTCCGCAGCATAGTGCCCAAACGCTTGCGCACGGCCATAAGGGCCACTTCGTTGACGGCATCGCCGAACGGACCGCCGGCCACCGTGTTGCGAGCTTCGCTCCTCAGTTTCAAAAGCGATGTCGTTTCGGCAATGCCTCCGGCCACCAGGCTCTTGCCCAGCGCATGCAGCCCGTCATAGCGGCGCGCCAGCTCCAATCCTGTGGCGATCATGATCCGTGGGCGCAGTGTTTTTGCCCTGCTCGTGCCCGTATAGCGGTTCGAGGCATGAATGCGCTGAAAGGTCAGCGGCGTTTCGACGATGGCGCCGCGACCGAGATAGGCGGCTGCAAACTTGATGTAATTGTCGCTGAGCACGACGTCTTTCGCGACCGACATCGGCAGGATCTGGGACAGAAGGTCGCGGCGGAAGCTCAAGCCGGAGGTCGGCACCGGAAGCGAGGGAAAGCCGCCCCTGCGCAACGTGTCCCGTTTGTCGAACAGCGTCACCTGCAACTGCGCGGGAGACTGGTCGTCTTGGTTGGTCGTCACACGGTCGAAACACCAGTCGATCTCGTTGCGGTCATAGACCTCGACGATGCGCGCGAGTTTGCCAGGCAGAAACGCATCATCGGCATCGAGGAGAAAGAGGATATCGCCGCTTGCAGCCGCAAAACCTGCGTTGAAGCTTGAGGCCTGGCCGCCGTTTTCCTTCAATACGGATCGGATCTGCTCGCCGTAGGAAGCGAGGATCTCCCTGGAATCATCCGTGGAGCCATCGTCGACGACAATCACCTCGTAGTCGGGATAGGTCTGCGACAGGACGCTGTCGATGCATGGGCGCAAGAACTGCCCATAATTGAAATTGTTGATCAGCACCGAAAGTTTCAAATTACCGTCTCCTGGGCCAATCGATCACCGCCCCAGCGGCGCGTATCGGCGAATCCCGGCACGATACCCGCGCATGTAGTAGTATTTCCAAATCGCCCAGAAACGCTTCTTCGACCGCGGCAGGAGATAGAGGAGGGCTGCTCGGAAAGCCCACTGTGCGCTTTCGATCCAGGTCGGCAATGGAACGCCGCTTATCCTCACGCCTTCCGGCACCTCATCAGGAAAGAGTGCCGGCATGCCGTAGCCAAGCCGCTCGCCGCGTTTCTGCACCCAATTCTCGGTCACGCTCGACGCCGGGATCCAGTGGTGAACCACGGCTTCGGCGCATCGATAGGATTTGGCTCCGCCCGCGGCCAGGCGGATGATGATTTCAGCATCCTCACCCATCGCGAACATCTTTCCCGGAAGAGGGCCGATGTCTTCTCGATAGCGTACGCTCGTCCCCAGCAACTCTCGCCGAACGATCGTGTTCGGGCCCCAAACCTTTGTCGGATCGCACGGTCCGCTTTGTGTTTCATCGACGATCGCGAATGTCGATCCCATGGGAATCCAGTCGATAAAGCGGTCCTTCGGCTCCTCCTCCCAATCTGGAACGATTCTGCCGCCGAAGACGCCAAAGCTCGGATGGGCTGCGGCACAATCGACGATCGCTTTCAGCCAATTTGGTTCGGCGCGGATGTCGTCGTCGGTAAGGACAACGAGATCCCCCTTCACCCGATCCAAGGCCAGATTCAGCGCGCTGGACTTCCCCGGCTTGCGCTGCTGCAGGATGGTGATCGGAAGTTTTTCGCTATACGATTTCAGAAGGTCGAACGTATCGTCCTTGCTATTGTTGTCGACAGCGATCAATTCCCATCGATCATGGGGAAGCTCCTGGCTCACCAATGAATCCAAAGTATGGCGCAGCCGGCGGCTGGCGCCATTATAGGATGAAAAGAGCACGCTGACGAAAAGATCCGACATCAGTTACCAACCCTTTTGGTGAAGTCGAAAGAGAAAAGCCTCATGATTTGACTGCCTATGCCTATTGGACGGATCGGTTTGCTATGCGGGATTCGACCGCGCCCCGCCGAAGAATTCGCGCCGGTAACCGCCGCCGAGAACCCTCAGCTTGCGAAAATTGCGCAACAACCGTCGCGGCTTCAGAAGTACGCCGCGATTGAGAAAATACTGCCGCATCAGGCTCGGCGCGCGGCTGTGCGATCCACCATGGGCGACCCGGTAGACTGCCCCCCGGAAGGGCAGTTTGGTCAGGGGCGCTCCGCGCTGGGCAAGAATGCCCGCAATGCGGACGTGGCTGCCCAGCATCGACTTGATCCAGCCGAGAGAGGCGTCTTCAAACCGCTGCGGCAGCTCATACAGATCGGCGCGAATGATCAGCGAGGTGCCGCAGAGATGGCTGAAGTCATCATGGCCGAGCAGAAAATTGCCGCCGTCGTCCCAGATGTAACCGTTGTCGATCGTCCATCCGTTGGCATCCCGGTTTTCCGATACATATTGCACGATCCGGGAGCTGACGAAATCGTCGTCATCGACAATCATGAAAAAGCGGCTGTCGGCCGCGGCCAGCATGCCGCTCAGAACGCGCCGGCCTTTGTCTGCGCGGAAGGCATCGAGGAAGTCTTCCTTGCTGCCCTTTCCGAGTTCGTGCATGTCGTTCGGTGGAAACGTCACACGAACGGCGGAAAATTTCTCCGGCAGATCAGGCAGATCGGCCCCTTCGTTGGCTACGATGATGCCGCGCCAATCGCCATTGGTCTGATTGGAAATGGAGGCCACGGTCTGGCTGAGATTTGCCTTCAGCTTGCTCCAATCGCGCGCGTTGTCCTGATGTCGGACCGGGATGATGAAGGTGACAAGTGGCATCGAATTCCCCCTTAAGCCCGCAGGCCCACAGCTTCTTTTTCAGCGACGCGCCCCTTGGCAGCCTGCTGACGCGCCCACTCGATTCCGTCTTCGAGCGAGGTCGCTTTGTAGGAAAGGTCGGTTCCGCCGGAGAAGGCATTCATGAAGCGGCGGATCTTTCCATAGCTGTTGTCCAGCACCGCATGCGGACGGCCGAGCAGCAGCGAGCAGATATGGACGTGCAGGCGGTCGGTCACGATCGCGCGGGCGCGCGAAATCTGACTGATGCCACGCTCGAAGCGGTTATGAGCCGCAGCGTCCAACCTGCGCAAGGCAACCTCGCTCGGCTTCAATGCGAGATAAGCGGAGGCTACGCCCAACTTCTTGGCGATGTCCACCTTCCGCTTCGATTCCGTAATCCAGTCTTCCACAGGAATATCGGAAGGAATCTTGCGATCACCGCCGCCGACGCGTTCCGCATCCTCCCGCAACATGGCGAGGACGGGAATCTGCGTCGCCCTTTCCGGCAGCGGGCCGATGGCGAAAGCCATATCCGGGCACAGCCGCACGGTGCAGTCGAAGTGCTTCTCGGAAAACTCCTTCGATTCTTCATCGCGCACCAGCAGTACGAAATTCTTGTGGCGTCCGATGGCCTTTTTGGACTGCTCGATGCGCTCGGGCGAACTGTAGTGGATCGATTGCGGGAACTGGATGATCTGCCGATCCGGGAAGCGTTCCATGATCATTTCGCGGAAGTCCTGGTGGGCGACCCAGATATCGCCGAAATTGCCGCCGCCGTGAATGAAGATCGGACCGGTCGGCACACGTCGTTTCAGCTCGTCGGCGGAGAAGTCGTAGAGCCTGGAAACATAGTCCGGGCGCTTGCCGAAGCGATCCCTGAGATAGGCCATCTCTCCCAGCCAGATCGCCGAGTCGCCGCAATTGCGGATGTCGGGAAAGTCGAGAATCGCAAGCGGTTCATCGCGCGAGACATAGTCCTTCAGGCAATCATGGATCATGCCGTTGAGTTTTGCGATCAGCTCCGGTCTGGATTGGCTGGTCATTCTGCCTCTCTTGTTGATGTTCGTTTAACTTCAGGCCGATTTGGGTACGGCAATACGTTTTGCTTTTGACAGGAACTTGACAACGATACGCTGAACTTCAGTTTCCGGGCCATTTGGCTTCTTCATCGCCACCCAGAGAACAAAGCTCGACCCGGCGTAGATGATGCCGCCCGTGGTGACGAGGAAGGCGAGATAGAGCGCCAGATGCAGCTTGTCTGTAGGCATGCTCAGAATGTGCGACAATCCCCAGACGCCGGCGGCCATCAAGACGACGCTGGCAAGCGCGCGGAAGTTGGCCGCGAGCTGCTGGAAGAACGGCAGATTGATCAAGCGCTTGACGAGAAGCATGTTGACCACGGTGGAAATCAGGCCGGTCAACACCCGGGCATAAACGACACCCGGAAGCCCGGCCATCATCAGGCCGGCGATGATGATGGGAATGCGGACCACCAGCATCTGCGTGTCGCGGATGAACAGCATCTTCGTATGGCCCTTCGCCATGCCGAGCGGTTGGACGAGCGAGCCGAGCGTCTGCAGGGCAAAGACCGATGCGAGCGCCTGGACGATGAAGATGGCGGGAATCCACTTCTCTCCCAAGGCAAGCCGCATCATCGGCTCGGCCACCACGGCCATGCCGATGCCCGCCGGGAGCGCCACAGCGGCCAGCAGCGCCTGTGCGCGCTGATAGGCTGCGATCAGCCGGACCGGATCGTTGCGGACCTTCGAGAAGCCTGGGTAGATCGTCTGATTCAACGGCGCCGTGGCCTCGCGCGTCGGCAGCGTCGAAAGGGTGTTGCCGACGGTGTAGTGGCCGAGCTGCGTGGCGCCGAGCAACTTTCCGATCAGCAGATATTCGATCCGCCAATTCAGCGTGTTGACGATCTGTCCGGCCGTCAGCCACACCGAGAACGAAAACAATTCGCGTGCGTGCCGAAAGGTGATGCGCGGCCAGAATGGCAGGACGGTGTAGGAAACGATGATATTGGTCACCTGATAGGCGAGGGTGCCGATCACGAGGGCCCAGTAACTCTGATAGATGGCCGCAATCGCCACCGTCACGATGAAGCCGACCAGCTTTTGCGAGACGTTGAGGACGAATTCCTGCCAGAAGATCAGATCGCGCTGGAGCATGACACGGCGTGGATTGGCAAGACCGCTCAAGAGCAGGCTGAAACTCAAGGCAAGCATGACGCTCGTCAGCCGCGGCTCATCATAAAATTCGGCGATCGGATAGGACGCGGCGGCAAACAGCAGCGCCAATATCGCGCTTCTCGTCACGCTCAAGGTCCAGACCGCGCTGAAGTGCGTTTCGCTGGGCGACTCGTGGCGGATAAGCGCCTGATTGAGCGAGAGTTCGGTGACCGAACTCAGAATGACCTGGATCGTCGTTGCAATGGCGACGAGACCGAAGTCAGCCGGCACCAGGTACCAGGCGAGTACGAAGGTGCTGAGCGCCGAGAGTCCGTTGACGATGGCGCGGGACAAACTCAGCCACATGCTGCCTTGAATCAGCCGGTCGGTAACACTGCTCATGGGCGAACGGCTCCCGAGGTCGATGACGTTGACCATTTCATCGGGCTGCAGGCCCATCCGGAGTGCTTCTTGCCCTTGCGGAAGCGGAGAGTATTGGCGGAATTAGAAAGCATCATGCCTTATTGCCTCGTCACGGAGTCTGCGACATCAAAGGGCGCTGGCCGTCTTCGTGGAAAAATCCTGCTTCAGCCGATCCAGCTCGACCAGCATTTTCTCGTGGGCTCTTACGATAGCCTCGTCGGAGCTGAGCTGTCCCGGCTTCTCAGCCACCCGCTGCAACGTCTTGACGGTCGAGCCGAAGACATAGTTGCCGGTCAGTTGCCGGATGCGGCGGTGGCGGAACGTGATGTTCTTCAACAGATATGTGTTTTTCCGCACCAAAGATGCGCCTGCTTCGACGAGGTTCGACGGGCCGATCGGATCGAAATCGATCTCCAGATCGAGCGCACTCGCCCAGTCATGCCACTTGGCGCGATTGCCCGGCGCGATCGGCCGGATCGCCCGCCACGGAACGCGCAGCGCATCTGAGATAATGCAGCCATGCATCGCTTCGGAGACGACCTTCTGCGATGCGCTGAGTTCGGTCAGAACCGTTTCCACCGACCAGCGGGGATCGATATAATGGATGCCGGCGAGGTCGCAGACCTTGTCCCAGCTGCCGTACATGGCGCTTTCGTAGTGCGGCATAAAGGAGACGGGGTAGCGCTTCTCAACGCTCTTCGCATCCCAGCAGCTGCGCGTCAGGATGCCCGAATCGCCGATGGCGTAGCTCGGATCGATGCCGAGGACCTCGGCGGTCTTTTTTCCGCGCACGAAGTAGAAGGTCCAGTTGCCGTCGACCTTCGGCGCGTTGGTGTAGCCGCCATAGCCCGAGCCGAAGACGATCTTCTGTATGTTCGGGTCGAAATTATCGTAGAGGATCGAACCGATGCCGAGAAAGAGCTGGCTCTCGTCGTCATTGAAGAAGCCGGGCAGCAGACGTTCCCAGAGCCAATGGTTCAGTTCGTCGCCGAAATTCTCGTGTTTCCCGCGATAGGCAAACATCTTCATCGTGCTTCTCCAGTCGGCAAGTGCGTCACGATCTGCGTGACCGTTTCGTCCTCGCGGGCCATGCGTCCGTAACGCGAAATGATCTTGATGTCGCTGCGGATTATCTTGGCCGGGTTGCCGGCCACGAGCGAGCGCGGCGGCACGCTCTTGGTCACCACCGAGCCGGAGCCGATGACGCATTCGTCGCCGATCTCCACGCCGGGCAGGATGATGCTGCGGGCGCCGATGAAGCAGCGTTTGCCGATCCTCGTGTGAAGGTAGAGCCCGCGTGTGAGGTCGTGGGTCAGGATGGCGGCTTCAAAGGCGACGTAGGTTTCGGCGCCGATATGCAGTCCCTTCGGGTTGGTCTTGTCGAAGCGCACGCTCAGCGAAAAACTGGCAGTGGGATCGATGTCCATACCCCAGAATTTCGTATAATAGAGCCACTTGGCCTTAACGATCCCGTTCCGCAGCGGCCGAAATACGTTCAGTCCCCACTTCGGCTTCTTTCCTGTCTGCACCATCAAGTCCGACCCCGGCTGGAAAATTGGTCTAGTACGGAACTGTAATAGTCCTCTAGCATCCCCGTTTGACGACGTATGTCGAAGCGCTCGGCCACCAGAAGCGGTGCCCGCGCGCTGAAGGCTGTCCACAGGGCCTGGTCGTTGAGCAGCCTTCCGACCGCTTCCGCCATGCCCGCGACATCCCGCTCCTCCACGAGATAACCAGTTTTCCCCTCTTCGATCGCTTCGCCCACGCCTCCCGAGCGGAATGCGACTACCGGAGTGCCGACGGCTTCGGCCTCCAGATTGGCGAGGCCGAAGGCTTCCGCGTGACCATTGTCGAGCGTCACGCTGCCGTGAAGATAGAGTTCCGCACTGGCGAGCAGATCCCTTATCTCCGTCTGCGACAGATTTTCATGGATCGTGACGCTTGGCAAGGAACGGCGCGCCAAGGCTTCGATTTCCTCCTTCAATGGTCCCTGTCCGACCATGACGAATTCAACCGGGGTGCCGGCGGCCGCCACGCGTGAAAGCGCGTCGATCATGAAGCGGTGGCCCTTATAGTCGACGAAACGGGCAATGGAAACCACCAGCCCCTTTTTTCGTGGACGCGGCTCCATTTTGAAGAGATCGAGATCGATGCCGATGTGATGGCGAAAGACGCGGTCGGCGCGGAAGCCGAGCGCCAGCAACCGCTCTCGGATGAAATCGGAAACGGCGATGTTCCAGCTGTTCCAGCCTGCCATCTCGCTCCGGCCCTTGGCGAAGAAACGCACCTGATTGAAGCCGCCCGGTTTTTTCGGATCGCCACGATAGGTGGCGTCGAAGCCATGAAACGTCGTGACGAGCGGCTTGCCGGCGGCGCGCGCGAGCGGACCGATGACATAGCCGTTCTTGCCGAAATGGGCATGGACAAGATCGGCTTGGCTGATCGCGGGAAAGAGAAAAGGCAGGCCGACCTGCGGGATTTTCAGAAGTAGCTCACCGGCCCGCGCAACGGGAGACCGACGAATGTCATGAACCGGGACAGTCGATTTTTTTGTATGGGCGGAAGAGATTCGCGAACCGGCAAGAATTTCAGCTTCGAAGGAGCGAAACGCCACCGCCTGGTTGAGAACAAATGCCTGGCTGGCAGGCAGAAATTTTTCCACGTAAATAACGGCTTTTCTCATGAATCTGTTCGCGTCTCCACTGTCTTGGCGATCACATTGCCTTTATTGCCCGCTTGATGCCGTCAATCGAACTTCTCGGATCGTTGTTTTCGTCGTAAAGATTAACGCGCTTCGTGCATGCCGCGCCGGGGTTGGTGTCCTTCTCGTCAAGCCCGCCATATTTCTCCGACATGCCCCAAACGGTGGCGCCTTTCAAGTCACCACGCTCGGCTGCGATGGTGATCACGTCACCGAAAATCTCGGCATAGGAGACCGGTGCGGAGCCTTTGTCGCGGTTGAGGAAGTGGCAGGACGCATCGAGTTCGGTGATAAAAACCCCGACACCCATATCCTTCAGCGTTGCACAGAATCGGCCCATGCCCTCCGGATCGATCCGATCAAGACCGGGGCGGAAATGCGATTGCAGCCCGACGGCGCAGATCGGCGTCTTTCTGGCGACGAGATCCTCGACAATCTTCAGGATGCGTGCACGCTTCTGTTCGAACACGTCGGATTTTTTCTCCAGGTGCGTCTCGTTGAGAACCAGCATCGCGTCGGGATTGGCCTCGTGTGCCATGTCGAAGCTCATGCGGATATAGTCGTCGCCAAGAAGGCGTCGGAAAACGCAGTTCCGCAGATCCGGCACATCATATTCCAACGGCTCGTTCACCACATCCCACGCATCGATCGACTCCTTATAGCGACCGACAACCTGTTTTATATGACGGTTCATCGCCGCCCGAATGGTCGCAGCATCGGTGATGGCGGACACCCAGTCGGGCGTGCGATACCAGACAAGCGTGTGTCCATAAACCCTCATGTTGTTTTTGCGTGCAAACGCAACGATTTGATCGGCAGGGCCGAAGGAAAAGACGCCTGGCCTTTTTTCCGTTGCATTCCACTTCAGCTGGTTTCGCGGCGTTATCGAATTGACGTTGTCGATGTATATCTGCGACGCAATCGGATTGCCGACATCCTCCGGATCGATCGCCGAACCGAATCGAAACGATTTTCTGTCGGCAAGGGCGCGCAGCCCCGCGGACGGCGGCACCTGCGCCAAAGCCTGACCGGCGCGGGCAGATAACAGGGCGAGCGGAACGGAGGCGAGGAAACGTCTTCTATTCATTCTTTCTCTCACTGTTGGCTGTGTTTAACGTCTTCGGCGGAATCGAAGGGCCAAGCTTGCGGATTACGATCCATCGCGGCTTCGATCTTAATTAATACATCGGTACGTATTTTCGGCGGCGTGGATAGCGACGGCAATTGTTAGACTTTTCTGCGTAATCCAAGATATTAAACCGCTGCGGAGGGAGCTCGTTATGGAAGATTGGTTTAACTATCTGATGAGCTATGCCGCTTTTTTTATGGCGACCGTTCGCAGCGGCGTATCCCTTTTTGATGATCGGCAGTTCGCGGCGTTTGCTCTCGGCGTTGTCGGCATCATTCTCATCCTGTTCGGCGCGCTCGTCAGAACCTCGTTGCTATTGCGTCGATCGGCACGCGTCGTTCGCTCGCTCAACGACGAACTTGCGCAGGCTACTCAGGATCTCAATGTAGAGCGTCTCTGGCGTCTGGCCGACGGTGAAGGGGCCGAACGGCCAGGTCCAGACAGCTTGACGGAGCTTTACAGGGTCCTGTCCCGGCATCACGGTGATGCAGGTCGCATCGCCTGAAGTGCGCCGCATGCGGTTCTAATTGTGATTTACTGCCGGCGGCTCTTGATGGGGAAGTTCCGGCTGCGTGCGGTTGGCCGCAATTGCGGGCTCCGGCGCGGGAAGCCATGTTCTGCCGGAAAAGTAATTCCTCGCCCTTTTCTGGGGGCCCGACGTTGCCTCCAGCGTGAGGGTAAAATTGTATCGCTGCGGATTGAGCACTTCGTGGGTGAAGGCGATATTGGCTCCGAAGCCGTCTTCCTTGACATCCTTCAGGTTTTTTATCGCATTCAGGGTCTCATGAAAATCGAGCCATTGCGGTTGAAGCAGCATGGTTTCGAAAACTCGCAGGATAGCCGGATCGAGCTGGCCATTCTGATCCGTTCCGGGATTGACGATCTTCACGCGCATGCTGCTGATCGTGCCAGCGGCATCGCCACGAACAATGACGAAGATGGAATTCGCAAGCTGATCCTTTTCACGCTTGGCGCTGTGCTCGTAAAAGCATTCGAACGTGTCGGCGTTGAAGCTGGCCGCCGCCCATTCGCTGGTCTGAACGCCCGCCTGGCGCAGCGCCGCGCACATTGCAGGCCCGGATATGCGCCATGTGCGCAGAAAGGCCGACGCGGTCTGTGCCACGGGCGCTTCGGTGGCATGCAGGGGAAGCTTGTAGACCGCCGGCGGCGCCGGTCTGGGAAGGGCTTTGGGCGGCGGCGGCTTAACCTCAGGGGGGAAAAGGTCGAAGCCGAAATAATGGCCAACCGCCTTTAAATGTTTCATGTCGTTGGACAGAAGCACCGTTCCGATGACCAGCGAGAGGGAAATCGTCAGCAACAACCAGAAGATCACGGGAATCCGCGGTTTTCCTGCCGGCTGTTTCGCATATGCGGGGGGCGAATTATCGGGCAAGCTTGTCTTCTCCGGCACGCGAGAAGGGTTTCGTTGGTCTGTCTGGAGTATACATGATCCGGTTAAATATCCTTGGCTTCGTGTCTGCAACCGAGCGCCCTTTCATCCGCGCCCGCATGTTCGCCGAGAGCGCTTCAACAGGATTCCAGCCGAGAATTCCAATACAGCGTTCGGCAATTCGGCGAGGGCTAGCCGCTGATCTTGCCGCTTCTGTGGTGGCATAGAGGGGCGTTATCCGAATTGGATTGAAATAAATCCGAGTTTTTTGAAAATATTGTTGAATTGACATGTTTAATTTCAGCTCTCGGTCGAGAGTATTAAGATATTTAATGGCGATTTGGGGTAAATTGGCTTAATTTCAGCAATTTTTTCGCGCAGAGCGTTCAAAGTTATCTGATGAATTCTAAATTATGCCGGACCTATATTTATATCCTGAACGGATTTAGGCGAATTAGATCAAATTTTCGACGCATTAATCGATAGGGTTGCGTGCAACAGCAGAAAGGAGAGACCATGTCCATCGAGCTAGACGCAACCACTTATATTCACGCCAAACCGACAACCGCGCACTCCTACATCTTGCCCAAGATCTTCGATGTACTGGGGGATCATTTCGACGGTTCTGCGGAAAATGACGTCTTCGATCTCGGATGCGGCACCGGCGGTGCCGCTGCGGCTCTTGCGAAAGCAGGATATGATGTCGTCGGCGTCGATCCCTCCAGCGACGGGATCGGCAAGGCCAATATCCGTCATCCAGGTCTGGCGCTGAGCGTCGGTTCTGCCTATGACGACCTGTCCCGGGATTATGGCAGTTTCAGTGCCGTTATCAGCCTGGAGGTCGTCGAGCATGTCTACGATCCGAAGAGCTTCACCTCGACGATGTTTGATCTCGTCAAGCCGGGCGGCATCGCGGTGATATCGACGCCCTATCACGGCTATCTGAAGAATCTTGCACTGGCTGCGACGGGAAAAATGGACGATCACTTCATGCCGTTGAAGGATCATGGGCATATCAAGTTCTGGTCGAAAAACACATTGCGCACACTGTTGCTGGAGACCGGCTTCGATAACGTCCGTTTCGAATATGTTGGAAGAATTCCTGCCTTTGCCAAATCAATGATCGCCGTCGCCGACAAGCCGCTTTAGCCGGTCGGCGCGACATTGCGCCGTTCGCCGCAGTAGTCCGGAGGTTGTTTCTACTGCGTGCTGTGCAAAAAAAACCGTGATGAAATATTTACTTTTAGTTGCATTCTTGCTTAAACTCTCCATTATACAGCGGGCGTATTGATGAAGCGGGAGACTTAAGCAGATGAAGGCCAAATCGCCGAACTCCATCGATGTCTATGTTGGCAACCGCGTGAGAGTTCGGCGAAAGACGCTCGGCATGACCCAGCATGGTTTGGCCGAACTTCTTGGCATCACCTTCCAACAGATTCAAAAATACGAAAAAGGAACGAACCGGATCGGCGCCAGCCGCCTTCAGCGCATTTCCGAGATCCTTCGCGTGCCGGTCGGCTTCTTCTTCGAGAACGGCGGTTCCGGGCCGATCGAAGGCGAGACGAGCGAATTGAACAAGTTTTTGTCCTCGAAGGAAGGGCTCGCGCTCAATAAAGCGTTCATCGCCATCGAGGATCCCAACATCAGGCAGAAGCTGGTGGCGTTGGCCAAAAGTCTGGCGATGACGGGATTGCCTGACGTCGATAGCGACCTGCAGGATCCGGTTGTACACAACTGAGGATGGATCGTGCTTCATCTGCAGACATTCGGCGATCTGCGGCTGACTGAGTCGGATGGCGAGCCGGTTCGCTATCCGATCAAAGGTCTGTTGATGATGGCCCACATCTATGCGGGTGCGAGCCATGAACTCAGCCGTTATGAACTGGCCCAGTTTCTATGGAGCGACGTCGAGCCCGAATTGGCGCGGCTCAATTTGCGCAAAATGCTATCCCGCATCCGCGAGATGGACGGCGGACGCACTGACATAGCTTTCGATTTCACTGCCACGACGGTGTGCCTCAACAAGCAGGTGGTTTCCAGCGATTTGGATGTCTTTCGGGCCGGCGGCCCGCCGCTGGATCGACTACAGGCGATCGCCGAATCGACGCAGCGCGGTTTCATCGGAAATATCAAGCCGGCGACAAAGCAGATAGATGCCTGGATCAGGGCGCAGCGGGACGCCCATGCGCTGCAATTGCGTCAAGCATTGCTGGAGGCGTTGCCCGATGTGCAAAAGCCGGGCGCGGCGCGCATCATTTCCAGCGCCGCCCTGCAAATCCTCGAGCGGGATCCGAATGACGAGCAGGTCAGGGCATTGCTGCATCGGCTATCCGGCGGCGCATCGTTCGGCGAGAGATTGCCGGAAGGCGGCGGCCAAGCAAGGGTGGAGGTGAAGCGTCCCGAGCCCGGCAGCCAGTCGACCAATATTGAACACATATCGCCGATCCCGCGGATCCTTCCCCGTCTGGTGTTACTTCCCCCGACGGCGAAGCACGCCGATGCCGGACTTGCACTTGCCAACGCCCTGATCGAAGACGTCACAATCGAACTCTGTGCGCTTCGGCATATTTCCATCGTCGCTCCGCATACGGCCGGACAGATCCGCCGCGACTCCGAAAAAGCGACGGTGGTCGCCAGGCACTCGATCACGTATCTTCTCGACACCCGATTTTCCGAAGAGGGATTGTTCGCCCAGCTGATCTATTTCCCCACCGATGAGATCGTCTGGGCCAATCGCTTTAAGATGACCCCCGATATATTGCCGCGTCAAAGGCGCGTTCTCGCCCAGCAGTTGACCGAATCGGTGGCGCGTGAGCTGGCTGAAAACGAGGAGGAACGGCTACGTTTCGAAGCCAATCCTGAGGCGTATCACGCCTATCTCATCGGCTCCAGCCTGATGAGCAAGCTGACGCTGCCGCATATCCGCCGGGCAAGGAAGGCGTTCAAACAGTCGCTGTCGCATAGGTCGGATTTCTCTCCGTCATTTACCGGGCTGGCAAGAACTTTCACCAGCGAGTGGCTCGTGACGGCGCAGGGAAACAATGAACTGCTGCACCTGGCGGAGCAGCATGCGCTTCGCGCAATCGAACGAGATCCGGGATCGGCGGCGGGCCATCGCGAGCTCGGGGTCACCAGACTTTATCTTGGTGATGTGGATGCCAGCGTTGCAGCCCTTCATCTGGCGGAAGAGCTCAGTCCGCATTTTGCCGATGTCATCTACAGCCATGCCGACACGCTTGTGCATGCATCCCGCCCCGGCGACGCGCTCGCCAAGATCAGAAAGGCAATTTCGCTCAATCCGATTGCGCCTGACGCCTATCTCTGGTGTGCCGCGGGAGCAAGTTTCTTCCTGGAACAGTATGAGGAGGCCATCGCCTATGTCGAGGCGATGAAAGACAAAGCGCCGGCCCATCGTATCGCCGCGGCCAGTTGCGCAATGATCGGCGATCGAAAACGGGCACTCTTCCATCGGCAGCGCGCCGAAAGCATCAATCCGGTGTTCGACGTCGAGAAGTGGCTCGCCATCGTTCCCTTCAAGGAGCACTGGCAAAAAGAGCTATATCGGGAGGGCCTGTTGAAGGCTGGTTTTTAACAATAGCTGAGGGGCAAACCATGGCGAAAGCTGTCATTATAGGAATACCGGGCGAGGAAGGGCTTTGGCTCGCCGATCTCGACGCAGGCACCGTCAAACCGCTCAATCCGACGGGGGAATTGACGACGGCGAGCAGCCTGCGCAAAGCCGGCGGCATATTCGTGAAGGGCGTCGATTTGGCCGTCGCCGTTTCGTCGGCGCAGGTCGCGCTTTCCGGTCACGTCGACGGCTGAGCCGGCATTCTGACGGACCGGTCGATATATTCCGACAGGATCATATCGCCGCGGGAAACTCTTTCCCGCGTCGAGCCTTTTTTAGCTCGGTTCGGTATAACAAGAGTTGCACGACATACCGGGCTTGATGACGTCGGAATTCCCGTCTGGTGCGCCTATACTCCGAATTCGCGCTCAATCGTGATTGCTCAGGGGAAGGGTCTGACCGATATCGGCGCCAAAGTATCCACCGTCATGGAAGCCGTGGAACGGGCAGTTGCCGGCGAGCCTTTCGTCGATCTTGTCCGCAGCACCTCGTTCGGTCTGCAGGCGATGGGGCACAAGATCGATACGCTGAGCTGCCTGATCGCCATGCATAAACCCGATCTCGGGCCGGACGAGGAGACGGAATGGGTGGCCGGCATCAATATCCTCACCGGCGAGACGATTCATATCCCTTTTGAAGCGGTGCTGCTCGACCGCACGCGCGATGCGCGATACTGGATGTCATCTGACGGCTTGGCATCGGGAAATAATATCGAGGAGGCCGTTTTCCACGGTGTGCTCGAGCGGATCGAGCGGGATGCGCATGTACTATGGCAGGTTGGCGCGGAAAGGGATCGTTATGCCGGCTGCGTAGACCCCCGCGGCTTTCAGAATGATGCACTGACCGGGTTGATCGACAAGATCGAAAAATCAGGATTGGCGCTCCGGCTCTTCGATATCACAAGCGACATCGCCATTCCCTGTTTCACCGCCATTCTGGGGCCTGGGGGTTCCGTTCCAGGCCAGCGGGATCGCCACGGCGGCAGCGACATTCGCCTTGTCGAGGTGACCGGCGGTACGGGGGCCCATCCGTCTCCCGTGCGCGCGGCCATCCGAGCGGTAACGGAAGCCGCGCAATCCAGACTCACCTATATCAGCGGAGCCAGGGACGATATTTCTCCCGCCACGTTTTCGAGATCCTTGCCGCCGCTGATGCGGCGAGCCTTCGACGCAGTTCCCGTCTCGCCGGCTGCCGGTCCTGTCCACCACCGAACGCCGGGACATCGGGATCTGGCGCATTTGCTGCAGCATGTGCTGGAGGCTTTGCGAGACAAAGGGATCGGTTCGGTCATCGCCGTACGCCTCAGCGACGACACGCTTCCTTTTGGCGTCGTCAAGGTGGTTATCCCCGAACTCGAAAATCCGGAAGGGCCGCGTGCTCGCCAGTTTGGAACAAGGGCGCTCGCGAGAGCGATAGGTTTTTGAAGTTCATTTTCGCGGGTCCCAGTCTTCCCGACGCAGCCTCACTTGCCGGCGAGGGGATACGGGTCCTGCCGCCCGCTACGCAGGGCGATGTTCTGGCTGTGGTGGAACAGGGTGCCAATGTCATCGGCCTGATCGATGGCGGTTTCGAATACGCTGCACCGGTCTGGCATAAGGAAATTCTGCATGCTCTTTCGCTTGGCGTGGCGGTCCTCGGGGCGGCAAGCATGGGCGCGCTACGCGCTGCGGAATGTCATTCATTCGGGATGATCGGGGTCGGCCGCATTTTCGAAGACTATCGGACGGGTCGGCTGGTCGACGATGCCGCCGTTGCGCTCGTGCACGCGCCGAGCGCGCTGGGCGGCAAGCCGCTGACGATGCCGCTCGTCAATGTCAGCGCCACGCTCGATGCCATGGAAAGGAATGAGTTGCTCCCAGATGGGCTGCGCCAAGTCATCGAAGACGCCGCGAGCGCAATATTTTTCAAGAGGCGGACGTGGCGGGCAATCGTCGAGCAATGCGCTGACGTAGCCGAGCCGGATCGCCCGCACCTTCTGGCCACCCTCGTGTCGCATTCCGTTGATCAAAAACGCATCGATGCGCTGGAATTGCTGGAGGTGGTGCAGTCGACCGCCGATATTCGCGTGAATGCCGATTTGTCCTGGAAACTGCGCGAAACCTCGTTCTCCACACGGTCCGCATTGTGAAGCGAAGACGACGATCGTCACCGAGAGTTGTGTCACGCTTTTTTCACGGGCTCGACCACGTCAGCCCGCGTATCATTCCTTCCATTCGTTGGAGAAAATGGGCATGGGCGTGACATCGACTATTAAGCTAGATGGAGATCCGGGGGCGAAAGACGCTCTGGACGAACTGGTTGCACTGGCACGGATGATCGCCTATGCGCGACAGGTTGCTCAGGATGTCAAACTGCAATTCGCGACGAATTGCCTCGACCTTGCTCTTGAGGCGGTGAAGCAGGAAGTCGGGGAGGGGCTGACCAGAGAGTTGGCCGAATTGAGCTCTCCGGTTCCCCTGGTGAGCATAAAAAGTCATTAAAGCGCCGTGCGTCCTATCGGACGCACAAAGGACGCTTTAACATCCGATCTACGCATCGCGCTTTGCGAGAATCGATTGCGGTTCCGGGCCGATGCGCCGGGCGGCGCCTTGCTGCTTCAGAACTTTGGATAACCCGTGAAAATTAACTTGGGCTTCGAGGTTATGAGCGCCCTTGTACCGGTGATGGGTCGCGAATAGTGGGGCTTGATCGGTTCAAGAGACGAGTGGTGCCGGGTGAATACGAGCTGCCCTGCAGACTCAATGTATCGGCAATCATCTGAATTGTTAGCTTCGAAGAGGTCCCCGGCATTTCGCGGGCCGCCGGACGACTGCCGCTCGTTCAGAGCTTATTCGACGCCTTGCATAAAAGATAGGTTCAAATGAATGGTAAGCGGTTTCGTTGACGTTGTCTCCGGGCAAGGAGACGGCGACGATTGTCGTTTCAGCGGTCGTCTGCCGACCGGCCAGCCTGGCCGATCCTTGATCTCAATGGGTCAAATTGCGCTTCTGTGCCAGCAGTAAAATGTAATCGTCGGCAATGTCCGCGATGGCCATTGCGACTTCTGCCGGATCGCACCCCTCGACCTTCGTGTTTGCAATGAACTGATAAACCGCCTTCTCAATCTGTTTCCGGCAGATCATCACGCGTTCATCATAACCAAATTCCGGAATCTGCGATGCCATATCACTCATCAGGTCGGCTCCTCACTACTTACAGTGACCATGACACAAATTATAAGTTGAGCAAGCAAATGCTTTATGAACGGTTAATTCGACGGCGGGTGCGACCATTTCGACACAGGTTTGGTCATAAGCAGACATTCAGCCGTTGAATGAGGTGAGGTCTTTCGTGCCGGAGGTTCATCGTTCCATGTCGGGGGAGCCGCTCGATCGAAGCTGGTCTTCTCTTAGGCTGCGGCTTGTCGTTTCGAGGGTCTCGGCTCATCAGGAGAACTTGTCATGATCAGTCGAAGGCTGCCCTTATACCGATCTGGCCAGTGGCGTGATGAACGGTGATAATCATTTGATTTGCCGGCATATTAAAGTTTCATTCGTCTCCAGATCATCATTCGTTGATGTTGAATTACGTCGCCAGGTCTTTGGAGCCGGCCAGTCCAGACACTGCCGGGCAATCGGTCGTGGCCGCCTCGTTTATAGTCACGCCGCTGCCGACAAGGGCAAATCGGAAATAACGTCGGCAGTTTTACTTTTTTCTGAAAGAATTCGTCGCTGTTCGCTGTGGGTTCAAAATTTAATAATCCCATGGATGAGTAAAGTATTAATAAAATTTTACCAAAAGGTAAAAATATTTATTTCACATAAAAGTTGTATTTAAATATCCATTATAAGCTGAATGAGGTTTGTCTAATAATTATTGGAGGATGTGGTAACCGAAACATAGTAGAGACAATGTGCTTGACTATAATTGATGATAATATCGCCTGTGTGACGACTTCTTGCTGTGCGCCGGGCCACTGAGTGGAAGCATTCGGCATTAATTGCAATGTTGGCCGAGACGATGCGCTGTAAAACGGCAGCCTTGGTTCTGTCGATATCGCGGATTTCTCGTCGTCCGACGCAGGATTCATCACTGTTTACTCTGCGCCAACCTTCGCAAGTGCGAGGACCCGCCGGGGTGGTGACGGGTCCTCGGGTAAGATTGCCTGCACAGTACGAAGATATGATTGCTGTTAAAGTCGATACTGTCACGGATTATTGTTGGGTAGTTATGTTTTCCCACAATTTATTGTCTTATCGTTATGCCAATATTTGTATTTTTTTGAAGTTTGTACTTCAAAATAATGAGCTGGTCGCCGGCGGAGTGGAAAGCGCCGGCTTCCGAAGCATTTTCGTTCTCTCTCGATTGGCGGAGATGCTCTACCTTCGCGAGGTCGCAATGGACTCTCCGCAGCACCGGTCGATCTTCGATAAGCGCCGGAACAAGGCCTTCGTCCGGAAGCGTGACCACCCGCCGACCAGCGGGATAAGGGGGTCTAATTCCTCGAATTTCTTAAAATACTTCTGCTTTGATTGCCTGACCGGCCGGACTTTGGCCAAAGCCCTGTTTGTGGCTCTGTTGGCTTTTGAGAAGATCAGTTTGATTACGACGGCCACAGCAAGCAGGGGGCTATGACGATAGATGTGCCTAAGCGAGGTGGCGGCGCTGTGCCAATCTTTCAAAGCTGCAAATTTTGAGAATGCATACAGGTGAGCCGAGGCGTGGGCGCAGCTGACGACGAAAGCGGGAAGCTCCGGGTTGCGGGAGACACATTGCTCGGTCACTGCCAAAAGCGACCGCGCCATTCGGGACCTGTCGGCAGACATGGCTGCGGAATGAAGGCGATAGCCCACCAGACCGAGTGGCACAGCCTCGATCTTGAAATGCTCGGCGGTGCGGAGTTCGAAATCGAAGTCTTCGCATCCTCCAATTCCTCGATCGGCATAGCTCGGATCGTAGCCGCCGATTTTGTCTATGACGGCGCGGCGCACCATGAAGCCGCTGCCATTGCCGACAAAGCGGAAGACGAGGTGGCGAATGAGAATGGATTCCCGGGCGTTGAGCGACGAGCCGGACCTCGTGCAATATCCCTCGGAATCGACGAAACGGTGAAGGGCATATACTGCACCCCACGCGTCCGGCAGGGGATGGAGCGCTGACAGCATCCTTTCGACATAAGTGGGATGCCAGAGATCGTCTGCGTCGATGAAGGCTATATAGCTAGACCTGGATGCCTCGATCCCGGCATTGCGCGCCGCGGCTACACCACGATTTTCGGTCGACAGGATCGTGATCCTCGGATCAGCTGCGGCGAACTCGCGACAGATCGATGCGGTATCATCGGTGGAGCCGTCGTCCACGACGATGATTTCGAGTGCCGAATGGGTCTGGTCGACAACCGATCGAAGTGTGGCGGCGATGAACTCTTCGGCATTGTAGGCAGGGATGACGACTGCCACCGTCAATCCGGATAGAGGCTCAGCCGCCATAGAGCAACCCATCCGCTGTTGTGGCCGGACGCAGGTCGATCCGGTTCTTCATCAACCTTGCGACCGACGGGCGATGGCTGACGACGATCAGGGTCCGGCCGTCATATTCCCTGAGCAGGAGGGAGAGCACGCGCCCCTCCGTCTCCTCGTCGAGTGCGCTGGTCGCTTCGTCCAGGAGCAATATGTCGGGCCGGCCGGCCAGCGCCCGCGCCAGACCGATGCGCTGTCGTTGCCCACCCGAAAGCCGGATCGCTTCGTCGCCCAGCCATTCGTCGAAGCCGTAGGGCAGATTCTCGATGAATTCGGTGGCGCAGGCCATATCTGCCGCCCAGCGGACATCCTCCTCAAGGATGTCGCGACGGAAGCGGATATTGTCGAGGACGGAGCCATCCATAAGCTCGACGTCTTGGCCCGAGACCGCGAGCAGGCGCAGCCAGCTGGATCGCTCGATAGTCGAGAGGTCCTTGCCATCGATCGTGATCCGGCCTTCGGTCGGCTGAATAAGGTCGAGAAGCATGTTGATGATCGTCGTTTTGCCGGAGCCGCTGGGTCCGGTCAGAGCCGTGGTCTCGCCTGCCCTGATCGAGAAGCTGGCATGACGCACGGCAGGCATTCTGGCCTCTTCGTAGAAGAAGGATACATCGTGGAAAACGATCTCCTGTTTTAGATGTCGCAGTTCCTCTCCGCCTGCAGTTTTTCTGGCGTCGTCCTGTTCCGCGATCAGCGCGAGCACGTTTTGCAGTGAGGCTTCGATTTCATGCAAGCGCAGCAGCTGGGAATCGAATTGCTTGATATGTGGCTGGAGCCTGTAAAGAAGTATCGTGGCAGACAGGGCGGCCCGAAAATCGACCGGCAGGACCTGCGAGGACAGGATGATCGTCAGGATCACCCCGAATGTCAGCGTTTCGCTCAGAAGCGACGTTGCTGCCCCCATCCGATCCGAACGGCGCCAGGTTTCCCCCACTGTCTTGGACAAGGTTTCGAAAATACCTTTGTGGTCGTCTTCCAGACCGAAGCTCTTCACCGCCTTTAAGGTCTGCAATGTGGTCCAGCTCAGATGGGTCAATTCTTCCAGAGCTGAAAGACTGGCGGCGCCAAGACGGCGATAGGCAGCTGCAAACAAGCCGAGGCTGAGGTTATGGACGACGCCGAACATCACCGCGAGCACAGCAATCGGCCATGCCATTACGAGCATTCCGGCCCCGAAAATGATGATGGTCCCGAGACTGATTCCCAGGCGCACAAGGCCGGTATGAGCTGAGGCCACGGAATAGGATTCGGTGGCGATGACATTGATCAGATCGCTGCGCTCATAGCGTTGAAATCGCTGGAAGGGGATCGTCAGAATCTTTGCATAAAGACGGTGACGAATACTCTCGCTGATCTGATGGCTTACGGTGCTTGCGATGATGTCGTTGACGAAGCCCAGAATGATCCTCAGGATGATCGCGCAGATCAGCACGGCGACTAGCATCGACTTCGTGATGGAAGATTCCAATCCGCCAAAATATGCCGGTAGCCAGGCGACGGACCCGGAAGCAGGGCTTTGTTGGCTGAGGGCAAAAACGAGGCTGACCAGCAAGGTTATCCCCACCATTTCCGATAGCCCGGTCAGGATACCGATGACGATCAGGACGGAGGTCTTCAACCGGAGCGAGGGAACGAGCTCCAGAAGTTCGCGAAAACGCGCTGCGACAATAACGTTGAAGGCGCCCCACGACCTGCGGAGAACGGGTTTCCGTAGCGTCATCATAAATGATCCATCCGGGACTTGATGAGCTCGCCTGTCCGTATCGTTGGCGTGGCTGCGACAAGGTCGTAAAACGACGTGCCGCTGATGGGGAGCGCCACGCTTTTCGGAGCCGCCCCTTTCGGCCACGCGTGCGACCTACGACGTATCCGTTTCAACAGTTTCCTGCGCTGCCGCTTCGCTTGGCGCCACAGATGCCTGACAGCTTGGCCGACAAGCCTTGACGGGAATCTCCTGACAAGGAGAGGCGCCACTTTCCTGACCTGCCCGTAGTTGCCGCCGGCAAACGCCTGCTTGAAATACCAGCACGCCGTATGGAATTCCGCCCGGGTGGCGGCGGCGGCAAGATCGGGATGGCGCCGCTTCACGTCTGCCATCACCAGAGCGTGGGATTTCAGCATGCGCGAGGCGTTGCTCGACATGTTGCCTGCGGTAAAACGATAACCGGTCAGGAAATCGGGAGCCACTGCAAAGGGTAGTCTTTCAGCCAATGCGAGATAGAGCTTCAGGTCCTCGCATCCCTCGGCTCCCTGATCACGCAGGGCAGAATCATAACCCCCGCATGCCAGGACTTCCGCCCGCGGCATGAGGGGGGTGCTGCCGTTGCCGATGAAATTTTCCCCGACCAATATTTCGAAGACATCGCCCTCATAGAGCACGGGACCCGAATGGCTGAAAATCACGTCGTTCCCGTCGATTGCCGCGTACCAGTTGTAGGCGACGCCGTGGCCTGTCGACAATTTCCCGAGTGCGCGGACTTGCATCTCGATTTTTAGAGGGTGCCAGAGGTCATCGGCATCGATCGGTGCGATGTAGCTGCCGCGGGCCTCTTCTATACCGTAGTTGCGGGCACGGGCGACGCCGCCGTTTTGCTGGCGAAGGACACGAACGCGCGGGTCAGAAAGGCGATATTCTGTCGCCAGTTCGAATGTTTCGTCCCGCGATCCATCGTCCACGACGAGGATCTCGAGGTGTTCATAGGTTTGGGCCGAGACGCTTCGCAGCGTTTGCACGAGGGTCGCTTCCGCATTGTACGCGGGAATGATGACGGTCACCAAAAGAGGGTCAATGATCATGGCATTATCCGATAAAGGCGTTGGGATGGCCCATCAGTTCGGCAAACGCCGTGATGGGTAAATCGCCGCGTACCTCAAGGCGCGGGAGTGACAGCAGCTTGTCCGAAAAGCCCGCTTTTGCCGGCCTGGTGGTGAAGCCAATTTGATATCCCGCCTCGGCCAGAATTCCGGGAACACGGAAATCGGTGCAGCCGAAGGGGAGAGCGATAGATGTCGTGGCCGCGCCGAGCCGGTTCTCCAGCGTCTTGCGAGAATGAACCGCTTCGGCCAATAGCATGGCGTTATCCAGCGCACTCGCCGGCGTGTGGGTTTCCAGATGAGACCCAAATCGGATGCCCTTTCGATGGAGATCCTCAATGTCGTTCCAAGACATCAGAGGGGCTGGCTCACCGTAAGCGGCATCCCAATCCGATCGGCCGCCCACTTTGTCCGTCACGACGAAGACGTCGGCGCTGAAGCCGTTCTCTACAAGGATGGGATAGGCTTCGGTAAAAAAATCGAGATAGGCATCATCGAAGGTCAGGACGACCGGCCGCCCCTGTATCGGCTTTCCCACCTGAAGCAGATGGGCCAGCGCATCGGACGTCAGCCCATAGTAGCCCTGCCGCCGGAGAAACTGCATGTGCTGGCGGAACATCTCCGGCGCGATCCGGAAACGCCGCAGCCGATCGGGACCTTCGCGCGCGATTCTGTGATACATCAACACCGGGATCGAGGTCGTCACTTCGTTCGACCACGCCGCCACTCGTTCGACACCGGCCGGTCCCCAGATGATGTTCTTGGCCACCTCCGTGTCCAATGGGACACCGTGCCGTTCAAACCGTATTGTGTGTACGGACGTTTCACGCTTGCGGAACCGATGAATGGCGTAAAGCTCGGTCTCGATCGTTTCTTCCAGGCTAAGGTCCGGCAGGTTCGAAAAGACTTTCCTGATGGTGCCGACACCGAACGGATTGTCCCAATCGAAACCGGTCCTTTCGGGCTCGTCTCGCCGGAGATGGGCGTGAGCGGTAATCAGACAGCCGCCCGGCTTCAGTGCTGCGGCAATCTTTCGGCAGACCCGCTCCAAGACCTGTTCGTCATCCATGTAATAGAGGACTTCCGAGCAGACGATCAGGTCCTGTCCGCCAGGAATGTCGTCGCCTGCGAAGTCCAGGACACGAAACTCGGCATTCCCCAACTCTCGGCACCGCTCGGATGCTCTTTCGATCGCACGACGCGAGATGTCCGTTGCCGTCAGCGTCCCGACCTTTTGCGCAAGCTTGGCGGAGAATATCCCCTCCGCACAGGCAAGTTCCAATGCCTTGCCTATCCCTTCCGGGACAAGGCCCAGCGTCTGCTCGTATTTGACCTGTTCGTAGATCGACACGTAGTTCCATGGGTCGGGATGCTCAAAGACCCGTTCCCAATATTCCTCTTTGGAAGCGGCCTCTGACAAAAGGGCTTCCTTTCCCGTTTTTTTTCCGCGGCGCTCGGCTAACACCGCGCCATGCAAGCGCTCATTCTGCCGATCTGCCTTCGAAAGGTGCAGGTCATCCGTTTCCCCGTCGCCTGCCAGAGATTTTATAAGAGCTGCGTCGCGCGTTGATTGGACAAGGCGGCCGAGGCGTCCCCGCCGTCGTCCTCCCCGACGAAGAATCCCAAGGAAGCCTCTATAGTTACGCAAGGTTTCGAATAACCAGTGGCGCGCATAGGCGAAGGTCCTTGGCGTGGGCAGCCGGCCGCCTGCATGCATGTCCCGGACGATCAGGCGAACCAATGCGCCGACCGACAGATCTCCCCATAGCGGCCCCACGTGGGCACCGATATGTTTCTGTCCAGACGAAAGCTGCAGTACCAGCGTATCGGCTTCGACGGCCTTGGTAATCTTCGCGAGCTTGTTGACGTCGACGCCCACAGTCTGGACGCGTCCGAGCTTAAAAGGACGCGAGACGGCTTCTGATGAAAGCCGCCAGGCAAGAAGCTGCTCTGTCTTTCGTGCGGTTCCGGCCAGCGAATGGCTTTCGATGAGGGCGAGGAGCCGCGCGACTGCCGGTGCCCACGAGTCCATCAGGTCGATCAGGGCGCCAGTATTCTCAACCGATTGGCCCGTCTGCAACCCATGAAGGATGGCCACCGCCATCATGTCTTCGTGGCCCGAGCCATCGGGAAATTCCGGCAGAAGCTCGGCCAGGTCCTTGGGATCGGTTTCCGCACAAAGATGCATCGACGCGATCCAAATGAAGATGCGAAGCTGGCTAAGGGCCGGCTTCGGCCAAGCGTCGTCCTCGCCCTGCGTCGGCAAGCCCCGCTCAACTTGCAAGGCCCGCGCCCTTTCCGTCACGACAATCGCGTCCCGCATCATCCTGATCGGATCGGACGACAGAGAGCCGGCCTTCATGCGATAGAAGGCCAGGCATTTGTCCACCCGCTGGAATCGAGCCCCGGCGAACGCCATGCGAAGCCAGAGATCCCAGTCCTCGCAGGTTTGTAATGTGACATCCATGCCGCCTAGTTCCGTAAAAAGGCGCTTGGGAAAGACTGCCGTATGAATGGCCAGAGCGCAAATTGACGAAAATTGTTGGATTGCACGATCTCCGGTAAGATCATGCGCCTGCTCGATCTTCTGCATCCGGCCGTCGGCCGTGACGCGGCGATAGCTGCAATGGGCGATTAGTGGCTGAGACTGGTTGCTGGCGATCGGCAGCATGCTTTCGTTGAAGGCGGGATCCAGCCAGTCGTCGGCATCGAGCATGCAGAGGAGAGGCGCAGCGGCAAGCTGAGCGGCTGCATTGCGTGCGGCGGCGGCACCGGCATTCGGTTGACGGTAAAGGGTAATCCGCCCGTCCGCGTTGGCAAGGCTTTCAAGGACCTCCCAAGTCCCGTCGGTCGAGCCGTCATCCACCACGACCGCCTGCCAGTTCGATATCGTCTGATTTTGCAGGCTGCCCAGACAATCCGACAGCGTACCGGCGGCATTATAGGCCGGGATGAGAAAGGAGATCGCAGGTCTCGACGCCGTCACCATGGCTGCATTTTCCAGCGGCCGAGAAGATAAAATGCGCCCTGCAGGCTCCCCAGAACCTCTTCCTTCAGAAAGAAGTTGTCCGAAGTCGCTCCGCGTTCGAGCCGCTTCGCGAACCTTTTGAGATGATACCAGGGGAGCGACATTAGCATGCGGCGCAGATTGCCCAGCTTGCCGGTGTTCTGGTACTGGATCAGCAGCGCAGCGACATGGCCTTTCATATATTGATGGATCTGTTTTGCCAGCCCTTCCATGTCCTTGCGGTGAAAATGCCACGAAACCGCGGTCGGCTCGTAGCGGCAAGTATGGCCATGATGGAGAAGCCGATCCCAGAACTCGGAGTCGTCCGAACACCCAGCCGCCCCCGCGCCGAGTCGGACGTCGAATAATCCGCATTCATCGAACACTTTGCGACGAAACGCCTGGCTTGCTCCTGCGCCGACCATCGACATGGGATTTTTATGCCGCTTATGCCGGCGATAGAAGTGCCGATCGAAGTCCCTGCGCCGATAGCCTCGGCCGAACCCCCAGTGTCTTTCGAATATCAGCTGCGCGGGCGTGGAAAGCTCTCCGGGAAGGACGAGGCCGGTGACGCACCCGATTTCGGGCTGGTCGAACCCCTTCATCAGGTTCTCGAGCCATCGTTCGTGAAGCACGACATCGTCGTCCGTGAAGGCGACGAATTCCGTCGTTGCCGCGCGCACGGCAGCGTTTCGGGCATAGTCGAGGCCGATCCTATCCTCACGGACATAGGTGGCGCCGGCTGCCTCTGCGACACGACGCGTGCCATCGCCGGCCGATGCGTTGTCGACAACGACGATCTCGACCGGCGGAAGAGATTGTCTGGGGATGGATGCCAAGCAGCGGGCCAGCTCGTCGGGCCGGTCCTTGGTGCAGATCAGAATACTGACGTCGTGATTTTTGAGCGGGATTTGCGCGACCTGATGCGCATGCTCGACCGTCTCGGGCTGCACGACGCGCAAGGCGAGTGCGGTCGTGTTCTCTGGCTTGTCGACATAGGCCTGTCCTACGGGAAGGCCATCCGACAGAAAGATCACCAACCCCTCGGAAAGGGCGGATGAGCCAGTATCGACCTCGGCCGAGGCGAGATCCAGATAGCGAATTGGTACGGGAAAGCGGATGTCCTTCAGATCAGCCGGAATTGGTTCTCGCATCAACGCTCTCTCGATCGCACCCTTGAACCTTGCGCATCGGCCCTAGATCGGGCTTATCTGACGGCACTATGCGCCGGTTCAGAATATCGGCGCCCTTCGCGCGTTCGAAAGGCCGCGCGCCGCCCCAAGCCGTCAGCATCAACGATGCGCGCTGCGCAGCTGTGATGATTGCTTCTCGGCCTTCATTTTTTCCCTGAACCATTCGAGCGTCAGGGCCACGCCTTGCTCGTAACTGATCTTACAGGACCACTCGGGCATGACGTAGTTCGCATTGCTGAGGTCCGGCCGCCGGTTGGTGGGATCCTGCGGAGGGGACGGCTCGAAGACGATCGGTACGCCGCCGACGAGACGGGAGACATATTGCGCGACCTCGAGAACCGAGATTTCGCGATCGTTGCCGACGTTCAGAGGCCCCTTATAGTCGGTTTGGTTTACCCAGAAATAACGCGCGAAGCCGTCGACGATATCGTCGACATAACCCCAGCTGCGGGACTGCAGACCATCGCCGAATACGGTGATCGGGCGGCCCGAGAGCGCCTGGGTGATGAAGTTGGAGACCGCGCGCCCATCGTCGGCGCGGGTGCGGGGGCCATAAATGTTGAAGGGACGGACGACCTTGACGTCGAGCCCCTGGGTGCGCTGCATCTCGAACAGCAGCGATTCCGTGCAGCGCTTGCTCTCGTCGTAGGACGAGCGTGGCCCTGTACAGTCGACCTGGCCCTTGTAGGATTCGGGCTGCGGCGAGACCAGCGGGTCGCCATAGACTTCGGAAGACGAGGTAAAGCCGAAACGACCGCCCTTTTTCAGGAGATCGAGAAGCCGCATTGCCCCGAGAAGATTGGCGGAAATCGTCCGCTTCGGCTCCTTCATATACCACGGTGGCGATGCGGGAGAGGCAAGGTGGTAGATTTCGTCGAATTTATCGGAGGTCTGTAAGGTTTCGACATCCGATTTCACGAAGTGAAAACGCGGATCCTTGATGTGCTCGATGTTTTCGAGAAGTCCGGTCCAAAGATTGTCAACAACTACGAGTTTCTGAACGTCAGTCCGGAGCAGAAGTCGGTCGCACAAATGCGACCCGATGAAACCAGCTCCGCCCGAAATCAATACAGTTTTCATTTGCATTGCCCCTGATGACTTCAAGTAAGGTAATTGTCTATTAGCATTCCCTATAAGGACTGGCAATTGCTTAGAAAAAGTCTAAGAAATACTCGCGCGTTAATCTTAATTATTAATTTGCAGTACTTAAGGTAGTATCACCATGTGCACTGCGGGGCGAAGTTGCGGACCCTCGGACATATGCTGCAGCCGGCTCGACCACAGCATTCTCCATCGGCCGTTGCGGGTTCTCTAGCACACGAGCGCAGTCGCGCATCGGTCTAAAGTCCGACTCGAGACGAGTACTTTGATTCAGAGCGTTCTCCTCCGTGTGCCTCAAGGCCGACGCCTAAACAGCCTGCTCCAGCGTCCATCAAGCCGACTGCGCCCATTTCGATCAGTCGGCCGCAAGCGCAGTCAATATCTGATAGGCGGCGGCGACCCGATCCTCGTTGGGATAGTTTTTGTTGGCCAGGATGGCGATTCCAAGGCGCTCCTTGGGAATGAAGGCGACATAGGCGCCGAAGCCGTTGGTCGAGCCTGTCTTGTTGATCCAGACGTCGTCACGCGGTTTCATCGGCGGCCTGAGCTCAGAGACTGGAATTGTCTTCAGCATAGCGGCCGAATTGCCCTCGAGCAGGCTCTCCAGGGTGGCGGGATAGGCATATTGCTCCCAGATCAGACCCTGGGTCATCGCCCCGACACTGAAATATCCGTTATGGGTCCTGGCAATCGCTTGCTGCAGCGTTTCGTCGAGCTTGACCAGGCCCATATTGGCGCCGACGAAGCGGATCATGTCGCCGGCGGTCGATCTCACGCCATAGGCTTCGGAGGAGAGCAGGGCCGGCGTCAGCCGCGCCGGCTCGCCGTTGCGCTTATAGCCTTGAGCATAATCGGCCAGCCGCGACTTCGGCACCTTGATAAAGGTGTTCTTCAATCCGAGAGCGGAAAACAGCTTGCCTTCCATCAGGGCGGCGAAATCGCCGCCCATCGCCTTCGCGGTGATATAGCCGAGCATGCCAATGCTCGGATTGGCGTAACTTCTCTGCGTCCCCGCCGCGTAAGAGGGCTGCCAGGCGGCGAAATAGGAAAGCAGCTGCTTTTCGGTCTTGATGTCATCGGGCAGCTGCAGCGGAAATCCGCCGGCGGTATGGGTGGCGAGATTGATCAGCGCGACATCGCCGAACGGCTTGCCCTTCATCGCCGGCAGATATGTGCTCACCTTGCCGTCAAGCGAAAACCTGCCCTTCGCGTCAGCGTAAGATGCCAGCGTCGCAGTGAAAGTCTTGCTGACCGATCCGAGTTCGAACAGCGTCGTCGGCGCCACTGGCCGGCCGGTCTCCTTCGATTCGACGCCATAAGTGAAGACATGCTGCTCTCCATCGATGGTGATGCCGACGGCAATACCCGGAATGGCGTTTTTCTCCATGACCGGCTTGATCGCGGCGTCGGCGATCGTCCTCACTTTCGCGGCATCGGCGGCAAAGCCGCTTGCGCAAGTGCATGTCGAGATCAACGCGGCCGATAAAATTCTTATCCCAATAATCTTCATATCAGTCATCCTCCAAAGGTCGGTCAACAGAGCGTGAAGCGCACTCAGACCGCGTTTAAAGGCGCTGTTTTCCGATCACAAACGATGATATCTCGCGGGAGATAAAAGAAAATCTGGGGCTTACATGGTTCGTCCATTCCTCCCGCTGAACGGTCTCCGCGCCTTCGAAGCCTCCGCCAGGCATCTGAGCTTCACCCGCGCCGCAATTGAGCTCTGCGTCACCCAGGCGGCCGTCAGCCAGCAGGTCAAGGGCCTGGAGAAGCGGTTGGGCGTGGCTTTGTTCCAGCGCCTTCCCCGCGGCTTGAAGATCACCGCGGAAGGCGAAGCGCTGCTGCCGACGGTCACCGCCTCCTTCGACCAGATGGCGGCGACGCTCGATAGGATCGAGGCCGGGCAGGTGCGCGAACTGCTGTTCCTCGGTGTCGTCGGAACCTTCGCCGTCGGCTGGCTCCTGCCGCGGCTTGCGGACTTCCAGCGCCGGCATCCCTTCATTGATCTGCGCATTTCCACCAACAACAACCGCGTCGATCCGGCGGCAGAAGGGCTCGAT
This sequence comes from Rhizobium aethiopicum, assembly GCF_014197535.1. Lineage (GTDB taxonomy): Bacteria > Pseudomonadota > Alphaproteobacteria > Rhizobiales > Rhizobiaceae > Rhizobium > Rhizobium aethiopicum_A. The sequence continues at coordinate 240,353 of NZ_JACIFV010000002.1, forward strand.
TTCACCATCCGCTTCGGCAACGGCTCATGGCACGGCACGCAGGCTGAGCGCCTGTTCGAGGCGCCGCTTTCACCTCTCTGCATCCCGAAACTGGCCGATGATCTCCAATCGCCGGCAGACCTTGCCGGGATGACGCTGCTTCGCAGCTACCGCACGGATGAGTGGAGCACCTGGTTCCAGGCCGCGGGCGTGCCGCCGGCCGCCCAGATCAATGCCGGCATCGTCTTCGATTCCTCCGTCGGCATGATGGAGGCGGCTCTGCAGGGGCTCGGCGTGGCGCTCGCCCCGCCCTCGATGTTTTCAAGGCACCTCTGCTCGGGTGCGATCGTGCAGCCCTTCGCCACCGTCATCTCGCTCGGAAGCTATTGGCTGACGCGCCTGCAGTCGCGGCCGGTCACGCCGGCCATGCACGCTTTTTCCGACTGGATCTTTTCGGAAATGGAAAGGTAATCCAGGGGAGCGCCCACCGGAATGGGCGCTCCGATTAAGGGTCATTTCTGGATGCAAGTGTCGACCGTATCCTTGGTGCACTCGTCCAGCCCGGTAAAGACCGGATCATCGACCTTCTTGCCCGAGATCAGGTCCATCATCACGGTCGGCGCCTTGTAGCCCATTTCGAACGGCCGCTGGCCGACGAGCGCGGTCACCAAGCCTTCCTTGGCGATCGCCACTTCGTCGCCGATCGTGTCGGCGGCGCCAATGACGAACTCGTTCTTGCCGATCTTGTCGGCCATCGGCTTGAACAGGTCGCGATAGGGCTGCGGGGCGCCGAACAGCGGCCAACCGCCCATGATACCGAAGGCATCGAGGTCGGGATTGGCGGCAAGGATGTCGGTCATCGCCTGCACGCCCTTGGCGCCGTCGTCATTGGTAAAGACCGGGCAGCCCGCCACCTCGGTCCAGCCGCCTTCGCCCTTGAGGGCGTCGAGTCCCTTCTTGCCGCTCAACGTGTCACGCATGCCCTGAGCGCGGCGCAGGATGTTGTCGGCGCCGGGATTGCCTTCGATCGTGCAGATCTTGCCGCCCTTCGGCTTGGCCTTCTTGATATATTCGCCGATCTTGGCGCCCATGAGGTAGTTGTCGGTGCCGAGATAGGTCTTGCGCAGCGCCGAATCTTCCGCCGCCAGATCGGCATCGAGGGTCATGACGGGTACGCTCGGATTGGCGGTCTTCAGCGTCTGGGCGATCAGTTTGGCGTTCGACGGCGAGATGGCAATTGCCGCCGTATCGGCCTTGCCGAGCATATCCTGGACGATCTGCGCTTCGCCGGCCTCATCCGAGGTCGATGCCGGGCCGGTATAGAAGCATTCATATTCGGCCGAAGCGTTTTCCTTGTTCCACTTCTGGCAACCCTGGTTGATCGCTTCGAAGAACGGGTTGTCGAGGCCCTTGACGACAATGACCAACTGCTTCTTGGCTGCCAGGGCCTGACCGGCCGTCAACGCCAGGACTGCAGCTGTAAGCAATAATGCCTTCCTCATAGCTTCCTCCCATTGAAAAAGACGGGCGCTTCTGCACCCGCCGCGTTATCAACCTGGATACCAGACGACCCGAGGCTCCTCCTTCGACCGCTGGTAGTCCCAAGCCGAATTGATCAGCTTTTCCAGATCGTAGACCGGCTTCCAGTCCAGCAGATATCTGGCCTTGCTGTTGTCCATCCAGTTCGAGTGATATTCGCTCGGAATGTCGACGGAGCCGAGCCCGCGCGTGCGGGCGAGATAAGCGGCGACCTCGCCGTAATCGACCGGCCGGTCCATCGCGATGTTGAAGAGCTGGCCCACGGCGCGCGGATTGTCGATCGCCGCCAGGATCGCGGAGACGAGATCGTCGACATGGACGAAATTGCGCTTCAGCGGCCGCCCGTCGGCATCGCGCAGCAGTGGCACGGTGCCGTCGCGCGCATAACGTTCCGCATCGGCCGGCGGCACCAAGCTCTTCCAATCCGGCCCGCCGAAGACATCCTCGCCGAAAGAGAGGGTAAACTTGAAATCGTCTCTCTCCATGATCCAGGGGGCGCGCAGGCAGCAGCTGTTGATGCCATATTGAATGGCGAACTGCTCCAGCATCACCTCTTCCAGCACCTTGGAGAGCGCGTAGCAGCCGGGATAGGCGCGATGCGGCGTCTTTTCGGTCACCGGCCCATCGTGACGATAGAAGAAATGGCCGATGCCGGCATCGCCGCCGATCAGGATGAACTGCCGCGCCGTCGAGCTTAGGCGAAAGGCCTCGAGCAGCCAGAACAGCCCCTTGACGGTAACGTCCATCACATCGTCAGGCGTTTCCTTGCAGGTGGCGAGATGCAGCACATGAGTGACGCCCGCCATCGCCGCTGCGACAACATTGCTGTCGGCGATCGAACCCTTCACGACACTGACGCGGTCGGTTTCCTCAAGCACGCGATTATGGCAAAGCGCGCGAATGCGTGCTTTGGAAAATCGCGGCTCGTCAAGCAGCCCAGTAATGAAGCGCCGCCCGACCTTGCCCGTAGCCCCGGTGACAAGGATCAGCATACCTCTCTCCCCAGCAACAGCTAATATGCGCGCGTTTCCCGCGTCAATCTGTATTTGTCGTACTAAAATAGATTTTTGTGATGAGGGGCCGTTTTAGCGGACATTCGATTGACGATTCCTGGCGCTTTTGCATTAATGAACCCAATCGCTCTTCCGGGAGGAGATCGGCAAAAGCGAGATCGCAGGCGTCTGACCGGCTATCGGCAAGCGGCGGCGCGGGCATGCAGGTTCCGGGGAGGGTAGTCGGCTGGTTGCGGTTCTCGAACTTACCAATATCTCAAAACATTTCGGCGCCATCCAGGCGGTGAACGACGTGTCGTTTACGCTCGAAGCCGGCCAGGTCGTCGGTCTGATGGGCGATAACGGCGCGGGAAAGAGCACGCTGGTCAAGATGATCGCCGGCAACTTCCGGCCGAGCGAGGGCACGATGCGGCTCGACGGCAAGGAAATCGTCATGCACCGGCCGGTCGAGGCGCGCCAGCACGGCATCGAGATCGTCCATCAGGATCTGGCGCTCTGCAACAATCTGACGGCCGCCGCCAACGTCTTCCTCGGCCGGGAGCTCCGCCGCGGCATCGGTCCGTTCCGCGTGCTCGATTACAAGACGATGTACAGGCGCGCCGGCGAGATCTTCAAGGAGCTGAAATCGGAAACCCGCCCACGCGACCTCGTCAAGCAGATGTCGGGCGGCCAGCGCCAGGCGGTGGCGATCGGCCGCACCATGCTGTCGGAAGCGAAGATCGTGCTGATGGACGAGCCGACCGCTGCGATTTCGGTCCGCCAGGTGGCGGAGGTCTTGAACCTGATCCGCGAGCTGCGCGATCGCGGCATCGCGGTTGTGTTGATCAGTCACCGCATGCCCGATGTCTTCACCGTCGCCGACCGGGTGATCGTCATGCGCCGCGGCCGGAAAGTCGCCGACAAATCGATCGCGTCGAGTTCGCCGGAGGAAGTGACGGGTCTCATAACAGGCGCCATCGAACAGGTTTGAGCGGCGCGGCACGGGCAGAAAAGAAGGTCAGCAATGGCAGTTACCCTCGATCAGACGATTGCGCAGAGAGAGCGAAGCCGGCTTTCGGAGTTCATCGGCAGCCAGACCTTCTGGGTGCTGATCGCCGTCATTCTCGCCTGCCTCTTCCTGTCCTTCGCCACCGATTCCTTCGCGACGGCGAAGAACCTCTACAACATCACCCGCAACGTCACATTCGTCGCCATCATCGCGCTCGGCATGACGCTCGTCATCATCACCGGCGGCATCGACCTATCGGTCGGCTCGGTGCTCTGCCTTTGCAGCATGGTGCTGGCGGTCACCATGCATGCCGGTTACAGCATCGAGGTCGGCATAGCGGCCGCGATCGGCACGGCGCTTGTCGTCGGCGCCTTCAATGGCGTGATGATCGCCTATCTCGATTTCCCGCCCTTCGTGGTGACGCTCGGCATGCTGTCGGTGGCGCGCAGCCTCGCCATGGTCGCCTCCAACAACACCGTCGTCTTCCAGTTCGGCCCCGATCATGACCAACTCCTGGCGCTCGGCGGCGGCGCTTGGTTCCTCGGCATCGCCAATCCGGTCCTCTACATGATCATACTGGCGCTGCTGACCGGCTTCGTGCTGCGCTGGACGCGGTTCGGCCGCTATATCTTCGCGATCGGCGGCAATGAGCATGCTGCAACACTGACCGGTGTTCCCGTGCGCAGCATCAAGGTCGCCGTCTACATGATCTCGGCGCTGTCGGCCGGCATTGCCGGCATCGTCCAGACCGGCTGGCTCGGCGCCGTCACCACCAATATCGGCGCCGGCATGGAGCTGCAGGTCATCGCCGCCGCCGTCATCGGCGGCGCCAATCTCGCCGGCGGCGTCGGCACCGCCTTCGGCGCCCTGGTTGGCGCGGCTCTGATCGAAGTGATCCGCAACAGCCTCGGCCTGCTCGGCATCAACGCCTTCTGGCAGGGGACCTTTATCGGCGGCGCGATCGTGCTGGCGGTGCTGTTCGATCGGATCCGGAATTTCAGGCAGAGCGAGTAGGCTGCGGTCCTTCGACAGCAGCATGCGTAAAAACAATGAGCTGAGCGCGAGCGGATCCGAATGTCTCGGCGCGCTTTGATGCTACCGCAATCTAGGCTGCCGGCGGGCGGTACCGGATCGACTTCGCTCTTTCCAGGGCGTGGATCGTGTCCTCGACTTCGAGCAGCACGGTGGTCTCGATCGAGCTGAGCGCGCCGCCGGCGCCGATCGCAAGCGTGACGGCCGCCATCGACACGTTGTCGGGCGCCTCCCACAAATTCCATCCGTCATGCTCGCCAAAGGCATACCAGAACCCATGGAGTTTGCCGCCCACGGATTCGATGTAGCTGCGTGCCGCCTCGCGGCGATCTTCAGGCTTTTCGATCATGCGCGCCCAGGTTTCGGGCGTGTAGCTGAAGCGTGTGAGATACATGGCCATGGTCTGCTTCCTCCGCCAGACCGACAGAGTAAACGCTCAAGCCGGGAGGAAGGCCAGTCACTCAATGTGCGTATTGGGTGTCGGTGGGCGGATCGGCGGCGAAAATGACGCCGCCGGGACCGCCTGCTGGTTTAAACCTCGATGATGTAGACAATCGTCAAAGCATCGGGATCGACGATGACGATCCGGCCATCCGCAAGGATGAAGAAGCGATAGCCTTCATATTGCGGAACGATCTTGACGATGCGTGGGGGCAGTGGTTCGAGCCGCACTTTCTTCGGGATTTTCACCCCGACGGAGACCGTGAAGTCCACTTCCTTCACCGGCGCTACATGGACCTCCTTCACGACCGTTCGAATTTCGGTCTGTTGCTCGACCGAGATGTTGACGTTGGTGGTGTTCGAAGTCTGTTTGTTCGTCGTCGTGTTGTTGTTGACGTTGGTTTCCGACGAGCTCTTGTTTGTCGTCGTCGCGTTCTGATCGCTCGGCTGCTTCGTCGTATCGCCGCTCTGCGTGGTGGTGGTGCCGGATTTGGCGGCGGGCTTCTGTTCGGTCGTGGTGGCGCCGCTGGCGTCCGGCGATGCGGGCTTGGTTTCCGTCGAAGCCTTGCCCGAGGTGCTTCCGCTCGTCGCGCTGTTGTCGTTGGAAGGCTGTTCAGCGCTCTTTTTCATGTCGGAGCCCTGGCCGGATTTCTGCTGCGTCGTCTGGCCCTTGCCCTGCGGGCAGGCCCCGGAAGCATCGGGGGTGCAGTCGGTCTTGCCGGCGCCGGACTGTGAACCGGAATCCGTGCTTTGAGAACCGGACTGGGTCTGGCCGCTGCTCTTGGTGGTGTCCTGCTGGGCTGCGGCCGGCAGTGTCGCCAACGGTGACACGCTGAGCGACAGCGCTGCCAGAAGCATGGTGAGATGGTTGCTTTTCATGATCAATCTCCGAAGTTCGACCGCGCGATGCCGCCCGCATTCTCATGCGTGACATGCGCGCCCTGATTGTTGGAATGGCGGCTTTGCCGCCCGTTGGTCACTCGATGACCTGGATGACGGTCCGCGAGGAAGGTTCGACGATCACACGCTGATTATTGACGATCGCATAGGCATATTTCGGATCATCCGGAATTGGCGTCACGACGACGGTCTCCGGCAGGGGCTGTCCGACGACGACCTTCTCCTTCACCACGACGCGTTCAGCCGGGGCGGGAGCCTGCTCGACATAGGTCACCACCTTTGGCGGCGGCGGATCGATGACGCTGCCTGCGACGCCGCCGACGATGCCGCCGACGGCAGCACCCACCGGGCCGCCGACGATCGCACCCGTCGCGGCGCCACCGACCGCACCTGTGACCGTCGACTGCTGCGCAAAGGCAGAGGCCGACGCCAGCAGGATGCCGGCAGCAGTTGTTACTGCTTTGATATTCATCTGTTGCTCCATTGATGCGGTTGGTTCCGCTGGAGTGCCAACCGGTTAATGGAGGAACGGTTCCGGAGTTAGGACTTGAGGCCGGGGCTTAGCCGACCTTGGTCCCAGCCGCCGATCCCTCGCTACTGCGGGGGGAAACGGCTCAGCATCCGATCGTGGACATTCTCCTCACCGACGATCATCGCGGCAAGCGCGATGGCTTTGTCGCGGTCGGCGGGCTTTGTTATATAGCCTTCGAGCAGCACGACAGGGCCGAGCATCCTGACTTCGATAGCGCTGCTGTCGATGTCGGGATCAGCGGAAAGGGCTGCTTCGATTGTGGCGACAGTTGCTGCCGAACTGTGGCCTTGCGAAAAGCGCTCTTCGTGGTTGTTGGGGCCGAACTTCATCTCCTCCTCCCGTTCCGCCCCTCCACGGACCTGCAGGTTACATGACTCTGTTATATGAACAGCAGATGCCGCCCTTCCAGTCCGACTTAGGTCCGGCTTTTCCCCGGCATCACCTGCCTTAGATGCTTCCCGTCCGATGGAAGGGACATTTCGGGAAGGTCCTGGTCGTTGTCGCGAAACACCGCCGAGACCTCCTGGCGAAGCGCCAACCTGCCATCCCGACGTCCGCGTTTCAGCGGATGGGGAAGGCGTCTTGTGAGGGTAACGGAACGAATGGCAATACAGACGGTCGGTATCGTGGACTGGCACACAAGCGAAGACTTCGCGCCTCTGATGCTCGTGATGGGCGGTCAGGAAAAACACAGGCTTGTCCGGTCGCTCGGCGAGGTCGCCGGCGCGCTTATCGCCGCCTGGCCGACGGATGACGGCCGGGAATATATAGCGGCTGTAAAGACCTGCCTGGACGCGATCCAGGGCAATATTTCGCCCGATGTGGCGCGCGCCGCACTCATTCGCGCCGCGGAGGAAGCCGGAATACGGGTGATCGCGGTTGTTCACTGAGACAGTGAGATGTCGCCTGAGCCGGCGGCATATGCACAGCGCTGTCGGGCCGGATGAAATGGTGGGGGCGGCCGGCCGCTGCTCGCACTCGGATCTCAGAAGGTTGTCTCGAGGGTAGTGTGGATCGCACAGAGCATAGGGGTGCGCGCGGAGACAGGAGAGGCTCCATCTGCGCGATCCGAAGCAAGAAACGCCCGCGGGCCGCAGGAGTTTCCGTACGGTGCCGTACTGAGCAAAGTACTTCCGCAAAAAAAGCCCCGCTGGATTGCGGGGCAGCGAAGAGTTGGAAAGGACAAATGCGAAGTCGACCGAGCGACGATCACATCTGCACTGCTAGCGCACCGGTTTTGAAGAAGTTCCGGCGACTTATGATCTCGCTAATACGGCTCAGAAGCGTTAGGCGAGTGATGATATATTTAAAATCTTGCGTTGATGTATTTTGATCGCTCTATTGATCTGATCGCGAACGGAGAGAAGAGCATCTCTGTTTCTGCCGTGTCGCAATTGGCTCTCCGCAAGTGTCCCCACAGCACCTGAGCAATTCTCTCACGCAAGCTTAGAAACGCCTTCTGGCCCCTATGCACCTGTCGTTTTCCTGTGCTCAACCCTCCGGGAGCGACGAAAACCGGCTGGCGTCGAACGGACCTGTGGCGGCGACCGGAACGGGATTCTCGTCTGAAGCCGCGACATTCGCCTCGCGATGAACCGTGCGGGGAGAAAGGCGAGGCGCGCTCAAGCCGATCGCCGCGCCGGGAGAATGCAGCGCCCATTGCATCAGCGCCGCTTCGGACGTCGATCCAAGGAAATCTGCTTCTTCCCAGGACGCGGTCATTGGCAGGGAGGCGATCATGTCGGCGCCCTGCCTGGAGGTCTGCGGTGCGGCAATGACGGGATGGAAGCGTGCGTGAACCGGCAATGCGGGCGGCCGTCTCTCCGGAAGGGCTGTAATCGGGCCGATCGAGGCAGTCTCCAGCCTGTCGTCCGCGCCCGCCTCCTGCGCAACGGCTGATGGGCGCATCACCGGTATCGGAATCGGGAGAGATGAAAGATCGGGAGCGGAGCCTTTGTCATCCCGCTCGACCGCGCCGGTCTGTTGCGCCAGCGCATTCAAGGCCCGGCTTTTCGGCGCCGGCAGCAGCGCCGTCACCAGCTTGCTGTCTGTGGTGCCGCCGCTCGGCGTGTTCGACACTGCCACGTCTTCGTCTCCTCCCGCGGTGCCGGCGATCTCGATCGAGGTGGAGCTGACGCGTTTCCTGTAGTTCGCAACCGCCTGGTTATATCCCGGCAGCGGCCGGCCATCGGCCGGAAGATGCATCGTCTTCCCATTCGGGAATATGCGCGCGAGTTCCTGCCGGGACATGCGGGGCCAGGCCCGGACATTGCCGACGTCCAGATGCACGAAGGGCGATCCCGAGGTCGGATAATATCCGACACCGCCGACCTGCATCTGCATGGCAATGGCACGCAGCGTCGCAAGCTTGACGCCGGGAACGTAGAAATCCATCGCCTTGCCCAGCATGTGCTGGCTCTTCTTGGCGACTCCGGTGCTGCGCGAACGGTTGCGCAGCATGTTGTTGGTGGCGGGGGAACGATAGGCGGAGACGACGTGGATATAATCCTTGCCGCCGCTCTTCTTATACACCTCCCAGACCAGGTCGAGCAGCCGCAGATCCATCCGGGTCGGCTCATTCCTTCGCCAGTCGCGCAGAAACCGGTTGATCTGGGCAAGGCCTCTGGAATCGAACTTTCCATCCCGCTTGTAGGTAATCGTCGCCCTTTCGCCCGTATGGGTAAAGAACAGCTTCAGCGCCCGATCTTCCGCCGAGGCGAGGGATGCAGAACCGACAAGTGCCGGCAGCGCAAACAGAGCCGGCAGAATGGTCTGCGCTGCGAAGCGTTTAGCACGCGACAGGAGCGCGGCAATTCCGCCCAAGGCTCCGCCCGACAAACCCTGTGAATACTCCAACACGAACAATCCCGTCCCACACCAAACATTCGACGACGGGCGGAAACCTCCGCATCCATCAGGCCCAGTAAAGCCAGCTTATGGTCAACAAAATGCTAACGAGCGCATGTGGAGGTTTGGCGAATTGAAGATGTGGGCCGCCCAAAGCGTCAAGCTCGTGAATGTGCGCACCACTTTAAGCTTGATCTGGGCGAGGCGGTTTGGATCGAACCTTCCGTCGCGCCCTTCTCGCCCGTATGCGTGAAGAACAATTCAGCGCATGACCTTCCGCTCAGGCTGGCCGTCGCCGTCTGATTATCTTACCCGCCTGCGGGACCTCACGAGCAACAGAAGGGACTATCAAATGCCGGCCAGCGGCGAGACAGCCGGGCCATTCAAAGCGGTGCCGTCGACGGCGAAATGTGAGCCATGGCAAGGACAATCCCAGCAGCGCTCAAGGGAATTCCAGTGCACGTGGCAGCCTATGTGGGTGCAAGATGCCGATTGTTTGTAGAGCACTCCAGCCTCAGTTCGGAAGGCGGCGATCTTGGTGAGCCCCTCCCGGACAATGGCGCCTTCACCGGGCTGCAACTTATCGACGGAATCGAGTTCGCCAGGCGCGACATACTCTGCGAAATTCTTGATCGCCGTCGCATTCTCCATCAGGTAATCGCCGATCGCCCGGGGCGTCTTGCGCGAGGGCTCGTAAAGTTCCCGCCACGGGCTGTCGCCGTTGAGAATGAGATCGCGGATCAACAGGGAAGCGACCACCCCATGGGTCATGCCTTCACCGGAATCGCCGGTGACGACGAACACGCGTTGATTGCCGGGATTACGGCCGATGAAGGCGGCGTAGTCGATCGTCTCCATGACCTGGCCCGACCAGCGATGGGTCTCGGCGCCAATATCCGGCAGCAGACGCCTGATCCAGGCCGTCAAGGCGGCAAAGCGCTCTCCGGCATCGTCGACGGCGCCGGTTTTGTGGTCTTCACCGCCCACGATGAGAAAGTCCGTCGCGCCGTCACCGGGTTGCAGACGCACGTAATGATAGGGATCTTCCATGTCCCAATAGAGCCCATCTGCGATCGCCCCGCGTTCGATCTCGAAAGCCATCGCGTAGGTCCGATACGGCGCTTGTTTGGTGTGAATGGCGACACGGTCATTGATTGGCGAATTGGTGGCGACCACGGCCCATTTGCCGGTGATGCTGAAGCCGGAACCCGTCGACACACGGACACCGCCTTCGGTCTCCTCGACCTGCTCGACCACCGAGTCGCAGAAGAGTTTGCCACCGCGAGCGCGAATGCCCGCCGTCAGCCCACGGAGATATTTGAGCGGATGGAATGTCGCCTGATTGATATAACGAAGCGCGGGTGTCGCAGCGCATCCCGCAAATGGCAGGCCCGTGACTTTTTCGACCGCGGCGCCGATTCGCAGTGCGGCGTCGAATTCGCGTTTGAGATCGGCTTCCTCACCTTCGAACGATGGAAACAGGAACCCGTCGACACGTCTGAAATCACAGTCCAAACCTTCGGTCGCTTGGATCGCTTCGATACGGTCGATCGCCGCCGATTGGCTCTCATGAAACTGCCGAGCCAGAACGCGCCCTCGAAGATCAATCAACTTGGAAAAATAGTCGTCACATATGGATGACAGATGCGCCGTCGTGCGGGCCGTCATGCCGCTGCCTATCTGGCCGCGATCGATGACATCAACCTTCTGCCCTGCAAGGGCGAGTTCGTAGGCTACCGACAGGCCGGCAATTCCGGAGCCGATGACAACGGCATCGGCCTCATCATTCCCAGTGAGTGGAGTGGCGTCGGGCATAACCCTGAGCGAGGCCCACAAGGAGACAGTTCTTTCGTCGCTCACATTCATGGCGCACATCTCCGAACAAGTATTTCCTAAATTGAAGAAGGCACGCAAAAGTTCCCCCGGACTCTGCCAAACCTGCCCATGGGCAGACAACGGGACGAACCGCCACGAAGGCTGAATACCATCGACAGCCTATTGCGGCGGAAGGCCGGCGCGCGCAAGGTCTGCCGCGGCCTGATCCATAATAGAAGGATCTCGGAAGTTCCAGGTCTGCCGCCACGACTGGATGGTCGCAGTCGGAGCTGACTTGAGCATCTTCTCGACGGCAGATCGGGCGTCTGCCTCGCGTCCCAGCCTCATATAGGCGATGGCTAGTTGCAATGGTGCGTCGGCGAATTCCGTGGCCTTCAACGCCTCAACTGCATCTTCGTTTCTGCCAAGCACGATATAGATAAAACCGCGCACATAGTTGAAAAACCAAGACAGCCCAGGATCACGCGCGGCTGCAGCGTCGGTCAGCTCCAGCCCCTTTTCGGGTTGACCCGCCTGCAGGAAAATACTTCCGCCATCCGTGAGGGTGAAAGCATTATAGGGTGCCGCGGCGATGGCTTTGTTCATTGCCGCAACAGCCCCGTCATGGTCCCGCTTGAGCGTGAGGAGCCAAGCGTTGAGCCAGTTTGCCAGCCTCGCCACTTGCGGGCTTAGATTCTTGTCTGCGAGGACCTGCTTGACCAGTCGGTCCGCCTCCTGCAGATCAGCCTGCGGGTCAGGGCTGTGAAGCAGCGCCACTTTCAACCAATGAGACCACCCCAATTCCACAGTCAGAAGGGGCGAGCCGGGGAACACTTGCAGCCCCTGTCGCGAGATCTCACCGGATCGCTCGAGACCTTCCTTGGTGTAAAGGTTCAACTGGCTTTCCGCGCGCAAGTAGTAGTCGTATTCAGCCAGATTGGTGCTGTCCTTGCCCCAGGCCTGACTGTAATCCGCTTTGCGAATGGCTCCGAATTCGCCCGTCATCGCCCCCACGATCTTGCCGGTCAGCTCATCTTGAAGCGCCCATGGGTCGGTGCCGGCCTTGTCGAAGCGGTCCGCCCAGACATGATCACCCGTTTTGGTGTTGATAAGCTGTGCAACGATGCGCACTCTATCGCCTTCCTTGCGCACGCTGCCCTCGACGACATAGCCGACGCCCAGCTCCTTGCCGATCTGGCGGATGTCGCCTTGCTTGCCCTCGTAGGCAAACGACGAAGTTCGCGAGACGACCGCAATGTCAGAAAAGCGCGAGAGGATCGCGATGACGTCGTTCGCCAGCCCTTCTCCCATGTAGCCCAGGCTCTTGTCGGCACTGAGATCAGCGAAGGGCAATACGGCGACAGAAGGAATCGTACGAGGGCCCGCAGGAGAGATCATGGTCAGCGGATTCTGTAACACCATCCATACGGCCACCAAGGCGACGATGGTTGCCGCGGCCCCAATGGCCCACCATCGTTGGCCGATCCTGCGCTTGTGTCGAATGCGTCGGCGTGGCGCGGCGTCGATGCGCACTTGGTAGACATCGACAAGCTCTTCGATGTTCTTGACCTTCTGCCGCCCAACGGAATCGAAGGTAAATGCAAGTTTGTTCTCGACCTCCTTTGCCACCTTGCCGGAAACGCAGATCCCGGCCGGTGGCGCGAGTTGCTCCAGCCTGGCCGCGACGTTTACGCCTTCGCCATAGCGGTCGTCGCCGTCCACGATCACTTCGCCGATGTTGATACCAATGCGGACGTTGAACCTTTCCTCCTCAGGAACAGAGGCGTTGCGCTCGGTCATTCCGCGCTGCAGAGATACGGCACATTCGACGGCGTCGACCACGCTGCCGAATTCCGCGAGGAGGCCGTCGCCCATGAGCTTGAAGATGCGCCCATGATGCCGCGCAATCTCGGGTTCAAAAAGCTCGGTGCGGCGTGCTCGAAGACGGTCAAATGTGCCAGCTTCGTCTTGTTCCATAAGCGCGGAGTATCCGACCACGTCGGCGGCTAGAATTGCAGATAATCTGCGCTCCATGTCTCAGTCCCCCGACATGAATTCTCCCCAGACATCATACACGAGTTTGACGCATGTTTCAGTGGTGGCTAATAAACAACCGTCGGAGCATTCGGCCGGTGGCGCCCGATGCCGCTGCGGCTCTAAAACCGGGAATGGAACGGGCCACTATCGGATCGAAGGTCACCCGAATGTACGCCGCTCGAGCGACTTCAGCGACCTCTGCTGTTGAAATGGGGAGTGGAAGGCGCTCATCGTCTGCTTCCAATTCATGCGCGATGAGAACAACGCATTGAGACGATGGAAACCGTCGTTGCCGGCGTCTCACCGCTTAATTCGATGGAGAAGCGGATAACGTCGCAGCAGCGCTCGGCTGAGAACTCGCCGTTCGTTCGGATTGCCCGGCGTGCGGCGGTACCAGGAAATCGAGGAGACCGTCGCTCTTTAGGTCAGCGGTTCTCTTTTCCAGAATGTCACCAATCAAGGTCGTCAGAAATTCTGCCGTCATATGGTTCCAGTCTATGATGAACGGAACACCCTTGCTGCTGGTCAGGCACTTCTCCTTGTCGTAATCGCAGTGAAGCTTGACGATATCGACGTAGGTGAACGGAAGACCGGATGGGAAAAATGGCAGTTGCTCTAAAGGCTGGTTGGCCGGCGGATAGCTGGCTTCCCGCAGGCAAATAGAGGCATCGGATTTTCTCTGAAACATCAGCCCCAGGCACGAGTGCAATTCGTCGAGCTGGAAATAATTTCCGAACACGAAAACGCGCGCATTATCCGAGTGGCTTTTCATCCATGAAATAAGCTCGAACCTGAAGGGGTTGACGGTGTATTCGAAAGGCCGAAGGCTCGTGAGGAAGATCGCTTTGGTTCGGCTGAGCAATGATTTGTCGTTGATATATTTTTCAAAGGGAATGCAGTATTTGTCGTAGATGCTGGCGCGAGACGGGGCCTTAACAATATCGTTCTTAATCTCCACCATGCAGTTCAAATAGCTGAGGGCCACGACTTGATACCGGTCGGTATCGACGTAATTTTTCAGCGCAATCGACCAGTTTCGGGCGTGCGAGTCCCCGATGATGAAGATAATGGGCTTCTCAGCTTGAATGTTGTCGTTCAAGCTCAGAAAAGTGCTTTCGAGCCGCGCCTCGTTCGCCTGCGCGAGAGGTGGATAGACGTCATCCAGCCTGTGAGGAAAACCGGCCATCGCGATTGCTGACAGGACAGCAGCCGCGATGGTGATAACGAATGAGCTCAGGGTGGTCCAGAGAGCGCGGCTTCTCCTGGTGTGGCGCAGCGGCTTTTCGATGACGACAAAGCTGACGACTGAGACCAGGACCGTCACCGCGATGGCGAGAAGCTTGTCGCCATTGCCGAAATCCAAGCTTGTCAGCCGCCAGAAGGCGAAGACCGGATAGTGCCACAAATATAAAGAGTAGGACACCAATCCGGTGAGCACCGCAGGCCGAGAAGCCAGCAGGCGCCCGACTGCGTTCTCGCGGCTGGCAAATGCGAGCACCAGACAGGTCCCGATGACGGGGATCACAGTGACCCGGCCAGGATGAACCGTATCCTTTCCAAACAAGATGAGTGAACCAACAACGAGGACAAGCCCGGCCGCCGCGAGCAACGGCTGGGGGCGAGGCCGTCCACGCCTCAGCTCGTAATAGGCGAGCAGTGTTCCGGCCAGCAATTCCCAGGCCCGGGTGAGCGGCGAATAGAAGGCCTGCTGCGGATCGTGCCGTACCGTGACGAAACAGAATACAAAGCTGAGGGCTGCCATGAGCAACACGCATGGCAAAAACCTCGATTTCAGGTATCGGCGCACGAGCAGCAATAAGAGGGGAAAGGCGATATAAAATTGCTCTTCGACGCTCAACGACCAGGTATGCAGAAAAGGCTTGAGAAGGGTATTGGGCTCCCCGTACTGGGCCGCAGTGAAATAAAAGTAGATATTCGATCCAAACAGGAGCGAAGAACCTACGGAGTTGGCGTAGTCCGTGAGTTCCAACGGCAAAAGAAAATAATAGGCGAAGGGCATCGTCGCGAAAATGACTGCGAACAACGCAGGCAGAATTCGTCGGGCACGCCGGGCATAGAATTTCAGGAAATCGATACGCCCCGTCGCTTCGATTTCCGTCAGCAAAATCTGGGAAATCAGGAAGCCGCTGATCACAAAAAATACATCGACGCCGATGTATCCACCAGAAAGCAGCGTGTGGCCGGCAACCGTGAACTCGGCGTGATAAAGAATAACCGCGATCACCGATATGGCCCTTAGGCCATCAATCTCTGGTCGGTAAACCTTCAATGTTAGCGGCCTTCATATAGAGAGCGTGATTTGGTCGCGCGCAAGATTGGCGCTTTTGGGGCTGCCTAACACAGAGATCCTGGAGGGAGAACAGTACGGCCCGATAAAAGATTTGCGGGCGGGGCCGATTTCAATCTTTATTTTAGGGGCTGTTGTAAATCGGCATTCCGGAATTCTCTTCAATTGGGCAATCAGAAGGCGCGACGCAACTGCGGTCATCTTCGCACCAGGCAGGATTAATTGCTGACGTGCCAGTAAGGGCGCTCAGCCCTGCTGAGGAGGGCGCGCGCGGAGCGTCGCTTAGGAGCGGACGGAAAAGTTGCCCGCGCACGACCCAGCTCTGGGGTGGGTGGAATCGTTCGGACGAAGGCATCACGTGATAAGTGCGTCGACCTTCTCAAAGGCAGGCTTCACACCGATCTCGAAGATATCGTACAGACCGTAGTCGTTTGTACGCTGAGCCTCGTTTTGTAGCCATTCAAGCCAATTAATGAGGCCTGCTTTTCCATCCATTTTCTCGCGCATTGCTTCCAGTACTATCTGCACGCAGGAGTCGGTGAGGACAAGCTTCGATTCTTCCAGCTTCTCTTTTAGTGAAGCTCTCTTCTTGGTAAGCGATTTGCTCGCCTGCGGTGAAATCGATTCAAGATAGTTTGAAAAGGCACGAAAATAGGCACCGGCCTGATCAAACATGCCTATAATCTTGGCCTGAGCTGTTTGGCTAACGCTAGGCATCCTAGCGTGGCCCACTGAGTTGCGAGGAGTATCGTCAGGGATCGAGTATTCCCGCTGCTGGGACTTCAGCTCGCGTCGATAGTTATCGAGAAGGCGAAACGTAGGCCTGTTGTGGTTTATTTTTGTCATCATAGCAGCAGTTTACCTCCGAACCCCGGTTGTACAGTCAGCGATCTTGCAGCTGTTCGCAAGCGTACGATTGGGTGTCATGGACGTCTTCAGCTCTTATCCGCTCGCTCCGGTTCGGCAGAGGCATTTGGCCTTAAAAAAGCGCGTGACACGGGCAACCCGATGGTGCACCTAGAGTTGCGACAGAGTCGGTGAGTGCTTGCCCGATTTTCTGGGGATTTTAATGACTTTCATTTACGTTCAGGACGAGAAACAGCTTAAGAAATGGGTGGATGCTATCTACCTGAATCATAACAGCTGGGACGACTATTCTTATAGGCTGACATTTGATGCGACATACGTCGACAGCGCTGGAAAGCCCCACGCGCTTGGGCAAGTGAAGGTTGCTTTCCTGGGTGTGAGGGAGGGAACCCTTCTGCTACAAGGGAACACCCAGAAGCTTTCGGATGCACACTATTCGCTTGGCCAGAGCCAATCGTACTACGAAACCATTCGCGAACTTCCAAATGCGGTTGGAAAACGCATCTTGAACGCTATGAGAGATATCGTGCTTGATGAGGCACGATACAAGCGCGTCGAAGACGACGAGGCGTTCAGGGTTTCGCTGATGCGCTATCTGGACATGCGCAAGATCGAGTCCTTCAGAAGCATTCTGAAGGGGGCAGACATCAATAGCAGTTATGCGTTCGCCTATTCCACTGAGATCGGGGAGTTGTTCAGTCTATCTGTACATCCCGATTCTCTTCCCGCCACTAACTTGCACGCGTTGATCGGCCGCAACGGCGTGGGCAAGACAACACTTCTGGCGAACTTGGCTCATGCGGCTTGTACAAAGCCCGATGAACTCTTTCTGCATCCTGAATATGGCCGTTTCGACAGTGAAGAGCCGGATTCACTCTTCGGCAATGTCGTGTCCGTTTCCTACAGCGCCTTCGATAATTTTAAGGTCCCGACCGCGGATGGATTCGAGCGCGAGTTGCTCATTCCTTATGATTACATTGGCCTCCGCCTGATCAAGGAAAACCGCCTCAAGACACGTGATGAGCTGATCGACGAATTGATCAGCTGTCTGAAGGTTTGCCTTTTCAGTTCGCGAAAAGAAGCCTGGGAGCAGTCTCTCCAAATTCTATCACACGATCCGGTGTTTCGACGTCTACCCTTGGCGGAGCTAGCTGATCTAAATACCGAGGAAGAAGTCGAGCGATACCGTGATGTCCTCAGCGAGATGAGCACGGGCCATCAGATCGTATTGCTGAGCATCAGTAGGCTGGTAGAGCTTGTTCAGGATCGGACGTTGGTCCTGTACGACGAGCCCGAATGTCACCTCCACCCTCCTTTGCTGGCGTCCTTGATTAGGGCGATTTCGAATCTCCTAAAACAAAGAAACGGTGTGGCGATCATTGCCACCCATTCGCCAGTCGCACTTCAGGAGGTGCCGCAGAATTGTGCGTGGCTGATTGATCGACAAGAAGAATTGCGGGCGCGTCCCATGGACATTGAGACATTTGGGGAAAACGTTGGCTATCTCACGCAACGGGTATTCGAGCTCGAGATGCGGGAAAGCAGCTACTACGCAACGATCGACGAAATTGTCCGACGCAAAAACGTCAGGACGATTGACGACGTCGTCAATGCACTTGATGGGCACCTGGGAGGCGAAGGAAAAGCAATCGCCATCGCGCTGTTGACCGCAAAAGAACACGATCTGCTGTAGCCAAATGTTTTCGATCCAAGCACCGACAATTAGCGGCAAGGCCGTCTTCGACGCATGCATGCCGCATACCACAGACACGACGCTAATCGAGAGGTTGACGCGTACTTCACCTTCTGTCGCCATAGCCGAGCAAGATTTTGTAGAGGCGGTTAAGGCAGGTGATCCCAGCGCGTATTTCAAACGCGCTCGTCGTCCCTTCGCCTGCCGACCTTCGGAATTGGGCGACCTTTATGGACGCGTACTCAGGGACGGCGGACAACGTGCCATCTACGACGAACTTATATACGCTGGCAAAGAACGGCCATGCCCGATCTGCGGGGCCTCGATCGCGGGCTCTCTCGATCATTATCTCCCGGTGTCATCCGCCCCAGAACTGTCTGTCGTGCCGATGAACCTGATACCGACATGCGTACCCTGCAATCGAGACAAGCGAGACCACACTCCGAGAACGCTTGACGAATGCCTCTTCAATCCCTTTTTCGATAGCTGGCTGGATTATCCGATGCTCACCGCTCGATTGGTTTTTGAGGGCGGTCCGCGCGTGGAGTTTGACCTGAAACAACCGGTCGGATGCCCGGACAGCATTTACCGTCGCGCCAGAAAGACGTTCGATGTTTATAAGTTCGCCAAGAACTTGCCAGTGGCAGCCGCCACCCATTTCCGCAGCGTGAAAGCTACCTGCTCCTTCCCGTTCCTTCTCGATCAATTGAGGCCTGTCGCGATCGAGCGCTGGCTAAAACACCAGAGCGAGGAGCTATCGGCCAAAAATCCGAACGATTGGCAGGCTGCGATGTATAAGGCCTTTGCCAATAGCGAGCGTTTTCTCAATGGAGACTACCAATTGCTACCTGATTGACAGCAGAGGTACCGTGCGGCATATGAGGTGGAAGTTATAGAGGCCCTTGTTCGACGAAGGCGTTCAGAAGGGCTTCCCTAAGTGACAACGATGGGATTGCCGTGAGTTCAATTCGATCGTTCATAGGGCTGTCAAACTTCGACCGATAGACGTTGTTCTGTCAGTGTCGGTCTAATCCCTACACTGCTCGGAACTACCGCGGCATGTCCGCGGCACTCTGCCGAAAGCGCCGCGATGTTCCTCCAAAAAGGCGGCATCTCAAACCTGTTGGCGCGATTTGCCTCAACCACCTGCCAACAGCGACGAACCAAACGAGCGCTTTCAGCGGCCGGAAGGTAACGCTTTCTACTTTTGAGAAATGGCGCACCCGACAGGATTCGAACCTGTGACCTTTGGAATCGGAATCCAACACTCTATCCAGCTGAGCTACGGGTGCATGCCTGAGGCGGTTTGAATCGCCTGTCCGATGGGTGGTTCTTAGCCTAGCTTGCGGCCGGCTTCAATCGCGAAATTCTCGGAAATACCGATGCTTGCGATTTGGCGGGCGTTTTTATCCGTCAGCCCGGGAAATGCCACATAAAAAACTCCGCCGGCCTTGCGGGCGGCGGAGCTTGGTTGTCTGGGGCAGTGCGCCGGCGCTCAGATCTGCATGGCGCCGGGGCCGGGGATGGCTTTCGGCGGCACCTTGCCGAGGATGATCATGCCGAGCACTTCGTCCTTGGTCACGTCCTCGGTGCGGGCGTGGCCCACGACCTGGCCGTTCTTCATCACCGAGACGCGGTCGGCGAGGTCGAAGACGTCGTGGATGTCGTGGCTGATGAGGAAGATGCCGATGCCTTCCTTCTTCAGCTGCTTGATCAGCTCGCCCACCTGCGCCGTCTCCTGGGGGCCGAGGGCCGCCGTCGGCTCGTCCATGATCAGGATGCGGGCGTTGAAGAGAATGGCGCGGGCGATCGCCACGGATTGCCGCTGGCCGCCCGAAAGCGCCTTCACCGGCTCCTTGAAGCGCTTGAAGTTGGGGTTCAACCGCCCCATCACCTGGCGGGCCGAGGCTTCCATCGCCACGTCGTCGAGCGTGCCCCAGCGGGTCTTCAGCTCGCGGCCGAGATAGAGGTTGGCGGCGGCGTCGACATTGTCGGCCACGGCAAGCGTCTGGTAGATCGTCTCGATGCCGTATTTCTTGGCATCGCGCGGATTGCGGATGTCGGCCGGCTCGCCATTGATCAGGATCTCGCCGCCATCGCGCTTGTAGGCGCCGGAGAGAATCTTGATCAGCGTCGATTTGCCGGCGCCGTTATGGCCGAGCAGGGCCACCACTTCGCCGGGGTAGAGATCGACCGAAGCGTTGTCCACGGCGTGAATGCCGCCGAAGGAGATCGAGATGTTTTTCAGTTCCACGAGGGGAGTGCGTTGATCAGCCATATCTGGAGCTCCTCTCACTTGGCACGGGCGCGGTAGACGGTGTCGAGCCAGACTGCCACGACAAGGACGGTGCCGACGACGACGCTCTGCAGCGGTGTGTCGACATGCGCCAGCACCATGCCCGATTGCAGCGACTGCATGACGAGCGCGCCGAGCATGGCGCCGGCGATGGTGCCGGTGCCGCCTGCCAGCGACGTCCCGCCGATCACGGCGGCGGCGATGGTGTAAAGCTCGTCGAGCGTGCCCTGCGAGTTCGTCGCGGCGTTGAGGCGGGCGGTGGAAATCGCCGCCGCAATGGCTGCGAGCACGCCCATCAGCGCGAAGATGCGCACCGTCACCCAGCGGGTCTTGATGCCGGCAAGCTCTGCGGCCTCCGGGTTGCCGCCGATCGCGAAGACATAGCGGCCGAAGCGCAGGCGGGTGGCGATGAAGGTCATGATGATGCCGACGACGATGGCGATCAGCACCGGCACGGCGATGCCGTAGGGAATATCGAGACCGGTTTCCGGCCAGGGGATATTGTTGGTCTCGGCATATTTCTTGGCGATGTTGACAGGCCAGTAATAGCTGTTGGCGATCGAGACGGCGCCGAGGATCAGCACGCAGCTCAAGGTCGCCAGGAAATATTCCGCCCAGATCGGCCGGCGCGGAAAGCCGAAGCGGCGGCGCTGATGGCGCGAGCCGATGATGCTGGCGATGACGAAGAGGCAGGCGGCGATGCCGACGATCCAACTCCAGGTGGCGCCGATCGAGCCCTCGGCGCCCCCGCCCATGATGCGGAAGGTCTGGTCCATGGGGGCAACCGTCTGGCCGCTGGTGACGAGCCATGTCGCGCCGCGCCAGACGAGCAGGCCGCCGAGCGTCACGATGAAGGAGGGAACGTTGAGGAAGGCGATGATCATGCCCTGGAAGGTGCCGATCAGGCCGCCGGCGATGATGCCGATCAGCAGCGTGATCACCCAAGTGAAGGGGCTGTCGAAGCCGATATATTCCGGGAGGATCTTTGCCTGCGTGACACCCATGATCATGCCGCAGAGGCCGAGCACGGAACCGACCGAAAGGTCGATGTTGCGGGTGACGATGATCAGCACCATGCCCGTCGTCATGATCGCGATGTCGGTCGTCTGGACAGAGAGGTTCCAGAGATTGCGCGGGGTCAGGAACAGGCCGCCGGTGATGATGTGGAAACCGATCCAGATGATGACGAGCGCGCCGATCATGCCGAGCAGGCGCGTGTCGATCTCGGTGGCGCGGAAGAAGCGGGTCACCGGATTGGCTTCCGCCGTTCGCGGCCCGCTTGTTGTCGTTGATTTTAGCATGTCGGCCATGGGTTTTGCAGTTCCCCCATTCTTGTTTGGACGCGCGCGCCTGTGTGCTGGAGCTTGACCAAAGGCATCATTCGTCTGTCTTCAACTGACCATCGCGATGCTTCCGGAAGCCGGTCGCGTGGCGTCGCGACGCTCTTCCGGCAGGGAATGCAAGTCTGCGATGGTGTGGCGAGGCGGAGAAAACTTCGTCTTGGAATTCCCGTCCGCATCCGGCGCCGCAGCGGTGTCCGCTGCGGCGCCGGTTATTCTAGTTCAAAGCTGGCTTATTTGCAGGCAGCAACCGTGCCGGCCTTGACGCCCTGGCAGGCCTCAGCCTTGGAAATCCAGCCGGCGTCGATGACGACGTTGAGGTTGTCCTTGGTGATGGCGAGCGGCTTCAGGAAGACAGACTGCATCTCCACGCCCTTCGGCCCGCCCTTGAAGGCCTGAGCGCCGTCGATCTTGCTCATGTCCTTGCCGCCGGCGAGGTCGAGAGCGATTTCAGCGGCGCGCTTGCCGAGTTCGCGGCTGTCCTTCCAGACGGAAACTGTCTGCGTGCCGAGCGCGATGCGGTTCAGCGCCGCCTTGTCGCCGTCCTGGCCGGAAACCGGAACGGAGCCGGCGAGGCCCTGGGCGTCGAGCGCTGCGATCGCGCCGCCGGCCGTGCCGTCGTTGGAGGCGACGACAGCGTCAACCTTGTTGTTGTTGGCGGTCAGGAACTGCTCCATGTTGCGCTGGGCGTTCTCCGGCAGCCAGCCGTCGGTATAGGCTTCGCCGACATTCTTGATCTTGCCGGCGTCGATCGCAGCCTTCAGCACTTCCTGCTGGCCCGAGAACAGGAAGTCGGCGTTCGGGTCGGAGGACGAGCCCTTGATGAAGACGTAGTTGCCTTCCGGCTTCGCCTTGAACACGCCCTCGGCCTGCAGGCGGCCGACTTCCTTGTTGTCGAAAGTGATGTAGAAGGCAGCCGGGTTTTCGATCAGGCGGTCGTAACCGACGACCGGGATGCCTTCGGCAGCGGCCTTTTCGATCGCCGGGCCGATTGCGTCGGAATCCTGGGCAAGGATGATCAGCGCGTTGGCGCCCTGCGAGATCAGCGATTCGACGTCGGTCAGCTGCTTGGCGGCCGAGGACTGCGCATCAGCGGAAATATATTTGGCGCCCTTGGCTTCGAGAGCCTTCTTGATGGCGGCTTCGTCGGTCTTCCAGCGCTCTTCCTGGAAATTCGACCAGGAAACGCCGACGACGAGATCGGCAGCCATGGCGGCAGTATGCACGGAAACGAGAATGGCAGCCCCTGCCATCAGTTTCATAATAGACTTCATAAATTGTCCTCCCGAGTGAGTTGCGACCGGCCCAGCCCATGCTTCCTCCGGCCACCGCGAAAGCTGTCGAGATTTTTTTCTCGACAGTCGAGAAATTAACTGTCAGAGATTTTTTCAACTGTCAACTCTGCATCGCCGGCTTAATTGGCTTGCGCAAAAGCGACCGGAGATGCAGGGGAAGGTGAGGGCGATGAAGAGCATGAAGCCGAAAACCGTCAGCGGTTTTCGCGCGGCGTCATGGTCTCACGAAAGCGGGAGGAGAGGGCGGCATCCATGCTGACCAAGTCGAGCACGGAGCTGGTCCGGCAGAGAAACAGCGTGCTCGTGCTGTCCGTGCTGCGGCGCCACGGCGCGCTCGCCCATACCGAAATATCCGATTTCACCGGTCTTTCCTCGGCCACCATTTCGGCGATCACCGCCGATCTGGAACGCGCCCAGATCATCGAAAAGTCCGAGCAGCAGGCGGCAAGCGGCCGTGGCCGGCCGCGCGTGCTTCTGCGCCAGCGGCGCGATTGCGGCTATCTGATCGTCGTCATCATCTCTTCGGATGCAGTGCAATATTCGCTGGTGGATTATGCAGGCAAGCTGATCGACCGTTTCAGCGAGGAGCGCTCGCGTGATCCGTCTGGTGCCGCCCGCTTCGTCGCCGCGGTCCAGGCCGGGCTCTTGCGCATTCTCGATCGCTCGAGGATTTCGCAGGAAAGGGTGCTGCTGATCTCGATCAGTTCCAAGGGGCTGGTCAATTCCACCGAGCCGGTGCTTCTATGGTCGCCGATCTTCGGCAGCGACCAGATCGATTTCGAATCGGCGCTGCGGCCGGAGTGGCAGGCCAAGGTCATCCTCGATAACGAGACGCTGCTCGTCGCCGCGGCACTCGGCGCCCGCGAGGAGATCGCCAAGGGCGCCGATTTCCGTTCGCTCGCCGCACTTTCGCTCGGCCACAGCATCGGGCTTGGCATCGTCCGGCGCGGCGGCCAGACCGGCCAGGAGATCTCCGCCCCCAATTTCGGCCACATGCTGCACATGGCGGGTGGCGGTCTCTGCCGTTGCGGCACCCGCGGCTGCATCGAGGCCTATGCCGGCTTCTACGCCATCCTGCGCAGCGCCTTCGAAGTGCCGCTCGATACGATTCCGGCGAAATTCGTGCCGGTCGTCGAACTCGACAAGATCGCCGCCCGCGCCCGCCAGGGCCTCCGCACCTCCGCCTTCGCCTTCCGCCAGGCGGGGCTTGCGCTCGGCAACGGCCTGTCGCGCATGCTGAGCCTCACCGAACGCATGCCGATCGCCATCACAGGCCCCGGCACCCGCTATTACGACCTACTGCGCCAGGGCATCGAAGAGGGCCTCGGCCAGTCGCATATCGTGCGTATGGAAGGCATGCCCGAAATCCGCGTCGTCCCCGACGAACCCATCCTCGTCTTCGAGGGCCACCTCAACCGGGCGCTATCGGTGATCGATCAGGACATCGTGCTGTCGGGGGGGCAGGGGACGGATTGAGATGGCTTGCGGTGCAGCCGAAGGGTCGGATGAGGGGGCTGCACGGCACGCCATTCATCACTCTTCGCTGCGCTCAGCGCACGCGCTCGAGCGAAAACCTCTCCCAACCCCTCCCCACAAGGGGGAGGGGCTACCACGTGGCGCCCACCTTGGCAGACCTCCACCTTTCTGCGGATGAAACCGTGGAATGGGAAGCAGCGGAGTGCGGCAAGTTAGCCCCTCCCCCTTGTGGGGAGGGGTTGGGGAGGGGTCTTGATCGCGCTCTGCCATCCAACGCAAAACGGCCGGGCAGAGCCCGGCCATCTCATGCACGACTTCCGGTCGGGAGAGGACCGTCAGCCGATCTTGATCAGCTTGCCTTCCTTGACCGACTCCACGGCGGCGTCGGCGAGCGCCAGCGCTGCCAGGCCATCGGCGCCGGAGGGGGCGATCTTCGAACCCTTTTCGATCGCGGCGATGAAGGCGGCGATCTCGTTGGCATAGGCTTCGGTGTAGCGGGTCATGAAGAAATCATGCAGCGGCGGGCGGGTGTAGCCGTCGCCGTTCGCTACCTCGATCGAGACCGGGCGCTGGTTTTCGGCAGTTGCCATGCCCTTGGAACCGTGCACTTCGATGCGCTGATCGTAGCCATAGGTGGCGCGGCGGGAGTTGGAGATGACGGCCTGCTTGCCGGATTTGGTCTGCAGGATCACCGAGACGCTGTCGTAGTCGCCGGCTTCACCGATCGCCTTGTCCACAAGCACGGCGGCGGTCGCCAGCACCGAGACCGGCTCTTCGCCGAGCAGGAAGCGGGCCATGTCGAAATCGTGGATCGTCATGTCGCGGAAGATGCCGCCCGAACGCTTGATGTAATCGACCGGCGGGGCGCCGGGATCGCGCGAGGTGATCGTCACCATCTCGACATCGCCGATCTTGCCGTCGTCGATGACCTTGCGCACCGCCATGAAATGCGGGTCGAAGCGGCGGTTGAAGCCGACCATCAGCTTGGCGCCGGTCTCTTCCACCACCTTGATGCAGGCCTTGACGCGGGCGACGTCGAGATCGATCGGCTTTTCGCAGAAGATCGCCTTGCCGGCGCGGGCGAAGCGCTCGATCAGGTCGGCATGAGTGTCCGTCGGCGTGCAGATAACGACGGCGTCGATATCTTTGGCGGCCTCGATCGCCTCGATGGTGCGGACTTCGCAGCCATAGGCCGAAGCGATCGCCTCAGCCGCCTGCGGAAAGGCGTCGGCAACCGCAACCAGCGTCGCATTGGCGTCGCCGCTGACGGCCTTGGCGTGAACCTTGCCGATACGGCCGGCGCCGAGCAGACCAAATCTTACAGTCATTTCAATCTCCCTTGAATTCGGAACAAATAAACCGAATTGCCAAAAATCTGGAATTTTCATTCCATTATCTGCGCGTCGCGTCAAGCCCGCGACTCTTTCACATTTGCAAGATTCAAACTAAAGGACAGTGCGACAAAATGCGACCGCGGGGACAGACATGCAATTGATCGATCCGAACCATCCGGCATACCAGCGCCTCTGGGTGCGTGTCGGCATCGTTGCCGTCTGCTTCGGCTGGGCCGCGGTCGAGATTATCGGCGGCGATCCCTTCTGGGCGGTGATCTCCGCGGCGGCCGGCGCCTATGCCTTTTATATGCTGTTCTGGACCTTTAAGCCGCAGCCGCAGTCGGCCGAGCCGGTTGCGCAGCCCGACGCCGGGGGAGAGGACGAGGCCGATGAGACATCAGCCGAAAAGCCTTCGAAAGACGGTCAGGCGGAATAGTAGCGGGCGGCTCGCCGATCAAGAGATCGGCGAGCATCATCGGCTTCGTCGCAGCCGAACAATCGAAGCGCGCCGCGCTCTTTCCGATGCGCGCCGCGCTTGACATCTTTGTTCGATATTATCGCAAAACCGGCGCACGGCTTCGCGTGCAGCGAGCCTGGTCTATGCGCATTCCCGTCCCGTCAGAGCGACAATTCCCTGGCCTGCGCGTCGATCTTTTCGCAGGCATCGCCGAATGGATCGCTTGTCGGTACCAACGGCGAAACGCCGAGCAGGAGAAGCGCTTTCAAGTGTGACCAGCCACCTCCGAGCAACGGCGCAAAGGGTGTCATCATGCTGTGTTCACCGCCATAGAGACGCTGGTACTCTGCAAAGTTGCAGAAGTTCTCGTGATTGCTGTTCTTCAGATGGAAGGACTCGGCCGCAGCACCTTCGGCTAGGATAACCTCGTGCGCATCGAGCATGACGGCATAATAGTCGATCGAGGCGTCGGGCGCGGGAGAGACCGGTGCGATCGTCGTGCCGTTCACGAGCTCCTTCACCTGGATCAGAATGCCGTTCAGGTACAGCCCATGGCCAGGCGACAGGTAGAGATCCGAATGGGGTGTGTGCCCGTCCAGCGCGTGGCGGCAAACCCGGATCGGCACCACGTCTTTCTGCCAGCGTGCGCCGCTCTTCTTGAAGCTTTGGCGGCCGACCCACTTGACCGCACGGGTGCTGCCGTCCGGAAGGGCAACGCGATCGCCGATGCTGAGATCCTCGACGGGCTTCTCACCGCAATCGGTGAGGATCGCCGTTCCGCGCAGGAAGCAATTTGCGCCGCTGCCGCCATGGCCACCTCTTCCGCCGGAACCTCCGTGTCCACCGGAGCCGCCCCGCCCCCAGCGCCGACCCATCGCTTTGGCCGGAGAGATTGAAATTGCCGTGGCCATGGCCGCCGCGCCGGCGAGACGAGCGCCGGCGGCCGCAACCACTCCTAGAAAATGTCTGCGCGCAGTGTTGCGTGGCTGCTTCGGATCTTCCGTAGACGACATGTGGGCGATCTCCTGAAAACATTAAACCGCCCGATGCTACAACATGTTGTATCGCATTCAATTTCGCCAGTTAGCGCTGTGCCTTACTGAAAAGGACGTAGGCATGGGTTAGGGGGGTCCCGAAATACGCTATGTCAGATAGCAAAAAGCGGGGGGTTTATATGCTACCGAAGCGCGAAAGAATCGAACTGAGTACCGTCGTGACCGGTTGAATTGCAGGAAAACAGCACATATAGCGTGCGCGGACCGAGCCGGATGGCGGCTCCTCCGTGGCGTCGGAGTGTTTACCCGCGCTCGAGAAAGTTTCAGCTCTGCGGCAGGCGGCGCATCGCCTCGTCGATCAGCAGATTGGCGATCATCATGCGCCTGTTGGCATTGTCGCGGAAAGGCTCTGCGACGCCATCAGGGTGATTGGCCTTGGCAAAGGTGCGCCGCTTCTCGTTCAGCGTCTGTTGGGTATCGGCGGCAGCGATCGCCAATTCGGCGGCGATCTCTTCCGGAGCGATGCGGGCGAGATGGTCCGGCATGACGGGTTCCGGCTGCGGCGGGAGAGCCTCCTCGGCCGCAGGCTCGCTGCCGAGATTGTCGAAATAAGCTTCGCCGATCCGCTGCGAGGCGACCGAGATGCCTTCCAGGATATCGAATGCGAGGCCGGTGGCAAGCCCGGATACGCGGTGGGCAGCCGGCGCGTGCGTCTCTTCGGCCGGATCTTCCTCCGCCTTCAGCCGCTCGAGCACTGATTGAAATACCGATTGTCCGAACAGCATGCGCCTTCCTCTCGAAGACATTAGATCTGGGCAAGATGGCGCAGAGCTTGCCGGTTAAATCGATGGAGCATGATGTCGCCCGAAACCGGCGTCGCGCTCTAGCCGCCCTGCTTGCGGCTCTCCTCGAGGATGATGTCGTAGAGCAGCTTGGCGCTCGGCGGCAGCGCCCGTTCTCTCGCCGTGATCAGGCTGTAGGGCTTGACGTTGATGTCGAAATCGATCGGCAGCATGCGCACGTCGGACGCCTTGGCGCCTTGGCTCGCGAGGAAATGGGCGACGTCGACGGCGACGGGGGCGATCGCATCGGTTTCGCAGACGATGGCGCAGGTGAGCAGCAGCGAGGAGGTGTTGACGATGTTCTCCGGCAGCGCCACGCCGCGCGACAGGAAGATGTCTTCTATCGTGCGGCGCAGCAGCGTGCCCGGCGGCTGGAACACCCAGTCGTAATCCCTGACGTCGGAAAGACTGCTCGTCTTCTTTCTTTTGAGGAGCGGATGGCGGTTGCGCACGATCAGGCAGGCCCGTTCGATGCCGATCTCCTTCACCTCGAACAGGCGCGGGTTGAGGTCGTCGGGAATGCGGCCGATGATGAAGTCGTGACGGGCGGCAAGCAGCTCGCGGGCGAGCACGTTGCTCGTCTCCACCTGGATGTTGATCTCGATGCCGGGATAGGCCTTGCGCACCCTGTTGATTGCCGGCACGACGAGGCTCATGGCCGGCGCCGTCACTGCGCCGATGAACACCGAGCCGCCCTTGCCGCTCTTCAATTCGCCGATCTCGCGGCTCGCCTCGCGCAGCTCCAGCAGGATCTTGCGGGCGCGTCTGGCAAGGGCCGCGCCGAAGGTCGTCAGCACCACACCGCGGGCGACGCGTTCGTAGAGCGAGGTCTTGGTGATCGCCTCCATTTCCGACAGCATGCGCGATGCGGCGGGCTGCGAGATGTTGAGAACTTCTGCAGCTGCGGAAATCTGTCCACTATCTTCGATTGCGACGATGATGCGCAGGTGATTCAGCTTAAGTCCCGAACGGAGAAAGCTGTCGTCGCCGAAATTGTCGCTGTGGATATCGACGTGATCCATCGAAATGGGCTCTGAAACGATCGTCATGGTTGCAGCCTCCCCACTGCGCTCCATCAAAAGTAATACTTTTTAACGATATACCAAAATTGTTATGCACATTACCACTTATTCTATTTGACAGTTATAGGAATCCATACCAGTTTGCCGCCGTGTGCTGGTTGGCACTCAACACGTGTGAGATCGTGGAGGAGACCTACTTCGTTTCTCACCATCTGAAGTAACTATCCAATACGGAACCTGCCACAGTTTCGGGGCGGGCGATTTTTCGTCCGCTGCTCTATTAACAAGGGAGAGAGAAATGAAATCCATTATCTCATTGATGGCTGCGGCTGCCTTCGGCGTCGCTTCGTTCGTTGCGCCGGCAATGGCTGCCGACAAGGGCACCGTCGGCATTGCCATGCCGACCAAGGCTTCGGCCCGCTGGATCGACGACGGCAACAACATCGTCAAGCAGCTCCAGGCTGCCGGTTACGGCACTGACCTGCAGTATGGCGACGACGACATTCCGAACCAGCTTTCGCAGATCGAAAACATGGTCACCAAGGGTGCCAAGGTTCTCGTCATCGCTTCGATCGACGGCACCACCCTTTCCGACGTTCTGCAGAAGGCACACGACGCCGGCATCAAGGTCATCGCTTATGACCGACTGATCCGCGATTCGGGCAACGTCGACTACTACGCCACCTTCGACAACTTCCAGGTCGGCGTTCTGCAGGCAAACTCCATCGTTGACGGCCTCGGCCTCAAGGATGGCAAGGGCCCGTTCAACATCGAACTCTTCGGCGGTTCGCCGGATGATAACAACGCCTTCTTCTTCTATGATGGCGCAATGTCCGTCCTGCAGCCCTACATCGACTCGGGCAAGCTCGTCGTGAAGTCCGGCCAGACCGGCATGGACAAGGTCGGCACGCTGCGTTGGGATCCGGCAACGGCCCAGGCCCGCATGGACAACCTGCTCTCGGCAAACTACACCGACGCCAAGGTCGACGCCGTTCTGTCTCCCTATGACGGTCTCTCGATCGGCATCATCTCCTCGCTGAAGGGCGTTGGTTACGGTACGGCTGCTCAGCCGCTGCCGATCGTCACCGGCCAGGACGCTGAAATCCCGTCGGTCAAGTCGATCATCGCTGGCGAACAGCACTCGACGATCTTCAAGGACACCCGCGAACTCGCCAAGGTCACGGTTGCCATGGTCGATGCCGTCATGTCCGGCAAGGAGCCTGAGGTCAACGACACCAAGACCTACGACAACGGCGTCAAGGTCGTTCCGTCCTACCTGCTGAAGCCGGTTGCCGTCGACAAGACCAACTACAAGCAGATCCTCGTCGACAGCGGTTACTACTCTGAAGACAAGCTGAAGTAAGACGTTAAGCAGGAGGCCGGAGCCCGCGCTTGCGGGTTCCGGTCTTCGATTTTATGATCGCCAGGCCGCTTGTCGGCTCAAGGCGCTGGAACTTTTGACTATGGACAACACCATCCTCGAAATGCGGAGCATCACCAAGACGTTCCCGGGCGTCAAGGCGCTGGAGAACGTGAACCTCAAGGTTCGCAAGGGTGAAATTCACGCATTGGTCGGCGAAAACGGGGCCGGCAAATCGACCCTGATGAAGGTCCTATCGGGCGTCTATCCCACCGGAAGTTATGAAGGCGACATCGTCTATGAAGGCGAGACACGCAACTTCAAGGTCCTGAAGGACTCCGAGGAAATCGGCATCGTCATCATTCACCAGGAACTGGCGCTCGTGCCGTTGCTGTCGATCGGCGAAAACATCTTCCTCGGCAACGAGAATGCCAAGAGCGGCGTCATCAGCTGGGACGAGACCTTCAACCGCACGAAGCAGCTGCTCAAGAAAGTCGGCTTGTCCGAATCTCCGAACACGCTGGTGACCGACATCGGCGTCGGCAAGCAGCAGCTCGTCGAGATCGCCAAGGCATTGTCGAAGAGCGTCAAGCTGCTCATCCTCGATGAGCCCACGGCGTCGCTCAACGAACGCGATTCCGATGCGCTGCTCACGCTGCTGATGGAGTTCCGCAAGCAGGGCATCACCTCCATCATCATTTCCCATAAGCTGAACGAGATCCGCAAGGTCGCCGACCAGATCACCGTCCTGCGCGACGGCATGACCGTCAAGACGCTCGACTGTCACGCCGACGAGATCAGCGAAGATATCATCATCCGCAACATGGTCGGCCGCGATCTTGAAGACCGCTATCCCCCGCGTTCGGTGCCGATCGGCGAAACCATTCTCGAAGTGAAGAACTGGAACGCCTATCATCAGCAGCATCGCGACCGCCAGGTCCTGCACAATATCAACGTCACCGTCCGCAAGGGCGAAGTCGTCGGTATCGCCGGTCTGATGGGGGCAGGGCGAACCGAATTCGCCATGAGCCTGTTCGGCAAGGCCTATGGCCACAAGATCTCGGGCGAAGCGCTGATGCACGGCAAGCCGGTCGACGTCAGCACTGTGCGCAAGGCAATCGACGCCGGTCTCGCTTATGTCACCGAAGACCGCAAGCAGCTCGGCCTGGTGCTCAACGACACGATCCTGCACAATACGACACTGGTCAATCTGAAGGCGGTGTCGAATGCCTCCGTCATCGACAGCGTCAAGGAATCGCGCGTTGCGACCGACTATCGGTCGAAGCTGCGCATCCGTTCCTCCAGCATCTTCCAGGAAGCGGTCAATCTATCCGGCGGCAACCAGCAGAAGGTGGTGCTGTCCAAATGGCTGTTTTCCAATCCCGATATTTTGATCCTCGACGAGCCGACGCGCGGCATCGATGTTGGCGCAAAATACGAAATCTATACTATCATCAACCAGCTTGCCGCCGACGGAAAGGGCGTTCTGATGATCTCGTCGGAAATGCCCGAACTGCTTGGTACGTGTGACCGCATCTACGTGATGAACGAAGGACGCATCGTCGCGGAACTGCCGAAGGGAGAAGCAAGCCAGGAAACCATCATGCGCGCTATCATGCGCTCAGGGGAGAAGAAACAATGACGCCGATCAACCAACCCATCGCTGAGCAGGGGCGTGTCGTCTCCATCGGAGACTATGTTCGCGGCAACATCCGCGAATACGGCATGTTCATCGCACTCATCGCGATCATGGTGTTCTTCCAGTTCTCGACCGGTGGCGTTCTCTTCAGGCCGCTCAACCTGACCAACATCATTCTGCAGAACTCCTTCATCGTCATCATGGCGCTCGGCATGCTGCTGGTCATCGTCGCCGGCCATATCGATCTTTCCGTCGGCTCGGTCGTCGGCTTCATCGGCGCCATCGCCGGTGTGATGACGGTGCAGTGGCACGCCAACTATGTCCTGGCGGGTGTCGTGTGTCTTGCTCTCGGCGCGGTCGTTGGCGGCGTTCAGGGCTATTTCGTCGCCTATCACAAAATTCCGTCCTTCATCGTCACGCTCGCCGGCATGCTGGTCTTCCGCGGCCTGACGCTGTTCGTGATGACGGCATCGGGCACCGGCACCAGCATCGGTCCTTTCCCGCCGGAGTTCCAGCTGATCAGCATCGGCTTCCTGCCGAACCTCTTCGATATGGGCGGCATCAACTCGACCTCGATCATCCTGACCGTCGTCGGCGCCGTAACCCTCTTCTATCTGGCGTGGCGCAAGCGCCTGTCGAACGAGAAGCATGGCAATGACGTCGAGCCGATGGGCTTCTTCCTTGCCCAGAACATCATTGTCTCGCTCGCCATCCTGGGGCTCGGCTATCAGCTGTCGATCTATCGCGGCTTCCCGAACGTGCTTGTCGTCATGCTCGTCCTCGTCGCTGCCTATGCCTTCATTACCCGTCGCACGACGATCGGCCGGCGGATCTACGCCATGGGCGGCAACGAGAAGGCGACCAAGCTTTCCGGTATCAACACCGAGCGGCTGACCTTCCTGACCTTTGCCAATATGGGTCTGCTTGCCGGTCTCGCCGGCCTCATCGTCGCGCTGCGACTGAATTCGGCGACGGCCAAGGGCGGTTTCGGTCTCGAGCTCGACGTCATCGCCGCCTGCTTCATCGGCGGCGCATCGGCTCAGGGCGGCGTCGGCAAGGTGACGGGTGCGGTGATCGGCGCGCTTATCATGGGTATCATGAACAACGGCATGTCGATCCACGGTCTCGGCACCGACTCGCAGCAGATGGTCAAGGGTGCGGTGCTTCTCGCCGCTGTGTTCTTCGACGTCTACAACAAGAACAAGGGCTGAGCGCGTCAGCGCCAGCCCCGGCATTCGCAGTCATATGAATGATGGATTCCGGCTCCCGTGGGAGCCGGACAGGCGGAGCTTTTTCTGAGACTCGCCGAAACGAGAAGGATTGAAGTCGTGCTTATTTCCCAGATCAAGGGTGCCAACGGAGAGATCGTCGTCGCCGTGCGCGAGCAGGGCGGCGCGGCCAGGTCGGTCAACAATGCCGGCAGCGTCTATGCGCTGGCGATGGAAGCCGCCGATGCCGGCAAGTCGCTTGCCGCTGTTATCGAGGCCCATGGTTACGGCGATGCCGTCGATCTTGAAAAGGCCTATGCGGAAGGCCGCTTCCTGCCGCCGATCACCCATCCCGATGCCGCGCACCTGCATCTGACCGGCACCGGCCTCACCCATCTCGGCTCCGCCGCCACCCGTGATAGCATGCACAAGAAGACCAGCGAGGCGGCCGAGGAAACGCTGACCGACTCGATGAAGATGTTCAAGATGGGCCTGGAGAACGGCAAGCCGAAGGCTGGCGAAAAGGGCGTGCAGCCCGAATGGTTCTACAAGGGCAACGGCTATGGCACGGCTGCCCCCGGGGCGCCGCTCGTCTCGCCCTCCTTCGCGCTCGACGGCGGCGAAGAGCCTGAAATGGCCGGCATTTACGTCATCGCCAAGGACGGCTCGCCGTTCCGCATCGGCTTTGCCCTGTCGAACGAGTTTTCGGACCACGTCACCGAACGGATGAACTACCTCTATCTGGCCCACTCGAAACTGCGCCCGGCCGCCTATGGTCCGGAAATCCGCATCGGCGCCGCACCCGACGATATCCGCGGCACCTCTCGTATCAAGCGCGGCGACGAGGTGATCTTCGAAAAGCCGTTCCTGTCGGGGGAGGCAAACATGTCGCACACCTTTGCGAACCTCGAATATCACCATTTCAAATATGGCCTCTTCCGTGTTCCGGGCGATGTCCATGTCCATATGTTCGGCACGGCGACGCTGTCCTTTGCCGACGGCATCAAGACGGAAGAAGGCGATCTGTTCGAGATCGAAGTCGCCGAATTCGGCTTGCCGCTGCGCAATCCGCTGAAGGTGGCGGCCGAAGAAGAGATTGCTGTCAAGCAGCTCTGATTTTCGAGGCCTGGCTGCGTCCGTGGCCGGCCGTGATGTAAACGGTAAAGGAGGCTTGTTCAGCCCATGACCATTTATCAAAACCTGATCGCCGGCGAATGGGTCGGCACGAACGCGACGAAGAACATCAACCCGTCGGATACGAACGAGGTCGTCGGCCTCTATGCCGACGGTAGCGCCGAAGACACGAGAAATGCCATCGCCGCCGCCAAGGCCGCCTTTCCGGCGTGGTCGCGCTCGGGCATCTGGGAGCGCCACGTCATCCTGAAGAAGACCGGCGACGAGATCATGGCGCGCAAGGACGAGCTCGGCGCGCTGCTCGCCCGCGAAGAGGGCAAGACGCTGCCTGAGGCGACCGGCGAAGTCATCCGAGCCTCGCAGATCTTCGAATTCTTTGCAGGCGAAGCCCTGCGGCTCGCCGGCGAGGTCATCCCGTCGGTTCGCCCGAATATCGGCGTCGAGATCACCCGGGAGGCGCTCGGCGTCATCGGCATCATCACGCCGTGGAACTTCCCGATCGCCATCCCCGCCTGGAAGATCGCGCCGGCGCTCTGCTACGGCAACACCATCGTCTTCAAGCCGGCCGAGCTGGTGCCGGCCTGCTCCTGGGCGATCGTCGATATCCTCAACCGGGCAGGGCTGCCGAAGGGCGTGCTGAATCTCGTCATGGGCAAGGGCTCGGTTGTCGGCCAGGCCATGCTCGAAAGCCCCGACGTTCACGGCATTACTTTTACTGGTTCCACCGGCACCGGCCGGCGCGTGGCCGCCGCCTCGATCGAGCATAACCGCAAGTTCCAGTTGGAGATGGGCGGCAAGAACCCGATGGTCGTGCTTGACGATGCCGATCTTTCCGTCGCCGTTGAAGCTGCCGCCAACTCCGGCTTCTTCTCCACCGGTCAGCGCTGCACGGCGTCGTCGCGCCTGATCGTCACCGAAGGCATCCACGACAAGTTCGTCGCGGCGCTCACCGACAAGCTGAAGACGCTCGTTGTCGACAATGCGCTGAAAGCCGGAACCCATATAGGTCCCGTCGTCGACGAACGGCAGCTGAAGACCGATACCGACTATATCGAGATCGGCAAAAAGGAAGGCGCCAAGCTCGCCTTCGGCGGTGAGGTCATCTCGCGCGAAACGCCCGGTTTCTATCTGCAGCCGACGCTGTTTACCGAAGCGACCAACCAGATGCGCATTTCGCGCGAGGAGATCTTCGGACCCGTGGTCTCGGTGATCCGGGCGAAGGATTACGACGAGGCGCTTGCCCTCGCCAACGACACGCCGTTCGGCCTTTCGGCCGGCATCGCCACGACCAGCCTGAAACATGCGACGCATTTCAAGCGCAATTCGGAAGCCGGCATGGTCATGGTCAACCTGCCGACGGCAGGCGTCGATTTCCACGTTCCGTTCGGCGGCCGCAAAGGGTCGTCCTATGGCCCGCGTGAGCAGGGCAAGTATGCGAGCGAATTCTTTACTGTGGTCAAGACGGCCTACACGCTGGCTTGAGACATATCCGATGACCCGGGCCGTACGAGGCGGCCCGGCAATCACCTGAAGGACGGAGATTATGAAGAAGAAAGCGGAATGGCCGCGCAGGCTGAGGTCGCAGGAATGGTACGGCGGCACGAGCCGCGACGTGATTTATCATCGCGGCTGGCTTAAAAACCAGGGTTATCCGCACGACCTGTTCGACGGACGGCCGGTCATCGGCATCCTCAACACCTGGTCGGATATGACCCCCTGCAACGGCCATCTGAGAGAGCTCGCCGAGAAGGTGAAGGCGGGTGTGTGGGAGGCCGGCGGCTTCCCGCTCGAAGTGCCGGTGTTCTCGGCATCGGAAAACACCTTCCGCCCAACCGCGATGATGTACCGCAACCTTGCCGCTCTCGCGGTGGAGGAAGCGATCCGCGGCCAGCCGATGGATGGCTGCGTCCTTCTCGTCGGCTGCGACAAGACCACGCCGTCGCTGCTGATGGGCGCCGCCTCCTGCGACCTGCCGTCGATCGTCGTCACCGGCGGGCCGATGCTGAACGGCTATTTCCGCGGCGAGCGTGTCGGCTCCGGCACGCATCTGTGGAAATTCTCCGAAATGGTGAAGGCCGGCGAGATGACGCAGGCCGAGTTCCTCGAGGCGGAAGCCTCGATGAGCCGTTCGTCGGGCACCTGCAATACGATGGGCACCGCCTCCACCATGGCTTCCATGGCCGAGGCGCTTGGTATGGCGCTGTCCGGCAATGCCGCGATCCCGGGCGTCGATTCCCGCCGCAAGGTCATGGCGCAGCTCACCGGCCGCCGTATCGTGCAGATGGTCAAGGACGACCTGAAGCCCTCGGAGATCATGACCAAGCAGGCTTTCGAGAACGCCATCCGCACCAATGCGGCGATCGGCGGATCGACCAACGCCGTTATCCATCTGCTCGCCATCGCCGGCCGCGTCGGCATCGATCTGTCGCTTGACGACTGGGACCGCTGCGGCCGCGACGTTCCCACAATCGTCAACCTGATGCCATCGGGCAAGTACCTGATGGAAGAGTTCTTCTATGCCGGCGGCCTGCCGGTGGTGCTGAAACGCCTCGGCGAGGCGGGCCTGCTGCACAAGGATGCGCTGACGGTCTCCGGCGAAACCGTCTGGGACGAGGTCAAGGACGTCGTCAACTGGAACGAGGACGTCATCCTGCCTGCTGAAAAGGCGCTGACCTCTTCGGGCGGCATCGTCGTGCTGCGCGGCAATCTGGCGCCGAAGGGCGCGGTGTTGAAGCCGTCGGCCGCCTCGCCGCATCTGCTGGTGCATAAGGGTCGGGCTGTGGTGTTCGAGGACATCGACGACTACAAGGCGAAGATCAACGACGACAATCTCGACATCGACGAGACCTGCATCATGGTCATGAAGAACTGCGGGCCGAAGGGATATCCGGGCATGGCCGAAGTCGGCAACATGGGCCTGCCGCCCAAGGTGCTGAAGAAGGGCATCCTCGACATGGTGCGGATATCAGACGCCCGCATGTCCGGAACGGCCTACGGCACCGTCGTGCTGCACACCTCGCCGGAAGCCGCCGTCGGCGGACCGCTGGCTGTCGTCAAGAACGGCGACATGATCGAGCTCGACGTGCCGAACCGCCGCCTGCATCTCGACATCTCAGACGAGGAATTGGCGCGCCGTATCGCCGAATGGCAGCCGAACCACGATTTGCCGACCTCGGGCTACGCCTTCCTGCATCAGCAGCATGTCGAAGGAGCCGATACCGGTGCCGACCTCGACTTCCTCAAGGGATGTCGCGGAAATGCGGTCGGCAAGGACAGCCACTGAGCGGAAGCATTCGAGATTGGAATAGTTGAAAGGCGGGGCGAGAGCCCCGTTTTTTGTTGTACTTGTTTAATGAGAAGATGACGCTATATTCTGAACAAGTGTACAGGAGAGATGGTCATGTCAAAGGTGGTCGGTGCTGCGGAATTCAAGGCGAAATGCCTGAATCTTATCGATCAGATGCGCAGTGACGATGAATCCATCGTCATCACCAAGCGCGGTAAGCCGGTTGCCGTGCTTTCCCCGGCGCGAAACACAGGTGAACGCAGGAGCATCATCGGCGCGATGAAGGGCAGCGTATTGCGCTATGACGATCCTCTGTCTCCGGCCGTTGAGCCGGAGGATTGGGACGCCCTCCGTTGATCGTCATCGACACGCATATCCTCGTCTGGGCGATGCAGGACGATGCGCGCCTCGGTTCACAGGCCCGGCGCATCATCGACGAGATGACGGAGAAAAGCCGTATCCTGATTTCGGCGATCACACCTTGGGAAATCGCCATGCTCGTGCAGAAGGGGCGCCTGGCGCTCGGCGACGATGTCGGGCGATGGATCGATAGCGCTCTCTCGCTGCCCGGGCTTCAGCTTGCACCGATTGAGCCTTCCATCGCGATAGACAGCGTTCGGTTGCCCGGCGAGTTTCATGCCGACCCCGTGGACCGCATCATCGCCGCCACAGCCCGTTTTCATCGCGCACCGTTACTGACGGCGGATCAGGCAATCCTCAGTTATGGAGCGCGCGGTCACCTCCAGGTCGTTGCGGCTGGATAGATGCGACCTCCCGCTCTCGCTCAGCTCTGGCTCTGGCTTTGCATCTGCCCGCCGTCCTCAACCTTCACGGTCACCGACAGCGTCTCACCCGGCGTGCCGATGCGCATGCCTGAGATCGGGGCAGCATCGCGGTAGCAGAGGCCGGAGGCGATGCGGACATATCGTTCATCCGGGCAGATTTCGTTGGCCGGGTCGAAGCCGACCCAGCCGAGGCCGGGAATATGGGCTTCGGCCCAGGCATGGGTCGCCGCCTGTTCGACCTTTTCTTCCATCATCAGATAGCCAGAGACATAACGCGCCGGCACCTGCAGGGCGCGGGCGGCGGCAACGAAGATGTGCGCATGGTCCTGGCAGACGCCGCTTTTCTTCTCCAGCGCCTGTTCGGCCGTCGTCGCGGTGTCGCTGGTGCCGGGCCGGTAGTCGACGGTTTCGTGGATGGCAGCCATCAGCGCATGCAGGCGGGCGAGTTCGTTATCGCCGCTGACGCTTTTGACCAGTTCCTTGATCAGCTTGCCGCTTTTAGTCAGCGGCGTCTCGCGCAGGAAGAGCCAGAGCGGGCAGAAACCGGTATGCGGGCCGGTGACGCCGTTATTGTCCGCCGTCTCGATCTCGCCTTCGGCCAAGATCCGCGTCACGTGCTGCGCGCCTTCCAGCGAGACCAAGTTGACGTGGTTGCCATACTGGTCGTCATATTCCACCTCGGGCGTAGCGCCCTCGACGTTCAGCGACCAGGCGAGCACCTTCTGGGCGGCTGATGTCGGCGGCGTCAGCCTGAGGCGCTGCAGCGAGAACTGCGCCGGTTCGTCGTAGCGGTATTCGGTGAGGTGGCTGATTTTCAGTCTCATGTTCTGATCCGCTTAAACGTAGAATCGGTAGCCGTCGGAAATCTCGGCGCCGAGCTGGTTGTTGCGCGAGACGAAATCCTCGAGGAATTCATGCAGGCCCTGATCCATGATGTCGCGGATCGCTCTGGTCTGCAGCGTGGTGCGGATCGCATCGGCCGTATCGTGAGCGGGCAGCCGCGCCTCATAATCCTGAGCGAGATAGCCGAGATTGCTGACGATCTTTTCGTAGCAATAGGCCAGCGAGCGCGGCATCTGGACATTGAGGGTGAGGAAATCGGCAATGTTCATTGCCCGGTATTCACCGTCATAGGCCCAGCTATAGGCACGGTGCGCGGAGACCGAGCGCAGGATCGATTCCCACTGCACGTTGTCGAGAGACGAGCCGACCGCCGAGACCGAAGGCAGCAGCACGTAATATTTCACGTCGAGGATGCGGCTGGTATTGTCGGCCCGCTCGATGAAGGTGCCGATGCGGGCGAAATTGTAGAGCTCGTTGCGCAGCGTCGAGCCATGAAAGGCGCCGCGGATGAGGCCGGCGCGACGCTTGATGGCGTCGATCACCTCCGGCATTTCGGCTGCCTTGACGCGCTTTTCGAGCAGCGCCTTCAGGTCGATCCAGCATTCGTTGGTCGCTTCCCAGGTTTCGCGTGTCAGAGCGGTGCGCACCATGCGGGCATTATTGCGGCCGAAGTCGATGCAGGACATGACGCTCGACGGATTGGAACGATCGCGCAGGAGATAATCGATCGCGTCGGCATTGGTCAGCTTGGCGTGGCCTTCGTCATAGGCCTCGCGCACGCCGGCACTTTGCAGCACCCCGTCCCAGTTGTCGTCACCGGCGCTGCTGCGGGTCAGCGACATGCGCAGCCCGGCATCGACCAGACGGGCGATATTTTCGGCGCGCTCGATGTAACGGAACATCCAGTAGAGGCCGTTTGCGGTTCTTCCGAGCATCAGTCCTCCAGTACCCAGGTGTCTTTGGTGCCGCCGCCCTGGCTGGAATTGACCACAAGCGAACCCTGCTTCAGCGCCACGCGGGTCAGCCCGCCCGGAATGATCTGCACCTTGTCGGAGACGAGCACATAGGGGCGAAGGTCCACATGGCGCGGCGCGATCCCCTTGTTGACGAGGATCGGGACGGTGGAGAGCGACAGCGTCGGCTGGGCGATGTAGTTGTTCGGCTTGGCCTTCAGCTTTTCGGCGAAATCGGCGCGCTCCTTCTTCGAAGCCGTTGGTCCAACCAGCATGCCGTAGCCGCCGGAGCCGTGCACTTCCTTGACGACGAGCTCTTCGAGGTGCTCCAGCACGTATTTCAGGCTCGATGCTTCCGAACAGCGCCAGGTCGGGACGTTTTCAAGCAGCGCCTTGCGGCCGGTATAGAATTCGACGATCTCCGGCATGTAAGAATAGATCGCCTTATCGTCCGATATGCCGGTGCCCGGCGCATTGGCGATGGTGATGTTGCCGGAGCGGTAGACATCCATGATGCCGGGAATGCCGAGTGCGGAATCGGCCCGGAATGTCAGCGGATCGAGGAAGTCGTCGTCGACGCGGCGGTAGAGCACGTCGATCGCCTCGTAACCACGGGTCGTGCGCATCTTCACCTTGCCGTCGATGACGCGCAGATCCGAGCCCTCGACCAGTTCGACGCCCATCATGTCGGCGAGGAAGGAGTGCTCGTAATAGGCCGAATTGTAGATGCCCGGTGTCAGGACAGCGACGCGCGGCTTACCCGCGCAGCCGGGAGGGGCGAGCGAGGCGAGGCTTTGGCGCAAGAGGTAGGGATAATCCTCGACGCGCTGCACCTTGTTCGCATGGAAGAGTTCCGGGAACATCTGCATCATGGTTTCCCGGTTTTCCAGCATGTAGCTGACACCGGAAGGGGTGCGGGCATTATCCTCCAGCACGTAAAACTGGTCTTCGCCTGTTCGTACGATGTCGGTGCCGACGATATGGGTGTAGACGCCGCCAGGCGGGCGGAAGCCGATCATCTCGGACAGGAAGGCGACATTGTTTTCGATCAGTTCGCGCGGGATGCGGCCGGCGCGGATGATCTCCTGCTTGTGATAGATATCATCCAGAAAGGCGTTGAGCGCGATTACCCGCTGTTCGATACCCTGGGCGAGTTTGCGCCATTCGCGGGCGGAGATGATGCGGGGGATGATATCGAAGGGGATGAGCTTTTCGGAGCTGTCGGCATGGCCGTAAACGGCGAAGGTGATGCCGGTCTTCCGGAAGATGTTTTCCGCGTCGCGGGACTTGGCAATCAGATGCGACCGGTCTTGGCTGTTGTACCACTCGAAATATTTTTCATAAGGCGGGCGGGGGCTCTCGTCCCCGGTAATCATTTCATCAAATGCCAAAGGTGCGGCTCCCCTTTTTTGTTCATTTGAATACAACGCAAATTGCAATGCAAGAACCATGCGCAGTTCAAGGAAAAGATTTTGCGGTGCGGGAAAGGGGTGAGATCGGGGCGTTTGGCGCGGCGCGGCGCGGGGCGGTGGAGGGTTGTTCTGCAGCGATTGCGCAAAATCTGGGCAGGTGATGGTTTTTCGGTCGGCGGGCGGGAGTCGGTTCTCGACCTCTCCACCCTCATTCCTGTGCTCGTCACAGGAATCCAGCCACCGCGCGTCGGCGCGGTGAATGACTTTACCGAGAAATGGAGTCTCCCGCGCCCAAGGACTTGGGCGCACTGGATTCCTGTGACGAGCACAGGAATGAGGTAGAGTATGGCGGTGCGCCGGCGATTCCTCGCTACGGTAGCATGTTGTCGAGCTTCCAACAGGCTCGTTCGTTATGTTTGAAACTATCGTCTTCCTGACGGTCGGTTGTTCCAACCATCAGCCAAATTTCAAATAAGCATCAACGCTTCGCCTTTGACTGTGACCGCCGGCTGCGGATATCAGCGGGGCGAAACCTCCTCTTGCCGAGCAGCCTCATGTCCCTCGATCGCCTGGCCCCCGCTCTCTTCGTCCTGCTCTGGTCCACGGGCTGGGTGGTGGCGAAATATGCGGCGCTGCATTCCGAGCCCTTCACCTTTCTGTCGATACGCTATGCGCTGTCGGCGCTCGCCTTCCTGGCGCTTTGCCTGGTGGCGCGGGCGCAATGGCCGAAGAGCCGGGCGACGGTGCTGCGCGCCATCTATTCCGGCTTTTTCCTGCACGGCTTCTATCTCGCCGG
Organism: Rhizobium aethiopicum; assembly: GCF_014197535.1. Taxonomy (GTDB): domain Bacteria; phylum Pseudomonadota; class Alphaproteobacteria; order Rhizobiales; family Rhizobiaceae; genus Rhizobium; species Rhizobium aethiopicum_A. The sequence continues at coordinate 282,817 of NZ_JACIFV010000002.1, forward strand.
CCTCTGGTGGGCGATTGCCAATGGCGTGCCGGCCGGCATATCGGGCATCATCGCGGCGCTGCAGCCGCTGCTGACGGCGATGGCGGCGCCCTTTCTCGTCGGCGAGCGGTTGCAACAAACACAGAAGCTCGGCCTCGGGCTCGGCTTCATCGGCATCGCCATCGCCATTTCGCCAAAGCTTTTCGATCCGGCGACGGCCGATCTCAGCAATGCCGCTCTGCCGCTGGCGATCAACCTCATCGCCATGGGCTCCGTCACCTACGGCACGCTTTACCAGAAGAGACACCTGCAATCCGGCGATCTCAGGACCATCGCGACGCTGCAATATGTCGGCGCTCTCATCCTCACCCTGCCGCTGTCGCTGATTTTCGAACACCAGCATTTCGACGGCACCGCGCAGGCCTATGGCGCGCTGCTCTGGTCGGTCTTCGGCCTGTCGATGGGCGGTGTCGGGCTGCTGCTTTACCTTATCCGCCGCGGTCAGGTCTCGCGCGCCGCCTCGCTGATCTACCTGATGCCGCCGGCCGTCGCGCTCGAAGCCTTCATCGCGTTCGGGGAGCGGCTGACGCTGCCGTTGATTCTGGGCACGGTGATCGTCGTGACGGGCGTATATATGACAAACCGCAGGGTCGTTCAGCAGGCGCAGGCGAGCGTATAGCCTGATGGCTGCGCCAAGGTCGAACAACCGGATGGCCTGAACCTCAACTGACCGAGGTCGCCGGCGATTGCCGACGACCTCATATACAGAGCGCCGTGGGGCGCTACTCGGCCCATCAAGCAGGAAGCAAAATCAGTTGCGGGGCTGCAGCAGCGCCAAGGCAACCGTCGACGCAGCCAGGAGAGCGGTAAGCGTCAATGGACCCACAGCGCCGTAGTGGTCGACGATATAGCCGCCAAAAACCGCGCCGATACTGATGGCCACCTGAAAAGAGACGACCATCAGGCTACCTGCCGCTTCCAGAGCGTCGGAGGCTGCGCGGGAAAGATTGGTCGGCAGCACGACCGGCGCCATGCCGAAGGCAAAGCCCCAAAGCGTGACGAGCGCGAAGGCGACGCCGGTGTGAGCGCCCCAAAGCACCAGAGCGAATGCGGCAAACGCCATCAATGCCGCGGTGACGGCCAATGCTATGCGGATGCTTGCGTCGGCCATCCGGCCACCGGCGACATTGCCGATCACGGAGGCGATGCCAAATCCGAGCAATGCCAAGGCGATCGATCTGGTTTCAAGGAGCGTCACTTTTTCGAGGAAGGGACGCACATAAACCGACCCGGCAAAATGCCCGGTCATCAGCAAAAGGATCGCGAGCATTCCCAGTTGAATGCCGCCCCGTCGTGTCAGCCGGAAAACATCCGCGAGACTGTTGCTTGTGCTTGCAGGGAGCGTCGGCAGACTGAGCAACTGCAGCAGCATGGCAAGCGCGGCAAGCCCGGCTGTCATCGCCATGGCGCTGCGCCATCCCAGCCAATCGCTGATCAAAGCACCCATTGATGGGGCAGCGATCGTGGCGAGCGAAACGCCGAGGGTGACGATAGCCATGCCCCGACCTGTCGCATTGGCGCCGACCAGCCTCGCCACGACGGCCACTGAAAGCGCCCAAAAGCCGCTGAGCGCGATGCCCAAGCCGGCCCGGCCCAACAGCAACAGCCAAAAATCGGTCGCTAACGATGCAAGAATATTGGAGCCGACCGCCAACGCACTGAGACCGACCAGCACCGCCTTGCGGTTCAGCCTGCCGATGAGAACATTGCTCAGCAGGGCCGCCACGGCGCCGACGGAAGCGGTGGCGGTGACGACCTGTCCGGCCGTTCCCTCGGAAATGCTGAGATCGCGCGCCATTGGCGTCAACAGTCCCGCCGGCAGGAACTCAGCAGACACCAGTGCAAAGCTGGTGGCCGCCATCGAAACAACGGCAAACCAGGTCGCCCCGCTCCACGCGGATGGTTCAGCCGTCTCTACGCCAATTGCGGCTTCGTCGAACTGTGATGTCGTGTCCGTCATTGAAGAATCTCCTATGTTCGGAGATTTCATAGACGAAGTTTTCAGGATGATATGTGTCTTAAAATCCGAAATCTATGTCCATTCGTCCGAAACTTGTGCGACGCACAATTCCCGGGGAGACATTGGTGACGCGCTTGAAGGCCCGCGCGAACGACGCCTCGGACTCGTAGCCCAGCCGGGAAGCAACCTCGGCAACCGACATGCCGCCTTGGGCCAACAAATCGCGGGCAAGCTGCATACGCAGACGGGCGAGATAATGTGCCGCGCCTTCTCCCAAGATAGCGCTGAAGCGCTCGGCGAAGATCGAGCGCGACTGGCCTGCCACACCAGCGAGGCTTTCGAGAGTCCAGTTATGGCCCGGATCCCGGTGCATGGCCGCCAACACACGACCGATATGGGGATCGCGGATGGCGGCGAGCCAGCCGGTGGTCGAGCCTCCGCTGCAGTTGACCCAGCAGCGGATAAGCCGCGCAGCGAGCAAGTCCGCCATACGCGATAAGACCGTCGCGCTTCCCATCTGGGGCTGTGTCGCCTCCGCTGACATAGCGGCAAGCAGGGGGCCTACGATCGGGTCATTACCGGCTACATCGCAACCCTTGATGATTGGCGGCATCAGGGCGATCAAGGGGTTAAGCGCATGAGCGCCCAAAGTCATGGAGCCGCAGAAAAGGGTGCTGGTGGCGCCCGTTCCTTCTCGCAAGACGTCGCAGACGTTGCTGCCCAATCTTGTAATCTGACAGCTTTTAAGCGAGTCGCCCTCAACGTCCGGCGCACTGGCCAATCGATGTGCGATGCCTTGCGGCAGCAGCACCAGATCGCCATCGTTCAACTCCTGCCATCCGTGGGTTTCGGTATGGATCCGGCACGGAGCCTGGCTGACGAAGTGAAAACGAAGCAGCTGTTGTTGCGGAAAGGCTATGCTCCATGGATGCCTGAGCTCGCAGCGGCCATAGTTGACTCCGCTCAAGCGAAAGTCCTGCAGGACTTCACTCAGGGCATCCATTGGGATAGTGGACGGCGATAACGGCCGGGACGAATGGTCAAGCATGGAGCCAATTTAGGTCGCAAGCGTCCGGCATTCAAGCGGCTGGCTTCGTGACCCAGTCCGGGTACTATAGCGGTCTGTTCAACCAGCCAGCGGCCGTATCTCTCGAATAAGGTCGATGAGCAGGCGCAACGCGGTTGGGACCTGTCGGCGGCTGGAATAGTATGCGTGAAACCCGCTGCCCATCGAAGCCCAATCGCTGAGCACGACCGTCAGCGCGCCCGTCTCGATGTGCGGGCGAAGGACCGGTTCCGCGCCATAAATGATGCCGACCCCACTCAGCCCCAAGCCTATCGAGGCATGACTTGCATCGACGGTCAGAGGTCCGAGTGTAGCGATCGCAACCGTGTTTTCGCCCTGCTCGAACTCCCATTGGTAGATCTGATCGTTTCCCAATCGGATTCGAACACAACGGTGATCCAGCAGATCATACGGCGTAAGGGGCGTTCCATAGCGTTCGAGATAGTGGGGTGACGCGGCTGCCAGCCAGCGAATGTCTGGCGAAAGACGCTGGGCGATCATGTCCTCAGGCACCGTGCCGCCGTAACGGATGCCAGCATCGAAGCCGCCATCTATCACATCGACCAGGCGGTTGCTGACGCTGATGTCAACCTCGACCTCAGGATAACGTTCGACGAAAGCCGGCATCACCGGGTCGAGCACCAACGGCACCGCGTCTTCGAGGACATTAATTCTCACCCGGCCGGCCGGCGAATCGCGGAATCTGTTCAGGTTTTCCGCTGCTTCGCTCACGACCGCCAGCGGTCCTTCGATCGAGGCTTTGAGTTGTTCGCCGGCCGCCGTCAGGGTGACGCTACGCGTGGTCCTGTTCAACAATCGGACGCCGCGTCGTGCTTCGAGCGCAGTGATGGCGTGGCTCAAGGCGGAAGTCGTGACACGCATTTCCAGCGCGGCGCGCCGAAAGCTACGATGTCTGGCGATTGCCAGGAAATAGAGAAAGTCCGCTAGATCGGTCCGGTTCAGCTGCATGGCCCTGACTATCACATTGTTGAGCAACTTTCATCAGTTCATTGCATGCGCGGGCGCTAATCCTGATCGAACCGACACGCTAAATCTACTGCGTCTCGTTCGCTCCACAGGCGACCGATCGGATACGCTCGTGAAGGAGCCTGGTCCCAAATCCCGAGATGAAAAGGTGAGCACTATGATACTGGAAGAGACGTTTACGCTTGCCAACGGCGTGGCAATCCCGAAGCTGGGTCTCGGCACCTGGCGAATTCCTGATGCCGAAACCGTGCGCGTCGTGCGCGACGCTATCGAGCTCGGCTACCGCCATATCGATACCGCTCAAGCTTATGGGAACGAGCACGGTGTTGGTGAGGGTCTGCGCAAAAGCGGCGCTTCTCGCGACCAAATCTTCGTAACCACGAAACTCGCCGCTGAGTGCAAGCGCTACAGCAATGCCAAGGAGCGTATCGACGGGTCGCTTCGGGAGCTCGGACTGGAGCACATCGATCTGATGCTGATCCACAGCCCGCAGCCGTGGGCGGAATTCCGGGAGGGCGAGCATTTCTTCGAAGGCAATCTCGAGGCATGGCGCGCGCTCGAAGAGGCTTATCGTGAGGGCAAGCTCCGCGCGATTGGAGTCTCCAATTTCGAGCAGGCGGATTTGGACAATCTGCTCGACCACGGTGCCGTCGCGCCGATGGTCAACCAGGTCCTCGCCCATGCCGGCAACACGCCGTTCGATCTGATCGAATATTCGCAGTCCAAGGGCATGCTGGTCGAAGCGTACTCGCCGGTGGCCCACGGCGCGATGCTCAACAATTCCGACCTGGGTGCGCTGGCTGGGAAATATGGCGTCAGTATTGCGCAGCTCTGCATCCGCTACTGCCTGCAGCTTGGTCTGCTTCCCCTGCCGAAAACGGTCACCGCCGCACACATGCGCGACAATGCTGCGGTCGATTTCGTGATTTCCGACGGGGATATGAAGACGCTGAAGGGCACCGAGAACAGCACCGATTATGGCGAAGCCAATGCCTTTCCGGTGTTCGGCAAGAAGCGGCAGGTCGCCGACGCCAATAGGGAGGGCTGAAACGATGAATCCGGTCTACGACTTCAAAGGTCAGGTGGCGCTCGTGACGGGTGCGGCCAAGGGCATGGGGCTCGCCGCTGCACGCGCCTTTGCCGAGAATGGCGCATCGGTGGTGCTGGCCGATCTCGACGGCGACCTCGCCGATCGCGAAGCGCGGCGAATCGTGATTGAGGGCGGCATCGCGATCGGCATGGCTTGCGATGTCGCCGATGAGACGCAGGTCGCAGCGACGGTCGACCGCGCGGTCGACGAATACGGCCGCCTCGATATGGCCTTCAATAACGCCGGCATCCAAGTGCCGCCGTCGGACGCTGCCGACGAGCCGCTTGACAGCTTCGAGCGGGTCACTGCGGTCAATCAACGGGGGGTGTGGGCATGCATGAAGCACGAACTGCGCGTCATGCGCGGGCAAGGCTCCGGCGCGATCGTCAACTGCTCTTCGCTCGGCGGCCTGGTCGGCCTGCCCGGACGCGCCGCCTATCACGGGACCAAGCATGCGGTGATCGGAATGACCCGAAGTGCCGGCGTCGAATACGCGCCACGCGGCATCCGCATCAACGCAGTCTGCCCTGGCGTTATCGATACACCGATGGTGCAGGAGATGCTGGACGGGCAGTCCGATGCGATGGATGAAATCATGAAACAGCAGCCGATCGGCCGGCTCGGACGTGCCGAAGAGGTCGCCGCTGCTGTGCTCTGGCTATGCAGCCCGGCGGCGTGCTTCATCATCGGCGTCGCGCTGCCCGTCGACGGCGGCTTTACAGCGCATTGATTCACTGCCGTTGCGGTATTGCAATCACCACAATGAGAAAAAGGCCGGACATCCCACCAGATGTTCCGGCCTCCCAATATTCAAGACCGAAGATTCGGCCTTTTCTCCTTTAAATCAATCGGCGCTCAGGCGCGTTCGCGGCGCTGGCCGCCGCCATTGCGCGAGCCCGAGCCGCCGCGGCGGTTGCCGCCGTTGCCGTCGCGGCGCTGTTCGCCGCCCTGAGCCTGATGCGGTCCGCGGTCTTCGCCGTGCTTGCGGGCCGGGCGGCCGTGAGCGTGGCGGCCGTTGCCGCGGTGATGGCCGCTCGGTTCGCCATTGGCATGATGGCCATTGGGGCCGTTATGCGCAGGGCGCTGCGGCTTTGCCGGGCGGAAATCGGAGGTCGATGCCAGATCGTTGTCGGGGCCGAAATCCGGGGCCGCTTCGCCGCGGCGCTGACCGCGGAAGTCCTCGTTGCGGCTTGGGCGCTCGGGACGCGGACGGCGCTCACGGCGTTCCTCGCCGCCGGCGCGGATTTCGCTACCTTCGCCGTCGCGGCGCGGGCGGCGTTCCTGGCGGCTGCCGCGATGTTCCGAACGGTTGGCATCGCCACGGCCTTGGCCGCCGCCGCGATTGCGGTTGTTGCCATTGCCGTTGCCGCGGCGCGGGCCGCCGGCGCTGATATGTGCCGGCGGTTCGCCGCTTGCGACCGTGATGTCGATGCCCATCAGGCGCTCGATATCGCGCAGCAGCTTGGCTTCGTCGGGAGCGCAGAAGGCGATGGCGATGCCGTCGCGGCCGGCGCGCGCCGTGCGGCCGATGCGATGGACATAGGCGTCCGGCACCTCGGGCAGGTCGTAGTTGTAGACGTGGCTGACGGCCGGGATGTCGATGCCGCGGGCGGCGACGTCGGTGGCGATCAGCGTCTTGATGCTGCCGTCGCGGAAGGCCTTCAGCGCCCGCTCGCGCTGACCCTGGCTCTTGTTGCCGTGGATCGAGGCGACGGAATAGCCGATATTATCGAGGTGCTTCATCAGCTTCTCCGCACCATGCTTGGTGCGCAGGAAGACGATGGCGCGGCCATCCGGGTTTTCGGTCAGCGACTTGCGGAGCAGCTCGGTCTTGTCGTTCTTGCCCCCGACGAAATGAACATACTGCTCGACCTTGTCGGCAGCCTTGCCGGGAGGTGTGACTTCGACCTTGACGGGATCGACCAGATATTCGCCGGCGAGATCGGCGATCGCCTTCGGCATGGTGGCCGAAAACAGCATGGTCTGGCGCTTCTTCGGAACGAGCTTGGCGATCTTGCGCAGGTCGTGCACGAAGCCGAGGTCGAGCATCTGATCGGCTTCGTCGAGCACGAGATAACGCACCGTCGTCAGCGTGATGGCGCGGCGGTTGACGAGGTCGAGCAGGCGGCCGGGCGTGGCGACCAGGATGTCGGTGCCCTTTTCGAGCTGCAGCTGCTGCTTATTGATCGACACACCGCCGACGACGACGTTGATGCGCAGCGGCGACTTGCGGATGAACTTCTTGAGGTTCTCGGCGATCTGGTTCACCAGCTCGCGAGTCGGCGCCAGGATCAGCGTCCGCGTCGTGCGGTTGTCGGGGCGGCGCTCGTCGGCGAGCAGCTTTTCGATGAGCGGCAGGCCGAAGGCGGCGGTCTTGCCGGTGCCGGTCTGGGCAAGGCCGATCAGATCGCGGCCTGATATGAGGAGAGGAATGGACTGTTCCTGGATCGGCGTCGGCGTTTCGATACCGAGCTGGAACAAGGTGGCGACGATCGGCTTGGAGACACCAAGCGATTCAAAATTAGTCAAGGTATAACCTTTCGGGGCGCCACAACGACTAGCGCCGGAACGCACCATGCGATCCGGTTTCATTCTGGCGTCAAGAACCCCGCGTGAAGTGGGAACTTGCAAGTTGGAAAAAGCTTTCCAGCGCTTCTGGCCGCTCATCGGGAGTGCGGCGCTCTATCGAAATGCGCTTTTGTCCCTTCTTCCTGCGTTTCGTATTTTCTAGCAGGGGCACGCTCACGCGGCGGCCGGAAGGGTGAAAGCTGAGCCGCATTTGGGCTAGTTCGCGTGGAATGTCAAGTGCGATGCACAAAAAGCCTTAACCAGCATCCATTGACGGCATTCTGAGGACGAAGCTTTCCGATGCACTTTCCGCGCCGTTGACGAGGATGGCGATGCGGTGTTCGCCGGGATAATAGCGCCGGGTCGTGATCGGCCGCATGGCGTGGCGGCGCTCGATGGCCTGGCTCTGCCCGGGAGCCAGCGTGATCGTCTTACATTTGAAGACCTTGGGCGAGAGCGAGCCGTCGGCCTTCACATGGTGGATGGCGTAATCGATCATCAGCGCGTGCTCAACCTCGCCGGCATTGGTCAGGCGGATTTCGAAATCCAGCCCTTCGCCGAACATCACCTCGCCGTTCAGAAGGCGCAGCTCGCATCTAAGTGCCGCCGCGGCGTCGAAACCGAAATTGGCGAGTGCCTTCGCATGGCCTTTCTTCAGGAGCGTGCGAGAGGCGTGCTTCAGCAGCCGGCGACGCTCGGAAGAGGCGCCGTCGATATGACCGGCTATGAAGGCGGCGACCATATCCGGATGATCCTTAGCGATATCGTTGAGGCTGTTGGCGACGGAGCGGCGCACATAATCCTCCGGATCGTCCATCAGCGCGGTCAGGATGGGCAGGATCGGCGCGGGATCCTTGACGAGCTGCGGCAGGCGCATGGCCCAGGGCAGGCGCGGCCGCGTTCCCTCGCTCGCCAGCCGACGCACATGCTGGTCTGGATCATTGACCCAGCCGGAAATGACCGCGAGCGCGCGTGGCTGGTCGCGATGCATGAAGGGACGAATACCGAATTCGGCGGTGAAATGCGGCGTCAGCGCCTTGAGGAGATCAAGACCGAGATCGAAATGATCAAGGCCGCGTGCGGCGATGAACTGGTTGACCGGCAGCAGCATCCAACCGGACAGTCCAGGGCTGCCTGATGCAGGCAGGCTCGCCTTCAGGATGGCGGCCGCTTCGGGGAAATCGCCTGGAAGGGTGGCGAACAGCGCGTCGCGGATCAGCGCCGAGCGCTCCATCAGCTCCAGCGTCGCGAGGCCATCGGTCGCGAGCGCCACGAAATGGTTCCGGTCGAATGAAGGCGCATTGGCGGCGATGCAATCGGCCATATCGCCGGCCAGCGCCTCGTGCAGCAGGTTCTTGAGCGGTTCCGGCATTTCTCCTCCCTGAGTGGAGGAGGATTGGACCGGCGCCGCCGGGAGGTCAAGCGGCGCCGGATGCGGTCTTGCTATTCAGGGCAGACTTTGACGCGGTAGGGCTCGCCCCAGCGGTCGTAACGCCATTCGAGATGGCAATAGTGCGGCCGGTAATAGGTCCGGTAGACGGGGTAGGGGCGATAGACAGGGTAGGCCGGATAGACCGGGTAGGCGGGGCGGGCGGCCTCCGACAGCAGGGCGCCGCCGACGACGCCCGCCGCAAGGCCGCCCCAGAAGGCATCGCGCGGACGGGCATCGGCGGTGGTGGCAGTGGCGAGCGAGGCGCCGGCAAAGGTCAGCGCGATCAGGCCCGTCGCCATGGTCTTATGAAGAACGGACATGGTATTTTCCTTGATTTAGACTGGCTTCTATAAAGCCATGGCCAGACTCCGCCCGGATCGCGGCGGAGCGATGGCCGCACAAGGGCGGCAGGCATTAAATTTTGGTCATGATTTCAACGGATCACAAGGCAGCAAGGCACTGATCGCGCGTTGTGGGGCCGCCGCCGATGGCGACATCTAGCCTCCTGCGAGACCGCATTGCCAAACGAAGATATTTCAGCTCATCAATCTGGCTTGCAAATTTCGTCTGCTGAAATTTATGGTTAAAACCTTGTTAAAAGCCTTGGCGTTATAGTCTTTCTCGTTGATATTCCATTCATTGCGGGAGCGACGATTTCTTGAAATCAGCCGGGGACATTCTGGAATTGGCTTGCCGCCGGATCGCCGATCTGGACACCCCGGCCTATGTCAAGAACAGCGAACTGCGCTATGTCGCCGTCAACCAGGCCTATGCCGATTTCCTGGGCCGTGAGATTTCCGATTTCATCGGCAGGCGCAGCCGCGAACTCTTCGATCGCCCCGAGGAAGAGGACCGCGAGGACAAGGAGCGCCGCGCGCTGGTGTTCGGCACCGAGGAAAACGCCAGCTGTTTCGATGCCGCGGGCCTTGGCCACGAGCGCATTCAGATCGAAAGCTTCTCGCCGTCGCCGGACCGGATCTACGTGCTGGGCATCTTCGAAGCCCGCGAGCGCCGCGCCGTTGCCCTTGGGGGGGGTGCCGGCAAGCCCGGGATTGCCGGCAGCTCTAAGACTGTAAACGATTTCGGAAGTGCCGCCGATCTCGCCCAAGTGCGCGAGGCACTGGAGAACCTCGATCACCCGATCGGCATCTTTGCAGCCGACGGACGCCCGCTGGTCGTCAACGCAGCCTATCGCAACGGCGCGACGCCTGTGGCCGCCGGCGAATCCGCCTGGGGTGAGAGCGTCAACGAACTCGACGTTCTCCGCACCGTCCTGGAAGACCTGCCGGTGGCCGTTTTCGTCCGCGACGACAAGCACCGCCTGGTCTATGCCAACAAATATTATGAAACCTTCAGCGGCCGCGCCCGCTCCGAGTATCTGGGGATGACCGAACACGAAATGTTCGGGCCGGAAGGTGCTGAGGCGATCTACCAGGAAAACCTGCTGGCGCTCAGGGACGGCATTTCGGTGGAGCTCGAGAGCGAGATGCCGAGCAATAGCGGCCATGTCTATCCCGTCATCTCGCGCGTCAACCGCGTCGTGACAGCGGATGGACGAACCTATGTCGTCGGCTCCTTTTCCGACATCTCACCGCTCAAGGAACGCGAAAAGGCGCTGATTGAATCGCGCAAGCAGCAAGAAATCCTGCATCGGGACATCGAGAGCATTCTGCGATCGCTGCCGATCGGCGTGGTGATCCTCGATAACGACCACCAGATTCTCTACGTCAACGACGAATTCTACAGCATCTGGGAACTGCCGCTCGACGATCGCTTCGACGGCCGCCCGTTCATCGACGTCATCCGCCGCAATGACGAACTCGGCCGCTACGACGGGACGCAGACGCCGGAAGAGATCTACGCCTTCCGCAAACATCTGTTCGAGGCCGAAGAGCCTGAGCCGATCGAGCTTGCCTGGGCGGGCGGCAAATCCGTCATCTTCGACAGCCGCCGCATCTCCAACGATCGTATCCTGCTGACCTATGCCGATATTTCGGCGGTGCGCGAGCGGGAAAAGGAAATCCACGAGACGCGCGCAGCCCTCGAGCGGCTCGGCGAAATGATGCGCGACGCGACGCACGCCATGTCGCAGGGTATTGCCATCGTCCAGGACGGCATCATCAAGATGTCCAATGAGGCGATGGCCGATATCCTGCAGATCCCGCCGCACCATATCGAGGCTGGCCAGGGCTGGCTCGGCATGTTCGAATTCTGCGCGGCGCGCGGCGATTTCCACGACGCGGCGGATGAGATCCTGCAGGAGTGGCGGGCGAATATCGCGGCCAGGCAACCAATTTCCACCGTCTTCCATGTCGGCGGCGAGCGCTGGGTGAACATGGATGCGACCGTCAGCCGGGGACAGCATTGGGTGGCACTGTTCACCGACGTCACCGACCTCAAGAGCCGCGAGGAGGAACTGCGCCAGCTCCTGTCGCGCGCCGAAGCCGCCGACCGCGCCAAATCCGAATTCCTTGCCAATATGAGCCACGAGATCCGCACGCCGATGAACGGTGTGCTCGGCATGGCGGAACTGCTGGCCAAGACCAATCTCGACACGCGCCAGAAGACCTTCATCGACATCATCGTCAAGTCAGGCAATGCGCTGCTGACTATTATCAACGACATCCTCGACTTCTCGAAGATCGATGCCGGGCAGATGAAACTGCGCAAAGCCGCCTTCGATATCACCGAAGCGGTGGAGGATGTGGCGACACTCCTCTCCTCGCATGCCGCCGAGAAGAATATCGAGCTCCTGGTGCGGGCAGCACCGGACCTGCCGGCCGCGGTGATCGGTGACGCCGGGCGTTTCCGCCAGATCGTCACCAATCTCGTCGGCAACGCCGTCAAGTTCACCGAGCGCGGCCATGTCTTCGTCGATGTCGGCTTCGAGACGATCGCTGGCGGGGAGATCATGGCGATCATCCGCATCGAGGATACCGGTATTGGCATTCCCCGAGAAAAGCTCGAATCGGTCTTCGACAAGTTTTCGCAGGTCGACACCTCGTCGACCCGCCGGCATGAGGGAACGGGGCTCGGCCTTGCAATCACTGCCGGCCTCGTCAATCTCTTCGGCGGCTATATCAATGTCGAGAGCGAATGGGGCAAGGGCTCGGTCTTCACCCTCAACCTGCCTTTTGCGGTGGCGGCCGCTCACCTTGAACAGAAGCCGCTGCCGATCAATGTGCAGGGCGCGCGCATCCTCGTCGTCGACGACAATGAAGTGAACCGGCGCATCCTGACTGAACAGCTCTCGCTCTGGGGCTTCGACGGAGTGGCTGCCGAGGGTGGCGGCACCGGTCTGGCGATCCTCGAGGCAGCGGCCGATCTCGGTGTCACCGTCGATGCCGTCGTACTCGATTATCACATGCCCGACATGAACGGCGCCGACGTCGCGCGCCGGCTGCGCGCCGATCCCCGTTTCGTCGAGCTGCCGATCATCTTCCTCACATCGATGGATATTTCGGGCACGGAAAAGGAATTCGCGGCGCTGAACGGCCATGCGCATCTGATGAAGCCGGCACGCGCCAACGTGCTGCGCAACACTGTTGTCGAGGTCGTCCGCGCCCGCCGCGTCAAACAGGCCTCTGAAGCCGAGATCGCCCGGCTGCGGGCGGAAGCGGCCGCGCCGGCGCCTGCGCTTGCAACTGCAACTGTGCCCGAGCCGCAAAAGCGGGCGGCCGAATTCGTCGACGTGCTGGTTGCCGAAGACAACGAGGTCAACCAGATCGTCTTTACCCAGATCCTGCAGTCGACGGGCCTCTCCTTCCTGGTCGTCAACAACGGGCAGGAGGCGGTCGCCGCCTGGGAAAGCCACACGCCGCGCATCATCATGATGGACGTCTCGATGCCCGTCATGAACGGCCATGAGGCGACCCGGACGATCCGCGAGAGGGAAAAGGGGCAGGGTCACCGGGTGCCGATCATCGGCGTCACCGCCCATGCGCTCGAAAGCGACCGCGAAGCCTGCCTCGACGCCGGCATGGACGATTACATGTCGAAGCCGATCAGCCCGGAACTTCTGGAGGAGAAGATCCGGCAATGGCTCGGCAAGGATGAGCTGCAGCCGGAGCGCACCGGCTACTGATCGCCATCAAATGGCAGTCGCACGATTTACCGGGCGGGCACCTTGGTGCCGCAGAGCATCTCGCGTTTGCCGGCGAAGCCCGTGCGGCGTTCGACGGCAAAGCCGGCGGCGATGAGGTTGCGGCGCACGAAGCCGGCCGCGGCGTAAGTTGCGAAGGTGCCGCCGGCCACGGTCTTTTCGTTAACCTCACGCATCAGCTCTTCCGACCACATGTCGCCGTTGCGCGAGGGCGCGAAACCGTCGAGATACCATGCATCGAAGCCAGGTTTTGCCGCGGCGACGCCGTCGAGTGCCGCGCCGCAGACGACGCTGAGCCGCGTCTGGGCATCGAGATCGAGCGAGACGGTTCCGGCAGGTGTTTGCGGCCAGGCCGCCGTCAGCGCCTCACGTTCCGCATCGATTTCCGGCCAATGCGAGAGCGCCCGGCCGATCTCTTCGCCGCGCATCGGGTGGAGTTCGAAGGAGATGAAATGCAGGTGCTGGCCGTGTTCACGGTGAAGCTTCCATTGCCGCCAGGTCTCGCCGAAGTTCAGGCCGGTGCCGAAGCCGAGTTCGCCGATCACGAATTCCTGCCGCCCGTTCCAACGCTCCGGCAAGCCGTTGCCGGCGAGAAAGACATGGCCGCATTCCAGCCGGCCATCGGTTTGGCAATAAAAATGATCGCCAAAGGCGGTGGAATAGGGCATATCGCCGTCGCGCCATTCGAGCGGCTGCGGCGCGCCCGCGCCAATCTGATCGGGGTTCACGTCTCTCATGGAAAAAGCCGATAGTCCTGCACCGGCGTCCGGTCAATCTTCTTGCGACTTGCTGATCGTCGGCGGCGGCATCATGGGTCTCTGGGCGGCCGTTCATGCCGAACGCCGCGGCATCAGCACCATCCTTGCCGACGCCGGCAGCTTGGGCGGAGGCGCGAGCGGCGGACTGCTCGGCGCGCTGATGCCGCATATGCCGGACCGGTGGTCGGAGAAAAAGCAATTCCAGTTCGATGCGCTGGTCTCGCTCGAAACCGAAATCACCGCGCTGGAAGCCGAAACCGGACTTTCGGCCGGCTACAACAGGTCCGGACGGCTGATCCCGTTGCCGAAACCGCATCTCAACCGCATCGCCCGCGGCCATTCCGAAGATGCCGAGCGCCACTGGCGGGCCGGCGAGCGCCGCTTCCACTGGCATGTGCTCGGCAGGCCAGACGTCGAGGGCTGGGTAGAGGCCTCTGCCGGCGAGAGCGGTTTCGTGCATGATACGCTCGCCGCCCGCGTCGCCCCCCGCTCGTTGATCTCAGCGTTGGTCGCCTTCCTGCGGCGGGCAAGACAGGTGCGCGTCATGGAAAATGCCGCTGTCGCCGATCTCAATCCCGATCGCGGGACGGCCGAGATCGGCGGCGAAACCATCACGTTCGGCCGCTGCATCCTGGCCGCCGGCCATCAGTCCTTTTCTGTGCTACAAGGGCTGACGCCGGACTTGAAGAAGCCGCTCGGCCAGCCGGTGAAAGGGCAGGCGGCGTTGTTGAAAGCCGATGTCGACCCGGCGTTGCCGACGATCTTCCTCGATGGACTCTATGTCGTCGCGCATGAGGGCGGGTATGCGGCCGTCGGCAGCACCAGCGAGAACCGTTTCGACGATCCGCATTCGACCGATGCCCAGCTCGACGCGTTGATCGAGGCGGCGCGGGCGATCGTGCCGGCGCTCCGCAATGCCCCTGTCATCGAGCGCTGGGCGGGGCTTCGCCCGAAAGCCATCGACCGCGATCCAATGATCGGCCGCCATCCCATCCATCCCCGACTGATCGCACTGACCGGCGGTTTCAAGGTCAGCTTCGGGCTGGCTCATCGGCTGGCGGAGGCTGCGGTTTGTATCGCAGGCGATACAGATTGCGAAATTCCGCTGCCGGAAAGCTTCGCGATTTCAAGCCATATCGCGGTCGCTTCACGTTAAACGTGAATTAGATATAGCTGCGTTTCGTTATTCTGTCATGCAAATCACCTATCTGCTTGCGCATCGGCAGCACCGGATTTTACCGGTGCTCACTTCCTTGATGGAGGAAATTGCATGCGCTATGCCATTTGCTTCACGCCTCCGGCGAGCGATCCCCTGTCGCTCATGGCCGCCAATTGGCTTGGCCGAAACGTGTTTTCGGGCGATATGGTGGAGCCTCCGGCCGTCCGCGGCCTCGGCATCCATGAGATCGCCTTTTATACCGCCGTACCGCGGCGCTATGGTTTTCACGGTGTTTTGAAGGCGCCTTTTCACCTGTCCGCCGACGCATCCGAGTCGCAACTCCTGCGCGATCTCATGCGGTTTGCCGGGACATACGCCCCTTTCCAGATTCCCCGTCTCGAGATCGCCCGGCTCGGCAATTTCTACAGCCTGATGCCGAGCGCCCCCTGTGAGCAGATCCAGTATCTGGCTTCGGCGATCGTTCAGGAGTTCGATCGTTTCCGGGCGCCGCTGAGTGAAGCCGATATCGAGCGCAGCGATCCCGATGGTTTGTCGGCGGCGCAATTTGCCAATCTGCATCGTTGGGGCAATCCTTACGTGATGGAGGAGTTCCGCTTCCATATGCCGGTGACGGGCCCCATCAACGCGATCGACATGCCCCGCATCGAGCCAGTGCTGGGAACGATCTTCGAGCCCGTCCTGAGGGAGCCGGTGATGGTTTCGAATGTGGCTTTGATGATCGAGGAGGGCACTGGCGGCCCCTTTCGCGTTCACTCGCTCCACCCGATGGGCAAGGTCAGCGCGCGCAGGATCGCCTGAGCAGATGTCGATCTAAGTGGTTGTGTCGAAAAGAGAAATTCTGCTGTGCAGTTTCCGTCTCGACATTCCGGCTGCGGATGATACCGTTCCTTCGTCTTTTCAGAAGGTGATTTGATGGTATCCGAGACCTACCCGCGCAATCTCGTCGGCTACGGGCGTCAGACGCCCGATCCGAAGTGGCCGGGCGACGCCCGCGTCGCCGTGCAGTTCGTCATCAATTACGAGGAGGGCGGCGAAAGCTGCATCCTCGAAGGCGATCCGGCGTCCGAAAACCTGCTGTCGGAGATCGTCGGCGCGGCCGCCTGGCCGGGGCAGCGCAATCTCAACATGGAATCGATCTACGAATATGGTTCGCGCGCCGGCTTCTGGCGGCTCTGGCGGATGTTCACCGGTCTCAAGGTGCAGGCGACCGTCTACGGGGTGACGCTGGCGATGGCGCGCAATCCCGAGGCCGTTGCGGCCATGAAGGAGGCCGGTTGGGAGATCGCCAGCCACGGTTATCGCTGGCTGGAATACAAGGATTTCCCCGAGGATCTGGAGCGCAAGCACATTCTCGAAGCCGTGCGCCTGCATACCGAAATCACCGGTGAGCGGCCTTTCGGGATGTACCAGGGCAAGCCTTCCGACAACACGCTGCGACTGGTGCAGGAAGAGGGCGGTTTCCTCTATTCCTCCGATTCCTATGCCGACGACCTGCCTTACTGGGTGAAGGGCGTCGACGGGAAACCGTTCCTGATCATTCCCTATACGCTCGAAACCAATGACATGCGTTTTGCCACACCGCAGGGTTTCAACACAGGCGAGCAGTTCTTTACCTATCTCAAGGATGCTTTCGACACGCTTTATGAGGAAGGCGAGGCGGGCAGCCCGAAGATGATGTCGGTCGGCCTTCATTGCCGCCTCGTCGGGCGTCCGGGCCGGGCAGCCGCTCTGAAGCGCTTCATCGAATATGTGCTGAAGCATGACAAGGTCTGGATTCCGCGCCGCATCGAGATTGCCGAGCACTGGCACAAGCATCATCAGCCGGATGCGCTCTAATGCTGTCGCGTGAGGATTTCGTTTCCCGCTTCGGCGGCGTCTTCGAACATTCGCCTTTCATTGCCGAGCGCGCCTATGACGCGAGCAGCGTGACGGAGCCGCTGACGGCATCAGCTGTGCATGCAGCGCTAACCGCCGCCTTCCGTGCGGCAAGCCGTGAGGAGCGTCTCGGCGTGCTGCGCGCCCATCCCGATCTTGCCGGGCGTCTGGCGATAGCAGGTGAACTCACGGAAGACAGCCGGAAGGAGCAGGCCGGCGCCGGTCTCGATCGGCTGAGCCCGGCCGAACATGCCCGCTTCACCGAACTTAATGCAGCCTATGTCGAAAAATTCGGCTTTCCCTTCATCATCGCCGTCAAAGGGCTCGACAAGGACGACATCCTTTCGGCCTTCGAAACGCGGGTCGGCAATGGCCGGGATGAGGAATTCGCGACCGCCACGACACAGGTCGAACGGATCGCGCTGCTGCGCCTGACATCGATGTTGCCGGAGGGCAAATGAGCGAGCCTCGTGCTATCGACTATCTCAATGAAATGCAGAAGGCGGCAGCCGACGCGCTATACTTCGTGGGCGGAATGGATGAGGCGGCCTTCGCCGAGGACAATCTCACCTTCAAGGCGGTTGCCTTCTGCCACTTCACCATCGGCGCGGCTGCGTCCCGGCTGCTCGTAACCCATCCGGAATTCGCAACCGAGCATCCCACTCTGCCGTGGACGAAAATCTGCGGAACGGGCAACCGTATCCTGGAAGACGTCTTCGCCCTCGATGCCTCCGACATCTGGGATGCAACCTATCGCACGCTGCCGGAACTTCTGGTCGAGATCGACGCCATTCGTCACTGGCATGCCGAAGGCGAGTGAACCATTGTCTGATTTTCTCGACATCCGCCCGCTTACCAGATCGGCTTTCGCCCCTTACGGCGAGGTGATCGAAGCGGATCCAGCCTCGATGCGGCTCATCAATGGCGGCACGACCGAGCGCTTCCATGCACTGGCCGCGGCGGAGGCGGCGGGCGAGGGTGCGCGCGTCATCATCAATCTCTTTCGCGGGCAGCCGCGCAGCTTCCCCTATGACGTCGACATGATGGAGCGCCATCCCTTCGGCAGTCAGAGTTTCTCGCCGATTTCCGGCCGGCCCTTCCTCGTCGTTGTCTCCGAGGACGAGGGCGGACGTCCGGGCAAGCCGCAGGTGTTTTTCGCGCGCGGCGACCAGGGCGTGAACTACCGCCGCAATGTCTGGCATCATCCGCTGATGGCGCTCGGCCAGACCTCCGATTTCCTAGTCGTCGACCGCGACGGCCCTGGCAATAATCTGGAGGAATTCTTCTTCGAAAACCCCTATGTCATCAAAGAGCCAGCCCCATGACCGGACTGACGACACATGTTCTCGACACCGCCCTCGGCACGCCGGCCAAGGGGCTCAGGATCGATCTTTTCCAGCTCGACGGCGAGCTCCGCAGACATCTGAAAACGGTTGAGACCAATGCGGACGGCCGGGTCGATGGTGGCCCGATCCTTGCGGGCGAAAATTTTCACGTCGGCACCTACGAGTTGGTCTTCCACGCCGGCGAGTATCTCAGGGCCTGCGGCACGCCGTTGCCGCATCCGGCCTTCCTCGATCTCGTGCCGATCCGCTTCGGCATTGCCGATGTCACGGCGCATTACCATGTACCGCTCCTGCTTTCGCCTTACGGCTATTCAACCTATCGCGGCAGCTAAATGAAGTTTGGTGCGATCGCTGATATTCACGGCAACCATCTGGCGCTCGAGGCGGTGCTTGCGGATATCCGGGCTCAGGGCATCGAGGAAGTCGTCAATCTTGGCGACTTCTTCAGCGGGCCGCTGGAGGCTGGACGGACGGCCGATATGCTGATTCCGCTCGGGCTGACCTCTGTTCGTGGCAATCATGATCGCTATCTGATCGAGCACGATCCGGGAGCCATGCATGTCTCGGATGCCGCCGCCTACCGGCAGCTGACGCCGTTCCATCTCGATTGGCTGCGGGGTCTGCCGTTCGATGCCGTCTATCGCGGCGAGGCCTATCTCTGCCACGCGACGCCGAAAGACGACAATCTCTACTGGCTGGACTCCGTATCGCCGGAGGGGCACGTCTTCCTGAAGCCGATCGAAGCGATCGAGGCGCTCGCCGAAGGCATCGACCTGCCGCTGATCCTCTGCGGCCACAGTCACATTCCCCGTGCCATCCGACTCTCGGACGGCCGGCTGATCGTCAATCCCGGCAGCGTCGGCTGCCCTGCCTATGACGACGTGCTGCCCTATTATCACAAGGTCGAAGCCGGCCATCCGCTGGCGAGCTATGCTATCCTGGAAAAGACGGCGGCCGGATGGATGTGGCAGTTCCGAACCGTCGCCTACGACCACATGGCGATGTCGGCACTGGCCGCCGAAAGGGGCCGTGCCGACTGGGCAAGCGCGCTGGCGACAGGCTGGGTGCGATAGCTCGGACCTGCCTGCGTTGGATTATTCCTTCTTTGGCGCCTGAGGGGCCATCGGCGTTGGCGGGGCTGCGGCCGATGCTGCCGGCTTTGCCGAAGCCGTGGCCGGGATTGCAGGCCTTGCCGGAGGTGCAGCCGGCTTTGCCGGTTTTGCGCCATCGAGATTTCCAAGGAGGGATGAGATGGCGTTGTCGCCGTCGAAGCCGGCCTCCTTCAACAATTTGTCGAGGATCGGCTTGTTGGCCTGATAGGAGAGCAACTGGCCGGCCAGCCCATCACCGAGACCGATGCCGCTTTCACCGTTCGCGCCGTTTCCGCGGCCGAGCATGCCGCCGGTGTCGAAGATCCTGATATCGGAGATCTTCTCGATCGGCTTGACCGCCTCGGCGAGCGCCTCGGGAATGATGCGGATCCGCTCACGGGTGATTTCGAACTCGATGATGGTCTGGCTGAGCTTGTTGCGGGCCTCGTTGAGAAGCGCTTCGCTTTCAGCCTGAGCCCGGCCGGTTTCGAGGATGCCCTTGGCCTTGATGATCGCCGCATCGGCTTCCGCGGTCGCAAGCGTCTTGATGGCTTCCGCCTGGTCGATCGCAGCCTGTTTCTCGGCTTCGGCGCCGACGGTGACGGCGGTGGCTTCGGTCTCGGCGGTCTTGCGCGCGTCGATTACGGCGATCTGCTTTTCGCGCTCGGCAATTTCGATCGCCTTGGCGGTGCCGACCTTTTCCTCTGCCGCGATCGCCCGGGCGCGGGCCATTTCGGCGGTCGCCTTCGCCTCGGATTCCTCGCGGCTCTTGTTGGCAACGGCGATGGCGCTTTCCTGGGCGACGATCTGAAGGTCGCGCTTGGCTTCGGTATCGCGCTGCTGGACGGCGCGGGCGGCATCGATGTTTGCGCTTTCGCGGGCCTGCTTGGCGGCTGCCTCGCGCTCGGCGATCGCCTGTTCGGAGGCGATGCGGGCCTCCTCCTCGGCGCGTTTGGCCGCCTGTTCCTGCTGGGCGGTTTCGGCGCGGGTCGCGGCGGATTTGTTGGCGATGTCGCGTTCCTGGTTGAGTTCGGCTTCGCGCTTGGTCCGTTCGATCGCCAGCGACTGCTGGCGGGCCTCCAGATCCTTCTGGGCGATGGCGACTTCGGTGTCGCGGACGATTTCGTTGCGCTCCTTCTTGCGGCCCTCGGTGATGCGGGTCAGCGCCGCAAGACCCTGGGCGTCGAAGAAGTTGTTGGCGTTGAAATGTTTGATGTCGGTCTGGTCGAGGCGGGTGAGCGACACGGATTCGAGCTCGAGGCCGTTCGACTGGAGGTCGGCGCCGACGGCTTCCTGCACGGCCTTGACGAAATCCATGCGCTGCTCCTGCAGCGCGTCGAGGTTCATGGTCGCCGCGACCGAGCGAAGACCGTCGACGAATTTCGCTTCGATCAGGATGCGGAGCGCCTCGGCATCGTTGGTGCGGCTGCCGAGCGTCTGGGCGGCCAGCGCGATCGAGGAGCCGTCGGGTTTGACGCGGACGTAGAATTCCGCGCCGATATCGACGCGCATGCGGTCCTTGGTGATCAGCGCATCGCCTTCGCCGCGGCGGACTTCGAGGCGCAGCGTCTTCAGGTTCACCCGGGCGATCGAGTGGAAGATCGGCAGGACGACGGAGCCGCCGTCGAGCACGACCTTCTGGCCGCCGAGGCCGGTGCGCACATAGGCCTCGTCACGGCTGGAACGCGTATAGAGAGAGGCGAGGACAAAGCCGATGCCGAAGATCAGAACGATGCCGATACCGGCCGGTAGAATAATGTCATACATCATGGCTGCTCCCTGAAAGATTGATTGTCCGCTGCGGCGGGGTCCGCCAGTGCGGGAATGGCGATAAATACATCTGCCGTGCGATCGACGAGGAGAACCTCCGTACCGACATTGAGAGGCTCCTGATCTCTGGCGGCCTTGGCTCTCAGCACGTGCCAGTTTCCATGCTGGTCCTTGACGCGGACGCGTCCGGGCAGTCCCTGGTCGAGCGGGCCGAGCGAAACTTCGGCGGTCCGGCCGATCAGCGCGTCGAGATCGACGGCATAAGTCTCGTCGTGCGGCACGATCCGCGCCACGGTCCTGCTCGATGCCCTGACCATGGGAACTGTAACCAAGCTGGCGGGAATGGCGGCGATGGCGGCGGGAAGCGGCGCCCAGAAGGCGTCGGCGACGGCCTGTATGGCAAAGCCCGTCATGGCGAAGAAGCCGAGCGCCAGCATGATGAGGATCAGCAGGGGAACGCCGCCGACATTGAGCCAGGACAGATAGCCCGAAAACCCGTCATGCCCATGGAAATCCGGTTTTCCCAGAAATTCCATGATCGAAAACCCCATGACGGTCGCAAGCATCTCGATTGCGGTCAGGCCTGCGAGCACGGCGGCGGCGATGGCGAAGGGAGTACATTCGGGGGCGAGGAGAAGTGCCATCGGCGTTACCGGTTATCCGCCTTGAAGCGTGCGAGGCGCGCCTCGATCGCCTGTTCGCGGTGCAGCCGGTCAAGTTCGTCCAGTTCGGAACTATGGCCATGATCGCTTGATGGCACGCCGGTCAATCGCGAGACTGCGGCCGCGGCGCGGGCGGCGCCGACGCCCGGCGCCGGCTGGCTCTGACCGGCGCCAACCTGTTCGGGATGCCTGGCGATGCTGCGCTTGAAATCGGCAAGGCGGGCATCGGCCTCGCGGCGCGTGGCGAGCACGGCCTGCAGCGCTTTCTGGCCTTCGTCCACCTGCTCTTTGGCATCGGCCAGGGCCTTGTCGAGCGCTGCGATCTGGGATTCCAGATCGATCTGGCGGGCGACGCCGGCCTTCGCGAGATCGTCGCGCTCGGAGGAGACGGCGAGGCGGATCTTCTCATCGAGCGTATTCATGTCTTCGACGATTTCGTCCCTGCGGCTCTGGATGCGGTACTCCTCGGCGCGCGCCCTGCCGAGATCGGTGCGGGCCTCGTCCGCCGCCGCATCGATCTCGCGGATCGCCTGTTCGATGACGGCGATCTTGTTGACGCCTTCCGCCTTGTCGATCGCCGCATTGGCGATGCCCGCGATCAGGCGACCCATGCGTGAAAGAATGCCTTCGTTCGTCATGTTTTCCTCCATCCGAGCGGAATTCGGCGTGACGCCGATGTGAATCTCGTAGTGATCCGGGCCGGCAACGAGATAGGCCGGAAAAATGCTCTCCCATCCCCTTGAATAACCGGCGACGTCGAAGGGCACGGCAACGCGTCCGTGCACCGTAGCGATGGTCAGGTCGGCAGGCCCTTTGATGGCGAAGAGCTTGTCGTCGAGCGGCAGTTGCGGCGGATCGGCGATCACGCCGCGATTGGCAGCGAAATCGCGAAGACCGAGTGTGACCAGCCGTGCCGGCAGGCCGGTCTGTTCGCGAACGGTTTCATAGGCAAGCTCATGCAGGACGACGAGATTGGCGCCCGCCTTGTCGTCGATGATCTCAGTGAGGATGTCGATCATCCTGCGATAGGCGGCAATGGTGTCATCAAGTGCCTGCCTGGCCTGGTCATCAGGCGCCAGAGTGTAACGCAGCAGCGATGGGTGAGATGTCTTACCTGTGTTCGCCATGGTATAAAACATAAAGCACCGCTTTTGTGCTTTCAAGAGGGCGCTAAAAATACAACCCGGTTTTAAAGGAGAGAGGCCTGGAAAGGAGAACTTGCCAAGCAACTCGAAAGAAACAGCGTTCGACATAGTTGCCGGAATACATTGCCGATGGAAGAACCGGCGGCCGGCCGATCGGCCCCGCTTCCTACCTGGCGGCCGTGTGCGCCTCACGAATACCGGCGCGGATACGGTTGATGATGGTCCATACGAGAAGTAGAGCCACCATTGCCCAAAGCCAGGCGGTCCATGCTGCAAACGTACCGCCAACCGCGGTAAAGATGCCGAGCGCGCCGAACAACACCGCACGGTCACTCTTGCCCAGCGGCCCGTCGTAACGCCGGCTTGCACCGACCGTCTGACCCAGGACGCCGGCAAATTCCGTCAGCGCCGAGAGGAATATGACCGCCATGACTGGCATCAGATCGTTCGGATCGATGACCGCAAACGGCAAATAAAGGGCAGCATCCGAGACGACATCACCGATTTCGTTGAGATAGGCGCCCAAAACGCTCTTCTGCCCATGTTCGCGCGCGAGCATGCCGTCGATGGCATTGAGGCCCATACGCAGGAGAAACCAAGCAGGCACCAAGAGAAACC
This sequence comes from Rhizobium aethiopicum, assembly GCF_014197535.1. Classification (GTDB taxonomy): domain Bacteria; phylum Pseudomonadota; class Alphaproteobacteria; order Rhizobiales; family Rhizobiaceae; genus Rhizobium; species Rhizobium aethiopicum_A. Next base: position 306,506 of record NZ_JACIFV010000002.1, read on the forward strand.
AACGCGGAAGCGGAGCGATGCTCAGAAAAAGGCCAAGTGCAACCGAGACGGCGGCAGCAACTGAAGTCACCTGATTGGCGGTAACGCCTCGCGCCGCCAGGGAGTGCACCAGAGGGCGGAGAATATCCTGAAATCGGGACTTCAATTGGTAAACGGACATGCTACCTCAGTGGAATTTTGTGGCATGGTAATAGTCTATCGGCTCCGACGTACAGATCGTCGTACTTGTGAGGAAAGGTCCCACCCCATGTCGGTCTTCTCAAGGACTTACATTTGCAGCTAGACTTTTGCAATAAAAGTAAATCACTGTTGCCGCCAATGGTTGCAACCCATCCATCAAACAGAATTGGAGAAGACCGTGCTGCAAACTGCCGAAAGTGGGCAACCTTCCTTGACGGTCAGACCAATGCGCGAATCCGAATTTGTCTCGCATGATGGCACTCGATTGTTTTATCGGACGTGGCCTGCGACCGGCGCCGCACCGAAGGGCGCAATCATTCTTCTCCACCGCGGCCACGAGCATAGCGGCCGCGTCGCCCATCTCGGCACCGAGCTCGGCCTTGATGATTTTGCCTTCTACGCCTGGGACGCACGCGGCCACGGCCGTTCACCGGGAGAGCGCGGCTATTCGCCATCCTTTGCTGCCTCGGTACGAGATCTCGATTGCTTCGTCCGCCATGTCAGCGAGACCAGCGGTACTTCAGTCGAAGACATCGCCGTCATTGCACAGAGCGTCGGCGCGGTGCTGGCCAGCACCTGGGTGCACGACTATGCGCCGCCGATCCGTGCGCTGGTGCTGGCCTCACCGGCCTTCAGCGTCAAGCTCTACGTGCCTTTTGCCAAAGAAGGTATTGCGCTCTGGGAAAAGCTGAAGGGAACATTCTTCGTCAATTCCTATGTCAAGGCGAGGTTTCTGACGCATGATCCCGAGCGTATCGCCTCTTATGAAGCGGACCCAATGATCACCCGGCCGATTGCCTCCCACATTCTGGTGCAGCTCTATGAGGCGGCAGCCCGCGTCGTCGACGACGCCCGCGCCATCACCGTGCCGACTCAGTTGCTGATCTCCGGCAGCGACTGGGTGGTGCGACACGCGCCGCAGCACCGGTTTTACGAAAACCTCGGCAGCCGCATCAAGGAACGGCATGTGTTTGCCGGCTTCTACCACGACACGCTTGGTGAAAGGGACCGCGCAATTGCGCTCGCCGAAATCCGCCGTTTCATCAATGCGCGTTTCGCCGAGCCCCGGGTGCCTGCCGACCTTCGCACCGCCGATGTCCAGGGCTATACCAAGGACGAGGCTGACCGGCTGGCGAGCCCTCTGGACGCTGCATCCCCACGCGGCATCTATTGGGCGCTCAGCCGTCTCAACATCCGCCTCGGCGCACTGGTGTCCGAAGGTATAAGGACCGGGGTCAAGACTGGCTTCGATTCCGGCTCGACGCTCGATTACGTCTACGAGAACGAGCCGCGGGGGCTCGGTCCCGGCGGGCGGTTGATCGACAAGGTGTTCCTCGAGGCGATCGGCTGGCGCGGCATCAGGCAGCGGAAGCTGCATTTGCAGGAGCTAATCGACCAAGGGCTGCAGCGCCTGAAAGCGGCCGGCCGCAGCACCCATATGCTCGACATAGCGGCCGGTCACGGCCGCTATGTCCTTGATGCGATCGAAACGGCTGCCGTGCGTCCCGATAGTGCGCGGCTGCAGGATTATTCCCCGATCAACGTCGAGGCCGGCCGCAGCAGCGTCGCCGCGCGTGGACTGGGTGATTTCGTGAGCTTCCGCCAGCAGGATGCCTTTGACGGCGAGGGGCTGGCTGAAATCACACCAGCTCCGGATCTGGCCATCGTCTCCGGCCTTTACGAGCTGTTTTCCGACAATGCGATGATCGCCGCTTCGCTCGACGGGATCGCCCGCGCGATGCAACCCGGCGGTCTGCTCGTCTACACCAACCAGCCATGGCATCCGCAACTGGAGATGATCGCCCGCGCGCTCACCTCCCACCGCGGCGGCCAAGCGTGGGTGATGCGGCGGCGGACACAAGAAGAAATGGACCAGTTGGTTGCCGCGGCCGGTTTCCGCAAGCTCGAACAGCGCATCGACCAGTGGGGCATCTTCACCGTCTCGCTGGCGGAGAGAGTTTGAGGGCAAAGCCTTGGGGCAGGCACGTTCTACTCTTTCCCAGACAGCGCCGGTCCTGAAGCGGGCGGCGCTCTGGCTCGCCTTCCTGGCGCCGTTCTTCTATCTGACCTATGGCGGCGCCAACTGGCTGGCGTCGCAACGCGCTCATGTGCCGAACATCGCCTTCGCATGGGAAAGCGCCATTCCGTTCTTCGGATGGACGATCATTCCATATTGGTCGATCAACCTGTTCTACGGGCTCTGCCTGTTCATCAACACGACGCCGCGCGATGTGGATATGCTGGCGAGGCGTTATCTGACGATCCAGTTAATCGCGATTGCCGGCTTTATCGCGTTTCCGCTCGAAGCAATCTTTGTGCGGCCGGCCACCAGCGGCCTGCCCGGTTTCATGTTCGCCGTCCTCGGCGGCTTCGATAAGCCGTTCAACCAGGCGCCGTCGCTGCATATTGCGCTACTGGTGGTGATCTGGGACCATCTGCGCGGCCGGCTGCCGCGCAGGGCCCGACTTGTCTGGCACTGCTGGTGCTTCCTGATTGGCGCCTCCGTGCTGACGACGTGGCAGCATCACGTCATGGACATACCAACCGGCGTGCTGCTCGGCCTGTTTGCCGCCTGGCTTTTCCCGCGCGATGCCCGTTCGCCTCTTGCGAATTTTGTTTTGAGCGACGATCCGAAGTCGCGCCGTCTCGGCACCTATTATCTGTGCGGCGCCCTCGCATTTCTCGGCCTTGCAGCGCTCTTTACTCCTCGATCGGCCGCAGCGCTTCTGTTGCTCTGGCCGGCCGTTGCGCTGGTGATTGTCGCAGTCGGATATTTCGGCGCCGGCCTGCAAATCTTCCAGAAACGCCTGGATGGCCGGGCCACGCTTGCCAGCCGCTGGCTGCTGGCACCCTACCGGCTCGGTGCTCTCATCAACGTTTGGCTCTGGACCCGGAAAATGCCGTCATCCGTGGCGATCGCTGACGGCGTCCATCTCGGCCGTTTTCCGCGTCGCCACGAGGCAGACCGTTTTGCCACGGTAATCGACCTCACCGGCGAGCTTCAGCGCCCGAGCGGGACATCAACGCGCTGGTGCAGCTTTCCGACCCTTGATCTGACAGGCCTCGACATGATCCAGACGCTCGCCGCGGCGAACCTCATCGAGGCTGCGCGCCCGCAGGGACCGGTCCTCGTCTGCTGTGCGCTCGGTTTCCAGCGGAGCGCCGGTGTCATCGTGCGATGGCTGCTCATCAGTCGACGCTGCGAAAATCCGGCCGAAGCGCTGCGGCTGATCGAACGCGCGGGGCGGCGGGTCCATCTGCCCGAGGAAAGCATCCATGCCGTGACGGAGGGCTTGCAATGACGCAGTGGAAAGCCGCGGCCTCGGCGGCTGCGCGAAATCTCGGCCGCAATTCAATCGTCTGCGGGCTGACAGCGCTGTTGCCGCTGATTATCGGCCCGATCACTCAGGTATATCGAGGCTTCGCTCCAGCATTCGGCTGGCTCTTGACGCTCGTTTTCTGCGGGATCGTCCTTGCGCTGGCGATCCATCTCCTTTTCGATGCGCTGCTGTTTCGCCTCGCGTCGAGCCACGAGACAGAGGCCGCCGGTCTTGCCGCCGTTGACGACCTGCTCTCCCGGATGCAGCTTCGCAAGCCTGACGGGACACCGCCTGGCCTCGAGAGGCGGATTGCCGGATCGCGCCGTATCGTCTGGCGGCAGCGTTTTGCGCTCGCCATCAGTCTCTTGATTTTCGCGATCCTACTGTTCACTGCGAGCGACGGACAGCCGCTGTGCTGAACCGCATGCCGTTGCGTATATCGCAGTCTTGCCGACCCATCGGCGCGTTCAGCCAGTGCCGACTTCTCTCAGCCGCGCCCCGATATGATCGACGCGTCCACGTCGTTGATGTCGCGCTTGCCGCAGAGCGCCATGGTGATGTCCATCTCCTTGCGGATGATGTCGAGCGCCAGCGTGACGCCGTCCTTGCCCATGGCGCCGAGCCCGTAAAGAAAGGGGCGGCCGATATAGGTGCCCTTCGCGCCGAGCGCCACGGCCTTCAACACGTCCTGGCCGGAGCGGATGCCGCCGTCGAGATGGACTTCGATGCGGTGGCCGACGGCGTCGACGATTGAAGGCAGCATGCTAATCGAGGAGGGGGCGCCGTCGAGCTGGCGGCCGCCGTGGTTGGAGACGATGATTGCATCGGCGCCGGTGTCGGCGGCTGCCTTGGCGTCTTCCGGATCGAGGATGCCCTTGATGATCAGCGGGCCGCCCCATTGCTCCTTGATCCAGGCGACATCGGTCCAGGAGAGCCGTGGGTCGAATTGCTCGTGCGCAAACTTGGGCACGGAGGCGACATTGGCGACGTTCTTGGCATGGCCGACGATATTGCCGAAGTAGCGGCGCTTCGTCTGCAGCATATCAAGGCACCAGAGGGGCCGGGTTGCCATCTGCCAGATATGTTTCGCGGTCAATTTCGGCGGGGCCGAGAGACCGTTGCGCAGGTCCTTATGGCGCTGGCCGAGGATCTGCAGGTCGGCGGTCAGCACCAGCGCCGAGCATCTCGCCGCCTTGGCGCGACGGATGAGGTCGAGGACGAAATCCTTGTCCCTCATCACGTAGAGCTGGAACCAGAAGGGACGCGTCGTCACCGAGGCGACATCCTCGATCGAGCAGATGCTCATCGTCGAAAGCGTGAAGGGAACGCCGAATTCTTCCGCCGCGCGCGCCGCCAGCATCTCGCCATCGGCATGCTGCATCCCGGTCATGCCGGTCGGCGCCAGCGCTACAGGCATCGATACTTTCTGGCCGATCATCGTCGTTTCGAGCGTGCGGTTGGTCATGTCGACCAGCACGCGCTGGCGGAGCTTGATCTCACTGAAATCGCTCTCATTGGCCCGATAGGTGGACTCCGTCCAGGCGCCCGAATCCGCATAGTCGAAGAACATTTTCGGCACGCGGCGCTGCGCGAGTTTTTTCAGATCGGCGATGGTGAGCGGAGCAGCCATAAATGGAACCTTCACATCTGAACGCGGCTATCGTCCGTAGCATGAAATTTGCACGAGTATTATGGGGAATCGGCAGTGTCAGGCAGCTTTTCGGATGCGGATCGGTTGAATCAAAATATCCAGCGGAATGTCGAGATGTTCATGCAATCGCCGGATCATGTCGAGTGACAATGCGCGCTTTCTATTGAGGATCTCGGCCACCCGTCCGCGACTGCCGAGAATGGGTTCCAGATCCTTCCGCGCCAGCCCCTGCTGTTCCATCCGGAAGAGGATCGCATCGATCGGGTCCGGCAGGTCGATCGGATATCGTGTCGTTTCATAGGCATCGATCAGCGTTGCCAGGATGTCGAGCTTGTCGGCTTCGGGCGAGCCGTCTTTCGCGCCCCAGAGCTGCTTCAGCAGCAGGAAAGCGTCTTCATAATCGTCGTCGTTGCGGATGGGTTTCAGCTCATTCATGTTCCACCGTCGCTGCGTCGATCCTGTCATAGTTGCGATGCGTACCGATCCATTTGATCCAGGCGATTGACCGTACGAAATCGATGGCAACGATCAGCCTGTAGTCGTTTCCCTTGATGTTGAAGACGATCCGCTCGGCATTGACGACGCTTGCATGGGCATATCGCTTCTTCACATCGGACATGGATTTCCAATCCGCCTTGCTGACTTCGTGAAACCACGTATCGAGAGCAGCCTTCAACGCGGCCTGACCCTTTTGACCATCAGGGCTTTCAACAAACTGAGTGAGGGTGCGCCGGGCGATTACCCTCATGATGAGATCATATCACGCTCCCATTTTGGGAGCAATAGAGGTATCATCGAAGCACCGCTTTCAAAGCGACGCCCGCCACGTAAGTCTCCGCGATCGCTCTGTCGTCGCCCATCGTCTGCAGCAGGAAGAGTTCCTCGGGCAGGGTCTTCACCGTTTCCATCTTCAACGCCATGGCCGGGGTCGCGGCCGCGTCGAGGACGACGAGGTCGGCTTCGGTGCCGGGTTCCAGCGTGCCGATCCGGTCGGCGAGCGAGAGCGCCTCGGCATTGCCGCGGGTCATCAGATAATAGCTTTCCAGCGGATTCAACCGTTCGCCGAGCAACTGCTGGATCTTGTAGGCCTCGTCCATTGTTTTCAGCATCGAATAGCTGGAGCCGCCGCCGATATCGGTGGCGACACCGATGCGGACCGGGTTTTGGCGCCGCGTCAGCGCCTTCAGCGGAAAGAGACCGGAGCCGAGGAAGAGGTTTGAGGTCGGGCAATGGACGGCGACGGCGCCGGCGTCGCTCATGACATCGGCCTCGCGTTCGGACAGGTGGATGGCGTGGCCGAAGAGACTCTTCGGCCCGAGCAGGCCGTAGCGGGCGTAAATGTCGGTATAGTCGATCGCCTCGGGATAGAGCTCGCAGGTGAACTTGATCTCGTCGTGGTTTTCCGAAAGGTGTGTCTGGATGTGCAAGTCGGGAAATTCGCGGGCGAGCGCCGAGGTCGCCTCCATCTGCGCCGGCGTCGAGGTGATGGCGAAGCGCGGGGTGATGGCGACGTGGTTGCGGCCCTTGCCGTGCCATTCCGCTATCACCTGGCGGGTCTCGTCATAACCCATCTCAGGCGTGTCGAGCAGACCCTGCGGGGCGTTGCGGTCCATCATCACCTTGCCGCCGACCATGCGCATATTGCGCTTCATCGCCTCGGCGAAAAAGGCGTCAGCCGAGGTCTTGTGCACGGAGCAGTAGGCGACCGCCGTCGTCGTGCCGTGGCGGATCAGTTCATCGTAGAAATGTGTGGCGATCCTTTGCGCATGCGCGCTCTCGACGAAGCGGCATTCCTCGGGGAAAGTGTAGGTATTCAGCCATTCGAGCAGGTTGGCGGCATAGGAGGCGATCACCTGCATCTGCGGAAAATGCAGGTGCATGTCGATGAAGCCGGGCATAATGAGATGCGGGCGGTGGTCGATCTCGGCCGCGCCTTCGGCGGCTTTCGCCTTGACGTCGGCATAGGGACCGACTGCTGCGATCAGCCCGTCCTCGATCAGCAGGCCACCGTCTTCCTCGTAGAGATAACTCTGGCTGTCGGCGAGACTCAGCGGCGCGCGATGGAAGGAGAGGAGGCGGCCGCGGAGAAGTGTCGTCGTCATTGTTTCTTGCCTTCGACTGCGCTTTCGAACCAGGCGACGAGCAGCCTGCGTTCGTCCGGCGTAATATCGGTCACGTTGCCGGGCGGCATGGCATGGCTGCGGCCCGCCTGTATATAGATTTCTCTGGCATGGGCGGCAATTTCCGCGTCGTTTTCGAGTATTACGCCCTTCGGCGGCCGCACGACGCCTTCATAGGCGGGCTCGGCGGCATGGCACATGGAACAGCGTGTCGAGACCAGTTGCTTGACGGCCGGAAAATGCGGATTTCCGGCGAATTGCTGGAAGGCGGGCGCGACTGCGGCCGCATCCGTCTCGCCCGTCAGCTGCGTCGGCACGGTCGAAAACCACATGATCAGGATGAAGAGGATGACGGTGACGATCCAGGTCCAGGTCGGCCGGCCTTTCCTCGCATGGGTGGTGTTGAACCAGTGGCGGATGGTGACGCCCATCAGGAAGACCAGCGCCGCAATCACCCAGTTGAACGCCGTGCCGAAGGCCAGCGGATAATGGTTCGACAGCATGAAGAAAATGACGGGCAGCGTCAGGTAGTTGTTGTGCAGCGAACGCTGCTTGGCGATCTGCCCGTATTTAGGATCGGGCGTGCGCCCGGCGATGAGATCGGCAACGACAATCTTCTGGTTCGGGATGATGATCATGAAGACGTTCGCGGACATGATCGTCGCGGTGAAAGCGCCGAGATGCAGGAAGGCGGCGCGCCCGGTGAAGAGCTGCGTATAGCCCCAGGCCATGAAGACCAGCACCACATAGAGCACCGCCATCAGCCCCCAGGTGTTGCGGCCAAGCGGGGATTTGCACAGCAGGTCGTAGACGATCCAGCCGAAGGCAAGCGATGCCAACGAGATCAGGATCGCGACGGGCGGACTGATATCGAGGACGTGGCGATCGATGAGAAAAAGGTCGGCGCCGCCGTAATAGACGATGCAGAGCATCAGGAAGCCGGAGATCCAGGTGAAATAGCTCTCATATTTGAACCAAGTGAGATGCTCCGGCATCTGAGCGGGCGCCACCAGATATTTCTGGATATGATAGAAGCCGCCGCCATGCACCTGCCATTCCTCGCCATAGGCGCCGGGCGGCAGATGCGGTCGTTTCACCAGCCCGAGGTCGAGGGCGATGAAATAGAAGGACGATCCGATCCAGGCGATCGCGGTGACGACATGGAACCAGCGGGCCGCGAAGGCGAGCCATTCCCATGCTATGGCATATTCATACATCGAGTTCCCCTATCTTCCTCCGACTCGCGACATTGCGGAAATTTTGGCGGGGAGGAAAGAGGAGAATGATGAACCTCACAGGCCCTTCGCAAGGCGGCGGGCCGAGGCGGGACGCTGGCAGTCGCCATTGGTTTCGCCTATGTTGGCGACCGCTGACGCATCGCCGATCTGTCGTCCCGTGCCTAAAAGCTGCCGAGAAGGCCATGCATTATGACTGTCTCATACTGGATTTGCAAAGATTTGCCGATCTTGAAACTATGATGAGCAGATACAGTTAGGTTTTGCAGGCCGCCGGCATGAAATAATAAGAAACGTTAGATATCGGCGGCGCATTCATCGACGGAGAGATGCCCATGCGCAGCATTCTGACGTGTGTGATGATGGCATACGCATCGTTGGCGACGGCTCACGACGCACCTTCGGGGTGGAGTTATGACCCCTATTGCTGCAATGGCGACAGTCATAATGGCGATTGCCAGATGATTCCGTCGAAAAGCGTGGCGGTGACGCCAAACGGATATCGTGTGACGCTGCTGCCGGGCGACCACCGGCTCGTCACGCATGCTCACGTCTTTCTGCTGCCGATGACGAAGGCCATGCAGTCCGGCGATGGTGATTATCACCTCTGTCTGTTCCCTAACGAGAACACACCGCGCTGCTTCTACGCGCCGGAAATGGGATTTTGAAGCCAAACGTAGCAAGTCCGGTTCGGCGTGATTGGCGCTGATGTGTTTGCCGGATTAACTTCCGGCGGCTTTCATCTCTTCCAGGATCCAATTGCGGAAGGCCTTGATCTTCGGCACGTTGCGGCGATTTTCAGGATAGGCGAGCCAGTAGGCTTTGCCGTCGCTGCGGGTCAGGTCGAAAGGCTGATAGAGCCGGCCGAGTGCGATTTCGGCCGCGTAGAAGGCCGGATGGAGGATGGCGACGCCGTGACCGGCGATCGCCGCATCGGCTTCCACCGCCTGCGAGCCGAGCTGGTTGCGCGGGCGCCGGTCGAGATCCGTCTCCGTGACGCCGGCTGCCTCGAACCATTGTTTCCACCAGATGTCGCCGGCGTCGAAGAGGTCGAATTTCAGGAGATCGCGCGGCTCCCTGATGCCGCCTGCCGATTCCGCCAGTTTCGGACTCAGCATCGGGGTGAATTCAAGTCCCATCAGCCGGTGCAGCGTCAGCCCAGGCCAGTTGCCATCGCCCCAGCGGATGCCGACGTCGATCTGCTCGCGAGCGAAGTCGATGATGTCGGAGGTCGCCTGAAACCGAACCGCGACCGCCGGATGCTTCAAATGGAAGGAGCCGAGGCGCGGCGCCAGCCATTTCGAGGCGAAGGTATGGGTCGAACTAATGGCGAGCGTGCCTTCGACGCTGTCGCGCGCCGTTGCCATCGCGTCATGCAGCATGGCGAAGGCTTCGGTCACCTTCGGCGCCAGCCGCTCGCCGGTCTCCGTCAGCGCGATCTGGCGCGGGCGGCGCAGGAAGAGCGGCTCGCCGACATTCTCCTCCAGCAATTTGATCTGATAGCTGACGGCCGTCTGCGTCATGCCGAGCTCGTCGCCCGCCTTGGTGAAACTGCCGAGCCGGGCAGCGGCCTCGAAGACGCGCAGCGCATTCAGCGGAAATTGCTTCGAGAGTTTCATGGATAAGTTCTCTTGATGCAGGCAGACGGTCGTTCGATTGGAATTGCAGCATTTTTAGCGACAGACTGCAACTCATACCATCAATCTGACGAGGTGACGTCATGGATTGCCATGCTATTGAAGAGAGCCGGCCGCAACAGATCAGCAGCGTTTTCCTGCGCCTTGCCGGCTGGTTGTCAGGCAGCGCGCACCGCTTCTGCCGTCTGCCGCGGCTCGATCTTTCCGCCACACCGGACCGCGTCAAGCGCGACCTCGGTTTCCTCGACGGGCGTGATCCCTATTACGAGGACGAGCGCATGCGGTAGGCCGTAAGCGCCGTCAGGATCTCGGCGGCGGTCATCGCGGCGATCACTTCCGGGCGCTTGTCCCTGACCGCGGAGCCGCCGATCGGCAGCGTCAGCCGCTCCATCCAGCCGCGCTCGCCGCCGCCTTCGCGCAAAAGCCAGCTTGCGAAGGTGGCGCGTTTGGTCGCGGAACCGATCATGCCGGTATAGGCGAGGTCGGTTCTCTCCAGCGCCTCGCGGGCGATGAGGAAATCAAGCGCGTGGTCATGGGTCAGAATGACGACCGCGCCGCCCGCGGGAATATCTTTCACCAGCGCTTCCGGCATCGGCACGAGCCGGGTCTTGGTTTCATCCGGCAGGTTGGCCAGTTCTTCCTGTCTCGTTTCGACGACCGTTACCGACAGCGGCAGCGGCGCAAGGGCTGCCGCCAGCGCTCGGCCGACATGGCCGGCGCCGAAGAGAAAGACCTCCGGCAGGCGCTCGATCTCGCCGGCAAGCCTTGCCTCGAGCTCATCCGTCAGCGCCTGTGTCAGCCGCCGAAACCGCAGTTGCGTGCGTCCGCCGCAGCACTGGCCGATTTCCGGGCCGAGCGGGATGTCCATGGTAAGGGCTCCGCCGGTTCCAGCCAGCATCTCGCGCGCATTTGCGATTGCCATGAACTCGAACTGGCCGCCGCCGATGGTGCCCCACAATGCGGTTGGCGAGACGAGCATGAAGGCGCCGGCCTCGCGTGGGGTGGAGCCTTGCGTGCCGGTGATATCGACGAGGATTGCGTCGGGGTGGGCAACGAGAAAGGTCGGGAGGTCAGTCATCACTGATGGACCTCGCGACCTTGGGAGTATGCCGCGAAGACCCCCTCATCCGACCCTTCGGGCCACCTTCTCCCCGCTGGGGAGAAGAGGGAGATCGCCGCTTCGCCGTTGATCCCATCATCCGTTCTAAAAGGGCGCTCTCCGGTGCAACAGTTCGGACAGGCAGTGCGCGAGAGGCTTGCTTCCTCTTCTCCCCGGCGGGGAGAAGGTGGCCCGAAGGGTCGGATGAGGGGGCCTGGTTCAAGTGCATTACGTTTTCACACCCTCGGAACGAACGATCGCAGGATAGAAGCGAAGGATATCATCTCGCTGGAATATTCGCCCTTCAAGTGCCGTAAGGATCGTCTCGAGGACTGCGTGATTCCAAAATCGGAGGATCGAATAGCCGGCCTGGTTTAGCCACAAGGTCCGAGCCATGTCAGACATATTGTCGGCATGTTGAAATCCATCGATTTCGACAATCAGTGCGCTCTTCGCGACATAGAAAATCGGCGATGTAGGTCCCGAGGGGAGCTTGTCGCGTAAACTTATATCCATTCAGCCGTCGATTTCGCAGATCGCCCCAAAGCCGATACTCATCTTCAGTTTCGGTTTGGCGTAGTTTGCGGGCCTGACGAGTTTTGCCTGGACGTCTCTTCCTAATATCTTCGGGATCGGACATCTCAGCCGTCATCTACACCCGCTTCATCCGCTCCACCGCCATCAGCACCCGTTCCGGCGTCGCCGGCGCATCAAGCCTTGGGCAGACCTTGTAGTCCGCCACGCTCGCCACCGCCATCGACAGCGCTTCCAGCACCGAGATTGCCAGCATGAAGGGGGGCTCGCCGACCGCCTTGGAGCGGCCGATCGTCGCTTCGGCATTCTCCGACCATTCGGCCAGCCGCACGTTGAAGATCTTCGGGCGGTCGGAGGCGAGCGGGATCTTGTAGGTCGACGGGGCATGGGTGCGCAGCCGTCCCTTGTCGTCCCACCAGAGCTCTTCCGTCGTCAGCCAGCCCAAGCCTTGCACGAAGGCCCCTTCGACCTGGCCGAGGTCGATCGCCGGGTTCAGCGAGCGGCCGACATCGTGGAGGATGTCGGTGCGGTCGATCAGATATTCGCCGGTCAGCGTATCGATCGAGACCTCAGTGCAGGCGGCGCCATAGGCGAAATAATAGAAGGGGGTGCCGCGGCCGGCCTTGCGATCCCAGTGGATCTTCGGCGTCTTGTAGAAGCCGGCGGCGGAAAGCTGGACGCGGGCGAAATAGGCCTGCTTGATGAAATCGGGGAAGGAGATCTCGATCTCGCCGACGCGCACGCGGTTCGGCAGGAAGACGACGTCGGAAGGCGCCACCTCCCATTTTTCGGCGGCAAAGGCCACCAGACGTTCCTTGATCTGGCGGGCGGCATCGAAGGCGGCCATGCCATTCAGATCCGAGCCGGAAGAGGCGGCGGTGGCCGAGGTGTTCGGCACCTTGGCCGTCGTCGTCGCGGTGATCTTCACCCTAGAGATATCGACCTGGAAACTGTCGGCCAGCACCTGCGCCACCTTGGTATAGAGGCCCTGGCCCATTTCGGTGCCGCCATGGTTCAGGTGGATCGAGCCGTCCTGATAGATATGGACCAGGGCGCCGGCTTGGTTGAAGGCGGTCATGGTGAAGGAGATGCCGAATTTGACCGGCGTCAGGGCGATGCCTTTTCTGATGTAGCGGCTGTCGCGATTGAAGCCGATGATGGCGTTGCGCCGCGCCCGATATTCGGCCGTCTCCTCCAGTTCGTCGACGACACGGGCGATGATGTTGTCCTCGACCTCCTGATGATAGGGCGTCAGCGTGCGCCCGGAGCCCGGCTGGCCATAGAAATTCAACTTGCGGATATCGAGCGGATCCTTGCCGAGGGAATAGGCGATCTCCTCGATGACGCGTTCGGCGCCGAGCATGCCTTGCGGGCCGCCGAAGCCGCGGAAGGCGGTGTTGGAGACGGTGTGCGTCTTCAACGGTTTCGACTGCAGATGCACATGCGGATAGAAATAGCTGGAATCGGCGTGGAAAAGTGCTCTGTCGGTCACCGGGCCCGAGAGGTCGGAGGAAAAGCCGCAGCGGGCCGCATAAGTCGCATCGACGGCGTGGATACGACCTTCGGCGTCGAAGCCCACTTCGTAATCAACGAGGAAATCGTGGCGCTTGCCGGTGGCGCTCATATCTTCGTCGCGATCCGGACGGAATTTGACGGCGCGGCCGAGCTTCTTGGCGGCGATCGCGGCGAGTGCGGCGAACTGGTTGCCTTGGGTTTCCTTGCCGCCGAAGCCGCCGCCCATGCGGCGCACGTTGACGGTCACGGCGTTAGACGGGATATCCAGCACATGGCCGACGATGTGCTGGATCTCGCTCGGATGCTGTGTCGAGGACCAGACGGTGACCTCGTCATCTTCGCCGGGGATCGCCACGGCGATATGGCCTTCGAGATAAAAATGCTCCTGGCCGCCGATGCGCATCTGGCCCTTTAGCCGCATCGCGGCGTTCGACATTTCCGTTTCCGGCTCGCCGCGCTGCAGCGTCATCGGCGTGGTGACCAGCGGGCTGCCATTGGCAAGCGCGCCGTCGATATTGTGCCAGTGCGGCAGGTCACGATAGTCGATCTTGGCGAGCCGCGCCGCGCGACGGGCGGTCTCGCGCGTTTCGGCGATGACGGCAAAGATCGGCTGGCGGTGGAACTGAACCAAAGTTTCGGCCAGCAGCGGTTCATCATGGCTGCCGTTGGAACTGGTGTCGTTGACGCCGGGCACGTCCTTGCCGGTGAAGACCCAGACCACGCCGGGATAGGCGGCGACCGCGGAAAGATCGATGCTGAGGATTTCGGCATGCGGCCGGTCGGAAAGGCCGAGCGCGCCGTGCAGCAGGCCGGTGGGTTCAGGGATGTCGTCGATGTAATCGGCAGCGCCGGTGACGTGTTTGTGCGCGGAATCATGGCGCAGGGAGCCATGCATCGGACCGGAGATGACGGCCTTGGGGTCTTCGAAGGTAGACTTGTCCATTAAATGGCTCCTTCGGGAGGAGATGTTATGACGTGTGGCCCCCTCATCCGCCCTTCGGGCACCTTCTCCCCGAGGGGAGAAGGGGAAAAAGCGACGGCGCGGCACTCCCTTCTCCCCAGCGGGGAGAAGGTGGCGGCAGCCGGATGAGGGGGGCGGCTTGCGCAAACATGAACCATCTCCATCACGCCACCTCCTCGAACCGCTTCAGCTCTGCCGGCGCGCCGACAGTCTCGAGATAGAACCGCGTCAACAAATTCTTCGCCGTCAGCTGGCGGTATTCCGCCGAGGCGCGCCAGTCGGTGAGCGGCTGGAAATCGGTGTCGAAGGCAGGGCGCGCGGCCTCGATCGTTGCTTCAGTCCACGGCTTGCCGATCAGTTCGGCCTCCACCATACGGGCTCGTTTCGGCGTTGCCGCCATGCCGCCGTAGGCGATGCGGATGTCGGTGACGATCTCCGCGTCGTCGAGGGTCAGCAGGAAGGCGCCGAGCACGGCGGTGATGTCCTCGTCGCGGCGCTTGGTGATCTTGTAAGCCGCAAAGCGGCTGTTCGCGGGATAGGGCACGAAGACGCTTTCGACGAATTCGCCGGGTTTGCGGTCCTGTTTGCCGTAGGCGATGAAGAAATCCTCGAGCGGCATTTTGCGCTGGCCTTCCAGGGAGCGCAGCGTCAGCGTCGCGCCGAGGGCGATCAAGGGCGGCGGGCTGTCGCCGATCGGCGAACCATTGGCGATGTTGCCGCCGATCGTGCCCATGTTGCGCACCTGCTCGCCGCCGATGCGGTCGATCAGCCGCCCGAGCGCCGGGATTTTCCGGGCGATCGCTTCGAAGGCCCTGGTGTAGCTGACGCCGGCGCCGATGGTGACGCCGTCCTCGCTTTCGGTGATCGACTGCAATTCGCTCAGGTGGTTGATGAAGACGACCGGGCTCAGCCGCCGCATTTGTTTCGTCACCCAGAGGCCGACATCGGTCGAGCCGGCAACGACGATCGCGTCGGGCTCCTGCGAGAGAACTTCGGCCAGTGCCTGGACCGAAGCCGGCACGATCAAACGGTCTTCGCCTTTGGCAATCCGGATGGTGCCGCTCGCCTGCATGGCCCAGAGCCGTGCGATGATTTCCGAGCGCGTGCGCTCCAGCGGGTCGAACAGGGCGCTCGGCCGCATCAGGCTCACCTGCTCGGCCGCCTTGACGATCGGCTCGTAACCCGTGCAGCGGCAGAGATTGCCCTGCAATGCCTTTTCGATCTCGCGGCGGCCGGGTTTTTCCTTCGTCAGCCAGAGGCCGTACAGCGACATGACGAAGCCTGGGGTACAGAAGCCGCATTGCGAGCCATGGCAATCGACAAGCGCCTGCTGCACCGGATGCAGGGCGCCATCCCGGCCGGCCAGATGCTCGACCGTCACCACGTGCGTGGCGTGCAGCGAGCCGGTGAAACGGATGCAGGCATTGACGGATTCATAGGCAAGCTTGCCGTCGACGAGCCGGCCGACGAGCACGGTGCAGGCGCCGCAGTCGCCTTCCGCGCATCCCTCCTTGGTGCCGGTGAGGCGCCGCTTCAACCGCAGAAAATCGAGAAGCGTCTCGGTCGGTCCGACATCGGTGAGTTCGATGTCCTCGCCATTCAGGATGAAGCGAATGCTGTCGTTCATGGTATTCCCGGTTGTCTTTTCCAAATGGTTAGGCCGCCGTCCAGCCACCGTCAATCGAGATGTGGGTTCCGGTCACCTGCCGGGCGGCACCGCTCGCAAGGTAGAGCGACAGCGCGCCGATCTCCTCGGCCTTGACGAATTCACGCGTCGGCTGCGCCTTGAGGATGACCTCGCTCTTCACCTGCTCCTCGGTCATGCCGCGCGCCTTGGCGGTATCGGGTATCTGCTTTTCGACGAGCGGCGTCAGCACGTAGCCGGGGCAGATGGCGTTGACCGTCACGCCGAATTCGGCAAGTTCCAGCGCCGCTGTCTTCGTGAGGCCTAATATACCATGCTTTGCCGCGACATAGGCGGATTTGAAGGGGGAGGCGACGAGCCCGTGGGCCGAGGCGATGTTGATGATGCGGCCATGCTTCCTAGCCTTCATCAGCGGAATGGCGGCGCGCATGGTGTGAAAGGAGCTCGACAGGTTGATGGCGATGATCTGATCCCATTTCTCAATCGGGAAATCCTCGATCTTCTCGACATGCTGGATGCCGGCATTGTTGACGAGGACATCGACGCTGCCGAAGGTCTTCGCCGCAGTTTCGATCAGGTCGGCGATCTCGGTGGGTTTCGTCATGTCGGCCGGATGGTAGATCGCCCGGCCCTTCGATGCCGATTCAAGTCGCGCGACGGTCGCCTTGATTTCATCGGCGTTTCCGAAACCGTTGATGACAATATTGTCGCCGGCTTCGGCAAAGGCGGTGGCGATCGCAAGGCCGATGCCGCTGGTGGAACCGGTGACGACGACTGATCTGCTCATGCTGTTTCTCCGTGAATGCCGATGCTGCGTCGCAGCGTTAGCCGCGAGGTTATTCCCAAAGCCGGCTGGCTGGCAATTCCGCTTTATTGGCTTTTCTCGCCCGCATCCGTGTCCTATTGATTTGTCATGATAATCGGCGTGGAGCATTTCCGTTTTTCTCCGAATCACGGAAATGCTCTATCTCTTTGTTCCACGCAATTCCGGACGCAAAATCGCTGCGCACTTTTGCTGGAATTGCTCTAGGGAGAGGGATTTCATGAGCGGATATGTTCTGGCGATCGATCAGGGAACGACGTCGACACGGGCGATTGTTTTTGATGGCGACATGCAGATCGTCGGCAAGGGCCAGAAGGAATTCACCCAGATCTATCCGCGCTCCGGCTGGGTCGAGCATGACCCCGAGGAGATCTGGGATTCGGTCGTCGCCACCGTCAAGATGGCGCTGCACGAAGCGAAGCTGACGGCGACGGACATCGCCGCGCTTGGCATCACCAACCAGCGCGAGACCGTGGTTGTGTGGGAGCGCGAGACCGGCCGGCCGATCCAGAATGCCATCGTCTGGCAGGACCGGCGCACGGCAAGCTATTGCGACAACCTGAAACGGCAGGATCTGGAGCGGGTTTTTACCAAGAAAACCGGCCTGATCCTTGATCCCTATTTCTCCGGCACCAAGCTCTCCTGGATGCTTGCCAACGTGAAGGGGGCGCGGGCGCGTGCGGCCCGGGGTGATCTTTGCTTCGGGACGATCGACACCTTCCTGATCTGGCGGCTGACCGTCGGCAAGAGCTTCGTGACCGACGCGACCAATGCCTCACGCACGCTGATGTACAACATTGCTGAAAACGCTTGGGACGAGGATCTGCTCGACATTCTGAGAGTGCCGGCCGCCATGCTGCCGGAGGTTAAGGACTGCGCCGCCGATTTCGGCACGGTCGATCCGGAGATTTTCGGCGCCGCGATCCCGATCCTTGGTGTCGCCGGCGACCAGCAGGCGGCGACCATCGGTCAGGCCTGCTTTGCGCCCGGCATGATGAAATCGACTTACGGTACCGGCTGTTTTGCGCTGCTCAATACCGGCGCCGATATGGTGCGTTCGAAAAACCGACTGCTGACCACCATTGCCTACCGCCTGAACGGCGAGACGACCTATGCGCTCGAAGGTTCGATCTTCATCGCGGGTGCTGCCGTGCAATGGCTGCGCGACGGGCTTCGCATCATCGGCAGCGCCGCCGAGACCAATGCGCTTGCCGAAAAGGCCGATCCCACGCAGGAGGTCTATCTCGTCCCGGCCTTCACCGGGCTTGGCGCGCCATATTGGGATGCCCAAGCGCGGGGCGCGATTTTCGGGCTGACGCGCAACAGCGGCCCGGCGGAGCTTTCCCGCGCGGCGCTCGAAGCCGTCTGCTACCAGACCCGCGACCTGCTCGATGCCATGCAGAAGGACTGGAAGAACGGCGCCGAGGATACGGTACTCCGCGTCGATGGCGGCATGGTCGCCTCCGACTGGACGATGCAACGCCTCGCTGACCTGCTCGATGCCCCGGTCGATCGCCCGGTGATCCTGGAGACCACCGCCTTGGGTGCGGCCTGGCTCGCCGGCGGCCGGGCAGGGGTGTGGCCTGATAGGGACGGCTTTTCGGCGACGTGGAAACGCGACCGGCGGTTCGAGCCCGATATGGACGAGAAGGTGCGGACGGCAAAGCTCAAGGGCTGGAAGAATGCGGTCAGGCGGACATTGAGCGAGGGGTGACGAAAGAACAGGTGTTCCTGTCAACTCAACCAGTTCTCGACATCGCGGGCGCCGTATACCACTGCAGCGACGAAGATGCCGTAAGGCATGGATTCGTAGATTGCGATATAGCGCCCTTCAATGAGAAGCCGCGCTGTCGGACTCAACTCAGGGCGTGGCGAGCCCATGTGCGGGTGCTCGGCGGCAAGCTCCACCTTTTCCAGGATCCGGATGAGAAGGGCGTCGGCCGCCGGCTCATTGTCTGGCGCGATGGAACGCCAGATATCGCGTAAATCTTCCTCGGCGTGGGGACTAAGAATATATCTAGCCACGCTTACGGGCTTCCGCCTTCAACTCTGCCAAAAGCGTGGCTGCGTCGACCTCGCGGCCTTTGCCGCTTGCCATGCCCTCGTCATAGGCCCTCTTGAGGCGGCTCATTTCCATCTGCCTGGCTTCCTCTCGCTGTTCCCACAGGCGAAGCGCATCGCGTATGACCTCACTATTGGAGGCATAGGCTCCCGACTCCACCGCATCGTGAAGACGCGCGATTTGTTGAGGGGAAAGGGAAATCGTCAGGGTTCTCATGGCCTGAATAATACCGCGTCTAACAAAAAATAACAATTTTTCTTAGTGGCGGAGGCATCCTCATTCTTGCTGATAGCAGCATGATGGCGCTTCCGCTTCGTCAATAATTTTTTGATGCGGTCTGTCGGGTAAGCGGTTACTCCTTCGTCATTTGGAAAGAGGAGTGACCGATGCTTTATGCAATCCTTTGTTACGCCCATGAGGAAACCGTCTTCGCCTGGACCAAAGAGGAGGAGGCTGCCGTCATGGAAAAGCTTTACGCCGTGCAGGAGCCGCTTGCCAAAGCCGGCAAGCTGGGGCCTGTCGGCCGGCTGATGCCGACGACGGTGGCGACGACCGTGCGCAAGGGCAAGGACGAAGCTCTCGTCATCGATGGGCCGTTCGCGGAAACGAAAGAGGCGCTTCTCGGCTTTTACGTGGTTGATTTCGATACGCTCGACGAGGCAGTCGCCTTCTCGAAACAGCTATCCGCCGTCAATCCCGGCTCCACCTCTTACGAAATTCGGCCTTTCTACGTGTTCAGGCCGGGAGATGCTGCATCATGACCGATATCGCCTGGATCGACCTTGCCCTTGCCTCAGCCCGCCCGAAAGCGCTCGGCGCGCTGTTGCGCTATTTCCGCGATCTCGATACCGCGGAAGAGGCGTTCCAAGAGGCATGCCTGCGGGCGATCCGGACATGGCCGGAAAAAGGACCGCCGCGCGATCCGACGGCCTGGCTCATTTTCGTCGGTCGCAACAGCGGTATCGATGCCGTGCGCAAACGGTCGAAGCTTCAGGCGCTGCCGGATGAGGACGTCATTTCCGATACCGAGGATGCCGAAAGCGACATTGCCGAGCGGCTGGACGATTCCAATTATCGTGACGATATCCTGCGGCTCCTCTTCATCTGCTGCCATCCCGATCTGCCGGCAACCCAGCAGATCGCGCTGGCGCTGCGCATCGTCTCCGGCCTTTCGGTGACACAGATCGCGCGCGCATTCCTGGTCTCCGAAAGCGCCATGGAGCAACGCATCACTCGGGCCAAGGCGCGTGTCGCCAAGGCCGGCGTGCCTTTCGAAACGCCAAGCTCGCAGGAACGGGCCGAGCGTCTCTCGATCGTCAGTACGATGATCTATCTCATCTTCAACGAGGGCTACAGCCAGGCCGATCCCAGGCATGAGGCAGCCGCCTTCAGCGACGAAGCGATCCGGCTGGGACGCCTTATGCTGCACATCTTTCCGTCCGAACCGGAGTTGATGGGGTTGCTTGCGCTCATGCTTCTGCAGATATCGCGCCGCCCGGCGCGCTTCAGTCCCGAAGGCGAAATCGTGCTGCTCGAGGATCAGGACCGCTCTCTCTGGAACCAGCTTTTCATCAATGAGGCCCTGGCGCTTCTCGACAAGGCGGTGCGCCACCGCCAACCCGGACCCTACCAGCTTCAGGCGGCCATCGCCGCCATCCATTCCCGCGCGAAACGCGCCGAAGACACCGACTGGGCGGAGATCGATCTGCTTTACCGCGCGCTGGAACGTGTTCAGCCGTCGCCCGTCGTAGCGCTTAATCGCGCGGTCGTCGTTTCCAAGCTGCAAGGGCCGCAGGAGGCGCTGGATCTTATCGATCCGCTCGGCGAGAAGCTCGGGGGCTATTTCTATTATCACGGTCTGCGGGGCGGGCTGCTGAAGCAGCTTGGTCTGACCAGCCAGGCGCGCGAAGCCTTCGACCATGCCATCGCGCTTGCCCATTCGGCGGCGGAAGCCGCCCATATCCGCCGGCAGATCGACAAGATGCAGGAAGAGGCGGCGCAGCCGATTGCAAATTAATTTCGGCGTGCTGTCGGAACGGCGAAGTTTGACACGTCCTTGTAACAACCTGATACGAAACGGGTTTCACTCAAACGGAGAGATGTTGAAATGATCGTCAACACGCAACATGAACTCGTCCTTGTTCGCGAATTCGACGCTTCGCGCGAGAAGATTTACAAAGCCTGGACCGATCCCGACCTGCTGAAGCAATGGTTCGTGCCGCGCCCCTGGGGTGTGGCGGAAGCAACGCTCGACGTGCGGCCCGGCGGTTCCAGCATCGTCGTCATGCAGGATCCCGAGGGCAATCAGTATCCGAATCGCGGCGTCTATCTGGAGGTCGTCGAGAACGAGAAGATCGTCTTCACCGACGCCTATAGCAGCGCCTGGATGCCGTCTGAAAAACCCTTCTTCACCGGCGTCATCCTGCTCGAAGACCTCGGCAACGGTCGCACGAAATATACGGCCAAGGCGCTGCACTGGCGCGCCGAGGACAAGGAAGCGCATGAGAAGATGGGCTTCCATGAGGGATGGGGCAAGGCGGCTGATCAGTTGGCGGAGCTGCTGGCGACGATGTGAGCGGTGGGGGCGGCGTGGCGAGGGCCGCGCCGTCCGCATGCTTCGAGTGAGGCGTGAGGCGGTTTGAAAGATGATTCCGCTGAGGCTTCGAAGTCGTTGAATTCAGATTCGAATTGGTGGTTCGGGAGCGCCGTTTGCGCTGGATTTAGTCCTGTGCTTTTCACGCTACTCTGTGCCAATCTGTCGGCATGAAAGGCTACGTCTACATCCTCGCATCCGCACGCAACGGCACGCTCTACACCGGCGTGACGCGTGATCTTGCCGGCCGATTATACGAGCACCAGAATGAACTGACGCCAGGATTTACATCGAAATACGGGGTCAAGACTTTGGTGTGGTTCGAGGAGCATGATCTGCTGACGACTGCGATCACACGGGAAAAGACGATCAAGAAGTGGCCTAGGCAGTGGAAGCTCAACCTGATTGAGCGGGAGAATCCAGAGTGGGAGGACGTTTCATTTCATCTCTTCGGTTTGTGAGAGGATAAGTCTCCTGTCGCGCGGACGCGCGACTGCTGGATTCCTGTGACAAGCACAGGAATGAGGGAGTTCTCGGCACTCGCGGAGTTCAACAACAACTGTTTACGCAGTTTAGCTTCTGACAAAACGCTTTAATGATACGGGATATGGGTGGCGCGGTGCCCACCACTTGCTCCCCCATTCCTGTGCTTGTCACAGGAATCCAGCAGCGCCGTGTCTACGGCGCAAAGACTCTTTAATCGTCCTTGCCTTCACCCAATCATACCTCGCAGGTGGTGCCAATCGATCCCTTAAAAACATACCTCCGCCTATCAAGATTCTCGAACAATCCGTTCCACAATTTGTATTTGCGCTCCATCACCGCCATCCTTATCTCCGGATCGAGTTCAACAGGATGCCGATGATGGAACTGGGCCTTTACACATTCGCCGATGTTAATCCCAATCCCTCCCGCAGCAAGGGAGCTGAGGGGGCCGAGCGGCTGAAGCATCTGATCGAGGAGATCGAGCTTGCCGATCAGGTGGGGCTCGACGTCTTCGGCCTCGGCGAACATCATCGGCCGGATTATGCGGTATCGGCCCCTGCCGTGGCGCTGGCGGCTGCGGCCGTCAAGACCAAAAACATCCGGCTGACCAGCGCCGTCACCGTTCTGTCCTCCGACGATCCGGTGCGTGTGTTCCAGCAGTTTTCGACGCTTGATCTCATTTCCAACGGCCGTGCCGAGATCATGGCAGGGCGTGGCTCTTTCATCGAGTCCTTCCCCCTGTTCGGCTACAACCTCGAGGATTACGACCAGCTTTTCGAGGAGAAGCTCGATCTGCTGCTGGCGCTACGCGACGACGAGACTGTCGCGTGGAAGGGTGAGCTTCGCGCGGCGATCAACGGACGCGGCGTCTATCCCAGGCCGCTGCAGGATCCGCTGCCGCTGTGGATCGCGGTCGGCGGCACACCGCAGTCGGTGGCGCGCGCCGGGGCGCTCGGACTGCCGGTGGCGCTCGCGATCATCGGCGGCGAGCCGCGCCGTTTCGCGCCGCTCTTCGATCTCTACCACGAGGCTGCGCGCCGGGCAGGGCAGGATCAGGCGAAGCTGAAGACCAGCATCAATGTCCATGGCTTCATCGCCGACACGACGGAGAGAGCCGCTGACCAGTTCTACGGCCCGCAGGCCGAGGTGATGAACCGTATCGGCCGCGAGCGCGGCTGGGGACCGACGAGCCGAGCGCATTTCGATCTGTCTCGCGGGCCGAACGGCGCGCTCTTCCTCGGCGATCCGGAGGTGGTTGCGGAAAAGATCATCGCCCATCATGCGATATTCAAGAACGACCGCTTCCTGCTGCAGATGGCGATCGGCCTGATGCCGCATGATCAGATCATGCGCGGCATCGAGCTCTACGGGACGAAAGTCGCGCCGATCGTCAGAAAGGCATTGACTGAAAGGGGCGAAGGGGCGAAAGCCACGGCTTGATCAGCGCAATTCCTCAGCGCGTCCTGCCGGACGCGTGCTCTAAGGCGGCCGCGGCCGTCGCGTGCAGGCCGGAAGAGACGAATGGTAATCGCAAACGACGATGAACTGACAAAGCTCAAAGAGATCGGCCGGATCTGCGCCAACACCATCCAGGTGATGGCGGCGGCGATGGAGCCCGGCATGACGACGCTGGAGCTCGACCGGATCGGCCGCAAGGTGCTCGAGGATTCAGGCGCGCGCTCGGCGCCGGAGTTCTGCTACCAGTTTCCCGGCGCCACCTGCATCAGCGTCAACGAAGAAATCGCCCACGGCATTCCAGGCGCGCGTGTCATCCAAGCCGGCGACCTGATCAATATCGACGTCTCGGCGGAAAAGGACGGCTTCTTCGCAGATACCGGCGCTTCCTTTGCGATGCCGCCGGTCAAGCCGAAGATCGAACGCCTCTGCCGCGACGGCAAGCGGGCGCTCTGGGTCGGGCTCAATCAGGTGAAAGCGGGCGAACCTCTGGCAAAGATCGGCACCGCCGTCGGCGCTTTCGCGCAGAAGAACCGCTATACGCTGGTCGCCAATCTGGCGAGCCACGGCGTTGGCCGCTCGCTGCACGAGGAGCCGGCCGAGCTCTCGACCTGGCCGGATCCGTCGGAAAAACGTGTGATGACGGATGGCCTCGTCTTCACCGTCGAGCCGTTTCTTTCGCTCGGCGCGACCTGGGCCGAAGGCGGCGACGATGCGTGGACGCTCTATGCCGATCCGAAGGCGCCGACCGTGCAATTCGAGCACACGGTGGTTGCGACGCGGAATGGGCCGGTGATTTTGACGCTGCCGGATGGGCGGGCGTAGGGTTTCATCGTCGGCGCCCCCGCCTCGTCCTTCGAGGCCCCGCGGGGCGCCTCAGGATGAGGTTCTCTTGGCGGCTGTGCGCATACTCCAGCGTCCGCGGTTATAAGCGCGGCATCCTCCAAAGCCCCACATGCTGAGGTGCGCAGCCCATAGGGCGAAGCCTCGAAGCACGCCGCTCCTTGCATTCATCGAACTCGGAGCGCTCACCTCATCCATCGACTTTCGCGGAATTGATCAATCGATCAGAAATAGTCGTTTGCGATGCGGGTGCTGCAGCGCGATAAGCGTTGCATGCTTTCCCGCCCCCCTCGCTCCCCGCCGAATCTCGTCTCTATCGCCGCTGCCGGCGCCGTCGCCATGGCGGCGGCCATGGGCTTCGGGCGCTTCTCCTTTACGCCGATCCTGCCCGGCATGATGAGCGGCGTGCCGCTTTCGGCGGCGGATGCCGGCCTTATCGCGTCGGCTAATTTCGTCGGTTATCTCGTCGGCGCCGTGCTGGCGGCTTATGGCTGGGCGGCGGGGCGCGAACGGCTGGTGGCGCTTGCGGCATTGTTGGCCAACGCAATCCTGCTCGCCGCCATGGCCGCCACCGATTCTGTTGCGGTCTTTGTCGTCATTCGGTTCCTCGCCGGTCTCGCCAGCGCTTTTGCGATGGTCTTCACTTCGTCGATCGTGCTCAGCCACGGTGCTGCTGCCGGCAATGACCATGTGCAGGCGGCGCATTTCGGCGGGCCGGGGGCCGGGATTGCGCTTTCTTCGGTGATGGTGCTGCTGATCGGTCTCGGTTTTCATGACGGACCCGGCGGCTGGCGCGCCGATTGGATCGGCGGAGCGCTCTATTGCGCGGCAAGTCTCGCCGTCGTCTGGTGGCTCTTGCCCACGGCGCCGGCACAAGCAGCACGAACGGGCAAGGAACCGGCACTCAACTGGAGCCGGCCGATGGTGCTTGTCACGCTCTCCTACGGCTTGTTCGGCTTCGGCTACGTCATCACGGCGACCTTCCTCGTCACCATCGCACGCATGGCGGCGACGGGAGCTTTCGTCGAATTTCTCTGCTGGTTCATTGCCGGTGTGACGGCGGCGGTGGCGCTGTTTGCCTGGAAGCCGCTGGTCAGGCCGCTCGGGCTCGGCGGCGTCTATGTCGCGGCTCTTCTCATCGAAGCCGCCGGCGTGCTCGCCACCGTGGCGCTGCCGCCCTCGGTCGCGCCGCTGATCGGCGGTGCGCTATTCGGGGCGACATTCCTTGCGATCACTGCCTACGGACTGCAGATCGGCCGCAAGCTTTCCCCGAAGAGTCCGCGGCGGATCCTGGCGATGATGACGGCCGCCTTCGGCGTCGGCCAGATCGTCGGGCCGATTGTTGCCGGCTGGATTGCCGAACGCTCGGGCAGCTTTACCCTGCCGACGGTGATCGCTGCCATTGCCCTGGTCGCGTGCGCTTCAATGGCGATGCCGGTGATGAAGGAAATCCATTAAGTGGTTACAAGTGCGTAACAATGGCTTGAGTCCATTGCCGCTTTCTTCGAAGTGCCTTAATTTCCGGGCAATCAGCATCTGCTGATGCTCCCGAGATTCCCGTTCAGGAAAGTGCCCCAGTGTTCCTTTCATTTTTCCCAAAACCAAAAGCTTTCTTTATATCGGCCGCGCTCTGGTGCCTGGCCGCGGTCCTTCTTTGGTATTTTGGTGGCGAGCAGGCCGGCGCGGCGATCGGACTGCCGCCGCTGCCCGAAGGGCAGGAAGCACCTATCGGTGTGTCTGTCTTTTGGACGGCACCTTTCCTGTGGTTCTATATCTATTATGCAATTGTCGTTGGTTTGTTCACTGCCTTCTGGTTCTGGTATAGTCCGCATCCCTGGCAGTATTGGTCAGTTCTCGGTGCTTCGCTGATCATTTTCACGACTTACTTTGGTGTACAGGTCAGTGTTGCTGTGAACGCTTGGTATGGGCCTTTCTATAATTTGGTCCAGCAGGCCCTAGAGAAGGTCGGTTCCGTTCCCGCTTCACGATTTTATGCGGAACTGCTGATATTCGCCAGTATAGCGTTTGTTGCGGTCGCGATTCGGGTGTTTACCTCGTTCTTCGTAAGCCATTGGGTATTTCGTTGGCGCACAGCGATGAACGACTACTATGTCGCTAACTGGCCCAAGCTGCGGCATGTGGAAGGCGCGTCTCAGCGCGTGCAGGACGACACGATGCGCTTTGCACAAACGGTTGAGGGTTTGGGCGTCAGCTTTGTCGATTCCATCATGACTTTGATTGCATTCTTGCCGGTACTTTTTCGGCTTGGCGCAAATATTACGGAATTGCCGCTAATCGGCGCCATCCCGCATGCGCTTGTCTGGGCCGCAATCTTCTGGTCGTTGTTTGGAACAGTCTTTCTGGCTATTGTCGGTATCAAGCTGCCTGGGCTGCAATTCCTCAATCAGCGCGTGGAAGCCCACTACCGCAAGGAACTGGTCTATGGCGAGGATCATGCAGATCGCGCGGATCCGTTAACGTTGGCTGAATTATTCACGAATGTCCGACGGAATTATTTCCGTATCTATTTCCACTATACATACTTCAATGTCGCACGTCTCTTCTATTCCCAGGCTGATAATATATTCAGTTTTATCGTTCTCATTCCATCGATCGTCGCAGGTAAGCTGACGCTGGGATTGATGACGCAGATTACGAATGTTTTCGATCAGGTTCGCGGATCTTTTCAATATCTCGTAAGTTCCTGGACGACTATTATCGAGCTGTTGTCCATCTACAAACGTCTTAGGACTTTCGAGGCGGCGATCGACGATGAACCGCTACCTGCGATCGATCGGCACTATCTGGAGAGGGAAGCCGGCGTCGCGCATGTCGATGGTTGACTGGTGAGGTTTGGGCGGATGGGGCTGAACGGCACTACCCCTCAATTTTAAAACACCGTCAGAGCCCTGAGGTCTGCTCCAATTTCCCACGCGCCTTGATCATCGGGATGGCTTCGGAATAGCTGACGCAGGCCACGTCGGTCTTATGGCAGACGTTTCTGACCAGGCGGTCGAGCGCGCGCCAGTAGGCGCCGCCGTTCATTTCGACGAAATGGAAGCCGAGCTGGAGGGGAATGCGGTCGCCGTTATATTGGCGGTCGAAAGCCTGGGAGAAGGCGGCGTAAGCGCGGTCTTCGAATGCCTTCGAATCCGCGCTGTCCTCCTCACCCTTGGAATGGCGGACGAAGAGATTGTAGTCCATGCCGATGATCGGCTTTTCGCTGGGGCCTTCGGGGATCAGGGGCAGGCCGAAGCGGAGGATGCCGTCTTCTTCGACAGGCATGGCCGGACCCTTGGTGACGAGGCTCGCGTCATAGGTGAAGCCCGCCTTCTTCTCGGCGGCGATCATGTCGGCGCCCGCCGTCGCCGAGAGATAGGGAGCGCGAAAGCCCTTGATGCCGTGATCGACCAGATCCTGCCAGCCGGCGGGTTCATCGAGGCCGACGCTCTTCCAGGCATTTTTCAACGTGGCATGGAAGGTCGCGTATTCGGCGGACCAGTCGGCCTCGCTCCAGAGGCGGCCGTCAAAATGGCCGCAGGCATGGCTCGCTATGTCGTGACCTTCGAGATGGGCATGCCAGATATTGCCGAGGCGCTCGCGGATTTCGTCGTCGCTCTGGGCGAAGCCGACATTGGATTTTCCGCGTTTCTGATGTGGCGCCTGGTAGGCGTTTTTCGCCGCCTCGTTCATCAGGAAGGTGCAGGAGAGGAAATAGGTGAAATGGGCGCCGTTCTTCGCCGCCATCTCGCGGCTTTTCAGCCAGAGCGCGTTGTCGTGGGCGCCGTCGAAAGAGATGATGACGAGCTGCTTCGGTCGGTCGGCCGCCTCTGCCGCCGCGGGAAGAACGAGGGACGCAACCAGACAGCTGGCGAGGAGAGGACGAGACATGGGCACCGCGACAATTTGTTCGCGGTTTCCCTCCGACAGAATTGCGGCGAAGCTGCGGTCACAACTGGCATTTTTTCCCGCCAACCGCTAAGTCATGTCAAACTGCACGGAAGGGACCGCAATGGCACTGCTTATCGTCGGCATCATACTTTTTCTCGGGGTGCATCTGGTGCGGGTGGTGGCTCCGGATCTGCGCCGCTCGATGATCGCAAGTCTCGGCGAGAAGGGCTGGCGGGCCGGTTATTCGATCGCGAGCATCCTCACACTGATCCTCCTGATCTACGGATTTGGTCAGGCACGGCAGGTGACTGGCATGCTCTACAATCCGCCGGTCTGGATGGCTCATATATCAATCACGCTGATGCTGTTCGCGATGATCTGTCTCGTCGCCTCGCTGCTGCCGGCGGGGCATATAGCGACCAGGACCAAACATCCGATGGTGCTGTCGGTAAAGATCTGGGCGCTGGCGCACCTGCTCGCCAACGGCGAGACATCGTCGGTCCTGCTGTTTGCGGCCTTCCTTGCCTGGGGCGTGATTGTGCGCATTTCACTCAAGCGCCGCGAGCTGGCGGGCGAAATCACGCTCCGGCCCTTCGTCTCGGCCAAGTACGACCTCTATGCCGCCGTCATCGGGATCCTCGTCTGGGCGCTGATCATCTGGAAGCTGCACGAATGGCTGATCGGCGTTTCGCCGCTCGCCATGTGACGAATCTTTCACATCCCCCTTACAACGGCGGCAAAATGGGGTAGAAGGCCGGAAATGTGCGTGTCATGCACATGCGTATAGGTATTTCCGCGGCCGGAGACGAGAATGGCATTCAACGACGACAGCTTCATCCGTGAAGTCAATGAGGAATTGCGGTCCGACCAGATGAAGGGCGTTTGGCGCCGGTTCGGCCGCTATATCATTGTCGTCGCCGTTCTGATCGTTCTCGGCACCGCCGGCAAGGTTCTCTATGAATATTGGGACGACAACCGCTCCTCCAGCGCCGGCGACCAGTTTCTGGCGGCGATGAAGCTTGCCGACGAAAACAAGAACGACGAGGCGCTGGCCGCGCTTGAAAAGCTGGAGAAGGAAGGCCATGGCGCCTATCCGGTGCTGGCGCGCATGCGGGCGGCGACTGTCCAGGCGCAGAAGGGCGATGCTGCTGCTGCGATCGCCGCCTTCAATGAGATCGGCAAAGACAACAGCGTGCCGGCTGCCGTGCGCGATGTCGCCAAAATGCGCGCGGGCTGGCTGCTGATCGAGAACGGCTCTTATGAGCAGGTTTCGGCTGCGATCGAAGAAATGGCCGTGCCGAGTAACGCTTTCCGCCATTCGGCGCGCGAAGCACTCGGTCTGGCCGCCTACAAGGCCGACAACATGGCGCAGGCGCGGCAATGGTTCCAGTCGATTGTCGACGACGCCGGCAGCCCGCGTCCTGTTGCCAATCGGGCGCAGATGATGCTTGATCTCATTACCGCATCCGGCAAGGCGCCCGCCGCGCAGGGCTGAGTTTTAAGGAAAAAGAATGAGTTTCACGGTCGCCATCGTCGGTCGTCCGAATGTCGGCAAGTCGACGCTTTTTAACCGTCTGGTGGGCAAGAAGCTTGCGCTCGTCGATGATACACCAGGCGTGACGCGCGACCGCCGGCCGGGCGATGCGCGGCTGATGGGGCTGACCTTTACGATTATCGACACGGCCGGTCTGGAAGAAGCCGACGAGGAAAGCCTGCAGGGCCGGATGCGCGCGCAGACCGAAGCGGCAATCGATGAGGCTGATCTTTCGCTTTTCGTCGTCGACGCCAAGAACGGGCTGACGCCTGTGGATACCGCTCTTGCCGAAATGCTGCGCCGGCGCGGCAAGCCGGTGGTGCTCGTCGCCAACAAATCCGAGGCGCGCGGCTCCGACAGCGGCTTCTATGACGCCTATACGCTGGGGCTGGGCGAGCCGACGCCGATTTCGGCCGAGCACGGGCAAGGCATGCTCGATCTGCGCGACGCGATCGTCGAGGCGATCGGCAAGGACCGGGCCTATGCCAAGGAGGATGTTGCCGTCACGGACGTCGATATTCCCCACTCAGCTGATGAGGGTGAGGACGAGGACGAAGAGCCAGCTTATGACGAGACCAAGCCGCTGCGAGTGGCAATCGTCGGCCGGCCGAATGCGGGCAAGTCGACGCTGATCAACCGCTTCCTCGGCGAGGATCGGCTGCTGACCGGCCCGGAGGCAGGCATCACCCGCGATTCCATTTCGGTGGAATGGGACTGGCGCGGCCGCACCATCAAAATGTTCGATACCGCCGGCATGCGCCGGAAAGCGCGGGTGACGGAGAAGCTGGAGAAGCTTTCGGTCGCCGATGCCCTGCGGGCCATCCGCTTCGCCGAAACCGTCGTCATCGTTTTCGATGCGACAATCCCCTTCGAGAAGCAGGACCTGCAGATCGTCGACCTCGTACTGCGCGAGGGTCGCGCGGCCGTGCTCGCCTTCAACAAGTGGGACATGATCGAGGACCGGCAAGCGGTGCTTGCGGATCTGCGTGAAAAGACCGATCGGCTGCTGCCGCAGGCGCGCGGCATTCGCGCCGTGCCGATCTCCGGCCAGACCGGCTGGGGACTCGACAAGCTGATGCAGTCGATCATCGATACCGACAGGGTGTGGAACAAGCGTATTTCGACGGCGCGGCTCAATCGCTGGCTGGAGACGCAGCAGATCCAACATCCGCCACCGGCCGTTTCCGGCCGCCGCATCAAGCTGAAATATATGACGCAGGTCAAGGCCCGTCCGCCGGCCTTCATGATCTCGTGCACCCGCTCCGACGCGCTGCCGGAATCCTATACGCGCTACCTGATCAACGGGTTGCGCGCCGATTTTGATATGCCGAGCGTGCCGATCCGCATCCATTTCCGTTCGCCTGATAATCCGTACGAGTCGAAGAAGAGGCGGACGTAGGGTTCGACGTAGCCCGCCGTGCACCCCCCTCTGTCCTGCCGGACATCTCCCCCACAAGGGGGGAGATCGACTCGTGGATGGAATCTCTCCAAACAATTGATGTTGGAACGAGCGGGTCCGCCCAGCCGATCTCCTCCCTTGTGGGGGAGATGCCCGGCAGGGCAGAGGGGGTACTCCAGGCGACCTTGCTATCTTGGTGGTAGTCTATCGCTAAGCCACGCTCTTGTTCAACGCCTCGCGCAGCGCCACGATCTCAGCCTGTAGCGGCGGCGATGCAGCCGGGGATTGCCAGTCGCTTTTTCCTTGAGGCACTTACCTTCCTCCGTCAGCCGAAGCGCGACGACGCGTTCGTCCTCGCGGCTGCGCTGGCGCCTGATATAGCCGGCGCTTTCCAGGCACTTACAAGTAACGTCGATCAATCTCCGGATGGGAGAGGCCCGGCGGTTTCGCCGGGCTTTCTGCTTCTTGGTAGCGACTTGGCGAATTGCCAAGCCTTTTTCCATTTCGGCGTGATGACCCCATTGGCAGCGCGAATATTGTTGATGAATTGCTGCGTTGCCGCTTCCCAAGAATATTGCATGGCAAGCTCACGCGCCTTGGTGCGCGAGGCGGAGAGAGCGGCCAGGCATGCTGCCTGCAGGTCGGCGTCGAGTGCTCCGACCTCGCTGTCCTCGCCGATGATATCGAGCGGGCCGGTGACGGGATAGGCGGCGACCGGCACGCCCGATGCCAAGGCTTCGAGAATGGTGTTGCCAAAGGTGTCGGTGAGCGAGGGGAAGACGAAGACATCGGCCTGGGCATAGATTTTCGCCAGATCCTCGCCGAATTTCACTCCGGTGAAATGGACGTTCTTATAACGCTGCTCCAGTTCGGCGCGCGCCGGACCATCGCCGACGACGACCTTGAAGCCCGGCAGGTCGAGATCGAGAAAGGCCGGCAGGTTCTTTTCCAGAGCCACGCGGCCGACGGTCATGAAAATCGGCCGAGGCAGGCCAAGAGGCTCCGGCTCAAGCGGCATCGGATGGAATTGCGTGGCGTCGATGCCGCGGGTCCAGGGCATCAGGTTCTTGATGCCTCTCGCGGACAATTCGCGAGCAAGGCTTGGCGTCGCCACCATGCAGCCGGCGCCGCCATTGTGGAACCAACGCACGAAGGCGTAGAGCCAGCTCTCCGGGATCGGCAGGCGGGCAGAAACATATTCCGGAAAGCGCGTGTGATAGCTGGTTGAGAACGGCATGCGCTTGCGCAGGCACCAGCGGCGGGCGGTCAATCCCAGCGGACCTTCGGTGGCGATATGCACATAGGTCGGATTGTGCTTTTCGATCTCTCGCGCGACACGTCGGTAATTGGCAATCGACAGGCGGATTTCCGGATAGGTCGGGCAGGGGATACTGTGGAAACGCTCCGGCGTCACCATCGCAACCTCGACCCCCATTTTCGCCAGTTCGCGATTGGTGTTCTCGATCGAGCGAACGACTCCATTGACCTGCGGGTGCCAGGCATCGGTAACGATTACCAGCCTTTCCGGCAGATTTCCGGCGGCGGCGGCATTGGCCCAGCTCTCGCCGCTATAAGTATTTGCCGGACGTTGCAGCATGTCGCGATTTCCATCCGCGTTGCAGTGATATGGCAACGCTCAACCCCAAAGCGGGGTTCCGGAACGGCGATTCCCGCTTTCCTATTTTGAGGCATGACCATGATGGAAATATTACAGCCGCTTGCCAGTGTTTTCAGGCTTTTAGCGGCTCGATCGCCGCGAATATGTCAGGGGCTGATCGCAGTTTTCAGGCAGAAAAAATGACGGCGCCGATCGGGGACCGGCGCCGCTTGGGAGGTTAGGCAGCAGCGGAAGCCGAACCGGCGAGCGGAACTTCCGAGATCGTCTTCAGAACCTGCGAAGCGATCTGATAGGGGCAGCCCTGCGAGTTCGGGCGGCGATCTTCCAGATAGCCCTTGTAGTCGTTCTTGACGAAGGAGTGCGGCACGCGGATCGAAGCGCCACGGTCGGCAACGCCGTAGGAGAACTTGTTCCACGGAGCGGTTTCGTGCTTGCCGGTCAGGCGCTTGTCGTTGTCAGGACCGTAGACGTTGATGTGGTCCATCAGGTTCTTTTCGAACTGCGCCATCAGCGCTTCGAAGTAGGCCTTGCCGCCGATTTCGCGCATGTACTTAGTCGAGAAGTTGCAATGCATACCCGAGCCGTTCCAGTCGGTGTCGCCGAGCGGCTTGCAATGATATTCAATGTCGATGCCGTATTTTTCGGTCAGGCGCTGCAGCAGGTAGCGTGCCATCCAGATCTGGTCGGCGGCCTTCTTGGAGCCCTTGCCGAAAATCTGGAATTCCCACTGGCCCTTGGCCACTTCGGCGTTGATGCCTTCATGGTTGATACCGGCAGCGAGGCAGAGATCGAGATGCTCTTCGACGATCTCGCGGGCGACGTCGCCGACATTAGAATAGCCGACGCCGGTGTAGTAGGGGCCCTGCGGAGCCGGATAACCCTGCTCGGGGAAGCCGAGCGGGCGGCCGTTCTGGTAGAAGAAATATTCCTGCTCGAAGCCGAACCAGGCATCTTCGTCGTCGAGGATGGTGGCGCGGGCGTTGCTCGGGTGCGGCGTGACGCCATCGGGCATCATGACTTCGCACATGATGAGAACGCCGTTGGCGCGGGCCGGGTCGGGATAGATGGCGACGGGCTTCAGCACGCAATCGGAGCTGCGGCCTTCGGCCTGCATCGTCGACGAGCCGTCGAAGCCCCAGAGCGGAAGCTGTTCCAGCGTCGGGAATGCGTCGAATTCCTTGATCTGCGTCTTGCCACGCAGGTTCGGTACCGGGGTGTACCCATCGAGCCAAATATACTCGAGCTTATATTTTGTCATCGTGACTCTCTCAATGCGACGAAGGTGAGCAAACCCGGAGACGATCTGGGCGCGCAAACGCATCCGACCGCCAGGGGATGCACCTATCGAAGCACGTAGCGTGCCAGTTTGATTGCCGACATAAGAAAAATCTTAAATCGGCCGGTCGATCCGCACTTTTCCCTTTCTCGAAAGAAGCCCGTTTGAACGATCGAAGGCTGATTCATCAGGAGGATAAAGAGGTTTCCTGCCTCGGAACCGGATGAAAATTTGGGCGTTAGTTCGAAATGGTGAAGTGTTGAACAAATAGGCGGAAGCTTCAGTCGTAGACAGCATATGGATCAATCATAGTTACTTCATGCATATATTTTGTGCAATTTGCATAAACTATGTGCATCATGCTATGGTCGCAGTCCTGATATCGATGCGCCGAACGGAATGGAGGCGATCTCATGCCCACCGGTTTTCATCGTGAATCCGCGACGATCTACCAGTTTCCTGTCAAACCGACGCGGGCCGCAAACCGGTTCGAACGCGCCAAGCTGATGG
Organism: Rhizobium aethiopicum; assembly: GCF_014197535.1. Lineage (GTDB taxonomy): Bacteria > Pseudomonadota > Alphaproteobacteria > Rhizobiales > Rhizobiaceae > Rhizobium > Rhizobium aethiopicum_A. Next base: position 340,893 of record NZ_JACIFV010000002.1, read on the forward strand.
AGCGCGAGGCGGCTGATGTCTGCGACGCAGCGCTCGACAGCTGCTGGTATCATGACGAGGCGGTTCGCGAGACGGATCGGCCGACGAAGTCCTGATTTTTACGCCCTTGACGGGGAAGAATGCCGATAAAGCGGGGAGCGCCCGCGCATGGCACACCTGCGCGATCGTCATGCGCGGGTTCAGCGACCGCTCAACCCGAGTTTTTCTCTTGCAACCAACGCCCCATGCTCGCTGACGACGCGAGCCGCCACGCCTGCGGCGAAGCGGGCGGCTGCCGGCGCGTCCTGACTCTCAAGATATCGTGCGAGGAAGGCGCCGTTGAAACTGTCGCCGGCGCTCGTGGTATCGACGACCTTCTTGACCCTTTCGGCCGGAACGAAGGTCTCCTCGCCGCCGAAATTCAAGTTGACACCGTCCGCGCCATTCTTGACCACGATATCGAGAGCGCCCAGCGCGCGGTAGCGATGAATGGTCGCCTCGATGGAATCGTCACCAAAATGAGCGGCCTCGTCGTCAAAGCTCGGCATGACGAGCACGGAGGAGCGAGCGCCTTCGCTGATCGTCGTATGCATCACATCGTAGCTCGACCACAGGCGTGGACGGATGTTGGGGTCGAAAACCACGAGCTTGCCGGCTGCCTTGGCGCGGCGGATTTCGGAGAGCAGCGTTGCGGCATCCTCCTGCGGCAGGATGGCAAGGGTGATGCCGGAGAAATAAATGACTTCAGCGCTTTCCACCGCCTCGCGCAGATGATCCGGATCAGCAGCCAGGCTGCGGGCGGCCGAACTGTCGCGCCAATAGCTGAAGGAGCGTTCGCCGTTCTTCAGGTTGATCATGTAGAGGCCGGGCGTCTTGCCCTTGATGCGGCGGATGAGATTCGTGCCGATACCCGCTCCAGCGATAAAGGCAGCCATCTCGTCCGACATGGCGTCGTCACCGAGCGCGGTGAAATAATCGACCGACCAGTCGGGGCCGAGGCAAGCGCGGGCATACCAGGCGGTATTGAAGGTATCGCCGGCAAAGCCCTTGCGCAGCAGGCCGTCGCCGGCCTGCGAGAGCTCCACCATGCATTCACCGATCGACAGAAACCGTCTTCCGTTCACCTTGTCCTCCCGGCATCGGAGCGCCGCTGATGCAACAGGCCGCTCTATCGCTTTGAATTAACGCTTCATCCGCTGATACGCGGAGCCGGGCGGAGTGACAAGCGTCGATATTGCGAGCGCCATTGGGACAAGGAACCGAAAGCCGCCTTCGCGGGCAAGCGAAGGCGGCGAGCGCGAAGGTGTTTATTCGTGGATGGTGTAGCTGCCGAGCTCGCAAAGATCCTGCGTGTCTTCGGTGGTGTCGAGGTTCGAGTCTTCGTCGAATTCGAAGCGCATGTCGTATTTGCAGACGGTGCGGCCGTCGGCGATGGTGATGTTCACGGTCTCGCCCGGATTGAGGACATCCTCGCCGAAGACGTCTTCTTCCCAGTTGTTGACGCCGGTCGGCGAGCTGTAGAAGCGCGTCAGGACGGAATTGGTCCCGTTGGTGAGCTGGAATTTCAAATCTTCGGCATGTGACGATACGGCGGAGGTGGCGATGATGGCGGCGGCAAGCGCGATCAATCCGGACAGTTTCGATTTCATTTATGCGGTTCCCCAAGCCCATGATTAGGCGAGGATGGGGATAACATATTCGCATCTAAATCTTTGTTATCGGAGGCTATAGATTCCGAAGTATCTGTGTTTTGGCCGTTTCGCCGCGAAGGGAACGTGACAAGCGTTTGGAAAAAGCGAAGGCCGCTTCATGCGGCCCTCGTTCCATTCACGGCCTGTCCATATGATAGCAGGCGGCCTTCTGGCCGGGACGAACCTCCTCGGTCGGCGGCATTTCGGTGCGGCAGATGTCGGTCGCCTTCCAGCAGCGAGGAGAGAAGACGCAGCCTTTCGGCGGGTTGAGCGGCGAGGGCGGGTCGCCCTGCAGGCGGATGCGGGTGCGCAGGCGCGCGAGCTTCGGATCCGGGATCGGGGCTGCGGAAAAGAGCGCCTGCGTATAGGGATGGGCGGGATGATCGAAGACGGTAGCGCAGTCGCCTGATTCCACCACGCGGCCGAGATAGAGCACCAGCACGTCGTCGGAGATCAGGCGCACGACGGAGAGGTCGTGGCTGATGAAGATCAGCGTCAGGCCGAATTCCTTTCGCAGCCTACGCAGGAGCGTAATGACCTGGCCTTGGATCGAAACGTCGAGGGCCGAAACCGGCTCATCGCAGACAATGAGTTTCGGTTTGGTGACGATCGCACGCGCAATGCCAATGCGTTGCGCTTGGCCGCCGGAGAACTCGTGCGGATAGCGGTTGATCATCTCAGGCACGAGGCCGACGGCGCTCATGATTTCGCGCACGCGCTGGGTACGCTCGGCCCTCGAAAGCTTCGTTTCGAAGACAGTGAGCGGCTCGGCGATGATGTCGCCGACCGTCATGCGCGGGTCGAGCGAGGCGATCGGATCCTGGAAGATGATCTGCATGTCGCGGCGCGCGGCGCGCATCTCCTCCTCCGACAGGTCGAGAAGATTGCGGCCCTGCCAGAGGATGCGGCCCCTCTGCGATTTCAACAGCCGCAGGATGGAACGGCCAAGCGTGGATTTGCCGCAGCCGGATTCGCCGACGACGCCGAGCGTGCGACCTTCAGCGAGATCGAAGCTGACATTGTTGACGGCCGTAAGGAAGACCGGCGGCTTGAAGAGGCCTTTCGCCGGCAGTTCGAACTGGGTGGTGAGGTTTTCGACCCTCAGCAGCGATCGGTCAGCCATGGTTCAGCAACTCCTCACGACGCGGGAACGGGTGATAGCAGGCCGCACAGTGGCGCGGCGCCAGGGTTTCGAGCGGCGGCGGGCGGTCGATGCAATCGTCCTGGACCTGCGAACAGCGTGGCGAGAAATTGCAGCCCTTCGGCAGGTGCTGCAGGTTCGGCGGGCGGCCGGGGATGACGACGAGGTCATCGACATCCTGGTCCGGCCGCGGGATCGAGGCATGCAGCGCCGCCGTATAGGGATGGGCGGGACTATCGAAGAGTTCGTCGACAGGCGCCTCCTCGACAATGCGGCCGGCATACATGACGGCGACGCGGTCGGCGAGGCCGGCGACGACGCCGAGATCGTGGGTGATCATGATGAGCGCTGTGTTCATCTCCGCCGTCAGATCGTTGAAGAGATCGAGGATCTGCGCCTGGATAGTGACGTCGAGCGCCGTCGTCGGCTCGTCGGCAATCAGGAGCTTCGGCTTGGTGAGCAGCGCCATGGCGATGACAATGCGCTGGCGCATGCCGCCGGAGAGTTCGTGCGGATAGAGGTGGAAGCGCCGCGTCGGGTCGGGGATGCCGACGCGCTTCAGCATGTCGAGGGCAGCGTCGGATGCCGCGCGCGCCGTCAGGCCGCGGTGAACCTCCAGCTGTTCCGTCAGCTGTCGGGAAATCTTCAGCGACGGGTTCAGCGCCGTCATCGGGTCCTGGAAGACCATGGCCATGTCCTTGCCGCGGATCTGGTCGAGCTCGCGCGACTTCAGCGACAGCACGTCCTTGCCTTCGAGCAGCGCCTGTCCTGTCGTCCTGCCGTTCTTGGCAAGCAGGCCCATGATGCCGAGGAAGGTCTGGCTCTTGCCGGAGCCGGACTCGCCGACGATGGCGATGCGCTCGCCGCGCCGGACGGTGAGGTTCATGTTGGAGACCGCCTTCACCTCGCCGTCGGGCGTCGCGAAGGTGATCGAGTAATCCTTGAGTTCGAGCAGGATGTCTTTTTCTTGGAGCATTCTATCGATCCTTCGGGTCGAACGCGTCGCGCAGGCCATCACCGATGAAAAGCAGGCTGAGCAGCAGGGCGACGAGGAAGCTTGCCGGGAAGATCAGCAGCCAGGGCATGCTTTCCATGGCGTCGGTTCCTTCGGCGATCAGCGTGCCGAGCGAGGTCAGCGGTTCCTGCACGCCGAAGCCGAGATAGGAGAGGAAGCTTTCCGTGGCGATGATTTCAGGCACGGTCAGCGCCGCGAAGATGACCACCGGCCCGACGAGGTTCGGGATGATATGCTTGACGATGATCTTGAACGGCCGCTGCCCGGAGGCACGCGCCGCCTCGATGAATTCGCGATGCTTGATCGACAACGTCTGGCCGCGGACGATACGGGCCATGGTCAGCCATTCCAGCGCGCCGATCGCGGCAAAGAGCAGATAGACGTTGCGGCCGAAGATCACCATCAGCAGGATGACGAAGAGGATGTAAGGAAGCGCGTACATGATGTCGACGAAGCGCATCATGATCGCATCCAGTCTTCCGCCGATATAGCCCGATATCGCGCCATAGAGCACGCCGATGACGACAGAGACGACGGTTGCCGTCAGCGCCACGGCCAGCGAGACGCGGGTGCCATAGAGCACCCGGGCGAGAAGGTCGCGGCCGTTCGGATCGGTGCCGAAATAATGGCCGGTCTCGATCGAAGGCGGGATGCGGAAGGCCGCCCAATCCGGGTCCTCGTAGTTGAAGGGAATGAACCAGGGGCCGAGGAAGGCGGCGAGGATCAGCAGCCCCAGGACGACGATTGACAGCACTGCCGCCTTGTTGCGCGCCAGGCGGCGGAGCGCATCCCTGGTGAGCGAACGGCCTTCTGGCGCCAGGCCTTCGGCCTGCAGAAGCTCCTCTGCGAGCAGCTCGCGTTTTGCGGGATTGAGGATCATCGGTTTCTCACTTTCGGATCGAGCCACGCATAGGCGATATCGACGAGAAGGTTCAGGAACACGATCAGCACCATGTAGAAGATGACCGTCCCGAGAACCATGCCGTAGTCGCGGTTCAACGCCGCATTGACGAAGTAGCGGCCGATGCCGGGCAATCCGAAGATGCTCTCGACAACCAGCGAGCCGGTGAGAAGGTAGCTTGCAGCCGGTCCGAGATAGGAGACGACAGGCATCAATGCAGGCTTCAGCGCGTGGCGCATCACCGTCAGCCGCGGGCCGATGCCCTTGGCCTTGGCGGTGCGGATGAAGTTCTGGTTCATCACCTCGATCATCGAGCCGCGGGTGATGCGCGAGATGCGCCCGGCATGGGGAAGGGCCAGAACGACGATCGGCAGCACGAGGAATTTGAGCGAGCCGTCACCCCAGCCGCCGACCGGAAACCAGGCGAGGTGGATGCCGAAGATCAATTGCAGGATCGGCGCGATCAGGAAGTTCGGCAGCACGACGCCGATCAGGATGAGGCTGCCGAGAATGTAGTCCGGCGTCTTGTTCTGGTAGAGCGCCCCGAGACAGCCCACGGTCACGCCGACGAGGATGGCGAGCAGGAAAGCGGCCGTGCCAATCGTGAAAGTATAGGGCAGACCGATCATGATCTGCTGGGCGACGCTGAAATCCTCGCTGGAGAAGGAGGGGCCGAGATCGCCCTTGAGCAGATCTCCGACGTAGAGCAGGTATTGCTGGATCAGCGGCTTGTCGAGATTGTAGTGGGCCGCGAGATTCTTGAGGATGACCGGCGGCAATGGCCTTTCGCCATCGAAGGGGCCGCCGGGAGCAAGGCGCAGGACGAAAAACGAGGCTGTCACGGCGATCCACATGACGGGGATCGTCGACAGCAGGCGACGGAGAGCGTATTTGATCATGGTCGTGGGCCGGTCCTTCCCGCAGTGTGCGGGAAGGACCGTTTTCCCTTACTCTTTCATCGACAGCCAGCGCGTGCGGTGGATGTCTTGGATGTTGTCGACAAAGCCTTCGATCTTCGGCGAAACGACATTCTTCGAGACGTAATAGTAGATCGGCAAGGCGGCGGATTCATCCAGCGCCAGCTGCTCGGCCTTCTTGAAGGTTTCGGCGCGCTTCTTCAGATCGGTCTCGGCGTTGCCGTCCTTGATCATCTTGTCGTAATCGGGATTGGACCAGCGGCCGTAATTCATCTGCACGCCCGTCACCAGGAGGTTCAGGAAGTTGTCCGGGTCATTGTAATCGGCGAGCCAGCCGGCACGGCCGATTTCCACCTGGCCGCGTTGCATCTGGTCGTAATGCACCTTGGTTTCGGCGTTAACGAGCTCGACATCGACGCCGAGCGGCTTCCACATGGACGCGATCGCGACGGCGATGCGCTTGTGATTGTCATTGGTATTGTAGCTGAGGACCGCGTGGAGCGGCTTATCTGGGCCGAATCCTGCGTCGGCGAGCAGCTTCTTGGCCTCGGCGACCTTATCCTTGTAAGGCAGGTCCTTCCAGCTGACATAGGCCGGCTCGCCGTAATTGGCCGTGCCTGGCGGAACCCAGGAATAGGCCGGCAGTTCGCCGGTGCCGAGGATCTGCGGGCCGATCACTTCGCGGTTGATCGCCATGGAGAGAGCCTGGCGGACGCGCTTGTCGCTGAAAGGAGGCTTCTGCGAGTTGACGACGTAATAATAGAGGCCGGAGAAGGGGGCGACATGCGCCTGGCCCGGCAGGTTCTTCTTCATCCATTCGTACTGGTCTGTGGGAAAGTCGGTGAGGATGTCGAATTCGCCGGCGCGGTAGCGTTTCAGCGCCGCTTCCTGGTCTTCGAGCACGAAGAACTTGGCGCCGTCGATCTTCAGGTCTTTGGTGCCATACCACTGGTCGTTCTTGACTGTTGTGACGTGCGAGCCGGGAACCCATTCGACCGGCTTATAGGGGCCGTTGGTGACGATGTTGCCGATCTTAACCCAATCCTGGCCCTTCGCCTCGACGACATGCTTCGGCAGCGGATAGGCCGTGTAGTGCATCAGCGCATTGAGGAAATAGGGAGTCGGATTTTCCAGGGTGATTTCGAGTGTCTTGTCGTCGATCGCCTTGACGCCAAGCTGGCTGAGATCGGTGATCTCGCCCTTATTGATCTTTTCGGCGTTCTTGATGGTGAACTGCAGATAGGCGTAGTCGGCGGCGTTCTTCGGGTCGACGAGGCGCTGGAAGGCGAAGACGAAGTCTCCTGCCGTTACCGGCTGGCCATCGGACCACTTGATGCCGTCGCGGAGCTTGAAGGTGTAGACCTTGCCGTCAGGCGAAATGGTCCAGCTTTCGGCCTGGCCAGGGACCGGATTGTCCTTGGCGTCTTCGGTGACGAGGCCTTCGAAAATGTCGCCGGCAATACGATTCTCCCAGTCGCCGGAAAGTTTCTGCGGATCGAGCGACTGCGGATCGCCGCCATTGTGGATGTTGAGCGTCGCCGCGTGCGCCGAAAACGCCAGCAATGTGCCAAGCATTGCGGAAGCGAGAAATTTTTTCGTGAACTGCTTCATCATGGGTCCACCTTTCTAGGCTTTGCGCCTTTATTAGACATTTGTTCCCGATTTTCGACCTCTTACGTGCAGGTCAGTCCGCACCTTATCGCAAAGGCTTTGCGTTGCAACCCCAAATCCGGAGCTCGTTTGCGGTTGTGGACAAGCCTATATACGGCTCCCTCTTGTTGGATCGCGACGAAGCGTCGCGGCGGTTTCGGCTCCATTCATAACGGCTTCACATGGTTGTCTTTTGTTTCGTCCGCTTTAGTGTGGCGAGCGCGAACAAGGCAGGAGACGTAGCCGATGGCATTGCAGGCAGGCGGGAATGCGGACTGGTGGCGCGGAGCGGTGATCTATCAGGTCTACCCGCGCTCGTTTCAGGACACCAACAGCGACGGGCTTGGCGACCTCAAGGGGATCACCCGCCGGCTTCCGCATATCGCCAGCCTTGGCGTCGACGCGATCTGGCTTTCGCCTTTCTTCAAGTCTCCAATGGCCGACATGGGCTATGACGTTTCCGATTATTGTGATGTCGACCCAATTTTCGGCACGCTCGCCGACTTCGACGAGATGATGGCCGAGGCGCACAGGCTCGGCATCAAAGTGATCATCGACCAGGTGATCTCGCACACCTCCGACCGGCATCCCTGGTTCGTCGAGAGCCGGGCGAGCCGGAACAATCCGAAGGCCGACTGGTATGTCTGGGCCGATCCGAAGCCCGATGGGACGGCGCCGAACAACTGGCTGTCGATCTTCGGCGGTCCGGGCTGGGAATGGGACGGCGTGCGCCGGCAATATTACCAGCACAATTTCCTGACTTCGCAGCCTGACCTCAATTTCCATAGCGCAGAAGTGCAGGAGGCGGTGCTGGAGACGGTGAAGTTCTGGCTCGACCGCGGTGTTGACGGCTTCCGGCTGGACACGGTCAACTATTATTTCTGCGACAGAGAGCTCAGAAGCAATCCGCCGCACGAGCCCGATACCAGTGATGGGGGCCTCGATGCGCCCGACACCAATCCTTACGGCATGCAGAACCACCTCTACGACAAGACGCAGCCGGAAAATATCGGCTTCCTCAAGCACTTTCGGGCGCTGCTCGACCGCTATGAGGATCGCACGACCGTCGGCGAAGTCGGCGACGGCGCGCGCTCGCTGAAGACGGTGGCCGCCTATACGAGCGGCGACGACAAGCTGCACATGTGCTACACCTTCGATCTGCTGGGGCCCGATTTTACCGCCGCGCATATCCGGGGCTGCGTCGAAGCCTTCCAGAAATCGGTGACCGACGGCTGGGTCTGCTGGGCTTTCTCCAATCATGACGTCATGCGTCATGTCAGCCGGTTTGCGCTGACCGAGGAGGAGCGGCCCGTCATCGCCAAGCTCGCGATCTCCGTACTGGCGGCGCTGCGTGGTTCGATCTGCCTTTATCAGGGCGAAGAGCTCGGACTGCCGGAAGCGGAGCTTGCCTTCGAGGATCTGCGCGATCCCTACGGCATCCGCTTCTGGCCTGCCTTCAAGGGCCGCGACGGATGCCGCACGCCGATGCCTTGGGAAGCCGGCAAGGCGCATGCGGGCTTCACCTCGGCTGAAAAGAGCTGGCTGCCGGTGCCTTACGAGCAGGCTGCGCTTTCCGTGGATACGCAGGAGGATAGCGACAGCTCGGTGCTGCACCACTACCGCCGGACGCTCGCCTTCCGGAAGAGCCACCCTGCGCTTGTTGACGGCGAGATGACCTTCATCGGCACCAATCAGGATCTGCTCGCCTTCACCCGCGAAAAGGACGGAGAGAAACTGCTGTTCGTTTTCAACCTGACGCGCAAACCGGCGGAATTCCGCCTGCCTGACGGTATGGTGTTCGGAGAGCCGTTGGCCATGCCGGGATACGAGGCTGTGGAGGGTGCCGGAGCGGTGACGCTTGCGGCGCTGGACGGGTTTTGTGCGCGGGTTGGTAGGCTCGCGAAGCTGCTCGGGAAGGTGCCCGTTGCGAAACCTGTTGAGAGTGAATTGCCCGAGGCCTGGCAGTAAGCACTCCCAACCCCGGCGCTACTCACCCGATCAGCGCGAACTTGTCCACGTCAACCATGCCGCGGTCGGAAATCTTCAGATGCGGGATGACGGGCAGCGGCAGGAAGGCCAGTTGGAGGAAGGGCTCTTCCAGCGTGGCGCCGAGTGCCAACGCGGCCTGGCGCAGATGGTGCAGCGTGTCGCGCACGGTCTCGTAAGGCTCGATGCTCATCAGGCCGGCGACGGGTAGGGCGATTTCGCCGGTGATCTTGCCATCCTCAACAACGACGAAGCCGCCCTTGATCTCTCCGAGGCGATTTGCGGCGCGCGCCATGTCATCCTCATTGACCCCGACGACGCAGATATTGTGGCTGTCATGTCCGACGGTGGAGGCGATCGCACCCTTCTTCAGGCCGAAGCCCTGGACGAAGCCATTGGCATGGTTGCCGTTCTTGCCGTGGCGCTCGATGACGGCGACCTTGATGATGTCGTTGGTTAGATCGACCGTCGTCTCGTTGCCCTTGGCCGGCAGGCGGTAGCGGCGATGCTCGGTGATGATCTTGCCTGGCATGACGCCGATGACCGATGTTTCGCCCTCGGCGACCGGTACTCCGAAATGGGCGGCATTGACCGGCCGGGCCTTGACGCTGTCGAGACCGATCAGGGCGACCGGTTTGCGCGTCGCAAAAAGTGCGTCGGTGACGCGGCGGCCGGCGGAAAAAACCATCTCTGCACGGCAGCTTTGCAGGCTGTCGAGAACCACGAGATCGGCGCGCCAGCCCGGGGCCACCAGGCCGCGGTCTCTAAGGCCGAAGGCCCGGGCGGCAGAGATCGAGGCGGCGCGGTAGATGGCGAGCGGCTCGACGCCGCTGGCGATCGACGTGCGGATCATATGATCGAGATGGCCCTGTTCGGCGATATCGAGCGGATTGCGGTCGTCGGTGCAGAGCGCGAGGTAAGGTGAAAGCCGCTCGGTGATGATCGGGATGAGCGCGGCGAGGTCCTTGGAAACCGAGCCCTCGCGCACCAGGATGTGCATGCCCTTGCGGATCTTTTCCAGTGCTTCGGCTGCGGTCGTGCACTCATGCTCGGTGCGGATGCCGGCCGAGAGATAACCGTTGAGATCCTTGCCGGACAGAAGCGGCGCATGGCCGTCGATATGGCCGCCCTGGAAGGCGTCGAGCTTGGCCATGCAGACGGAATCCTTGTGGATCACGCCGGGGAAATTCATGAACTCGGCAAGGCCGATCACCTTGGGATGATCGCGGAAGGGCAGCAGGCGCTCGATCGGCAAGTCGGCGCCCGAAGTTTCAAGATGCGTTGCCGGCACGCAGGAAGAGAGCTGGACGCGGATGTCCATGATCGTCTCCAGCGCGGATTCGAGGAAGAATTCGATGCCCTCGGCACCGAGCACATTGGCGATCTCATGCGGATCGCAGATGGCGGTGGTGACGCCATAGGGCAAGACGCAGCGATCGAATTCGTGCGGCGTCACCAGCGAGGATTCGATGTGCAGATGTGTGTCGATGAAGCCCGGAACAACTGTCCTGCCCGAGATGTCGATCTCGGTCTCGCCCGCATAGTCGCCCGCGGTGCCGACGATGCGGTCGGCGCCGATGGCGATGTCGGAGCGGACGATTTCGCCGGTGACGAGATCGAAGAAGCTGCCGCCCTTCAGCACGATGTCGGCGGGGACACGGCCCACACCCTGGTCGATGAGACGTTCGAGTCTGCTGGTCATGGCACCGCTCACATTGCAACCGATTCCGGAACTTATAACCGATCTGCAGCGACATGCGATGCCACAGACGAAACCGGGCGCTTATAGCGCCCGGTTGCAATCTCTATATCTTGGTTTATTCCGCAGCGACGATCTTGCCGCCTTCCCACTTGTAGAGCGAGAAGCTCTGCGAGGTCAGGTCGCCGGTCTCGCCGTAGGTGAGCTTGCCGATAGCGGTCGGAACCTCCATGCCACCCTTCAGAGCGGCCGCGACGGCTTCCGCATCCTCGGCGCTGCCGGCCTTTTCGATGCCGGCTTTCAAAACTTCGACCGCGGCGTAGGCGTTGAGCGTGAAGGCTTCGGCTGGAATGTTCTTGGCGGTAAGCGCTTCGGCGGCAGCCTTTGAGTCCGGGTTCTTGGTGGCATCGGAAGCATTGGTGAACAGCGTGCCTGCTGCCGCATCGGTGCCGATCGCCCAGAATTCGGTGTTCGAGAGGCCGTCGCCGCCGATGATCATCGCATTGGCGGAAAGATCATGCAACTGGCGGGCGAGCAGGCCGCCTTCCGGGTGGTAGCCGCCGAAATAGACGATGTCGACCTTTTCGGACTTGATACGGGTGGTGAGCGCGCTGAAATCCTTGTCGCCAGGGGTGATCGCGTCATTGACGACTTCGGTGATGCCGCCGGCATTCAGCGTCGCCTTGAAGGCGTCGGCAAGACCCTTGCCGTAGGCGCCCTTGTCGTTGACGATGGCAATGCGTTTGTCCTTGAAATTCTTCAGCACGTATTTGGCGGCGACTTCGGCCTGCTGATCGTCGCGGCCGCAGGTGCGCAGCACGTTGGTGAGGCCGCGCTTGGTGAGGTCGGGAGCTGTTGCGGTCGGGGTGACCATCAGCACGCCGTTTTCAGCCAAAACATCCGACACGGGGATCGCAACGCCCGATGTCACCGGACCGACGACGAAGCGGATGCCGTCGCCGACAACCTTGTTGGCGGCGGAAACGCCTTGCTTCGGTTCGCCGGCATCGTCGGCCAGTTCCAGCACGACTTTCTCACCGAGAATGCCGCCCTTCTTGTTGATCTCATCGACGGCAGTCTGAGCGCCGTTCTTCACCTGGTCGCCGTAGGCGGCGACGGGACCGGTCAGCGGCGCGATCAGGCCAATGGTGATATCGGCATGAGCAAAGGGCGCAAAGGCGAGTGACGCGACGAGGGTCGCCGTCAATGTCTTGAGGGTCATTGTCTGTCTCCTTGGATGGGGTCGTCGACCCGCGATGATGTGCCGCGCCGGCTTTCCCGATCATTCAACAGCCTCCAGAGGCTGCGCCAAGGACGATCGGTAACGGTGCGATCAGCGAACCCGCCGGCCATGTTTGACTCGGGGAGGGCTCATGGCAAGATTTCTAGAAATTTTGATGAGATTGCGCAAGTTCATAACAAAATGGAAGAAAAATTCGGCCGATCCAGCCGAAAACTCAGTCGGACGGATCATTTCCTTCGTTTTTCCGTGGTTTTCAGAGGCGAGGCGGCGAATGGTCACGACCTGCCTCCGGACAAAATCACATCCATAAGGTTGTCTTTAACTTTCCTATTAACCGTTAGTTTGGCCAATGGCAGTAGTATCCAGGAGACCCCGAATACCGCCGCATTGAAAAAGAGAACTATACAAAGAATTAGATAGACCTATCGGGAAACAGAGATCTGATGCTCAAGCGTATCGACGCCGGTCAGGTGTGTATCGGAATGTTTGTGGAGGTTATCGAGGGCCTGTGGCAGGATCCGTTTTTGTCCAAGCGCAGATTTTCCCTGCGGCGGGAGATTGATGCTGCAAAAATTCGTAAATGCGGCACTGCCGGCGTCGTCATCAATACCAGCAAGGGGCTCGATACCAACGGCCTGCCGAGCCGTGACGTCGAGATCGACATTCAGGCCGCGCGCGAGACCGTTCAGAAATCAGTACCGTTGTTGGAAGAGGCTTTCGCAAAGTTGCGGAACGGCGATGGAGTCAGCATAGATCGCGTGGCGCCGGTGATCTCGTCCGTCTCCAAGTCGATGGATGAGAACCCTGCGGTGTTTCTGAGCGTCACGCGCCTGAAATCAAAGGACGAGGTAACCTTCCTGCATTCCATTTCGGTCAGCGCGCTGATGATCCTTTTCAGCCGCCATCTCGCACTCGACGAGCATACGATTCAGATGCTTGGCACCGCGGGTTTGCTGCACGATGTCGGCAAGCTTGAAGTTCCGCTTGAGGTGCTGAACAAGGCAGGGCCTCTGGAAAAAGATGAAATCGGCTTGCTTCGGGGCCATCCGGAGAAGGGGCACGCGATCCTGTCGCAGCAGGAGGGCATGTCGGACATCGTTCTCGACGTCTGCCTCAATCATCACGAACGCATCGACGGCAAAGGCTATCCGCGCAGCTTGCCAGCCAGCGAGGTGAGCCTCCACGCGCGGATGGCCACGATCTGCGATGTGTATGACGCCATTACCTCTGTGCGGCCATATAAGGCGCCGTGGAGTGCCAGCCAGGCACTGAAATGGATGTTCGGCGCCGAGGGGCATTTTGATCGCCAGCTCCTGAAAAAGTTCGCCCTCTGCCTTTCCGTCGCTTCTGTGAGCTGAGGTTTGCATTTTCAGACGAAAAGACCCGCGAGAACATTGTCCATCGCGGGTCTTTGGTAGAGGGCCTCGTGGGCGTCTTCAGATGTTGTTCTGAAGGATGGTCCGCAGCTTGCCGAAGAGCTCGTCGATATGCTGTTTCTCGATGATCAGCGGCGGGGAGAGTGCGATGATGTCACCGGTGGTGCGGATCAGAAGCCCGCTCTCATAGGCCTTCAGGAAGGCGGTGAAGGCGCGCTTCGTCGGTTCGCCGGCGATCGGGTCGAGTTCGATTGCGCCGATCAGGCCGGTGTTCCTGATGTCGATGACGTTGGGGCAGTCCCTGAGCGAATGCAGCGCGTCGGCCCAATAATCCGAAAGCTCGGCGGCGCGGGTGAGCAGACCTTCTTCCTTATAGGTGTCGAGCGTGGCGAGGGCTGCGGCGGAAGCGATCGGGTTCCCGGAATAGGTATAGCCGTGGAAGAACTCGATCATGTGCTCCGGCCCGTTCATGAAGGCGTCATGGATTTCGGAGGTGACGAACACGGCGCCCATCGGAATGACGCCGTTGGTCAGCCCCTTGGCGGTGGTGATCATGTCGGGCTTGACGTCGTAATATTGCGCGGCGAAGGGGGCGCCGAGACGGCCGAAACCGGTGATGACTTCGTCGAAGATCAGAAGGATGCCGTGTTTGGTGCAGATTTCGCGCAGCTTCTGCAAGTAGCCCTTCGGCGGAATCAGAACGCCGGTGGAGCCCGCCACCGGCTCGATGATGACGGCGGCGATCGTGGAGGCGTCATGCAGCGTGACGATGCGCTCGAGTTCGGTGGCGATGTCGCCGCCATGCTCAGGTTCGCCGCGGGTGAAGTTGTTCTTGCCGGGCTGGTGGGTGTGCGGCATGTGATCGACACCGGTCAGGAGCGTGCCGAACATCTTGCGGTTGGCGACGATGCCGCCGACGGAGATGCCGCCGAAATTGACGCCGTGATAGCCGCGCTCGCGGCCGATCAGGCGGAAACGCGAACCGTTACCCTTCACGCGGTGATAGGCAAGCGCCACCTTGAGGGCAGTCTCGACGGATTCGGAACCGGAATTAGTGTAGAGGACGTGGTTCATGCCTTCCGGAGCGATATCGACCAGGCGGTTCGCCAGTTCGAACGCTTTGGGATGGCCGAGCTGGAAAGCCGGCGCGTAATCGAGTTCACCCGCCTGTTCGCGGATGGCTTCGGTGATTTTCGGGCGGCAGTGGCCGGCGTTGACGCACCATAGGCCAGCCGTGCCGTCCAACACCTGACGACCGTCATGGGTGGTATAATACATGTCCTTGGCGCCGACGAATAACCGCGGCTCCTTCTTGAACTGGCGATTTGCCGTGAATGGCATCCAAAAGGCACGAAGATCGTTCGGTGCATTGAGGCGGTTGGACATGCTGTTCTCCTGGCCCTTGGCGGCCCGTTCCCGGGGGCTTGTCGCCCGAATTTTTACTGCCCGGTCAAATTATCAGGGCTTCCCAACGCGTCAACGAGAAATGTCCCGACAAAAAAGCACAACCGGCAAATCGCGAGATTTGCCGGTCGTTTTGAGTTCAGCTGCTGGAATACGTTGCCGAGACTTCCGGTGAGCATTTCCTTCGGCGCGGCAGCGGCCAACGCTTATGTCAGCGCTATCATCAGGCTGCGGATCTGCTTCTGCTCGGAACGACGTAGATGTCTTCGAGCGTCGCCAGGATCTTCATGACAGGCTCGGAAGTACTCGAATAGTAGATGGTCTGGGCGTCGCGGCGAGTCTTGACCAGCTTCTGCGCACGCAGTTTCGAAAGGTGCTGTGAAAGCGCCGACTGGCTGAGGCCGACTTGTGTGGCAAGCACGCCGACGGCGACTTCGCCCTTCACCAGGCTGCACAGGATCAGCAATCTTTTGGGATTGGCCATGGCTGACAATAGGGCTGCCGCCACATTCGTGTGGTCAGCCAAATCGGGGGTTTCCATATTGTTATCTTCCTAATGCGAAACGTACATCATCTATCTGGTAAGGGCTGTCTGCCGGAGCCCGCGGCAAAATTAGCAACTGGGCTCGAAGATTGTATATACCTAAATTTAAGGTATCGAGTATGCTATTTTAGATATGTTTGAACAAATGTGATCGGAATCCACAGCGAGCGTTTCGAATTCGTATCGCAGCAAAAAGTCGCCGGAAATGATCTCAAAACCCGCCGGATCGATGCCGCAGATGCGCCAAGAAGCCGATTTCGGGGCTTTTAAGCGCGCTGCAAGGGCTCCCGCCACATCGGGATGGCGTTCTACTAAATCTCGCACTGTTTCGGCCGCTTTGGCGGCGATCTCTTCGTTTGCCGGCGACTGGATGATGAGATCCCCGCCGTCGAGATGGTAGGCGCGACCGAAGCCGGCGTTGAGGCTCGCCTGCTCCGGTTTGAGACGGAAGAAGAGGAAATCGGGGAAATCGATATAGAGATTTGCCTTGGGATGGCGATCGAGGAAACGCGTGCGAATGCGCTCGTGAAACCGATGACCATGCTCAATCGGCTCCGCGATGCATTGGGTCGTCAGCCGGCCATGGGCAAGCGGATCGCCCTTGCCGGGCTCGCCGGTCAGCAACGAGGCGCGCGGGTCTCTTGCGAGCGCCTTTGTGTGAGCCGAAAGTTTCGAAACCAGGATGACGGGGACGCCGTCGATATCGGTGGCGAGGAGGACACGGCTGGCAAAGGGAAAACCGGTGTCGGGATCGAGAACGGCAATCGCTGCGTACCGTGCGGAGCGCAACAGCACGCGGGCGAGCCTGCGGGCCTCGTCGTCGGTTTCGCGTAAGGGCGAGGGCTGATCTTTCATACCCGCTTTGTGGCAAAGCGGATCGAAAACATCAAGCGTCCTCCTTGCGGCGATGGCGCGTGAGGCCGGCGACGATATCCTGGGCGGTGATGGTGCCGATGACAGTACCGTTTTCCACGATGCCGATGCTGCCCGGCTGGCGGGCGAGTACATCGAGGACATCGACGAGCGGGGTCGCGGCACGGGCCGTGGCGCTGACGCTCATGCCGGCGGCCGTCTGGCCGAGGCCGGGCTGCATGACGTCGGCGGCGGTCAGCATGTTGATCGGATTGAGGTTCTGCACAAAGTCGGCGACATACTGGTCCGCGGGGTTCTTGACGATGTCGTGCGGCGTTCCGCACTGGATGATCCGGCCGCCCTCCATGATGGCGATACGGTTGCCGATGCGGAAGGCCTCGTCGAGATCGTGGCTGACGAAGAGAATGGTCTTCTTCAGCCGCCGCTGGAACTCCAGGAGTTCGTCCTGCAGGCGGGTGCGGATCAGCGGGTCGAGCGCCGAGAACGGCTCGTCCATGAGCAGGATCGGGGCGCCGGTAGCAAAGGCGCGGGCAAGGCCGACACGCTGCTGCATGCCGCCTGACAGCTCGTTGACCTTGCGGTTCGCCCATTTCGTCAGGTTGACAAGTTCGAGCTGCTCGCCGACGCGGGCCTTGCGTTCGGCCTCAGGCATGCCGGCGAGTTCGAGACCGAAGCCGACATTTTCGGCGACGGTGCGCCAGGGCAGGAGAGCGAACTGCTGGAACACCATGGAGACGGTGTGGGTTCGCAGTTCGCGCAGCGCCTTGGCATTGCATTTGTAAGGGTTGACGAGGCCGGTGGTCGTGGAGACCGCGACGTCGCCGCGCACCACGGGAGCGAGCCCGTTGACGGCCCGCAGCAAGGTCGACTTGCCCGAACCGGAAAGGCCCATCAGCACGAGGATCTCGCCTTCCTCGATCGTTAGCGACGCATTGGCGACGCCGAGCACCAGGCCGGTCGCGGCGCCGATCTCGTCACGCGTTTTGCCCTGGTCGGCCATGGCAAGGGCGGCTTCCGGTCGGTCGCCGAAGATAATACTGACATCCTTGAAGCTTACCGCGGTCATGCGCCGTCTCCTTCACCCGCCGTGCGGAACATGCGGTCGAGAATGATCGCCAGGATGACGATACAGAGACCGGCTTCGAAGCCTTTTGCGACATTGACGGTGTTCAGCGCACGCACGACCGGCACGCCGAGACCATCGGCGCCGACGAGTGCGGCGATGACTACCATCGATAGCGACAACATAATGGTCTGGGTGAGGCCCGCCATGATCTGCGGCGCGGCGAAGGGGAGCTCGACCTTGCGCAGCACCTGCATCGGCCGTGCGCCGAAGGCGACCGCGGCTTCGACAAGGGAGGGCGGCGTCGAGATGATGCCGAGACGTGTCAACCGGATGGGAGCGGGGATTGCGAAGATGACGGTCGCGATCAGGCCCGGAACCATTCCAAGGCCGAAGAGGATCAGCGCCGGGATCAGGTAGACAAATGTCGGAATGGTCTGCATCAGATCGAGTACCGGGCGCATGGCTGCGTAGACCCAGGCGCGGCGGGCGGCCGCGATACCGAGCGGAATACCGATCACCATGCTGACAAAGGTGGAGGCGAGCACGAGGGCGAGCGTCTCCGTCGTCTCCTTCCAGTATCCTTGGTTCATGATGAGCAGCAGCCCAAGACATGTGAAGAGCGTGATCGCGATCGACCGCCGAAGCCAGAAGGCGAGGGCGGAAATGACCGCGATGACAATCAGCGGATGCGGCTTTTGCAGCACGAAGAGCAGGCCGTCGATGACGTGCGACAGCAGAAAGGCAAGCTGGTTGAAGAACCATTCGCCATTCGAGGTCAGCCAGTCCACGAAGGATTTGGCCAATGGGCCGATGGGAATCTTAGAGTCGGTGATCCAATTCAAGAGCGCGCCTATCCAGAAAAAACTAACAATCGGACAAAAATGAAGCGGGGCGGCGAGCCGCCCCGTTCATGCGATCAAAGGCCGAGGCTGGTCTTGGCGGCCGCCAGCGCGTCGCCCTTGCCGTCGCGGGTCTTGACGCCGGCGAGCCAGGGCTCGAGCGCCGACGGGTTGGCCTTCAGCCATTCGGTAGCCGCAGCTTCCGGCTCCTTGCCGTCGTCGAGGATCTTGCCCATGATCTGGTTCTCCATGTCGAGGGAGAACGTCAGGTTCTTCAGCATGGCGCCGACATTCGGGCATTCGCCGAGGTAGCCGGCGCGGACATTGGTAAAGACCTTGGCGCCGCCGAAGTCGGGACCGAAGACGTCGTCGCCGCCCGTGAGGTAGGTCAGCTTGAAGTTGGTGTTCATCGGATGGGGTTCCCAGCCGAGGAAAACGACGGGCTTGCCTGCTTTTTCGGCGCGAGCGACCTGGGCGAGCATGCCCTGTTCGGAGGATTCGACGACTTCCATATCCTTCATGCCGAAGGTGTTCTTTTCGATCAGATCCATGACGAGGCGGTTGCCGTCATTGCCGGGCTCGATACCGTAGATCTTGCCGTCGAGATCGTCCTTATGGGCGGCGATATCCTTGAAGTCCTTGATGCCGAGCTCGGCACCCTTGGCGTTGGTGGCGAGCGTGTACTTGGCGCCGACGAGGTTGGGGCCGAAGGATTCGACCGACTTGTCATCGATATAGGGGCGGACGTCCTTTTCCTGTGTCGGCATCCAGTTGCCGAGGAAGATGTCGATGTCCTTATTCTTCAGCGAGGTGTAGGTGACCGGCACCGAGAGGACCTTGATGTCGGTCTGGTAGCCGATGCTTTTCAGGACGACGGATGCGGTCGCCGTGGTGGCGGTGATATCAGTCCAGCCGACGTCGGAGAAGTGGACGGTGGAGCAGCTGTCTGGATCGGCGGCGAAAGCGGCGGTCGCAACGGAGAGGGCGGCGACGGCAGTTGCAGTGACGAGTTTGAATGTGCTTGTTGTTTTCATTTTAGACTCCCAGTCTTTAGGTCCCCAAGCCAATCACCAATAGCCGAGTTTGACAAGCGACCTCAGTGTGTTTGCGTCGTATCGACGGGTGCGATTGCGACGTCTGCAGATTTTTCGCAGTCGCGGGTTTTCGCGGCTTTCGGCGGGTTTTGGGCGTCAATTCCTGTGATTATCGCCGTTGCGGGGCTTTTCTTTGCCAATCCGAGCTTTCAATAAACCGATCAAGGAGAAATCGGATGGCAAAGCTCTATTTCAACTACTCGACGATGAACGCCGGCAAGTCGACGATGCTGCTGCAGGCCTCCTATAATTATCAGGAGCGCGGCATGCGGACGGTGCAGCTGATCGCCGCCTTCGACGAGCGCGCCGGCCGCGGCGTCATCGGCTCGCGGATCGGGCTGGAGGCGAGCGCCATTCCCTTCGAGCCGGACGAGGATCTGTTCCGGCTGGTCATGACGCTGAGCGGCGAAGGGGCGCCGATCTCCTGCGTCTTCGTCGACGAGGCGCATTTCATGACGCCTCTCCATGTCTGGCAGCTTGCCCGCATCGTCGACCGGCTCGGCATCCCCGTCATGGTCTACGGGCTGAGGACGGATTTTCAGGGCAAGCTGTTTCCGGCCTCACAGGAGCTTTTGGCGATCGCGGACGAAATGCGCGAGGTGCGCACGATCTGCCACTGCGGGCGTAAGGCGACGATGGTGGTGCGGCTGGACGCGCAGGGAAAGGTGCTGCATGAAGGCGCGCAGATCGACGTCGGCGGCAATGAGAAGTATGTCTCGCTCTGCCGCAGGCACTGGGATGACGAAATGAACGGGGCCTGGATCGCCGAGCCGGTGTGAGGCGGTGACAGGGCCGGTTTTCTTCGGCGTCTGGAGCGGCTAGCTTGGGCAGGAGATTCTCCGGAGGGATGAGGTGCGCAAAGCTCCGCCATTCGACAGTCAGTACGAAGCCGCAGGCGGCCTTGCCGAAAAGATTGCGGCCGAGGGAGCCTATTGCGAAGCCTGCATCCGCGGCTTTGACAGCGAAGAAACACGATCGGCCGACGAGGTTTTTCTCGAACAGAATGCGCGTTTCCAGGCCCATATCGCCGATGGCGCGGCGCTCGATGCGTTGCTTGCCGAGCTGGTCTTTACGTTGGACCGCATGACGGCAGAGGTTTCGGCCGATCTCGACAGTTTCCGCGGATTGACGCTGCGCGAGAAAATGGCCGGCTGGACATCACGCCATCGGATGTGGCGCATGTATACTGAACGGGTGCGCGAGGCGCCTGTCATCGAGCGGCTGCTCGATCTCCTGGCGAAATCGGACGCGCTCGCCAGGCTGATCGTGAGCCAGCGCACCTCTATCATCGAACGCCACAAGATAGCCGAACATGGTCTCGTGCGCATTGTCGAGCAACGGCGCCGGCTGGTCGATTCCATCGACATCGCCCGGCTGAAGATGAAGGAGCTCAACGCCAAAGCACTGACGACGCAGGGCCGTATCGGCGTCTATGGCAACAGGGCGCACTGGGAACAGATGGAGGCAGAGCGGCGGGCGTTGAAGGCAGAGGCCGAACAAATTTCCGCGGAGGAGCACGAGATGCGGGACGACAGCCAGCGGCGCGAGCGCTTCATCGGCCTGTTCCAGGCTTTCGTCGATTCGTTGAATGGCCGGATCGGTGCCTGCAACGTCTTGCTGCGCAAGCTGATGATCGATGTCGAGGAGCGGCTGATCATCTATCAGGCGCAGGTCGATACCGACCGGCCGGGCATGAAGGTCAGGATCAAGCCGGAGCTCTTCCCCGATATAGCAGCACCGATCAGGCTGTTCGAGAAGGGCATGCTGGTCGCCCAGGATCTGGAGCGGCGCAAGAGCCGGGCCGACCTCGACGTCGCCGGAAAGTTTCCGGCCTATGCCGAGCCGGCGCCGGAAACGCCGGGAGCGCCGCTCATCGATCCCGCTCGCAGGTCCTTCCGCTTCAGCCTGCCTTTCCTGCGTTCCTGATCCGTGCCTCGCGCCGTCCGCGCTGCTTTCATTCGTAAAAATCGAGGCGCTCGTGTTGTGCTCGGCCTGACGAGCGCATATGTGGATGCAGCGGGGCGGCGCAGTAACTCTAAGTGCTACAGCGTCCTTAGCGCGCCTAAAAAAGCGCGGCGCTGTTTGTTCGCCTCGCCTGACAGGAGACGACGATGCTTGACCGGATAGCCGGTTTTTTCAGGCTGATGGGCCAGACGATCGGCCGCTGGGCCCGCCTGTTTTTCGCTTGGGCCTTCTGGCCCTTTCTTGCCGCGCATGGCTGGTACCAGCGCCGGAGCTGGCTGATCCGGCTGCCGATTATCGCATTCGTGGCGCTCTTCGCCGTACTTTACGGCTATTTCTTCTGGCAGACGCAGGTCTGGTCGAACTTCAACACCGCCTTTGTCGACCAATACCGGTTTTCGGAACGCAAGATTGCCGCCGGGCAGGAACTGCCGTCCGCCGAGGGCGCGAGCGGCGCGGCCACCAAGACCTGTCAGCGCTCAGCCATTGTCGATGTCACGGCTGACCTTACCGATTTCAACGTCAACCAGAACGCATGGATTTCTTCCATGCTGCTCTACAAAATGGGCTTCTTCGGGATCGACTGGGATCACACGCCCTTCCTCGACAACAAGGCCTCATTCCAGCGCGGCATCAACCAGGCAGTCCGGCGTACCTCGGCGGAGCTTGTCGATACACTCGGGCGCGTGCGCGGCACGTCTGGCATCAACAACGATCTGCAGAGCGCACGCGGCAATCTGCAGTTCGACGAATATAGCTGGTATTTCGGGCTCAATCCCTTCGGGCCTAAAACGCCGACGCCTTCCTACTACCGCTCGGCGATCGGCAGCTTACGCAAGTTCAATACTGATCTGTCCGCCTGCAACGTTATTTTCGACGGCCGCGCCGACAATCTGATGCAGTTCATCGATCGCATCGCCAACGATCTCGGCTCCACCTCCGACATGCTCGCCGAGCGCTCGGAACACCATAATCGCGGCTGGTTCGACACGCGTGCCGACGATCGGTTCTGGTTCGCCTACGGCCAGCTTTATGCCTATTACGCCATCCTGACCGCTGCGCAGGCGGATTTCTCGCAGGTGGTGCAGGAACGCAATCTCGGCGCGATCTGGAGCGGCACCACGAGGCAGTTCCAGGCGGCACTGCGCATCCAGCCCTCGATCATCTCGAACGGCCGCGAAGACGGCTGGATCATGCCGAGCCACCTCGCGACCATGGGCTTCTATATCTTGAGGGTGCGCTCGAACCTCGTCGAGATCCGGTCGGTGCTCGATCGTTAGAGCGTTGCGCGTCAGCGGCGCGCCGCATGAACCTCGAAGCCAACGACGCGCAGCTTCTCGACGAATTCATAGGTGACGCCGACGATGCCGCCGCCGCTGGCATCGTCACGGAAGCGGCCGATGCTGCGCACCAACTTGTAACCGCCGAGCCGTCGACGCGATAGACGAAACGAAAGCCGATGCCGTGAAGGCTTGCCTCCTCGAAGGTCTGAGCGATCAGGCTGCGGTCTTCGGCGTGAATTCGAGACATCAGTTCGGCCAGATTGACCGGCCTGTCGCTATAGGGAAGATCGAAGATCGCGTGCACATCCTCGCTTGCAAAGAAATGTCCGGTTTCGATGTCGATGCCAGAAGCCGAAAAGGCGATAGGCAGCAATCATCTGAACGATTTCCGCATCGGTGATGCCGATATGGGCGCGGGACTGTGCTATCTTGTCGACGACAGGCTGTTCGAAGCGAAGAGACACGATTCCCCCAATTCACGGGACGACGTGCTGACCCTCTTCTGATTTTTCAGCTGATCAGCTTCAATCGAATTGCTTTTGCTACCAACTGGGTGCGATTGACGCAATCGAGTTTTTTGATCGCATTGGTCATATAGGCATTCACCGTATGATCGGAGAGCGTCAGGATCTGGCCGATCTCGATCGAGGTCTTGCCCTGTGCCGTCCAGCGCACGACTTCAAGTTCACGCGCCGACAGCGCATTGTGCGCGTTTTCCTCGTTGCGCTTGACCGCATTGAATGCGTCGAGGGCATGCAGGATGATGATCGCCAGCTCGTTGACTTCGCTCTGGCCGAGCGCCGCACGTTCGCCGCAGAACCAGAAGACCAGGCGCCGGCCATCGACTGCAATGGTTGGCATTGCAACGCCCGCAGGTATCGCATGGCGCAGCATCAAGGCGCGCAGCTCGACCGGAAAGGCCTGTCCATTGACGGCATCGTTGAGGTGCCAGGCCTGCGGCACGGCTGACTCCCTCAACCGTATGCCGAAAGGGCAACCACGCATCATGTTGGCGCGATCGAAATCCCTGATATAGGCCGCGGGAAGCGAGCTTTCGATCAGCAGCGGTTTCAGGAGGAGGTCTTCCGGCGAGGGAGCGTGCATCAGCGTCGCATAGGACAGTCCGAAGGCCGCGGAGACTCTGCCGAGTCCTTGTGCAAACAGGCCGCGTGTTCCTGCAACAGCAAGTTCCGCCGAAAGCAACGACTGTCTTTCAGAGGTAGTCATGTAAGACATTTGTACGCTCCCGGCAGCCTCAATGTTAACGCTATCAAATACTCAAACACCGCCGGACGCTAGCCCCAATTGCCTTATCTCAAGCCGATTAGGTCGAAAGGCGCAGAAATAGTCACGACTGCGCGCGCCTCGGTTGAGTTGCGGCTTGCGCAAGTAGCGTTGTGGTATCTTTGACTTCTGCTGCGGCGGGACAGCTGTGGATACCGGCTGCTCCGGGCAGGAAGAGAATCGGGCCGGAAGAGCCTGGGCGGCGAGACGCGCCAAAACTGGCTTGCTGCGGCACGATGCAATTGATAGGCGTATTATCATGTATAACTGAGGCGATTTAATCGTGCGCTTTGCATCCAGCCTGCATTTTAAGCATCTGTTTTCTCTGCCAGTACTTGTTTTTCTTTTGTTGAACTTGCCGGTCGATGTCGCGACCTCGCAGGCAGCCGGGCAGAAGGCGGCAGGGCAGCCGCCGATGCGCTTCATCCTCGTGCACCATCTCCTCTGCATGGAGGACTGTCCGGGATGGATATCGGCAGAGGGACGCATAACCTCCGACACGCCCGCGCAACTGCGAAAAATCCTCAAGAAGATCGGTAACCGAAAGCCGCCGATCGTCTTCCGTTCCGAGGGCGGGGATGTCGATGCCGCCTATGCGATGGGCCGTATGATCCGCAAAGCGGGTCTGGAAACGGCGGTAGGCGGCACTAGGCTGAAGGATTGCCCGCCGGACGATCTGCGCTGCGATGCCGCCATCGCAAAGGACGGGACCGCGCTTGGTAACACCTATTCGGACGGCGCATATTGCTTTTCCGCCTGCCCGCTGGCGTTTGCGGGCGGCACGTCGCGTGTCGCGTCACAATGGGCTTTCATCGGTGTTCACCAGATCACGACGATCTATAACGGGGTGCGCGTTTCCTACCGTATCGAATACAAGATCGTGAACGGCAAGAAGAAGGAAATCTCCCGCAAGGAAGTCGGGCGCAAGTCGGCCGGGCAGAGCAGCTCCACCAAGCTCGGCAAGAAGGCCAGCAACGCCCTAATGGCCTATTTGAAGGAGATGGGGGTCGATAAGGATCTGGTGGATCATATGATGAGCGCCACGCCGGACAGCATCAAGATCGTGCCGCCCGCAGAGGCAATTCGAATAGGCCTCATGACCGACATGCTGTCTTACAGCGAGCGGCCGGGAATGCCGCTTTGCGCACCGGATGCAGCCGCCGAGGCTGTCTGCCACGGACATCGGGCGGTCCAGCCGCCTCTGGCTGAGGCGCCGGTATCCGAGGCACCGGCGCAGAATGCCTCCGGAGGCGCAAGCGAGAGCCTGCCGAAAACTCGGCCCATGGATTTTCTCCTGATGTCCAACGGCAATTGC
This sequence comes from Rhizobium aethiopicum, assembly GCF_014197535.1. GTDB lineage: Bacteria > Pseudomonadota > Alphaproteobacteria > Rhizobiales > Rhizobiaceae > Rhizobium > Rhizobium aethiopicum_A. The sequence goes on from NZ_JACIFV010000002.1 coordinate 366,155, forward strand.
CAGGAAGAGTGCACGCAATGGATTTCGGCGGATGGAGACATCACGCCGGATACGCCGGCTCAGCTGGAAGCGATCCTGAAGGCGCTTGGCGAAAGGAAACTCCCGATCGTCCTTCAGTCCAATGGCGGGGATATGGATGCGGCTTTTGCAATGGGGCGTTTGATCCGTGCTGCAGGTCTGGAGACGTCGATCGGCAGAACGCAGTTGCCGAATTGTCCGAAGCAGGACCCGCGTTGCAAAGCCAGCATCGCCGAAAGCGGACTGACTGAAGGCGAAGTCTTTGCCGGCCGTGCGTACTGCCTTTCGACCTGTACTCTTGTCCTGATGAGCGGAACGCCGCGGATCGTCGGATATTCCGCTATCGGCCTCGTCAGACCGACGGCGTTTGAATACATGAAATTCTTCGCCTATTTCGATGAGATGGGCGTCACTGCCGAGACCTACGAGACGATGATGCTCGCGACATCAATTGAGCGAAAGCTTGTGCTTCGTTCTCAGGCGCTCGAGCTAGGCATCATCAATGGCGTTATTCCTTATGGGGAAGAGCCCGGCTCCCATGTCTGTGGCCCACAGGCGAAGGAAAGTCTCCAATGCCCTACAGCGCCGCGCGTTTTATCAGACGCGCAAAGGGCGCTGTAACATTTTGAATCTACGCACCATACCTTCCATGATCCAGCGTGGCCGCAAGGCGAGCGCTATTCACAGCTTGCCGATATTTCGATATCTCAATGACGAGGACAAATGCCCTCGCGCCTGCGCGGGCCGGGACGGGGAACATCCATGCCAGCAATCAAATCGGATATCGAGATCGCGCGCGCCGCGGCCAAGAAGCCGATCTTCGAGATCGGGGCGAAGCTAGGCATCGCGGCCGAGCAGCTCCTCCCCTACGGCCACGACAAGGCAAAGGTCAGCGCCGAGTTCATTGCGGCGCAGGCAGGCAAGAAGGACGGCAAGCTGATCCTCGTCACTGCGATCAATCCGACGCCTGCCGGCGAGGGCAAGACGACGACGACCGTCGGCCTCGGCGACGGGCTGAACCGGATCGGCAAAAAGGCAATCGTCTGCATTCGCGAGGCGTCGCTCGGTCCCTGTTTCGGCGTCAAGGGCGGGGCGGCCGGCGGCGGTTATGCGCAGGTCGTGCCGATGGAAGATATCAACCTGCATTTCACCGGCGATTTCCACGCGATCACCTCGGCCCACAATCTGCTGGCGGCGATCATCGACAACCACATCTATTGGGGCAACGAAGAGAATATCGACATCCGCCGCATCACCTGGCGGCGGGTCATGGATATGAACGACCGGGCGCTGAGGAGCATGGTCTCCTCGCTCGGCGGCGTCGCCAACGGTTTTCCACGCCAGGGCGGCTTCGACATTACCGTCGCCTCCGAGGTGATGGCGATCCTCTGCCTCGCCACCGATCTCAAGGATCTGGAGCGGCGGCTCGGTGACATCATCATCGGTTACCGCTTTGACAAGACGCCGGTGCATGCGCGCGATCTGAAAGCCGACGGCGCCATGGCCGTGCTGCTGAAGGACGCGATGCAGCCGAACCTCGTGCAGACGCTGGAGAACAATCCGGCCTTCGTGCATGGCGGTCCGTTCGCCAATATCGCTCATGGCTGCAATTCGGTGACGGCGACGAAGACGGCGCTGAAGCTCGGAGAGTATGTGGTGACGGAAGCGGGATTCGGGGCCGATCTCGGGGCTGAAAAATTCTTCAACATCAAATGCCGCAAGGCCGGGCTGAAGCCGGACGCGGCCGTTATCGTCGCGACCATCCGGGCGCTGAAGATGAATGGCGGCGTGAAGAAGGAGAATCTCGGCACGGAGGACGTCGCGGCGCTGAAGAAGGGCTGCGCCAATCTCGGCCGCCATGTTGCCAATGTGCGCCGCTTCGGCGTGCCCGTCGTCGTCGCGATCAATCATTTCGTCACGGATACCGATGCGGAGATCGCGGCGGTGAAGGAATTCGTCTCGCGGCTCGGCGCCGAAGCGATCCTCTGCCAGCATTGGGCCAAAGGTTCGGCCGGCATCGAGGAACTGGCGCACAAGGTGGTGGAACTGGCCGAATCGGGTCAAGCGAAATTTCAGCCGCTCTACGGGGACGACATTTCACTGTTCGAGAAGATCGAGATCGTCGCCTCGAAGATCTACCATGCCGGCGAGGTGACCGCCGACAAGGCGGTGCGCGATCAGCTGCAGACATGGGAGGAGCAGGGCTACGGCAAGCTGCCGGTCTGCATGGCGAAGACGCAATATTCCTTCTCCACCGATCCGAACCTGCGCGGCGCGCCGGAAGGCCATATCGTTTCGGTGCGCGAGGTGCGGCTCTCGGCCGGCGCCGGCTTCGTCGTCGCCATCACCGGCGAGATCATGACGATGCCGGGCCTGCCGAAATCGCCGTCGGCGGAGCGGATTTTTCTAAATGAGCAGGGTTTTATCGAGGGGTTGTTCTGATCAGGCGTGGTGAAGGGACGGATGCGGCCTCTGAATCCTCCCTTCTCCCCTCGGGGCCCGAGGGGAGAAGAGGATATGCCGCACCGTCTCCGTTCCCCGCCAGTTGTCGCTTGATGACGGGATTCTAGCCCTTCAACCGTCAATGACAATAACGATAGCCGCCCTTCCTTTCGATGACGTCGAGATGGAAATGGGTTTCGTGGGCCGCGTCGCTTTCGGGGTCGAGGACGGTGGTGAAATAGAGGCAGCCGGCGGCGCTGACGGCGCGTTGGAAGGCGCCGGTAAGTGTTGGATCCTCGCGGCGGGAGCGCACGGCGACGTCATCGCCCTTTTCGAAATGGAAGCTCGCAATATCGATGGCGTTGCCGCGGGCATGTTCGGAGATCCTGCCTGTTTCGGCGCTGTTGCGCAGGCGGCACATATATGCAGTAGCCTGGTTGACGGCGGTGATACGGCCCTGCTCAGGCAGGGCGGCGGAAGCGGCAGGGATGACGCTCTCCTTCATCCAGCGGGCAAGTGCGAGTGCCACCGGGCAGCGGATCGTTGCCTCCGGCTTGAGGGCGATACCGGGCAGAGCCTCGGAGACGATGATCGGTTTGTCGATGCCGCAGCCGTTGCCGTCATCGATGCGCGGCGTTTCCTTGAAGACCACACCCAACTCCTTGAGTGAGGTAGTGCATTCGGCATGCTCGGCGTCACTTTCGGATTCGATCGTCAGATGCTGCTCTTCAAGCGTCTGCTCGCCGAGCGGCTTTTCTTCCGGCGGAGTCTGTGGGCTTTCGAGCTGGCCCGGCGGAAGCGGCGGGCCCTGAATAGGTTCTGCAGGCTCAGGCTTTGCCGGTTCGGCTGGCGGAGCAGGCGACTGGGCCGGTGCTGATGTCTCCGGCTCCTTTACGTCAGGTTTCGGCTGAGGGGCAGGCACCCGTTCAGGCACGGAGGGTTCCACTTTTTCCGAGGACGGTGGGGTAGGACTGGTCGTCTGCCCGGCATCGGGCCGTGGCTCGGGCAATGGGCCGCGCGGGGGCAGGCGGGCGCCGGCAAGAAAGGCGGTAGCGGCAAGCAGGATCGCTAATGTCGAAAATTTTCTCAATCCATCCGGTTCCCAGTATTGGTGGCTAGAAGCAACGCATGAGAGCGATTTTCGTTGCAATTGTGCAACGTTTTTGAGGGTCGCCAAGGCTTGATGGATTTCCAAAATAATGCCGTGGCTTATGTTGACAACGCCAGGGTGCTTTCGAACCGCCAATGCCAATGGCGGCGGCGATGCCTTCGATTTCGACTAAGGTGTCGCTCACGAAGACCTTCTGACTGCCGGCGGCGACACACCTTCACGGCTGGGAGGGGCGGCTTTCGGGCCGCCCTTTTTCATTGCGCAATCGCCTCTTGCGCGGCGGCTGATCTCAGGCTAACAATTTTTCCATGATCACGTCCTTGAACATTGCTGTTTGGTGGTGGGCTCGCTGAGGCGGCCTCGACCAATCGTGTCCAATGACGACGACGAGTGAGCCGCCCGAAACTTCGAGGCGGCTTTTTTGTTTTATCGCCGCCTGTCGTCCGGGCCCCGATAATGGAGTGGAACAATGGTAACGATCCTGCGGGATGATGGTGCGGAAATCTACGAGACCAAGGGCGGCATATCCGTCACGAGGCAGCGGCGGGCGATCCCTTACGGCGATGCGGTCTCCTCCTATATCGACAAGCTCGACGAACGCCGCGGCGCTGTGTTCTCGTCGAATTACGAATATCCGGGCCGTTATACGCGCTGGGATACCGCCGTCGTCGATCCGCCGCTCGGCATCTCCTCCTTCGGCCGTGACGTCTGGATTGAGGCCTATAACGAGCGCGGCGAGGTGCTCCTCGGCTTCGTGAGGGAGCGGCTGAAGACGGTGTCCGACGTCGTGCTCGGCGCTTCCTCCGCCCGCCGCCTCGACCTCTCCGTCAAGGCGCCGGACCGGGTGTTCACCGAGGAAGAGCGCTCGAAGATGCCGACCGTCTTCACGGTGCTGCGCGCCGTCACCGACCTCTTCTATTCGCAGGCCGATGCGAGCCTCGGGCTCTACGGCGCCTTCGGCTACGACATTGCCTTCCAATTCGATGCGATCGATCTGAAGCTGACGCGGCCTTCCGACCAGCGCGACATGGTGCTCTACCTGCCGGACGAAATCCTCGTCGTCGACAACTATGCCGCCAAGGCCTGGATCGACCGCTATGATTTCGCGAAGGACGGCGTGACGACCGAAGGCAAGGCGGAAGATATCGCGCCCGAGCCTTTCAAGCAGACCGATGCCATTCCGCCGAAGAGCGACCACCGGCCGGGCGAATATGCCGAACTCGTCGTCAAAGCCAAGGAAAGCTTCCGCAAGGGTGATCTTTTCGAAGTTGTGCCGGGGCAGAAGTTCATGGAGCGCTGCGAAAGCAAGCCTTCCGATATTTCCAGACGGCTGAAGGCGATCAATCCGTCGCCCTATTCCTTCTTCATCAATCTCGGCAATCAGGAATATCTGGTCGGCGCCTCGCCCGAGATGTTCGTGCGGGTCTCCGGCCGCCGCATCGAGACCTGCCCGATCTCGGGCACAATCAAGCGCGGCGACGATCCGATCGCCGACAGCGAGCAGATCCTGAAGCTTTTGAATTCGAAGAAGGACGAATCCGAACTCACCATGTGCTCGGATGTCGACCGCAACGACAAGAGCCGCGTCTGCGAGCCGGGCTCGGTCAAGGTGATCGGCCGCCGGCAGATCGAGATGTATTCGCGCCTCATCCACACGGTCGACCACATCGAAGGGCGGCTGCGCGACGACATGGATGCCTTCGACGGCTTCCTCAGCCACGCCTGGGCCGTCACCGTCACCGGTGCGCCGAAGCTCTGGGCGATGCGCTTCATCGAGAGCCATGAAAAGAGCCCGCGTGCATGGTATGGTGGGGCGATCGGCATGGTCGGCTTCAACGGCGACATGAACACCGGCCTGACGCTGCGCACCGTGCGCATCAAGGATGGCATCGCCGAGGTGCGCGCCGGCGCGACGCTGCTCAACGATTCCATCCCAGAGGAAGAAGAAGCCGAAACCGAACTGAAGGCCTCCGCCATGCTTTCCGCCATCCGAGACGCCAAGATCGGCAATTCCGGCAAGATTCAGCGCGACGTCGCAAGCGTCGGCAAGGACGTCAGCATCCTGCTCGTCGACCATGAGGACAGCTTCGTCCATACGCTGGCCAATTATTTCCGCCAGACGGGAGCGACGGTTTCGACCGTGCGCACGCCAGTGCCGGAGGAGATCTTCGATCGGCTGAACCCCGATCTCGTCGTGCTGTCGCCCGGGCCGGGGACGCCCAAGGACTTCGACTGCAAAGCGACGATCAAGAAGGCGCGGGCGCGTAACCTGCCGATCTTCGGCGTCTGCCTCGGCCTGCAGGCGCTCGCCGAAGCCTATGGTGGGGAATTGCGCCATCTGGCGCTGCCGATGCACGGCAAGCCGTCGCGCATCCGCGTGCTGGAACCGGGCATCGTCTTCTCCGGCCTTTCGAAGGAAGTGACGGTCGGCCGCTATCACTCGATCTTTGCCGATCCCTCGACGCTGCCGCGTGAATTCATCATCACGGCTGAAAGCGAAGACGGCACGATCATGGGCATCGAGCACGCCAAGGAGCCGATCGCCGCGGTGCAGTTCCACCCGGAATCGATCATGACGCTTGGCGGCGACGCCGGCATGCGGATGATCGAGAACGTCGTGGCGCATCTGGCGCGCAAGGTGAAGACGAAGGCGGCTTGATCGCAATTCCGGTTCGCCCTTCCTGTTTGCGGGAAGGGCGGGAGCGGCGTCGAACGTGTCCTTCGAGGCTTCGCCCTGAGGTGCGTAGCCCGTAGGGCGAAGCCTCGAAGGCGGGGCGGGCATTCCGGACTGGATACAACAGTTACGCATGGTACAACACCGCAAAGATCTTTCGAGGCGGTTGACTTTGTCAGTCAAATCAGAACATTTCAGGAACGATCAACCGGGACCCATCACCGTGGCCAATGCTGAAAAGTTCATCGTGCTCCCTTACCGCAAGAACCGCGGCAATCTTGTGCCCGGCGAAATGCGCCAGGCATCGAATTCCGTCAGCGCCGAAAAGATCGCCTCGGCGATGGCTGAACGGTTTGTCGGCGTGGCGGCCTATGCCGTGATCGTCGACGAGGAAACCGGCGACATGTCTTCGCCGCGACTGCTCGCCCGATATGGCGAAATTGCCGATCTCAACGCTGCCTGAGGCGACGTTTTCACAGTGGAAACGTCGCTTTACCTGCCGGTCAAAACCTTCCTCGAAGCGGCCGGTTATGTCGTCAAGGGAGAGGTCGGCGGATGCGATCTCGTCGGCCTGAGCGATGGCGAGCCGCCGGTCGTGGTTGTCTGCGAACTGAAGCTCACCTTCAACCTCGAACTGCTTCTCCAGGCGGTGGATCGCGCGGCGATGAGCGATGAGGTCTGGATCGCGGCGCGCGTTTCGGCCAAGGGGCGCGGGCGAGAGACGGACAAGCGTTATCGCGACCTCTGCCGGCGGCTCGGCATCGGCATGCTCGGCGTCTCGGATGGCGGCGAGGTCAGCGTCATCGTCAGTTCCATCTCGCCGATGCCGCGCACCAATCCCAAGCGGCGCTCGTGCCTCGTCAAGGAGCATCGGCGCCGTCGCGGCGATCCTGCCGTTGGCGGCGGCTCGCGGGCGCCGATCATGACGGCCTATCGCCAGCAGGCGCTGCTCTGCGCGGCCGCGCTCGATCGGGGAATTGTGCGCCCGCGGGATATGAAGGCGCTTACGCCAAAGGCCGGTCCGATCCTGCGCGACAACGTCTATGGATGGTTCGAGCGCCAGGAGAAGGGCGTCTACGCCCTGACGTCGGCAGGCCACGCCGCTCTTCTGCGGTGGCCGCAATCTCTCCAGTCCGATCCCGCTCCCTCGGCGGTGTAGAGGATCGCGTATCGTGTGCCTGCGCCGCTTTCCCATCGGGACGCGGCCACAGCTGTGAAGGACGCGTCATTCTCTTTGACAAATCCTCCATCATCACCCATATCACCCTCAACTGGGCCGCCTGCGCGACATTCGCGTGGGCGGTTTTGCATTTCAATGGCTTGGACCCTGCAATTCATTCGCAACCGCAGGAGGACGATATGAACGACAACGGCGACCTTACGGTTCGGAAGCTGGCGATGTGGGGCATTCCGCTGTCGCTCGGCGTCATGGGACTGAAGATGGTGGCTTGGTGGGTCACCGGGTCGGTGGCGCTGTTGTCGGACGGGCTCGAATCGACGGTCAACGTCGTTGCCGCTTTCATCGCTTTTTTCGTCATCCGCTATGCGCAGAAGCCGGCCGATCACGACCACCCCTTCGGCCATCACAAGGCGGAATATCTCTCTGCCGTCACCGAGGGCGTACTGATCGTCGTCGCCGCGCTGCTGATCGTCAACGAGGCGGTCGGCTATCTCGCTGCGCCGCGCATGCTCGATGCACCGGTGCTCGGCCTTGCGCTCAATCTGGCGGCTGGCGTCATCAATGCGGTGTGGGCGCGGCTTTTGATCCGCGCCGGGCGCACACACCGCTCGGCGGCACTGGCGGCGGATGGGCAGCATATCATGTCGGATGTGGTGACATCCGTCGGCGTGCTCGCCGGGCTGCTGCTGGCGCTGGCGACGGGTTACGCGATTTTCGACCCGGTGCTTGCCATCCTCGTTGCCATCAACATTCTCTATCAAGGCTGGAAGGTGATTTCGCAATCGATCAGCGGCCTGATGGATCAGGCGGTCGAGCCGCAGGAGGAGGAAGCGATCAAGCAGGCGATCGCCACCCATGCGGCGGGTTCGATCGGCGTGCACGACCTGAAGACGAGGCGGGCGGGCGCCGTCACTTTCATCGATTTTCACATGGTGGTGCCCGGCACTATGTCCGTGCGGCAGGCGCATGATATATGCGATCGCCTTGAGGATGCCATCAGAGCGGTGCATGAGGGCGCCAAGATAGCCATTCATGTGGAGCCGGAGGGCGAAAAGGCCCATGGCATCCGCGTCAAAGTCGTCAAGGAGGCATGATGCCGAATACCGATGTTTCCAGCCTGTCGATGCTGGGTCAGCAAACCGAAACCGCGAAATCGCCGGAAGAGGCGGTGCTGGAAAAAGTGCCGTCCAATCATGCCGGCACCGACTATGTCGTGCGCTTCACCGCACCGGAATTCACCTCGCTCTGCCCGATGACGGGGCAGCCGGATTTCGCCCATATCGTCATCGACTACATCCCCGGCGAATGGCTGGTGGAATCGAAGTCGCTGAAACTCTTCCTGTTTTCCTTCCGCAATCACGGCGCCTTCCACGAGGATTGCTCGATTTACATCGCCAAGCGCATCGTCGAACTGCTCGACCCCAAATGGCTGAGGATCGGCGCTTACTGGTATCCGCGTGGCGGCATTCCGATCGACGTCTTCTGGCAGACGGGCAAGCCGCCGGAAGGTGTGTGGCTGCCGGAGCAGGGCGTCGCCACCTATCGTGGACGTGGGTGAGCCGCGGTGCCGCCAAAGGCGGCAGCAATCGATCCAGTGAATCGATTGCAGCGGCGAACGCCCTGAGCCAAAGCAAAGGGCTGGGCAACGGTGCGGCAACTGAATAGCAGCTGCCGCCCTTTTCTGCCTGTTAGAGTTCACACATCCGTAACGTCGCCGGACGAGTCATCGCTGTAATCGTCGCCATCGTCGTAATCGGCCTGCTGCAGGTTGTCGTCGTCATCGTGGCCGGCATTGTCCGAAGCCTGGCGGACGTCGTCATCGCCATAATAATTGTTGATGACGGTTGTTTCTTCGGTTGGCGCGGCCACATTGCCGAACGGGTTGGCGCCGAAGGGCGAGCCCCAACCGAGCGAAGACATATGGTTGCCGAAGATGCCGCTCAGCGAGTTGGCAAGCAGCATGCCGCCGGCAACGCCGGCTGCCGTGCCGAGCGCGCCGCGCAGGAAACTGCCGCCGGCAGACGGCGCATAGGCCTGCTGGCTCCAGGGGCCGGTGGGCTGCTGTTGCGCCTGGCGATCGTGGGCGCGCGGCTCGTCATAGGCGCGGGACGGCTGCCCCCAGGGGCCGGGGTTGGAGGGGACAGGCGCGGGCTGCTGTGTCTGGGTATTGCCGAAGATCGAGCTCAGGAAGCCGCCGCCCTGTTCGGCTTGGTGGTGCTCGCTGGCTCCGGCTTCAAACTGCCGGACGCGCTCCTCGAGTTCCTTGATGTGGTTGGCGGCCGCTTCCAATCCCTTTTCCTGCACGATGACGGCCTGGGCGAGATAATAAGTGGCGGACGGCTGCTCGCGCGTCGCCTGGTCGATCAGGGCTTCGGCCTCGCGGTCGCGCGGCTGGGCTTGCGCCGTGCGCACGCGGTCGAAGAGGGCGGTCAGCAATTGGCGTTCTTCCGGTGACATGTCCGGTCTCCTGTTGATCTCGTTTGGCGGTTGCCATGTGAGACGTGAGGTAGGAACCGATTCCGGCTTTTCAAAGCCTTCCACCGTTACATTTCAGTAAGGCTTGCGGAACGGTGCGCGGCTTCTTAAGGATATCTCCACCGCTTCGGTGCCTTGTGTTTTTCCCGCATTGTTTTAGGCATTGAGTCGCACTATGTGCGAGGAACCCGAATTCATCTCCGAGAGGTTCGAATGAACGACGAAGAACAGGACGACAAGACGAAGGAACTGCCGCTCGGCAAGGAAACGGAGGCGAATCTTTTCAAGTCGCGTTCGATCTTCATCTATGGACCGATCAACCAGGAACTGGCGCAGAAGGTCTGCTCGCAGCTCGTCGCACTTGCCGCGGCGAGCGACGAAGACATTCGCATCTATGTCAATTCGCCCGGCGGTCACGTCGAATCCGGCGATTCCATCCATGACATGGTCAAGTTCATCAAGCCGAAGGTCTGGATGATCGGCACCGGCTGGGTCGCTTCGGCCGGCGCGCTGATCTATGTCGCGGCTCCCAGGGAAAGGCGCCTGTGCCTGCCGAACACGCGCTTCCTGCTGCACCAACCGTCGGGCGGCACGCGCGGCATGGCATCCGACATCGAGATCCAGGCACGTGAGATCATCAAGATGAACGAGCGCCTGAACAAGATCATGGCGGAGGCCACCGGCCAGCCGCTCGAGAAGATCGCCAAGGACACGGATCGCGACTATTGGCTCTCGGCCGAAGAGGCGAAGGACTACGGCCTTGTCTCGCGCATCGTGACGTCGCAAGCCGACATCTGAGTTTTCTCGGCCGAAATCTTCGAAACGCCCTTGCCTGCCGACCGCAGGCAGGGGCGTTTTTGCTTTCGGACGGCGCTTGCGGTCATCGACCGGCAGAGCTGGGCGGAAAGCTCTCAATCTGGACTTGCGCGGGCGGCAACCATCATGCTCCATGCGCAATTCCCGCAGCTCAGAGTCCGCCATGCTCAAAGATTTTTCCGTCCAGGCCCTGTTCATGGGGCTGCTTACCGCTTTTGTCGGCTCCGCCAGCTCCTTCGCCGTCGTGCTGCACGGGCTGCAGGCGGTGGGCGCGACGGATGCGCAGGCCGCTTCGGGGCTGATGGCCTTGTCGATCTCCATGGGCGTCTGCGCGATCGTGCTCAGCGCCGTGACTCGATTGCCGATCAGCATCGCCTGGTCGACGCCGGGGGCGGCGCTGCTCGCAAGCACAGGCGCAATCGAGGGCGGCTTCAATGCGGCGGTCGGCGCATTCCTCGTCTGCGCCGTGCTGATCATCATTGCCGGGCTGTTTAAGCCGCTCGGCCGGGCTGTGGCCGCCATTCCCGCGCCGCTCGCCAATGCGATGCTATCAGGTGTGCTGATCGGTCTCTGCTTTGCGCCGGTGAAGGCGATCGGCTTCAATCCGCTGCTCGGTCTGCCGATCGTCATTTCCTGGATCGTCGTCGGCGCCTTCAAGCGGCTCTGGGCGGTGCCGGCCGCGCTCGCAGCCTTCGTGCTGGTGCTCGCCTTCGGCGTCGACATTCCCGAGGGCGCCTTCGCCTCGCTCGAACGATCGCTGGTGCCGGCTGCGGAATTCGTCCGGCCGGTGTTCAACCTCGCCGCCTTCATCTCGATCGCGCTGCCGCTTTTCATCGTCACCATGGCCTCGCAGAACATTCCCGGCATCGCCGTCCTAAAGGTCAATCACTACGATCCGAAGCCAGGTCCGCTCTTTGCCGTCACCGGCTTCTTTTCGTTGCTGTCGGCGCCTTTCGGCGGCCACGCCGTCAACCTGGCGGCCATCACCGCGGCCATGTGCGCCGGGCATGACGCCCATGCCGATCCCAAGCGGCGCTATTGGGCATCGCTGATCGCCGGCGTCGGTTATGTGATCCTCGGGTTGCTCGCCGGCGCGGTGACGGCCTTCGTCGCTTTGGCGCCGCCCATTCTGATCGAGGCGGTGGCGGGGCTGGCGCTCGTCGGGGCCTTCTCATCCTCGGCGATGTCGGCTTTCCAGGCGCAGGACTCGCGCGAAGCGGCTGCGATCACCTTCCTCGTCACCGCATCCGGCGTTTCCTTCGGCGGCATCTCAGGCGCCTTCTGGGGATTGATCGCCGGCGGGCTGATGCTGGCGCTGTCGCGGCTGGTGAAGATGTCGAAAGATCGCGCTCGGCAGAAGTAACGGAGAGCCGGCGGACCGCGAGGGCTTGCCAGCTTCACCGCCCAAGGTTATAAGCGCGGCCATGAAGACCTCTGGCGCTAAGATTTCCGATACGATTGCACGCGGCCGCATCGCCCTGCGTGACGTCTCGAGCGCCGTGACCTCGCTTCTTCTCCTCGGCCTTACGCGCGGTTGCCGGGTCCGTTGAGGAGCGCCCGGCGGCCGAAAGCCCGCCCGGCATCGCTCCTCGCGATTCACTTTCAAAATTGACCGAACGACCGACGAAGGTCCGCATTTGTTTATCGCCAAGTCCGACGCGATCGGCTATGAGGCGGGGCAAATGCCGGGACGAGGAGAGAAGACAATGGACAATACCAACAGCCGATCCTCCGCGAAGGGCATGCCCGATGCCGCGATGAAATACCGGCCCTATCCGCAGGTGAATATTCCCGACCGCACCTGGCCGACCAGGACCATCACCAAGGCGCCTGTGTGGTGCTCGGTCGATCTGCGCGACGGCAACCAGGCGCTGGTCGACCCGATGGGCCACGATCGCAAGGCCCGGATGTTCCATCTGCTGCTCGAGATGGGCTTCAAGGAAATCGAGATCGGTTTCCCCTCCGCCTCGCAGACGGATTTCGATTTCGCCCGCTGGTGCGTGGAAGAGGGCAACGTGCCCGCCGATGTCTCGCTGCAGGTGCTGGTACAGTGCCGCCCGGAGCTCATCACCCGCACCTTCGAAGCGCTGGAAGGCGCAAACCGGCCGATCGTGCATTTCTATAACTCGACCAGCGAGCTGCAGCGCCGCGTTGTTTTCGCCAAGGATGTGCAGGGCATCAAGCAGATCGCCGTCGACGCCGCCAAGATGATCACCGACATGGCCGCCAAGGCCGGCGGCGGCTATCGTTTCGAATATTCGCCCGAGAGCTTCACCGGCACCGAGCTGGAGGTGGCGCTGGAGATCTGCAACGCCGTCATCGAGGTGGTCAAGCCGACGCCGGACAACAAGCTCATCATCAACCTGCCGTCCACCGTCGAGATGGCGACGCCGAACGTCTATGCCGACCAGATCGAATGGATGTGCCGCAATCTCGACAATCGCGAGAACCTGATCGTCTCGCTGCATCCGCATAACGACCGTGGCACCGGCATCGCCGCCGCCGAGCTGGCCTTGCTGGCAGGCGCCGACCGGGTCGAAGGCACGCTGTTCGGCAATGGCGAGCGCACCGGCAATGTCGACGTCGTGACGATGGCGCTCAACATGTTCACGCAGGGCGTCGATCCCGGGATCGACTGCTCGAACATCGAGCGCATCAAGGAAGTGTTCGAATATTCGAACCAGATGGCGATTGCCGAGCGTCACCCTTATGTCGGCGAGCTGGTCTATACCGCATTCTCCGGCTCGCATCAGGATGCGATCAACAAGGGCATGAAGGCAGCACAGGTCGCCAACCACCCGGTTTGGGAAGTGCCGTACCTGCCGATCGATCCGCGTGACGTCGGCCGTTCCTACGAGGCCATCATCCGCATCAATTCACAATCGGGCAAGGGCGGCATCGCCTATATCCTGCAGCAGGATTACGGGCTCAACCTGCCGCGCAACCTGCAGGTCGAATTCCGCGAGGACATCCAGCGCATCACCGACGTCGAGGGCAAGGAGCTTCCCTCGAAGCGCATCTACGATCGCTTCATCGAGCGTTACGTGACGCAGCCGGAGGCGCGCCTCAAGTTCGTCGACCACCACACCTATCCCGACACCGAGCACAAGGGCCAGCGGATCGTAGCAGCTGAAATCACCGACAATGGCGAGATCAAGCGCATCGAAGGGCGCGGCAACGGCCCGATCGACGGCTTCATCAACGCACTGTCGCATTATCTCGGCATCGAGATGTCGGTCGAGGACTATTCCGAGCATTCGCTGCAGCACGGCTCGAATGCGGCGGCGATCTCCTATGTCGAGACCTCCTATCCCGGCGGCAAACTCTTCGGCGCCGGCATCAATACCAACATCGTCGCGGCATCGCTGGAGGCGATCGTCTCGGCTGCCAACCGGGTGCTCGAGGTGAAGGCCGGCAAGGCCTGATCGAATAGGTTCAGGCCGTGATCGTCTCGGTGCGGCGCGGCCTGACGATCGGGTTGACTTCGTTGCGTCTTCGCTGAGCGTACGCGAAAGCAATGAAAGGCGTGCCGTGCGGCTCATCCGACCTGCGGGCCACCTTCTCCCCAGCGGGGAAAGGTGCCGGCAGGCGGATGAGGGGGCGGCTGGCGCTGATCGTCAATTTTCCTATCGCGTCAAATCGTCGACTTGCCGATCAGATCGCGGTGGCGATCTTCATGGCGAGCTGGCCGAGGGTGGCTTCGGCGGAGGGGCCGGCGAGAACGTAGGAGGTGCCGGCATTGTGCCAGGTGACCAGTCCAATCTCGTCCTTGATCGTTTCCTTGAAGTCGTCGGTCTCAGGCGGCTGCGCGTCCTTCCGGAAGCAGATGGAGATGATGTCGCCGTCGCTGTTGGAATAGACGAGCTGACCGACGGGGCGATTGTCGCCGAGAATGACGCGGGCACCCTGGAAGGTCCAGGATTCGGTGCTGAGATCCGGCACACGGAAAGGCACGCCGATGGCGGTCGTCAGCCAGCTGGAGATTTCTTCGGCCTGTGAGGCCGGCACTTCGACGAGGTGACGGGGCTGACGGATCAGCAGGCGTTGATAGGCGGTGACGTCGCCGAGCCAGTCGTTGGTATTGGCGGGCGCCGTAGCGGTCGTGGTGGCGATCTCGTCGGCATCCGGGGTGGTGCCGGCAAAATAGCCGATGCCGCAACCGACGACGAAGAGGATAAGAGCGGCTGCCAGCGCCTGTGGGCCGCTGGGAGCCAGTTTCACCTGGGGGCGCATGGCGCGCTGAGTGATCGGAGTCTTTGGCGGCTGCGTGCTCTTGATCGAGCGGACGAGGGCGAGCGGCACCGGCTCCTTCAAGACATCGTCCAGGCGGCGGCGGCCGAAATCGGCGCCATGGCGCAGCTTTTCATGCAGACGACGCGCATTCTCGTCGCTAGCCAGGCGCTGTTCCAGTTCATGCCGCTGTTCGGGAGAGACCTCGCCGTCGAGAAGGGCGGTGAGCTGGGCTTCGAGCGGCAATTTCCTAAGATCGAGCAATTCAGTACCTGTGGATGGGGTGGGTGCCGGCAAGTCCGGCGAAATGCAGCCTTGCGGTGGCCAGCTGGGAGACGACGCTTGCCGTCGAAATGCCCATGATGTCGGCCGCTTGCTGATAGCTGTGACCTTCGACATCGACGAGCAGGAAGATCGAGGAAACACCGTCCGGCATTTCGGCGATCATGCGATGGATAGCGTCGGGATCGACCGAGGCCGAGCGTTCACGCGCAGCCTCTCTGATATCGGTGACGTTGCCGCGTGCCGACGCCTTCGGCTTCCGCTTGCGGCTGTCCTCCGTCCACTGCTGGCGGGCAAGCGTGTAGATCCAGCTTTCCAGTCGGCCCTCGCCATTCCACTGATGCCCCCTGGCAATGGCGCGCAGACAAACGGCTTGGACAAGTTCGTCGGCCACACCAGCTTCGCCCGCGAGCGTGATCGCGAAGCGGCGAAGGTGGGGCAGAAGGCCGACGAGATCACGCCGGAGGTCGATGGTCGTTGCGGGCTGACGCATTGTCTATCCAAGAAGCATTCACAATGGTTTCGCGGACGAAAGCTTCGCCATCGGACGCGAAACCGGCTTTGTCGGCACCGGAGATGCAGATGCTTTATGAAGCAAATCCACTGCACTTCGCAAGCATTCGGTCATCTTATCCCCTTTCCCAAGGGGTTTTCCCAATCTAGCCCGCAAAGCTTGCGTCAATATGTCTTGTAACCGTGCAAGCTTTGCAGCAGAGCGCGGTAGGCCCAGGTGTCTTCGCCGCCGCGGTCGCGAATTTCGACGAGCTGGACGCGCGCGCCCTGGATGTCTCCTTGTTCCACCAGTGCCATGCCCATGTAGGAGCGGGCGAGAATATAATTCTCATCCGCCTGCAATGCCTTGCGGTAATAGGACATGCCGAGCTCCATGCGACCGGCCTTGCGGTTGGCATAGCCGAGATAGTTCAGAATGCGGGGGTCGTTCTGATTAAGGGCAAGATTGAGCACGGCGATGGCATTCTCATACTGGCCGGCATAGGCGAATTCGCGGGCGAACTTATAGAGATCGTCGTCGTTGAAGCTGTTCTTCTTCGGGGTGACGCATTCCTTCTTGGCCTTGTCCCAGACCTTGCCGCCGGTGCAGGTCTTGGTCGTCTGCGTCTTCGGCGGCGGATTGGTGTCGTCGTTGCTGTCGCCGACCGCGAAGGCGGCGCTCGCCATGCCGAAGACAAAGCCGGCGGCAAGTGTTGTTCTGCACAGGCGGTGGAAGGGGGAAGTCATTGGCGGCTCCGTTCTGAGGCGATGCAGTCGGTTGGATTGTACGCTTACCGGTAAAAATACCAAGAGGGTAGGCCGCCTCCATGACAAATGTTGCGACGGTGGCGAAGCGCTTTCCGAGATTGATTCAAGTGCCGCATAAACAGAGTCCGAAGTCAGCGCTAAGGCGCGAAAATATCGATGCTTTCCGGCATCATCGCATCGCCTGTCCTGTTCAGGCTGAAGCGCTCGCCGGTGAGCTCCCAGGCGCCCGGAGAGCCATCGATGGAGAAGAGGTTGTAGGCCGCCGGCGGCTTTATGCTGCCCGGCCCCTGCGAGGCCGACGCGATGCCGACGACAGGCACCGGCTGCACCTGTCCGCGCAGCCAATGCAGCGTATTCAGATGCGTGTGGCCGTGCAGCACGAGCTCGGCGCCGCCGGTTGAGATCACGGCCGCGAAGCGACGGATGCCAATCATGCGTTTGTGGAAGGCGGTGGCGCCGCGGATCGGCGGATGATGGATCATGACCACGCGGAAGAGACCGGCTTCGCCGGCCGCGCGCAGCATGTTCACCGTGTCGCGGGCCTGGCGGGCGCTGAAAAAGCCGGAGGCGGCGAAGGGGGGCGTGGCGACGGCCGTGGAGCAGCCGACGATCGCAACTTTGTCGCGGACACGCAGATAGGGAAAGATACGGCGGTCTTCCTGCCATTGCGGCGAGGCGAGATCGCCGCGGACATAATCGTACCAGGCGCGCATGGATTTCTCATAGGCACCCGGCACATAAGCGTCGTGATTGCCGGGAACGACCGAGGTTTCGGCGGGATCGCCGAGCGCGCGCAGCCAGGCGGCGGCGGCGCGGATCTCGATGCCGCTCGCCAGGTTGACGAGGTCGCCGGTGACGGCCAAATGATCGGCCTGATGGGCGCGGATGTCATCGAGCAGCAGATCCAGGGTGCTGGCGAAAAGGTGCTTGCGTCGATTTCGATGCCAGTTCACAAAGCCGGTTATGCGTTTGGAAAACAGCTCTTGAATGGAAAGACGGGGCAGTGGTCCGAGGTGGACGTCGGAAATATGCGCGAGCTTGAACATGCTACGAGACATAGACCAGCTTATTGACAAATCAAACACATCCGGCGCGATGAAGAGCCGTAACGGAACGATGGTGGATAAAGAGAAGCGGCCCCCTCACATCCGGCTGGCCCTGCGCCTCCTGCATGTCTATTTCTCCTTCGCCCGCGGCATGACGATGGGCGTCAGGGCCGCCTGCTTCGATGCGGACGGCCGGATCTTTCTCGTGCGCCACAGCTATATCGGCGGCTGGCATATGCCCGGCGGCGGGCTGGAGCGCAACGAGACGGCGGAAGAAGCGCTGGTCAAGGAACTGCGCGAGGAGGGCAACCTCAGAATCATCGGAAAACCGCAGCTGGTCCAAGTCTATTTCAATACCACGACCACGCGGCGCGACCATGTCGTATTCTATCGCGTAACCGTCGAGCAGACGGCACCGCGGCCGCCGGATTGGGAGATTTCCGACAGCGGGTTCTTTTCGCTCGACAGCCTGCCCGAGGGCACGACCGAGGCGACGTATCGCCGCCTCGCCGAGCTTCGGGGCGAGCAGGAGCCCGACCACCGCTGGTGAGAAGCTTCAGGCTGCATTCAGCAATTTAAAGTTCTACAGCGTCCTTTGCGCGTCTAAAAAGACGCGCGGCGTTGTAGCGCGGCCATGCGGGCTGTCGAGATCGAGCGCCGGGCCGACCGGGACAATGCCGGTCGGATTGATCGTCTTGTGACTGCGGTAGTAGTGCTGCTTGATGTGCTGCAGGTTTACCGTCTCGGCAACGCCTGTCGTCTGATAGAGGTCCCTGAGATAGCCCGGCAGATTGCGATAATCGGCGATGCGGCGGATGTTGCACTTGAAGTGGCCGACATAGACCGGGTCGAAACGCACCAGTGTGGTGAAGAGGCGCCAATCGGCCTCGGTCAATCTGTCGCCGAAAAGGTAGCGGCCCTTGCCCAGGCGTTGGTCGAGAATGTCGAGTGTTTCGAACAGTTTGCCGACATTTTCCTCGTAAGCTTCTTGCGTTGTGGCGAAGCCCGCCTTGTAGACGCCGTTGTTGACGGTGTCGTAGACTGTGGCGTTCAGCGTGTCGATCTCGGCACGCAGATCCTCCGGATAGAAATCGGCCTTTGAACCCGTCAACCCGTCGAAGGCGCTGTTGAACATGCGGATGATCTCGGCCGACTCGTTATTGACGATCGTGCCGGTCTGGTTGT
Source organism: Rhizobium aethiopicum (assembly GCF_014197535.1). GTDB lineage: Bacteria > Pseudomonadota > Alphaproteobacteria > Rhizobiales > Rhizobiaceae > Rhizobium > Rhizobium aethiopicum_A. The sequence goes on from NZ_JACIFV010000002.1 coordinate 384,874, forward strand.
CCCAGAGGACGGGAACGGTGACACGGCCGGAATAGTGCGGATCCGCCTTGACGTAGATCTGCCAGAGCGTCCCAGCGCCAAAGAGATGATCGCCGGTAGCGCCGTCACCGATCTTGAACTCCCAGCCATTCTCGAGCATCAGCGGATCCACGACAGAAACCGAAATTAGCTCCTCCAGCTTCTTCAGCTTGCGGAAGATCAAGGTGCGATGAGCCCAAGGGCAGGCGAGAGAGACATAGAGATGATACCGCCCGGCCTCGGCCTTGAAGCCGCCGCTTCCGGAAGGCCCGGCCTCGCCGTCTGCCGTCACCCAGTTGCGAAATTGCGAGGGCTGCCGTTTGAATTGGCCCTTGCTCTCCTTCGTGTCGTACCAGACGTCATGCCAGACGCCGTCCACAAGCATTCCCATGATCTTCATTCCCTTGATTGGCGTGTTGGAATCGAAGTTAGCTGAGATAGTCGGGCTTTGCAGGCGGTAAAGATTGAACAGTGCGTCACGCTCCCACGCGAGCAGGATCGGGTGTGCATTTTGCGTTGGACGCCGGAAATTTTTCCTGCTATCGGCCTTTTCACGATTTGAGGAACGCTTGCCTGATGTTCATTTCCAGAAACCCGCGACGACGCTGATGCTCCCGAACGCCGAAGGCGTGTTCGAGACCCATCAATCTGTCCAACCGGTTTCTGTCATCATGTACAAGCACGATCTCGTCTATCTCACCGAAGACGCGTCCCACGACGCCGCCATCGAACACATCAATGAAGAAGCCTTCGGTCCGGGCCGCTTCGCGCGGGCGGCCGCGCGTATCCGCGAGCAGGGGCCGCATGACCTGTCGCTCTCCTTCATCTGCGCTGACGACGGCGAGACCATCGCCTCCGTGCGCATGACGCCGGTGCTGGCCGGCACGGTGAAGGGACATCTTCTTGGCCCGCTTGCCGTTCGACCCTCGCACAAAAATATAGGTATCGGCCGGGAACTGGTGCGGATCGCAGTGGAAGCTGCGCGGCACAAGGGTTCGGAAGCCGTTATCCTCGTCGGCGATCCGCCCTATTACGGTCCGCTCGGCTTTGAGAAGGTGGCCTATAACGCACTTGCCTTTCCAGGTCCCGTCGATCCCGGCCGGGTGCTGGTCGTTCCGATCGCCGAAGGCGTGCACGAGCGGCTGAAAGGCATAATCGCTTGGCGCGGATGATCAGAGATTTTTCCGGAGGAAGCTGCGGGTGCGGCCTTCCGGGAAATCCTCAAGCTCGCCGAAGATTTCATAACCCTGGCGCAGATAGGCGCGGAGAGCCTGCGGGTTGAAGGTATCGATCCAGGCGCCACGACATCCTCGCGCCTTGGCCTCGTCTTCCGCTTTTGCGAGGATCTTGCCGGCTATGCCCGTTCCGCGCAGCGTATCGGGAATATAAAGCATTTGGGTGAAGAGCCAGCCCCAGGCGGTAAAGCCCGACAGGCCGCCGGTCACCTTCCCGTCGGTGTCGCGGATGAGGACGGCCAGCGGCTGGCGGTCCGAAGGGCCGACATCGCTGTTATTGAAGGCCGAGAGCGCATCGGTGATTACCGCGAGTTCCACAGCCGAAGGCGATGCCGTGAGCTCGAATTCCGGCATGCGACTATCGCCCTTCGCGCCACCACATGGCGCCGAAAGCGAGCAGCAGGATGCCGACGCCGGCGAAGCCGGCAAAGAGCGGCAGCGTGTTGATTCCCTTCAGGACCGTTTCGTTGGTCATGCGAATCATCATACGCTCGTTATCGGAGACGCGGACCTGACCGCGCACCGGCAGGATCGGCGGAACGCTGATCGCGCCCTTTTCGCTGGCGACACGGGTCACGAGACCTTTGCTCCTGTCGACGACAGGCTTCAGCACGTCGGTGGTCGAGATCATCGCCTTGAATTCCGGCGCATCGACGGCGCCGATATGCACAAGCGTCGATAACTTGCCGTTACGGATTTCGAAGAGGCCGACCTCGTTCATGCGTTTCTCGGCCTTGTAGAGCCCGGGTTCTGTCTGGGTGAGCGGCAGGGTTTCGGTCTTGCCGGAGGGATAACGCACGGTGGCGTTACCAGGATTGTCGCCGATCGTCTGGCGCGTGACTTCAAGCGTTCGGCCGGAGGCGCGCGCCGTCAACGCTTCTTCCTCGAGCGCTGGTTCCTTCATCAGCCAATGAGCGATGCGGCGATACAGCGAGACATTTGGACCGCCGCCTTCGAAGCCGCGCGCCCAGAGCCAGCCCTGATCGGAGAGCAGCATGGCGACGCGGCCCTGGCCGGCGCGGTTCAGCACCAGCAGCGGATGGTTGTCGGCGCCAACCATGATCGTTTCGCCCTGCGGTCGTTCGACATCGACGCTGCGGAACCAGCGGCCCCAATGCGGCGGGTCCTCGCCGGAGCCGTCCAAGCCGCGCGTGACTGGATGCTTGCGCCCTTCCTCCGAGAGGCGAGGATAGAAGGCCTTTTCGATCATCCGGCCCGTCGGCTCTGCCGGCAGCACGGAGGCGAGCGGCGTCATCGCGATCGACTCTGGGCTCGCATGTTCCGGACCGGCGGCGATCAGCAGCGCGCCGCCGTTCTCCACGTACTGGGCGATGTTGTCATAGTAAAGCATCGGCAGCACGTTGGCGCGGTCCTGATAGCGGTCGAAGATGATCAGGTCGAAATCCTTGATCTTATCGATGAAGAGCTCACGCGTCGGGAAGGCGATCAGCGACAGCTCGTTGATCGGCGTGCCGTCCTGCTTTTCCGGCGGACGCAGAATGGTGAAGTGAACGAGATCGACCGAGGCGTCGGATTTCAGGAGGTTGCGCCAAGCGCGCTCGCCGGCATGCGGCTCGCCGGAGACGAGCAGGACGCGCAGATTCTGGCGAATGCCGTCAATGACGTGGACGGCGCGGTTGTTGGCGGTGGTGACTTCGCCGGGAAGCGCGGCGACGGAGAATTCGAGCACGTTGCTGCCGCCAGCCGGCACCTTGAAGGAGAAGGGCGTATCCTGACCGGGCGTTGCCTGCAAGGTAGCGATCTCGTCGCCGTTCAGCTTCACCGTGACGTCGGCCGTGCCGCCGGGGCTTGGACCATCGTCGAAGACGCGCAGGACGACCTGCTGCTCCTCGTTGACGATGCCGAAGCGCGGTCCCTTGATGACTTCGATCCGACGGTCGAATTCCTTGGGCTTGCCGGTGACGAGACCATGGATCGGCGCATCGAAGCCGAGCGCCTGATTAGCGGCCGGGACATCATGGACTTCGCCGTCGGTCAGCATGATGGCGCCGCCGATGCGGGCGGCCGGGACATCGGCGATGTTGGCTGCCAGCGCATCGAACAGGCGGGTGGACGGAACGTCGGAGTTGACGTCGCCTTCGACATCGACGAAGCGGGGTTCTATCTGGGGGAAGCGGGCAAGCTGCCCTTTCAATGCCGCAAGCGCGTCATCGGTCATCTTCGTGCGCTCGGGCGTCTGCTGGCTCTGGCTACGGTCGACGATGACGGGGACAATCGTCGATAGCTGATCTCGATCCTCCTGCAGCAGTACCGGATTGGCAAGGGCGGTCAGCAGGGCGAGGGCGGCCAGTGTCCTGATCCAGGCACCGCGAATGCCGCGCCAGATCGCAAAGGCGGCGATGAGAGCACTGACGACGGCCAGTGCGGCCAGAATCGGCCAGGGCAGGAAGGGTGAAAAATCGAAGGTCATCTCATTGCCCTAACCGTTCGAGGAGGTCGGGAACGTGAACCTGGTCGGTCTTGTAGTTGCCGGTCAGCATGTACATCATGATGTTGACGCCGGCCCGGTAGGCATATTCACGCTGTCCTTCATCCGAGGGCACAGTCGGCAGCATCGGCGTGCCGTTTTCGTCGACTGCCCAGGCGCCGGCGAAATCATTGCCGGTGATCAGGATCGGCGAAACCCCATCGGCCGTCGCCGCCGATTTTTCGGTCGTTTCGCGGCCACCTTGCCGGGCCTCGATCCAAAGCGGGCTGCCGGCATAGCGGCCGGGAAAGCTCGACAGGAGATAAAAGGATTTCGTCAGCACGTGATCTGAGGGTACCGGTTCGAGCGGCGGGATATCGAGATTGGCGAGGATTTCCTGCAGCCTCTGACCGTTGGAGCTAACATTGCCGCCATTGTCCAAAGCGCTTATCTGGTCGCGCGTATCGAAGAGCACGGTGCCGCCGTTGCGCATGTAGGCGTCGATGCGGCTGATCGCGGCCGATGACGGCATGGGCGCCGTTGCCGAAACCGGCCAATAGATGATCGGATAGAAGGTGAGTTCGTCCCTGGTGAGGTCAAGGCCGACGGGCGGCGCCGGCTCCAGCGTCGTGCGGAAGGTAAGGAACTGGGTCAAACCCTCAAGGCCGCGCTCGGATATATTGTCGACTTCCTGCTCGCCGGTGACGACATAGGCGAGATGCGTGTTGTCAAGCCTCTGCAGAATGAGGTCGTCATCGGGCCGGGAGTCGTTGGCTTGAAGTGCGCCGGGCTGCAGCAGGAAGCCTGCGCCGACTATGACTGCGATCACGCCCATGGTGCGAGCGGCCGGGCGCAATCGCGAGAAAGCGCCGTTCATGAAGAGGACGACCAGGCTGTCGGCGAGCAGCAGCAGAAAGGCGACCAGGAAAAGAGCCGGCTTTGCCGACCAGCTTTCGCCGCCGATCAAGCCTTCGCGCACGGCATTGGTTCCAGCGGTATCGAGCGGCTTCAGTTCGGCGTTCTCGGGCAGCACGTTCAATGAGGTGAAACCATCTTCCGAACCGTAGAGGCCGGGCGGATTGTCGAAATCCGCCGTCGGTTCGGCTCCGGCCCTGGGGATCAGAGGTCGCGCCGAGCCAGTCTCGGAGACGAGCACGCCCTTGGCCGTCAGCATGCGGTAGGGCGGAAGGGTCTCGGAGACACGCGCGCTGCTGCGCGCCTCGGACGTCACACCGCCTGAGCGCGATATCTGCAGGAGGTGACGCAGCATATCGACGAAAGTGCCCGAGATCGGCAGATCGGACCAGGTCGCTTCCGCGGTCACGTGGAAGAGGACGATCTGGCCGGATGCCAGCTGCTTCATCGTCACCAGCGGCGTGCCGTCGGCGAGGCTCGCCCAGGTGCGTTCGGCAAGGTCGGGTGTCGGCTCGGCGAGCACCTGCCGTTTGACGACTACATCGGCGGGACGCGGTATGCCCGCGAAGGGGCCGATGCTCGGAAATTCGGCCAGCGACTGCGGTTCGCTCCAGGACAAGGTTCCGCCCAGCGCCCGTTCTCCCTGGCGGAGGATGACGGGAATAAGCGGATCGTCGGCAGGTGCCGCCGCCATGCGCGGGCCGGCGAAACGCAGGAGCATGCCACCATTCGATATCCAGCGTGTCAGAGGTTCGTAGGTCTCCTCCGGCAGGCGGCCGATATCGGCCATGATGATGATCGAAGGGTTGCTGGCGAGAAGTTTCGGTATCGCGACCGCCAGATCGGAATCGCTGGGCTGGATGATGTCCGCATAGGGCTGCAGCGCCCGCTGGATATAGTAGAGCGGCGAGAGCAGCGGCTGGAATTCATCGGCTCCGGTACCGGACAGCAGGACGACGCGGCGGCGCTTGAATGCGTCGTCGAGAAGGTGGACCGCGCCCGCCGTCGCGCCGTTGTCGACGCTGATGCGGGCGAAATCGTTGCGCATCTCGAAGGGAGCGGTGATCGAACTCGTGGCGACGCTCTGGCCGGGACGGAAATCCACCCTGCCGTTGGCAATCGAGCGGCCCTGGGCATCGACGGCGTTCAGCGCAACAGATGCGGCGCGCGAACTATCGAGCCGCGTGACCTTGACGGTCATGGCATCGGCCGCATTGCTGGCCGCAGTGACGGCAACCGTCTTCGTGGCATCGCCCTCGATCAGGCGCAGATCAGCGGGCTGGAGCTCTGCGAGCCTGCGCACCGTCGGATCATCGGCTTTGGCGGCGGCGCCGTCGGTCAGGAAGGCGAGGGTGCCGGGCTTGACGCCGTTGAGCGCCGCGCGCAGCGCCTGGAAGGCGCGCTCGCGATCGGGGACCAGCGGCCGCGGCTCGGCAGCCCGCAGCTTGTCGCGGGCAATCGCTGCCGTGCCGGGCACGGCATCGTTTGTGGGATCGGCGGTGAAGGCGATCGCTACCGGCGTGCCGGCGGATTCGGCATCGTCCACCAGCGCGTCGGCGGTCTGGACGCGCTGCTCCCAATCGGGCGATGCCGCCCAGCCGTTGTCGACGAAGAGGACGAGCGGGCCGCCCGATGCCAGAGAATTGGTGCGCGGATTGAAGACCGGATCGGCAATCGCAAAGATGATGATGGCGGCGAGCAGCATGCGCAGAAGCGTCAGCCACCAGGGGCTTTGCGCCGGCGTTTCCTCGCGTTTCAGCACCGACGCAAGGATCTTCAGCGGTGGAAAGACCTCCGTTTTCGGACGGGGCGGTGTCAGCCGCAACAGCCACCAGATGACCGGCAAGGCGATCAGGGCGCCGAGAATGGCGGGATAGGCGAAAGCGAAGGGAAGGGCGTTCATAGCAGCCCCCCATGCGTTGCCTTGGCCGGCATGCCGGACAGGTACATGTGGACCGCAACCAACGCCTCCGAGGCAAGATGATCGGTGCGGTGGGTCGTAAAGGTCCAGCCGAGATGGCGCAGCGACTGGCCGAGGCTGTCCCTGCGGGCGAGGTAGGCGTTACGATAGGTATCGCGGATGTGTTCGGCGCGGCCGGAGATGAGCTTGGCGCCGGTCTCCGGATCGATGAATTCGGTGCGGCCGCTATAGGGAAAGATCTCTTCGGCGGGATCTGCTATCTCGACCACATGGCCGTGCAGGCCGCGGCGGGCAAGCGGGCCGAGCCGCTCCATGATAACAGGAGCGTCGTCGAGGAAATCGCCGATGAGCACGAGGTCGCTCCAGCCGCGGATCATTCCCGTTTCCGGCAGTCCGCCGGTCAGCGGCGCGTGCATGAGCGCCGATGCCAGGCGTTCGGCGGCGTTGCGGGTAGAGACGGGTTCCATGATGCCGGGGCAGCCGATGCGCTCGCCGGAGCGGGCGAGGATTTCCGCAAGCGCCAGCATCACGACCAGCGCCCGGCTTTCCTTGGAGACGCTACCGTAGCTCGACTTGTACATCATCGAGGGCGACATGTCGCACCAGAGCCAGATCGTGTGCGCCGCCTCCCATTCGCGCTCACGCACATAGGTGTGGTCGTCGCGGGCTGAGCGGCGCCAATCGATGCGCGACAGGCTCTCGCCCTCGGCATAGGGTCGGAACTGCCAGAAATTCTCGCCGATGCCGCGCTTGCGGCGGCCGTGCCAGCCGGCAATCACCGTATTGGCGATGCGCTTGGCCTCCACCAGGCAGTCCGGCATCAGCGAGGCCCGCTGCCTGGCGCGGGAAAGGGCATCGCTGCCTGACGTCGGGTTGACGGTCTGTCCGATAGATGCCACGCGTCCGGCTTCCTTATCCCTTTGCCTGCCTGACCAGTCCGGCGATGACGTCGCGCACCGACATGCCTTCGGCGCGGGCGGCGAAAGTCAGCGCCATGCGGTGCTGAAGAATCGGTTCGGCAAGCGCGAAGATATCATCGAGGGACGGGGCGAGGCGGCCCTCGTAGAGCGCGCGGGCGCGCGCGCAGAGCATCATCGCCTGGCCGGCGCGCGGGCCCGGACCCCAGGCGACGTTCTTGTCGGTCGAGGCATTCCCCTGGCCGGGGCGGGCGGATCGCACCAGCGAAAGGATGGCGTCGACGACCGTCTCGCTCACCGGCATCTGACGCACCAGCGTCTGGATTTCGATCAGCCGCTGCGCATCGATGATGGCTTCCGGCCGGGTTTCGCCAAGGCCTGTGGTCTCGAGCAGGATCTGTCGCTCGGCGGCGAGCTCGGGATAGTTGACGTCGACCTGCAGCAGGAAGCGATCGAGCTGGGCCTCGGGCAGGGGATAGGTGCCTTCCTGCTCCAGCGGATTCTGGGTGGCGAGCACGTGGAAGGGAGCCGGCAGGTCATAGCGCTGGCCGGCGATGGTGATGTGATATTCCTGCATCGCCTGCAGAAGTGCCGACTGTGTGCGCGGAGAGGCGCGGTTGATTTCGTCGGCCATCAGGAGCTGGGCGAAGACCGGGCCTTTGATGAAACGGAAGGAACGGCGGCCGCTGTCGTCCTGATCCATCACCTCGGAGCCGAGAATATCCGAAGGCATCAGGTCGGGTGTGAACTGGATGCGGTTGGCAGCAAGGCCCAGCACCTCGCCGAGCGTCGTCACCAGCCTGGTCTTGGCAAGGCCGGGGACGCCGACGAGCAGGGCATGACCGCCTGACAGCACAGCAAGAATGGTGTTCTCGACGACGCTTTCCTGACCGAAGATCACTTTCGAGACTTCCCCGCGGATGGCGGCGATATCGGAGAGCGCCCTTTCGGCGGCGGCGACGATCGCCTTTTCATCGAGGCTGGCTTCGGTCTTCATCATACCCACGGGCATCTCCAACGGCTGAAATCATTCGGCAGCGAATCGGCGGACTTATACATCTGCCTCATACTCGATAGAGTTATGGAGATGCGACGGGCTGACAAGTTCGTTACGAATGACTATCTCGTGACTTCACTTCGTTAAGGACAAACCGGGACGGAAGAATGGCAGCCGAAGAAATCAGCGGACAGGCGGATGCGGCGGGGCTTGCCGCGCTCATCTCGCGCGCGTCTGCCGAAAACAGCGGTAAAAAACGCGGGCTACCACCGGTCGAGCGGTGGAATCCGCCTTTCTGCGGTGATATCGACATGGAGATCAGGGCCGACGGCACCTGGTTCTACATGGGTACGCCGATCGGCCGACCGGCGCTGGTGCGGCTGTTTTCGACGGTCCTGCGCAAAGACGAGGACGAAAAGACTTATCTCGTAACTCCTGTGGAAAAGGTCGGGATCAGGGTCATCGACGCGCCGTTCATCGCTGTGGAGATGAGCGTGACTGTGCGCGAGGGCCGCCAGGTGCTCACATTCCGCACCAATGTCGGTGATGTCGTCGAGGCGGGAGGAGAGCATCGGCTGCGCTTTGCAATTGCGGGCGGCAATGCCGAATTGAAACCCTATCTGCATGTGCGCGGGCGGCTGGAGGCGCTGGTGTCACGCGCGGTGATGTATGAACTGGTCGCGCTCGGCGAGACGCTCGAGGTGGAGGGGCAGGCGATGTTTGCCGTTCGCTCCGCCGGAGGGGTCTTCCCCGTCATGCCGGCCGATGAACTGGATGCGCTTAGCCGATGAACGATGCGATCACCCAACGTTATCCGCTGTTCTCAGCAGCCGAATTCCGCCGCCGCGCGCTCAACCAGAACGGCGGGCCGGTGGATCATGCCTGGCGCGATCACGGCGACCATGTCCTCAATCCTGATATCGTGGAGGAGGTGGCGACCTTCAAGCTGCGCGACGCCGCGGTGCTCGTGCCTGTCGTCGACGATGGCCAGGAAGCGCGTGTGATTTTCACCAAGCGCACGACGACGCTGCGCAAACATTCCGGCCAGATCGCCTTTCCCGGCGGCTCGATCGATCCGGCCGATATCTCGCCCGAAATGGCGGCGATCCGCGAGACGGAGGAGGAGATCGGCCTGGCCGGTTCCTTCGTCGAGACGGTCGGCAGGCTGCCGAACTATCTCGCCTCGACCGGTTTCCGCATTACTCCCGTACTCGGCGTCGTCAAGCGGGGTTTCGCGTTGAGGCTCAATCCGGCCGAGGTGGACGACGTGTTCGAGGTGCCGCTTTCCTTCCTGATGAATCCGGCCAATCACCGCCGCGACAGGCGCGTCATCGACGGCATCGACCGGCATTTCTACCGCATGCCCTATGAAACCAGGATGATCTGGGGCATCACCGCCGGCATCGTCCGCACGCTCTACGAAAGGCTTTATGCATGACCGGCATTGCCGACCAAGCATGGTTCCGCGACCCGGCTCTCGGCCGGGTCCTTGCGCTTACCAATGCCGATGCGGGGGAAGGGCGAGTGGTCGGCGGCGCGGTGCGCAACAGCCTGATGGGCCTGCCGGTCAGTGATATCGACATCGCCACCACGCTGAGGCCTGAGATCGTCATGGAGCGGGCGGTGGCGGCCGGCATCAAGGCGGTGCCGACAGGACTGCAGCACGGCACGGTGACGCTCGTCATCGATGGCAAGCCTTTCGAGGTGACGACGCTGCGTACCGACGTGGAAACCGATGGGCGCCACGCCAAGGTCGCTTTCAGCACCGACTGGAAGGCCGATGCCGAACGGCGAGATCTGACAATCAACGCGCTCTATGCCGATGCCGAGGGCGAAGTGGTTGATCTCGTCGGCGGACTTGCCGATATCGAAACGCGCAACATCCGCTTCATCGGCGATGCGGCAAGGCGTATTGCCGAGGACCATCTGCGCATTCTGCGCTTCTTCCGTTTTTTTGCCTATTACGGCTCCGGGCGGCCCGATGCGGAGGGCTTGAAGGCCTGTGCGGCGGCGCGGTCGAAACTCAAGACGCTGTCGGCCGAACGCGTCTGGTCGGAGCTCAGAAAACTGCTCGGTGCTGCCGATCCCGGCCGGGCACTTCTCTGGATGCGGCAGGTGGCGGTGTTGACGGAAATTCTGCCGGAATCGGAACGTTGGGGGATCGATGCCATCCCTTCGCTTGTCGCCACCGAGAAGGCGCTCGGCTGGACGCCTGATCCGCTGCTGCGCCTTATGGCCATCGTGCCGCCCGATGCGGCGCGGTTGGAGGCGCTTGCGGCCCGGCTGAAACTCTCCAATGCGGAAGCGGCCACTCTCAAGGCCTGGGCGATGGCGGCGCCGATCAACGATGAAATCTCGCCGGCTGCTTTCGAACGGCTGCTTTACCGTAACGGCCTCGACGGCATCGTGACCCGACTGAAGCTTGCCCTTGCCGTTGCACGCGGCAAGGCTGAGGGCGATCTTGGCGAAATGGCGCGTTCGGCGCGGCTCGGCAAGCTCATGGATCAGGCCGCGAACTGGAAGAAGCCGCAGTTTCCTCTGAATGGCGGCGACGTGCTTGCGGCGGGCGTCGCATCCGGCCCTCGCGTCGGCGAACTGCTTGCGGTGCTGGAAAATCAGTGGGTGGAGGAAAATTTCATCTCGGATCGGACGGCGCTGCTCGCCCGGCTGCAGGAACGCGCGCAATAGTCGACATCGCGTCGCATCGGATGGATGCGGGCGCGGCTTCGATCGTTGTTGCCAGCACTCGGTGACCGGCCGTCAGGCGGCGGTGGCTTCGTCGCGGATGCGTGCCTTGATGTTATCAACCATGTTTTCGCGTATGATCGTTTCACCGTGAGCAGTCTTCAGGTGCTCGACTGCGCGGCGAACCACCTCTGCGTCATTATCCGCCCGGGTGTGCCAGGCACAGCCGGGAACGAGCGTGCCGCATTCGAAAAGTCGCATGGTTTTCTCCTCTGTCTGGGACGCAACGGCCATCGCGCTTTCACGCGATTGATGAAATGTACGTGCGAAGAGAAGGTTCCGGTCGGCAGGAGGTGGCGACCGGACAAGGCGGTTCAGTCGGGCATTGCCCAAGCTTTGTAGGTTTCCGAGAGATGGCCGGGCGTGTTGCTGTTGGCTGCGTCATTCTGCAGATCCTCCGGCGACTTTCCGCCGGCCAGCTGCAGCTTGACCTGCTCGATGAAGCAGCACAGCGGCAGATCGGAGCCACTCTTGGCCCGCAGTTTCTCGGCAATGCGGATCAGGAACTCGGGTGTGTCGATGGCACGGAATGTTTCCTGGGCATCCGTGGACGCAGGCGAGCCGCTTTTTGTCGTCATGACAATCCTCCTCCGATTGTTACGCACGTACATATAAAGTTAGGACTCACTGAATTTTTATGAAGGTCCCTCAGCTCGAATTATCGATGAGATTTTACAGTCTCACGGCCAGCGCACGACAGGCGGCAACGACGAGAGAATGGATTCCACGTTGCCGCCGGTCTTCAGGCCGAAGATCGTGCCGCGATCATACAGCAGATTGAATTCGACGTAACGGCCTCGGCGGATCAACTGTTCGTCACGATCGGCTTCCGTCCATGGCTTGTTGAAGTTGGAGCGAACGATCTTCGGATAGACCATGGCGAAAGCCCTGCCGACATCGCGCGTGAAGGCGAAATCGGCGTCCCAGCCGCCGGCTTCCTCGCTCGAATGCAGCCAGTCATAGAAGATGCCGCCGATGCCGCGGGGCTCGTTGCGGTGCTTCAGGAAGAAGTAGTCGTCGCACCAGGCCTTGTAGGCGCCGTAATCGGCGACGGCGTGATTGCGGCAGGCGATCTCCATGGCCTTGTGGAAGAGCTGGCTGTCCTCGTCCTCCTGGGTGCGGCGGCGCGACAGCACCGGCGTCAGATCGGCGCCACCCCCGAACCAGCGGCTTGTCGTGACCACCATGCGCGTGTTCATATGGACAGCCGGAACGTTGGGGTTGACGGGATGGGCGATCAGCGAGATGCCCGAGGCCCAGAAGCGCGGGTCGTCCTTGGCGCCCGGTATCTGCGCCCGGAACTCCGGAGAGAATTCGCCATGGACCGTTGATGTATGGACACCGACCTTTTCAAAGACGCGGCCTTCCATCATCGACATGCGGCCACCGCCGCCGGCGCCTTCTTCACGCGACCACTCCTTGGCGACGAAGCGGCCTGGCTCATGATCGGAGAGGGGGCCTTGCAACTCGTCTTCGAGAGCTTCGAAGGAGGCGCAGATCGTATCGCGCAGCCCTTCGAACCAGTTGCGGGCGGCCGTCTTCTTCTCTTCGATATTCTCAGGCAAGCCGATTGGCAGTTCCGGTCTTTCCATGTCACGCCTCCGCGGCCGGCATCCGTTGAGGATGCGACTCGCTCATTCCTTGTTACCCGCCACATCTAGCAGGCGACGCCGCCCCTCGCCAAGCTGCGGCCAAGGCATCGAGATTCGACTCGCAAAACAAGGGTTTCGATACTATCTTTTCGACAGAGGTAGGGTTGATGGCAAAAATTCCAGGACCTCCGTCCTTCGACGGTCTGAAACGCAGAATGGCGAGACACCGGGCGGAAAATCCTGCCCGTAAGAAAGACCATTTCGTGCGTGAGACATATTGCCTCGGCCTCCTCGACGCCCGCGCCAAGGCGCGCGAATGGTTCGACGAATATCCGAAAGCCGCCTATTGGACCGAGGTGGAAAGCTGGCGTCAGCTCGACGGTGACCAAATCGAATTCACCATGCGCCGCCTGCCTTCGGCCGACTGACCGTCACTCCGCGACGGCGCGCACGCGGCTTTCGATCAGAAGGCCGCTTTCATCCAGGATCGGATGCGCCACCGAGACGATGTGTGCGTTGATCCTCTTCAGGTCACGCAGCATATCGAGATGCAGCGAGCTTGTCTGCAGACTGTCGGCGCGTCCGTCACGCAGGCGCTCCAGATGGTGTTCGGCCGACTGTTTCTCCATGCGCCGGACCTCCACCTTCGTCTCCATCATCTGACGCGCAAGATTGAAATCGCGAGTGACGAAGATCGTCTGGGCGACACGGAGATTGTCGATCGTCAGGTCGAACAGCTTACGCAATTCCTGATGACCGTCGTCGGAAAACCTCAGCCCGAGCGAGATCTTCTTCGATACCTGCTCCAGCAAGCCTTTCTCGATGATATCGCCCATATGTTCGAGATTGATGGCATAATCGATGACGACGATCGAGCGGCGGGCGTTTTCGTCGCTGAGCCCCTCGCGGCCGAGCTTCGAGAGATAAACCTTCACCGCCTGCTGCAGCTTGTCGACGCGCTCTTCGAGGGTCGCGATCTCGGAAAGCTTGGAAGAGTCATTGCCTTCGAAGGCCTCGGAGACCCGGATCAGCATGCGCTCGATGAGATCGCCGATGCCGAGCACTTCGCGGGTAGCGCTGGTTAGAGCAATGACGGGCGTCGAAAGCTCATGGGCGTCCAGATATTTGGGCGCGGTGTCCGGCTCGGCCTGATCCGGAACCAGACGGGTCATCAGCGTGGCGAGCGGTCGGGAGAAGGGCCAGGCGAGGGCGGCGAGCAGAACGTTGAAGAGCAGATGCGCGTCGACGGGCAGCTTTGACGGTCCGAAGGGCAGCATCTGGATGAATTCCGCGCCGTAGCCGGCGAGCGGTAAGGCGATGATGCAGCCGAGCGTACGGACAGCAAGGTTGCCGAACGTGACGCGTCGCGCCGAAACCGGCCCGGACATCGTCGCGACGACAGGGGGTATTGCGCCGCCGAGATTGGCGCCGAGCACGAGCACGATCACGAGTTCGGCTGAGATCAAGCCGGCCGAGGCGAGCGACAGGATGAGCACCACAACCGCCAGGCTGGACGATGAGACGAAGGCGAGCGCTGCCGAGAAGAGGAGCGCCACCGGCAAAGCGCCATCCAGCAGGCTGATGAAAGCGGCGAGAGCGGGTGAGGCGCGCATCGGCTCCGTCGCAAGGCTCAGGAGATTCAGCGACAACAGCATCAGGCCGATGCCGATCAGCGCTGCGCCGCCGCCCTGGCGGGTGCTGGAGCGGCCGCGGTAAAGCACGATGCCGGAGAGGATCAGGAGTGGGGAGAGCCATTCGATTCCAGTCGCGACGATCCAGGCGGTAATGGCGGTGCCGACATTGGCGCCGAGGAGGATGATCTGCGCCATGCGCGGTCTTATCAGATCACGTTCGACGAAAGAGGCGGTCATCAGCGCCGTTGCCGTGGAGCTCTGCAGCGCGATGGTCGCCACCAGCCCGGACAGGAACGATCGAAGGCCGCCGCGCGTACCGGTCGCCAGACCGGTTCTCAGCCGGGCGCCGAAGGCCCTGGATACGCCGTCCTTCACCTGCGCGAGACCGAATAGCAGCAGCGCCACGGCTCCGAACAGGTTGATCATGATGATCATGGAATCCATTCTTTTATCTATTCTGCTTTCGTCGGTTTGGAGGGGTATTGGCCTGAGGACTCATCTTCCCAAGCTATTGAAATAGTGCAAATCCCTCGATGTTTTTGATTGCCCGGCTAATAAATATACGCGGCTTTGAAGGATTGACAATGTCGATTTCCGACACTTCAGCAATATATCAGGCAATCTTTCCCAAGCCGGCGATGATCAAGTCCAGCCGGTCTGCCGCATCGCCTCGCCGACGATCATGGCTGCCGAAATTGCGACATTGATCGAGCGCTGGCCCTCGACCATCGGGATGAGGATACGGGCGTCGGCTCTTTCGTGCACGTGATCCGGCACGCCGGCGCTTTCGCGTCCGAAAAGCAGCACATCGTCCGGCCGGAAGGCGAAGTTGGTATAGCGATCGGCAGCCTTGGTCGAGGCGAGGATCAGGCGACGGCCGGTCGTGGCGCGCCACGCCTCGAAGCGATCCCAGCTGACATGGCGGGTCAGAGCGGCGGCGGCGATATAATCCATGCCCGATCGTTTCAGGTTACGGTCGGAGACGTCGAAGCCGGCGGGCTCGATCAGATCGACGGCGAAGCCGAGGCAGGCGGCAAGGCGCAGGATCGTGCCGGTATTGCCGGGGATGTCCGGCTGGTAGAGTGCCAGTCTGAGGTTCGTCATTCAGGCGCCGCCCCTTCGTTTCGACGCAGGAGGCCTAATACAACTGTGATTTTGGCGCAACAGGGCGCAGTTTGGCCAAGAAACGTTCTAATCGCGCCAGTTCAGGGCTGGAAATTTCGCAGTTTTCGCGTTATGCATGCACGTCTTCGAACGCCAGCAAGGGAGGGCCTCATGAATATTTTGCTCATTATGCGCTTTCCCGCCGTGATGCCGATCAAGGCGACATGGCGCCGCTAGAGCGGGCTTCTTTCTAAAACTTCCCTTTTGATCCATTGCGCGGCTGATTCAGCCTCGCCCCTTGAATGTCCGGTTCCCATATGTGCTTGCATGGCGCCGAGATGGCGCGAAGCCAGGAGCCGGAACGTGATGTTTCGGAGCAATTTCATGTTTGGCTGGTTCGAACAGCGACTCAATCCCTTTCCGAGCGAGGAGCCCGTTGCGCCCCCGAAAGGTCTCTT
Organism: Rhizobium aethiopicum; assembly: GCF_014197535.1. GTDB lineage: Bacteria > Pseudomonadota > Alphaproteobacteria > Rhizobiales > Rhizobiaceae > Rhizobium > Rhizobium aethiopicum_A. Next base: position 400,838 of record NZ_JACIFV010000002.1, read on the forward strand.
TGCCTTCTGCTGGCATTATAGCAAGCCGGCAGCACCCTGGCTCGGCCTGATGGCCGTGCTGACGTCGCTGATCGCCGTCGGCGAAGTGGCGCTCTTCCAGTTCCTCGGCGACATCGTCGACTGGCTGACCAATGCCGATCGCGCCACTTTCCTGCAGACTGAAGGCCACAAGCTGTTCTGGATGGCGGCGCTGGTGCTTGTGGGCCTGCCGCTGGCGGCTGGGCTCGATTCCCTCATCATGCATCAGATGCTGCTCGGCAATTATCCGATGATGGCGCGCTGGCAGATGCACCGCTTCCTGCTGCGCCACAGCATGACGTTCTTCGCCAACGAATTTGCCGGGCGCGTCGCGACCAAGGTGATGCAGACCTCGCTTGCCGTGCGCGAAACGGTCATGAAGATCCTCGACGTCTTCGTCTATGTCGTCAGCTATTTCCTGACGATGATCATCGTGATTGCGGCGGCCGACTGGCGGCTGATGATCCCGATCCTCGTCTGGCTCTCCGTCTATGTCAGCATCGTCTCTTATTTCGTGCCGCGGCTTCGCAAGATTGCGGCGACGCAGGCGGATGCGCGCTCGATGATGACGGGGCGCGTGGTCGACAGCTATACGAATATCGCCACCGTCAAGCTTTTCTCGCATGCGGGCCGTGAGGAGGTCTATGCGAGGGAGGGCATGGACGAGTTCCTGCAAACCGTGCACAAGCAGATGCGCAAAGTGACGCTCTTCCACATCAGCGTCTATCTCAACAACTGCGTCGCGCTCTTCGTCGTCTCGGGCTTGTCGATCTGGTTTTGGTTGAACGGGGCGATCTCGGTCGGCGCGATCGCCATCGCCATCGGTCTTGCCATGCGCGTCAACGGCATGTCGCAATGGATCATGTGGGAAGTCTCGGCGCTGTTCGAGAACATCGGCACGGTCTATGACGGCATGGAAATGATGAGCAAGCAGCACGACATCGTCGACAAGCCGAATGCGCCTGACATGACGGCGAAGAAGGGGGCGATCCATTACGATCGCATCCGCTTCCACTACGGCAAGGGCAAAGACGTCATCGACAATCTGTCGCTCGACATCAAGGCCGGCGAGAAGGTGGGTCTGGTTGGTCGTTCCGGCGCCGGCAAGACGACGCTGATGAACCTGCTGCTGCGCTTCTATGACCTGGAGGCCGGCCGCATTACCATCGACGGGCAGGATATATCAGGCGTCTCGCAGGAAAGCCTGCGCTCGCTGATCGGCGTGGTGACGCAGGACACGTCGCTGCTGCACCGCTCGATCCGCGACAACATCGCCTATGGCCGGCCGGAGGCGAGCGACGCCGAAGTGATCGAAGCCGCCAAACGCGCCAACGCCTGGGAGTTCATCGAAGGGCTAGTCGACATGCAGGGCCGCCAGGGGCTCGACGCACAGGTGGGCGAACGCGGGGTCAAGCTGTCCGGTGGTCAGCGGCAGCGGATCGCCATCGCCCGCGTCTTTCTGAAGGACGCGCCGATCCTGGTGCTCGACGAGGCGACCTCGGCACTCGATTCCGAAGTCGAGGCGGCGATCCAGGAAAATCTGTTCGCCCTGATGGAAGGCAAGACGGTGATCGCGATCGCCCACCGGCTTTCGACGCTGACGGAGATGGACCGGCTGATCGTGCTCGACAAGGGCCGGATCATCGAGGCCGGCTCGCACGGGGAACTGATCGAAAATGGCGGCATCTATGCCGACCTCTGGAACCGCCAGTCCGGCGGCTTCCTCTCCGATCACGCCGAGGAGGCGGAAGAGGCCGCGGAATAAAAATCGACCCTCCCGGCGTGAGCGGGGAGGGCATTTTCATGATTGCGATGATTTGACCGGCTGCGGTCGGGCCGGCGTGCTTTCAAAGACTGTCGGCCCAGTCGATCACGCGGTCATGTTCGACGACAACGATGGTGTTGGCGGCTGCGATCGTGCGCAGTGCCACGATGCGGCGGCGTTCCTCGCTGTCGAGCCAGGCGGCGATAGCCTTGATGACGATCTCGTCGCGCGGCAGCGCCAGGTCGAGAGCCAGGGCATCCAACCTTTCTGCAAGCGGAAGCGGAATATGCGCATCGAGCATTTTCGTTTCCATGACCTTCTCTCCAGTGAAGCGCGATCCTATCGTCAGATTGTGACGGGCTCGGGGGCAATCAATGGCGATGCCGCCGATGTTATCGTTTATTACCAAAATATTAGGTTGCGTCCGCTTTCCATTCCCTTTGCCGCCACCCTCAATCCGCCTATATCGCTTCCATGTTCCTGCGACCCGTCTTCCGCCTGTTCGAAACCTGGATCGATCCATTCCGTCCGCGCGACAACTTGCAGCCGCCGCGTGCGACGCTCGGTTTCATCTGGTTCTACATCGGCCAGGCGAAGACGCCGTTCATCGCCATGCTCATTCTCGGCGGCACGTCGGCAGCAATCGAGGCGGCACTCTTCTGGTTCGTCGGACGCCTCGTCGATATTCTCGCCAGCATTAAGCCCGGCGTCGGCTGGAGCGGTCTTCTCGCGGCTCATGGCGGCGAGCTGTTCGGCATGCTCGCTCTCATCGGGCTCGTGCGCTTCGTCGTCGCCTTCATGATTGCCCTCGTCGATCAGCAGGTGATCACGCCGGGCTTCTACAATCTAGCACGTTGGCAATCTTATCTCCACGTCTCAAGGCAATCATTGTCGTTCTTTCAGAGCGATTTCTCCGGGCGTATCGTCACCAAGGTCTGGTCTGCCGGCCAGGCAACCGGCGATCTCGTCACGTCGCTGATGGAAAGTGTCTGGTTCGTTGGAATTTATGCGGTAACGACGCTGGTGCTCGTCGCCCGACTGGACTTTACACTCGCCGCCGTCGTGCTGTTCTGGCTCGGCGCCTTCAGCCTGCTTGCCCGCCACTTCGTCCCGCGGATCCGCCATCACTCCCGCGAAACGGCGGAGGCCGGGTCGATGCTGAACGGCCGGATGGTCGACTCCTATAGTAATATGCAGACGCATAAGCTGTTCGCACGCGATGAAGAGAGCGACCGCTACATGCGCCAAGGTTTCGATATCTATCAGGACACGGTGCTGCGCTTCACGCGGTTCATCACCGGTGTGCGGGCATCCATGGCGCTGCTCTCCGGCCTGATGATCGTGACGATGGCGGGCTTGAGCGTCGATCTCTGGCTGCGCGGCTTGATCAGTTCCGGCGCGGTGGCATTTTCGCTGGCGCTGGTGCTCCGGCTGAATTTCCTGCTCGGCAGGCTGATGACGCAGTTCAACGGCATCATGCGCAATCTCGGCACCATCCAGAATTCTGCGGAACTGATTTCCCAGCCGCTCGGGCTCGTCGATCGGCACGATGCGACGAGCCTGGTGATCCGCCATCCCAGCATTCGCTTCGACAATGTCTCCTTCCACTACGGCAAGGGTCAGCAGCCCGTCGTCGAGAATTTCTCCCTGACCATCCGCCCGGGCGAGAAGGTGGGGATTGTCGGGCGTTCGGGCGCCGGCAAATCAACGCTGGTGAACCTGCTGCTGCGTCTCTATGACATCCAGGACGGCCGCATCCTGGTCGACGGCCAGGATATATCGGCGGTGACCCAGGAATCGCTCAGGATGCAGATCGGCGTCGTCAGCCAGGATACGTCGCTGCTGCATCGTTCCGTGCGCGACAATATCCTCTTCGGACGGCCGGATGCCGGCGAGGAGCGGCTGGTCGAGGCGGCCCGACGCGCCGAGGCCATCGACTTCATTGCCCGCCTGCAGGATCAGCAGGGCCGCAGAGGTTTCGATGCGCATGTCGGCGAACGCGGCGTCAAACTGTCGGGCGGGCAGCGGCAGCGCATCGCCATCGCGCGAGTCATGCTGAAGGACGCGCCGATCCTGGTTCTCGACGAAGCGACGTCGGCGCTCGATTCGGAAGTGGAGGAAGCGATCCAGTCCAATCTCCATCGGATCATGGAGGGCAAGACAGTGCTCGCGATCGCCCATCGGCTGTCGACGATCGCCGCGCTCGACCGGCTGATTGTCGTCGATCTCGGCCGGATCATCGAGGAGGGCAGCCACGACGAGCTGCTTCGCCGCGGCGGTCTCTATGCCGAGCTTTGGACTCGTCAATCCGGCGGCTTCCTCGCGGCCGACGAGGATGCAGACTCAAGGATCGAGGACGAATTCCGCCACGAGGCCAAAATGGTTTGATCCGAAACTGTTCTCGATGCGGCGGACCGATTTCAGCCGCAGGGGCGCTTTGCTGAAGACGTGATCGATCGAAATGCCGAAGGGGCCGGCGGCGATCGGCCATGTCGCAGGCTCCAGCGATGCTGTGCCCAAGCCCTGGCTGCGCATGAGATACTGCACATCCGGCGCCAGAATCGACGTATTGAAATCACCGGCAAGCACGAGTGGTCCCGGCAGCGAAGGGATAATCTCGGCGAGATCTTCGACTTCCAGGCCGTGGAATTCGTCATAATAAGGTTTGGTCAGGTGCGCGGCGAGGAAGTTGACCTTCTGGCCGTCAAAATCGATCGTCGAGATCGTCAGGCGGTTGCGCCACAGCAGGCCAAGGCTGCGGATGCGAGGTTCGATCAGCGGGCGCTTCGACAGGACGAGCGTATCGCATTGCTCCATGCCGACGCCGCAGCCGACATAATAGGGGTAGGTCTTCAGCAGTCGCGGCAATTCGGACAAAACCGGTTCGGCTTCGAGGATGTTGACGACGTCGGCCCCCGAGCCGATCGCCATGTCGGCGATATCAGCGCCATTTGCGAAATTGTCGTTCTCTATATTAAAGGACATCAGCTTGAAGAGAGCAGGGCGGCTCTCGTCTACCGCAGGCTCGACGAATTCACGCGTCATCACGATGCCGTGGACGACGAGAACCATCGATGCGCCGAGTGTCAGCAGCGCGTACCAATGCCGCTTGAAGAGGAGGGCTATGCCGGAGGCCACTGCTGCGGCCGCCGCCAGATGGATCTGGAAGCTGTAAAAAAGAGAAAGCAGATAGAAATCTTTGACATAGCGCAGCGAGATAATGGCGATGACGAGAGTTGTGAGAACGCTCATTACGCAAAAGATCGTGTCTCTCATCCGCTCGGGTCCGGCTGGCTGGCATCGTTGCGGTTGCGCCTAACACGGCGGCTTTTTTGTTGCAATGCAACATAGGGGCAAGCGGGGGTTTGCCGTAAAAAATTCATCTGAAATTTCCCGCGACATTGTGCCCTCATCCCCTTGTCAAGGCTGGACATAACTTGCGATCAAGCTTAGAACGCGCCGGATTGCCGGGGAATCTATGGCCGAAATGTGTCCAGATCGATTCGCCAGCAGAGGGGGCGGGGCGGAATTCCGCGATAATTGCGCAGAGGATGGTTAAGCCGTGAGCGAACACGTAACGACAAGCGAGGCTTCAGCAGAGCCCACTCGCCGTGATTTCCTTTATCTCACCACTGGTATGGCGGGCGCTGTCGGCGCTGTTGCTGTCGCATGGCCGTTCATCGACCAGATGCGTCCGGATGCATCGACGCTGGCGCTGGCCTCCATCGAAGTCGATGTCGCGAGCCTCGAGCCCGGCATGTCACTGACGGTCAAGTGGCGCGGCAAGCCGATCTTTATCCGCAACCGCACACCGGAGGAAGTGAAGGCGGCAGCCGATGTTCCGCTGGCGGATCTCAAGGATCCGATCGCGCGCAATGCGAACCTTCCGCCTGAAGCGCAGGCGACCGGTGTTGACCGTTCGGGCGGCAAGGACAAGGAAAACTGGATCGTCATGATCGGCACGTGCACCCATCTCGGCTGCGTTCCGCTCGGTCAGGCCGGTGAGTACAATGGTTGGTTCTGTCCCTGCCATGGCTCGGTCTACGACACGGCCGGCCGCATTCGCAAAGGCCCTGCGCCGCAGAACCTGGCGATTCCGACCTTTTCATTTGTGTCCGATACCAAAATCAAGATCGGTTGAGGGGAGACTGATTTATGAGTGGCCATTCCAGCTACGAACCATCAACCGGATTCGAAAAATGGGTCGATGCGCGCCTGCCGCTGCCGCGCATGGTCTATGACAGCTTCGTGGCATATCCGGTTCCCAGAAACCTGAACTATGCCTATACCTTCGGCGCGATGCTTTCCGTCATGCTGATCGTGCAGATCCTGACGGGTGTCGTGCTCGCCATGCACTATGCCGCCGACACGACGATCGCTTTCAACTCCGTTGAAAAGATCATGCGCGACGTCAACCACGGCTGGCTGCTGCGCTACCTGCATGCCAACGGCGCCTCCTTCTTCTTCGTCGCCGTCTACCTGCACATTGCCCGGGGCCTCTATTATGGCTCCTACAAGGCGCCGCGCGAAATCCTCTGGATCCTCGGCGTGGTCATCTACCTGCTGATGATGGCGACGGGCTTCATGGGCTACGTCCTGCCCTGGGGGCAGATGTCTTTCTGGGGCGCGACCGTCATCACCGGTTTCTTCTCGGCCTTCCCTCTGGTCGGCGAATGGGTGCAGCAGTTCCTGCTTGGCGGCTTTGCCGTCGATCAGCCGACGCTGAACCGCTTCTTCTCGCTGCATTACCTGCTGCCTTTCATGATCGCCGGCGTCGTCGTCCTGCATATCTGGGCGCTGCACGTCACAGGCCAGACGAACCCGACCGGCGTCGAGGTCAAGACGAAGACCGACACGGTGCGTTTCACGCCTTATGCGACGATGAAGGACGCCCTCGGCGTCTCCGTCTTCCTGCTCGTTTATGCCTATTTCGTCTTCTACCTGCCGAACTTCCTCGGTCACGCCGATAACTATATCCCGGCCGATCCGTTGAAGACGCCTGCCCACATCGTTCCCGAATGGTACTTCCTGCCGTTCTACGCGATGCTGCGTTCGATCACCTTCAACATCGGCCCGATCGACTCCAAGCTTGGTGGCGTGCTCGTGATGTTTGGCGCAATCATCGTGCTCTTCTTCCTGCCGTGGCTTGACACCTCGAAGGTCCGCTCGGCGGTCTATCGTCCCTGGTACAAGCTGTTCTTCTGGCTGTTCGTGCTCAACGCGATCATCCTCGGCTGGCTCGGTTCGCAGCCGGCGGAAGGCAGCTACGTCATCGTGTCGCAGATCTGCACGCTTCTCTACTTCGCCTTCTTCCTGGTCGCGATGCCAGTTCTGGGTCTGGTGGAAACGCCGCGCCGCATCCCGAACTCGATCACTGAAGCGGTGCTTGAAAAGCGCAACAAGACCACTGGCGCCACCGCGGCGGCCAATGCGTAAGCGAGCGACGGAAGGAAATAGAACTATGAAAACGCTTGTTGCAAGCATTCTGCCGCTTGCCGTCGCCGCTCTCCTTGGCAGCGCCGCTTTCGCCGAGGAAGCGACGCCCGCAAATGGTGCAGCTCCCGCGCATCACGAGGAAGGCGCGACGCCGCACTATCCGCTAAAGGAGCCAAAGGAGCAGGAATGGAGCTTTGCCGGCCCCTTCGGCCACTACGACAAGGCTCAGCTCCAGCGCGGCCTCAAGGTCTACACGGAAGTCTGTTCTGCCTGCCATTCGATGAGCCTCGTGCCTTTCCGCACGCTCGACGAACTCGGTTATTCCGAGGCACAGGTGAAGGCATTCTCGGCCAATTACGAAGTTCAGGACGGGCCGGACTCGGCCGGCGAAATGTTCACCCGCAAGGCAGTCCCTTCGGATCATTTCCCATCGCCCTTCGCTAATGCTGAAGCCGCGGCCGCGTCCAACAACGGTGCGGCTCCGCCTGATTTTTCGCTGATCGCCAAGGCCCGTGAAGTCGAGCGCGGCTTCCCGCAATTCGTCTTCGACATCTTTACGCAGTATCAGGAAAGCGGCCCGGACTACATCTACTCGCTGCTGACCGGCTATGAAGAGCCGCCAGCGGGCTTCCAGGTGGCGCAGGGCGCGCATTATAACCCGTATTTCCATGCTGCCGCCGTTCTCGCCATGCCGAAACCGCTTTCCGACGGCCAGGTAACCTATGACGATGGCGCGCCGGCGACCGTCGACCAATACGCCAAGGACGTTTCCGCCTTCCTGATGTGGGCCGCCGAACCGCATCTCGAGGAGCGCAAGCGCACCGGCTTCATGGTGATGGTGTTCCTGGCGATCTTTACCGTGCTGATCTACCTGACGAAGCGCTCGGTTTACGCCAACAAGGAACATTAAGCGTTCCGTGCCTGAATTCGAAAAGGCGGCTTGCGAGCCGCCTTTTTTGTTGGTTCCACCCTCGGCAATTGATAGGGTGCGGCCGGTTTTATGCGCTCGCAAATACGGACGTTCCATGGGCAATACAATTTCGGAGCTCGCAGCCAGCATTCGCTCCATCCCCGACTATCCCAATCCCGGCATCATCTTCCGCGACATCACCACGCTGCTCGGCAACCCCCGTGCTTTCCGCCGGGCGGTCGATGAACTGGTGCAACCCTATGCCGGCACGAAGGTCGACAAGATCGCCGGCATGGAGGCGCGCGGCTTCATCCTCGGCGGTGCGGTGGCCCACCAGCTTTCCTCGGGCTTCGTACCGATCCGCAAGAAGGGCAAGTTGCCGCACGACACCGTGCGCATTGCCTACAGCCTGGAATATGGCGTCGACGAAATGGAGATGCATCGCGATGCGGTCGAGCCCGGCGAGAAGGTGATCCTGGTCGATGATCTCATCGCCACCGGCGGCACGGCCGTGGGTGCGACGCAGCTTCTGCGCCAGATCGGCGCGGAGGTGGTCGGTGCCTGCTTCGTCATCGACCTGCCCGACCTTGGCGGCCGCAGGAAGCTGGAAGAGCTCGGCGTCGTCGTACACACGCTGGTCGAATTCTCCGGGCATTGAGCCTGCATTGCGACGGCGTCAGTCGAATTCCAGGACGCCGCTTTCGAAGCGCATGACGGGATCGCCGTTCTGATTGACGCCCTCGCAGAGGATGGTGTTGAGGTGCCAGCCCGGCCGCGATGCGAGTGGTCGGCTGGACAGGAAGGCGACGGAATAGGTCACGACGTCGCCAGCAAAGACCGGCCGCAGCCATTGCAGTTTCTGGAAGCCGGGCGAGGGGCCGAGCTTGGGCGCCGTCAGCCCCTTTTCGGCGAGAATGACGCTTTGCTTTTGCCAGAAGGCGAGGAAGGTCCGCATCCAGGCGGCCGTGGTATGCCAGCCCGAGGCACAAAGCCCGCCGAAGAGCGTGTCTTTCGCGGCTTCCTTGTCGACGTGAAAACGCTGCGGATCGTGACGGGTTGCGAAGCGGATGATGTTTTCCTCGGTGAAGGTGTAGCTGCCGATCTCGGCTTTCTGACCAACGGCGTAAAGCTCGGACATTCTCATGATGACGGCTCCGAGCTCACGTTGGCATCCTCCGGAGTGAGGCGCATGCGAATCATCACGGAATTCTCCGAGAGGCAGACGAGTTCGCCGCGCTGGTTTTCCACCGCGTGGCGGAATTTGACGATGCCCATGCCGGGGCGCGAGCGCATCGGCCGGGCTTCGAGAACGGTCGAATGGCCCTGCAGCGTATCGCCTGCAAGCACCGGCTTTCGCCATTCCATCAGATCGATGCCCGGCGCACCCTCGCAAAGCGCGTTCAGCACGTAGCTGTCTGCCATCATGCGCATGAGCATTGCCGAGGTATGCCAGCCGGAGGCGGCAAGCCCGCCGAGGATGCTGGCGCGGCCGGCGCCTTCGTCGAGATGCATCGGCTGCGGGTCGAATTCGCTGGCGAACTCGATGATTTCTTCGGTGAGCACCAGTTTCGGGCCGAGGGCGAAACGGCGGCCGGGTTCAAAATCCTCGAAAGACAGCTTTTCTGCCGGCATTCTCTCCTCCGCCATATCAAGCGCCTAGAACAGGATGTTTTTAGGCCGGTCGCCCTAAAATCTGAATCCTGTTCTACATTAAAGAGTTAGCGCATGATGTCGTCCGAAAACCGCTTACACTTTTCGGCATCATGCTCTAGTGCTTACAATAGCATCCGCGCGGGCTCAATGATTCCCGGGAGATAATCCGGTATGACGGAACTGAGGTCGATACTTGACGAGGCGGCGCGCCAGGGGCTGATTTCGTCGGAAGCGGGCGGGCGGCTTCTGCCGTTTCTGACCGAGCGTGGCGTGTCTGTCGTTGAGACGCAGAAGGCAGTCGCAGCCGAGGAGCAGGCCTGGTCGGACACCGAGACGCCGCGCTTCGTGCGCGGCTTTCACGACGTGCTGATCACCATCGGTGTTATCGTCGCGCTCGTCGGCCTCTGGGGCCTGGCGCCGCTTTACGCCGTGCCGGTCGCTATCATCGTGCTTTCGGAAATCCTGGTGCGCCGCCAGCGGCTCGCCTTGCCGGCTGTCAGCCTGACGATCGCGCTGTTCTGCTGGACATTTTTGCTGATGTCCCGCGTCTTCACGCCATGGACCTCCGAAATCGGGGCGGATCTGACGGAGTTCGTCGCCGGCTTTCCGATCCTGCTCTGCGTCTATTATGCCCTCTATCGCGTGCCGTTGTCGCTGGCGCTCACTATCATGTCGACGCTTGCCTTGGTGCTCACGCTGCTTTTGCGCCTGGTGCAATGGCTAAGCGGCAATCCCGCGTTTTTCGTCGATCATCTTGGCGTGCTGGCCGCGGTCGCTTTCCTCTGCGCGCTCGGCCTGTTCGCGACGGCGCTATATTTTGACCTCGGCGACCGACTGCGGCGGACGACGCGTTCGGATATCGCCTTCTGGCTGCACCTCGGCGCGGCGCCGGCGCTGCTCTACAGTGCCGTCTCCCTGCTGTCGTTCGGGGAAGCCGGCCGTATTTTCGACCTGGCGAACATGTCGGCCCGGACGCCTGTGGTCGTCGCGACTGTGGCGGCGCTGATGCTGATCGGCCTCGTCATCGATCGTCGCGCCTTCGTCACGTCGGGGCTGCTGTCTCTCGGCGTTGCGATCTTCAGCGTCGTTCGGAAGGGAAATGCGACTGTCGATACCTACATCTTCACGACGCTGATCGTCGTCGGCGCGATCGTGCTCGTTATCGGAACGGGCTGGATGCCGCTTCGCCGGCTGGTGCTCAGGGCACTGCCTCCGGCAATCGCAAACAGGCTGTCGCCTGGTTAGAGCTTTTCCGGGTTAGATTGAATCATTCTGTTGGCTCAAACGGAGTCGGATGGTCGACCGGTTGGCGCGCGTCGTAGCCAAGCTCTACGGCCAAGCCGGCCGGTCGATCAGCCGGCCCGTTTCAGCCAACCCGAAGGGCCGGGCATGTTTCCGCCAGGATCAAAGGCGATCGGCTCGGACGTACCTGGGGGTATGCCCGTCGCCAATCGCCTTTGCCCTGACGAAAACCTGCTCCGGCAGAATGCTTCAATCTAACCCGGAAAAGCTCTAGGGCGGCAGCGATTTGATCAGGTGTTGAAACGGAAGTGGATGACGTCGCCGTCCTGGACGACATATTCCTTGCCTTCGTCGCGCGCCTTGCCAGCATCCTTGGCGCCCACTTCGCCATTGTACTTGATGTAATCGTCGTAGGCGATGGTGTTGGCGCGGATGAAGCCGCGTTCGAAATCCGAGTGGATGACGCCGGCGGCCTGCGGCGCCTTGGTGCCGCGTTCGATCGTCCAGGCGCGCGTTTCTTTCGGGCCGACGGTGAAATAGGTGATGAGGTGCAGCAGCTTGTAGCCGGCGCGGATCAGCCGGTCGAGGCCGGCCTCGTCAAGGCCGAGGGCAGAGAGGAATTCCTTGGCTTCCTCTTCGGCAAGCTGGGCGACCTCAGCTTCGATCGCCGCCGAGATGATGACGGTTTCGGCACCCTGCTCCTTTGCCATTGCGGCGACGGCGGCGGTGAATTCGTTGCCGGTCGAGGCATCGCCTTCTGCGACGTTGCAGACATAGAGCACCGGATGCGAGGTGAGGAGGTTGAGGCCCTTGAGGATGGCGATCTCCTCGGCATCGAGCGTCGACAGCAGCGTGCGCACCGGCTTGCCTTCGTTGAGCAGCTTCAGCGAGGCTTCCATGATCGGCAGCATCGCCATCGACTCCTTGTCCTTGCCGGTGGCGCGCTTGCGCGTCTGCTCGGTTCGGCGCTCCAGGCTCTCGAGATCGGCGAGCATCAGCTCGGTCTCGATCGTCTCGGCATCGGCGACAGGATTGATACGGCCCTCGACATGGGTGATGTCGCTGTCTTCGAAGCAACGCAACACGTGCACGATCGCGTCGACTTCGCGGATATTGGCGAGGAACTGGTTGCCGAGACCTTCGCCCTTCGAGGCGCCGCGGACGAGGCCGGCGATATCGACGAAGGAGATGCGGGTCGGGATCAGTTCCTTGGACTTGGCGACGTCGGCGAGTTTGCGCATGCGCGGATCGGGCACGGCGACTTCGCCGGTGTTCGGCTCGATAGTGCAGAACGGGTAGTTCGCAGCCTGTGCGGCCGCCGTCTTGGTGAGCGCGTTGAATAGGGTCGATTTGCCGACGTTCGGCAGACCGACGATGCCGCATTTGAAGCCCATGGCTTGATCCATATCTAATTGGTAACTTTGCCCTGCCTATGCGGGAATGACCGGCTCGGGTCAAGGGTTTGCGGCACGAATCGAAAAAGCAAGGCCGGCCGGCTTGAAGGTAAGGCGGTTTAGCCTTACCTTCAGCGAAAAGGATATAGCTGGCATGACAACCTTGACAGTGACGGCAAAAGGACAGGTCACCTTGAGAAAAGAAGTGCTTCGGCACCTCGGGGTCAGACCCGGCGACAGGATCGACGTCGATCTCCTACCTGGCGGCAGGCTTGAGGTCGTTGCGGTCAAAACGAAGCCGGCCAGCGGTTCCATCGAGAGTTTCTTCGGAAGTATCGAGAACAAGGGCAATATCCATGCGACGCTCCAGGAAATCGATGAGGCCATAAAGGCGGGCTGGGCCGGTGAGGTCGGCATCGGCGATGATCGTTGATACGAATGTGCTCGTGCGGGCCGCCGTCGACGACGATCCGAAGCAAACGGAACGTGCAAGGATATTGATGCGCGAGGCTGAGCGGCTGTTCGTCTCCAACCTGACGTTCTGCGAGTTCGTTTGGGTCGTCGGCCGGATTTATCGCAAAAGCGCCTCCGAGATCGCCGCGACCATCCGGCTGCTGATAGCCGACAGGAAGGTCGTCTACGATAGAGCAGCTGTCGAGGCTGGATTGTCCTTCCTCGATGCCGGCGGGGATTTCGCCGACGGCGTCATCGTCTTCGAAGGGCGCAGGCTTGGAGGCGAAGTATTCGCGACCTTCGACAGGAAGGCTGCCGCCATCGTCGAAAGTGCCGGGCGAGCCTGCCTGCTGCTCTCGTCGGAGTGATATCCGTCATTGAACTGCCGTGCTGACGGTGCGATATTAGTCCGGCGGATGTTTCTTCCGCCTTTTCATGTCATCAACGGGTGGGTTTTCCGATGAGTGACAATGACGTTGCCCTGAAACCGAAGACCAAGGTGAAGCCGAAGCTGGATAAGCCGAAGCTCTACAAGGTCATTCTCGTCAACGACGATTACACACCGCGCGAATTCGTCATCGTGATCCTGAAAGTCGTCTTCCGCATGAGCGAGGAGACCGGCTATCGGGTGATGATGACGGCGCACAAGCTCGGCTCCTGCGTGGTCATGGTCTGCGCCAAGGACATTGCCGAGACCAAGGCCAAGGAGGGTATCGACCTTGCCAAGGAGATGGGTTTCCCGCTGATGTTCACCACAGAGCCCGAGGAATAGCCTTTCAGCTCACGGCCGGCGGATCTGATAGCCGGTCTTGTCCTGCAGGAAGCCGCAATTTTCGTAGAAGCGCAGCGTCGCCGGGTTCTTCGAGCCGGTGAGCAACATCACCTTATAGCAGCCGGCCTTCCAGGCCTCATTCACCGCATGGCCGATGACGGCGCCGGCATAGCCGCGCCGGCGGTGCTCGGCGTGGGTGACGACGTTTTCGATCAGCGCATAAGAGGCGCCGCCGCGCGTCAAGTTCGGCACGACGACCAGTGTGACGGTGGCGGCGGCGTGAGCGCCGGCAAAGCCGATGAATACGGTCATGCCGAGCTGGGCGAGAATGGCGGAAAAGCGCTCCTCGGCCATGGTCCCGTCGAGAATGGGATCGGTCGGATTCAGATGCCGGTAGAGGATGGTCAGCCCCACGAGATCGCCGGGAGCGACACTGCGGATGGTAAAATCCTGGTCCGGCACCGGCCTCATTCCCCCTTGTTGCCGAACATCTTCTTCAGCATGTCGGCCATCGGGCCGGTGGCCGGCAGCTTTGGCTGGTTGTTGTTGCGGGCCTGGCGGATATGCGACTGGCCGGCCGGCTTCTTCTCGCTGTCCTTGCTTTCCTTCCGCGGCTTTTCCTCGTCGGGCTTGCCGCCGAGCGCCAGCGCGATCTTGTTCATCAGCTGTGAATCCTCGTTTCGCACCAGCATATCGGCATTGTCGGCCAGCGTATCGAGAAGTGGCTCCAGCCAGGCTTTGTCTGCCTTGGCGAAGTCGCCGAGCACATGGTTTTGCACCATTTCCTTGACGCCGGGATGGCCGATGCCGAGGCGCAGCCGCCGGTATTCCTTGCCGCAATGGGCGTCCAACGATTTGATGCCGTTGTGGCCGCCATGGCCGCCGCCGGTCTTCAGCCGCGCCTTACCCTGGGGAAGGTCGAGCTCGTCGTAGATCGCGACAAGGTCCGCCGGCTGGAGCTTATAAAAACGCATCGCCTCGCCGACGGCCTCGCCGGAGAGGTTCATATAGGTCTGCGGCTTGATCAGCAGCACCTTTTCGCCGCCAAGCTCGCCCTCGGCGATCTGGGCCTTGAATTTCTTCGACCAGGGCGAGAAGCTGTGGCGGCGATGAATGGCGTCGACGGCCATGAAGCCGATATTATGGCGATTGCCGGCGTATTTGCTGCCGGGATTGCCGAGACCTGCAATGATCAGCATGGCCTGTCATCCTCGCTTATGCGTTTCCCGACGTTCACCACCCGGAAACGAAAGTAAAGTCAAGCGGAAACGGCGAGCCCGGCGGCAGCATCATTCCGAGAGGTTCATGCCGTATTTCAGGAAGATTTGCTTCTGGTCGCCATCAGCGATCAGCTTGTCGAGGGCAGCCTGCATCTTGGCGTGCAGATCGTCGGGAAAGCTCTTCTCGCAGGCAATGCCCATGGGTTGGGAGGAGAGCACGGTTACGATCTCCACCGGCTGATCGTCCTTCAGCTTATCGTAATAGAGTTCGGAGATCGGCATCATGTCGATGCGACCGCTGAGCAGCTTGCGCAGCGTGGCGTTGAAGTCACTGGCGACGTCCAGCTTGGTGAAACCCTTCTCCTTCAGGATCGTCTCGGTGTAGTCCTCGCGCTGGGTGCCGATCGTATATTTCTTTGCCTCTTCGAGATTGCTGGCGGTGATGCCCGAACCCTTGCGGGTGATCAGGATGTTTCGGTCGATGAGCAGCGGCTCGACCCATTTGAACAATGGGTCACGCCCGCTGTTGTGGGCGGTGGCGAAAACACATGTCATCGGCGCGGTGCGGGCAAGGCTGAAAGCACGGGCCCAAGGCATGACTTCGATCGTATAGTCGACGCCGATGGCAGCCATGACCTTTTCGACCTGCTCGACCGTCGCGCCCTTGATCTCTTTGCCTTCGCGATAGTTGAACGGGGCGTAATCCTCGGTCGTGAAAGCAACCGTCTGTGCGTGGGCCGCGCATGGCAGCGCCAGGCATGCGAGAAGCAGGAGCTTTTTCATCGTGTCGTCTCCTTCGTTCTTCGTTTACGAGGCGCGCGCGACGGCCGACTGCGGGGCCATCAGTTCCTCGATGAGTGCGGCTGCGTGCTGCGGACGATGGAAGAGATAGCCCTGGCCATAGTCCAGACCCATCTGGTGAAGCGTGCGGCATTCCTCTTCCGTCTCGATGCCCTCGGCGATGACGGTGCAGTTCATCTTGTGGGACAGGGTAGTGATGCCTTCGATCAGCATACGGCTCTTCTGGCGCACCTCGTCGTCGCCGTCGTTGCTCGCGCGGGTGAAGGATTGGTCGATCTTGATGATATCGACAGGGAAACGGTTGAGGTAGCTAAGCGACGAGTAGCCGGTGCCGAAATCGTCGAGCGCGATGCGGCAGCCGAAGCGACGAAGCTCGGTGACGATCATGCGAATCTGCGGGTTGTCGTGCATCAGCACGGCTTCCGTGATCTCGACCACGATACGCTCGGGGCGGATGCCGTGGCGACCGACGATCGCGGCTAGACGGGCCGGCAGTGCCGGCTCGAACTGGAGTGGCGAGAAGTTGATGGCGAGGTAGGTATCCTGCATCCCCGATATACGAGAGATTTTCGCGAGGTTGGAAATCGCCTTTTCCATGATGACGTTGCCGACGCGGACGATCTTGCCCGTCTCCTCGGCGACGCTGATAATTTCGGCCGGCGGCATCAGACCTTTCTGCGGATGGTTGAGGCGCATCAGCGCCTCGAACCCGGCAATGCCGCGGCCGTTCAGATTGACGATCGGCTGCAGGAAGGCTTCGAACCAATTGTCGACGAGGCCGGCTTCGATATTGGCCTCGATTTCGGCGCGGCTGCGGGCGCGGTCGAGCATGGCTTTGTCGAAGAGCTGTGCGCCGTTCTTGCCGTCCCGTTTCTTGGCGTACATCGCCATGTCGGATTTCTGCAGCAGCTCGGCCGCGGTCGCGGCGTGATGTGGGTAGATAGCGATGCCGATCGACGCGCTCAGATGCATGTCCGGGGCAAATGGCGTTTCGAAGATCGAGGCGATCTGCTCGCACATCGCTTTTGCGCGTATTTCGGCGTCCTTCGCCGGCAGCAGGATGGCGAACTCGTCGCCGCCCAGACGGGCCGCCTCGTCGGAGGGGGCAAGATGGGTCTTCAGGCGCTCCACGAGTTCGATCAGCGCCGTGTCGCCGGCAGCGTGCCCCATATTGTCGTTGATCCACTTGAAACGGTCGAGATCGACGAAGAGACAGGCGAGTTCCTGGCCGGCGGCGTCTGCGGCGGCGATCTTGTTATCGAGCACCGCCTCGAAGCCTTGGCGGTTGAGAAGGCCGGTCAGATGGTCGGTGATTGCCTGGCGATGGTTGCGGTCCTCCGAAGCCTTGAGCTCGGTCACATCCGTCATGACGGACAGCGAGAGGCGATCGTCAGCGCCGGCGGCCGCTTCCGATTCCATGATGAGGATATCCATGGTGCGGCCGTCCAGGCGGACGAACTTGACGGTGACCGTCATGCCGTTTTCGCCCTGGCGCCGCTTGACGAACTTATCGCGGCTGCTTGACGTCACCAGATCTGCGAAATTGCGGCCGATGATGTCGGCGCGGCTATATCCGGTGGCAAGCAGCCAATACTCGCTGACGGCGGTGATGCGGTCTTCCTCATCGAGCGAGAAGAGCATGGCGGGCGTCAGATTGTAGATATCGGTGGCGCGGCGATGGGCGAACTTCAGCTCCTTCTCCTCGCTTTCGAGCTTGGTTTGCATCTCGTTGAAGCTGCGGGCAAGCCGTCCCATCTCATCGTTCGACTGCCAGTCGACGTGATGGCGCGAGCCGAGCTGCCGGGTGGCCTCGATTGCCGCCGTCAGACGCATCAGCGGCTGGATGACGAAGAATCGATTGCCGATCAGCGCTGTGCCGAAAACGGTCAGAACCGCGAAGATGAAGATCGAAATGAAGACGACCTCTTCCTGCTTCAGACCGGAAAACAGTCCGAGGGCGGGATAATAGACGCTGATGCTGCCGAGGTTCTTCGGACCGTCGACGGTGTTGTAGATGATGGCACGCGACACCTGCACGAGCTTGCCGTCAAAGGAACGCGGAATGGTGGATTGGCTGACATCGAGCTGGCCCGACTGATCGCGCACCTCGACCTTGACGATGGCGCCTTGGGAAACGACCGTCGCGCTGATCTGGGTGACGCTTTCCTCATCGAGATCCCAGAGCGGTTTTGCCAGCGCCTGAGCGTTGGCGACAAGAAGAACAGAGATATGGTCACGTATTTCTTTATCGGCTCGTTCCGAGGAAAGAAAAAGGAAGAGAACAAAAAGCGGAGCGACAAAAACAAGCAGCGCTCCGCAAACAATCCCAAAAAACCTGTTCTCAACGGAATTGTTCATGGTTCCGTCTACTCCCCCAGGCCGGCATCTTTGCTGTCGCGCGTTCGGGCCGGCTTCTTCGCAGCTGACGGCCCATGCTTTCACGAATATGTTAAATGTTGCTGAAACGGAGGCTTGGCAGGCAATGAAAAGCCCGCCTTCCCCGTAACCCGGCTCTCGAAAAGTTGGACTTTCGGGAGCCAGTTCACCGGTAAGGCGGGCCATATGCTTTCAATTGGTCGAAGCGATCAGGCTTCGGCTTCGCCTTCAGCTTCCGCGCCGCTCTCGTCGACGCCGCCAGCCGGAGCGACGATGGTCGCGATCGTGAAGTCGCGGTCGATGACCGGGCTGACGCCCTTCGGAAGGGTGACTTCCGAAATATGGATGCTGTCGCCGATCTTCTTGCCGCTGAGGTCGATGTTGAAGAATTCCGGAATCGCATCGGCCGGGCAGTGAACTTCAACTTCGTGGCGGACGATGTTCAGAACGCCGCCGACCTTGAGGCCCGGAGACTTTGCTTCATTGATGAAGTGAACCGGGATTTCGACGGTCACCTGAGTGTTGCCGGAGACGCGAAGGAAATCGACATGCAGCGTGAAGTCGCGGACCGGATCGAGCTGGTAGTCCTTCGGCAGAACCTTGTACTTCTTGCCGTCGACTTCGATGGTCGCTACCGTGGTCATGAAACCACCGGCGTGAATGCGCTTCGTCACCTCATTGGTGTTGATAGCGATGGCAATGGGGGCCTGCTTGTCACCATAGATGACAGCGGGAATCAAACCGTTGCGGCGAAGTTCACGGGCGGACCCCTTACCAACCCGTTCGCGCGCCTCGGCCTTGAGCTCGTAAGTTTCCTGGCTCATGGCTTTTCCTTTCGAGGTTATTTGGAGAGTTCGGCGGCAGGCAAAAGCCTTGTTCCGTCGAACCGGAGGCGGGTTTTCCCATCCTCATCCGCGTTGCCTCCAAGGGTGTCTACGCGGACCGGTGGCCTATAGTATAAGTCGCCCGGAAACGCAAGTTGCCGATTGCGCCGGTTTTTCGGTGATGGAGGGGGTTTCGCCGGGGCGCTCCATCTTCGAGGAGAGCGAACTCGCCCAGATTGCATGCGCACCCATCCCAAAGCGAGAACCTTGTTGAAATCACTCGTGAAATGCACTTGGTCAAAGGCATATTTGCCAGTCCTTATCGCTACTTGGCTTGACATCGGCGCGCTTCGCATCTTTGGATGACCGCAATCAAAAAGCGGCTGAGGAGAAAACCAGACTATGCGTCTCAAACTTGTCACGGCAACGAGTATGCTTGCCCTTTGCCTTTTCACCGGGGCCGAGGGCGCGGAGATCAACCAGGAGGGCGCCAACGCGGTCAAGGAGGCCCTGACGAAGCTGCTTCCGCAGGATTTGGCAAAAAGCGGCCTCATCACCGTCAATCCGGCCGGCACGCGCTATGAGGTCATCTACGATCTGGCGAAGCTGCTTACCAAGGCCGATCCGGCGACGTTTGCGATCACAGGACTGACACCGTTTTCGATGTTCGCCACGCCGCTCGACAGTGGGCTCTGGAACGTCGAAGGCGACAACAAGCTCAATGTCTCGGGCCATTTCAAGGGTCCAGACCAGAAGCCGACGGATTTCACCTATTCCATCGCGTCGCTTGTTTATTCCGGCGTCTTCGACCCGGCGATCAGCTATCTGCGCTCCGGCACCTTCGCGGCCAAAGACATCAAGATGGCCAGCAAGTCCGAAACCGAGGAGGTCCATGCCAGCATCGCCAGCATGGACCAGAAGCTGAGTTCGACCAACAGCGCAGGGGGCCATGGACGTATCGATTTTGCCGGCAGCGGCTCGATGTCTGATTTCGTCGAGCAGGTTTCCGGCCTGCAAATGCCGCCCATCGAACTTCGTGCCGGCTCGATCAATGTCGAGGCCAAGGTGAACGGCCTGCCGGCCAAGCATATTCGCGAGATGGTCTTCTTCGTGCTCGACCATCTCGATGAGAAGGAACTGAGTCCGGAAAACAGCGACAAGATAAAGGGAATAGTGAAGGAAGCCTTCCCGCTTCTGACTTTGTTCAGCGAGACGATCGGGGTCAACGACCTGAACGTCAGCAGCGAGATGGGCAAGGGCGGCGCCAAGGCATTCGGCTATAACCTCGCCATCGAGGGGCCGAGTGACGCCATGCGTTTCGGCTTCGGCATGAATGCGCAGGAGATCAGCCTCGACACGCCGCTGATGCCGGCAAACTATTCGGCCTTCGTGCCGACCAGCTTCGATTTCCAGCTCGCGCTTCCGAATCTGGATTTCGCAAGCTTTGGCGGCGCCCTCATGGCGGTGGATTTCAAAGATTCGGCGTCCGAGAAGATCGGCGAGGAGATGGCGAAGAAGCTCTTCCGCGATGGCCGGCTTGCCGTCGAGTTTCCGAAGATCAGTGCCAAATCGCAGGTCTATGACGTCGATATAACCGGCAAGATCGAAGGTCGCGTCGATACCGAGAAGGATTATTCGATGGAGGCGACGATCCTTGCCCGCGATCTCGACAAGACGATCGCGGCGGTTCAGGAGCTTGCCAAGACGGACCCCGATCTCAACCAGGTCTCCTTCGGCATCATGATGGTGAAGGGCTTTGCCAAGACCGATCCGGATGGCCGTTCGCGCTGGGACGTCAGCGTCAGCCGCGATGGTTCCGTGGCGGTCAATGGCCAACAGATCAAGGGACCGGATGGTCCGGATCAGGATCAGGGGCTGGAGCCGGACCAGCAGCAGGAACCGGACCAAGATCAGGACGCACTACCTGCGCAACCTCAGCAGCCTTGAACGTTCTCGGTTGGAATCAGAATGAAAGAGGCCGGCCTTGTGCCGGCCTTCAGACTGCTGGCAAACCACTGCAAAAGCCGTGACGTCATCCTCGGCCTTGTGTGCCGAGGACCTGCTTCTGCCGATTAAATATCTGAAAATAAACGCTTTGCTGCCAAGGGTTCAGATGCTCGGCACAAGGCCGAGCATGACGGAAGAGGCTTTTTAATCGAAGAGGCTGGAGACGGACTCTTCCTGGCTCGTGCGGCTGATGGCTTCGCCGATCAGCGGGGCCGTCGTCACGACGCGGATATTGTGCGCTGAAAGCACCGCCGTTGTCGGCTGGATCGAATCCGTGATGACGAGTTCACGCAGCTTCGAGGAGGTGACGCGGGTGACCGCGCCGCCCGAGAGAACGCCGTGCGTGATATAGGCGGTGACGCTGGATGCGCCCTGGGCAAGCATCGCGTCGGCCGCATTGCAGAGAGTGCCGCCGGAATCGACAATGTCGTCGATCAGCAGGCAGTCCTTGCCGGTGACGTCGCCGATGATGTTCATGACTTCGGATTCACCCGGCCGATCGCGACGCTTGTCGACGATAGCCAGAAGACAGTCCAGCCGCTTGGCGAGCGCGCGGGCGCGCACCACGCCGCCGACGTCGGGCGAGACAACCATGACGTTGCTGAGGTCATAATGGCTCTTGATGTCGCGCGTCAGCACGGGCAAGGCGAAGAGGTTGTCTGTGGGTATATCGAAGAAGCCCTGGATCTGACCGGCATGGAGATCGAGCGTCATGACGCGGTCGGCCCCGGCTTCGGTGATGAGGTTGGCAACCAGCTTTGCCGAGATCGGCGTGCGGCCGGATGCGCGGCGGTCCTGACGGGCATAGCCGAAATAGGGAAGAACGGCGGTGATGCGGCGTGCCGACGAACGACGCATCGCGTCGATCATGATCAGCAACTCCATCAGGTGGTCGTTGGCGGGAAAGGCGGTGGGCTGCACGAGGAAGACGTCCTCGCCGCGCACGTTTTCCTGGATTTCCACGAAGATTTCCTGGTCGGCAAACCTTCGGACACTGGCTCTTCCCAAAGGAACATTGAGATAGTTGCAGATCGCTTCGGCGAGTTGCCGGTTCGAATTGCCTGCGAAAACCTTCATTTTGGTCCGCCTGTTATGCGCTGATAGCCGCGCTTTTTAGTCAGCTTCCTCGTGAATGCAAGGGCAAAGGCGCCACAGACTTTCATATTTGCAAAAAGTTTGTGACTAACCGCCCTGAGTTTGCCGCCAGGAGGTGAATTCCGCGATGGTTTTCGAGGCGATCTGCTGCATCACCGAAGCCGGGACACCCGCCCAGGGGTCGGCGGCGGCCGTCGGTACGCTTTCCTGCCCCTGGATGCGATGCAGGCGGGCGCCGCCGCCGTCGAGAACGTCCCAGACATAGACCACGGTGACCTTGCCGTCGTCACTGAAGGCAGAGAGATAACCTTTGAGGATGTAATCACTGCTCGTATCGTTCGAGCTCTTGATGGACAGGCCGTGGGCGCGCGCCTCGGCGCCGAGCTGGCGCGAGAGCGGAGTCACGGCTTGCACCGGCGCCCCGATGATCGGCAGGAAGCGCACGGTATTGCCACGCGCGGATGATGTCCCGAGGGTGAGGGCGGCGGTCTGCTGCGGTTGCTGCGTGTCAAGCCGCTGATCGGGCTGTGTTGGAGTCCCGGCGCCGGCGGCAGCGGGCGGCAGCGCCTGTCCCTCGATCGGAGCGGAGGCGGCGGGCGAGCAGCCGTTTCTGGACAGAGCGTCTGCCTGCTCCTGCATCGTCGTCGGCGGCGCGCCGCTGCCGGGTCGATAGGTTCTTTGCGATTGATCATAGGCCGGATGATAGCCGCTCGGCTGCGTGCTCCCGGCAAAAACCGGCTGGCGGGCGCCAGCCAGACGTTCTGCCTCGCCTTGCGTCACCGGGCTTGACAGCGGACCTCCGGAGGGCTCGCCGATGCCGACTTGCGGCGTCAGCGCGTCGGTGGTGTTGCAAGCGGTCAGCAGAGCCATGACGAACAGGAGCGTGGGCACAGTCGCAGCTCGCGTCATCCCGTGATCCGTCCTTCCCACAATCGCATCAGCCCGCCCGGATTTATGCGGGCGGGCATGGTCCTCTGTCAATTCCGGATTCTCACCGGTCAGTCCCGGTCTTCAAAGGCCGATGAAATCGAGCGAATGACGGGAAAGTGTGCGCGGCGCATCCGCCGTCGTCAGGTAGGTCTGTCCGAGCGTCATTGCCGTGCCAGTATCGGAATCGGCAATGATCATATGCACGAAGAGCGACATGTTCGGCTCGATCGGCTGCGGATTGCCGACATGGAACATCTGGTGCTCCATCCAGGAGGGCGAGAAGCGGGCGCCGAGCGAATAACCGCAGGCATTCAGCCGGTGGCGGGCGAGGCCACGCTCGTCCATGATCCTGGCATGCATGTCGAAAACGTCACCGAATGTGTGGCCGGGCTTCAGCACGGTCTCGATCGCCTCGATGGTTTCGCGGCAGGCATTGTAGAGCTCGCGATGGCGTTGCATCGGCTCGCCGATGACGATCGTGCGCATCATCGCGGCATGGTAATGCGCGTAGGTGCCGGCCCATTCGAGCGTCAGCTGGTCGTTGGCGTCGAGCTTGCGGCGGCCGGCCTTGTAGCGGCAGAGCAGGGCGTCGGCAGCAGAACCGATGATGAACTCGTTGGCGGGATAATCGCCACCGCCGGAAAAGATCGCACCCTGCATGGCGGCGAGGATATCGGCCTCGTCGGCGCCCGGTTTCGTCAGCCGGATTGCGGCGTCGAGCGCGTCGTCGGCGAGAGCGGCAGCGCGCTCGACATAGGCGACCTCCGTCGGGCTCTTGACGAGACGAAGACGGCTGACGAGATAGGAGGCGTCGACGATCTGGCCGAAAGTGGTCAACTGCGCGTCGAGCAGGCGGGCGATGCGGCCGGTCATGCCGTGCGTATCATATTCGACGCCGATGCGTGCGCCGAGCAGATCCATCTCGACCAGCAGGTTCTTCAGATCGAGCGTCGGATCGGCATTGACCCTGTCGACCCAGATGTGGACGTCGTCGAGGATCGACGTGTGTTTGGCCTGGCGAAGATCAGCCGAGCGGGTGATCAGCGCCATGGTGCCGTCGCTCTTGACGATCAGCGTCTGGAAAAAGCAGTAGCCGAAGGTGTCATAGCCGGTCAGCCAATACATGCTTTCCTGGGCGAAGAGCAGCAGAGCGTCGAGCTTTTCTTCCTTCATCTTTTCGGTGAGGCGCGCAAGCCGGCTTGCGTACTCGGCCTTTTCGAAGTGCAGTGCCATTCTGCTCAAGTCTCCCTGATTGATATCGCTGAAATCTGGCGGCCGTAGTCCGGCTCGTTGCGATGTGTCGTCCTGCGATAGGAAAAGAAGCGCTCGCTATCCGGATAGGTGCAGAGCCCGAGGTTTTCGGCCTGCACACCCGCCCGCGTCAGCCTGTCGATCGTCAGCGCCGGCAGGTCGAACATGGCGCGGCCCGGCGTTGCGGACGGCTTGAAAAAGCGTTCGTAGTCCGGATTTTCGGCGACGAACCGATCGACGAATTCCGGCCCGACCTCGTAACTCGCCTGACTGATCGAGGGGCCGAGGCACGCCAATATGCTGGTGCGGTCGGCCCTCAGGGCTTCCATGGCCGCAATGGTGTTTTCGAGAACACCGGTCAGCGCGCCTTTCCAGCCGGCATGGGCGGCGCCGATGACGCGATTTTCCGGGTCGGCAAAGAGGACCGGACCGCAATCGGCGGCCAGCACGCCAAGCGCGATGCCGGGAACTGCGGTCACCATCGCGTCCGCGTCGGGCCGGGCGCCGTCGTAATCGGCGCCAATCGTCACGACGTCGGGCGAATGCACCTGATGAACGGTTGCCAGCCGCTCGAGCGGCAGGTCGAACCAGGCGGCGACGCGGCGGCGGTTTTCCATGACGTTTCCGCGCTCGTCGTTGGAGCCGAGGCCGACATTGAGACCGCGATAGATTCCTTCGGAAACACCGCCCGCTCGGGTGAAATAACCGTGGCGGATGGTGCCGCCCGTCGCTTCATTCAGCAGCGCGCTTTGGATCGGTGCGGGAGAGGCCGCGTCCTGCATCTGTAATTCCGGGTTTTTCGAGGGGTTTGTTTTGTCCCGAGCGCATCGCATCCGCGGCGCGCTTCAAGTTCCTGTTTCGCGCGGATGTTGGCTCAGCCGCGTGCGACCTGTCAATCCACCGGCCGAAAGGGCATGAGATCAACGGCAGGGTGGGAGACCGCCATGACCTTGAAGAGTTCGCCCATCCGACCCTCACCGGCGCCGGCAAGTCTGTCGATCGCTGACTGGATCACCTGCTGGGTCTGCGGTTCGCGGTCACGTCCGAGGGCGGCGGCGCGTTCGAGAATGCCGAGGCCGGTCAGAAAGTCGCCTTGGTGCAGGGCGCCGTTCAGATGCAGGCCGGCCGTCAGCGCCGTCTCGGCGAGCTGCTGGAAATCGACATGGCTCGTCAGGTCGGCTTCGCCGGGATGGGCGAGCGGCGGGTCGAATTCATGCATGCGCACCGCCTGCAGCGTATCGCCGAAGCCGGTGACGAGATGGCCGTAGTCGATGACCAGCGCCGTGCCGCCGAAGGCGCGCAGCCGCTCGCAGATCGCCATTATCACGGCCTGGCGGGCGGGCGAGATCTCGAAAAGCGTGCCGAGCGGCAGGTTCTGTACCGGTTCCGGCAGTAGGGCGGGATCGAGGCCCGCGACACCTGCGGCGAAGGTCAGTTCGCCATCGGCGTCAAGCCCGACCATGCGCTCGCGGAAGCCCGTTTGCGTGCGCACGAACTGCCGGATCGGGATCGCGTCAAACAATTCGTTGGCGGCAATCAGCGTGAAGCCGGGCGGGATCTCATCGAAGCCACCGTGCCACGCGATCCTTTCGCCATAAGCTTCGAGTGTCTGGCTCTGGACGTCGCGCAGGCGCTCGCTGGTTTCGACGAGATGCACGCTCATCGTGTCGAAGAGCGGCGGGGCGATGCGGGCGATGACACGCAGCATATCCGCCATCATCGTACCGCGGCCAGGGCCGATCTCGACCAGGCGCACATCTGCCGGCGTGCCGTGGCGCTGCCAGGCATGGACGACGAAGACGCCGATCATCTCGCCGAAGATCTGGCTGACTTCGGGCGCGGTGACAAAATCGCCCGAACGGCCGAAGGGTTCGCGGGTGCGGTAATAGCCGTGCTCGGGATCGGCGAGGCAGAGCGAGAAATAGTCGGTGACGCTGATCGGGCCGTTGGCCTGGATGATCGCCTTGATCTTTTCGCCTAGAGCGGTGGTCATGTCGCGCGTCCTGCCGTTGTCAGAGCTGCGGCGCAGTCTGGCGGCGAGCCCGCAGGATCGCCCAGAGACCGAGCAGGATCATCGGGGAGGATAGGACCATGCCCATGGTCAGCCAGTTCGTGCCGAGGAGGTAG
Organism: Rhizobium aethiopicum; assembly: GCF_014197535.1. Taxonomy (GTDB): domain Bacteria; phylum Pseudomonadota; class Alphaproteobacteria; order Rhizobiales; family Rhizobiaceae; genus Rhizobium; species Rhizobium aethiopicum_A. The sequence continues at coordinate 427,112 of NZ_JACIFV010000002.1, forward strand.
CCGAGCTGGGCGTCCGGCTCTCGGAAGAACTCGACGAAGATGCGCGACAGTGCATAACCGCAGACGAAGACGCCCGTGATGAAGCCAGGGCTTTTCAGCGCATGCATGCCGTAGACGAGGGCGGCAAGCACCAGGAGCAGGACGATGCCTTCGAGGCCGGCCTCGTAGAGCTGGCTCGGATGGCGGGCGAAGGGACCGCCGGTCGGGAAAACTACGGCCCAGGGGACGTCGGTCAGCCGGCCCCAGAGCTCGCCGTTGATGAAATTGGCGATGCGGCCGAAGAGCAGGCCGAAGGGAACGACGGCGGCGACGATATCGAATAGGCTCCAGATCGGAATGGCATTGCGGCGGGCAAAGATGATCATGGCGATTGTCGTGCCGGTCAGGCCGCCGTGGAAGGACATGCCGCCGTTCCAGATTTCGACTGCGCGAATGGGATCGCGCAGGACGGCGGAGAGGTCATAGAAGAAGATATAGCCGAGACGGCCGCCGAGCACGACGCCGAGGGCGGCCCAGACGATGAAATCGTCGAGCTGCGTCTTCGTCATCGGCGATGTATTGCCCGGCCAGAGACTGTCGTTGGCGGCGAGGCGGCGCGCATAGGCCCAGCCGAGCAGGATGCCGGCGACGTATGCCAGGCCGTACCAGTGAATCGCCAACGGACCGATCGAAAAAGCGATCGGATCGATGTCCGGGAAAGGCATGATGGCTAGGAGATTGGCTGCTGTCGGCAAGATTTTCCCATCCGTTGAGGTCGGCGGAACATGCCGCCGCGATCCCGGACGGTCAAGTGCATTGTTCGTGATCGCGCCTCCGCTGCCCGCTTCAGGATAAGGCTATCCCGCGCAAAGCGCTTGCATCGCGGGTGGCGAAGCCCTACCTCAATCTTCGAGGCCCCGAAGGGCTGAATTTACCTTATGCAAAGGGAGAAAAACGCCATGACGACCGGAACGAACCGCATCATGGACGAGTTCGCCAAGCTGATGACCGACGCGGCAGGTGCCGCCCAGGGTGTCCGCAAGGAGATCGAGACGGCTTTCAACGCCCAGGCCGAGCGATGGTTGAACAGTATGGACGTCGTCAAGCGCGAGGAATTCGAGGCCGTGCGCGAGATGGCGATCAAGGCGCGTGATGAAAACGAGGCGCTTGCCGCCCGTATCGCGTCGTTGGAGGCCAAGCTTGCCGGCGAGGCCCACTAAATCCCCGTAGGGCGCAGATGCGGCGTTGCCTTCATGCCACACGCCGCATCTGTCATAAAAAATTCCAGGTGAGTTTTCCACCTGTGGACACTGCCAAAAAAGCCAATACGCAGAGTCGTTTAATCTCCCTTCTGAATTGAGTTTCGAAGTGCTTTCCACAGCAGGTCTGCCCTATTTTCCCTTCTGGGGGCTGGCAGGTGGCAAGGGTCATTATACACTGATTTTAAATGATGATTCGAAGCGACTTGGTAAGCTCCGGGCAGGTTATCTGCGTTAAGTCTGGCAGCGGTTCAACGATCATCCGACGGTGGTTTCCGGTATTGCGTGTGTCTTTCTTGTGTTCGTATCCCAAGCTAAGCCGCATTCGTTCCGGTCAAGAAGGTGCTGCATGAACCTGATGGAATTGGAAGTCGAGCGTCAGTCGAACCCGGTCGATATGATCGAGTACGTTGCCTCCAACAACGACTGGTCGTTCGAGCGGTCCGGCGAGGACGAGATCGCGATGACGGTCGAGGGGCGCTGGGCGGACTATCATGTTTCCTTTTCCTGGATGGAGGAATTCGAGGCGCTGCATCTTGGCTGCGCTTTCGATATCAAAGTCCCCGACATCAGGGTCAACGAGGTGGTCAAGCTGCTCTCGGCGATCAACGGGCAGGTGCTGATGGGTCATTTCGACCTCTGGCGTCAGGAAGATGTCGTCATTTTCAGGCAGTCGCTGCTGCTCGCAGGCGGCGCGGAGCCGACCAATCGCCAGGTAGAGGTGCTGCTTTCCAGCGCGCTCGACACCTGCGAAGCCTATTTCCAGGCATTCCAGTTCGTTGTCTGGTCCGGCATGGACGCGGCGAAGGCGATGGAAGCCGTGCTGTTCGAAACGGTGGGCGAGGCATAAGATGCCGGCGAAGGCTTTCTCCTCGGCAAATCCCGTCGTACTGATCGGCGCCGGAAACATGGGCGGAGCCATGCTCTCCGGCTGGCTGAAGAGCGGCGTTCCGGGTTCGGCCGTCATCGTTGTGGATCCCGGCCCCTCGTCGGCGATGCTGGCGACGATCAAGGAAGCCGGTGCGACGCATCTGACCGCGGTCCCTGCGAAATTGAAGGCAAGCGTCTTGTTCCTCGCAGTCAAGCCGCAGGTGATGGAGACGGTGTTGCCTGATGTGAAGAGCGCCGTCGGGCCGGCGACGGTCGTCGTCTCGGTCGCAGCCGGCAAGACGCTCGGTTTTCTCGAAAGACATCTCGGCAAAGCCGCCATGGTGAGAGCCATGCCGAACACGCCGGCTATGGTCGGCCGCGGTGTGACCGGGGCCTTCGCCAATTCAGGGGTCAGCGATCCGCAGCGCAAACGCGTCCATGCCCTTCTCAGCGTCTCCGGTCCGGTCGAATGGGTGCCTGCGGAGGCCGATATTGATGCCGTGACGGCGCTTTCCGGCAGTGGCCCGGCTTATGTATTCTATCTCGTCGAATGTATGGCGGAGGCAGGCCGAAAGCTCGGCCTGCAGGCGGACCTCGCCATGCGTCTTGCGCGGGAAACGGTCGCGGGGGCTGGTGAACTCTTGCACCAGTCCCCCGACGATGCTTCGCGGCTGCGGCAGAATGTGACGTCTCCCGGCGGCACGACGGCCGCGGCGCTCGCCGTGCTGATGGCCGAGAACGGCATGCAGCCCCTGTTCGACGCAGCCCTTGCGGCGGCGCGCAAGCGGGCCGAGGAACTGGCCGGCTGAGGAAGAACCACATGGCGGAAGAGATCAGCTACGCCGATTTCGAGCGTGTCGACATCCGTATCGGTACGATCATCGAAGCGAGCCCTTTTCCGGAGGCGCGCAAGCCGGCTTTCAAGTTGCTCATCGATTTCGGCCCTGAGATCGGCATCAAGAAATCCTCGGCGCAAATCACCGTGCATTATACGCTGGAAAGCCTGATTGGCCGGCAGGTACTCGGCGTCGTCAACTTCCCGCCGCGGCAGATCGGGCCATTTCGTTCGGAAGTGCTGACGCTGGGATTCGAGGACGAGAACGGCGCGATCGTGCTTGCGGCGGTCGAACAGCCGGTGCCGAACGGCATGAAGATGATGTGAGCGTGAGCACACACCATTTTGCCGGGTGCCTGATGTGTCTGCATTGGATGCTCAACGAGGCTCGATTTCCTGGAGATACGGGTTGCTTCGCCTTTCGTCGCCGATGCGGCTGCCGGGCCCGTGGCCGCAGATAAAGCCGACGTCGTCGCCAAGCGGCAGGACCTTGTCGCGGATCGAATCCAACAGCTGCTGATGATTGCCGCCCGGCAGGTCGGTCCGGCCGATCGAGCCGTTGAAGAGCACGTCGCCGAGATGGGCGAAATTCTGCGCGCGGTTGAAATAGATCACGTGGCCGGGGGCATGGCCGGGCGTGTGATAGACCTCGAATTCATGGGCGCCGAAGGAGACCGTGTCACCGTTCTTCAGCCAGCGGTCCGGCAGAACATTGCGCAATCCAGATATGCCGTATGTCGCGGCTTGGGTCTCGATGCGCTGCAGCAGCGGCAGGTCGTCCTGATGCGGGCCGACTATGTCGACGCCGAGGGCTTCCTTCAACTCCTTGGCGCCGCCGGCATGATCGAGATGACCGTGCGTCAGCCAGATTTCCTTGATGGTCAGGCCGCTTTTCTCAATCGCCTGAAGGATGAGCGGCACGTCGCCGCCCGGATCTACGACGACGCCTTCCTGGGTATCGGGATCGAAGAAGACCGTGCAGTTCTGCTGAAAGGGTGTCACCGGAATGATGCCGGCCTGGAGCATGCCCATGAGTGCCTCGCTTGGGTGTCTCGGGTGCTGAGGGTATAGTCCGAAACGGCAGCGAGGACAGCCGAAATCTTCTGCTTTTGACGCGTGTTTCACGGCAGAAAGACCAGCTGCAACACAAGTTTATAGGTCTCTTCCGCCGTTCAGCGCGTCGAGGAAATCAAATTTTATTCTGGCTTTTCAATTGCTTGTGGAAGCGTATCTGCAGGGGGCGTTTTGCCGGGGTGGGCCGCGTGGGAACATCGTGGAACGCCGCGCGTTGTCCGGCCATCGAAACCAAGGAGACGCTCACATGACCTTGAAGAGAAACATCCTGTTGGTTGGAGCCGTGCTCCTGGCGAGCGGCGGTCTGGCGCAGGCGGAGATGGTGGCCACCACGGTCAACGATCTCAACGTCCGCGCAGGTCCGGGTCCGCAATATCCGGCGGTCGGCCTTGCCACCCGCGGTTCGACCGCGGTGCTTGACGGCTGTATCGAAGGCAGCCGCTGGTGCCGTGTCGACGTCAACGGCATGCGCGGCTGGGTCTATGCGGACTATCTGCAGATGGACTACGGCGGCAACCAGGTTATCGTCGAGCAGCATCGCGCCGAGATCGGCGTTCCCGTCGTGACCTACGAGTCGACCGCCAGCGTTGTCCCGGCCGACCCGCAACCGGCGCCGGGCGATGAATTGATCGGTCCGGTTGGAGCCGTCGAAACGATCACGCCGCCGGAGACGGTGCGGACCTACATCGAGACCAATCCGACCGAGACGGTCCGGCTTGGCGGCGATGTGGTCGTCGGCGCGGAAGTGCCTGCCGACGTGACTTTCCAGACGATTCCGGACTATGAATATCGCTACACAAGGATCAACGACCGGCCCGTTCTGGTCGATCCAGGGACGCGTCGGATCGTCTACGTCTATCAGTAAGATCATCGGCAACTACCGAGGCGGTCGGCAGGCCGCCTCGTCCGGGCAATCCTCCCCGCCTTAATCCCGCAAGGGTTGACTTTCCTAGCTTTCTTTCTTTATTTGACAAAATGCTAATATTCTGAGGGTTCGGCATCTCAGAGACCGGCGTTACTTGCGCGGCCAAACTGGTGAGGACACATTCGCTGAAATCAGCCAGTTCCTCCGGCAGGATCGCGCGCGCTCGATGCCAAGCGATCCCAAACCTTCTCCGGCGCTTCACCCGCCATACCTGTTGATTGTTGTCCCCATTACGTTTTATCCACAGACGCTAGGGGAATTACTATTGCGTCGGAAGTTCCGGGCGGACCTTGGTTTCCAAAGAAGTGCCAGGGAAATTGAGAAGCCGGGCGGGCTCCCACCAAAGTTCAGCAAAGCTACTAGTCGCGTAAATTTATGTCAATAATACTGACCTATCTTTGCGGAAGTTTCCCGCAGCATGCGGAACGAGAAAGGAAATGCCGAGTGTCACGACAGACCGGTCCGAAAGCAGGCAAGCCGGAGCCGCTGGCCACGCCGATGGAAGATACGGGCGGTATCGATTTCGAGATCATCGAACTGTTCTTCTTCGCCTATCGTGACTTCGTTTCCGACCCTGACGCCATCCTCGAAAAGAGCGGCTTCGGCCGGGCGCATCACCGCGTCGTGCATTTCGTCAACCGCAATCCGGGCATGACGGTGGCTGATCTTCTCGACACACTGAAGATCACCAAGCAAAGTCTTGCAAGGGTGCTGAAACAGCTGATTGATTCGGGCTATATTCGCCAGGTGGCCGGTCCCGAGGATCGGCGGCAGCGCAAGCTTTATCCGACGAAGTCGGGGCGCGAGCTGGCGCTTGCCCTTGCAGAGCCGCAATCGCGCCGCATTGAGCGGGCATTCGAAGGAGCCTCTGCGCAGGTGCGGGAGGGCGTGAAGGCCTTCCTCAGAGGCATGCGGGACAGAAAGAAGGCGGATTGAATGGCGGTCAAGACAGGTATTTCCGACGATGCGGCGCATCTGCTGGTGGTCGACGATGACTCTCGCATCCGCGCGCTGCTCAATCGTTATCTCGCGGAGAATGGCTTTCGCGTCACTGTCGCGGCCGACGGCGCCGAGGCGCAGCGCAAACTTGCCGGTCTCGATTTCGATCTCATCATCATGGATGTGATGATGCCGGGCGAATCCGGCATCGACGTCACCCGCGGGCTTCGAGCCATCAAGAACGTGCCGATCATCATGCTGACGGCGCTGGCGGAATCGGGCAACCGCATCGAAGGCCTCGAGGCCGGCGCCGACGACTATCTCTCCAAACCCTTCGATCCGCGCGAGCTGGTCCTGCGCATCAACAATATCCTGCGCCGCAACGCCAACGGTGAGGGGCTGAAGATCGAACAGGTCATGTTCGGACCCTATACTTTCTCCTTGACCCGCAAGGAGTTAAAGAAAGCCAGCGAGGTGATCCGGCTTACCGATCGCGAGCAGGAAATCATGCTGCTCTTTGCGCGGCGCGCCGGTGACACCATCCCCCGCCACGAGCTGATCGGCAATGACACTGAGGTCGGCGAGCGGACGATCGACGTGCAGATCAACCGGCTCAGGCGCAAGATCGAGGAGGATCCGGCCAACCCCGTCTGGCTGCAGACGGTGCGCGGCATCGGATACAGGCTGAGCATCGACTAGATTTAAGAAGTGGAGCATGATGCCGATGACGTTCACACTTTCCCGCATCGTGCTCTGAACGGCCGGGACCGACGATGGTGACAATGGACAGTTTGCGGCGGGAAGACCGCGCTCCGGCGGCGGGCTGGCGCTGGATCGTCCGCTGGCTGCGGCGCCGATTGCCGACCGGACTCTACGCGCGCTCGCTGCTGATCATCATCATCCCGATGGTGCTGCTGCAATCCGTCGTCGCCGCCGTCTTCATGGAGCGTCACTGGCAAATGGTGACCGAGCGGCTGTCGCTCGCCGTCACCCGAGACATCGCCGCGATCATCGAGATCGTCGAGACCTATCCGCAGAATTCGGACTATAACGAGATCATCCGCATTGCGCGCGATCAGCTCAACCTGCAGATTTCGATCGAGCCGGACGGCGATCTGCCGCCGCCGCGCGTCAAGCCGTTCTTCTCGATCCTTGACGGCATCCTCAGCGATGAGATCACCGATGAGATTCATCGGCCCTTCTGGATCGACACGGTCGGCAACTCGAATCTCGTCGAAATCCGCATCAAGCTCGAGAACAAGATCCTGCGGGTGCTGGCCAAACGCAGCCAGACCTATGCCTCCAACACCCATATCTTCATCGTCTGGATGGTCGGCACGTCGCTGGTGCTGATCGGCATTTCGATCCTCTTCCTGCGCGGGCAGATCCGGCCGATCCTGATGCTGGCGCGGGCTGCCGAAAGCTTCGGCAAAGGGCAGAAGCCTGACAATTTCTATCCGCGCGGCGCCGACGAGGTTAGGCGCGCCGGCCTTGCCTTCATTCTGATGCGTGAACGCATCGAGCGGCAGATCGAGCAGCGGACGGCGATGCTTTCCGGCGTCAGCCACGATCTGCGCACCATTCTCACCCGCTTCAAGCTGCAACTGGCGCTCGCCGGCGACAATCCCGACCTGCATGGCCTAAACGACGACGTCAATGATATGCAGACGATGCTGGAGGCCTACATGGCCTTCGCCCGCGGCGAGGTCGAAGAGGATGTCGGCGAGCTGAAGCTCAGCGAGATCTTCGCCAAGCTGGAATCCGACTTCGTCCTGCATCGTAAAACGTTCAGCTATTCGATCGAGGGCGACGACGACATTTCCGTCAGACCGAATGCGTTCACGCGTCTCGTCACCAACCTTGCCTCGAACGCGCGCCGTTATGCCAATAGGCTCGACATCGAGGCCAAGCACAATGCCAAGTGGCTGACTGTTATCTTCGACGATGACGGGCCGGGCATTCCGGAGAAGAATCGCGAGGACGTGTTCAAGCCGTTCTTCCGGCTGGATGCGGCCCGCAACCTGGATGCATCAGGCACCGGCCTCGGTCTGGCGATCGCCCGCGATATTGCCCGCAGCCATGGCGGCAACGTCACGCTCGGCGACAGCCCGCTCGGGGGCTTACGGGCAACGATCCGTATTCCGGCCTAATTGTCCGTTGCCGTCAGCTTCACGGCCTTGCGCGAATCGAACTCATCCAGGCGCTCCACGATCCAACGCCAGAGAGTGACGACCTGCATGAGGAGGTCGCGGCCAAGCGGCGTCAATTCATATTCAACGCGCGGTGGAATCTCGGGATAGAGGGTGCGAATAATGAGGCCGTCGCTTTCGAGGGTGCGCAGCGTCTGCGTCAGCACTTTCTGGCTGATGCCCTCGATCCGCTCCATGAGGCGCGAGAAGCGTAAGGGCGCGCCGGCATCCGATAGTGCGTGCAGGATGCGCAGTGGCCATTTCGCCGCCGCCCGTTCTATCAAGGCGCGCGCCCGTGCATCCTGCTCTTCGGTCATGTTGCAGCAGAAATCGAATATGTCGCCGGCCACTTCAGTTACCTCGAGGTGTGTATAGATCATTCTGGTACCTTCTTTCGATCGGGAACAATAGGACCTACATGCTCGGGGAACCAATCAAGGAGAGGTTTCCGATGTCGAAGGTGTGGTTGATTACAGGCAGTTCGCGTGGTCTCGGCCGGGCGCTGGCGGAGGCGGTTCTGGCCGCCGGCGACAATCTATTGGCGACGGCGCGCGATCCTGCCCGGCTTGCGGATCTTTCCGGACAATATGGCAATCAGGTGCTGACGCTGGCGCTCGACGTGACCGACGAGGAAGCGGCAGCTGCCGCGGTGGAAGCTGGCGTGAAGCGGTTCGGCCGTATCGACGTGCTTGTCAACAATGCCGGCTACGGCAATGTCAGTCCGATCGAGGATACCAGCCTCGCCGATTTCCGAGCCCAGGTCGAGACCAACCTCTTCGGTACTGTTATCATGACCAAGGCGGTGATCGCCCTGATGCGCGAACAGGGTGCGGGCCATATCATCCAGTTCTCATCCGTCGGCGGCCGTATCGGACCGGCCGGACGTGGCGCCTATTCGGCAGCCAAATTTGCCGTCGAGGGCTTTTCGGAGGTGTTGTCGAAGGAAGTCGCGCCATTCGGCATCAAGGTGACAGTGGTCGAACCCGGCGGTTTCAGAACTGATTTCGCCGGTGCCTCGACGGTGCTGGCCGAGGGGCGCGCGGACTATGCGGAAGCGGTCGGCGCCACGGTGCGCTTCCAGCGTGAATATGACGGCCGTCAACCTGGCGATCCTGCCAAAGCGGCCGCCGTCGTCATTCACATTGCCGGTCTCGACCAACCGCCGCTCCGGTTGCTGCTCGGCAGTGATGCTGTGCGCAATGTCGAGAAGTCGGATGCGGCACGCATCGAGGCCGATCGGGTATGGCGCGCGGTCAGCGTCTCGACCGATTTCGAGTCGGATGCCGAGTTGCGGGCGATGCCCTGGGAGAAGAAGGCGGGCTGAACGAGGCAAAAACAAAAGCGCCGCTGGAGAGCGGCGCTTCGCGATGACGTGTTGGCAGATCAGCCGGCGGTGCAGAAGTGGCTGCGGCCATCATTGCCGATATAGGTGCCGCTGCGCGGATCGAAGGAGCGGTAGCGGTAAGAGCAGTAACGCTCCCATTGCGGCGACCAGGGCTCCACAGCCGTGCGGACGGGCGCATAGTAGCGCGGCTGCTCGACATAGCGCGGCTCTTCAACGTAGACGCGGCGCGGGGCGCGGTAGACGGGAGCGGGTTCATAGTAATCCGGCTCGTACGGCGGGTCGATGTAGCGAGGTTCATCGTAAACAGGGCCGTTATTGGCATTCGCGATAGCCGAGCCGACGATCAGGCCCGTCGCAAGCCCGACGGCGCCGCCAACCAGCGCGTCATTCCGGCGCCAATGGCGATCTCGGGCCGATGCCTCGCCGATGGCGGAGAGGGTGAGTGCGGCAGCCGTTGCCGTCAGCAAAAGAGTTTTGGCGAGCCTGTTCATAAGCGTGATACCCTAATTCCGGGAACCGAATGTCGGTTCCTTTCTCGATGACAACATTCCTACAAATCCGCAGCTGAACGAAGGCTGAACGACAAAACCCGGCATTGCTGCCGGGCTTCAACTCGAATTCGACAGCCTTGTTAAGGGCTCAGCCGGCAATCTGCAGATTGACGGCCTTGGGGCCCTTGCCGCGGCGATCCGGCTCCGTGTCGAAGCTTACCTTCTGGTTTTCCGTCAAACCGGCCAGCCCGGAGGCCTGTACGGCAGAAATGTGAACGAAGATATCGGCGCCGCCCCGGTCCGGCTTGATGAAGCCGAAGCCCTTGTCGGTATTGAAGAATTTTACAGTCCCAGTCTCGGCCATGCGTCAGGTCCTTTTCTCTCTGCCCGCCATCCACACGGGCAGCATCATAGCATTGCCTCCTTGCGGGAGGCGTTGGCAGGCAAGTCTTGAAATGTGAGAAAAAGGTCCCCTCTACCTCGGCCTGCTCCAAACAGGACTTTCGCCTGTCTTTTTCGGAACCGGCTGACCGGAATATTAGCGTTCCCGGCGCGCAAATACTTAAGGACTTCCCATGCTCGCAAAATGCCCGAACGCGCCGAGAGTGCTGCGTTTAAGGGATTTTGGCAAGCAAAAGTTTTTTAACGTGTCCTTGCGGGCACACTGCAGCCGACATCTGGTTTACGCAAAAACGCAAAATTTCCGCCGCGAATGGGAGATGATTAACGATTTATATCGCCCGCAATGTAAGTTTCGGGCAGATTTTGCCAAAAATGCAACGTAAACGGGCTTTCGGGATCCGTTGAAATTTTTTTCAAATCCGGCATCCACCCATATTTGGACGCATGTTCAGATGGCCGGCAGGCGGCGACGAACAAAGCCGGGGACGATCTCGACTACAAGCATAGCGATAAACATTAGCGCACAACCTGTATATCCCATAGCCGGCATCGACTCACCGAGAATCAGGGCTGCGAGCGATGCGCCGAAGAGCGCTTCGGATGATAGGAAGATTGCCGCCTGCGACGGCGTCGTGTAGCGCTGGGCGATCACCTGCAGGACGAAGGCCAGACCGGACGAGAAGATGCCGACATAAAGGATCTCAGGTCCTGCGGCCCAAATCGCCGAAAGGCTGATCGGTTCGACCGCCGCGGCAATGGCCAGCGCGCAGACCGTGGTGACGGCAAATTGCGTGGCGGCCAGCGCGAGCGGCCTTCCACTCTCGGAGACGGTCGTGCCGGCAAGGGTGATCTGGATCGCCCAGAAGACGGCGCAGACCACGGTCAGGAGATCGCCTGAGGTGAGCGCCGAGAGCTGACCGCCGGACAGGAGATAGATGCCGGCGAGCGCCGTCAGCGCACCTGGCCAGATGATCCAATGCGGGGCACGGCGCAGGAAGAACACGGCAATGAGCGGCACGAAGACGACATAGAGGCCGGTGATGAAGCTGGAATTCGTTACCGTCGTCGTCTGCAGGCCGACCTGCTGGGTGGCGGCACCGCTGAAAAGGGCAAGACCCGTGAGGACGTAGAGCCTGGCATGGCGCGCGCTGGTCTTCACCTCTGCTTTGCGCGCTTCCAGAAGAACGAAAGGCAAGACGGCCAATGTGGCGACGGCAAAACGCAAGGCGATGAACCAGAAGGGGCCGATCGCCTTCATCGCCGTCGACTGCGCGACGAAGCCGCCGCCCCAGATGGCGGCGGCAAGCAACAGGAGGAGGTTCGCCTGAATGCGCGTCATGTCGTCCTCGAGGGGGAAGGGAGATCTGTCCGAGCGGTTAGCAGTTGCGGTTCCTCCAGGCAAGCACGAAGACTTTGACGGGTCGATCTATTACCTTAACCGCAAAGCAGATCACGTGACTGTGGAGCGAAGGATCGCAACCGTAGTAATGCCGGCCGATTGCTGATTTTGTACATGATCAAGCCAGCATCATGGGCGGATAACGGGAGCGCGTATTTTATGGGTGGAAAATATTTGAAGTTCATTGTGCTGTGCGGACTTTTGGCACTTGCCACAGAACCAGCGGATGCCCGCGATGCTGTAAAAAGCGGAACTGTAGAGCGCAGTGGTTCGAAGTTCAGCTATCTCGTTACCGCTTTAGGTCCGAACAGCCGCAGAATTGAAGTCACTCATAACGGGAAGAAATACACAGGCCCGCTGGCCGAAATGTCTTTTCGTGACCGGCATTTGCAGGTTTTCGAGATGGTGGCGATTTTGATCAAGGACAGCTGCCGGAACGGTGTTTCCTCGCTCGGAAATATTTGGTTGAGCAAGGATCCGGAGCAAGACAAGGATCCCGACGCCAGGCATCCTCAGTACTTCATCTGGGAATATAGCTGTAAGTAGACGCTTGAGCCTGGCGAGATCTCAACCATTGTTGGCTTGCGCCCGCGAGACCCTGAGCAGCGCGCCGTCGTCCTCGTCCGTCACCATCAGCAGCGCGCCGTCGGGCGCCACGATGACGTCGCGGATGCGGCCGTAATCGCCTTCGAACAAGCGCTCTTCGGCGACGAAGGCGCCGCTCTCGTCGCGCTGCATGCGTGAGAGTAGCTGGAATTTCAGCGCCGCGACGAGGAAGTCGCCGTCCCATTCCGGGAACATGGCGCCGCGATAGACGGCGAGCGCGCCGGGCGCGATCGAAGGATCCCAATAGTGCAGCGGCTGCTCCAGCCCTCTTTTGGTGGTGCCTTCGCCGATCTCGGCGCCCGAATAGTCACGGCCGTAGGTGATGATCGGCCAGCCATAATTCTTGCCCGCTTCGATCCGATTGATCTCGTCGCCGCCGCGTGCGCCATGCTCGACGGTATAAAGCTTGCCGACCTTGGCATCGAAAGAGATGCCCTGCGGGTTCCGGTGGCCCTTCGACCAGATCTCTGGCAGCGCCTTGCCGCCGTCCTTGAACGGATTGTCGGCGGGGATGCTGCCGTCGGCATTGATGTGGACGATCGAGCCGGCATCGTCCTGCCAGTCCTGCGAGCGGTCGCGGTCGCCGCGGTCGCCGACGCTGATGAACAGTGTGCCGTCACGGGCGACCGCGATGCGCGCGCCATATTGAATGTTGCCCGATGTGAAGCGCTTCATGGTGAAAATCGGCGTCACCGCCTCAAGCGTCTTTTCGTCGGCGGACAGCGTCGCGCTGAAGGCCTCGGTCCCGGAGCCCTGCCTGTTGGCGATGGCGGCGGTGAAATAGAGCTTTCTGCTCGTGGCAAAGTCCGTGGCAAGCGCCACGTCCATAAGACCGCCCTGGCCGCGGGCATTCACTTTGGGCACGTTGCCGATCGGCTTGGAAAGCTTGCCATTGCGAATGATACGCATGCGGCCCGGCCGCTCGGTGACGAGATAGGCGCCGTCAGGCAACACTTCGACCGCCCAGGGGTGTTCGAGACCATCGGCCAGTTTTTCGACGCGAACCGCAGGACCTTGCGTGTTGACGGAATCGGCCGCATTGGCCGGTGTGGCGCCGAACAGAACCAGCGCCGCGGCGAAATGGAAGGCGGATATTCTCGTCATTTGCTTCCCCGTCGTCTCTCCATCCGGAACGTGGAGGGGCAGGGCAGAGCTTCAAGCCTCAGTCTGTCTGTAATAACGGCTTTGTGTTTGCCGGTTGAACGGAGCCGATCGCGCTACCATCGACTAGTTCGGCTTCGAGGATGTAGCGCAGCGGCCCGCGTTCCGTCGCATCGAAGGGCCAGCAGGTGGTCAGTACGAGGCGGCGGCCATCGGAGGAGGGGTCGATGCCGCTCGCGTCCCAGGGGGCAATGCGGCCTTCGCCGGCTTTGAAGGTCAATAGCTTGCCGTCGCGGCGGGTAACTTCGATCGTATCGCCTGGCCTTATATATTGCAGCCAGCGGAAATGGGTGTCGCGATGGGCGGCGATGATGGAGGTGCCTTCGTCGCCCGGCTGCGGTGTATTGGCGAGCCAGGCGGGACCGAAGGCGAGCGCTTCGCCGGAGGCGCCGGAAAGCACGATCACCTCCTTGCCGAGGCGCGGCGCACGCACCCTGGCTTCCGTGGTGAAATCGGCCCAGGGCCAGGGTTTCGTCTCCTTGCCGCTCAGTTCGGCGGCAAAAGCACGCTTCAGCAGGACTTGCGAGATTTCCGCCTTCGCCTTCAGCAGAAAACCGTCGCCGATCAGCGCAAGGCCGTAGAAGGCGAGACCGGCAATGGCGAAGGCGATCGTCTTTTCGATCGGCGAAAGACGCCAGAGGAAGAAACCCTTTCTCCTTCGCGCCTTCGGCATGTCGTGGGCCGTGGCGGCGGCCATGGCGAGTTCCAGATAGGTCGGAAGCGGCTCGAATTCGACCGCTTCCTCAGCGTTGCTAGAAACCATCGCGCTTGGCTCCGGCCGAGACGAGACCCTTGAGGCGGCGGCGCCAGATGGCGAGCCCACTCGCCGCCGCCAGCGCCAGCAGCAGCATGGTGAGCCCGCGCATGATCTGCTCGTCGGCGCGTGTCGCCGTCTGCGGCAGGTTCACGGTCGAGCTCTTCTGCGCGATCAGCGTGGCGGCTTTCGCCGTCGGCGCCGCGGCCATCAAGTTGGCGATCTCGGGCGATGCGGCGAGATCCTGCGTTGCGGCTGCCGCCCGTTGCGGTTCGGCGCTTCCATCAGGCGTGGCCGCGCCGTGGCGTTCGGCGCCGCCAGACGGGATAGCATTTTCGCCGAAGACCTTTGCGAAGTCCCAGCCTTCGGGCAGGTTGAGCGGCAGCTTCGCCGAGCCGAGCGGTTCGGTTGCCGGACGCGACGGCGTGATGTCGACGGCGACCAGACTGGTGACGCGCGAGACGAGGTGGTGGGCGAGCGCCACCGTCTCAATGTTCTTGTCGAGTGCGGCGGGATCCTGGCGCTCATAGGCGCGGGCCTCGAAATCCTCGATTTTGCGTCGCGCCCAGAGCTTGGAAATGCCGTTGCCGTCTGCGGCATTAGCGATATCCATCTCGACGCGCCAGGGCTGGTTGCCTGTCTTGCCGACGATCTGCAGCTTTCCGGTAGGCTTTTCCTGCGGCAATTCCGCCGTCAGAACGACGGGCTCGCCGCTATAGAGGTCGGGCATCGGGTTCGGCGTGATATCCTCGGCTTCGATGCCTTCGAAGGTCGCGGCGATATCGGTCATTGCGGGGTTCTGCAGCTTGGCGAAGAGTTCGCTCATGCGGCTTGCCACCTGATCGGTCGAGCCGATCTGGGTGAAGGTGCCGCGGCCGACCTCGGCGGCTTTGGTCATGAAATAAGTGTTCGGCGCCGAGCCGATGCCGACGGTGAAGACGCGGGCATCGCCGCGGTTTGTGGTGATTTCCTGGAAGAGCTGTTGTTCGTTGCCGATCGCGCCATCCGTCAGGAATACGACCTGGCGCAGCGATCCGCTTGCGACCGGGCCTTGGTTGCGAAGCGCATCCTCGAGCGCCGGCAGCATTTCCGTGCCGCCATCGGCGGTCAGGCCCCTGACGTAAGCGATGGCCTTTTCGCGATTATCAGGCGTAGCAGCGACGAGACCGTTGAAATAATCGGTCATGGTGTCGTCGAAACGGATGACGTTGAAACGGTCGCCGGGGTTCAGCCTGGAGATGGCAAGTGCCAGGCTCTGCTTTGCCTGCTCGATCGACTGGCCGGACATGGAGCCGGAATTGTCGATGACGAAGACCACCTCGCGTTTCGGCGGCGCCGCCGCATCCGGTGCCGTGGGCGGGGTGACGAAAGCGAGCAGATAGGTCTTGCCATCAATGACTTCGCGGAAGAGGCCCGCGCTCGGCATATTGCCGGGGGCTGCCTTCCAGGTGAGCTCAAAATCCTTGTCGGCGGGTACAGCATCGCCCTTCAGTCTGATCGTCCTTGAGTGGTCGCCATCCTGCCGGATATCGATCTCGTGGAAGGACGACTTCACGTCACCGAGCGGGAAGCCGGCCTTGAGATTGACGGTCAGCGAGATCGGATTGATTTTGGCATTCTCGCGCGGATCGAGCACCGGGGCTTCGATCTTCTCACGATTTTCCACCGGGTCGCTCGGTGTCGCGAAGCCGGCGCCGTTGTTGAATTCGACGGTCTGGACGATCGGCGCCGGATTGTAGCGCGGCGCGACGACCATCGGGAAACGCAGCGAGAATTCGCCGCCGGACTGGTGGACGGTCTGCTGATATTCGATCTGCACGACGATCTCTTCGCCGGGGCCGATATTGGCGACCTGGTTGGTGAAGATGTTTGGCCGCTGCTGTTCGAGCAGCGCCGTCTTCTTGCCCTCGGCCTTGGCCTGCTCGTAGATCTCTCGGGCCTCCTGGTGCGGCTTGATCTGGCCTTCGACGAAGCGTTCGCCGATCTGCATTTTCAGCGCGTCGACGGCGGAATTGTCCGGCAGCGGGAAGACGTAGGTGCCCTCGACCCAGCCCTGGCTCGGGTTCCGGAAACGTTGGGTGACCTTCACCCTGGCGATCGGGCCGGAGACATCGATTGCGACGTCGGTCTTCAGCCGCGGCGCTTCGACATAGAAGCCCGGTTCCTTCGACGGGAAGAGCAGCGAGCCGTTGTTGACGTCGTTCGGCCGCACAAGCGCCGCGAGCTGGCCGGATGCCTGCCGCGTCTCGGCGCGGGCGGTGGAGGCCAGCCCCAGCATCGCGGCGATGCAGGCGACAAAGGCGGTGACGGCGACAAGACATGAAATGGAGATCCGGCGCATGCGCATGCGCCCGATGGCGAACTCATCTTCCAGAAACATTGGCCTACCCTCAATAACCAATTTTGGATGAGCGAATGATGCAGCTTCGATCTCGGCGCGCTCGCGACCGAATTGCGGCGGCGTGCGGCATTTGTTGCGGCTTATTCGTGGCGATGACGAAATCCGACGATCTCTCTGATTTCAAAAGACGAAAAACAGAATCGTCGTCACGGCGAAAGCACCGCGATCGAGCCATGTCCTGTCCAAAGCCCATGGCCTCAGACTGTCGCGACGTTCATGGACGGGTGATTCTGTAGACCAGCAAATCGTTCGAATCCACAAGCTTGGTTGCCGTCTTGTCCAGATAATCGATGACGCCAACATGATGCTCGACGAACCGCCGATTCTGCTGGTCGGTGGCGTTCTTGGCAACGCCGAACAGATCCGCGCCTTGCGCGCGCAGTTCGTCGAGCTGCGCGATCGCAGTGGCCTCATCCGCGACGAATGTCGACCAATCGGCGTCGCCTCCGCCCGGTGGGAACACCCAGCCGCGCGCCCTGCTGTAGTAGACTGCGACGGGGTCGCCGACGTCGGGCGCGATGGCGACGACGAGATCGCCCGGTTGCGTCAACCGCGCCAGTTCCTCGCCAAGCAGTTTGCCCTTCGTGGCGACGGGCTTCTTCATCGTCCTGACGAGGGGCAGGGTCGACCAGGCAAGCGCCACGGCCACGATGCAGATGGCGCGGAGCGCCACAGCCGGCTTTAGAACTGTTCTCGAGGAAAGCGTTGCCAGGAGAAGCGCGCCGCGGCCGCAGAATATCGCGAGCGGCACATGGAAGATGTGGAAGTTCCAAACATTGGCGGTGATTTCGCCCGCCGCCGCCAGATAGAGGATCATCGCCGCTGCCATCCATACATAGGGAATGGTCGAAAGTGCGCGTTGCTTCAGGTCTTCGACGGATCTCGGCGGTATCCACAAGCCGACCGCCGACAGCATCAAGAATGGATAGCCGTAGAACCACAAGACCGCCGTGTTCCACGCGGATTTGAAATAAAACCTGTTCTTGACGTATGCCCAGAATCCGTGATCCCAGATGTAGCCGCCGCTGCCGGCGATATGATATGGCGGATAGTTGCGGCCGAGATAAATGGCCCAGCTGTAATAAGAGGCGATGATGGCTAGGCTTAAAAGCCCCCAAACGAAGACCACGGTTGCCTGCTTCTGCTTCTTCTCTAGAATCCAGCAAACCATCAAATAAAAGACGACGGCCCCCGCGACGAGGCCTGGCGGCTTTGACAGTGCGCCGAGCGAGACGCTCGCCGTGGCGAGCGGCAAGAGCCAGCCGCTGCCGCCGGCCCAGTACTTGACGAACAGCCAGACGCCAAGCGTCGCCAGGGCCAGCATTGCCGGATCGGGAAGAAACGAGCTGTCGATCATGATCGCCGCCGGCATCAGCGCGTAGGCAAGCGCCGCCGCATGGGCGTGCATCTCGCCCCAGCATAGCGCGGTGACCCTATGCAGCGAAAACACCGTCACCAGACCGAAGAAAGCCGCTACCACGCGGCCGAACCAGTCGTGCCAGCCGAAGAGCTGGTAGAGCAGGGCTGTGACATAGCTGATGATCTGGAACTCGCGGCCCTGATAACTTGGCCCGGGCCCGGTCCAGCTGACCTCCGGAAAGAAGATGTTCCAGCTGCGCTGCTGGAAATTGTCCGCCATCATCGCGGTGCTGATCTCGCGCCAGCTGAAACCGTCGACCAGCGGCAAGGTGATCTTGTGGAACCTGAAGACGATGGCAATAAACAGGATCCCGAGCAAAATCGCCGTATGGACGCTCAGATAGTTGCGGGCAGCCATGTTCCGGCCGGTGGCCTGCTGCTGGTATTGCTGTCCCTCTGGCTGGTTCAATTCCCGGACGTCCGCCATTCTAACCGTGCCCTCCCTGACGCCCGATACGCGCCGCCATTGGATCGGGAGGAAGATTAGGCTGAGCTAAATCCCGCCGCAAGCGCACTTGGCTGCGGAACGGTTCCACCGTTCGCTGCAAGCCTCGCCGAAATGGAAAGCGGGCCAGCCCGCCGGCGCGGCCAAACGATGAATAAGAATCATTGCCCCATCACGCCTTTGCCCTTGAAATGCCGTCATACATTGGACATAGAGCTAAACGCAGAACTCCGGTCCCGGCTTTCTGCCCGTTTCAACCAATAGGACCGATATCATGGCCTTCCTTGCCGATGCTCTTTCTCGTGTGAAGCCTTCAGCCACCATCGCCGTTTCCCAGAAAGCGCGTGAGCTGAAAGCGAAAGGACGCGACGTCATTGGTCTCGGCGCGGGCGAGCCGGATTTCGATACGCCCGACAATATCAAGAAGGCCGCCATCGACGCGATCAACCGCGGCGAGACGAAGTACACGCCGGTTTCCGGTATTCCTGAGCTGCGCAAGGCGATCGCCGCCAAGTTCAAGCGCGAGAACGGTCTCGAATATTCCTGGGAGCAGACGATCGTCGGCACCGGCGGCAAGCAGATCCTGTTCAACGCCTTCATGGCGACGCTGAACCCCGGCGACGAAGTCGTCATCCCGGCGCCCTACTGGGTTTCCTATCCCGAGATGGTGGCGCTCTGCGGCGGCACGCCGGTTTTCGTTTCGGCCACCCAGGAGCATAACTTCAAGCTCCAGGCCGCCGATCTCGAAAAGGCGATCACGCCGAAGACCAAGTGGTTCATCTTCAACTCGCCGTCCAACCCGACGGGCGCGGCCTATACGCATGCCGAGTTGAAGGCGCTGACCGATGTGCTGATGAAGCATCCGCATGTCTGGGTGCTGACGGACGACATGTATGAGCACCTGACCTATGGCGACTTCAAATTCGTCACGCCCGTCGAAGTCGAGCCGAAGCTCTACGACCGCACGCTGACGATGAACGGCGTTTCCAAGGCCTATGCCATGACCGGCTGGCGTATCGGTTATGCCGCCGGGCCGATCCAGCTCATCAAGGCGATGGACATGATCCAGGGTCAGCAGACCTCGGGTGCGACGTCGATCGCCCAATGGGCGGCTGTCGAGGCGCTGAACGGCACGCAGGACTTCATCCCGGCGAACAAGAAGATTTTCGAAGGCCGCCGCGACCTCGTCGTCTCCATGCTGAACCAGGCCAAGGGTATCGCCTGCCCGGTGCCGGAAGGCGCCTTTTACGTTTATCCGTCCTGCGCCGGCCTGATCGGCAAGACGGCGCCGTCGGGCAAGGTCATCGAGACAGATGAGGATTTCGTTTCCGAGCTTCTGGAATCGGAAGGCGTCGCCGTCGTTCACGGCTCCGCCTTCGGCCTCGGCCCAAATTTCCGGATCTCCTATGCGACATCGGAAGATCTGCTTGAGGAAGCCTGCCGCCGCATCCAGCGCTTCTGCGGCGCTTGCAAGTAGGCTTGTCGCCATCATATCGATCGAAGGCCTGCCGGTGACGGCGGGCCTTTTATTTATCCGGCGTTGGCTGCTGCTGGCGCAGTGCAAGGTCGAAGGTTTGCAGCTTGCCATCGTCGACCGGCTGCTCGTCGATCATCCTTTGGCGCTGCGGCTATAGCTCACATTCCGATTCAACGCGTTGCTGCATTGAATCCGCTTCGCCTCGCAAGTCGTTGAATTCCGATTCAAAACGTGACGCGGAGTGCCGGTGGGGCGGGTGATCTGCGGTTGCGGGCGGCCGCCAAACCAACTAGATATCCGGCATCAAGTTCAATTTGCCGCTTCGGGGGGCCGGATTTTGCAGCTTAGTGCCGTCATCGTCTGTTCTGACGTTAACATGCTCCCGGCCGCCTGCTGCACTCTGCTTTCCGTCAACCGCAATCTTACGAATGCTAATGTAGAGTTCCTGCTTCTCGGCATCGACCTCAAGCCGCACGAGGTCGCCGAGGTCGATAATTTTGGGCGGCTTCACGGTATGGCGATCAGGGTATTGCCCTATAAGACGCCCGACACCGGCCTTCAGGCGCGGGGCCGCTGGTCCGCCGCCACGCTGGCGCGGCTCTATATGGATCGGGATATACCAGACCATATCGAGCGCCTGCTTTACCTCGATGCCGACGTGCTCGCGGTGGCTTCCGTCGACGAGCTCTTCACGCGGGATCTCCAAGGCAAGGCGCTCGCCGCCGTCGACGACTACGTCATGGCCTTTCCTGAGAAGGCCGGGGCACGGCAGCGCAAGATCGGCATGGGCGAGGGCGGTCGCTACTTCAATGCCGGCGTGCTGCTGTTCGACTGGTCGGCCTGCCGGGCGAGGGGGCTTTTCGCCAGGACCCGGGAAGTCTTCGAGGAGCGGTCGCATCTGTTCGAGAATAACGACCAGGATGCGTTGAACGTCACTTTCGACCGCGACTGGCTGGTGCTCGATCCGCGCTGGAATACACAGACGGGCCTGCTGCCTTTCGTCGATCGGCCGGCCATCTTTCATTTTACCGGCCGCAAGAAGCCGTGGCAGGCGAACGTCCCCTGGGTGCACCGGCGGATGGCCAATCGTTATGCCGAGGATCTTCGCAACACGCCTTGGGCTTCCTTCTGCAGGCAGCCGTCGATGACGGGCCGAGTGGCGGGCTTCCTCTCGCATGTGGGAAAGCAGATCGGCGGGCTGACGCGGCTTGCCCGGATGCGCGCCTATTTCAGCAACAGCTAGTCGGGCGGGCGGAGCGCGTCATCCTTGGAAAGTGCATGTGAGGCGATATGGAAGCAATCCCCAGCGATAACAAGGCTATGACCGCTCCGGACGGCGGCTTCAATTTCCTGACGCCGGAAGCGTGGAAGGCGCTGTTGTCGGGCTACTCCCATATCGTGTTGGTAGCAAACAGTGAGGCGGTCGACCTCGAACGGCTGCGGAGCGAATTGCCGGAGACAGCGCTCTACGTCTTCTTCAACAAGGTCTACAAGGTGCTCGACGAACCCTTCGTCGGCCATTCCATGCTGGTTGCCCGCAGCGATGTGATGGGCGCCCATATCGTCCACCGGCGCGAGGCGGCGGATGTCTTGCGCTTCTTTGGCGGCGACGAGTTCCTCGGCGTCGTCAACATCCGGGTCTCCGTCGAGGAAAATCTCAGTGAAGAGAGCCGCTTCGAAGGCGCTAAGGCTCGGCACCTCGATCTGACGCAAATGCTCGCCGACCTCTATCCGATCGGCAAGATCGCGACGAGCGGCTTTGCGGTAGCGTTGTGGCTCGCCGATCTGCAGTTGCCGGGCAAGGTCTTGCTTGCCGGCTTTTCGGCGAAGCGGAGCGAGAAGTGGAAGGTGTTCGACGTGCACGATTGGACGTTCGAGCAGATCTTCCTGCGTCTCTTTGCGCGCATGGGTTCGATCTCGATGATGGGCGGCGTCGATGCCAGCCCCTATTCGGCGCTTGCCAAACGGTTTCCTGAGGTGCCGCCGATCGAGATCGCGATGACTGCGGCTGAGGTCTTGTCGGAGCGGCTCGACAATACGAACAGCCAGATCGACAGGCTGATGTCCATCACCAAATTCATCCGCGCCGTCGACAATTTCTTTCGGCGGTTCAAACCGAAAACCCGCAAGCAGCGTTTTCTCGAAAAGTCGAAGGGATGACTGTCGCAGGCCTTTGCTAACAGGCGCGGGTGGCCAAGAAAGCTGTTGCCGATACTGGCGATCAAGGTGGACAATGGAACAACAGAACGTCCGAATATTTGTGGGATTCGATCCCAAGGAAGTGGTCGCCTACCACGTTCTCGTGCAGAGTATCATCGAGAAGTCTTCGATCCCGGTCGAGTTCTCGCCCATTGCGCTCTCCAACCTTGGCGGGATTTTCACCCGCCAGCGCAACGCGCTGCAATCGACGGAGTTCTCCTTCTCGCGTTTCCTGACACCCTATCTCAGCGGTTACGAGGGCTGGAGCATCTTCATGGATTGCGACATGCTGATGCGTGCCGATATAGCCGAGCTTTGGGCATTGCGCGACGGGCGTTACGCCGTCATGTGCGTCAAACACGATTATCAGCCGAAGATCGACACCAAGTTCCTCGGCCAGACGCAGACCAAGTACGAAAAGAAGAACTGGTCGAGCTTCATCCTCTTCAACAACGACAAATGCCGCGCGCTGACGCCCGACTACGTCAATACCGCGACCGGGCTGCAACTGCATCAGTTCAAATGGCTGGAGAATGAAGACCTCATCGGCGGATTACCGGTGACATGGAATTACCTCGTCAATGAATACGACTACCGCGAAGACGCCAAGAACGTCCATTTCACCGATGGCGGGCCGTATTTCGAGGAATACAAGAACGACGATTACGCCGAGGAATGGTTCGCAGCCCGTGAACGCCTGCTCTTCGCCCAACAGCCCGCCTAAACAGACTGTTCCTTCCCTTCCTCCGCGGGGAGGGAGCCCTCAGAGCCCCAGAGCCGTCAGCATGACGAAGGTGGCGAAGAGGATGAAATGTGTCATGCCCTCGATGGCGTTTGTCTCGCCGTCATTGAGGTTGATCGCCGCGGCAATCAAGGTGATCGTCACCATCACCGTCTGCACCGGGGTCATCGCCATGATGAAGGGCTGGCCGGTATAGAGCGCGATCGCTTCCATCACGGGCACCGTCAGGATCACCGTCGATAGCGAGGCGCCCATGGCGATGTTGACGGTTGCCTGCATCCGGTTCTTGAGCGCCGCTCGCAAAGCGGTCAGGATTTCGGGGGCGGCCGAAATCGCCGCGACGACGACGGCCGTCACCGCGATCGGTGCGCCGCTGTCGCGCAAGCCTTCGGTCATGAAGGCCGACATGAATTCCGCCAGCAGGCCTATGATGACGACGCCGACGAGGATGGTGGCGATCGAGACGGCGGCCGGTCCGTTGATGCCGTGTTCGTCGCGACTTTCCTTCTTCCGCTCGGAGCGCGGGTAGCTGTAGCTGAAGAAATAGCTGTGCTGGCCGACCTGCATGCGCAGGAAGAGGCCGTAGAGAGCGATCATCGCGACAATGGTGAAGGCGGAGTAATAATGCCACCGATCTCGCGGCACGAATTCCGGCACGATCATCGAAATGCCCATGGCGGTGAGGATCATCACGCCATAGGTCTTGCCCGAATTGTCGTTGTAGGGCTGCTCCCCGTGCTTGAGGCCACCCAGAAGGGCAGCGAGGCCGAGGATGCCGTTGATATCGAGCATCAGGGCCGAATAGATCGTGTCGCGCACCAGCGTTGGAGAGCTTTCGCCGCTCATCATGATGGCGAGAATGATGACTTCGACGGCGAGGGCCGAAAGTGTCAGGATCATCGTGCCGTAGGGATCGCCGACTTTGACGGCGAGCAGTTCGGCATGATAGGCGACGCGGATCGAAGCGAGCACGATGGTGGCGACGAGTGCTGCGGCGGCGATGAGCGCCAGGCCGCGCCCCATCTCCATGACTGTATGCTCCAGAAGATAGGCGGTCACCGCGACGACGAGTGCAGTGACCAGAAACCTCTCCTCTTTAAGGCGTGACGCGATGCCCAAATCTCAGCTCCCGTTGCGATTCACGCCTTTTAACTAAGTCACTGATTTCGGATGGGAAGCACGCGGCGGCACTCTGCTATTTGCAGTCTTCGGCGTTTAATGGAATACTGACGCCATCGGGGCCGGAAAGCAGATCGCGGCGTCCTCGAATTCTCGTCACGCGGCCGCGATGATCCGGACCCTGTCCGGAAGCATGCGAATGCGCAACAAGATGATGAGGAGACGGATGCATGATCAAGGTGGTCTATGAAGTCGTGCCGCATGACGGCGGTTGGGCCTACAGGCTGGGAGGCGTCTATTCCGAGGCATTCCCGACCCATGCCGAGGCGCTCGAAGCTGCGCGCATCGTCGCGGCCGAACAGCAGGTCGGGGGCGATTCCGCCGAGATCAGCTGGCAGGACGAAAACGGCAAATGGCATGAGGAATATGCCGAAGGCGGTGACCGGCCGGAAACCGAGGTGGTCGACGGCTTATGGCAGGAGCGATCGGCTGGAGCCTCGCAGAGCGCCGGACGTCAACCCTAAAGCGCGTCGCGAGCTTTCAGATTCGCTTGCTGCGCTTTGGGCCTTTGTTTTGCGCACGCCGTTATCGCAAAATCGCGCACACTTTTGCGCGACATGCTTTAGCCCCTCAATGCCCGCGTGACGATCGTGTCGACAAATTCGCGTTTCTCGGCGGTATAGCGATCGCCGTCCATTCTGAATTCGGCTGCCAGTCTGCGTTTGAGCGCGGCATAATCGGCCGCTGCCTCGGGATGTGCGATGAGATAATCCCGGAAAGCCAGCCTGTTTCGATGCGTGCCGTTGCCGGCCGGGCAAAGGTATACCCGCTCCGCCGGCGCCGAACCTCTCGACAAGAATGCCCAGACCTCGTCATCGTAGCGATTGCCGCGCGGCTCGTAGTTTTCCGAGAGAAGCACCTGCGTCGCAGGCTCGATCTGCTCCAGACCGGAAAGAACGATGTCGATATCGATGAGCGGCTTGGCGGTCATACCAGGTATGGCCGTGCTGCCGACGTGATCGATGGCGAGCGCCTGCGGCAGCAAAGCCAGCAGCTTGGCTCGGATGCGCTGGAAAGCTTCCGGCCATTCCCTATCGTAGCTCACGAGTTCAACCGGCTTGTGCATCGTTATCTCCCTCCGATGCGAGATTGCTCATGATTCTCACCAAAAATCGATTTCGCTTTTCTGCTTACGCGCCGGTCGAGTGATGATGGTAGGTCCGGAGGCCCTTGACCAGCGCGTCGAACGTGGCGCGGCAGCGCGGTGAGGTCTTCAGGCTTTCGTGCATGACCACCCATGTGCCAAGCGGAATCTCGAACGCATCGGGAAGGACATGCACGAGGTCGGGGTTTTCTCGGGCCAGTCCGATCTGGCAGGGACCGATGCCGACCCCGGCGCGGATTGCGGAGAGCTGGGCAAGATTGCTGTCGGTCCTGTAGGAGAATTTGATGCCCTCGGACGCCGGATAGCGCTTCATCACCATGCGGACGTAGGCCGTCTGCCGGTCGAAGCCGATGAGCCGGTGGTTGGCGAGGTCCGCCATGGTTTGCGGAATGCCGTGCCGTTCGAGATAGCGGCGGTGGGCATGGAAGCCGATCGGGATGTCGCCGATGCGGCGCACGATGAGAGCATCCTGCTGCGGCTCGGCCATGCGTACGGCGATATCGGCCTCGCGATTTACCAGATCTTCGATCGCATCGGATGCCGAGAGCTCGATGTGAAGTTCGGGATAGGCTTCCTGCAGCGGCCCGAGAATCCGAGGCAGGATCTCGACGGCGACGACCTCGCTGGCGCTGACCCTCACCGTTCCGGCTACCCTCTCTCGCTCGCCGGATGCCGTGCGCAAAAGGGCGGCGGCGGTTGCCGCCAGTGTTTCGGCATAGGGTGTCAGCGCCTGTGCGGCGTCGGTCGGCACGAGGCCGTTCGGCGACCGGATGAAAAGTTCGGCGCCGATCGCCTGTTCCAGAGCGTCGACATGGCGGCCTATGGTCGGCTGGGTCAGCCCCAGTTCGCGCGCAGCGGCCGAAAGCGACCCTTGCTGAAGCACGGTCAGGAAACTGCGGTAGAAATCCCAGCTTGGTTCGAGAGCCATATGTTTTTGTATAGCTGATCCACTTATTTCGTCAATTTTGTTTATCTGAGAGCAGGCGCATAGTCATCTCATTCAATTGAAGGAGATGATTGCGATGAGTGGAGAAACGAAGATCACGGCACTGGTTCTCGGCGCGACCGGCGGTATCGGCGGCGCGATCGCGCGCAAACTTCTGGCCCGCGGATGGCGCATCAGTGCGCTCAACCGTGACGCCGCCAAGGCGTCGAAGAACGAGCCGGCATTCGAATGGGTGCAGGGTGATGCGATGAATGCCGGCGACGTGCTGAAGGCGGCTGAAGGTGTTGGCCTGATTGTCCACGCGGTCAATCCGCCCGGCTATCGCGATTGGGAAAGGCTGGTGCTGCCGATGCTCGACAATACGATCGCTGCCGCTCGAGTCGTCGGTGCGCGGATCGTTCTGCCGGGCAACGTCTATAATTTTGGTCCCGACGCCCTGCAGTCGCCGACGGAGGAAAGCCCGCAGCATCCCCTTACAAAGAAGGGAGCGATCCGCGTCGAGATGGAGAAGCGGCTGAAGGCGGCTTCGCAATCCGGCACCGCCGCGATCATCGTCCGGGCCGGCGATTTCTTCGGTCCGGGCGCAACGGCCAATAGCTGGTTCTCATCGGGGTTGGTGACGCCGGGCAAGCCGGTCGGCACCATCAAGAATCCAGGGCGGCGCGGCGTCGGCCATCAGTGGACCTATCTGCCCGACATGGCGGAAACCATCGCCCAGCTCGTCGAGCGGGCCGATCGGCTGCCGCCCTTCGCCGTCTATCATATGGATGGCTTCTGGGATGCGGATGGCATGCAGATGGCGGAAGCGATCAAGCGAGTCGCTGGCGGCAAGGCGAAGATCGGGCGGTTTCCCTGGTGGATCGTGCCGCTCGCCGCGCCTTTCGTTCCGGTCATGCGGGAGATCAAGGAGATGCGCTATCTCTGGAAAGTGCCGCTCAGGATGAACAACGCCAAGCTTGTCGCCGAACTTAGCAAGGAGCCGCAGACACCGATCGACGAGGCGGTGAGGGCCTCACTGGTGGCGCTCGGCTGCCTGCCGGAAGCGCGTCGTGACACCGCGGCCGCCTTTATCGGGCATACGCTGCAGAAGGCGCCTTAGGCCGCCAGCTCGGCCAGCGCGATCCGCGCAACCGTCAAGGCCGTCTCCGCCTGCTCGATATTGGGGTCGCCAAGGAACCAGGCGGCGGAAAGACCGGAATAGGCGGCGATCCATTGCAGCAGCCGCTTCGGCTCCAGCCCCGCCTCGGCAGAGACGATGGCGAGCTGGCGGCGGAAGCGGGCGGGGTCGGTGATGGTTGGCAATTCCTCGTTGGCGAAGATATTGGCGAAATCGAAACCGCGCTCGCCGTGGAGCCGTTTCGGATCGATCGCCAACCAGCCGCGCGCCTCGAAATCGAGAATGTTGCCGTGGTGGATGTCGCCATGGAGGACGGAGAGATCGCGCGGATCGGCAAGAAGGGCGTTGGCGATCGCCGAGCAATCGGCAAGCGTGCCTCCATGTTTGCAGGCGGCCGGCTCGAGATCGCGGAACCAGCGGGTGAGGGGAATGGGATTGGGGAGTGGTCTTTCGCGCGGTGCGTGCAGCCGGGCGGCGGTGCGGCAGAGAATGCGGCTCGCCTCGTCGTCTTCGCCGTCCATCGCCATGGCCAGCAGGGAGCGTTTCCCGGTTGCCCTTTCCAGCAATACGGCGTCACCTTCGTGGGCATAGACATGAGCTGCGCCGTCGCCGTCCCACCACTGCATCAGCAGTGCGCCGCATCGTTCATCGATATCGGTCGCAACTTTCAGCATGGCGGGCCTCTCCTGCCAGAGGACCGGCAGCAGGCGGCTCGAATGGGTGATGATGGGCTCGCCGTCCGACATGAGCGACCAGCGATCGAGATAGGGAGCAAACATGCCCCTCATATAGGGATACTGAACGCAGAAATCCCGCCTCTCGGCGGGATTTCTTGATGCGTATGGGAAATCTCAGGCGACCTTTTCTAATGTGGGATAGTCGAGGTAGCCCTTGGCGGTGCCGCCGTAGAAGGTCGACTGGTCGGGCGTGTTGAGCGGCAGGTTCTTTGCCAGCCGCTCGACGAGATCGGGATTGGCGATGAAGGGCTTGCCGAAGGCGACGAGATCGGCGCGGCCGCTTTCGGCGGCGTCGATCGCGAGATCGCGGTCATAACCGTTATTGACCATCCAGCTCGCCTTGCCGCCGGCCTTTTCATAGGCCTGGCGCAGTGCCTTGTAATCGAAGGAGGGGTTATCCCCCTGCTTGTAGTCGCGCTCACCGCCGGTCTGGCCTTCGATGACGTGGATATAGGCGAGGCCGTATCTGGCCAGCCCCTCGACGACACGGGTGAAGGTCGCCTGCGGATTGGAATCGTAGCTTTCGCCCGACGGCGTCACCGGCGAGATGCGGATTGCGGTACGGCCTGCGCCGATTTCCCTAACCACGGCATCGACGACCTCGAAGGTCAGGCGGGTGCGGTTTTCGATCGAGCCGCCATATTGATCGGTGCGGTCGTTGACGCCGTCGCGGATGAACTGATCGAGCAGGTAGCCATTGGCGCCGTGGATCTCGACACCGTCGAATCCGGCATAGATGGCCGCGCGGGCTGCCTTGCGGTAATCCTCGATGATGCCGGGGATTTCGGCGGTTTCGAGTGCACGCGGCTCGGAGGTATCGGCAAAGCTGCCGCTGCCGTCGGCATTGACCAGATAGGTCTTGGCCTTGGCGACGCGATTGGTCGAGGAGACCGGCTTGCCGCCGTCCGGCTGCAGCGTCGTGTGCGAGATACGGCCGACATGCCACATCTGGACGACGATCCTGCCGCCGGCTGCGTGGACGGCATCGGTCACACGCTTCCAGCCGTCGAGCGCTTCCGTGCTGTAAAGGCCGGGCACGTCGGCATAACCCTGGCCCTGATGGGTGATCGCGGTCGCTTCGGTGATGATCAGACCCGCCGTGGCGCGCTGGCGGTAATATTCGACATTGAGGTCGTTGGGGATCGCACCTGGCGAACGGTTGCGGGTAAGCGGCGCCATGACGATACGGTTCTTGACGGCGATGTCGCCAACCTTGGCGGGTTCGAAAAGCTTGGCCATGATGGTCCTTTCTTTTGCGGGAGGATCACTCGGCGGGGGCGAGAGCGGCTTGGCCCCTGGCGGAGAGATAGGTGAGCGCCGTCGCACCCAGGCCGATCAGGGCCATCAGGGCTGCGGCGAGCGGAACGAGGGTGAGATCGAAGCCGGCATCGATGACCAGGCCGCCCGCCCAGGCGCCAAGCGCATTGCCGGTGTTGAAGGCGCCGATGTTGATCGTCGAGACGAGGTTCGGCGCATCCTTGCCGAAGCCGACGACGCCGACCTGGAGCGCCGGCACGGCGGCAAAGCTTGCGGTCGCCCAGAGGAAGAGGGTGATCTCAGCCGGGATGAAGAGGCGGCTCGTATAACTGAAGGCAAGCGAGGTGACGGCGATCGCGGTGAAGACGCCGGCAAGTGTGACGCCGAGGCGCCAATCGGCAAGCTTGCCGCCGATGAGATTGCCGACGGTCAGACCGAGGCCGATCAGGAACAGCGTCCAGGTGACGCCCTCAGGCGAAACGCCGGTGACGTCACGCAAGAGCGGCGCGATATAGGTGAAGAGGGCGAACATCGAGGCGGCGAAGAAGACGGTGGTGGAAAGCGCCAGCCACAGGCTGCCATTCCTGAGTGCCGCGATCTCGCGCAGGATGCTGCCGCTTTCCTGTTTCTTGTCCTTCGGCAGGATGGCGATCAGGCCTGATATGGTGATGATGCCGATAACGGTGACGACGCCGAACGTGGCGCGCCAGCCATAGGCCTGGCCGATTGCGGTGCCGAGCGGCACGCCAAGGACGTTGGCAAGGGTCAGACCGGTGAACATCAGCGCGACGGCGCGGGCTTTGCGGTCTTCGACGACGAGGCCGGCGGCGACGACCGAACCGATGCCGAAGAAGGCGCCGTGGCAGAGCGCGGTCACGATGCGGGCGATCATCAGCACCCAATAATCGCTCGCCAGAGCACAAAGCAGGTTGCCGGCGATGAAGAAGGCCATCAGCGCAATCAGTGCCGTGCGGCGCTTCAGCGTCGCTGTGGAAATGGCCATGATGGGTGCGCCGATCGCGACCGCGAGCGCATAACCCGTCACCAGCCATCCGGCTTGTGGGATCGTCACTGAGAGATCGGCGGCGACCTCCGGCAGCAGACCCATGATGACGAATTCGGTCGTGCCTATCGCAAAGGAGCTCAAGGCGAGGACGAGAAGGGCGAGGGGCATTCTAGAGATCCTGTGTCAGCTGCTTGAGGAAAGCCGCGATCGTTTCTTCGTTGCGCTTATAGAAGATCCACTGGCCGACACGTTTCGTGGTCACGAGGCCGGCGCGCTGCAGGGTTCCAAGATGAGCCGAGACGGTGGATTGAGATAGGCCGCAGCGCTCGAACTGGCTGGCGCAGACGCCCATTTCAAAGGGATGCTCCTGCGTGGGGAAATGTTCCTCGGGATTCTTCAGCCAGCTCAGAATGTCCATTCGGGTGGGGTGGGCGAGCGCCTTGATGATCTCGTCCTTGTCCATCGTCGTTTGCCGAATTATAAATCGTGTTTGAACGATATATTGATCGTCGGATACCGATATGCAAATCACGGAGACGTGAGGCGGCAGCTTTTGTTGATTGGGCAAATTTTGGGCAAAAAAAGAGGGCCACCGGAAAACCAGGGCCCTTTGAATTGTGAAGGTCAATAACCTCCAGAGGGGAACAGCTAATGCGGTGGAACTGGGAGAGAAACCACGAAATGCATCAGCTGAGTTGGATATGGTGCTTCCTTAGGCAGGTTTCAATGCTTTTTTGTGCATACCTGTTATGCGCCGCACAATTTTTTTGCGATGCGGCATTTTCCGAAGCGGCAAGGCAAAAAAAGAGGGCCGCTGGAAAACCAGGGCCCTTATAAGTGTGAAGGTTCAAAAACCTCCAGAGGGGAACAGCTAATGCGGTGGAACTGGGAGGAAAAGCCACCATGTGCATCAGCTATGTGCGATATGGTGGTTTAATGGGCAAACAGCAACCCTCATTTGTGCATGCCAGTCATGCGCTCACCGCATAGTATGGAAATCATTCCATAAATCTGGCTTAAAAATTCCAGTTTCTCGCTTTGCTGACAATGAAATCGCGGAAAGCTTTCAGCTTGGCGGCATTCTTGATCTCGTCAGGATAACAAAAATACGTGTCGAATGACGGCACGTCCGCATTGATCGGCAGCTGAATCAGGCCAGGGTCGCGCCCGACGATATAATCCGGCAGGCAGGCGACGCCGATTCCGAGCAGGCAGGCGCGCTTGATCGAGGTCTGGCTGTTGATCTGCAGATGCGGGATGCGCTTGTTGTCGGAGGAGCGGCCGGCGACCTCAAGCCAGTTGACGTCAAGCAGGTAGCTCGGAGCCGGCTCGCCGAAGGTGATGATGCGGTGATTGTCGAGATCCTCGATCTTCTGCGGCTCGCCATGGCGGTTGATGTAGGAGGGAGCGGCGTAGACGTGCATGTGCACGGTGAAGAGCTTGCGCTGGATGAGGTCGGACTGCTGCGGCTGACGCAGACGGATTGCGCAGTCGGCGTGGCGCATGTTCACATCCACTTCCTCGTTGTCGAGGATCAGCTGGATCTGCACATCGGGATAAAGCTGCAGGAATTCCTGGATCTTGTCGGTCAGCCAGCCCTGGCCGAGACCGACCGTCGTCGTCACGCGCAGCTTGCCCGACGGCGTCTCGGTCGTCTCGGTGAGCTGCATCTTGACGGTTTCGAGCTTCAGCAGCACGTCATGGGCGGTGCGGTAGAGCAGTTCGCCCTGTTCCGTCAGGATCAGTCCGCGCGCGTGACGGTGAAACAGCTTGGTGCCGACATCCTGCTCCAGCGCGCTCACCTGGCGGCTGATGGCGGACTGGGACAGATGCAGTTTATCCGCCGCGTGCGTGAACGAACCCGCCTCGGCCGCTGCGTGGAAAATACGCAGCTTGTCCCAATCCAATGGCATTCCCCCGCCCCTCATGCCGGTCTTACTCCGCAGCCACGGCGATAGGCATGTGGCCCGTCAGATATCGCTCGGCTTCGAGCGCTGCCATGCACCCCAAGCCGGCGGCGGTGATTGCCTGGCGGAACGTATCGTCGGTCACGTCGCCGGCGGCATAGACCCCCTCCAAGCTGGTCGCGGTCGAATCCGGCGCGGTCCAGAGGTAGCCATTGTCCTTCAGCTTCAGCTTGCCCTTGAAAAGCTCGGTTGCCGGGGCGTGGCCGATGGCAACGAAGACGCCGTCGATCGGCATTTCGGTAATCGCTCCGGTTCTGACGTCGCGCAGACGCGCGCCAGTCACGGATTGCGGCATTGGCGGCTTGGCCGGCGTGCCGGTGATCTCGGCCACCTCGCTGTTCCACAGCACCTCGACGTTTTCCTTGGCGAACAGGCGTTCCTGCAGGATCTTCTCGGCGCGGAAGGAGTCGCGGCGGTGCACCAATGTGACCGACTTCGCGATGTTGGAGAGATAGAGCGCCTCTTCGACGGCGCTGTTGCCGCCGCCGACCACGATGACGTCCTTGTTGCGATAGAAGAAACCGTCGCAGGTGGCGCAGGCCGAAACGCCGAAGCCCTGGAAATGCTGCTCGCTTTCGATGCCCAGCCACTTGGCCTTGGCGCCGGTTGCGATGATCAGCGTATCCGCGGTCCATACCTGGCCGCTGTCGGTGCGGGCGACGAAAGGACGCTGGTTCAGGTCGACTTCGGTCACGAGGTCGTTGACGATCTCGGCGCCGACATGTTTTGCCTGCTGCAGCATCTGGTCCATCAGCCAGGGGCCCTGGATCGGATCGGCAAAGCCCGGATAGTTCTCGACATCGGTGGTGATCATCAGCTGGCCGCCCTGTTCGAGGCCGGCGATCAGAACCGGCTTCAGCATGGCGCGCGCGGCATAGACCGCGGCAGTATAGCCGGCGGGTCCGGAACCGATGATGAGCACCTTCGTGTGGCGGGCAGGCATGTCATTTCCTTTCGACTGGCAGGAGGGCGGCGGCTAAAAGGCGATTGCGGCCGTTTCGCGGTCCATGCGCCATTTATGAACGTCCAATGCTATTATTCAAGGGCAGCCTTGCATTACCAACAAGGCAAATCGCCTCGCTGTGCAAGAATCCGTCATCGGCTTGAAACTTTCTTGCGTATTCCGCCGCTTTATATAGAAGCTCGCCGCGAAGAATTAAAGAAAGGCCACGGTGTGGGGCGCACGGAACTCGACGTCATCGACATAAAGATCCTCCGGGAGCTGCAGGCCGACGGCCGCATGACCAATGTCGAACTCGCCGACCGGGTCGGCATCTCGGCGCCGCCCTGCCTGCGCCGGGTGCGCAAGCTCGAGGAAGCCGGCATCATCGAGGGCTACCACGCCATGCTGAACAGCCCGAAGCTCGGCTTCGATCTGGTTGCTTTCTGCATGGTCGGCCTCAAACACCAGTCGGAAGGCAACCTCAAGGCGTTTGCCGCCGCCACCACCGAGTGGCCGCTGGTGCGCCAGGCCTGGATGGTATCGGGTGACAGCGATTTCCTGCTGCATTGCGTGGCGGAAAATCTCACCCATTTCCAGGATTTTGTCATCGAGATTCTGACGGCGAACGAACATGTCGACACCGTGCGCACCATGCTGACGATCCGGCAGGTGAAGAAGCTGGGATTGGTCGAAGTCTAATGCGACCTCGCGGTTACTTGCGCGAGGCGTAGCCGCCCCGGTTGATGCCGTGGCGCTGGAGCTTGTCGTAAAAGGTCTTTCTCGGAATGCCGAGCGCCTCGATGGTGCCGCGCACGTCGCCGTCATTGGCCGCGAGCGCGTCGCGGATGATCTCCGCCTCGTAGCGTTCCAGCCGTTCGGGCAGCGTGCCGCCGGTCGGTTGCGGGGGAACGAGCGTCGCTCCGCCGCCTTCCACGCCCAGCACCACCCGTTCGGCATAGTGGGAGAGCTCGCGGACATTGCCCGGCCATGCATGGGTGGCGAGATGCCGGCGGACATTCTCTGAAAGCTGCGGGACATCGCGGCGGAAGCGCCCGGCGGCGCGAGCGGCGAAATGGGAAAACAGCAGCGGAATATCGTCGCGGCGCTCCCTCAGCGGCGGAATGGAAATCGTCACGACATTCAGCCGGTAATAGAGATCCTCGCGAAAATCCCCGCGCACCTCGGGATCGCCAAGGTCGATCTTGGCGGCTGCGACGACGCGCAGATCGACCGGGCGCACCTCGTTGGTGCCGAGCGGGGTGATTTCGCGCATCTCCAGCACCCTCAGCATCTTGACCTGCGTGGCGAGAGGCATGCTCTCGATCTCATCGAGGAAAAGCGTGCCGCCGCTGGCATGTTCGATGCGACCGGTGCGGCGCTTTTGCGCGCCGGTAAAGGCGCCGGCCTCGTGACCGAACAGCTCGCTTTCGATGACGGTCTCAGGTAGCGCGCCGCAGTTCAGCGCCACGAAATTGCCTTTCCGGCGGTGGCTCCACTGATGCAGGATCTGCGCGACCACTTCCTTGCCGCTGCCGGTCTCGCCGGCCACAAGCACGTCAACGTCGGTATCGGCGATGTGGCGAAGAATCTTTCTGAGATTCTCCATGACGGGGGTCTGGCCGATCAGCGGCAAAGTCTCTTGCGCATCTTCGGCCGCCTTGCGCAGCATGCGGTTTTCCAGAACGAGCCGACGTTTTTCGCTGGCGCGACGCACGCTCTGGACGAGCCTGTCGGCGGGGAAGGGTTTGGCGATGAAATCATAGGCGCCATCCTGAATGGCTTGGACGGCCATCGGAATATCGCCGTGGCCGGTCATCAATATCACCGGCAGGTCGGCATCCATGCCTTGCAGCATGGCGAAGAGTTGCAGCCCGTCTATCTCGGGCATGCGAATATCGGTGACGACGGGGCCGGCGAAGTCCGCCGGCAGGTCCGCCAGCGCCGCCTTGGCGCCGTCATAGGCGGAAACGGAGAAGCCGGCGAGCTCCAGCGTCTGGGCGGTGGCGCGGCGCAGGTCCCTGTCGTCGTCGATCAGCGCAACCGGGCTCCGTGTGTCCATGACCTAAGCGTTCCTCAGATGAACGATGAACCGGGTTCCTGCGCCATTGCTCTCAACCTCCATCCGGCCACCGTAATCGCCGACAATATCCTTGGAGATGACGAGCCCGAGGCCGAGACCACTCTCCTTCGATGTGTTGAACGGCGTGAATAGGCCCTTGCGGATTTCAGGCGAAATGCCGGGGCCGTTGTCGACGACCGTCAGGGTCACCATGTCCGCATCGGTTGATGTCCTGACCTCGACGCGCCCCGCCTCGGCCTTCGGCGCGACTGCCTCCAGGGCGTTCTGAAGCAAATTGATGAGCACCTGCTCGAGGCGGATCCGGTTTCCCATGACCTGCAGCGCGGCCGGCGGCAGCTCGATGTCAAGCGTGTCCATGCGGCCGGCAAAGCGGCTGCGCAACAGCATCACCGCACCCTCGATGACTTCCCTCAGGCCAGTCGGCTCGGCACTGCTGCGGCCCTTGCGGGCGAAGGTCTTCAACTCCTCGGTGATCGTGCCGATACGCTCCGTCAGCGCCGCGATGTTCTGAAGATTTTCGCCGGCAGGCGCGGTCTGGCCGCGCTCGAGGAAGGTGCGGGCATTGTCGGCATAGGCGCGGATGGTCGCCACCGGCTGGTTGATCTCATGGGCGACGCCGGCCGCCACCTGACCGAGGATTGCCAGCCGGTTGGCCTGCACCAGATCCTGCTGCACCGCCTGGAGCTTCTGCTCCGTGCTGCGGTGACCGGTGATCTCGGCCTGCAGGCGATCCCGCGCCTGGCTAAGATCGAGCGTCCGCTCGGCCACGCGCCGTTCCAGTTCTTCGCGCGCCTGCTGTTCGCTGAAGATCCTGAGCGTGATCGTCTGGCGGCGGCGCAGCAGAAAGGCCGCTCCCGACAGCACTGGCAGCAGCGTCAGCAGCGCCAGCATGCGGGCTTCGCGAACTCCCGCATCGATCGAAGGGCCGAGCGCCACAAGATGCTGAAGGCGCCATGCGGTTTCCGGAACGGGTGCTCCGACATCGAGAAAGCTGGTTTTGCCGGCGCCGCCCGGCATGACTATCTCGACGACGTCGAGCCTGTCGCCGAGATTTCGGACTATGTCGAGCGGAAGGGGCTGGAGTGGCGCATCACCGAACTGGAGGCTTTCGCGGATCGCCGTCAGCCGGTCCTCGGCGATCTGGCCGATCGTCATGAACCGCCATGAGGGAATGCTGGTGATGAGAATGATGCCACGGTCGTCAACGACGTAAGACGGGGCATCCGTGGCATTCCAATCTGCCTCAACATCGTCGAATTCCACCTTGACCACGACGACCCCGAGCAGGCTGTTGTTGCCGTCGGAGATGCGCTGCGAGATATAGAGGCCAGGTTTCTTGCTGACGGTGCCGAGCGCGAAGTGTTCGGCCTGGCCACGGGCGACCGCACCCTGATAATATTCCCTGAAGCGATAGTCGTTGCCGACGAAGCTCGTCGGCTCGCGCCAGTTGCTGGCAGAAACAGCCATGCCGTGCTTGTCGATGACATAGATGACGGCCGCTTTGGTGCCCGTCGCCAGCATATCCAGCTTGCGGCTCAGCTGCTCAAACGTGGCGGCATCGCGCTCTGCCAGCGCGGCGGCGAGCGCATTGTCCTGCGACAGGACGAAGGGCAAGGCCCGGAATTTTTCGAGAACCGTGCGCAGCAATGCTGCGTTCAGCCTGGCATCCGTGCGGGCCTGCTCTTCGAGAGCCGTCTCGGCCCGTTGGCGGCCAAGCTCGCCGCTTGCCCACAGGCTAGCGATCACAGCCAGCAGGGCGGCGGCCGCAAACAGCCACCACATCCGGCGGATGCGGTGCTGGAGGGGCAGGGAGGGCCACAGCCTTTGTGAAACGGACAAGGACATGGCGGATTTGTGCATTTTTCGGCACGGAACGCAAACGGATTTGTGCGGCTTTCCGCATTGCTTATTTAGCCCTTTGGCAGCGGTATAAATTTTATCCTA
Source organism: Rhizobium aethiopicum (assembly GCF_014197535.1). Classification (GTDB taxonomy): domain Bacteria; phylum Pseudomonadota; class Alphaproteobacteria; order Rhizobiales; family Rhizobiaceae; genus Rhizobium; species Rhizobium aethiopicum_A. The sequence goes on from NZ_JACIFV010000002.1 coordinate 464,304, forward strand.
TTCAAAACAACTAGTTACCCAATTTATGCGAAACTGGCACGGCGGTTGCGAAGGAGATGGCACAACGGCTGAGCTGTTGGAGTGAAGCGAACGGCTCGGGAGGCCGGAGTTCGTTCCGGGCGAGCCCTTAGGAGGATATCATGATCGCAGCACCAGTTGACGCAGTTGCAGACAGCAAGGGCAGGAAGCCCTTTTACACCCATCTATACGTTCAGGTTCTCGCCGCCATCGCCGCGGGTATCCTTCTCGGCCATTTCTACCCCGAGCTCGGCACGCAGCTGAAGCCGCTCGGCGATGCCTTCATCAAGCTCGTGAAGATGGTCATTGCGCCCGTCATCTTCCTGACGGTGGCAACCGGCATTGCCGGCATGAGCGATCTGAAGAAGGTCGGCCGCGTCGCCGGCAAGGCGATGTTGTACTTCCTGACCTTCTCGACCTTGGCGCTCGTCATCGGCATGGTCATCGCCAATGTCGTTCAGCCCGGCGCCGGCATGAATATCGATCCGGCTTCGCTTGACCCCAAGGCCGTCGCCACCTTTGCCGAGAAGGCGCATGAGCAGAGCATCGTCGGCTTCCTCACAAACATCATCCCCACGACGATTGTCGGCGCCTTTGCCGATGGCGATATTCTGCAGGTATTGTTCTTCTCGGTGCTGTTCGGCATTGCGCTCGCCATGGTCGGCGAAAAGGGCGAGCCGGTCATCAACATCCTGAATGCGCTGACGGCTCCGATCTTCAAGCTGGTCGCCATCCTGATGAAGGCTGCCCCGATCGGCGCCTTCGGCGCCATGGCCTTCACCATCGGCAAGTACGGTATCGGATCGATCGCCAACCTCGCCATGCTGATCGGCACCTTCTACATCACTTCGCTGCTCTTCGTTCTTGTCGTGCTCGGCGCCGTCGCCCGCTATAACGGCTTCTCGATCCTGGCGCTGCTGCGCTACATCAAGGAAGAGCTGCTGCTGGTTCTCGGCACCTCGTCGTCAGAAGCCGCACTTCCGGGACTGATGAACAAGATGGAAAAGGCCGGCTGCAAGCGCTCGGTCGTCGGCCTCGTCATCCCCACCGGCTATTCCTTCAACCTTGACGGCACCAATATCTACATGACGCTGGCCGCCCTCTTCATCGCCCAGGCAACCGGCATCCAGCTCTCCTGGGGTGACCAGATCCTGCTGCTGCTCGTGGCGATGCTGAGCTCGAAGGGTGCTGCCGGCATCACCGGCGCCGGCTTCATCACGCTTGCCGCGACGCTCTCCGTCGTGCCTTCCGTGCCGGTCGCCGGCATGGCGCTAATCCTCGGCATCGACCGCTTCATGTCGGAATGCCGGGCGCTGACCAACCTCGTCGGCAATGCGGTCGCGACAATCGTCGTGGCCCGTTGGGAAAACGAGCTGGATACGGCGCAGCTCGCTAGAGTGCTGGGCGGCCAGGCAGAAGAGGGCGCTCCGGTTGCCGGACTTCAGCCGGCGGAATAATCTCGCCTGATTATTGGCAATCTTTGCAGCGGCCCGTTTTACAGCGGGCCGTTCGCTTGTCGATAGATGTCGCCCTCTACGCAGATGTTCAACGTCACGAGCCGTTCCGACCCAAGGAGATCGGCGAGACCGCTTACCCCTCCCCAACCCCTCCCCACAAGGGGGAGGGACTAACCCGGAGCGCCCACTTCGTTCCTTCTCGAAACGTCGCAGATATGGAGAACGGGCGCGGCAAGTTAAGCCCCTCCCCCTTGTGGGGAGGGGCTTGGGGCGGGGTCTTTTATGGATCCTTGTACCGATGTAGTCTTCTTTTGCACTCAGCCGCTGTTGTCGCCGAGAAGGCGATCGTAAACAGCGCCAATCGCTTTTGCTTCCTTCTCCAGCGCGAAATTCGCCCGGACATGGCACAGCGCATTCTCGCCATGGGCGATCGCCAGTGCGGGATCTGCGATATAGGGGGCGATTGCCCGCGTCAGCGCTTCGCCGTCACCGGCGGCGACGACCGAGCCGGTCTCGCCGTCGGCGATGAGTTCGGCATAGGCGCCCGCATCCGATGCCACGACGGCGGTGCGAGAAGCCATGGCTTCGAGCGGCGTCAGGCCGAAGCCTTCGTTGCGGGAAGGGGCGACGTAAAGCGTCAGGCGGCGATACCAGACCTTGATATCAGGCACTTCGCCGAGGAAGAGAATGCGGTCGGTGAGCCCGGCGCCGGCGACATCGGCCTTGAGCTTTTCGCCGAAGGCGGTGTGCTCCGCCGTCACGCGGCCGGAGACGACGGCCGTCCATTCCGGATGCTGCGGCAAGAGTTCGATCATCGCCTGGACGAAGAGATCGGTGCCTTTCTGATGGCGCACGCGGCCGAAGCAGCCGACGAGATAGCGGCCGGGCAGGCCGGTCGCGGCGATGCCGTCGTCGGCCGTTTCCGGCGGATGGAAGATAGAAAGGTCGACGCCGTGCTGGATAACCGTATGCGGTACCTCGAGGAAGGAGCCGGACCGGTCGCTGGTTGCAATCACCGCATCCATACGGCGGATTAGCCATTTCGTGTAGGCGGTGTGACGGCGTTGCGCCGCCGAGGTGAAGAGCAGCTTCAGCGGCATGCGCAGGACATAGCGAAGCAGGATGCCGACAGCCATCTCATTGTTGCGGCGGGCGTGCCAGACGCGGTGACGGCGGCGTGCGGGCGGGCGCCACAAGCCGAGGATCTGCGGCCATGTCAGTTTCGCCAAGCCGTCGGGCAGGCCGGGGCCGAGCGTCGCGATCCTCATGCCGAGCCGGATCTGGCACGGGATGAGCTGGACGATAGTCGACGTGACGCCGGAGAGCCGGCGCTTGAAGTTGGGCGCGATGATCTCGACGTCACGAATGTCCGGCAAGGGATGGATCTCGTGTCTGGCGGGCGATCAGCCCCAGGAAACCTGGAGGATTTCGTAGGCCTTGGAGCCGCCGGGTGCGTTGACCTCGATGGAATCACCGACTTCCTTGCCGATCAGCGCGCGGGCGATCGGGGAGGAGATGGAGATGCGGCCAGCCTTGACGTCGGCTTCCTGGTCGCCAACGATCTGATAGGTCTTTTCTTCTTCGGTGTCCTCGTCGACGAGCTTCACCTTGGCGCCGAACTTGATCTTGTCGCCCGACATCTTGGTGAGGTCGATGACCTCGGCGCGCGCCGTTAGGTCTTCCAGTTCGCTGATACGGCCCTCGTTGTGGCTCTGGGCTTCCTTGGCGGCGTGGTATTCGGCGTTTTCGGAAAGGTCGCCATGAGCACGGGCCTCGGCGATCGCCTCGATGATTCGGGGGCGCTCCTCCTGCTGACGCCAGCGCAGCTCTTCCTGCAGCTTGACGAAACCACCCTGTGTCATCGGTACCTTTTCAACCATTTTTTTGTCCTTCACTCCTTGTGTTCGCGCAATCAGGCGCCCACACAAAAGAAAACAGGTCCCGAAGGGGAGCTTCGGAACCGTGCCACATTTCTAGTTAAGTGCTTATAGCAGATCGGCAAGGCCGATTTCCAGAAAATTCGCATAGACGAAATGCAACCCACTGCGGCATCGGGCGATGCGCCCCAAAATGGGGCAGAGGCGGGATCGTTTCGGTTGACTATGTATATTAGAACATATAGTGAACATTGGGATGAAGAAGTCGCTAACCGAACGCTTGGCCATTCTGTCCGACGCTGCGAAATATGACGCTTCCTGCGCGTCCAGCGGCACGGTGAAACGCGATTCGAGCGCAAACGGCGGGCTGGGTTCAACCGAGGGATCCGGTATCTGCCATGCCTATGCTCCGGATGGGCGGTGCATTTCGCTTCTGAAGATCCTGCTCACCAATTTCTGCATCTACGACTGCGCCTATTGCGTCAATCGCTCCTCCAGCAATGTCGAGCGGGCACGCTTCACGGCGGAGGAGGTCGTCTGGCTGACACTCGAATTTTACCGCCGCAACTATATCGAAGGCCTCTTCCTTTCCTCCGGCATCATCCGCTCTTCCGATTACACGATGGAGGAGATGGTCCGCATTGTCCGCGAGCTGCGGGTGACGCATAATTTCCGCGGCTATATCCATCTCAAAGCGATCCCCGAGGCGTCGCCGCATCTGATCGAGGAGGCGGGGCTTCATGCCGACAGGCTGTCGCTCAATATCGAACTGCCGACCGACAGCGGGATTTCCCGTTTCGCGCCGGAAAAGAAGCCGGCCAGTATCAGGCGATCGATGGCTGATCTCAGGTTGAAGATCGAGGCGGCCGATGAACCGACGCTTAAGACCAAAAAACGACAGCGTTTCGTCCCGGCTGGCCAGAGCACGCAGATGATCGTCGGCGCGGATGGGGCCAATGATGCGACGATCCTGGCGAGCAGCGGCCGGCTCTATAGCAGCTATGGTCTGAAGCGTGTCTATTATTCCGCCTTCAGCCCCATCCCAGACGCCTCAAAAAACCTGCCGCTGATCAAGCCGCCGCTGATGCGGGAACACCGACTTTACCAGGCCGACTGGCTCTATCGGTTCTACGGCTTCGGCATCGACGAGATTACCGCAAACCAGGCGGGCGGCATGCTCGATCTCAATCTCGATCCGAAACTTGCCTGGGCGCTGGCCAACCGGGCCGATTTTCCTGTCGACATCAACAAGGCTGAGCGCGAGCGGTTGCTGCGTGTGCCCGGCCTCGGCACCAAGACGGTGAAGGCGATCGTTTCGGCACGCCGGTTTCGTCGCCTGCGGCTCGATGAGCTCGCCCGGCTCGGCGTTTCGATCAAGAAGGTCCGAGCCTTCATCTCAGCGGAAGGCTGGTCGCCGCGACGGCTAGTCGACCGCCCGGATCTGCGCGCCATGTTCGAGCCGCAGCCTGAACAATTGTCGTTGCTGTGATGCGCCGGGTCGTGCTTGCGGGGCGCGGAGATCTTGGCGAATGGCGTGACGCCGCACGCGCCCTGGCGGCCGCCGGCATATTGCCCGAGGAGATCGACTGGCGTGAAAAAAGCGCCGAGGCCGATCTTTCATTTCAACGGGACGCCATGCCGCCCGCGCCTGCGACAACACGCAAGCCGATGACGGTGCCGCCCGCCTTCATCGAGCTTGCCGAGACGGTTCTCTGCCATTCCGATCCGGCGCGATTTTCTCTGCTGTACCGTCTGCTCTGGCGGCTTCAACTGGATCGGCAGCTGCTGGAGGTAAGTTCCGACGAGGATGTCGTGCGGGCCAGGCTGATGGCGAAGAACGTTCGGCGCGACGCGCACAAGATGACGGCCTTCGTCCGTTTCAAGGAAGTCGGCGCGGTATCGGCAGGTCGCCGGAAATTCCTCGCCTGGTTCGAGCCGGATCATCATATCGTCAGGCGCACGGCTGCGTTTTTCCAGCGGCGTTTCACCGACATGGACTGGCTGATTGCCACGCCCAAGGGCTCGGCGGCCTGGGACGGCGAGCGGCTGACGATTGCCGACGAGCCCTGCGAAAAGCCTAATCTCAGCGATGCCACGGACGAACTCTGGCGGACCTACTATGCCAGCATCTTCAACCCGGCGCGGTTGAAGGTGAAGGCGATGCAGGCGGAGATGCCGAAGAAATACTGGAAGAACCTGCCGGAGGCCGACCTTATTCCCGGTTTGATTGCATCGGCCGAAAGCAAGGTGCGGGAGATGGCGGCGCGGGAGGTGACGCAGTCGCTGCCGTTTCACGACCGCTTACAGCAGGCCGCACGCAATCAGCCCGCAGAACCCGAGCCTCCGGCGGGCACGCTGGAAGCACTGCGCGCAGAAGCCGCGGTCTGCACGCGCTGCCCTTTGCATGCCTATGCGACCCAGACTGTCTTCGGGGAGGGGCCGCGTGATGCGCGGGTGATGTTCGTCGGCGAGCAGCCGGGCGATCAGGAGGATATTTCCGGACGTCCCTTCGTCGGACCTGCCGGCATGCTGCTCGATCAGGTGCTATTGGAGGCGGGCATCGACCGGTCGACGCTCTACGTCACCAATGCCGTCAAGCATTTCAAATATGAGCCGCGCGGCAAGCGGCGCATCCACCAGAAGCCCAATATGGGCGAGGTAAAGCTTTGCCGCTGGTGGCTCGATCGGGAAATGTCACTCATCAAGCCGAAACTGATCGTCGCGATGGGCGCGACGGCGCTTGCTGCGCTGACCGATGTGAAAGAACGCCTGCAGGATGTCAGGGGAAGGGCGATGGCGATCGAAGGAGGGCGCACGCTCTTCGTGACGGTGCATCCGTCCTATCTGCTGCGCATTCCGGACGAGCGACTGAAGGCGGAGGAGCTGGCGCGGTTTCGCGACGACCTGCTGAAAATTCAGCGGCTTATCGTCTCAGCTGGATAAATTGATTCCGGCTGAGTTTGCGCCACCGCCTTATGGCGATGGCGCTGCCGTATCAAGCGAAGTAGCTTTGCAGCGGCCGAACTTCGAGATTGCCGGCCTTCAGCGCCTTGATCGCCTGGGCGGCGGCTTCGGCGCCGGCCATCGTCGTGTAATAGGGCACCTTCTGCATCAGCGTCGCGCGGCGCAGCGACTTGGAGTCCGAGATCGCCTTATTGCCGTCGGTGGTGTTGATGACGAGCTGGACCTGGCGGTTGCGGATCGCGTCCTCGATGTGCGGACGTCCTTCCAGGACCTTGTTGATCTTGTTGGCGGTGATGCCGTTTTCGCCGAGGAAGCGGGCTGTGCCGCCGGTTGCCAGCACCTTGAAGCCCTCTTCGACGAGGATGCGGATCGCCGGCAGCACGCGCGCCTTGTCCTCATCGCGCACGGAGACGAAGACCGTTCCGTCGCGCGGCAGTTCGACGCCGGCGCCGAGCTGCGACTTGGCGAAGGCCAGGGCAAAATCGGTGTCGAGGCCGATCACTTCGCCGGTCGAGCGCATTTCCGGGCCGAGTAGCGTGTCGACGCCGGGGAAACGGGCGAAGGGGAAGACGGCTTCCTTGACGGCAATGTGCGTGAGCTTACGCGGATCGGGCTTCGTGCCGTAGGCGGCGAAGGTGGTGTCGAGCGTCTCGCCGGCCATGACGCGGGCGGCGATCTTGGCGATCGGCGCGCCGATGGTCTTGGCGACGAAGGGCACGGTGCGCGAGGCGCGCGGATTGACTTCGAGCACGTAGACAGTGCCGTCCTTGATGGCGAACTGGACGTTCATCAGGCCGCCGACATTGAGCGCCTTGGCCATGGCTTTCGCCTGGCGTTCGAGTTCGTCGAGCAGTTCGACCGGCAGCGAGCGCGGCGGCAGCGAGCAGGCCGAGTCACCGGAATGGATGCCGGCTTCCTCGATATGCTCCATAATGCCGGCGACATAGACGTCGGTGCCGTCGGAGAGGCAGTCGACGTCGACTTCGATCGCATGGGTGAGGTAGCTGTCGAAGAGCAGCGGGTTTTTGCCGAGCAGCGTGTTGATCTGGCCGGTCTTGTCGTTGGGATAACGCTGCTTGATATCCTCAGGCACCAATTCCGGAACCGTGTCGAGAAGGTAGGTCTGCAACTGGCCTTCCGAATGCAGGATCTGCATGGCGCGGCCGCCGAGCACGTAGGACGGGCGAACGACCAGCGGGAAGCCGATCTCGGCGGCGACGAGGCGGGCCTGCTCGACCGAATAGGCGATGCCGTTGTTCGGCTGGTTGAGGTCGAGTTTCATCAAGAGCTTCTGGAAGCGGTCGCGGTCTTCGGCGAGATCAATCATGTCTGGCGCTGTGCCGAGGATCGGGATGCCGTTCTTCTCAAGTGCTTCGGCAAGCTTCAGCGGCGTCTGGCCGCCGAACTGGACGATGACGCCGACGACTTCGCCCTTTTCCTGTTCGGCACGCAGAATCTCGATCACGTCTTCGGCCGTCAGCGGCTCGAAGTAGAGACGGTCCGACGTGTCGTAGTCGGTCGAGACGGTTTCGGGGTTGCAGTTGATCATGATCGCTTCATAGCCGGCATCCTTCAGCGCGAAGGCGGCATGGCAGCAGCAATAGTCGAACTCGATGCCCTGGCCGATGCGGTTCGGGCCGCCGCCGAGGATGACGACCTTCTTGCGGTCGGAGACTTGAGCTTCCGAGCGGGCGGCGCCGACGAAGGGCGTCTCGTAGGTCGAATACATATAGGCCGTAGGCGAAGCGAATTCGGCCGCACAGGTGTCGATACGCTTGAAAACCGGACGCACGTTCAGGCTGTTGCGGAGTTCCGCGACTTCCTTCGGGCGCTTGCCGGTCAGGGTCGCCAGCCTCGCGTCGGAGAAACCCATGGCCTTCAGCATGCGCAGGTTCGCGGCATCGCCGGGCAGGCCATGCTCGCGGATGCGGGCTTCCATGTCGACGATATTCTTGAGTTCGGCGATGAACCAGGGATCGATCTTGCAGCCTTCATGCACCTCTTCGATGCTGAGGCCCTGGCGCAGCGCCTGGGCGACCATACGCAGGCGGTCCGGCGTCGGCGTGCCGATGGCTGCGCGGATGGCGTTCTGGCTGGATTCGCCTTCTTCGAAATCGGGGATCTCGATTTCGTCGAGGCCGGTCAGGCCGGTTTCGAGGCCGCGCAGCGCCTTCTGCAGCGATTCGGCGAAGGTGCGGCCGATCGCCATGACTTCACCGACCGATTTCATCGCCGTCGTTAGGACCGGCGAGGCGCCGGGGAATTTCTCGAAGGCGAAACGCGGGATCTTGGTGACGACATAGTCGATCGACGGCTCGAAGGAAGCCGGCGTTGCGCCGCCGGTGATGTCGTTTTCCAACTCGTCGAGCGTGTAGCCGATGGCGAGCTTCGCGGCGACCTTGGCGATCGGGAAGCCGGTGGCCTTGGAAGCGAGTGCCGAGGAGCGGGAGACGCGCGGGTTCATTTCGATGACGACGAGGCGGCCGTCCTTCGGATTGACGGCGAACTGGACGTTCGAGCCGCCGGTCTCGACGCCGATCTCGCGCAGCACTGCGATCGAGGCGTTGCGCATGATCTGGTATTCCTTGTCAGTCAGCGTCAGCGCCGGAGCGACGGTGATGGAATCGCCGGTATGAACGCCCATCGGATCGATGTTCTCGATCGAGCAGATGATGATGCAGTTGTCCGCCTTGTCGCGGACCACTTCCATTTCATACTCCTTCCAGCCGAGCACCGATTCTTCGATCAGCACTTCGGTGGTCGGCGAAGCATCGAGACCGCCGCCGACGATTTCGAAGAATTCCGATCGGTTGTAGGCAATGCCGCCGCCGGTGCCGCCGAGGGTGAAGGAGGGGCGGATGATGGCGGGCAGGCCGACATGGTCGAGTGCCTGGGCGGCGATCGCCATGGCATGGTTCAGGTAGCGCTGCTTGCGGTCGCTCTCGCCAAGATTCCACTGGTTTTCCAGCTCGTCCAGCGCCTTGTCGAGGTCGGGACCGGAGAGGCTTTCGCGCAGTTTGGTGCGCTCAGCCTCATGCGTCTTGCGGTCGAGATCCTTGATGTCGGTGGCGTTCGCCAGCATCGAACGCGGCGTTTCCAGGCCAATGCGGGCCATCGCCTCACGAAATAGCGCGCGGTCTTCGGCCATGTCGATGGCCGCCGGCTTGGCGCCGATCATCTCGACATTGTAGCGGTCGAGCACGCCCATGCGCTTCAAGGATAGGGCGGTATTCAGTGCCGTCTGGCCGCCCATGGTCGGCAGCAGCGCGTCAGGGCGCTCCTTGGCGATGATCTTCGCGACGACTTCCGGGGTGATCGGCTCGACGTAAGTTGCGTCTGCCAGCCCGGGGTCGGTCATGATCGTCGCCGGGTTGGAGTTGACGAGGATGACGCGGTAGCCTTCCTCTCTCAAAGCCTTGCAGGCCTGGGTGCCGGAATAGTCGAATTCGCAAGCCTGGCCAATGACGATCGGTCCCGCGCCGATGATGAGGATCGATTTGATGTCTTGGCGCTTCGGCATGGCGATATCCATTTTCTGGCTGCGCAGAAAACCGGCCAGGGTGGGAGATCACCGGGTCGGTTGCGCATGCTGGGTCTTTTCAGGCTAGAAGCGGCTTATAGGCAAATGTATTTGCAAACGGAACCCCATAAATCGCGGAATCGACAGGAATTCGAACCGGCGCGGACGCCTATTCCCGGCCGGGGATGACGAGTGCCCGGATTTCGCCGCTGCGCGCCGGATTGACGATCGCGTCCGGGGCTTCCGCAAGCCCAATCCTGCGGGAGATCAACGGCTCGACCTTGATCCTGCCGGAGGCGATCAGATCGGCGGCGCGGCAATGGGTGAAGGGGTTGACGAAGGAGCTTATCAGCCTGACTTCGCGAAACAGCAGGTCAAAGGGCTCGATCTCGATTTTTGCCCCCTGCGGCATCACGCCGAGAATGACGGCAGTGCCGCCACGGCGGGCAAGCCGCGGCGCCTGTTGCATGGTTTCAGCGACGCCGGCGCATTCGAAGACGACGTCGGCGCCGCCGGCCAGCAATCCGTCTGCGGCGGTGATGCGGGCAACGATATCGCCGTCGCCTGGATCGGCCGTTGCCGTGGCGCCGAGGATTTCGGCCAAGCGTCGTTTTTCGGCGCTGCGCGTCACCAGAATGACGCGGGTGGCGCCGGCGAGCCTTGCCAGTTGAACCGTGAGCAGGCCGATCACGCCGCCGCCGAGTACGATGACTGAAGCGCCGGTATGCAGCCCGGCGAGATCGACGCCGTGGATGCAGCAGGCGAGCGGTTCGCAGAAGGCGCCGTGGAGCGGATCAAGATCGGTCGGCAGCGCGAAGGCCTGGCTTTGCGGCATGCAGACATAATCGGCAAAGCCGCCGTCGCGGTGAATGCCGATCGCCTGCAGGTTCCGGCAGAGATTGACTCGGCCGCGCCGGCATTCCTCGCAGCCGCCGCAGGAAATGTTCGGATCGCCGGTCACACGCATGCCGGGGCGGAAATCGGTCACATCAGGTCCGACGGTCTCGACGATGCCGGCGAATTCATGGCCGAGCGTCACCGGCGGCTTCGACGGAAATTCGCCGTGGAAGATATGGCGGTCGGTGCCGCAGATGCCACAAGCCTCAATTCGGACGAGCAATTCACCCGGACCAGGTATCGGCCTTTCGACTTCGCAAAGATGCAACTGTCCCGTCGCTTGCAGACGCACCGCCTTCATCGCCATCTCCTCCCGCATTCTCCCCTTCTAACAGGAAGAGCGAAAGCAGGAGTCGCGTCAAGCGGTTGACGCATCTTCTTTACGTGATGGGGACGCATGGCTGGGGCCGATGGGCTGAGGGAACAATATCCCGTCCGTCAAGTTTGCAGCCGAGGAGCCGTGCAACCGCCTATTTTGCATGCGGTTGAAGCCGCTGGAATTCCTCCTGCTGACGGTTATATAAATTCATTGATGACAAGCATCGGGATTGGCGGGGAGAACGAAGATGGAATGGAGAGGCCGGCGTCAGTCCGACAATGTCGAGGATCGCCGCAGCGATCCCACCGGCGGCGGGTTCGGCCGCGGCGGTGGCTTCAGTTTTCCCTCAGGCGGCGGCGTCCGCCGCGCCGGCGGCGGCTTGAGCATCGGTACGATCATCTTCCTCGTCGTCATCTATTTCATCTTCAAGATGATGGGTGTCGATCTGCTGCAGGTGCTCGAAACCGGCGGCATGTCGAGCGGTCCCGGCTACGAGCAGAGCGAGTCCGCGGGCACGCGCACGCCCGCCAACGACGAGATGACCGCCTTCGTGCGCACCGTTCTTGCCGAAACTGAAGACACCTGGAACGGGATCTTTCAGGCCCAGGGCCGGAATTACGAGGAGCCGCGCCTTGTTCTCTTCTCGGGACAAACGCAATCAGCCTGTGGATTTGCCTCTGCCGCGACGGGTCCATTCTACTGCCCGGGGGATCATAAGGTCTATCTCGACACGGATTTTTTCCAGGAATTATCCGATCGGTTCGGAGCTTCCGGCGATTTCGCCGAAGCCTATGTCGTCTCTCATGAGGTGGGCCATCACGTGCAGAACCTGCTCGGCATCCTGCCGAAGTTCAATCAGGCCCGTCAGCGCATGAGCGAGGAGGAAGCCAACAAGATGTCGGTGCGCGTCGAGCTGCAGGCTGATTGCTTCGCCGGCATCTGGGGCAAATATACCGATCAGAAGGGGATCTTGGAGGCCGGCGATCTCGAGGAGGCGCTGAACGCCGCCCAGCAGATCGGCGACGATACGCTGCAGAAGCGCTCGCAGGGTTACGTGGTTCCCGAAAGTTTCAACCACGGCACCTCGGCGCAGCGCGTCAGGTGGTTCAAGCGCGGTTTCGACAGCGGGCAGCTGACGGCGTGCGATACGTTTTCGGGGCCGGTTTGAGGGTGCAATGTCCTGCCGTGCAGCCCCCTCATCCGCCCTACGGGCACCTTCTCCCCGAGGGGAGAAGAGGGAGTCGAGACGTTGTGGCAAGTCCCCTTCTCCCCTCGGGGAGAAGGTGCCCGTAGGGCGGATGAGGGGGCCGCACGACGGGACGTTTCAGCCCCTTTGACCTAATACCTAGCCTTATTTCTCACTATCCATATGCTGCAGCATATGCTCGGGATAACGCCCACCCGCAGCCGCGTCCTTCGGCACAGCTCGTTCGATCGCGGCGAAATCCTCCGGTAACAGGTCGACTGCGCGTGAACCGAGCGCCTCGGTCAACCGGTCGCGGCGGCGTGCGCCGATGAGGGGGACGATATCCTTGCCCTTGGCGGTGACCCAGGCGATGGCGATCTGGGCGACGGAGACACTTTTTGCTCGGGCGATCTCGCGCAGCTGTTCCACCAGCGCGAGGTTCTGCTCGATATTGCCGTCCTGGAAGCGCGGGCTGTGGGTACGGAAGTCACCGGCGGCGGCCTGACTCTTCTGCCAATGGCCGCTGATCAGGCCGCGCGAAAGCACGCCGTAAGCGGTGATCGAGATGCCCAGCTCGCGTGTCGTCGGCAGGATCTTCTCTTCGATGCCGCGCGAGATCAGCGAATATTCGATCTGCAGGTCGACGATCGGGGCGGTGGCGGCGCCGCGGCGGATGGTGTCGGCACCGACTTCCGACAGACCGATATGTCTGACGTAACCGGCTTTGATCAAATCGGCGATGGCGCCGACGGTGTCCTCGATCGGCACATTCGGATCCAGGCGGGCAGGGCGGTAAATGTCGATATAGTCGACGCCGAGGCGCTGCAGCGTGTAGGCCAGGAAGTTCTTCACAGCCGCCGGGCGGGCATCGATGCCGCTCCATCCGCCTGCAGGATCGCGCAACGCGCCGAACTTGACGCTGATGACGGCGTCTTCGCGCCTGCGGCCCTTCAATGCCTCGCCGATCAGCATTTCGTTGTGGCCCATGCCGTAGAAATCGCCGGTGTCGAGCAGATTGATGCCGGCATCGAGGGCGGCGTGGATTGTCGCAATGCTCTCGGCGGGGTCGGCGGGACCATACATGCCCGACATGCCCATGCAGCCGAGGCCGATGGCCGAGACATCGGGTCCGGTCTGTCCCAAACGATAGGTCTGCATTGTCTTCTCCTTTATTGCGCCAGGCGGCGTGACCGGGCATCCGCGCCGGAGCGCTGCTGTCGAGGCTGTTCCACCGTCTTCGTATCCGGGCGGAACAGGCTGCGCGGGGAAATGCACAATGAGTGTTCTGCCTGGATTGATCTGGATGCCGTCGCGGCGATTGCAAGGGAGTTGTCGCCGGGATCCGCCGGAACGACGCCGCGCGTCTACCGGTTGAGGCCCAGACGATTTTCCCGTAGAACTCCTGAGATGCTTCCAGATGTTCACGGATTGTTTCAGTTTCTTTTCTGAGCTATGTCACTTTCCGGCGACGGAGATCGTCTTTCCAGAAACAGCCGCGGTTGAGATGCTTCATGCTTGATCCCAAATTCGTTCGCCGCGGCCTTTTCCTGGTCTTCGTCATTCTCTTCCTCGACATTATCGGCATCGCCATCATCATGCCGGTGCTGCCCGCCTATCTCGAGCAACTGACCGGCGGCAGTGTCAGCGATGCGGCGATCGACGGCGGCTGGCTGATGCTTGTCTATGCCGGCATGCAGTTCCTGTTCGCGCCATTTCTTGGAAACCTGTCCGACCGCTTCGGCCGCCGGCCGATCCTCCTGCTTTCGGTGCTGACCTTCGCGATCGACAATTTCATCTGCGGCATCGCCACCAGCTTCTGGATGCTGTTCGTCGGCCGCGTGCTTGCCGGCATCAGCGGCGGCAGCTTCGCCACCTGCTCGGCCTATATCGCCGATATCAGCACGGAGGAGAACCGCGCGAAGAACTTCGGACTGATCGGCATTGCCTTCGGCGTCGGCTTCACCATCGGCCCGGTCATCGGCGGCTTCCTAGGGGAATTCGGCCCGCGCGTGCCCTTCCTCGGCGCTGCCGCTTTGTCGCTTCTCAATTTCCTCGCCGCCTGCTTTCTGCTGCCGGAGACGCTGGAGGCGAAGAACCGCCGCCGCTTCGAGTGGAAACGCGCCAATCCGCTCGGCGCGCTGCGACAGATGCGCCATTACCCCGGCATCGGCGGGGTCAGCCTCGTCATGTTCCTGTTCTTCCTGGCGCATGCCGTCTATCCCTCGGTCTGGTCTTTCGTCTCGACCTACCGCTATGGCTGGAGCGAGGGGCAGATCGGCCTGTCGCTCGGCATTTACGGCATCGGCGCGGCGCTCGTTATGGGGCTGGTCCTGCCGCGTGTCGTGCCTCTGCTCGGCGAATGGAAGACCGCGCTTCTCGGGCTCTGCTTCTCCGCTGCGGGGCTGACCGGCTATGCCTTCGCCTGGGAGGGCTGGGTGGTTTATGTCGTCATCGTGGCGACCGTCATCGAAAACGTCGCCGATCCGGCGCTGCGCAGTATTGCCGCCGGCAAGGTGCCGCCTTCGGCGCAGGGCGAGTTGCAGGGCGCGCTGACCAGCCTCAGCAGCATCACCACCATTGTCGGGCCGCTGATCTTCACGCAGATGTTCGGCTATTTCACGCGGCCTGAGGCGCCCGTCACCTTTGCCGGTGCGCCTTATCTCACGGCTGCCGTGCTCATCGTTCTGGCCGCCGGGGTGTTTCTTACGAGGGTTCGAGCCCGGGAGCCGGCCGAGGCGCTGGAAGGCGTGGGCTGAACCGATCAGAAATGGTGATGGTATGATGAATTTTTCATCATCTGCCTGTATTGGGGTAGTTCTTTGCGGGGCTTTGATTTAAGCCCGATTGATATTTTTGCGCCAACTACGCGGCGTTGCAGATCTCAATCACAGGACTGGTGTCATGGACACGCCGATCGACGCGCGCAGCCTTGCGCCGACAAACGATAATCGTTGGGGTGCGCATTTCCGTGCAACACTGGCGCTCGGCATTCCGCTGATCGGCGCACAGCTCGCTCAGCTCGGCATCAATACCACCGACGTGATGATCGTCGGGCGCCTCGGCGCCGAGCATCTGGCGGCGATGGTGCTCTCGGCTCAGTTCCTCTTCACGATCCTGATCTTCGGTTCGGGTTTTGCCATCGCCGTCATTCCGATGGTGGCGCAGGCCTATGGCCGCGGCGACGTCGTCTCTGTGCGCCGATCGCTGCGCATGGGGCTGTGGGTGGTGATTGGATATTGGGCCGTTATGCAGCCCGCTTTCTTCAATTCCGAGCAGATCCTGCTCTTCGCGCAGCAGAAGCCGGAGGTGGCCAAGCTCGCGCATGGCTATATCATGATCGGTCAGTTCGGCGTGCTGCCGGCACTGCTGTTCAACGTGATGCGGGCGCTGGTCAGCGCCATCGGCAAGGCAGGCATCATCCTCAACGTCACCATCGTTACGCTGGTGATGAACGCGTTCTTCGCCTATGCCCTCGTGCTCGGCCATTTCGGCTTTCCGGCGATGGGGCTTGAGGGTGCGGCGATCGTGTCGGTCGTGGTACAGACGGCTGGTTTCCTCTTCATCCTTGCCTTCGTGCAGAGGCGGGAGGAGACGCGCCGCTACGAGATCTTCGTGCGTTTCTGGAAGCCCGACTGGCATGCGCTGCTGGAAGTCATCCGGCTCGGTTTCCCGATCAGCGTCACCATCCTTGCCGAGGTCAGCCTGTTCACGGTGGCCTCGCTGCTGATGGGCTATATCGGCACGATCGAACTTGCCGCCCACGGTATCGCCCTGCAATGGGCCTCGATCGCCTTCATGATCCCGCTCGGCCTCAGCCAGGCGGCGACGGTGCGCGTGGGCGTCGCGCACGGGCAGGGCGATTATGACGGGCTGGTGCGGGCTTCGATCATGGTGTTCATCCTCGGCTGCGCCATTTCGGCGGTGGGCTCGGTGCTCTTTGCCACCATGCCGCAATTCCTGGGCAGCTGGTTCCTCGACGTCAGTTCGCCCGAGGCGCCCGAGGTGCTCGCCTATGCCGGGCCGCTGATCGTCGTTGCCGGGCTTTTCCAACTGGTCGATGGGCTGCAGGTGATCGCCAACGGATTGCTGCGCGGCCTGAAGGACGCGCGCGTGCCGATGATCATGGCGCTGATCGCCTACTGGCCGATTGGCTTCTTCCTGGCTTGGGCCTTCGCTTTTCCGCTGGGCCTGGGCGGCATCGGCATCTGGTTCGGCTTCCTCGTCGGGCTGGCGGCGGCGGCCGCCATGCTCTGCGGACGGTTCTATCTTCTCGTTCGCCGGGAGGGCGCGATCGCCGGCGTCTGAGCCGGCGGCCACAACCCTCAAGCGGCGACAGGCTTGTAGCTGCCGATATCGGCTCGAATGCCGAGACGCGAAAACATTTCCTGCGGATCGCAATTTGCGGCCCTATGGGCGGCCGTCACGGCTGCCCGCGCACGCTCGACGACCTCGGTATTTTCCCATTCGGCGATGGTGACGAAATTGAATTCGCCGGGACCTGCGACCTGCTCCAGCACCCGGTGATCGATGAAGCCCTCCTGTGCCTCCAGCAGCTTGTGGGTCATCATCACTTTGACAAGAAATTCCTCACGCGCCGCCGCCGGCACGATGAACTTGTCGACACGATAGAAAGCTCCGCTCATCTATATCTCCTGCATCGGATCTGCAGGCAGTTCTGTAATTCCTCAAGCATGGTTGAGGTCAATAGTGAAAGGGGAGGGGCCGGTCGAAAGTCCATTGCTTTCCTGTTTCGGGGACATTGTCGAAGCTTGATGCAACGGTGCGCCAGAAGCGGTCGCTGGCTCGGCATCATTGCGTGGAGCTTCAACGTCGGGTGCGTCCATGAGCCATTGGACAAGTCGATCTCAACCAAGATCGCTCCAAGCCGCGGCTAGAAGTTCTTTCTTGCCCTCTGTCTCCCTGCTATCCTGGAAGTGAGGAGACCGCGCCATGAGCGAGAACCGAAAGCTGGCTGCAATCCTGGCCGCAGACGTGGTCGGGTACAGCCGGCTTGCCGGCGCCGACGAGGACCGCACTCTGGCGAGATTGCGGGCACTGCGCAGCGATCTCATCGATCCGACGATCGCCGTGCACCATGGCCGGGTGGTGAAGCGCACCGGCGATGGTGCGCTGGTCGAGTTCCGCAGCGTGGTGGACGCCGTGCGCTGCGCCATTGAGGTGCAGAACGGTATGGTCGAGCGGAATGACGGCGTGCCGCAGGATCGTCGCATCGAGTTCCGGATCGGTATCCATCTGGGCGACGTGGTCGAGGAGAGCGACGGCGATCTGATGGGCGATGGGGTCAACATTGCCTCGCGATTGGAGGGCGTCGCTGCGGCGGGCGCGATCTGCCTGTCCGAGGATGCCTATCGCCAAGTCAAGGCGAGGCTCGACCTCTCGGTCAGCGATCTCGGCAACACGCAACTCAAGAACATCGCCGAACCGATCCGGGTCTATTCGCTGCAAGTCGGCAGCGCCGGGACCAAGGCAGCCGCGACCTCGGAAACCGCAACGAACCCACCTGCGACGGCAACGTCGCCGAAGCTGTCGATCGCCGTCCTGCCCTTCGCCAACATGAGCGGTGACGCCGAACAGGACTACTTCGCCGACGGCATATCGGAAGACATCATCACGGCGCTATCGAAGTTGTCGCAGCTCTTCGTCATCGCCCGCAATTCGTCGTTTACCTTCAAGGGCAAGAACGTCCAGGTGCAGGAGGTGGGCACGAAGCTCGGCGTGCGGCATGTTCTCGAGGGCAGTGTGCGCAAATCGGGGAACAGGGTACGCATCACCGCGCAGCTCATCGACGCGACCACCGGCGGGCACATATGGGCGGAGCGGTTCGATCGCGACCTGACCGACATATTCGCGGTTCAGGACGATGTAACGCAGAAAATCGTCGATGCGCTGGCGGTCAGTCTGACAGAGGGCGATCGAAAAAGGCTGGTGCCGGGGCAGACCGGGCGCCCTGAGGCGTATGATTGCTTCCTGCGTGGCCGGGAGCTGTGGCACCGCCTGACGAAGCAAACGAACAGCGATGCCCGCGAGCTTTTGCGACGCGCCGTCGACCTGGACCCGAACTTCGCCTCGGCGCACGCCTTTCTCGCTCTTACTCACGGGCTCGACTACCTGAACCGGTGGAGCGCGTCGCCGCAGCGCTCCATCGAGCAAGCCGAAGAGGCTGCGACGCTGGCGGTAGCGCGGGATGATAACGATCCTGTTGCACACTGGGCGCTGAGCGTGGTCAAGCTTTACTCGCGACAGCACGATAGAGCCATCAGCGAGGCCGAGCGTGCGATAGTCCTCAATCCGAACTTCGCCGAAGGGCAGGTCAGCCTCGGCGAGGCACTAATCTATTCGGGCAGAGCCGGGGAGGCACTCGCCTGTTTCGATCGGGCGAGGGTCCTGAATCCGTACTTTCCGGATGTCGTTCTCCACTTTCAGGCTTTGGCTCTGTTTCAACTGGGAAGGTTCCGAGAGGCCGTCGAGCTGTTGCTGCAGCGCGTGAGCCGCAACCCCATTACCGATGTCTCCCCCGCGCTTCTCGCCGCCTGTTACGGGCACCTCGGCCGTTTCGAAGAGGCTCGCGCGGCGTGGCAAGAAGTGCTGCGAGTCAATCCCGACTACTCCTTGGAATACCGTCGCAAAGTCTTGCCCTTCAAGAATCCCGCTGATTTCGAGCTTGTCGTGGAGGGGCTACGCAAGGCCGGTGTCGCACAATGACGGATGATTAATGTCCGATCTTGAAGCTGTTGCCGCCGTTTGCACGGAGCTGAGTAATAGCCAGTGCCGGCGCAACCACGACCCTCAGCGTCAGGAAGCTGCGAAGCCGTCCTCTACTTGCGAACGCAAAGCAGCCCTGTTCTTCGGCAACGAAAAAAGGTCGCTATGGGCAGATAGCGGTCCTTTCTCTGATAGCTGTCTTTCAAGTTCAAGAGATGCTGCGTTACGTTGGTGGCTGCCCGTTTAACGGGCCTTGCGAAACCGGCACTTCTTGAAATCAGCGTTCGGCGAGCGCTGGTTCGCCCTTCTTCTCGCGCACCATGTTGACGAAGCGGCGGAAGAGATAATGGCTGTCCTGCGGGCCGGGAGAGGCTTCCGGATGGTGCTGGACGGAGAAGACCTGCTTGCCGAGCACGCGCAGGCCGCAATTGGTGCCGTCGAAAAGCGAAACATGAGTCTCTTCAACGCCGTCGGGCAGCGACTTCGAGTCGACCGCGAAGCCGTGATTCATCGAGACGATCTCGACCTTGCCCGTTGTGTGATCCTTGACCGGGTGATTGGCGCCGTGATGGCCCTGGTGCATCTTTTCGGTCTTGGCGCCCAAGGCGAGGCCGAGCATCTGGTGGCCGAGGCAGATGCCGAAGACCGGGACATCAGTCTTAACAAGCGTCTTGATGACCGGCACGGCATATTCGCCGGTTGCCGCCGGATCGCCGGGACCGTTCGACAGGAAGATACCGTCCGGCTGCAAGGCGAGCACGTCTTCGGCGCTCGTTGTTGCCGGCACGACGGTCACCTTGCAGTCGAGGCCGGCAAACAGGCGCAGGATGTTGCGCTTGACGCCGTAATCGAGGCAGACGACGTGATATTTCGCATCCGCCGCGCCGAGTTCGCCGTAACCTTCATTCCAGACCCACGGCGTCTGCGCCCATTGTGAGGACTGGCCGGACGAGGCGATCTTGGCAAGATCGAGACCTTCCAGGCCGCTCCAGGCCTTGGCTTCGGCCTTCAGCGCCTCGATGTCGAAGACGCCGTTGGGGTCGTGGGCGATCACCGCGTTCGGAGCGCCGTTCTCGCGGATCCAGGCGGTGAGCGCACGCGTGTCGATGCCGCAAAGGCCGATGATGCCGCGGGCCTTCAGCCATTGGTCGAGGTGCTTGGCGGCGCGGTAGTTCGAGGGGTCGGTGATGTCGGCCTTGAAGATGACGCCGACCGCGCCGTGGCGGGCTGCAGGCGTCAGGTCCTCGATATCTTCGTCATTGGTGCCGATATTGCCGATGTGGGGAAAGGTGAAGGTGACGATCTGGCCGAGATAGGAGGGGTCGGTCATGATCTCTTCGTAGCCGGTCAGCGCCGTGTTGAAGACGACTTCGGCCTGGACCTTGCCGGTGGCGCCGATGCCCCTGCCTTCGATCACCGTACCGTCGGCAAGAACGAGCAAGGCGGTCGGCTTTTCGGTTGTCCAGGGTGCTGTTGCGGTCATCTTCATCCCGTTTCCGGCGGCCGATGCGCTTAGCCGCGCTCGTCGCCATTTGATCTCGCAGACGTGTGGGCACGGCAATGCCGCGCGCTTCAGGCCTGATCACGAATTTTGGTGCAGGTGGCGGTAAATAGCCAAGCAATCGCTGAGCGTCAATCTTTGTAGCCGGGATTGCGGCCGTTTTCCTGCGCTTTATCGCGCCCATCGCGCAATTTATTTGATCGGTCGCATCGGCGTGGTTTATGAAGCGGCATCAAAAAAGGAGTGAAGACATGCTGCGCGATCAACTCGCCACCCAGCTGAAAGAGGCGATGAAGGCCAAGGATACGGAGCGGTTATCGACCGTTCGGCTGATTCAGGCGGCGATCAAGGACCGCGACATTGCCAATCGCGGTACCGGCAAGGAGCAGGCGAGCGACGACGAGATCCTGCAGATCCTCGCCAAGATGGTGAAGCAGCGCGACGAATCGGCCAAGATCTATGAGGAGAATTCCCGGCCGGAGCTTGCCGCCAAGGAGCGGGCGGAAATCACCGTCATCCAGGACTTCATGCCGAAGCAGCTTTCCGACAGCGAAGTGCGCGCCAACATCTCGGCGATCATCACCGAGACGGGTGCTGCCGGCGTCAAGGACATGGGCAAGGTGATGGCGGCGCTCAAGGAGCGTTATGCCGGCCAGATGGATTTCGCCAAGGCATCGGCAACCGTCAAGGAGCTTTTGAACGGATAAGCCTCAGATGGCCCGTCTCGCTTGCGGTTCTTGACGGACCGCAGGTCCGAGCACGGCCTCGGCGGCGGCATCGACGATGGCGAACTTCGCCGCCTGATAGTTCCAATATTCGAGGATGAAGCGGCGGGACAGCCAGAAGTCGCCCTTGCGCGAAGGTTCTGTCCAGCCGACGCTTTCCATGGTCGCGGCCTGGGTCAGAAGCCGCTTCAGGTGGGTATTGGAAATCATGAATTGTTCGCGGAGCTCCCGGAGCGACAGGGGACCGATAACGACGCGCTCGGCCGCCCGAGGAAATTGCGGAAGGCGGGAGATCAGGTAATCCATCACCAGTCCGCCGGAATTCGCCCAGTTGAAGAGGTTGAAGGTGGGGCCAGGATTGCGCACGGAGTCGCTGCCGATGATCGCCCTTGCGATCCGCGGCTGGATCGCAGCCATTGTTGCGGAGGGGTCGGCGGTGATCTGGTCGGCGCGTTCGCCGCCGTCGAGGCTGTCGAGGATCATCATATGGGTGACGAGCCATCGGGTGAAATGCTGTTCGGCAATTTCGGTCGGTTCCAGATAGCGTGTGCGCTTGTCAGGTCCGGGCACCACACGCAGGGAACGATAGGCCAGCATTTCCTGCATGAAAGCCGCGGCCGTGTTGCGGCTGGCGATGTCGTTCTTGACTGCGAAATCGACAAAGCGGCCGGAATAGAGGCCACCGCTCTGGCCGTCGTCGGGGTGACCGTAATGAAGTGCGAAGCCGGCATGGGCCATCAGCCAGCGCTGCTGCGCGGCGAAAATCGATGCGATGCGCGGGCTCTCGCGATAGATCGCAAGCAGTTGATTGGCGCAATGTAGGATCGCAGCGAGAAAGCGATCGTCTGCTGCAAGATTTTCCGCGGTGAAAGCCATTGGGAAGGGTCCAGGAGTTCGGGCATACATCTTTCATGCCCGCGCCGTCTGTCAACGGTTTTGTCGATAAGCGGTTAATTTCAAAGGGAGAGTTGGCAACAGAGCCTAAATTTAAGAAGGCAGGAGCTGGGGGCGCTCCTGCCTTCTTGCTCTTTGCTTCCGCCGGCAACGCAGGGCTGAGGCCCAAGCCGGAGGGTATTTGCAAAGGCACCCTTGCGAAGCGGCGCCGGGGGTAGGGATGGTGCTTCGCTCGGGGATCGCTTTGTTGAGATCAAACCTATGGCGATGCGGCTGTCTGTTCAAATTACAAAAAAATAATGATTGCCGGAAACGGCGCTTCGAGCGTCTTCGAGGCGAAGGTTCGGCAGGCGCCGCGAGGATCACGATCCGCGAGCGATCATGCCGATAAGCGGCTGTTTTGAAACGTTTTAATTCGGTTTCGTGTTATGCCACCGCTCGTGCCGAAGCCCTTGAGGCGGCCGACCTCAGGCCTTTCGGCGACAATAATGTCGCACCCCTGTCGCAGGGGTGGTCACGCGTTGTTGATTGGATAACCGACGCTGCCACCGTTGGGTGCACTTGCCTGTGAATAGCGGGTTTTCCCGACGAGTTTCGTGGCATGGTGCGGCAAAGCAGCTTATATGGAGCTTGGCCAAGAGGGATAAATGCGCTTTTCCAACACCTTTCTCGATGAGATCCGCGACCGCGTTCCGATTTCGAACGTGATTGCGCGCCGCGTCAGCTGGGACAAGCGCAAGACCAATGTCTCGCGCGGCGACTACTGGGCCTGCTGCCCGTTCCATGGCGAGAAATCGCCGAGCTTCCACTGCGAGGACCGAAAGGGTCGGTATCACTGCTTCGGCTGCGGCGTCACCGGCGATCACTTCCGCTTCCTGACCGAGCTGGAGGGCTTGAGTTTTCCCGAGGCCGTGCAGCAGATCGCCGACATGGCCGGCGTGCCGATGCCGCTTGCCGATCCCGTGATGGAAAAACGCGAGAAGGAGCGCGGCTCGCTGATCGACGTCATGGAAATGGCGACGGGCTTCTTCCAGGACCAGCTGCAGACGGCCAACGGCGCAAAGGCGCGCGCCTATCTGCGCGATCGCGGGCTGACGGGGCGTACCATCGAGACCTTCCGTCTCGGTTATGCGCCTGATAGCCGCAATGCGCTGAAGGAATTCCTCGCCGGCAAGGGCGTCTCCAAGGAGCAGATCGAGGCCTGCGGCCTGGTCGTTCATGAAAACGTGCCGGTCTCCTACGACCGCTTCCGCGATCGCATCATGTTCCCGATCCTTTCGTCGCGGGAAAAGGTGATCGCCTTCGGCGGCCGCGCCATGTCATCAGATGCGCCGGCGAAATATCTGAACTCCAACGAGACGGAGCTCTTCCACAAGGGTAATGTCCTTTACAATTTCGCCCGAGCGCGCCGCGCCATACAGGGGCCTGGCCGCGGCGACTCTCAGGACGACAATGCGAGCGGCACCATCATCGCCGTCGAAGGTTACATGGACGTGATCGCGCTCTATCAGGCGGGCATCGAAAATGCCGTCGCGCCGCTCGGCACGGCGCTCACCGAAAACCAGCTCGAGCTGCTCTGGAAGATGGTGCCGCAGCCGGTGCTGTGCTTCGATGGCGACGGCGCCGGCATTCGCGCCGCCAATCGCGCCGCCGAGCTGGCGCTGCCGCATCTGAAGCCCGGCCGCTCCGTCCGCTTCGCGCTTCTGCCTGACGGTAAGGACCCGGACGATCTCGTGCGCGACGATGGGCGCGCGCCTTTCGACAAGGTGATGAGCCAGGCGAAGCCGCTTTCGGAGATGCTGTGGAGCCGGGAAATCAACACCGGCAAGTTCGATACGCCCGAGGCGCGCGCCGAGCTCGAAGCACGGCTGAAGCAGCTCGTCGCCGTCATCGCCGACGAAAATGTGCGCCGCCATTACCAGCAGGATATTCGCGACCGGCTGAACGCCTTCTTCCAGCCGCAGTTCCAGAACCGCAACAGTGGCGAGCGGCGCGGTTTCAGCGGCAATTCCCGGAACGGCCGCGACAATGCGGCCAAGGCAGGACCGAAAAGCCCCAGCCTGATTTCCGACCGGCTCGCCCGCTCGGGCCCCGTGCGCGGACACCGGGACAATACGGCGCTGCGCGAAAGCGTGCTGGCGCTCACCATCGTCAATCATCCGGCCCTGATGATCGACGATTATGATGAAATCGCCGCGATCGAATATGACAGCCGCGAGCTGCAGCGGCTCTGGTCGGCGATGCTCGGCGCAGCCGCTGCCGTCGCCGGCCCGCATCTGACGCGCGAATATCTGACTGAGCGGCTGGAATTCGAAGGCTTCGGTCCGCTCATCAAGAGCCTCGACCAGCAGGTGCGCAATGCGAGGCTCTGGACGGCGACCGAGGAGGCGGCGATGGAGGATGCCCGTGAGGGCTATCGTCAGGCGCTCGCCTTCCACAAACGGGCGAAGGCTTTGCGCCGGCAGAAGATGGAACTCGAACGCGAGATTGCGCTGGCGACCGAAGCCGGCGACGGCGAGGCGATCGTTCAGCTGATACGGGCGCAGCAGGAAGTGCATCTTGAAGGCGTACGCCTCGAGAATCAGGAGGCGATCATCGACGGCTTCGGCGTGCTTTCCGGCCGTGTCAAAGGGGCGGCGAACCACTGATGCCGCTCCGCGAACGCAATGAACCAGGCTTTTCCGCTTCCGATGCGCTGTTTTCCGCCGACCGCTCGCCGCTCGACATCCTGAAACAGGTCTATGGTTATTCCACCTTCCGCGGCAAACAGCAGCAGGTGGTGGAGCATATTGTTTCAGGCGGCGATGCCGTGGTGCTCTTCCCGACAGGTGCGGGCAAATCGCTGTGCTTCCAGATCCCGGCGCTTTGCCGTGACGGCGTCGGCATCGTCGTCTCGCCGCTGATTGCGCTGATGCGCGATCAGGTGGAGGCGATGAAGCAGCTCGGCATCAGGGCTGCGGCACTCAATTCGTCGCTGTCGCGCGAGGAGTTCGTCGAGGTTCGCCGGGCGCTTTCGGCGGGAAAGCTCGATCTTCTCTACGTGACGCCCGAGCGCATCCTGACGGATGGTTTCCGCGAGCTGATCGCCAGTGAGAAGATCGCGCTGTTTGCGATCGACGAGGCCCACTGCGTCTCGCAGTGGGGCCATGATTTCCGCCCGGAATATCGCGAGCTCGGCCGCCTCGGCGAACAGTATCCCGGCGTGCCCCGCGTGGCGCTGACGGCAACGGCCGACCCGCATACGCGTGACGATATCATCGAGCGGCTGGGGCTCGGCAATGCCGAAATCTTCACCACCAGCTTCGACCGGCCGAACATCGCCTATGAAATCGTCGAGCGCGACCAGCCGCGCCAGCAGCTTCTGCGCTTCCTCTCCGGCCATAAAGGCAACAGCGGCATCGTTTATTGTCTGTCGCGCGCCAAGGTCGAGGATACGGCCGATTGGCTGAACGGGCAGGGTATCCGCGCGCTGCCCTACCACGCCGGTATGGACCGGGCGCTGCGCGACGCCAATCAGGATGCTTTCCTGAAAGAAGAGAATCTCTGCCTGGTCGCGACCGTCGCTTTCGGCATGGGCATCGACAAGCCGAATGTGCGTTATGTCGCCCATCTCGACCTGCCGGGTTCGGTGGAGGCCTATTATCAGGAAACCGGGCGCGCCGGCCGAGACGGGCTGCCGTCCGAGGTCTGGATGGCCTATGGCATGGCCGATGTCATCCAGCGCCGCCGCATGATCGATGAGGGCAACGCCGCAGACGAAATCAAGCGGGTCGAGCGCGCCAAGCTCAACGCTCTGCTGGCGATCTGCGAAACCGCCTCCTGCCGCCGGCAGGCGATCCTTGCCCATTTCGGCGAGGCGCATGCCGGCCAATGCGGAAATTGCGACACCTGCCTGAAGCCGGTTGAAACCTGGGAGGGCACGGAAGCGGCGATCAAGGCGCTCGCCGCCGTCTACCGCACCGGCGAGCGCTTCGGCGCCGGTCACGTCATCGACGTGCTGGTCGGCAACGTCAACGAAAAGACCGAGCGTTTCGGCCATGTGAATATGCCCGTCTTCGGCGCCGGCAAGGACATTCCGGCGCGCACATGGCAATCGGTCTACCGCCAGCTGCTCGCCATGGGGCTGATCCGTATCGATCATGAGGCCTATGGGGCGCTGAAGCTGGAGCCGGAGGCGCGCGCCGTCTTCAAGCAGGAACGGCAGGTCTTCTTCCGCAAGGACCGGCCGGCCTCGGAACGGCGTACGAAGAAGGCCGAGCGCAGCGAGCGCAAGTCGGGCCTGTCGGGCGCCGACGGCACGCTGTTCGAGGCGCTGAGAGCCGAGCGCATGGCGATTGCCAAATCGCTCGGCGTGCCGCCTTACGTCGTCTTTCCCGATACGACGCTGATTGCCTTTGCAACGGAGCGGCCGCGCAGCCGCAAGGAATTGCTCGGCATATCGGGCGTCGGGCAATCGAAGCTCGAGCGTTATGGCGACGCTTTCCTGGAGATCATTCTTTCGCACGACAATGATTGAAGGGGCCTGCTGATTTTGGTGCAGCGAGAAGACAAGCAAGCAGCGATATGCTAACCCGATTGCTATAAAAAACGTCAGGAAAGGCCGCCCATGACCTCGCCATTTCTTTCCCATCTCCGGGCCGAAATTTCGGCGCTCAGGGATGCCGGCCTCTACAAGTCAGAGCGGGTCATCAGTTCCAAGCAGGCGGGCGAGATTGCGATTTCCACCGGCGAGCGTGTGCTGAACTTCTGCGCCAACAACTATCTCGGCCTTGCCGATAATGAAGAACTGGCCGAGGCCGGCAAGCGGGCGCTCGACCGCTACGGTTACGGCATGGCCTCGGTGCGTTTCATCTGTGGCACGCAGGAGGAGCACAAGCAGCTCGAAGCCCGCATTTCTGCCTTTCTCGGCATGGAGGACACGATCCTCTATTCCTCCTGCTTCGATGCCAATGGCGGTCTGTTCGAAACGCTGCTTGGCGAAGAGGACGCGATCATTTCCGACGCGCTGAACCATGCCTCGATCATCGATGGCGTGCGTCTCTCCAAGGCCAAGCGCTTCCGCTACGCCAACAACGATATGGCGGCGCTGGAAGAGGAGCTGAAAAAGGCCGAAGGCAGCCGCTTCAAGCTGATTGCGACCGACGGCGTCTTCTCGATGGACGGCATCATCGCCAATCTCGGTGGCGTCTGCGATCTCGCCGAGAAATACGGCGCGATGGTCATGGTCGACGACAGCCACGCCGTCGGCTTCGTCGGCAAGAACGGCCGCGGTTCGCCGGAATATTGCGGCGTCGAAGGCCGGATCGATATTATCACCGGCACGCTCGGCAAGGCGCTCGGCGGCGCGTCCGGCGGTTACACTTCGGCGAGAGCCGAAGTCGTCGAATGGCTGCGGCAACGTTCGCGGCCCTATCTGTTCTCGAACACGCTGGCTCCCGTCATCGCCGCTGCCTCGATGAAAGTGTTCGACCTGATCGAAAACGGCGATGCCCTGCGCAAGCGCCTTTCCGACAATGCCGATCTCTTTCGTATTGAAATGACGAAGCTCGGCTTCAAGCTAGCCGGCGAAGGCCACCCGATCATCCCGGTCATGCTTGGCGATGCCAAGCTCGCGCAGGACATGGCGAGCCTGATGCTGAAGAAGGGGATCTATGTAGTCGGCTTCTCTTTCCCTGTGGTGCCGAAAGGCCAGGCCCGCATCCGCACCCAGATGTCGGCGGCGCATTCGAAGGCGGATGTAGAGCGGGCGATTGCGGCTTTTGCGGAGGCAGGGCGGGAGTTGGGGGTGATTTGAGAAGGCTTCTTCTCCCTTCTCCCCAGCGGGGAGAAGATGTCCGTCAGGACAGATGAGGGGGCGAGCGAAGCGAGGTTTCGAGCAGTAAGCGAGAAACAATATCGGATTTGGGCGGTGTGCCGTGTGGCCCCCTCATCCGCCCTACGGGCACCTTCTCCCCCGCTGGGGAGAAGAGGGAATAGCGAAGTCTGGGCCAGCAAAGGTGGGGTAGTTGAATGTCGAACATGATGAAGGCGCTGGTCAAGTCGCAGCCGGAAGTCGGGCTTTGGATGGAGAATGTGCCGGTGCCGGAGGTGGGGCCGAACGATGTGCTGATCCGGGTGAAGAAATCGGCGATCTGCGGCACCGACGTCCACATCTGGAACTGGGACCAGTGGGCGCAGAAGACCATTCCGGTGCCGATGGTGGTCGGTCATGAATTCTCCGGCGAGATCGCCGAGATCGGTTCGGCGGTCACCCGCTATCACGTCGGCGAGCGGGTCTCCGGCGAGGGGCATATCGTCTGCGGCAAGTGCCGCAACTGCCGGGCGGGCAGGGGGCATCTTTGCCGCAACACGCTCGGCGTCGGCGTTAACCGGCCGGGCTCGTTCGGCGAGTTCGTCTGCATTCCCGAAAGCAATGTCGTGCCGATCCCGGACGACATTTCCGACGAGATCGCCGCGATCTTCGATCCGTTCGGCAATGCCGTGCATACCGCGCTTTCCTTCGATCTCGTCGGTGAGGACGTGCTCGTCACCGGCGCCGGGCCGATCGGCATCATGGGAGCGCTCGTCGCCAAACGTTCCGGCGCCCGCAAGGTTGTCATCACCGACATCAATCCGCACCGTCTGGACCTGGCGCGCAAGCTCGGCATCGACCATGTCGTCGATGCATCGAAGGAAAACCTCGCCGACGTGATGAAGGCGATCGGCATGACGGAGGGCTTCGACGTCGGGCTCGAAATGTCGGGCGCAGCACCCGCCTTCCGCGACATGATCGACAAGATGAACAATGGCGGCAAGATCGCCATTCTCGGCATCGCGCCGGCTGGTTTCGAGATCGACTGGAACAAGGTGATTTTCAAGATGCTCAATCTCAAGGGCATCTATGGCCGTGAGATGTTCGAGACCTGGTACAAGATGATCGCCTTCGTGCAAGGCGGCCTCGATCTTTCGCCGATCATCACCCATCGCATCAAGATCGACGATTTCCGCGACGGTTTCGAGGCGATGCGGTCGGGCAATTCAGGCAAAGTCGTGATGGATTGGATGTGAGGAGGACGACATGCTCTATGGAAGCTGCCATTGCGGCAACATCGCTTTCACCGTCGAAGGCGAATTCACTGAGGCGCTCGACTGCAATTGTTCGCTCTGCCGCAGGCGAGGCGGGCTTCTTGCCTTCGTGCCGCGCGAGAAGCTGGTGCTGAAGACACCTGAGGAAAATATCTCGACTTATACTTTCAACAAGCATGTCATCCAGCATCATTTCTGCGCCAATTGCGGCATCGCGCCTTTCGGCGAGGGCGTGGCCCCTAACGGCTCGTCGATGGCTTCGATTAATCTGCGCTGCATTCCCGCGCTCGATCTCGGCGCGCTGAAGGTGACGCCCTATGATGGCGCGGCGCATTAGGCCGGCCGATACCCGCCCGGAAAAAGCGCAATATATCCAAGCCACAACTGCGTCAAAAGGCTGAAACAACGGGCGCGGCGAGCAAAATCTCGGCCGCCCTTGTCTTTTGTTTGCTGCTTCTTAAATAAGGTTCGCAATCGCAGCCGCGGTTCAAAGCCTGTGGATAAGGCTTTTTCCGAGTTTTCGCGGGCTTTTTTGCTGGAAAAGCTTGACGAGAACAAAAAATGTGGGAATCACCGTTCGACTTGTTGAAGCGGTGAACAGGGTCAAGGCGGATCGCGCAACCATGGCCGGAAATCCAAAGGCAAGAAAGCTTTGCTGTCCGGTACCGGCGATCGTGGTTAATCAGACTTTAAATGTCATCCCGTTAGGTGGGCTCAGGTGATTCAAGGGCGACGCGAGCGGCGCGTCAAGCCCTGAGACGGCCCATTCACCGTAGCGAGATTGGATAGCGTCAGGAAGGCGACGATATAAATGGCAACCAAGGTCAAAGAGAACGAAGACGCGGAAGTCGAACGCGACGGCGCAAGCGACGGCCCTCTTCTCGATCTTTCCGACGACGCGGTCAAGAAGATGATCAAGGCCGCCAAGAAGCGCGGCTATGTGACGATGGACGAGCTGAACGCCGTCCTGCCGTCCGAGGAAGTGACCTCCGAGCAGATCGAAGACACGATGTCGATGCTGTCGGACATGGGCATCAACGTCATCGAGGACGAGGAAGCCGAAGAGGCTGGTGCTTCCGGCGGTGGCGATGACGACGACGCCGGCGGCGATGACGAAAGCGAAGGCGGCGAACTCGCGCCTTCGGCCGGCACCGCGCTTGCGACCGCCAAAAAGAAAGAGCCGACCGACCGTACCGACGATCCGGTGCGCATGTATCTGCGCGAGATGGGCTCGGTGGAGCTTCTGTCGCGCGAAGGCGAAATCGCGATCGCCAAGCGCATCGAAGCCGGCCGCGAGACGATGATCGCGGGCCTCTGTGAGAGCCCGCTGACCTTCCAGGCGCTGATCATCTGGCGCGACGAACTCAACGAGGGCACGACGCTGCTGCGCGAGATCATCGATCTCGAAACGACCTATTCCGGTCCGGAAGCCAAGGCCGCGCCGCAGTTCCAGAGCCCCGAAAAGATCGAGGCCGACCGCAAGGCGGCGGAAGAGAAGGAAAAGACCCGGCGCGCCCGCTCCGGTGACGACGACATTACCGATGTCGGCGGCGAAGGCCTGCCTCCTGAAGAGGAAGAAGAGGACGAGGATGAATCCAACCTCTCTCTCGCCGCGATGGAAGCCGAGCTTCGTCCGCAGGTGATGGAAACGCTCGACATCATCGCCGAGACCTACAAGAAGCTGCGCAAGCTGCAGGACCAGCAGGTCGAGCAGCGTCTTGCCGCCACCGGCACGCTGTCTTCCGCCCAGGAGCGCCGCTACAAGGAACTCAAGGACGAGCTGATCAAGGCGGTCAAATCGCTGTCGCTCAACCAGAACCGCATCGATGCACTGGTCGAGCAGCTCTACGACATCAACAAGCGCCTCGTGCAGAACGAAGGCCGCCTGCTGCGTCTGGCCGAATCCTACGGCGTCAAGCGCGATAGTTTCCTTGAGCAGTATCAGGGCGCCGAGCTCGACCCGAACTGGATGAAGTCGATCGGCAATCTGGCTGCTCGCGGCTGGAAGGAATTCGCCAAGGCCGAGAACACGACGATCCGCGACATCCGCCAGGAGATCCAGAATCTGGCGACGGAAACCGGCATCTCGATCTCGGAATTCCGCCGCATCGTGCATATGGTGCAGAAGGGCGAACGCGAAGCCCGCATCGCCAAGAAGGAAATGGTCGAAGCGAACCTTCGCCTCGTCATCTCGATCGCCAAGAAGTACACGAACCGCGGCCTGCAGTTCCTCGATCTCATTCAGGAAGGCAATATCGGCCTGATGAAGGCGGTCGACAAGTTCGAATACCGCCGCGGTTACAAGTTCTCGACCTATGCGACGTGGTGGATTCGTCAGGCGATCACCCGCTCGATCGCCGACCAGGCCCGCACGATCCGCATTCCGGTGCACATGATCGAGACGATCAACAAGATCGTCCGGACCTCGCGCCAGATGCTGCACGAGATCGGCCGCGAGCCGACGCCGGAGGAACTGGCCGAAAAGCTCGCCATGCCGCTCGAAAAGGTCCGCAAGGTCCTGAAGATCGCCAAGGAGCCGATCTCGCTCGAAACCCCGGTGGGCGACGAAGAGGATTCGCATCTCGGCGATTTCATCGAGGACAAGAACGCGCTGCTGCCGATCGACGCTGCCATCCAGGCGAACCTGCGCGAGACGACGACCCGCGTTCTCGCCTCGCTGACGCCGCGCGAGGAACGCGTGCTGCGCATGCGCTTCGGCATCGGCATGAACACCGACCACACGCTCGAAGAAGTCGGCCAGCAGTTCTCGGTCACCCGCGAACGTATCCGCCAGATCGAGGCGAAGGCGCTGCGCAAGCTGAAGCATCCGAGCCGCTCGAGAAAGCTGCGCTCCTTCCTCGACAGCTGACGCTTCGACAATGCCGTGATGATTTGGAAAAGCCGGGCTTTACGCCCGGCTTTTGCTTTTATGATTAGTACCAATGATCGCGGCGGCTTTCTTGTCGCCCTGTGGTGACAAGCCTATAATCCGGCCGCGGGTAGGGATCGATCGCGACGCGCGAGCGAGGGGCGACATATGCCTGCATGGTCTATCCCCGCCGGATCCAGATGATTGCAGGCCTTGCCGGCCTGAAATCCGAATCCGGATCTGATCCAAGAAGAGAGCATGATGTCGTCTGCTCACCTTTTCGGCACCACGCTCTGGGAGGTGCGATATGACCACTTACATTCTTTTGATCGATTGGACGGATCAAGGCATCCGCACTGTACGTGACTCGACAAAACGGCTGGACGCGGCGAAGAAACTGCTCGCCAGCGTCGGCGGCTCCTTCAATCAATTCTTTCTGACGATGGGCGGGCATGACATGGTGGCCGTCTGCGAGGCGCCTGACGATGCCGTGATGGCGCATTTCACACTCTCTCTTGCCATGGCCGGCAACGTGCGGACCGAGACGCTGAAGGCCTTCCCGGAAGCGGCCTATCGGGATCTCATTGGTTCGTTGGGCTGATCACTGCTCGAGCTCGGTTCCAAATACTGTGCAGAGGCCAGGTGAGGCCGAAGCGCATACGCATACCGCGTTGCGGATGACGTCCGCCGAACTGAGAGTTCGGCGGTGTAATCACGAGGTTTTTTGCTTTTGTGGCTTGATGCTGCCCGCTTTAAAGGCCACATCGCTGCTGTGACAGAAGAAGTCGACCCGGCAGAAATGCATGAAGGATCGAAACAGCGGACTGAAATCCGCTGGGGTGTCGGTGCGTCCGTGCTTCTGCATGTGCCTCTCATCGCGCTTCTCATTTTCGGTCTGCCGAGGATCGAGCCGAAGCTCGCCGAAGACGAGAGCGTGAAGGTCGAGCTCGTTCCGCCGCCGGAGGAGAAGAAGCCGGAGGAAAAACCCAAGGAAAAACGACCGGAACTGAAGCCGCCGGAACAGGCGAAGAAACAACTGCCGCCGCCTCCACCGCCGCCGCCTCAAACGGAAGCTGCAAAACCTCAGCTGACCCCTCCGATGCAAAGCATCTCTCGTTCGGTTCTTGAGTTTGCGAACAAGGATACTGTGTCGGGACAGAGGCAACAGGCGTTGCCGCAGCACGCGGAAACCCGAAAGCCATCCATTGCCGGCGTGAAATCAGCGAACGCGTCCGTTGAGCCATCGCAATCCGAAAAGTCTGATGTTCCGAAGACGGTTCCTGCGGCGAATCCAGTGCCTAAGGATATCGAGCTCCCTCAGGTGCAAACTGATGAAATCAACCCGGAAAAGAAAGCGCCGGCTGCCATAGGGCCGGACGAAGCAAAGACGAAATTCGAGCAAGCGGAACGTACAAACGAACCTGCGTCAGCGCCACCTCCTGTGACGGCAGCTGGAAAGAAAGCCAAAGAGCTTACCGAAGCTGGGGTGCTGTATTCCGAGAGGGTCACTTCCGATCCGATGATTAAGACCGCGATTAACAATCTGCCTCGAGGTACCCGCATCAATGCGCTCTGCCTGACCGAACTTCAACAGCAACTGATCCATGCTCCGAAAGGGTATAAGCCGGATTTCCTGCCTTCCTTCTCGCGTGCCATCAAGGGGAATATTCTTAACGGCACAGGCGGCGCCTTCCAGAGTTCAGGCTCTTGGTACGACGTTACCTTGATATGCGAAGTCGACAATGATGCTAGGAAGGTAATATCCTTCCGCTTCGATGTTGGAGACAAGATTCCCAAAAGCCAATGGAAAAGCCGGGGTTTTCTGAAATACTGACCTTCACGTGGCGCAAGCCTTCTCCCGCAACCAGCCACACGCAAGGAACCGCATCTAGCCTCTCACCATGGCCGTGATGGTACGGTGAAGAAGGGACAATGATATGTCGAACGAGATCGAGCGTTTTCTTGAGCGTCAGGATGAAGCCGTCAGCGCGCTGTTCCTGGAAAACAAAGGCGAGGAACTGACCGATATTCTGGTGGCGGCGCTCGAAGAGGCGTTCGAGATCCTGCTCGAAGCAGCCCCCGCCGAAACGATTCATTGACATCTTTCGAGAGATTGCCTGGCCCGCTTGCTGCCCGTCTGGCCGGCTACCGGATGCAACGGGATGCGCTCGGCCGGTCGGCGGCGAGTGTCTTTCGCCTGGCAGGCGAGGGCCTGCCGGCGCTTTATTTGAAGGTGGAGGCGGCGGGGCCGTTCGGCGAGCTTGCCGATGAGGCGGCCCGGCTCGACTGGCTCAAGGCTTGCCGCCTGCCATGCCCGGAGGTGATCGCCCGGGAAAGCGACGGCGAGCGCAACTGGCTGCTGGTGAGCGCCCTGCCGGGAACCGACCTTGCCAGCGCTTCGGCGCTGACACCGCTGGCGCGTGTCGAATTGCTGGCGGGGGCACTGCTCGATCTTCATCGCCTGCCGATTGCTTCCTGTCCGTTCGATCACCGCCTGGAAAAGCGCCTGCCGGTGGCCAAGGCGCATATGGAAGCGGGAACCGTCGATGAGGAGGATTTCGATGCGGCCCGGCTTGGGAAAAGGGCTGCCGAACTTTTCGCCGCGCTCGAAAGCATGAGGCCAACCGACGAGGATCTCGTCGTCACCCATGGCGATGCCTGCCTGCCGAACTTCGTCGCGTCCGGCGGCCAATTCTCAGGCTATATCGATTGCAGCCGCCTCGGCGTCGCCGACCGCCATCAGGATATCGCGCTCGCCTGCCGCAGCATCGCCTATAATTTCGGCGAGGCGCTGTTGCAGCCCTTTCTCGATCGTTACGGCCTGCCGGCACCTGATCCGGCAAGGCTCGGTTATTATCAGCTGCTCGATGAGTTCTTCTAGACGTTGCGTCATCGAGGCGCGGCTGGCAGAGTTGCCGGCATCGAACCTGCGGATGTCAAATGCCGAAAAACCAGTTCAGGATGCTGCGCTCGGCGCTGACAGGCGTCGAAGCGGTGGAAGCCGAAACGCCTCACAGTTTCGCCAGGCACACGCATGAGCAGTTCGGCATCGGCCTTGTCTCGTCGGGGGCGCAGAAATCGCTCAGCGGGCGCGGCGTGGTGGAGGCCGAGGCCGGCGATATCATCACCGTCAATCCGAACGAGGTGCATGATGGCGCGCCGATCGGCGAGCGCCGATCGTGGCGCATCCTCTATTTCGATCCCGAGATCGTCACCGG
The DNA here is from genome assembly GCF_014197535.1 of Rhizobium aethiopicum. Classification (GTDB taxonomy): domain Bacteria; phylum Pseudomonadota; class Alphaproteobacteria; order Rhizobiales; family Rhizobiaceae; genus Rhizobium; species Rhizobium aethiopicum_A. Next base: position 499,537 of record NZ_JACIFV010000002.1, read on the forward strand.
CCTTTCGCAAGAGATCGGCGCAGGGCGCTCGGAAATCTCCCATCCCGTCATTCGCGATGCGGCGATCGCCGCCCGCTTCGAAACGCTGTTTCGTGTGGTGACCGCGAGTACTGCCGACGGGCTGCTTTCCGAGGAACTGCTGCTGCAACTCGTTGCCGATGTCATGCGGGAAGGCGGCGGCAGCGAGGAGAGGCCGCCGGTGCCGGCGTCCATCCGCGCGGCGCGGGATCTGATCGACGACGATCCTCTTGCCGCCGTCTCGCTGGCCGATCTTTCCAGGGAAAGCGGCCTCAGCCGCTTCCAGTTGCTGCGCGGCTTCGCCAGGGCGACGGGACTGACGCCGCATGCCTATCTCGTCCAGGCCCGCATCCATCTCGCCCGGCGGCTGATCGCTGAGGGCACGCCGCTTGCGGAAGCCGCCTTTGCCAGCGGCTTTGCCGACCAGAGCCATATGACGCGCGTCTTCGTGCGCAAATACGGCCTGTCGCCGCGGCTTTACGCCGGCGCTTTTCTCTGAGCGGTGAGACCCTGCCACCCGCCCTCGTCCTTCGAGGCTCCGGCCTTTGGCCTACGCGCCTCAGGATGAGGGCTGGTCGTGGGTGCCTGCGGCTGCCACCTCTCTCCAGCCTTATCCCGAGGTGCCTCGCAAGGGCCGCACTGGGCCTCTCTCCAGCCTCATCCTGAGGCGCCCCGCAGGGGCCTCGAAGGACGGGGCTGGCCACCTTTGGTCATACGCCTGCAATTTCGTTCAAGACCCAGACCGGTCGCTGCTGTTTCTTCAGCGCATCCAATCGGAGGCGCGGAATGTCGAGACAGGTTCAAGGCTATTTCTATCTGGCGCTGGCCATGCTGACGGTCGGCAGCACTGTCATTGCGAGCAAGATCATTGCTTCGGGACTGCCGCCCTTCACGGCCACCGCCTTGCGCTTCGCCCTCGCTCTTCCCGTCTTTTTCCTGCTGATGCGGGCAAGCGGAACCCGGTTACCGAAGCTCTCCGGGCATGACCGCCTCATCCTCGTCATTCAGGCCGGCGCCGGCAGTGTCGGCTACACGACGCTGCTGATATCGGGCCTCAGCCTGACGTCGGCCGCCGATGCCAGCGTCATAATCGGCACGTTGCCGGTGGTCTCGGCGGCGGTTTCGATCCTGCTGCTGCGCGAACGGCCGGGGCGGGGCCTGCTGCTGGCGGTGGCGCTGGCAAGTGCCGGCGTGTTTTCGATCGCCTTCACGCCAAAGGCGACCGGCGGCTCGCTTGTCGGCAATCTGCTGATTTTCCTTGCGGTCATCTGCGAGGGCTTGTTCATTCTGTTGAACAAGCGGCTGGCGGCCGATATCCCGCCGCTTGCCCAGTCGATGCTGATGACCGGCATCGGCTTCGTCGTCTCGATCGTTCCGGCGATTTTCGAGGCGCTCTTTCATGGGTTTTCCGCCAGCGCTGCCGCTGCCGTCTCCTATTATGCCCTGGTGCCGACCGTCGGCGGCTTTCTGCTCTGGTATGCGGGGGCAGAGAGGGTGAGCGGCACCGAAGCCGCGCTCTTCACCGCGCTTGCGCCGGTTTCGGCCGTCATGCTCGCCTTCGTCATTCTCGGCGAGCCGGTCGGCTTCAATCAGATTGCCGGCATTGCCTGCGTGCTGGCGGCCGTGTCCGGGCTTGCCTTTGCCGGAAACCACAGGAAACTCATGGAAGGGAAATGATCATGCAGTTCAGCCATTCCGAGGCGATTTGGCAGGCTTTTCCGGAGCTTCGCGCCGCCGCGATTTATGCCGATGGCATTGATGCGGCGGCAGACGTCAAAGAGGCGGTCGCAAGTTTCAGCGCGATTGCCGAGGCTCGCCTGGCTGAAGCCCAGGAAAGCGAATTCCCGGAGATCCAGGCCTGGCGGCGCGGCTTTTCCCGCATGGGGCTGAAGCCGACGCAGTATCGCTCGGCCTCCGAGGCGCTGCTGCGCCGCTTCCGCCAGGAGTGCCTGCTGCCGCGGCTTCATCCGCTCGTCGATCTCTGCAATGCGATTTCGCTCGCCTTTGCCATTCCTGTCGCCGCCTTCGACACGGAAAAAATTGCCGGCGATCTCCAGGTGCGGCATGCAACGGGGCATGAGACCTATCTCACCTTCGGCGGTCAAAGCGAACATCCGGAGCCTGACGAAGTGATCTTCGCGGATGGCGAAGGCAGAGCCCATGCGCGCCGCTGGACGAACCGGCAGAGCGGGCTTTCAGCGGTGCGGGAGACGACGCGCTCGGTGCTGATCGTCGCCGAGGCGCTGCATGCCGGCGCCGGCGAGGATACCGGCAGGCTGATCGCGACACTCGCCGATGCGCTCGCAAGTCACTGGACGGTGACGGCGGCGACCGCAACCCTCAGCCACGCGTCATCGCGCTTCGAATTGCAGGCGTGAGGGGATAAAGGTTCGGGGCTTGGGCCGGCGGCATGGGCGCCCTATCTCAGGGGCATCGTTATCTTCTGGAGACGAACCCCATGTTGGACAAGTCGATCAAGATTCCCGGGCCGGACCATCCGATCACCGTTGAGCACAATCCCTGCCGCGTCGTCGTCACCGTCGGCGGCAAGACGATTGCCGATAGCCGCAACGCGCTGACGCTGCGCGAGGCCTCCTATCCGCCGGTCCACTATATTCCGCGCAGGGATGTCGACATGTCGCTGCTTCAGCGCACCGATCACGCCACGCATTGCCCCTACAAGGGCGATGCCTCCTACTACAGCATTGTTTTGGCTGGCAAACGCTCCGAGAATGCCGTCTGGACCTACGAATCCCCGCATGCCGCCGTCAGCAACATCAAGGACCATCTCGCCTTTTATCCCGACCGTGTCGACGCGATCGAGGAAATGGCTGCGCCCGAGGCAGGCGCCTTCTGACGATCGCGCGGGTGTCGGAGCGCTGAAAATCCTTCCCGCGGGCTTCGGCGGCAGCCTCGATGAAGGCCGTCATCGGATGACGTCGAGCCATTCATTGCTGAAGACGAGGCTGGCAACCGTGACCGGATCGCCGCGCTCGTCGCGGACGGTGACGGCGATGGTCGTGCGGTCGCCTGCCGGCAATTCGTCACGGGCCACATCCAGCAGGATGCGGGTCACCTCTTTGGGAATGTCTTCACGAGATTTGAGCTCGGTGCCGTGCTCGTCGCGCGTCGGACCTTCCCCGTTGTGCAGATCGAAATAGTAGCGAGTCATGTTCTTTCCTGCGCGTCAGAGAAGAAATAACCGATGAAGACAATTGTTCCCGAGGCCAGGCGTTGATTCTCATAGAAAATACAGGCCGCACCGAGGCGGTCCCGGACCGTCGCCGGCGATCTTGTCGACCTCCGTGCGGATGCCCGACGTATCGCATGCGCGTTGAAAGCGTGGAACGCTTCAATCTAACCTGGAAAGGCTCTAGGTGTGAGCTTTCGGGAGGTTGTCCATTCGGAGCGGATCGAGGAGACTGGAGCTACCACATCTCGAGTCGGAGGGATCGCCGCGAATGAACATTCATAAGAATGCCCGACTGACACCGTTGCGCCGGGAAGAAATGGCCCTTGCTGTTATCGAGGGGCATCTGACTCAGGCTCAGGCAGCACAGGCCTATGGCGTCTCGGCCAAGATCGTCGCCCGCTGGGTCGAGCGTTTCAAGGGCGGTGGTCGAGAGGCTATGCTCGATCGTTCGTCCCGACCTCATGTCATGCCCCGGCAGACCGGTCAGGCGC